>NZ_JSWG01000009.1 GCF_000797465.1 Psychroserpens jangbogonensis | reverse complement strand
ATTATCTTCAAACCAAATCAAACCCTAATACATTATATCTTACTTATTATTGTATCTCAGTTTTTAAGATACTATCTTTATTAATTTGAATAAATATTATAAAAAGAAATTCCAAACAAGGCCGAATCGTATAGCAAAATCTCTATAAGGGTAGTTTGGTGAAGAAAAATAATTATAACCTGAGAAAGCTGCGTTAAAATGTTCAGCCTTTAAAAAAATACGTGTTTGCCTTATTTTGGCATTAATAAAGAAATCTAATCTTGGAAAATTTCCAATCTCTGTATCGTTCTGAGCATAGAATTCTGCTAATACTGGATCATAAGCATCCATATTATACCCAGTAAAATAATTAAATGTTATACCGGTCTGAAGAAATAGAGCTTTTTTAAAGAAATGATTAGAATAGTATAATGTATTTCTAGTAATAAAATCAGGAACATTAAATATTTGTTCTCCGTTTAGAACATTTTGATACATTATAGTATTGTCTAAGGCAAATTTTCCATATTTAATTTCTTTAGATACCTTGATTTTAAAATAACTGATTTGCTCTGGGCTTTGAAATGGCTTTACTCCATCAATACCATCAACCTTTCCGAAAAAAGTATAATTGTCAATATTAGTAAAGTCAAATGCAACATTTGCTATTTTAGATGACTCTAAGTCAAAAACAAACTGTCTAGTACTTTCATTTTCAAAAGAATCTACATTATTCCAATTATAATTAATATAGTCACTCTTGTATAACAAATAATTATAATTAGGAGCAGACGATTTTAGAGTTACAGAAGCCTTAACTTTGATGTCATCATTAAACTTATATTTGCCATTTGCGGTAAGCATATTCCCTTCAAAATCTCCACTTATATTAGCTAAAAATTCTCCTGACAAATGAAATTCACCAAACTTCTTATTGTATTTAGCACCTAAAGAAACAGTACTACCTTTAATTCTATTAGGCAATACCTCATTATTTAAAACAGTAACACTATTATAACCATAATTATAATCGGTATAGTCCATGTTTAGTTGAAACTTTCCCAATGTTTTATTATCATAGTTCAAGTATAATCGATTGTAAAAATTTTCAAGTGTAGTTCTATCCACAATAGTGCCTACAAACGCATCTCCAAAGAAATCATTTTCGAGACTCTGATCAAATTGGTAATACTTGTCTTCAAAATAAATAATTTGTCCACCAGTCAAACTATTAGCTATTGAATCAGTTCCTTTACTAATCTTATATTCATGTTCTAGGTAAAAACGTTTTCCTCTTAAAATACTTTCTGCGTTTTCAAATTGAGGATCAAATACTGCTCTATCAATGAACTCTTCATTTCCCGATTCAAAATTTTCAATATCCTCATCTTTAATACCTCCATTTTCTTCATTTAATAAATCTTGAGTAACTATATGTGCTCTTAAATTATATCTATTACTCTTAGTATGATAATTAGTAGTAAATCTAAAATTACCAGTACTAGTTAAGGTGTGCTGATAACTACCAAGCGACCTCAAACCTTTATAAGCAACTGAAAAATTAAATTGTGGAGATGTATTAACAGAAAAAAAAGCGTCTAATACCTGACCTTGTTGAAATGCGGTTTTAAAAAAGAGTTCTGTAAACGGTGTAGGTACATAGTAATAATTAACATCCTCAATCTCCATGTAATTAAAATGACGAGCTCTAGCTCCAAACAAGGGTAAAGCTGAATTATTATCAAAATTTTTACCTAAAGAGTTATAGGTCTGTCCAATATTTGAAAACGATATTAATTCAAAATTATCTTTTCTAAGGTAATTAAACTTATAATCTTTATGGATTGATAAGGTGGTATCGACATAAGTACTATCCCTCTTATGTGAAATGATCATATATTGGTCTATAGTAGCTTTCTCTTTATATAAATCTTCGTTTTTAGTACTTGAACTTGATACACCAGAAGTGTCTAAAGCAGACGTGTTTTGCGCCTGTAGCCTCTTGTCCTTATTTTGAGAATTAGAACTTAAGCCAAACAAGAAAATAAAAAATAAAAAAAGTACTCTCATAATGGTCAAATATACTTTTAATACCAATAAGTAAATCTTAAAAAATTAATAATTTCCAACATAAACAACAAAAAAAAGCGCCTAAGGAAAACCTTAGACGCTTTTTTTATAAAACAAATATATTATATACTATTGTTTTGTAAATGTATAAACAGTTTCCTGTTCTCCAGTACTATCATCACATTGCGCTTCTATATCTTCAACAAATGTTAAACCAAAAGTACTATCATCATCATTGTCATAAGTTGATGGGTTTATAGCTGGACCGAATGAAATAGATCCTCCACAACCAACACCTGATGGGTCAAGAGTTCCATTAGCTAATACATTTCCACAGATCATTCCAAAAGAGAAATCAACTGGTGGATTAGCAAATCCAAAACTAGGGTAACATTTAACGTTGAATCTTCTTTCAGTAGGACTGTCGCCTTCAAATACATTAACTACCACACCAGTTCCTAATGCTGGAGCATTACCTGCAGCAGGAACACCACCAGTAACGAAGTCTATCATATAGTCACCTGTAAAATCAGCTCCTAATGGACAAAATCTAATGATATTTAAGTTAAACTGTACTCTATTTCCTAATTGAGAATCTTCAACTGAAGTTAAGTTTAATTTTAAAGACTTACCTTCTAGAGTAGATGCAGCATAAGGAGCACTTACTGTAATAAAACCAACAATTGAATTTGCTGGTACTTCAAGATTTGACAATAAAGTAAAATCTACACCTTCAACTGCAACAGATGAAGGATCTATAGTATAAGTAAATGTTCTTGCAAAAGATTTAGATTCAGACACACCAACTACCACATCATAAGTAGATGAAGGTGAGTCAGGAGATACTTGCAAAGTTCCAGAATCACCAGGCACGAAATAAGCAACAGATTGTCTGTCATCTAAGAAACTCGTATCATCATCTTTACTGTCACATGATACAAACACAAGTAACGCAGCGATGAAAAGGAGTCTAAAATTGAATATATATTTCATAATTATTATTATTTTAAATTAAAATTATTGAGGTACGTAAGTAGAAACTCCGTTTTCACCGTATCCAGTACATGTCCATGATGTAGTAATAACACCAGTCATTCCATCTACTGAGTTAGTTCCGTTTGGTAAAATATCTCCCCAAGGATCTACTTGACCGATCCAAGAAATATTTCCACAGATATCTGTAACTTCCATATCGAAACTTGTTGGACCTGTTCCATAAGCACCAGAATAAGGACCACCATCATATAAACCTCCTGAGAAATCTTGAATAAAATAAGCACCATTTCCTAAAGGAGCCCATGCCATCATTTGTGTATTCACATCGAAATCTGGTAAGAAATCATGAAAACCATAAGTAGTAGTAACTTCATACATACCACCTAAATCTGATTCACATAATTTAAAGATTCCTAATTCATATGTAGTATCAAATCCAGCTGCAGATGCACCTGAAAGGTTAAGAACAAGTGTAGAACCTGTTTCTAAAGCTCCAGCAAACAATCCATTTATTTCAAATGAACCTACGTATGATCCAGCAGGAATAGTTACAGAATTAGAACCTAAAGTAAATTCAACGCCTTCTACTGCTGTAGAAGCATCAGTATCAACTGATACTGTAAATGTTCTAGCTACTGCACGTGTTGTTGAAGACACAACTTCAATTGAAGTACTTGGATTATCAGAAGTCACAAATAAATTACTTGCTGTTTCTGTAAAATACGTTACCGTACCTTCGTTGTATACTTGTCTGTCATCATCTTCATCACATGAAAACATGAATGTTGATAAGACAACTGCTGTTAATAATAAAATTGTTTTTTTCATAATTTTTTTTTTTAGTAACAAGGGTTTTGAGAAGAAGCAGGATTTACATTAATCTCTGTAACTGGAATAGCCAATTCGAATAAGCAATCTCCAGCTGGTAAGTTTAAGAATAATGGTGGAGTACCCGTACCATCTGCAAGTTGACCTGCATTAGTTCTTTGAATAGATTGACCTTGACGTTTGATATCAAAGAATCTATGACCTTGGAAAGCAAGTTCTAAACGTCTTTCTAACTGAATAGCATCTTTAAGTGCTTGACCTGTTTCTCCTGCAGCAGGAATAACATATCTCTGACTTCTAACTAAATCTAATGCCGCTAAAGCTGGACCATCTTGATTTAAATTAGCTAAAGCTTCAGCTTTATTTAACTGAACTTCCGCAGCTCTTATAACTTTAATATCTACAACTCCTGAACCAGCATTTATTGAGCTAGAATTATGTATAGATACGTGGTTATAAAGAACACCATCAAATGGAGACGTTTCAATGAAAGCTCCAAGTCTTACATCCTGAGGACTATATAAGTTAAAGAAACCAAAGTCAATTACATACTCAGAGAAAATCCCACTTGTTAATGTTTGACTATAAGGAACTGCTGTTGAAACATCAGTATCAGCATCACGATTTATAAGTTTAAATAAAACTCCATCATCACTAGAATCATCCCATAAGCCAGTAAAATTACCAAACTGAGCAACTGAACCAGTCACAGCGTCTGCTGCATCTGAAGCTTGTTGATATTGACCATTGTATAAGTATACTCTAGACAATAAACCATTAATAGCATCCGCATTGAAACGTTCTATACCATTACTACCAGATATTTTTGCGCTTGCAGCAACTAAATCAGCAATTACAGAAGTATAAACTTGCTCAACAGTATTTCTACCTAGAGTCTGACGAATATCAGAACTAAAGTTAAGTGAAATACCTAATGAAGAATTAGCTCCAGCTTCTTGCGTTGGAATCATTCCAAACACATTGTTAATATCAAAATGTGCTAAAGCTCTAGCGGCTAAACATTGTGCTTCGATGTTATCTCTTTGCGCACCAGCAGACAACTTAGAAGTATTTTCTAAGATAAAGTTTGCATGTTGAACAACATCATAAGCATTTACCATGAAATTACCTCTAGTGTTATTCGGATTGTATCTCCACTCAAAAGTAGTTCTCTGAGTTTGTCTTGCATCTAAATTAATGATTAAGTTATCTGCCAATACATCTGGGAAAGACATAAAGTCTGCTCCATAATATGTTGATTCAATCATCATACTATATAGACCATTGACAGCGATCTCAAAATCATTAGCATTATTTAATGCTACATCTACACCCACCGCATTAAACGGGTTAAGATTTAAGTTCTCTTGATCACACGAGCTCATGAATGCCATGGCGAATATCGTGCTTAAAATTATTGTGTATTTTTTCATCTTTTTCATGTTTATTAAAATTGAATATCAAATCCAATAGCTATTGTAGCCGTTGTAGGGTAACTATATAAAGAGAATTCACCTGGAATTGTACCAGAACCTGCAGTTTGAGTTTCACCCGAACCGATACCTACTTCTGGATCACCTTTATATTCAGGAGCGTATGTCCAAAGGTTTGTTCCAGCAGCATAAATTCTAACATTATCTAAAGACATAGCATCAGTAAAACGTTTTGGTAAAGAATAACCAAGTTGTAATGAACGTAATCTGATATAATCACCTTTCTGTAGGAATCTATCTGAAGTTTGTGCAGCATCTGCAGCAAATCCTGCTGAAGATGGTCTTGGTAATACATTTGTGTCTCCTGGGTTTCTCCAGTAGTTAAATGCATCTAATCTTTGGTTACTACCTTCGATACCATCACCATCAGCTAACATATTAGACTCCATAGTGTTATAGATATAGTTTCCAACTTTCCAATAGAAGTTAGCATTTAAATCCCATCCTTTGTATGAAACACTAGTTCCAAAACTACCATCCATATCAGCAAATGGAGATTTACCAGATAAAGCAACTTCATTACCAGCGGCAACATTTGTTACATTACCATCAGTATCCAAGTATAAAGCTTCACCGTTTGCAGGATTAACTCCAGCATAACGAGTTAAAAAGAATGTATTTACTTCTTCACCAACTCTAAGTACTGAAAAGAAATTACCTGTTGAGAATAAATCACTTTCATCAATACCTGGAGTACTTGAATCATCAGTATCTACTAATTTAGTAACTTCATTATCATAAAGGTTTAAGTTAGCATTAACTGTCCATTTGAAATCTTGAGTTCTAATAATATCACCAGCCAATTCAAATTCCCAACCTTTGTTCACCATTTCACCCAAGTTACCTGTTACTGTTGGTCCACCAACTGAAAAAGGTAATTGTTCGTTTAATAGTAAGTCTGAAGTTGTTCTGTTGTAATAATCAACTAAACCTCTTACTCTGTTATTTAATAATCCGAATTCAACACCAATACCATAGTTCGTATTCTGTTCCCATCCTAAGTCTGGATCACCAAAATTTTGTGGTTCAAGAGTAGTCTGTCCGTTATAAGCGAAAAATCCATAAGTAGTAATAGGTTGGTAGTTACCAATTTGGTCATTACCAGAAGTTCCATAAGAAGCTCTTAACTTTAATGTATTTATTGTATTACTCTTAAAGAAAGCTTCATTGTTAATATTCCAAGCAACAGAACCACTATAGAAAGTACCATACTTAGTGTTAGCACCAAATTTAGAAGATCCATCACGTCTTACAGTAGCCGTTGCAATATATCTGTTGTCATAGTTGTAATCTACATTACCTGCTACAGAGAACAAAGCATTTTGAAATCTAGTACCACCAATATTATCAGGAGCAGCTGCTACATCTAATACTGAAGGGCCTCCAACAACGAAACCTGTACCAGAAGCTAAATATGATCTAAAGTCTCTTTTAACAAATTCTGTTAAAGCAGTAAGTTCTAAGTTGTGCTTTTCACCAAATGTATTAGAGTATGTTACCTTGTTTAACCAAGTGTAAGTAAAATCTGCCGATCCACTATCTGTTTTGTCTCCAGTAGGAATTCCAGCATTAATAATTAAATCTAAAGTAGATCCAGGTTGTAAGAAATTCTCTCTTCTAAACTGATCGAAAATACCAGACACTTGAGTTAAGAACTTCACATTATCATGTAATTTAAAATCTAAATACACGTTACCTAAGAATCTATTATTAATTCTAGTAGTTAAGTTTTCTCTAAGTTCACTAGATACAGGATATCCAGCCGAAGTTGGATTCAATACAGGTGCACCATTAGAATCAAATACTACATCACCATTAGCATCTCTTGAATAGAAAGGCTCGTATGGGTTGTAATCGTACATTGCTCTAAATGGGTTTTGCACGTTGTTTCTATCTCTTGGATCTCCTTGCTTAACACCTGAGAAAGCTAAACTTGTCCCAATTGTTAACCATTCTTTTGCATCATAATCAACATTTAAACGTCCAGATGATCTGCTATAACCATCAATATCTCTAACGATACCTGTATCTTCATCATATCCTAAAGAGAAGAAGTAACGCATGCGCTCTTCACCACCTGAAATAGACATAGAGAATGATTGTTGTAAACCATCTTGTAATAAATCTTCTTGCCAATCGTGATCTAAAGCTAGTAAAGCTTGTAATTCAGAGTTAGAAGAAATAGAAGCTCCTGTCCCAATCCCTAATTCTCTTTCATATTGAAGCTTTTGAGCCGAGTTCATCATAGTAAAGTTATCTTTAACTTTTCTACTACGACCTAATCTTGTGCTAATTTTGATAACGGCTTCTTTTCCTTTCTTACCACGTTTTGTAGTAATAAGTACAACACCATTACCACCACGTGCTCCATAGATAGAAGTTGATGCAGCATCTTTCAAGACACTAACAGACTCAACGTCATTAGGATTAATAGCGTTAACGTCATTTTCGTTTACTTGAGCACCATCCACAATATATAGTGGTTGATTACCAGCATTGATCGAACCAATACCACGTACTCTAATAAACGCCGTTTGACCAGGCTTACCATTTTGGGCAGTAACCTGAACACCCGCAGCAACACCTTGAAGCATATTATCTATACTTACTGATGGTGCAATTTTTTGTAAATCTTCAGCGGTAACATTTGATACTGCAGAAGTAAGTTCATCTCTAGATTTAGAACTGAATCCTACTACGACAATTTCTTCAAGGGTTTCAACATCCTCGTCCATTACCATATTCATTGTATTACTGGCAGCAACTAAAGCAGTTACTTCTTTCATACCTATAAATGAAAAAACCAAAGTTTCTCCAGTACTTGCTTTAATGGTATAATTACCATCAAAATCTGTTTGAACTCCTCTTGAAGTCCCTTGTACAATTACATTCACACCAGGCAATGGTAAACCATCTGCGGCCGATGTAACTGTTCCCGTGATCGTTTTCTCTTGTGCAAAAGAAAATTGCATCACAAACGCCATAAAAAGCGTCATTAACCATGTTAACTTTAATTTCATAAAACAATTATTTGAGTTAGTCTAGCGCAAACATCTTAATAATATATTAAATAAACAAGTATTTTTGCCAAAAAAATGTTAACAACCTAACAATTAAAATGTTCATTAAATAATTGCACAACCAATGCTTTTACTGACATTAAGATGCATTAGTTTATAAAAGGTTGCGTTAAAATTTTAACTTTGTCCAAACTTTAACATTATTGAACCTTTTAGCTAACTTTTCAAAATTAGATTTAGAATGCGGAACCGATGAAGCAGGAAGGGGCTGTTTAGCTGGTCCAGTGACCGCTTCTGCTGTTATTTTACCTAGTGATTTTGCAAATAATTTATTAAACGATTCAAAGCTACTTTCAGAAAAAAAAAGATTGCATCTAAAACCTATAATAGAAGCAGAAGCTATTTCATTTGCTGTTGATCATGTCTTTGAAGACGAAATTGATAAGATCAATATTTTAAACGCTTCCATTTTGGCAATGCATAAATCCATAGAAAAACTAAAGCAACAACCTAATTTTATAATTGTTGATGGAAATAGGTTTAAGCCATTTCATTCAATTCCATATCAAACTATAATCAAAGGAGACAGCAAATATCTTTCAATCGCAGCGGCTTCAGTACTGGCCAAAACTTACAGAGATGCCTACATGGCTAAAATTCATGAAGAATTCCCGATGTACAATTGGATAAAAAACAAAGGTTATCCTACTAAAGAACACAGACTGGCAATAAAAAAATATGGAGCTACTAAATACCATAGGAAATCTTTTAGATTATTGCCCGAACAATTAAATTTAGAACTGTAACTTTTTATATTTGTAAAAACCTTTTCAATGAAAAACATTTGGTTACTAATCGTTTTGTGCGTTTTAACTTTAGGTTGTCAGAGTGATAAAAAAACAGCAGCAGACCTTTTTAGTTGCATTCCCGAAAATTCTTCAGTAATTATAAAAACTAATTCCTTAGAAAGTTTAAAAAGTGCAATAAATTCAAATTCTTTAATCCAAGAACTACTTAATTATTCTCAAATTGAGAGTTTCAACAAACAATTAAAACCAATTTCATTCCTTAAACCAGAAAGTGAATGCTTCATTACGTTGTCTAAAGACCAAAATGACAGCATAGAAATTAGTTTCATCACAAATTTCAAGACTTCAATATTTGAATTGGATTCGATTCCGAATATAATCTCTGAAAAATTTACTTCAAACAACAAAACCATTTTAAAAACCGAAATAGACAACTCCATCTTCTACTCCACTATCAATGACAGTATTTTATTTATTTCGAATAGACTAAAATTGGCAGAAGCTTCTTTTGAACAAAAAGAAGTCGATCTTGAATTAAAAAAATTGCTCACCGTTTCTAACAAAAACAAATCACTTTCGGTATTAATCAATCTTAAGCAAAATGCATTTAATCCATTACACTTTAAAAATCCTGAATTAAATGCCGTTCAATTCTCAAATTATCTCCTTCTAGATGGTGATATTTCACAAAATGACATCGTTTTAAACGGAATCACAAAGGCGAGCGACTCGACTAAGAGTTTAATAAACATCTTTAAGAATAGTATTCCACAAGAGAATAAAATAGCGAACGTAATTCCATATGACAGTGACTATTTCCTAAGTTTCACGTTTAGCGACATAACCGTTTTTGAAGAACAATTACTAAAACGCAATCCTAACGATTCTATACTACCAGACATATATCCATTTGAAACTATAGTAGAAAGCGGTTTTGTTGAAAAAGACAATAAGAGAGCAATCATTCTTCAATCTATTGACGCAACATCAACTCTAGAAGATTTATCATTAAGTAATAATTCGACATATAGATCCGTTGATATTTATAATTGGGATGAATCTGAATTAATAAACAAATTGTTTTCACCTTTAATACCTGAAACAAACATTTCTTACTTTGCTAACATTGAAGACTTTTTCATTTTGACAGAAGATGTAGATTTCTTAGAAACAATTATTGCAAATTTTCAAAATAACACAACACTTTCTGAAACTAGTCGATTTAAAGACATGATGCTAAATCTGAGTGATGAATCCTCAGTGTTTATTTATACCAATGAAAAAGATCTCAACACTATTTTAAATTTGAATTTTAATGACGACAAAAACTTAAATTTAAAAGATTACAAAACCTCCGCGATACAATACATTTACGATACAGATTTTGCACATGTTAATGCTATTTTTAAAACGAATAAATCAAGAGCTAGAAACAATACAGTTGCTGAAGATTTAAACATTTCACTAGATGCTAGTATTTTAAATGAACTTCAACTCGTAAACAACCATACCAACAATCAAAAAGATATAGCTATCCAAGACGTAAATAATAACCTCTACCTCATTTCTAACCAAGGGAAAATATTTTGGAAAAAACAACTTGACGACAAAATACTTGGTAAAATCGAACAGATTGACATGTATAAAAACGGTCGATTACAGTTAGTATTTGCTACTCCAAAGAGAGTCTATGTATTGGATAGAAACGGAAGAGACGTTTCTTCTTTTCCTCTTAAATTTAATGACAAAATCACACAACCTCTATCTGTTTTTGACTACGATAATAAAAGAAAATACCGATTGATGGTTACCCAAGGCAAAAACATTTTAATGTACGATCAAAAGGGTAAAGTTGTAAGTGGGTTTACATATAAATCTGGAAAAAACATTATTGCAACACAGCCAAAACATTTCAGAATTTCCAGAAAAGACTATATCATATTTGCCGATGGTAACACTATGGAAGTTTTAGATCGTGTAGGTAAAAGAAGAGTTAACGTTAAAGAATCAATCGATTTTTCAGGAAATGAAATATTTCTTTATAAAAATAATTTTACCACTAGTAATTCATCTGGAGAATTGTTGGAAGTAAACCAAAAAGGAAATGTGAATCACAAAAATCTAAATCTTAGCGAGAAACATTCCATTACCACTACTAGTAAAACTTTAGTCGCATTATCAGATAATAAACTGACGATAAAAACCAATACTATTAATTTAGATTTTGGAGATTACACACCACCAAAAATATTTTATATCAATGATAAAATATATGTAAGTGTCACAGATTTACAAGCAAAAAAGGTATATGTTTTCGACAGTCAGGCAAAACCAATAAACAACTTCCCTGTATATGGAAATTCATCAATTGAAATGGATGATATCGATAATGATAATTCTATAGAAGTTATTGTGAAAGGTGACGACAATTCTATCATTATTTACGAAATAAATTAAACAAAAATCACATCTTTACTTAAGTAAAACGACAAAAATTCAGCATGATTAAACGTACTAAAGCCTCAATTTCAAAATGTATTCTTCACAAAGTTGGTAACAAATTTAATAGCACCAAAAATGCGTTTTCTGAAAAAGAACTTGAGTTTGACGAGATGAGCTACGATCTTATTTTACCATATCTTTTACGTCCTTTTAGCAACTTAGCTGAAACCTATCGTTTTAATCACCATTCTAATGTTGAACTCAATGAAATTAACAGTTATGCGTCACAATTATTAAATGATGATTCAAATTTTATAGAAACATCTAAACATATTGTCATGCATTTATTTGAACAATCAAATTCTGCTCAAATAAAAACTGGAGATGTCATTATTTGTAAAATTCATGATTTACAATATGAAGACTATGAAACTGATGCAATTGGCATTTTTAAAGTTGAAAATAAATCGCACTTTTTTCAGACTTATCTAGAGAACAATAGCTACGACCTTATTACACAAAAAGGCATCGCTACAAAAAAGGTAGACAAGGGTTGTTTAATCCTAACTGCGGCAGATGGTGAAGGTAAAATAGTATTAAGCGTTGACCACAATAATTATGACTCACAATATTGGATAAAAGGCTTTTTAAATGTAAAATATCCTGATGATTCTAATGAACATACTAAGAATTATATCGAGATGTGTCGTGAGTTTTCAAAGGAGGTAATGCAGCCTCAATTTGGCGGACAAGAACAAAGTAATTTCTTAGCAAAAACAGTCGATTTTTTTAAAGAAAATGAGATTGTAAATATTGAAACATTTAAAGAAGATGTTTTCGAAAAAGAAGATACAATTCAACTATTTGAAGACTACAAAAAAGTCTATGAAAGTGACCATAACATTTTGATTAGAAACCAATTTGATGTCTCTGAAATTGTACTAAAAAAACAGAAGCAGAAAATTAAAACTGAAATCAAATTAGATACCAATATTCAAATAAAACTGGATGTAGATGCACCTGATGCTTCCGCCGAATACCTAGAACGAGGTTACGACGAAGACAAGAAAATGCACTTCTACAAAGTGTTTTTTAATGAGGAAGCTTAGGTGAGTCACAAAAGGAAGGGCTAACTAAAAAAACTCCGCTTCAAATAGCACTTTAAAATGCTTTAAAAGCTTTTTCTTTACTTCAGCCTCATCTACCTTATCAACTCCTAATTCAACATTGAGAGACGTCACAGCTTTACCTCTAATACCACAAGGAATGATATTATCAAAATATCCTAAATCGGCATTTACATTTAGAGCAAAACCATGCATTGTTACCCAACGGCTAGCGCGAACTCCTAAAGCACATATTTTACGAGCAAATGGTGTTCCAACATCCAACCAAACACCTGTTTCTCCAGGACTGCGTTCGGTTTTTAAACCGTATTCGGCTAAAGTAAGAATAATCATTTCTTCTAAAAACCTGAGATATTTATGTATGTCTGTAAAGAAGTTATCTAAATCCAATATTGGATACCCAACTATTTGTCCAGGGCCATGATACGTAATATCTCCACCTCTATTTATCTTATAAAACGTTGCTCCTTTTTGAACCAGTTGCTCTTCTGATAACAACAAATTTGAAACATCACCACTCTTACCTAAAGTATAGACATGAGGATGTTCTACAAACAGAAAATAATTATCCGTTTGTAGGTTTAAACTTTCTCTTCTATTTCTGATTTTAGTATCTAGAATCCCTTTAAAGAGTTGTTCCTGATAATCCCAAGTATCTTTAAAATCTTTGGTGCCTAAATCTTGTAATTCTATGCTTTTATTCAAGGTCTAATCTTCTAAAATTACATCTAAAGTCATCGTTTCAGGTGACTTTATCATGTCTATAAAATTCGCTTTTAAAGTAACTGTTTTTCCATCTTCACTTATGACAGCGTTCTCATTAGTAACAGACTTAACCGCTTTTGGAAAACGATATAAAAGTGTATAACTCATTGATCCGAACATGTCTTTAGCTTCTCCCATATCTGAAACCTCTTTATCTAAAGCTTCAATATCTTCAGACGATTGTTTGTAATCCTTTTTTAAGGATCTAGAGAATGTCTTTCCATCGTATGAAAAATCAACATATTCAAACATATTCTCAGATGCTCTAGAAACTGCACTTTCGTCCATTTTAGAATACTGAGCATTATCTTTAGAGTTCAACTGTTTTGCTTGTTCTATTTTTTCTAAGACTTCAGGAAGCTCATCAAGACTGGTGAATGAAGACCCAAATCCAAAATCAAAAACACCATTAGCCTCATCCATATGCATTTTCATAACAACACTTTCTAAAGATTTTAATAGTTCTTGTTCTTCAACTGGTAATGTTGCAATACTATCGGCTTTTTCGACAAGCATATCTTTAAAATAAACAACACTATCTAGCTTAACTTGCTCTTTTCCTTCTTTATTTTGTCCACCACCCATTTCTTGCTCCATCTTTTTCATAACTTCACTCATATCGTAACGCATAAGGAATTCACCAGAGCCATCTTCATTAAAAGTGATCTCTTCAGTAAAATTACAACTGGTTAAAATTGAAAGACTAAAAAGCAAGAGTATAATACGTTTCATATCTTAAAAATTAAGTTGATAAATATGAAAACAAAGATACGTAATTTATCGTTCAGGATTGTTTAAAATAACTAGGGCTGCAATGACGCCTGGAACCCAACCGCAAAGCCATAATAAGAAGACAATAAAAATAGAACCACACCCTTTCCCTATAACAGCTAAAGGTGGACAGATAATAGCGAGAAGAACTCTCCAGAAACTCATAATATTAATTTTGATGATTGATGATGTAACTATCTGACGTCTTCTTTATTAATTTGTTACACTGAAATAATTATAGTTAAGTACATTTTCTATTAAAAGAAATTATAGTAGTTTAGTGCTGTGAGATATTTAACAGTATTAGCTGCTCTTGTTTTCTTCGGAAACTCTATGAATGCTCAACATCATTTTGATGGTTACATCGATAATGAACGTTGGCAAAGTGACGTGTATTTATCCGTAATTGAAGACTACCGAACGCTTCAAGGTATTAATGATGAACAAATTATCACCAAGGTCGCTTCAGACACATCTGGCTATTTTCAGTTTAAAGGGAATCAATTAGAGACACAACAAAAAATTTACAAACTACACGTTGACAATTGTGAGACTTACAATCAAGGCAGCAATCATTTTGATGGTCATTGTGCAGATAGTAGAGACATTCTTTTTATTGCTAAAAGCACTGATAGCATCACTTTCCCGCTATCCTTTGAAGCACAAATGTTTTGCGATATCATCTCTAACAACCCTAAAACCGCATCTTTTATAAAAATAGATTCATTAAAAGAAGAAATGAAGTTCGCTTATACCGAATTCAGAAGCAAGGCTAATAGAGACTTAAACAACAAAAAATGGTTTAAAACGCTCCAAGATTTTGGTCAAGATCTTAACGAACCACTTGCCGAACTCTATATTTATGCCTTTTTATCAGATAGAAGTAATCAGTTTCATAATTACTATCTCGAAGATTTAAAGACTAACACCTATTACGATGAATTATTAGAGCGATTACAGAACAACTATCCAAATTCATCTTATACAATACAATACAAAGCTGAATTGAATTCAGATAAATATATCATGTCTCCTTCGGCAGAAAAGAAATCAATTTTAAATTGGACCAATTTAGTCATCGGATTATTAATTGCATCTGTATTATTAAACCTTTGGTTTGTGTTTTCGGCTAAAAAAAGAAAGCTAAAAAAACATACCAAAGCTAAAGAACAATTGACCAAGCAAGAACAAAATGTTTTAGACCTTTTACTAGAAGATAATACCAATAAAGACATTGCAGAAGCTCTTTTTGTAAGTGTTAGTACTGTAAAAACACATGTAAACAACGTGTATAAGAAACTTAACGTTAATTCTAGAGATGAGCTAAAGCTACTGTTTAATAGCTAGTTACAAAATTCAACCTAAGGACTAGTACTCATTTCCAACCCCAAACAACCCTCTTTTTTTATTTCAAACCATGATGTTTGTGATCGTATTAATCAAAAAACGAACACTTATGAAACATCAAGTATGTATTAAAAAACGAAACAAATCAAATCACCTCATCTCAGCAGTAAGCTTATTATGTATTATGCTTTTTAGTTGTATTAATTTCGGACAAGAACTAGATTCTAGTGAGGACCTTGGTGTCTTCCATTTTGAAGAAGAGGTTATCGATTATGGTAGCATAGCCCAAAATGATAATGGCGTTAGAACTTTTAAGTTCACAAACAGAGGACGTGCTCCAATTGTTATTTCAAAAGTAAAAACAACTTGCGGATGTACCGTTCCGACTTACCCAAAAAAAGCCATATTACCTGGTGAATCTGGAACTATTGATATCAAGTATGCAACAAACCGAGTTGGTACATTCTCAAAATCAATAACGGTTATTTCAAATGCAGATAACGGTCAGAAAAAATTACGAATTAAAGGAAATGTCATTGCTAAACCTAAAGCATCTGTAAATTAAAAGTTATGAGAAACTATACTTTAATTCTAGTAACAATTTTGTTTTCAATTGTTACTAATGCTCAAGACATCAATAATGAAATTGCAATTGATGATGAAACCCCTTTTTTGCTCGGAAAAATTAATAAAGACGGTTTAACCTCGGAAAACTATAACCAATGGTTTTCAAAAAACTTTGAAAACTATGAGCTTGACCAAGCCACAATAAAAGCAATCGGTTCAAAACTCCAAGAGTATCAAATCACACTTTTTATGGGAACATGGTGTGGCGATAGTAAAAAGGAGGTGCCTCGTTTTTACAAAATTTTGGAGGCATGTGATTTTCCTGAAGACCAACTCACTGTGATCGCATTGAGCCGAAAATCATACATGTACAAGCAAAGTCCTAATCATTACGAAGCAGGATTAAACATTCATCGTGTACCAACTTTCGTCTTTTATAAAGACAGAAAAGAAGCCAATCGTATTATTGAACATCCAGTAGAATCTCTAGAAAAAGACATCTTGAGTATTCTAACTTCAGATGACTATCAATCTAACTATGAGATTGTTACTAAAATTAGTAATGTTTTAAAAGAAGACGGACTGAATGGCTTGAAAAAACAGAGAAAAAAACTGGTAAAAGCCTTTGATGGAAAAGTAAGTAGTATGTATGAATTAAATACCTATGGCCGCATCTTATACTCTACTAACAGAAGTAATGAAGCAATTGAGGTCTATAAATTAAATGCAAAATTGTTTCCAGAAAACCCAAGAACTCATATGAGTTTAGCAAATACTTTAGGCATTAATGGAAATCCAAAAGAAGCTGTAAAAGTTATTGAAAAGGCCATCAAGTTATTTCCGGACAACCAAGACCTTGTAGATAATTTAAAGGCTCTAAATAATTAGAATACCAAAGAAGTTATTGACATCGTCAACATAAAACTATAACAGAAACAGAATGAAAACAACCGGTATAATAGTAATATTATTAATATCTGTAAGCATTTCAAGTGCGCAAACGTCAATTCTAAATTTATACCCAGAAATTAAGCTTCCAAAAGACAGTTTAGAAAGTCAGAAATTAGTTTCATCATTAAATAAATTCTTGATTGCCGCTCAAGCAGATGCTAAAATAAATGAATGGGTCTATGAACCAGAGTTTTTGCAAACCACTCTTTTATTGGACGAAATTGAAGGCATTCATAAAAAAGAAGATTCCATTTTTTACAAACCTTACCTTCTTGATATTAATGCAATAGAAAAGGAGCAATATATTATTCAAATTGCTTATCTCGGAACAATAGACGAAACACCTTCAATTAGAGCAAGTATTGAATTAATCGCACATAAAATCGAAAATAAATACTTGTTTTCGTCGCCATTAGTTCGTAACACAAAACATTGGAAATCAACTTCAGTTGAAAACTACACCTTTTACTATCGAGACACAATAGATCTCAAAAAGGCTAAAGAATATCAAAGATTAACGGCTTTCCATGACAAAAAACTCAACATTGATCCCAAAAACACAAGCGTCTATCTTTTTGAAGACGATTTAATCTCACAAAAGTACTTTGGTTTAAATTATAAGCTAGATTACAACGGAAGAGGCGCAAGTATTGTTTGGAGTGTTCTACTTGAAAACCAAGATATTTATGTCATAAACAATTCTATTCTAATTGAATTTGATCCTCACGATTTATGGCATAATCGACTAAGCAAAGTAATATCCAGAAGAAAAGTAAATCATGCTGTAGATGAAGGCATTGCTACACTTCATGGTGGAAGTTGGGGTTTCAGTTGGCAAGAGATGTTTACTGAGTTTCAAAATCAGATACAAATTGACAAACATACTGATTGGTTAAAGTTAAGAGAGCAAAAATCATATTTTGAAACTCCAGGACATAAAAATCCAACAGAATTTATGATTACTGCTTTATTCGTAAAGAAAATTGAGAATGAAAAAGGATTCTCAGCTGTCTGGGAATTGCTAAATGCCAAAGAGGAAGACGCCTATTTCAAAACATTAGAAAAACTTACCGGAATTACCAAAAACAACTACAATAAGGAAGTTTGGAAATTGGTTAAACAAGAGATTACAAATAAAATATAAGTTATGAAAAAATTGAAAAGCCTATTTCTCATTTGTACTGTGTACTTTATATCAACCCAACTTATAAATGGACAGGAAAAGCAAAACTTTCTGTTTACAAAAGGAGATAATAACATTTCAGTAATCACAATGGGAGATACTAGTTCTCCTCACTGCACAATTATTGAATATCCCGAATATTTAGTCCTTCATGAAATTCCCAAGATTCCCGTCGAAAAGAATAAGGAAAACTCAATAACGACAGAGGATGACAAAGCCAAACCTCTTATTACTTTTATAGATAGTATTTACTTAAACAAACCCATAAAATATATTCTCAATTCTCATCATCATAGCCATAGCTTATCAATCATTACTCCATTTCTAGAAAATGGTGCAAAGTTGGTAACAACCAAAGAGAATATTAAAACCCATAACAAAAAAGGTCTTTTTGGTAATAAAACGAGTGATTCCTATTCTGAATCGATTATTCAAATTTCTTCTGATACTACTTTATTAGCGGAAACAAAAAATCCAATAGATGTATTATATCTGAAAAAATCAGACTACAATAGTATTCCTACAGAAACCTATTTGTTTTTCAACTTTCCTGAGCAAAAATTACTGGCCACTTCCTGCATGGTTTATCTGAAAGATATTAATGAAAAATATGGATATAAAGGAATTGTATATAACAATAGACTAATCGATGTAAATAAAATAATAACAGACAAAAATCTTAAAGTCAAAAACACTTTGCAGTTATATAAATTCACATACGATAACGGCAATCGAAAACCACCTATTTTCTCCATATCTCATCTTGAAAAAGTGTTGGAACATAGTTGGCATAGAAGGAAACTCTCCGAACATTTCCAAAGTATGAGCTATGAAGAACTTACGACAAATAAGGACAACTTATTGGAATACCATATTGAAAATAGCATATACCACATCATTTTAAATCATGCCGTTTATGAATTGATTGAGAAGAAAGACTACCCAAAAGCAGTATTACTAGCACAAATTTTACTTCTTTATGAACCAGATAGAATTGATTATATAGACACTTTAGGTGAAGCACATTTCAATAATGGACAAATCAACATGGCAAAGTATTATAATGAAATCATAAAGGAGTCAAAATCAAATACTGAGGAAATAGGTTTGGTCATGTGGGAAACAAACCAAAAGGATAGACTAAAAAACAGTAACTAAAAAACCATAATCAAGACTCAAAACTATTCTTAATCAAATTAGTACTATATTTTTTGTAAATAATGTAATTTTGCACCTTTAAAATACATTTAGCATGCAGCTTTCAGAACAAGAATTAGTACGACGCGAAAAACTCGCAAAATTAAGAGATTTGGGTATTAACCCATATCCTGCAGATTTATTTCCAGTAAATCATACATCCAAACAGATTAAGGAAACTTATGAAGAGGGTAAAAAGGTGATTATTGCTGGTCGTTTGATGCGTAAAAAAATTCAAGGAAAAGCTTCTTTTGGTGAAATCCAAGATTCTGAAGGTCGTATCCAAGTATATTTCAATCGTGATGAAATTTGTCCAGGAGAGGACAAAACTAAATACAATGAGCTTTTTAAAAAGTTACTAGATCTTGGTGATTTTATTGGAATTGAAGGTGAATTATTCACTACACAAGTTGGAGAAATCACTGTTAATATAAAAGATTATAAATTATTGAGCAAAGCCTTAAAACCTTTGCCGCTACCTAAGACGGATAGTGAAGGTAATACTTTTGATGAATTTAATGACCCAGAATTACGTTACAGACAACGTTACGCTGATTTAGTTGTTAATCCACATGTAAAAGAGGTGTTTGTAAAGCGAACAAAACTCTTCAATGCCATGCGTGATTTTTTCAACACGGCTGGTTATTTTGAAGTTGAAACACCAATATTACAACCTATACCAGGAGGAGCTGCTGCAAGACCATTTGCAACGCATCATAATACTTTAGACATTCCGTTATACATGAGAATTGCTAACGAATTATACCTTAAACGATTAATTGTTGGTGGATTTGATGGTGTGTATGAGTTCTCAAAAAACTTCAGAAATGAAGGAATGGACAGAACACATAATCCTGAATTTACAGCAATGGAAATCTATGTGTCTTACAAAGATTACAACTGGATGATGGATTTCTGTGAGCGTCTATTAGAGCATTGTGCAATTGTCGTAAATGGAACTACTGAAGCAACATTTGGAGAACACAAGATTGATTTCAAAGCGCCTTATGCTCGTATTACCATGGCAGATTCTATAAAGCATTTTACAGGTTTTGATATCATAGGAAAAACAGAAGATGAGATTCGCCAAGCTGCAAAAGGTATGGGAATTGAAGTGGATGATACGATGGGTAAAGGAAAGCTAATTGATGAAATCTTTGGTGAGAAATGTGAAGGAAATTACATTCAGCCAACCTTTATTACAGATTATCCAAAAGAAATGAGTCCGTTGTGTAAAGAACATCGAGATAATCCTGAATTAACAGAACGTTTTGAGTTAATGGTCTGCGGAAAAGAAATCGCAAATGCCTACTCAGAATTGAATGATCCAATTGATCAACGAGAACGTTTTGAACACCAGTTGAAACTGGCAGCAAAAGGAGATGATGAAGCTACAGAATTTATTGATCACGATTTCCTTCGTGCACTAGAATATGGAATGCCTCCTACATCTGGAATGGGAATTGGAATGGATAGACTAATTATGTTCTTAACCAATAACCAATCGATCCAAGAAGTATTATTCTTTCCTCAAATGAGACCAGAGAGAAAAGCAGTTGAAATGAGTGAAGAAGAGAAAGCCGTATTTGAAGTGCTAAAATCTAATTCGCCAATAGCGTTAAACGATTTAAAAGTGCAATCTGGTTTGAGTAATAAAAAATGGGATAAGACCATTAAAGGCTTGACTAGTAAAAAGGTCGCTAAGGTGATTAAAAATGATGATGGGTTATTTGTTGAAATAATTTAAAAACAATTCATAACAGTATAACTAAAAAGAGTCACAACAATGTGACTCTTTTTTTATTCAAAATACATATATTTAAAACCTCAACAGTAGTCACTAATCATACAACATGAATAAACCATTAATTTCGTCATTCTGCCTTGTATTCGCATTTTTTCAATTAACGGTGTCTGCCCAAAATGACACCATTTGGTACGATCAGGAATGGAATGAATCCACAAAGATATATGCTGAATTTTTTAGACCTACACCAAAAAAGGTAAAAGGAAAATTCATAATTAAAGATTACTATATCAGCGGTAAATTGCAAATGGAAGGTCCTTCTGTAGAGCAAGACACTACAGTTTTTGATGGTGAAGTCACACATTATTTCAAATCTGGAATCACACAAAGCACAGTTAATTACCTCAATGGTAAACCTCATGGACGAGCAACTGAGTTTTTCGAAGATGGACTACTTAAAAGCACAAGTTCTTTCGATAATGGAAGTATGAATGGTGAGTATAAAGAATACTATTCAAACGGACAATTAAGAGGAACTGTAAACTACAAGAACAATGTTTTAGATGGTCTTTATCAAGAATTTTACGACAATGGCAACAAAAAGACTTTCGTCTCTTATAAGGATGGAAAAAGGTCTGGAGATTACAAAGAATATTTTCAAAATGGTAACATCCAATATGCTGCATATTTTGAGAACGACATGCTTCAAGGTGATACAAAAATGTATGATTATGATGGCAAACTAAAGAATTCAGGCAGTTTTATAGACAATCAAAAAAATGGTGTCTGGACCAGTATTAGCAGTGATAATCAAGTCGTCACTAGAACCTATGAAAAAGAAGTTTTACAAGGTGAAATGACCTTTGAAATGGAACAGACAAAAATACCTTTTATACAATATTACAAAGGCACAGGTATGTATGAAAACGGAAAACTAACCGCTTGGAAGTTAGAAAAAACAATTAAAGACGATTATAAACCATTCCGAGTTATGGCTATTGAAAATGGTGTTGAGATTTGGAAAAACTATGATGATTACGGAAACCTCTATTCAGAAGTGTCTTATGACGAAAATAACGTTGAAAATGGAAATTGGAAGTTTTACCATTCAAATGGCCAACTCAAACATGATATAACTTTTGAAGCTAAAGATTGCTATAAAAAAATAAGAGAACAGGTTATTATAGAAATTGAAGAAATTGAAGAAACTGTAATTGAATCAGTTGAATCTGCTGAAGATAGTGATTACAATGACGCAAATGGTAAACCAGGAATACCTAGTTCGTATCTTCCAAATGAATTAACAAATCAAGAGGCATTTGATTTTACATACAAATGTGGAGCTTCTACTCAAGGTAATTATACACAGTATTACAAAAACGGAAAGCCAAAACTAAAAGCCACTTTTAAAAACGGAAAACCTATTGGAGATGTTCAATTTTTTGACGATTCAAATAAAAAAACAACATTTAATATTGTTAATGATTCTTTAGCCTTTAATAAGGCAATTAAAGTAACTGCAATTAAAACCGAATCCTATGTAAAGTTGGATTATTCTACCATTGAACCAGCACCTTTAGAAATGATTGTGTATTATGAAGATCATTATGGAGAATCAAACATTAGAAAGACTATCGTTCATCCATTACTTAAATATTACTTCAGTAACCTTCCAACAGATTCACAATTTTTCTTAGACATAAAAACAAAACTAAATGAAGATGAACACATGAGTTTTGAAACCAAAAGATTCAACTCAAGCCTCTATTATTCATTAGAAATCTATAAAGAAAATGTATATGACAATTAAAAAAATAGCCATAGTTTGTGCCTGCCTTTTCATGTTTACAAGCTGCCTTGAACAAGAGCTAGTTTTAAACATAAATAAGAACGGGAAAGCCAATCTTAAATACTCAGTAATTGTTGAAGACACTTATGCTGGTGAAGAAGCTCAAATTGCAGTTTGGGGAATGGTCAACAGCTTCCCAGAGTTAAAAGACAACTACACTATTGAGAAAAAAGCAATTGACGATGGTGGCTATTTCAACAACAAAACAGCTTATGAGTTTTCTAATAATGACTTAGTCGATTTGAAATCCAATCAGAATATTGACTTTTATGAAAAAGATGGCGTGTATTGGTTTGAAATGAAAATTCCTTCTTTAGAAATTGATAACGATGACGATGACGAAGTGATATACAGCCTTACGATTACACTTCCGAAAGAAATTGAAATGGCTACAACAAGTCGATTTTCATCAAATAGAGCAACCTGGAAAATTCATAAAAGTGACCTAAAAACCGGAATGGTATTAAAAGCATTTACCGTAAAGTAATTTTCAATTATATCATTTCAGTATCCTGATTAAACCATGAAATAATTTTTAATCAATCTAAATTGCTTAATTTCAAAGATTAAAAACAACTTCACATCGAATTTATCTTCTAAAAATCTACTTTTTCATTATCTTAGCAGAACGCTATTAATGAGAAAAAAATTAGACCCAAATTATGAAAAAGCTAAGTTTCCTATTCATATTTGCATGCACACTTTTAGCCTGTAATAATGACGACGACACAATAGATTCTTGCAATAAAGCAACAAGCCTTCTAGCAGAGGATATTACAACAACAAGTGCAACTATTAATTGGAACGATGCAAACAACGCATCGTCTTACTTTGTTGAATATGGTGTTTCAGGTTTTTCGATAGGCTCAGGAACAATACTTATTGAGAGTGATACAACCGCAGATTTACAAAACTTAACACCAGAAACGACTTATGATGTTTATATACAAGTGGTATGTAGCACAGATAATTTAAGTATGTATTCTGATGTATTTAGTTTTACTACTGCCATATTACCAGTTATTCCAGAATTTAGACCAACCCTATCCGAATTGAATTTATTCACGGGAAACTTGGGAGATTTGAATCCAACAGTTTTTGCGTTTGAATACGATTTAAACACAAAACTATTTACAGATTACGCACATAAACAACGTTTAATTGCTTTACCTGATGGAGAGAAAATGACTTATAATGGAGATGGATTCCCATTATTTCCTGACAATACAGTTATTGCAAAAACATTTTATTATAACAATAATGAAACCGACTTATCACAAGGAAGAAATATTATTGAAACTAGACTCCTGATTAAAATAAATGGCGCTTGGGAACTTGGAAACTACAAGTGGAATGAATCTCAAACTGATGCAGCATTAGACATTGATGGAGCAGTAGTCCCTGTAACTTGGATAAATGCTGAAGGTGAATCTCAAAGTATCGGTTACGAAATTCCTTCAAGTACCGATTGTTTTACTTGTCATAGTAACACTTCTGAAACCACACCTATTGGTCCAAGATTAAGAACATTAAACTTTAATATTAATGGCTCTAACCAATTACAAACCTTAATTGATAATGAAATGCTTGAAGGATTAACAGATCCCGCAACAGTAAGTGTTTTACCAAATTGGGAAGACACTAGTTTAGGGTTAGAAAGACGTGCAAGAGCTTACATGGATATTAATTGTGCCCATTGCCATATTGAAGGCGGATTTTGTGATCAACAGTCTGGTTTAAGACTGTCTTATGAAACAGATTTTGGTGAATCTAATATTTCTGCAAGCAGTAGCAGCATCTTGGCTAGAATTCAAAATACCATTCCAGAATACGGAATGCCATATATTGGAACCACTATACTTCATGATGAAGGTGTATCTCTACTTGTAGATTATATAAACTCATTAGAATAGACAATCAAAAATACAAAATAAAGAAAGCCTCTTTTTAGCGGCTTTTTTTTCGTTAAAAAAGTATTAAAAGCCTAGTTTGACAAGATAAATAAATTAGGATTTCTTATTTTCACGTACTAATTTAAAACTCAACCATTTTGAAAAATCTCTCCATTAAACTACTCTTCGTAGTTTCGGTTTTTTTTGTTGTATCCTGTTCTTCAACAAAAGAAGCCAGCAAATCAAAAAAAGGTGCTACTGAAGCAGCTAAAAAACCCACTAAAAAACCTGGCAAAAATGACATTCAACCTTATAGCAAGGTAATTACAAAAGACGCAAAAAGTGATGAAGGTTTATTTACTGTTCACACTTTAGACGAGAAATACTTTTATGAAATTCCAGATTCCTTATTCGATCGTGAAATGCTAATGGTATCTCGGATCTCAAAAACCGCAAGTGGCTTAGGTTTTGGTGGTGGAAAAATAAACGAACAAGTTTTACGTTGGGAGAAAAAAGGAAAAAAAGTAATAGTACGCGTTGTATCATACAACGTATTTGCTGCAGATTCACTTCCTGTAAATGAAGCTGTTAAAAACTCAAACTTTGAACCGGTATTATTTACGTTTCCAATAAAAGCTTTTGGGAAAGACTCAACAAGTACTATCGTAGATGTGACACCACTATTTGAAAAAGATGTAAAATCTCTTGGTTTACCAAATTTCGCAAGAAAACCTTATAAAATCTCACGTTTAGAAAGTGACAAATCATTTATAGAAAGTGTTAAGAGTTATCCAAGAAATATTGAAGCGAGACACGTAAAAACATACGCTGCTGGTTCTCCTCCATCTAATTCAAGTACTGGAAGTATTTCGATAGAAATCAACAATTCTATGATTCTTCTACCAGACACCCTTATGAAACGTCGTTATTTTGATGAACGCGTTGGATGGTTTGCAAGAAGTCAAACAGATTATGGTTTAGAAGATCAGAAAAGTAAATCTTTAGAATTTTTAGACCGTTGGAGACTTGAAGTACGTGATGAAGACCTAGAAAAATTTAACCGTGGAGAACTCGTTGTTCCTAAAAAACAAATCGTGTATTACATTGATAGAGCTACTCCTAAAAAATGGCGTAAGTATCTCAAACAAGGTATAGAAAATTGGCAAGTTGCTTTTGAAGCAGCTGGATTTAAAAATGCAATTATTGCTAAAGACCCACCAACGGTAGAAGAAGATCCTGAATGGAGTCCTGAAGATGTACGTTATTCTGTAGTACGTTATTTGGCTTCTCCAATTCCTAATGCAAATGGACCACACGTTAGTGATCCTAGAACTGGTGAGATTCTTGAAAGTGATATTAATTGGTATCATAACGTAATGACGTTATTACGTGGCTGGTTCTTTGTTCAAACGGCTGCAATCAATCCTGACGCTCAAAGTCCACAATTTAAAGATGAAGTTATGGGACGATTAATTCGTTTTGTATCTGCTCATGAAGTTGGACATACACTTGGCTTACCTCACAACATGGGAAGTAGTGTTGCTTATCCCGTTGAAAAACTGCGTGATGCAGCCTTTACTCAAGAATTTGGTACTGCTCCATCTATTATGGATTATGCACGTTTTAATTACGTTGCACAACCTGGAGATGAAGGTGTTGCTTTAATGCCAGATATTGGTGTTTATGATAAGTATGCTATTTCTTGGGGTTACAAACCTATTATGGGTAAAACTGCTGATGAAGAAAAGCCTGTTCTAAATCAATGGATTATGGATCATGCTGGAGATCCAATGTATCGTTTTGGACATCAACAAGTTGGTGATGTACATGATCCTAGTTCTCAAACTGAAGATTTAGGAGATGATGCTATGTTAGCTAGTGATTACGGAATCAAGAACTTAAAGCGTATCGTTCCTAATTTAATAGATTGGACCACAGAAGCTGGTGAAGATTATGATGACTTACAAGAAATGTATGGACATGTATTATCTCAGTTTAGACGTTATATGGGACACGTTTCTAATAATATTGGTGGTGTTTACGAACATTACAAAGCTGCAGATCAACCAGGTGCTGTTTATACTCCTGTAGCTAAAGATCATCAGAAACGAGCAATGACCTTTATACAAGAGAATTTATTTGATACACCAGAATGGTTAATTAATAAAACTATATTAGATCGTATCGAATATTCAGGTTCAGTTGATCGTGTTAGAGGTTTACAAGTAAGAACTTTGAATAACATCATGAGCTTAGGTAAAATGCAACGTTTAACTGAAGCTGAAACCTTTAATGGAAATGATGCTTATGCACTTACTGACATGATGAAAGATATGCGTCAAGGTATTTGGAGTGAATTGCGTAATGGAAGAAGAATTGACACTTACAGACGTAATTTACAACGTGCACATATTGATAGATTAGGATATTTAATGACTGCTGAAAATCAAAGAAAAGCTCCTGCTTTTGGAGGTTATCAAAAATCGACAGCTGTAAATACTAGTCAATCTGATATTAGAGCAGTTGTAAGAGCTGAATTAAAAACGCTTCGTAGTCAATTACGTTCTGCTCGTGGAGCGGATTCTATGAGTAGAATTCATATTGCTGATGCTTTAGAACGTATTGATGCTATTTTAAATCCGAATGGATAAAATTACAAGTATATAAATTGAATAAAAAAAGCTTCAGAGATTTCTGAGGCTTTTTTATTTTAAAATTGAAAGAATACCTTCTTTGTATAAATCAAAACTTATTAGGTTATTATGACCTCCTCCATCAATGGTAATAAATGAGGTGTTATCACTTGGAGCAACAGATTTTAATTTTTCCGCAGAACTATACGGAATTACTTTATCATCTGTTCCGTGAAACATCGTAATTGGACATTTTACGCTTGTAATAAATTCATTCGTTGGAAACTCATACTTCAGGAGTGCAGTTACAGGAAATAAAGGAAAACGATGCTTTGCTACATCTAAAATACTGTAATAAGGTGTTTCTAAAATGAGTTGATTAGGTTGGTGTTTTGATGCTAAATACGTTGCAATTCCTGTCCCTAGAGAACGACCATACAACACGATATCTTCTTCAGAGTACTGCTTCAACAAATAATCATAACAAAATTGAGCATCGTCATAAAACCCTTGCTCACTCAACTTACCTTTACTCTTTCCATAAGTTCTGTAATCCATAATGAGTACATCATAATTTTGCGACACAAAATGCTCTCCTATAATTCCCCAACGGCTTAAATCACCAGCATTTCCATGAAAATATAAAATGACGCCTTTAGGGTTTTCAGTTTTAAAATGTATCGCATTTATAGAGACATCTTCTGAAGTTTGAAAAAATAGCTCTTCAAAAGGATATCTAAATTCATATTGAAAATCTTGAGCCAAATTACTGGGCAGAAATAAAATCTTTTCTTGTAAAAAATAAAGTGAAGCTCCAATCATAATATAGAGTACTAAAAGAAATTTAAGAACTCTCTTAAGCCTTCTTCTTAGTCGGTTTTGATGAGTGAATAACATTAATGCTTGTGGTTTTTAAATCTATGGTTTTAGTCGTTTTATTTACAATATCATCCAACATGCTATGGTAAGACTCGAAATTATTTAAGTTTTTATGTCCACCTCCAATAACCGTGTGCAATTTTGTTAGCTTAGGATTCACTTGAGATAACTTAACACTGGTTTTGTATGGAATAAGTTTATCATGCGTTCCATGAATGATATGAATTGGGCATTGAACATATTTTAACCATTTGTATGTTGGCAGAGGATATTTCATGAGTAACGATAAAGGCATAAAAGGCGCATAACGAGCTGTTACTTTAGTTAAGCTATAATAAGGAGCATCGAGAACCAACATTTTAGGATGATTCATTGAAGCTAGCTTAGCTGCAAATCCAGAGCCAAGGGACCTTCCGTAGAGAATAATCCTATCTTCTGTAGTCATTTCTTTCAGTTTATTATAAACCAACTGCAAATCACGCTTAATTGCTTTTTGCGAACGTCTACCTGTACTTTTTCCAAACCCTCTATAATCAACCATCAATACATTGTAGCCATGTCTCGTAAAATCTACTGCAAATTTTCCCCAACCTTTTATACTCTTAGAATTACCTTTAAGATATAATACAACACCTTTACTTTCTCCTTTAGGGAAAAATCGTAAGCCATTGATTACAGCTCCATCTCTAGTTTCCAAATTATACTCCTTTGTTTCTTGGTTTTCATAATCAAATTGAAAATCTTTAGGAAGTTTTTCTGGCTTAAACAGCATGTAGTCTTGAAGATAGTATAGTGCAATACTAATAGCAATGTAAATTATTAATACTGGGATAAGAATAGACAACCAATATGGCATGCTGAGGATTTTATGTATAGACAAGATAGGAAATTAAATGAGAATCAGTTTTTGAATGCATACTGCTAAGATTTTCTAACCTAAAATCGTTTACTTTGTAATTCAATAATAGATGAAATGTATTTTTTACCTGAAAAACTAGATGAGTATGTTGTTGCGCATTCTCAAGGAGAACCTGAATTATTACAACAGCTCACTAGAGAAACGTACCAGAAAATTTTGCAACCCATTATGCTAAGCGGTCCTTATCAAGGTAGAGTGCTGAGTATGATTTCGAAATTGAAATCTCCAAAAACCATTTTAGAACTAGGTACTTTTACTGGTTATGCCACCTTATGTTTGGCTGAAGGATTACAAGCTGATGGTGAAATTGACACTATCGATGTTAATGAAGAGTTAATGGATTTTCAGCGAAAATATTTTGACAAGTCCGAATTTGGAAAGCAAATACATCAACATTTAGGAAGCGCAATAGATATTATACCCAAATTGAACAATACTTATGATTTGGCGTTTATTGATGCTGACAAACCTAATTACTCAAATTATTTTCATTTGATTGTAGACAAGATGAATCCTGGAGGAATCATTCTTTCTGATAATGTGCTATGGCATGGAAAAGTGGTTGAACCCCTTGAGGACAAAGATATTTCTACAAAAGCTGTGTTGGAGTTTAATACACTTTTAAAAAAAGATAATCGTATTGAAACCGTGATGCTACCTATTCGTGATGGATTGACTGTGAGTCGGAAAAAATAATAAAAACTATTGCTCTCTTTTTATAGATCCTGAGAAGTCTTCAATTTCATCTTTTACTTTATTGATTTCTTCTGTAATGTCTTCTGTGATTTTGGTATCTACTTTATGGTTTTCTGAAGATTTTTTAATTTCGGACTTTACTTCATTAGACGCGTCTCTTAGACTTCGCATCCCTTTACCTAAACCCTTTGCAACTTCAGGAATTTTATCTGCACCAAAGACCATCACAGCTATAAATAGTATGAACATGACCTCTGTGGTACCAATAAATAAAAATGTTGCTAATAGATTCACAATGCAAATATACTAAGATGTTTGGATTGGACGGAAATTGACGTCTAAATTATTTCTCAATTTTATTCTATTCTAATCTTCACTACCCTCAACTTGGATATTAAATGCAAGGAGTTTATCAATTAAAAACTCAAAAAGCTTAATATCGCTTTCTAGTTTACAGGCCTCTAAAAATTTTGGATCTTCTGACGCATAATAGAAAAATTCCATCTTTAAGGTTTCTTCCAATTCTATATGTCCAAAAAGCTCATCAGATAATTCGGCAATGGCCTTATCCATACAAGCATCTTGTTTTTCCAATCTTACCAGATGCTTTAATTTCTTGGTTCGCCCTGAAATTCTATTCAAAATCTTATGAATATTAACAGTTGCGATCAAGCCATAGTAATACACAAATTTACCTCCATCAGCTTCAAGTACTCGACGTTCTTTTTGAGTTTTAGGTTTTCCTGTATAACCTGGAATTCCCACATCATAAAAGTTAATATCAGCCTTTGCATCACTGTTATTTATATCAGACGATAAATCTCCTGTAAGCACCTTACCAACAATTACTTCATCTAGTTCGTTGACTCGATCTTCGAGGTTTATTATAATAAATTTAGCACTAATGATTTCTTTTGTAACTACTATTTTTCTTGTAATATACTGAACGCTAGACACTAGAATGGTATCATTAACTTGGGTAAGAATTTCAAACGCACCTTTACTATCTGTTATAGTATATTCTTCAGCAGAAATATTTAAAATATGAATCCCTTCAAGTTCTGAACTTGCTACAACTTGGCCTTTTAAATTAATTGTTTGTGATATACCCACAAAAGTAATAAGGCAAGCTACAAATGAAAATAATATACACTTAGTCGTTTTCAATTTGAGATTTAAATTTTTCTAATTTTTGCTGCAAAAACTCTAGCATTTGAAAGTCATTATTTAATTTACTCAATGGTAAAAATTTTGGATCATCAGTCACAAAATAAAAAAACTCTACTCTTTTTGACTCCTCTAGATTATCAATATCAAACAGCATTTCTGACAAATCAGACATGACCTCACGCATTGCAATATCAATATTTTCTCTTGCTATTTGTCCTTTTAATTGTTTGGTCCGACCAGAAAGCCAGTTAAGAATCGGAGTTAAAGGCACCAAACCTCCACCCGAAGTTGCTTCATGTAACCGCCGTTCGGACTGTGTTTTTTGTTTACCAGTATAACCAGGAATTCCTAAATCATAAAAATTTATTTCACGCTTAACTTCACTGTTTTCAATGTCAGACAACAAATCTCCAGTAAGTATTTTACCAACTACGACTTCATCTAACTCTGTAATCTCATCGACAAGATCAACCGTTATAAATTTAGATTGAATTATTTGTGGTGTTACTACAACCTCTAACGGTTTATATTGAATGGCAGAAATTAAAATGGTATCGTTTATAGATGCTGAAATTTTAAATTCTCCATCATCATTTGTGATGGTAAATTTATTTGCAGTTTTGTTTATGACATGAATACGATCAATATCTGAACTAGCAGAAACTTTCCCACGTATTTCAGTTGATTGAGAAAACACATAACCAAACTGAACAAAGCTTAAGATTAAAAAAGTAACTTCTTTAATCTTTATCATTCTTTTTATTTAAGAATGTTTTGCTTTTCTGATTCAAAACTTCAAGAAATTCTAATTCTTTTCCGTAGTTGAGCAAACTAAAATCAAAGTCTTTATCATCTTCTACATATCCAATAAATTCTTCTACACGATGCTCTGGAATATCAAAATTATCGACTAAAAACGAAGACCCAAAATAGTATTTAATAGAACTCACTGGTACTTCAGAAATTCCAGCTGCTTTTTTATCTTTCACTTTAGATCTAAATAAAGGAAGCAGTAATTGATCAACCACATTTCGGATATTTAAACCATTAACCATAGTTTGCGATTGTGAATGCATTGCTATGTTATTTATTTCAGATCTGTTATCATCGGAGAACTCATAATCATCACTTCTTTTAATTCCGAAATAAAGCGCATCTAATTTTGGATTATATGTTTTTACACTAGTAATATCCATATCTAAATCTCCCGAAAGCCCTTTAGTCATAACTAATACCTCATCTAATTTATTAATCTCAACGATCAAAATAACACGAATGCGTTTTGATTCTAGAATAGCTTTGCTGACTTTGAAATCAAAATTTTGATATTGTAAAGCTCTAACTTCAATAAAATCATTTAAAGCAACAGCAATAATAAACTCACCGTTTTCATCAGTTACAGCACCTTTATTAGAAGATGTATTATAAACTGTTATCCCTTCAATATCATTGCCTTCAACAATGATTTTACCTTCAACAACAACTCTTTTAATGTCTTGGGAAACAGCATAAAAACTTATGCAAAACAGTAATATTGACAATAGCTTTTTCATAGGTTAGTTATTTGATATAAAAATAATTTCAATTGATTTAATTTCAACATAAAGCCTTGTAAACTTTTGTTAAATTAAAGGTTTACTTAAATTTACAATAATTAAAATGAAGTCCATAATGAACCTTAAATGGTTTTAAATATTTAACAATGAAAAACATCATCATAGCTAGTACGTCAACAATTCATGGTAGTGGACCATTAGAATATTTATTAGATGAACTTTCTGTTTTTTTTAAAGATACTTCGGAAATACTTTTCATTCCGTATGCAAGACCAGGAGGGATTTCTCATGATGAATATACGTCAAACGTTAATAAAGCATTTAGTCAAATAGGGAAAGTAGCTCGTGGTATTCATGAATTTGAAGACCCAAAAGCAGCAATTGCAAATGCCAAAGCTATTTTTACTGGTGGAGGCAACACCTTTGTACTCGTAAATCAACTTTATAAAAATGATTTATTAGCTCCTATTAAAGCTGCCGTTAATTCTGGCACTCCATATTTAGGAACTAGTGCAGGAAGTAATATTTGCGGACTTACAGCCAACACGACTAACGATATGCCAATTATCTATCCACCAAGTTTTAAAACTTTTGGATTTGTTCCGTTTAACATAAATCCTCATTATTTAGATCCAGATCCAACAAGTACGCATAAAGGAGAAACAAGAGAAACTCGTATAAAAGAGTTTCATGCCTTTAATACACAACCTGTAGTAGGAATTCGCGAAGGAAGTTGGTTGGCAGTAAAAGGAGATGCTATTATTCTGAAAGGACCTTTAAGTGCAAGAATATTTGAACATAACAAAGCGCCTTATGAAGTTGATACTGAAACTGATTTAAGCCACTTGAAATAGTTAAAGCGTTTTCAAAAAATGATAGCCTAAAATTTCAAAACCTTCATTGTAATAAAACTTATGAGACGGATAGTTTTGAACGTAAGTATTTAGTTCTAAAGTTTCAACACCTTTTGTTTTTACATGACTGTAAATCCATTCTAAAAATTGTTTTCCCAAACCTTTATTTCTGTAATTTTCTGCAATGAAGACGTGATCTAGTTCTACACTTTTTCCAGCATAATGACGCGTACAATACCAAAGCCCAGATACACCAATTAATTGATCTTTATCATAAATTACGGCACATTCATAGTTTTCTGTTACCATGTCTGCAAAACGCTCTTTTAAAAGTGCATCAGAAGATTTATGGCTCGTTAATTGTTGTACCAAAGGTATGATGTCATTTATTTGTGAAGGGTTTAAAATCTGAAACTGAAATGACATAAATATTAATTTTAAAGTGAAGATAATTATTTTTAACTGAAAATGAATTAGTAAATTCACTTGTGTATTAATCTAAAACGCATTGAAACGTAGACAATTTATAAAATCAACTTTAGCTTCAGGCTTAGCAATATCGGTAATTCCACAATTAGCATTTCAAACTAATACAACTAAAATTAGTTATGAAGAATTGATAGGAAAGGGGAACCCTAACCTTTATGGTGATGGTTATCAATTACGAAAAGAAGCACATGATGCTTTAGTAAGCCTAAAAAAAGAAGCGCTTAAAAGTGACATTCGTATTCAAGTTGTGTCTAGTTATAGAGGATACAACCACCAAAACAAGATTTGGGAACGTAAATACAATAGAAATATTAATAATGGATTAACTCCACAAGAAAGCATCAATAAGATTATAGAATACTCAACCATACCAGGAACATCTAGACATCATTGGGCAACAGATATCGATATTATTGATGTCAATGTAGCACAACCGTCAACTGTATTGCGCCCTAGTCATTTTGAAGACAATGGTTGTTATAGAAAACTGAAACTTTGGATGGATGAAAATGCAAATGCTTTTGGGTTTTACTTAGTTTATACAAATGCACAAAATCGTCAGGGTTTTAAATATGAGCCATGGCACTATAGTTATAAACCACTTTCAAGTCAGTATTTATTAGAATACAAGAACTTGAATATTAAAAATATTATAGCGAATGAAAATTTATTAGGGAATGCATATTTTTATGATGATTTCATTTCTAAGTACTTAAACGAAAATATTTTGGATATAAATCCGGAACTTTTGTAAATTTAAAGCACAAATAACCGAAATCATGAGAGGAAAGAATTTTAAAATCAGACTGCTAATTGGTGTAGCAATAGCATTGTTTTTTGTTATAAAAAGATGTAGTCAACGTGAAGAAAATCCATATACTGGTCGCATGCAAACCATATCGATGACACCAGATAAAGAAATACAAATAGGTCTTGCCAGTGTTCCAGGTATGACACAACAGCATGGTGGCTTACATCCAAACGCTCAGTATCAGGCTCTAGTTGATGATATTGGTAACAAATTAATTAATAATAGTATCGCTAGCGAGACTCCATATGAATATGAGTTTCATTTGTTAGCAGATCCAAACTCCATTAATGCATTTGCATTACCAGGAGGTCAGATATTTATTACTTATGCCTTGTTTTCAAAATTAGAAAATGAAGATCAACTTGCAGGTGTTTTAGGTCATGAAATTGGTCATGTATTAGGTCGTCATAGTGCAGAACGTATTGCCGAAAGTGAATATTGGCAAGGTTTAGCAACAGCAGGTTCTGTTGGAGGAGATATTGGTAGTTTAGTTAGTGGTATTGGTCAAAATACATTGTTGACAAATGGTAGAGATGATGAATTAGAGAGTGATGATTTAGGTGTAAAGTTTATGTTGAATGCAGGATACCATGCAGAAGAAATGATTGATGTTATGGAAATTTTAAAAGCTGCTGCAGGTCCTAATCGAGTTCCAGAGTTTCAAAGTACACATCCAGATCCAGAAAATAGAATAGAAAAAATAAAAGAGTCTATTGCTAAATACAAAAAGACGCTTTAAAAAAAGCGTCTTTTCTACTAACTAACTCAAATAATTGTCATTTATAATGACTTGTATTTTAAGATTCTAAACTTCTTAAATATGATAAGGCATCTTTAGCATTTGATGCTTCTGCATATTTTTTTGCAGTCAAACCTTTGTCACTTTTAGCTTTCAATTTTGCTCCATTTTCAACTAAAAGTTTTAAAATATCTAAACGGTTATACTTTGCTGCATACATTGCAGGTGTCATACCTTTAGAAGATTTGTTTACATTAATTCCTAAGTCTATTAATTTTTGAACTGTTTCGATGTCTCCTTTTACAATAGAGATACAGAATGGACTTACGGTTGATTTTTTTACAACTACTTCATAAGTTGAAGTATTACTAATTACATTTTTTGCATTTAATGCTGTTACTGAAAACGCCATTGCGATTGCAACGATAATTACTGATTTTTTCATGATGAAAGATTTTAATTAATTGATTGTTTTTGATTATACTAAATAGACGCTATATTTCTTAAAGTGTTACACATAAAAAACATAAATAACATTTCTTTAACTATTTTAAACAAATATGTTAAGAGCATCTTAAATCTAAAAACAGCTATAACTACCTTTAAATCATTGCTTCATGTATTTTTTAAATACTTTATTTTATGATCTAATAATTATCATTTCGATTTATAAACTTTTATCTTTGAAACCAAATACAACACAATGAACAAAAAAGTTATTTTGATGATTCTTGATGGTTGGGGAAAATCTCCTGACCCAAAAGTTTCTGCAATAGACAATGCCAATACACCTTTTATAGATTCACTTTACCATACCTATTCTCACGCATCTTTAAGAACTGATGGACTTCATGTTGGCTTACCAGAGGGACAAATGGGAAATAGTGAAGTTGGCCATATGAATCTTGGAGCTGGAAGAATTGTTTATCAAGATCTCGTTAAGATTAACTTAGCTGTTGAGAATAATACATTAAAAGACGAACACGTATTAATTGATGCATTTGACTATGCTAAATCTAATAGCAAACCTGTTCATTTTATAGGATTAGTTAGTGATGGAGGTGTTCATTCACATATTAATCATCTATTTGGATTGGTTGACGCAGCAAATAATGCTGGCGTAGAAGAATCCTACATACATGCATTTACAGATGGTCGAGATGTTGATCCAAAATCAGGGTTTGGGTTTATTACTTCATTAGAATCTCACATTAAAGGTACCAAAACGAAACTAGCTTCTGTTACTGGCCGTTACTTTGCGATGGATAGAGACAAACGTTGGGAACGTGTAAAATTAGCATACGATGCGGTCGCTAAGGGCATTGGTGAATACTCTAAGAATGCAACGGATTCTATTCAAAACAGTTATGATAATGATGTAACTGATGAATTTATTAAGCCAATTGTAATGGTTGACGACCATGACAATCCACTAACCAAAATACAATCTGGAGATGTTGTAATCTTTTTTAATTTCAGAACAGATAGAGGAAGAGAACTTACCGAAGCACTTTCTCAGGATGATTTCCATGAGCAAAATATGCACAAACTGGATTTGTATTATGTGACCTTAACTAATTATGATGATTCATATAAAGGCATCAAAGTTGTTTACAATAAAGATAACCTCACAGAAACGTTAGGAGAAATATTAGAAAAACATCACAAACAACAAATTCGAATTGCTGAGACTGAAAAATATCCTCATGTTACTTTTTTCTTTTCGGGTGGACAAGAAAAACCTTTTGAAGGCGAAACACGTATTTTAAGAAACTCTCCAAAAGTAGCCACTTACGACTTAAAGCCTGAAATGAGCGCTTTTGAACTTCGTGATGCATTAATTCCAGAGCTTAAAAAAGGAGATGTTGATTTTGTGTGTTTAAATTTCGCCAATGGAGACATGGTAGGTCACACAGGAGTTATGGAAGCTGCGATTAAAGCATGTGAAGCCGTTGATATTTGTGTTAAAGATGTTATTGAATCTGCTTTAGAAATGGACTATACAACTATTCTAATTGCCGATCATGGAAATTGCGAAACTATGATTAATCCTGACGGTTCGCCACATACTGCGCATACTACTAATCCGGTTCCAATTATTTTAATTAATAATGACAAGACTGTTATTAAAGATGGGATATTAGGTGATATAGCACCTACAATTCTTAAACTTATGGATATTGATCAACCTGAAGCAATGACGCAAAAATCATTGGTAAACCTTTAAATCTAAAAAGATAATTATTGTATTTTTGCCACTTATAAGGATTAACCTATGAACTTTTTAGATAAACTTGTCATTGCCATAGATTTTGACGGAACTATTGTTGAGGATGCCTATCCAAAAGTTGGAAAAGCACGCATTTTTGCATTTGAGACTATGAAGCGTTTACAGCAAGATGGCCATCGTCTTATCTTATGGACTTATAGAAGCGGCTCTAAAGTTGATGACGCTGTAGAATTTTGTAAAGAGAATGGTATAACATTTTATGCCGTAAATCAAAGTTTCCCTGAAGAGCAATACGACAACAAAGTCAGTCGAAAAATTTATGCAGATATCTACATAGACGATAGAAATATTGGTGGTGTTTTAGGTTGGGGCGAAGTATATCATTTAATCGCTAATGAAACACTCGACATTAAAACTACCAAACCAAATAAAGGTTTTTTAGGACTCTTCAAGAAATAGTCAATTACATCATTTCAAAATAAGCTTTATCTATGTCTTCTCTGTGATCTGGGTGAGCAATATTCACTAAGGCATTAACACGCTCTTTAATCGTTTTGCCATATAAGTTAGCAACACCATATTCGGTAACTACATAATGTATATGTGCTCTAGTCGTCACTACTCCTGCTCCCATTTTTAAAGCCGGTACTATTCGGCTAATTCCTTTTTTAGTCACTGAAGGTAATGCGATAATGGCTTTACCACCTTCGCTTAATGATGCTCCTCTAATAAAATCCATTTGTCCACCAACACCTGAGTACATTTTTGAACCGATAGAATCAGCACAAACCTGACCTGTGAGATCGACCTCAATAGCAGAGTTAATAGCCACCATTCTTGGGTTTTGTTTAATTACCGATACATCATTTACATAATCTGAAGATCGCATTTCAACAAATGGGTTATTATCAACATAATCGTATAAGCGCTGAGAACCCATTAAAAAAGTAGCCATAGCTCGACCAGGATTTACGCCTTTGTAATTACCATTAATCACATCCTTTAGAATTAAATCTATAACGCCATCTGAAAACATTTCAGTGTGTAAGCCTAAATCTTTATGATTATGCAATTGTGATAACACAGCATTTGGAATATTACCAATTCCCATCTGTAAGGTGCTTCTATCTTCAATTAAATTAGCTACATAATCTCCAATTTTGGTTTCAATTGGTGTTGGCTCAGTAACTGGATGTGCAGGCAACGGTTCATCGCACTCCACAAAGGCATCAATTTCTGAAATATGAATAACGCCATCACCAAAAGTTCTTGGCATTTGTTTATTAATCTGAGCAATCACATGATCTGCATTGTCAATCGCAGCCAAGGTCGCTTCAACCGATACACCTAAAGAACAGTAACCGTGTTGATCTGGAACAGACACATGGATTAGAACCACTTTTAAATCAACTATGTTACGTTTAAATAGCAAAGGAACTTCGCTCAAAAAAACAGGCGTATACGAACCATTTCCCGCTTTTAAAGTATGTCTTACATTTCGTCCTATAAAAAAAGAATTCACATGAAAGCTTTCAGCATATTCTGGATTAGCATAAGGTGCATCACCTTCAGTATGTAACTGGCAAATAGTAACATTGCGCAATTCGGCATGTCTAGCTGCAAGTGCGTTAACAAGAACCGATGGTACAGCTGCTGCTGCTTGAATATAAATTTTATCGTTTGATTTTACAACTTTTAGAGCTTCTTCAGCACTGACTGCTTTATACATTTGATGTCGATTTAATAATGATACAAAGTTAGTATAGAATTGATATTTAAAAACTGTCAAATATCATGTTTAAGTTAAAACTTTTAAATTTTAAATTTAAGTATCTTTGCGCATATTTTTTAATGATGATTATAGTAAAAACAAAAGAAGAAATCGAATTAATGCGTCAAAGTGCATTAGTTGTTTCTAAAACCTTAGGAATGCTGGCTAAAGAAATAAAAGCTGGTGTTACCACAAATCAATTAGACAAACTCGCTGAAGATTTTATTAGAGAACAAGGTGCTATACCTGGTTTTTTAGGACTGTACGATTGTCCGTCAACTTTACTTTGTAGCGTTAACGAGGCTGTTGTTCATGGTTTACCTACAGATATTCCTTTAAAAGGTGGAGATATTGTTTCTGTAGATTGTGGTTCAATAATGAATGGTTTTTATGGTGATCATGCGTATACTTTCGAAATTGGAGAGGTAGCACCAGAAACAAAGAAACTGATTCAAATTACTAAAGAATCGTTGTATGTTGGTATTCGTGAATTAAAAGTTGGTAATCGTGTTGGTGATGTTGGTTATGCTATTCAAAACTATTGTGAAGCTCATGGATATGGTGTTGTACGAGAATTAGTTGGTCATGGCTTAGGTAGAAAAATGCATGAAGATCCTGAAATGCCAAACTATGGTCGAAGAGGTCGTGGAAAAAAATTCATTGAAGGTATGGTTGTAGCAATAGAGCCTATGATTAATGGTGGAACTCATAAGGTTAAACAACTTGACGATGGTTGGACAATTGTTACTCAGGACGGAAAACCAAGTGTTCATTTTGAACACGATATTGCTATAGTAGATGGCAAACCTGAAATTTTATCAACCTTTGCATATGTTCATGAAGCTTTAGGAATTACCTCTACTGAAGAAGATGAATTCAGAAAAGAAGACCTTGTACTCTAAAAGATCATGAAAATAAAGTATTTATTAGTTGTTATTTTAATTGGATTTTTGTGCACCATTGTTGGTACCTTATTTAAAATACAACATTGGCAATTTGCAGATGAAATTTTTACTTTAGGATCATTGATAAAAGTGATTTTTATAGTTCTTTTAATATGGAAAATCCTAAGTTCAGATAAATCTAAAGACTTTTTAAACTGGTAGTTTAATTTGAAAAAACTCTTCAAAATAATTCTAAATACAATTCCTAGACCTTTACTAATTAGGTTAAGCTATGTTGCTCGACCTGTTCTTGCTTTTTTTTTAAGAGGAAACACCTTTACAGATCCAATAGATGGGAAGGGTTTTAGAAACTTTTTACCTTATGGCTATGGCAATCAACGTAACAACGTCTTATCGCCTTCTACACTATCACTAGAACGCCACAGATTGTTATGGTTGTACTTGAAAGCGGAAACAGATTTTTTCTCAGCAGAAAAAAGTGTACTTCACTTTGCTCCAGAACAGTGTTTTTTAAATCGCTTTAAAAAACTTAAGCATATTAATTATACAACTACAGATTTAGAATCTCCAATTGCTGACGTAAAAGCAGACATTTGTGACCTTCCGTTTGAAGATGATAGTTACGATGTGATTTTATGCAATCATGTGTTAGAACATATACCTGATGACACGAAAGCTATGCAAGAATTGTTTCGTGTATTAAAACCTGGAGGTTATGGTGTTTTTCAAATTCCACAAGATTTATCACGAGCGGAAACGTTTGAAGATAATACAATTACAGACCGAAAAGAACGCGCAAAAATATTTGGCCAATACGATCATGTTCGTGTATATGGTCGAGATTATTTTGACAAACTTCGAAGTATTGGCTTTAAGGTAGAGGAAGTTGATTATACGGCTAAACTTTCCGAAGCAGACGTTACTAAATATTGCCTAGCAAACGGTGAGATTATCCCTGTAGTTTTTAAATAAAAAAAGCTAAACTAAATACATTTAGAACAACTTTTTATATAATAGATTAATAGCAATTATAGGACACACATATTTTAAAAGGTCACATAAAAACTACTTTTTAAGAACTTTATAAGTAGACTCTTTTCCGATACTAAACACTTTTACCAGATATAACCCTTCAGTTAAATTTGAAACATCAAGTGTTGTTGCATTGCTTTCTATAACTTGTTGACCTAAAAGGTTAAATACTTCTACTTTTTGTATTGGCACATTTGATTGTATGTGAAGTTCGTTTTGTGCAGGATTTGGGTAAATAGTAACGGTTTCGGTAAAAAACTCATCTGTGCTTAAGTTATCACAATCTTCATTGTAAGTAGCACTAGCATCTTTTAACCAAGTGACTGGAGGTGTAAACCCATCATCAATTTGTATACAATTTAAATCTACATTGCTTGTAGCATTAAAATCTAAAATATCCAAGTTATAGTCATTGGCAACATTTAAATTCGTTAGGACATTATTAGAACAATTGAAGTTAATTAAGAATAAATTAGACACATCTATACTTGTTAAAACATTATATGAACAATCTAAACTATAAAAAGATGGTGAGAAACCAGGTAGACTCAAACTTGTTAGTAAATTATTACTACAAAGGATGCTTTCTAATTGAGTATTATTTGAAACATCTAAATTCGTCAAATCATTTCCAGAACAACTTAAATACAACAAGTTAGCATTATTAGACATGTCTAAATTAGTTAATGCATTGTCATTACAAGATAAAGTCTCTAATAGAGGATTACCTACATCTAAAACTGTTAAATTATTACTATCGCAATTTAAACCATATAAGTTTGGATTGTTTGCAAAGCCAATTATATCTATTGCATTATAACTACAATCCAGATAGCCCAAAAATGTATTATTTGATAAATCTAAACCTGTTAGCGTATTATTAGAACAATTTAGAAACTGTAAATTAGTATTATTTGACACGTTCAAATCAAAAAGAGCATTATAATTACAAGATAAATCCGATAACATTGTATTATTAGAAATGTCTAAACTCGTTAAAGAATTGTTTGAACAGGATAAGGTAATTAATCCTGTATTAGTAGATACATTTAAACTTGTTAAATTATTGGAACTACAATACAAGTCTGTTAGCTGAACACAGTTTGAAACATCTATACTTGATATTGTATTGCTTTCACATCTTAATTCTTTTAATAGTGTATTACTTAAAACATTTAGACTATTCAAATTATTATTACCACATCTTAATTTATTTAATTGCGGACAATTTGAAACATCCAAATTAGCTAATGCATTGTCATTACAAAACAATTCCCGTAATATAGTATTGGTTGTTAGTTCTAAACTAGGTAAAGCATTATTGAAACAACTTAGCTCACGCAACATTGAATTACTTAAAACATCTAAGCTGGTTAACATATTACTACCACAATATAAAAATTGTAATTCAAGGTTGTTAGAGACATTTAAATTTGTTAATGTATTATTATTGCAGAATAACTCTAGCAATGCTACATTACTAGATACATTTAAACTTGTTAGTGTATTGTTACTACATATTAACCTACGTAATGCACTATTATTTGAAACATCTAAGCTAGTTAATGCATTATTATTGCAGGTTAACTCTCGTAATTCTGTATTACTTGAAACATCTAAACTAGTTAATTCAATATTACCACAATCTAACATTTCAAGATTAACAAATGCTTCCAATCCTGTCAAGTCCAAGATATTAACATAATTATTAATATCTATTTCTCCATCATAAGCCATTGCTTCTGTGCAACTAATTTCATCATCATTATTAGTATCTATACCTAACCAACTACTAAGCAAATATGATTTAAAGTCAGCGTCTGGAATATTTACAAAGTCTGTACATTGAGCATTTGAATTTAACGGAAAAGCACTAAGTAGTAAAAAAAGGAATATCGTTTTCATGATATAGCATTAAGAATTAGCACTTTAATATAACCTTTTTTTTTGTTAATAAGGAAATCCGTTTAAGGGCAGCGTTTCAAGTTCTTGTTCATTATTTTCAAATACTAAAAACACCTTTAATTCTTGATATCGACTTCAACTCATTTTAAAAAAATAACGTTATGATAAAACCTACAATTATATAGAATAGTACAAGAAATAGTTCTAATTTATTCTTTCTAAAATAATTCATATGTTATAAAAAAAGAGAAAGTTGAGCTTATAAACACAGCTCAACTTTCTTTAAATTAATTATTAGTTTTTTATAAATCGTTTTGTTGAAACAAATCCATTTTGATCTTCAATACTAATAATGTACATACCATTAGACAGATTTGAAATATCTATTTGTGTTGAAGTACTTTCTATTACTATTTGACCTTGAATATTCAAAATAGCAACACTTTTTAGAATAGTTTTCATTTGAATATTCAATTTAGAACTAGCTGGATTTGGATACAGTTTAATTTGATTTTCTCCTAAACTAAAATCATTAATTCCTAAAGTAGAACTATACTCATATGCTCCCATATCTACAGTAGTACCAAAAATTCGTTGGTTTCCTTGTAAATCGGCATTACCAATTACATAAGTATTATCTCCTGTGTTTACTGCTGGAGAACTTGCTGTTAATGTATAATCGTTGGTTAATACATTTGCAAATAATGGATCAACGTTAGAAGTATTATTCTTCACCGAAGGAGGAACTGTAGAAAAATCATCTTCTGCTATAGAATTATCAACAGAAATCGCATTAACAAATGTTGTATGACCTCTAGTTAATGCTGGAGTTACAACATTTGACGCGCCTTTATTTCCATAAAAAATAGTATTAGAAATTGTAGTACTATGTGCAGAACCAGTTCCTTTTGATAAACTTACAGCACCACGTTGCGTACTTGCTTGTGTACCAATATCTGTATTCTCTGCAAACGTACAATTAACAATATTAGATGTTAATGTTACTCCGCTTCCACTAGCTCTTAACCATATAGCGCTTCCTGTATACCCATTTGTTCCTGTATTATTTTGGGATGTATTACTATAGAATAAACTATTTGCTATGGTTACACTATATACTTGACTTGCTCCAGTAGCTGTATAAACTCCTCCACCATAAGAACATAGATTGTAGTGAAAACTACTATTTTGAATATCTAAATGTCCACCTGAATCGAATCTAGAATAAACAGCAGCTCCAGCAATAGCGAAATTGTTTCTAAATGTTGAATTTTTAAGACGCAAATCTGTAACGGTATAACTTTTAAAAATTGCACCACCAAATCTGTCGTCTCCAGATGTCGCATTGGCTTGCCCACCTTCAACTACAATACCGTCTAATAAGATGTTATTCCCGTCGATTTTCACTACATGATATGCATTTTCGTCACGTCCATTTCCGTTATACGAAACTCCTGAATCATCATTATTGATATCACCACTCATTATACTTTCTGTAGTAATAAAATTTCTTTCACTTAAAAGAGTTTCTGTTCCAACAAATCCACCATAAATTTCTAAATCGTTTTGAGTAATAGTAAATCTATTAGAGCGACTTCCTGTTGGTGGTGTATACGTTCCTCCAGCAATCCATATTTTATCTTCATCTTGTGCAACAGCTAATGCGTCTTCTAATAAAACAAAAGCGTTTTGCCAGTTTACACCAGTATTCAATCCAGTTGCATTTTCATTAACAAAAATTGGAGTATCGAAACCTACGGTTGTCATGGTGTATGCACCTGGAACTCCAGCACAATATGCTCTTACATAAATATCATAAAAACCAGCCGTTAAACCTACTACTTGATGGCTTGCTGTTGTTAAACCAGTTATTGATGCACCAATATTCATTGGTTGCCCACTTTCTACATAAATTAAATCATAAGGACCAGAAGAATTAAATGAATGCGCCCAAGTTATATTTGTTAGGTTGGTTCCGCCTTGTACTTCTGCAATTAGTATATTAAATATTTCGTTACATGCTGTTCTTAACTCATAAGCTCCTAGATCAACAGTAGTTGAAATAATACGATCTTCTCCTGCTAAATCTGTAATAACATCATTTAACACTTTAGAATTGTCTCCAGCATCTATTCCTGGTGAACCACCTTGTAACGAATAATCGCCTCCTGATAAATCTGTAAATAAAGGATTGTCTGTAGTAACATTAACTCTCCAAACTGCTGGGAAACTTAGTAAACCGTCCTCTGCAATAACATTATTTGCTCTTTCGATATTAGCACCAAATCCTTGAGAATTTAACACATTCCCATTTCGTGAGTTATTCCAGAAAATAGAATTGTATGCATAGAAAGCCATTTGTCCTTGTGTTCCATCTGTATATATCGCACCTCTAAACGCATAAGTTAATGTACCTTGATCTGTATTGTTTACGACTGTACAGTTACGCATATATAAGTTTAAATCTCCTGCATTATTAGCTTTAAAACCACCTGCTGGACCGGTTTGACCTTGTCTTCCTGGCGCATCTTCAATTTTATTCGCATCAAATAAAACATTTTGAAGGTTCACGTTGGCTATTTGACTTGATGATTTAAAAAAGTAAGCATATATACCTGAGTAGTATGTACTCAAATTATTTCTGAAAATAGCGTTTTCTATACGTACGTTATCTGTTCTATTTAATTGGCATAACATTCCTGCTCCAGAATTAACAGCTACGTTGTTCTGAACAATTATATTACGCATTACCAAATTGTCTGATTCTACATTTTTATGAATACCAGCACCACTTCCAATAGCCTCTCCACCACTTACCGTAAAACCATCTATCGTTACATCATCTGCTATTAAGATATGTAATACACGTAAACTGTTATCTGCTCTTGTTGTGTTACCAAAACTAAGTATAGCATCATCATTTGCAAAAAGATCACCAGATAATACAGTTGGATTTGCTGATATATCTCTTTGTGATAAGCTTGTTTCTGTTCCTGAAAAACCACCATATACTTTAGTATTATCTTCTGTAATATTGAAACTAATTGCTGTATCAATAAAATCTGGAACATATGTTCCTGTAGCCACCCAAATATCTGTACCAGTAGTATAATTTGTAAATGCTGTTTGTAAATCTGTATGAGCATTTGCCCAAGACGCTCCATCATTTAATCCTGTCGCTGTTTGATTTACATATACAATTCCTGAACTTGTTGTAAACTGATTAAAACCTGACCATGCTGATGGCGAGCCAGAATCACAATGTTTTCTTATATATACATTGTATGTTGTATTTGGAGCTAGATTAGGAATAACACCATTAATAGTACCTTGACTATTTATAATTGTAGCACTTGCAAATGCCATTCCATTTTCGACAACTGCAATATCATAAGTACCTGCTTCTGGAAAAATAATATCCGTTGCTGTTGTAGATGTATTGGTTATAGAAAACTCTGCTGTAGTTGGTGGAAAACAAAACCCTAAGTTGTTTGCTAACGCATTAACTTCTGGAGTTGATAATGCTCTTTCATATAAATAAATATCATCAATCTCATCTAAATATACATTTGCATTTGTTAATGGTGAAGCAGTAGTTTTGTTTGCTATCGTTAAGTTTTGATTCGCATTTAAAGGATTGTCTATAGAAAAAGAATTTTGATTCGTTTTTGTGAATGATTGTGAAACACCGTCTATAAAAATATGAAAATTATAAGTTAAGAGGTACTGTGCATTTGCAAAATTACCAACCTCTGGATAAGTACGAGTCATCGTTACAACAACATGATGCCACTCATCATCATCTATTAATTCTGTATTAGTATAATCAAAAGAGTTTTGTGTATTTGCGCCTCCTGGAGCATTACTTTGTACGTAAGAACCTTGAATTCCTACTTGCCCATCTTTTTGATAGATATGAAATCCTGTTTCAAATGTTCCGAAACCTGCTCCAGAACGAAAACTTTTATCAAAAATAGTTCTATAATTCGAATCGTTTGTTGCTGTTTTTATCCAAAAACTTAAAGAGCTATTTGTAGAATTAAAATTCCCTCTTGTAAGATAGTCTCCATTAAGTTGTTTAGCATTTGTTGTTGTCGCAAAGCGATCATTTACATTTAGTGTTGCTGTTCCTGTTTGCGCCAAATCTTCAGCTCCTGGTGTTACCTCATTTATAAGACTTCCGCTAGTAAAAGAATATCTAGCTATTTCGTCGGTAGGTAGTTGAGCAAAGCCAAAGAAGCTTGCCATTAAGCATAAGATTAAAAGTAATTTTGATTTCATAATAAATTTGGTTTTAATTATTGTTATAAAACAAATATCTACTATGAAGACTCAGTAATATCAAGCCAATTTCTGAAATGTTAGTTTCGACTTCTAAAACAAAAAATCTCGTAAGTTCAACACTTACGAGATTTTAAATACTGTTGAAGACTATGCTTTACTGTTTGATAAATCGTTTGCTTAAAACGTTTCCTGATTCGTTTTCAATTTTAATTAAAAAGAGTCCGTTTGACAAACTTGACACATCAATATTTTTATTTTGAGTCCTTAATATTTCCTTTCCTAACATCGAATAAATAATAGCTTGATTAAATCCTTGAGCGATTTCAATATTTAAAACTGAAGTTGTTGGGTTTGGATATAGAGATACTGTGTTCAATGTAAATTCATCTACGCTTAATGTAGAACAATTTGTACTAAAACTTGCCATGGTATCTTTGCCTACCGCCCAATTTGCATCACTCCAAGCAACATTATCTACTTCTATACACGTTAAGCTTGAATTGTCTGCAGCATAGAAATAATTAAAATTACTGTTATTTCCATTTGCTACATTTAAACTTGTTAAAGACGTATTATTATGACCATATAAAGTTGATAAGACTGTATTAGCAGACAGATCTATACTTGTTAGCGAAGTAGCGTTACAACGTAAATAAGTTAAAGCTGTATTGGTAGATAAATCTAAACTTGTAAATGGATTATCACCACAATATAATTCTAATAAAGCTGTTGCACCAGAAATATTTAAACTTGCTAACGAATTCTCATCACAATATAATTCTGTTAAAACTGTATTAGTAGAAACATCTAAACCTGTTAAAGAATTATCACTACAATACAATTCTGTTAAAGCTATGTTATTTGAAATATCTAAACTTGTTAAAGCATTAGTAGAACAAGATAAAGACATTAATACTGTATTAGCGGAAACATCTAAACTTGTTATAGCGTTCTGAAAACACGATAGCATAGTTAAAGCTGTATTAGCAGAAGTATCTAAACTTGTTAAGGTATAATTACTTCTACAATACAATTCTGTTAAAGCAATATTATTTGAAACATCTAAACTTGTTAAATCATTATAAACAACATTTAATATTGTTAAAGCCGTGTTATTCGAAACATCTATACTTGTTAATGAATTATAAGCAGTATTTAGTTCAGTAATATTAGTAAAAGCTTCAATACCTGTTAAATCTAATATAGATAGGTTATAAGCATATATAGTTCCCGTAAAAGCAGTAGCTTCAGTACAATCTATTTCTGTATCGTTATTAGTATTTATAGCTGTGTTTCCTACTAAATAAGATTTAAAATTTGCATCTGGTATGTTTACGGTACAAGTTGGTCCTGTATATGGCGTAAATACAATATCATCTATAGTAAATCTATCAACACCATTAGCACTTGTAATTGTAAATGCTGTAACATTTGTCCAGTTAACATTAACATTAACACCTATTGCCCCTCCAATACTTTGTACTACATTAGAATTTGTTCCTCCAATTGGTGTAAATGTCCAATCATCAGTAGCACTTGAATTTCCATCAAGCGTATAAATAGATTGAATATTTATAGCAGCATTAAAACTAACAGTCAATGAAGTTGTATTAGGTCCACTGCTTACAACATAACCACTAGATCCAGCAAAACCACCACCATGAATATGCTGAAGAGCATTTGAAGAGTTTGTACATTCAACTTGTACACCAGAAATAGTCTGCCTTACGTAAGTCCCACCTCCATTGATTGTGGTTCCGCCTTCCCAATTAAAAGTTTGAGCATTACTACTCATCGTAAATACTGTAAGTAACAGTAAAAGTATTCTTGTTTTCATAAAAGGTTTAATTTTAGATTTATGAGAGCAAATATCCTATAAGACATATTTAAAAAATAGAGGCAACTTCTGAAATACAATTGTCAACTTCTAAAACAAAAAAAATCTCGTAAGCTTAAAAAAACTTACGAGATTTTAACAAAAACTATAACTTACTGCTTGATAAAACGTTTTGTTGAAACGCTACCATTTTATGTTTCTAAACCATACTAGCCTATATTTTGAACAATAGTTAAGAACTCTTCCTTTTTGTCATTAGAGATCGATACGGTTTTGTTATTTTCCATCACGATATAACCACCATCTTTTTTAATATATTCTTTGATGTAAGATAAATTGATAAGGTGTGAGCGATGCGGACGATAAAAAGATTTTATATCATGAAGGATATCTACAAAGAACTTTAGAGGTTTACTAACTAAAATACTTCCATCAGAAGTAGTTGAAACATTAGTGTACATTCCATCTGCTTCTAACATAATAATGTCTGTAAAATCTACAAACTTAATACCATCGGCATTCGGTAAACCTATTTTTTTAAAGTTAGAATCTTGTAGACTTGATTTTAACTCAGCTAGGCGAGTATCAATTTGAGAGTTACCCAAAAATGCTATAGCTTTATTAACAGCTTCTTTTACTTGACTTGGTCTTACAGGTTTCAATAAATAATCTATTGCAGACAATTGAAAGGCTTGTATAGCGTATTCGCTATAGGCTGTGGTGAATATAATTTCAAAATTATAAACCTCTTTTTCAATAAAATTTAAAATCTCAAGGCCAGAATGTTCAGGCATTTCAATGTCTAAAAAAACAATACTAGGCGTTTCTTGTTTTATAAGTTCTACTCCAGAAAGCAGATCTTCAGCTTCAAAAATTTGTGTAATTTTTGGGCAGTTTTCTTCAATTAAAATGCGCAAAACTTGTCTTGCTTTTTTTTCGTCGTCTATTATAAGTGCCTTCATATTATTTTTTTAAGATTGGGATTTTCAACATCACTTTAGTTCCTGTAGCTATATCATTCTCTTTTAAATCTATAAACTCAACACCTATCTTTTTATCGCGACCATAGTTTAACAAATCTAACCGTTCTGTTGTTGCTTTTAAGGCAAAGGACTTATGCTGTGATTCTCGTTTCTGATTGATTTCTTTAGATTTTTCTCTACCAATACCATTATCTTCAATGACACATTCTACTATTTTATTAGAAAATTTAGATATAGAAACACTCAGTTTTCTATTATCTTTTTTGTGCAACAAGCCATGCTTTAAAGCATTTTCTATATAAGGCTGAATAAGCATTGTTGGAATTTTCATCATCTCAGAATTCGCTGCATCAGTTACTTCAAAAGTATATTCTAACTGTTCTTCAAAACGCAACTTTTCGAGTTCTAAATAAAGATTTAAATTATGAACTTCGTCTGGAATAGAAATGAAACCCGTATCACTAAAATGAAGATAATTACGGATTAAATCTGCAAACTTTCCTAAATAATCACTAGCTAGATTTTTTTGATTCAAAACAATATAATCTTGAATAGAATTTAATGCATTAAATATAAAATGAGGGTTCATTTGTGCTTTTAAAGCTTTTAATTCTGAATCTTTATACTGCTTTTCTATTGCTAATCGTTTTTGTGTTTCTCTAAGTTCAATCGTTACTAATTCTGCATTCTTTTCAGCTTTCAATCGACTAAAATAAAAGACTGATGCCAGTAATAATAGGCCTGCAATAGTTATAGAACCTATAAACAAGTTTTTATTTTTCTGACTCTCGAGTTTTGTGATAACAACTTGCTGTTCTGCTGTTTCTTTCTCTCTTCTCGTTTTTTCTGTATCGTACTTTATTTCAATATCGCTAATGGCCTTTTTCTTTTCTATACCTAAAACGCTATCACGTACAATCGTTTCTTTATTTGAATAATACAGAGCATTTTTGTAATCTAACTTCTTTTCATAAACTTCTGACAACACTCTAAAATTGACCTCTAGGTTAGCTAAATTTGGATGCTTCTCTTTTGATAACATTATCTCAACTTCCTTTAATTGTTGCACAGCCAAATCATATTCTCCTAAAAACATTGAATTATTTCCAATATTTTGCATAGTAGCAATGATTCGTGTTTGATCTCCCATGTCTTCAAAAACAGGAAGTGACTTTTTTAAATACTCGTTTGTCTTTTCATGATCTCCTTTTTCATTATATAATGAGCCTAAGACACTATAAATCATAGCCTTTAAATAAGGTCTCTTTTCAATAGACTCTGCATGTTTGGCATATGTTATAGCATCATCCGTTTCATCTAGTTGGTATTTAACTGCAGCAATTTGCAAACACACTTCAGACAAAAACTCATCATCTTCTTTAACTTTAGGGTTATTGTACAATGATTCTACTAAATCTAAGGATTTACGATATTCTTCAATAGCATAATAAGCACCTGAAAGATTATATTTAGTTATGAGATAGTTTTTTTCATCTTCTTTGCCTTGGTCCTCATGATCTTTAAGCATTTCAAGTGACAATTCTATTGCTTTAGTATAATCACCTTTAGATTGATAAGCAGAAGAAAGGGATGTTTTAGCATCAATTATTAGTTCAAAATTCTGTAGTTTTTCTCCTATTTCAAGAGCTTTTTTACTAAACACAAGAGAAGAATCAATATTACCCTGTATTCTATGATACAATGCTTTTTCTTTAATCCATTTACTTTGAAGGCTCTCATTTCCATCTTCAATACTTTTATTAAGCAACTTGGTTAAAACATATAAGTGTACCTCAGAATCTCTGTGACGGTAAAAATTAATAAATTCAACTGATTTTTGTCTTTTTAAGCTATCAACTTCTATTTTAGAAAGTATTTGTTCTAAACTGTCTATTTCTCTTTGTTGAGCATTAACAAATTGAAATGAAAGGATTGTGATAAATAATAGTAATGCGTTTTTCATAAGGGTAGCATAGAATGCAAAAGTGATGTAAAATTAGATATAACAACCCTTTGAATTGCTGAAATGCGACTTTGGGTTTGTAATACAAATATTCTATTGCTCTGGAAAGTTATTTATGGACAGTGTTTCAAATTCTTGTTTATCATTCTCAAAAACTAAAAATGCTTTTAATTCTGGATGCGATTTTAAAAACTCGGTCACTTTCTCAATTCCCATTGCTTGAAAGGCTGTAGCATACCCATCTGCGGTCATACAATCTTTAGCAATTACAGATACACTTAAGATATTGGTTTTTGTAGGATAGCCTGTTTTTGTATTAATAATATGTGCATACCGATTTCCGTTGTCATCCGTTTTAAATTTTCGGTAAGTGCCTGAGGTTGCCATACCAACATTGGACAATGTAATTCCTTTTAAAACCGATTGCTCACCATCAAATCGCGGCTCATCAAGTCCTACTCTCCAAGGTGTTTCTTTTTCCACATTCCTTCCACTCGCACGAATCTCTCCTCCTATTTCTACAAGATAATTCGTGATGTTTTTATGTTTTAAAAAATCAGCAATCACATCTACACCATAGCCTTTAGCAATAGCATTAAATTCAATATAGGTTTGTGGTTGTTTGTTGACGTTATTATCAATCATCATCACTCTATCAAATCCAACAAAGCGCATGAGATTTTCAATCGTTGTACTATCGGTTAAAAACTTATTTTTATCAGCTCCAAAACTCCATGCATTAACCACGTCTCCAATCGTTGGGTCAAAAGCGCCTTCTGTAGCTTTATAGATTTTTTTTGATGCTGAAAACACCTTTACAAAATGTTTATCCATCACAATAGTTTCATTTCTATTTAACTTAGAAATATCTGAATCGGGAATATAAGTTGACATCGATTGATTAACAACAGCAAACAAACTATCAAACTCTTTGGTATAATTAATTTCAGAATTATAAATTACAGAAAATGAAGTTCCAAAAACTGGACCTGAAACTTTAGTATTTTCTAGTGTTGACTGAATTTGTTTTGTTTCCTCTTTACAAGAAAACAATACGAATAGCATTAATACAAACGTAAATTGTTTCATTTAATTAAGATTATGTTCGATGACTTGAATACCATTGTATTCTATGAGATAGTCTTCATTGAGATAGACTGGCAAGTCTTCGCCATTAGGATTTCCTAAACCAACACCTGCATATAAGACTTTTGCGTCTTTATCAAACGCGTGCTTTTTAAAAGTTTCCATCCAGACCATATCAAAATTATTAGGATTTTCAGGAAGCAACACAGCTTTTACAATCACAAAAAAGTACTGACTATTTTTATCAATACACACAAATTGAGGGTGTTTTTTCAACTTGCTATTAATGGCTACAAACTCAAAACCTCGTTGTTCTAAATCTTTACCAACGTGATTCATTGCCAAGTTGTGAATTTCTTGCTTTGTAAGTGCTTTACTCATACTGCAAAGATACAAACTTGCTATTTAAATCTTACAAATTTTGAGCTACTGAATGTATAATTAGACACAGGAATCTCTGCATCTTTTTTAAGTTGATACCAAGGTGACATATTTGAATCTTCAAGATTCTTAACCAAATGCACACTTTGAGCAGGCGTATTGCCTTGAAATAGTAGAAATAACTTCTCGCCTTGATCGTTAACTACCTCATCGCAAATCATAACGATATGACCTGGAGAACCGCCTTTGATGAGCATATCACCAATTTTAAGTGTCTTAGCATTATTGACTTTAGCGAGTTCATTGTATAAGGACAAAGTTCCAGAATACATATAAATTAAATTGAGATATTTATAAAAATTGTCTTTTGTATGATTAGCCTGAGCTGTTTTACTAAAAGTAACTTTATTGCCATTGATTTTTGGCCGAAAGCCTTCTGCATATTTGTTCCATGAACAATAATGACCAGAAGTGAAATTAAAACCAATTTCATCTTTACGATTATTATCCCATAGGAATTCACTTCGTATTCTAATTAATGCATCTGCGCATTGTTGCAGACCATTTTTAGGGACAGGGATTTCCAATACACCAACATGTCCACCTTGCCAGAAATATTGAGAAGCGTCATAGTTAATTATTTTGCTTCCAAAAGGTTTAAGGTTATAGTTTCTAAGGTAATCTTGGAAACTACCTTCGGTATAGATAACACGTTTATAGCCTTTAGGAGCATTAACTCTAGATAAAATAGTGAGGTTGTCTTTATTTATTAAATTCGAAATTTCAATACTTTCTATACCTGAACCAATCGTATTTTCTACAGATTTATACTGCACTGCACCAGCACCTAAAACAATAAGTGTAATTAAAGTTGCAATAATCATAAGTAGATTTTTCATATATACTGGAACGCAATAATTTATATATTTCGTATTAAATACTGAAAAATTAACTTTTGATTATGATATATTACTTATTGATTATGAAATGATGGAGTACAAAAAAACCAACTCGATTGAGTTGGTTTTTTTATTTTGTATTACTTAGATATACTAATAATAAGTATACTCATATCTCGTTGCTTGACCTGGAGCACCTCCAGATTCTGTATACGTACGTTCTAATACTGTTGGGTAGTTATTTGAATTAAACTGGTAGCTAAAAGCTATTGTTCCCATTAATTCATCAGTATCTGCATTATACTCATTAGCTGAGTTTATATTATTAATTGTTGAAAACCCATAAAGTTTTCTAAATGCATCTGGTTTAACTTTAGCATAAGGATGATTTTTATCATCGTAAGTATACGTTAAATAACTAGGTGTCCAGAAGTAATCACTATTCTCATACCTTGACATATTTCCGCTTGCATTATATTCTAAATCTTCAGTATTTGACATACTAGATACATCATCACACGTATTAAACTCAGCGTCCTCTTCATAATAGTGTGTAAACATACTTACATACTGTGCGTTGTTATATTCAAATTCAATTTTATCAACCTCAGGATCATCAAATGAAGACTGTACGTTGTCATAAGTAATGTCTTGGCATATACCAATAATCAGATCATTATCATATTCAAGGTAATCTATCTCAGTTCTTACGTCATCAAACGGATCTGTTTTTACTTCTGTAAATGATATCATGATGTCATTTGCATCATATTGGAACGTCGTAATTGTTTGTCCATATATTGTTACTGAAGTCAATTTAGTAATATTCCCAAGAGCATTGTATTGGTAATCATACCGTTCTTCAACAACACCACCTGCTGCCACTTTTTTAACGGTTTTAATTAATGTACCGTTACTACCACCTGGTAACATGCCATCATCATCGCTACTACTACTATCATCTGATGAACAAGAAAATACAACTAGTGCTAGGGCAAATAAAAATAAATGTCTCATAAAGTAAATTTTAATTGATTTCAACAAATATAGAATAATGTTTTAACAAGCCAAATACTACAAAACTATTAAGGGCTTATATATAAAAAAACAACCAACTCATAATGAGTTGGTTGTTTTTTTATTTGATATCCGCATCAATAACGAATTCATAATTATCTTCAAATATAACTTAGTAGCCTAGCCTCCGAAATCATCGAATCTAATGTGTTCATCTGGAATACCAAAATCTTCACCCATTTTTTGAACTGCTTGATTCATTAATGGTGGTCCACAGAAATACAATTCAATATCTTCTGGTGACTCATGGTGATTTAAATAGTTATCAATTACACAATTGTGTATAAATCCTACAAAACCATCACCAGCTTCATCATTAATATCAGTTTTAACTTTCCAATTATCTTGTTCCATTGGTTCAGATAATGCTAAATAGAATTTAAAGTTTGGAAAATCTTTTTCTAATGCTCTAAAGTAATGTATGTAAAATAATTCAGCTTTAGAACGTCCACCATACCAATACGTTACTTTACGTCCAGTTTTTAAGGTTCTAAATAATTCGTATAAATGAGAACGCATTGGAGCCATACCAGCACCACCACCTACATACAACATTTCTGATTCAGAATCATTGATAAAGAATTCACCATAAGGTCCTGAAATTATTACCTTATCTCCTACTTTTTGATTAAAAATATAAGACGAAGCGATACCAGGATTTACATCCATCCAGCCACCTTTGGCACGATCGAAAGGAGGTGTTGCAACACGAACATTAAGCATAATTTTTCTTCCTTCAGCAGGATAAGAAGCCATAGAATAAGCTCTTTCAACGAGTTCTTCGTTTTTCATAACCAAAGGCCATAATCCAAACTTCTCCCAATCTGCTTTAAACTTATCTGGCTCTCCTGGATGATCTTGTGGATGTGCAGAAACATCCATTTCTGAAAACTTAATTTCACAATTAGGAATTTCAATTTGAATATATCCTCCAGCTTTATAATTCATGTCTTCAGGAATTTCAACAACAAATTCCTTAATAAACGTCGCCACATTATAATTAGAAACTACAGTAGCTTCCCATTTCTTAATTCCGAAAACTTCTTCAGGAATTGTAATTTCCATATTCTGCTTCACCTTCACTTGGCAAGATAAACGTGCACCATGTGCTAATTCTTTTCTGCTGAAATGTGGTACTTCTGTAGGCAATGCTTCACCACCTCCAGAAAGGACGTGACACTCACATTGTATACATGTTCCACCACCACCACATGCTGATGGTAAGAATATTTTTTCAGCTCCTAGAGTCGTTAATAATGTACTTCCAGATGCCACTTCAATTTCTCTTTCACCATTAATCAAGATTTTTACTGGACCAGATGGTGATAATTTTTGTTTTACAAATAATAACAACGACACTAGCACTAATGTTACTAGTAAAAACGCTGCTACTGTTGCTAAGACGGTTCCTAATGTTCCTGCTGCTAAAATCATACTACTCTTCTATTTTAGTGTTGTTAGCTAAATCTGTATTTTCTTCAGTTGCTACTACTTGTACTTCAACTGTTGTCTCTCCACTTGTTGTTTCTGTTGCTTCTTCGTCACCACCAGTTAACATTCCTCCAAAACTCATAAAACCAATAGCCATAAGTCCTGTAATAATAAATGTAATTCCTAATCCTCTTAATGCAGGTGGCACGTTAGAATATCTAATTTTCTCACGAATAGCTGCAATCGCTAAAATGGCTAAGAACCAACCTATACCTGATCCAATCCCGTAAGTAGTTGCTAAGCCTAAAGTTGCAATTTCTCTAGATTGCATAAATAATGAACCTCCTAAAATGGCACAGTTTACAGCAATAAGTGGTAAGAAAATACCAAGTGAGTTATATAATGATGGAGAGAATTTCTCTACCACGATTTCTACCAATTGTACCATTGTTGCAATGGTTGCAATAAACATGATAAATGATAAGAAACTTAAATCATAATCTGCATACTCTGCTCCTAACCAAGATAAAGCTCCAGGTTGTAATACATATTGATCCAATAACCAGTTCAAAGGCACTGTTATAGCTAGTACGAAAATCACAGCAGCTCCAAGACCAACTGCAGTAGTTACTTTTTTAGATACAGCTAGGTAAGAACACATCCCTAAGAATGTTGCAAATACCATGTTATCTATAAATATCGATTTAAAAAATAATTCTAAGTGTTCCATATTCTATATTTTGATGACATCCTGAACTACATTCAGAATGACAATTCAATTTTTAATCTTCTACTAATGCTTTATTTCTTGAACGTTGTACCCAAATAATAATTCCTACTACGATTAATGCCATTGGTGACAATAACATGAATCCGTTATTCTCATAACCAATAGAATACAATCCAGTTTTTTCAATTGGATCTCCCAATACAGGAATCCCTAATAAAGTTCCTGATCCTAAAAGCTCTCTAAAGAATCCTACTATAATTAATATCACAGCATAACCTAAAGCGTTACCAATTCCGTCTAAGAAAGATTTCCAAGGACCATTACCTAAAGCAAAGGCTTCAAAACGTCCCATGATAATACAGTTTGTAATAATTAATCCTACAAATACTGAAAGTGTTTTACTTAATTCATAAGCAAAAGCCTTTAATACTAAATCCACAATAATTACCAAAGTTGCCACAACGATAAGTTGTACAATAATTCTAATTTTTGAAGGAATAATGTTTCGCATTAAAGAGATCACCACGTTACCAACACCTAATACAAATAGTACAGATATTGACATAACTATTGATGCTTCTAATTCAGCAGTAATTGCTAAAGCAGAACAAATCCCTAATACCTGAATCGTAATCGGGTTATTATCTGCTAAAGGGTCTTTTATTAAAGCTGCGTCTTTTTTTGAAAGTAAGCCCATACTATTATTTTTTTAGGTTTTTGAAATAAGGTACATAAAGCTTCAAATCGCTTCTAATCATTGCAGAAACACCGTCACCTGTAATAGTTGCGCCAGCGATTGCATCGACCTCATTATCTGTTTTATCATTGTTTTTAGGATCAGCATTACCTTTAGCAACATTAATCCCTTTAAAACTTCCATTAGACATTAAATGTTCTCCAATAAAGTCGTCCATGAAGTAGCGTTGTTTGATATTAGCACCTAAACCAGGAGTTTCTCCTTTGTGATCAAAATAAGCGCCTTGTACTACCATGTTTTCATCCATAGCTACATAAGCCCAAATAGCATCCCAAAGACCTTTACCTCTAATTGGAGCGATGTAATATTTTTTACCTTTTTCATCTTCTCCAACAAATAATGGTAATTGTCTTACTCCACCATCTTTAGCTTTAGCTTGCTCTTTTTTTACATCAATTAAATACGCTTGATCATTCTCTGTTGCCTGACCATTATAGCTTACAACTAATTGCTGCTTAATGAATTTATCAAATAATTCAGGTGCTTCCTCTGTAGTTACAAAATTTGCAGAAGTCCCTTCATTATTATTAATTCCCATTGCATAGAGAATATTTTGTTGTTTCTCTAAACGTTTGTTTTCTGTAATAGTTGGTTCTAATGCTGAAGCTAAGTAAGCCAACAATGATCCTACTACTAATACCATGATTATGGCAAATATTAGAGTATACGAATTTTTATCTGTTCTCTTTTCCATCGTTAAGCTGTTTTAACTTTTAGACGTTTCATACGACGTTTTACATTTCCTTGCACTACATAATGATCGATAGTTGGTGCAAATACATTCATTAATAGAATGGCTAACATAACACCTTCTGGATATGCTGGATTAAATACACGAATCATGATTGAAATAAATCCAATTAGAAATCCGTAAATCCATTTTCCTTTATTAGTTTGTGAAGCCGTTACTGGATCGGTTGCCATAAAGACAGTTCCAAAAGCAAATCCACCAATTAATAGGTGATGCCAAAATTCTGTACTCATTAAGCCATAGAATTTACTTGATTCAGTAATCCATCCTGAACTCACAACACCATTAAATATTAATCCCATTACTAAAGCTCCTATAGCTGAAGACAACATGATTCTCCAACTTCCAATCTTCGTGAAAATCAAAAACAATCCAGCTAATAGAATTAATAATACTGATGTTTCTCCAACAGAACCAGGAATTAATCCATAGAACATATCCATGACCTCATAACCTACTTCTTTATTTTGTGCTAAGCTACCTAGAATAGTTTCTCCTGAAATTGCATCAAGATTTTCACCAGCTGCTATCATTTGATCACGCTCAACTGCGCCTTCAACCCAAACTTTATCTCCAGACATCCACGTTGGATACGCGAAGAATAAAAAGGCTCTAATAGTTAAAGCAGGATTTAGAATATTCATTCCTGTACCTCCAAACACTTCTTTACCAATAACAACACCAAAGGCAACTGCTACTGCTAGCATCCAAAGTGGTGTATCAATTGGTACAATTAAAGGCACTAACATTCCTGTTACTAGGTATCCTTCTTCTACTTCGTGACTATTTTTCATAGCAAATAGAATCTCAATAGCTAAACCCACACCATAAGAAACTATCACTAATGGAATCACCTTCCAGAAGCCAACCATAAAGTTGTCCATAGTCCAAAATGCTGAACTAAAGAAACCTCCTGTTGCTTGTTGAATGTCTCCAAAAGCTAAATGATGTTGATATCCAGCATTAAACATTCCGAAGATTAAACAAGGTACCATCGCCATAATAACGGTATTCATGGTACGCTTTAAATCATCGGCTACTTTAATGTGAGTCCCATTATGAGTTGTCTCATTAGGTAAGAATAAAAACGTATGTATTGCAGAAAATGCTGGCAACCATTTTTTGTCCTTATTCTTTTCTTTAAAATTATGTAAACTACTTTTTAAACCCATTATCCTATTTCTTTAAGCATTAAGTCTAAACCTTTTCTAATAATATCTTGATGTGGCTGTTTAGACACGCATATAAATTCTGTCAATGCAAAATCTTCAGGTGCAACCTCGTACATTCCTAAAGCTTCCATTTCATCTAAATCTTCATATTTACAAGCCTTTAATATTTGCATTGGATAAATATCTAATGGAAATACTTTTTCATAAGAACCTGTAACAACAAAAGCACGATGTTCACCATTGGTATTGGTGTTTAACGCAAATTTTTTCTTAGGTGTTAACCAAGAAAAAGTTAGAGCTCTTGACGTTGAAATTTTATTAAAAACTGGTTTAGTCCAGCCAAAAAGTTCATAATCGTCACCTTCAGGGATTACAGAAATCACATTATCGTAATACCCTAAACTTCCATCTGGCTTTAATTGTTTCCCTGATAATACATTACCAGAGATAATACGATCGTTACCATCTTTTTCTACTCCATTATCGTAGACCATAGTAGCAACTTCGCTTCCTATTCTAGTTTTGAAATATCTTGGTTTCTTAACGGAAGAACCTGCTAAAGCAACAACACGCTCAGCATTTAGTTTTCCTGTCATTAATAATTCACCAATAATAACCAAGTCTTGAGCATTAACAGTCCAAACAACTTCGCCTTTATTTACTGGATCAATTTTATTGATATGAGTTCCAACATTTCCTGCCGGATGAGGACCAGATACATTATGAATTGTTGCATCAGTCATACTCGCCAAAGGCGAATTTCTCGATCCAACACCAATATGCACTTGACCTTCAGTTAATTTTGAAAGCGCAGAAACAGCGGCTTGTAATTCAGCTTCTTTACCTTGTAAAACAAAGTCTAAATCAGCTGCCAAAGGCGCAGTTGCATAACCTGAAATGAAAATCGCTTTTGGTGATTTTTCAGGATTAGCAATAACGTCATACGGTCTTTGCTTTATAAAAGGCCAACATCCTGAGGCTAATAAATGAGCTTTAGTTGTTTTGGCATCTGAGTTCATATTGAACTTACCAAAATCGTTATAAGACTGTTCTCTGTCTGCTTGAATCTTAACAGCATCAATACGTCGTTTAGGACCTCTTAATACTTCAATCACAGTCCCAGAAACTGGAGAAACAAACTTTACCTCTTCATTTGATTTATCATAAAAGATAACATCGCCTGCTTTTAAGGTAGTTCCTTCTTTTGCAACAAGTTTTGGAATAACGCTGTGAAAATCTTCAGGTCTGATAGTGCAGAAATTACTTATAATGGCTTGTTCTACTGATTTCTCAGCTTCGCCTACAAGTTTTATATCTAGACCTTTTTTAATCTTAATGTCTTTTGACATACGCTTTTTATTGAAATTAGTTGTCTAAAAATCGGTGCAAAAATACGAATTAAATGAGTAAAAAAACAGCATATTTACGAAGTTTGTTATTTTTATTTGTTCTAAATAGAAGAATTTAAGCCAGATATAAAAACTGGCAACCATTAATTTGTTAAATGCTGTAATTAGAAATTTTACTGGAACGTAAAATTCAAGAAGATACCACGTGTTTTCATCGTAGTGACATTTCCAGTCCAAGGGCTATTTGGATCAACATCCTTTACAATTTCATCATTCATAGCGAATACACCTCTAATGGATGGCGAAAATTTAAACCACTGGTTATAAAAATCAACACCAAAGCCCAGCTCATAAAACAATACATTCTTTTTAGTTCTGAACTGACCTGAACTATTATCATCTGGATTCTCTTCGTTAGAAGATAAATTTAGTGATGCAGATATACCTCCAACAATAAAAGGTTTAAAATTATTAACTCGCTTTGTAGATATTTTTAGTAGTAATGGAAAATGCACATAAGTTGATTTCACCTCACGCAACAAATCTGAATCATTAAACTCTAAGCCATTGAAGTAGCTTGGATCATACATAATATTTCTCTGCGAAATAAATAGTCCTGGTTCAAATCTTAAATCTAAATAGTCATTGATCCGTAAGTTAGAAACCAGACCAACACTAAACCCAACACTTGTTTCAACAAGGATATCTTTTTTGTCTTCCTCATAATTAAATTGGTAATCATAACTATTAAGACCAAGGAAAAATCCCCATGACAATCGAGCTTTATCAAAATTTTCGTTGTTCTTAATTTTTTCCTTACTAAACAATTGTGCAGTCGCTGTTTGCGTTACAATTAATAAGGCTAAGACTATAAATACTCTCTTCATAAATTTACATTATGCTTTGGATGCACTGTAAATAGTTGCAACACCAAAGGTCTGTGGTTGATCTACAACGTTATTAAACCCAGTTTTACGTAAAATATTGTTTAATTCTTCACCAAAAGGAAAAACCGAAGCCGATTCACATAAATACGAATAGGCAGATTGATCTTTGGAGAACACTTTTCCAATAGTAGGCAAAATATATTTAGTATAAAAGTTATACCCTTGTTTAAATGGCGTTTTTGTTGGAACAGAAGTTTCTAGTATTACAAAAACACCTTCTGGTTTAAGAACGCGATAAATTTCGTCTAAACCTTTTTCTAAAGTTTCAAAATTCCGTACTCCAAAAGCTACTGTTATCGCATCAAATGAGTCATTTTCAAAAGGCAATTTTTCAGAATCACCAAGGACCATACTAATTTTATCTCCTAAATTTTTGGTTTTGATTTTATTTCTACCAACTTCCAACATGCCATCACTAATGTCTAATCCAACAATTGTTTCAGCATTCGTTTTAGCCAAACTAATTGCCAAATCACCAGTTCCTGTAGCAATATCTAATATGTTTTTGGGATTAGTTTTAGAGACAATATCAACAACTTTATTTCGCCATTTAATATCAATACCAAAAGAAATAACGCGATTCAACCCATCGTACTCTTTTGATATATTATCAAACATTTGAGTTACCTGCTGTTTTTTATTTAGGTCACTATCTTTATATGGTTTTACTTTTGACACCTTCAATTTTTTAGCAAATATAAATAACTATCTCATAGAATTTATAAATTTATGCTACGAATTATTATCAAGCTTCATTTACTTAAATTGAGATAATATTATAGTATATTTGTATGTTTTTTCAATACATTTTATTTAATGAAAATAATAATTGCTGGAGCAGGAGAAGTCGGGTTTCATTTGGCAAAACTATTGTCTTACGAATCTCAAGAGATTACACTTATTGACATTGACAAGGAGAATTTAACCTATGCTAATGACCATTTAGATATACGAGTTTTAAAAGGTGATGTAACCTCTATTGCTATTTTAAAGGAAGCAAGAATTAATACTTCAGAGCTTTTTATTGCTGTAACCTCTTCTGAAACTACTAATATTACGGCCTGCGTTCTTGCCAAACAATTAGGAGCAAAACGAACAATCGCCAGAATATCTAATTCTGAGTTTTTAGACAATAAAGACGAGGTTGGATTTACAAAATTTGGCATTGACGAGTTAATATCTCCAGAAGCACTTGCTGCTTCAGAAATAGAGTTATTACTTAATCAATACGGTTTCAATGACACTTATGAATTTGAAGAAGGTGCATTGACGATGCTTAGTTTGCGTTTATCAAGAACGGCATCATTTGTCGGCAAAACTGTTAAAGAAGCTGCCCAGGTATTTCCAGAATTACATTTTATTCCTATTGCTATTCAACGTTTCGGAACGCAATATACCATTATACCTAGAGGAGACACACAATTTAAAGAAGGAGATAAAGTCGTATTTATAACTTCTAAAGGTGGTGATGATGAACTTTTTGAACTTTCAGGTCGCGTAAAAGCTGATGTGAAAAATGTGATGATTCTTGGTGGAAGTAAAATCGGATTTAAAACGACAAGAGATCTTTGCGAGAGTAAATTCAATGTAAAAATTATAGAGAAAGATAAAGATACTGCTTTTGACCTAGCTGATGATTTACCAAATGCCTTAGTCATTAATGGTGATGGCAGAAATGTAGAACTTTTAGATGAAGAAAATATTGGTGATATGGATGCCTTCATTTCGGTCACTGGTAATTCTGAAACAAATATAATGTCTTGTTTAGTTGCTAAATCAAAAGGCGTTAGAAAGACTATTGCATTAGTAGAGAATATGGATTATTACCAATTATCACAATCTATTGGTATTGATACACTCATTAATAAAAAACTTCTTGCAGCAAACAACATATTTAGATATATTAGAAAAGGTGAAGTTTTAGCCATGACAAAATTGAGCAATATGAATGCTGAATTGTTAGAGTTTGAAGTCAATTCACCAAATTCAAAAATCACTAAAAAACCTATTAAAGATTTAGATTTTCCTCGTTCTGCAATTATTGGAGGGATTATTAGAAACGAAACAGGTGTTATTCCTTTAGGAGACTTCATTATACAAGAAGGCGACAAAGTTGTAGTCTGCTGTTTACCAAGATCAATAACAAAAGTTGAATCGTTTTTCTTCTAGATTATTAATTAGACAATAGAAACACACAAATGAAACTCAATTACAAAATCATTCTCCATTTTTTCGGGTTGTTATTGTTATTTAATGGTGGTTTCATGCTATTGGCTGCTTTAATAAGTTTTATTTACAAAGATGGTGTTACGACTGAAATTCTATTATCTGGAGTACTTATAATTTTAGTAGGCGTTATTTTGATGGTTGTTACTAAAAACCATAAAAAAGAATTAAATAAGCGCGAAGGCTATCTTGTGGTTTCTTTTGGCTGGATCGTGATGGCATTGACAGGAACGCTACCATACATCTTAACTGAATCTATTCCCAGTTTTACTAACGCATTTTTCGAGACCATGTCTGGTTACACAACCACAGGAGCCTCAATTTTAAATGATATTGAGTCTTTACCTAAAGGTGTTTTATTCTGGAGAAGTCTAACACATTGGATTGGTGGTATGGGAATTATCGTTCTCGCAATTGCTATTTTACCATTATTAGGTATTGGAGGTATGCAACTTTTTGCTGCTGAAGCTCCAGGTCCTAATGCAGATAAACTTCATCCTAGAATTACAGATACAGCAAAACGTCTTTGGCTCATTTACTTTGGATATACAGCGGCAGAAACAATTTTATTAAAAGTTGCAGGCATGTCATTTTTTGATGCCATAAATCACTCATTATGTACCTTATCAACTGGAGGCTTTTCAACTAAAAATGCAAGTGTTGCGTTTTGGAACGGACAACCAATCATTCAGTACATCATTATGGCATTTATGTTTTTGGCAGGCACTAACTTTGTTCTGAGCTACTTTGCGTTTAAAGGGAAAGTGCAAAAAGCCATAAGAGATGAAGAGTTCAAACTCTACTTTAAATTTATTGCATTATTTACAATAATCGCTGCACTTATTATCTATTTTAAAGCAGACTTCTCAATATCATCAATTGACCATCCAATGGTCTATGGTAAAGGCGAAGCATCTATACGACACGGTTTATTTCAGGTATTGGCCATTATTACAACTACAGGATTTGTAACAGCAGATTACACGCTATGGACACCATTTCTAGTTGTATTCTTTTTCGGATTAATGTTTTTAGGAGGATCGGCTGGAAGTACATCAGGAGGTGTTAAAGTTGTTCGCCATATGATCATGATAAAAAATGGCTTCCTTGAATTTAAACGTGCCTTGCACCCAAATGCAATATTACCTGTTCGCTACAACAAGAAAAGTGTTTCTGGAAACATTGTATTTAATATTTTAGGATTCTTTATACTCTACATGATTTCATTTATTGTTGGCGCATTGGTTTTTTCTATGCTTCAAATCGATTTTGAATCTGCAATAGGGCTTTCAGCTTCAAGTTTAGGAAATGTTGGACCTGCTCTTGGTAATTTTGGACCAGTAAACAACTATTCTGAATTACCTGCACTTGGAAAATGGTGGTCTGCTTTTTTAATGCTTATTGGACGTCTAGAACTCTTCACTGTCTTGATATTATTGACTCCATTTTTCTGGAGAAACAGATAAATTTTAAAATATTTTTCAATTTTAACAATTTCAAAATCTATTAGTATTGATAGGTAACTCGGGGAATTTAGCCTTTGATTTTTAATGATTTAGAACTTATATCGATGTAACATTTAATTCAATTGTACGTCTTATTAGTATAACCATTAATAATCAATCATCATGGAATTAACAATTACACAAGAATTAGAACCGTTACCCATACGTAGCTTAGAACCAGAATTTAAAACACCTTTCGGCTTATTAAATTCAAACTATAAAAACGTTGTTAAATGCAATTTTAATAACCACAATTCAACTTCAATCTTTGGTATTAAGCGACGTGTAAAAAGCAGACGATATCAATTTACTTCAAGTATTGAAACTCTTTTAAAAGTGTCTGTTTTTGTAATCGCCTTAGCAGTTATTATTTAGTACTGCCTTACAATTAGTCCTTTTAACTGGTACGATTGAGCACTTCCTCAAAAACTATCTTTTACATTCAGAATTAATGCTATTTCGTTTAGTGATTTATTACATCGAAACGCATTATATACTCTAGCTACAACGTATTGACGTCTGAAGTATTTCAGAATAAAAAAAGATATTATGGGAATTGCATCGATGAATGCCTCAATAAATAGTAATAGAAAATTATTAAAAAACGGAAAGCGTAAACCATTTACTAAAATGAATGGAGGCTCAAGTAAAAGTAAAGGCTACAAGCCTTATGTTTTACCTAAATTGCAGCCTCATGTACTAAAACGAATTCGATTAAAAGTAAAAAGAGAAAATCGAAAACTGTTAATCAAGAAATTAGTTATTGGTTTTATAACTTTAGTCTTAATGTTGTTATATGCCAAATATTTAATCAAATAATTATGCCATTAGGAGAATCAATGATAAGCTCACTAAAGAGCAACCAAAGCATTAAACTGGATAAATCAAAAAGATTTAAAAAGACTCTTGGAGGTTATGGGAAAAACAAAAAAACTGAGTTTGATTTCCCAGCAGCTAGTCCTGAATTTTTAAAACAAATAAGATCAAAAGCAGAAAAGGATCACAAAAGAAGTCAGATTATTTTTACTGCCTTTTTTATAGTACTTTTTATACTTGCGATTTATGCAGGGTACTTCTACAATATTATTTAAGTAAGAGCCTCTTTTATTCGTCTGATCGCTTCAATAATCTGCTCTTGCGATGCGGCATAAGATATTCTTATACAATTAGGGTTTCCAAAGGCTTCACCAGTAACAGTAGCAACATTAGCATACTCTAATAAAAATAACGACAATTCTGTAGCATTATTAATAGTTACACCTTGAATTGTTTTTCCGAAGTAATAAGACACATCAGGAAACACATAAAAGGCTCCTTCAGGAACATTTGTTTTAAACCCTTCAATATGACTTAGCAATTCTAAAATAAGCTCACGTCTTACTTTAAATTCGTCAATCATGAATTGCACTCGAGAAGGCGATGCATTTAAAGCAGTAATAACTGCTCTTTGTGCTATACAATTAGCTCCACTTGTAATTTGACCTTGCATTTTATTACACGCACGAGCAATCTCAGCAGGAGCACCAATATATCCTATTCTCCAGCCTGTCATTGCAAATGCTTTAGAAACTCCGTTTACTGTAACCGTTCTATCGTACATGTCTTCAAATTGAGCCATACTTGCATGTCCACCAACAAAATTGATGTGTTCGTATATTTCATCAGATACCACAATAATATTTGGATAGTTTTGCAAGACATCTGCCAAAGCTCTTAATTCTGATTTACTATATACAGAACCACTAGGATTACATGGAGAACTGTACCAAATCATTTTAGTTTTTGGAGTAATAGCAGCTTCTAATTGCTCTGGAGTGAGCTTAAAATCATTTTCAATTGAAGTTGTAACTTCAACAGGAACACCTTCATTTAATTTTACAATATCACTATAGCTTACCCAATACGGACAAGGTAAAATCACCTCATCGCCTTTATTTAAAATAACGGCAGCAATATTAGATAACGATTGTTTTGCGCCAGTAGAGGCCACAATTTGTGGTAAGGTATAATTAAGATGATTATCTCTTTTAAATTTTGTGATAATAGCTTCCTTTAATTCGACATAACCATCAACAGGAGTATACGAATTATAATTATCATCAATAGCTTGTTTAGCCGCTTCTCTTATAAAATCTGGAGTATTAAAATCTGGTTCTCCCAGACTTAAACCAATGATATCTTTACCTTCTGCTTTCAATTCTCTTGCTTTAGCAGCCATTGCAAGAGTGGCAGAAGTTGACATGTTTAAGACTCTTTCTGAAAGTAGACTCATTGTGATTAGTTATTTTTGAAATGCAAAATTGAATTAAGCCATGCTAGGCTTTCTACCTAATACTTTTAACTGATGATAATGCTCTGAAATAGCAGTCCATATAGAGTTGTATTCATTATAAGGTAAACTAAATTCATTGGCAGTTTCTCTAACTATTTTTGCTATGTTTTTATAATGAACATGACTAATATTAGAAAACAAGTGATGTTCAACTTGTCTATTTAAACCTCCAGTATAAAACTCTACCATCCAGCTTTTAGGAGAAAAATTAGAAGTTGTAAATAATTGGTGAATTGCCCAAGTGTTTTTCATATTACCATTTTCATCTGGTAAAGGCATTTCCGTATTTGGCATTACATGAGCCAATTGAAAAATGACACTTAGAATGATTCCAGCCGTGTAATGCATAATTAGAAATCCGATTAAAACTTGCCACCAAGCATAACCTAATGCTATTGGTAAAACAACCCAAATAGAATAATAAATTATTTTTCCAATAATTAATTTCGTCCATTGTGTTGCAGGATTAGGGAAATCGCCATAAGACAATTTTCTTTTAAGGTATATGTAGGTTTGTTTAAAATCTGTTGTAATAGCCCAGTTAACAGTTAACAAGCCATATAATAAAAAGGCATAATACTTTTGATATCTATGGATTTTCAACCATTTAGAATGCTTAGAAAAACGAATTATTCTTCCAGCATCAATATCTTCATCGTGTCCTTGAATATTTGTATAAGTATGGTGCAACACATTGTGCTGTACTTTCCAATTATAATCGTTTCCCGCTAATATATGAATACTACTTCCCATTAGCTTATTAACCCATTTTTTACTAGAAAAAGAACCATGGTTTGCATCATGCATGACATTCATTCCTACTCCTGCCATTCCGATACCAATAACCATCATACAAATAATTTGTAGCCAAGTTGGCACATCAACAGTTAATAATAAGACTAATGGTCCTAGTAATAATGAGAACATTACAATAGCTTTTATGTACAGCTTCCAATTACCTGTTTTTTTAATATTATTTTCTTTGAAATAGTCATTAACACGTTTGTTTAATGTCCTGAAAAATTTAGCAGAGTCTGTTCTTGAGAAAGATAGCGTTTGCTTTGTCATAGTATTGTTATTTTTAAAAACTAACGTAAATTAAGTAGCCTTCGTATAATGTCGCAAATATAAATAATTAATGCTTCCTTAATGCTAAATATATCGTAAAAATATACACATAAAAATGCATACTTTTGTTGAAAATTCGAAACGATGCAACTCTTGAAACAATATTTCACAGATTTAACTGACACTCAATTACATCAGTTTGAGCTGTTAGAAACCTTATATAAAGATTGGAACCTTAAAATTAATGTGGTCTCTCGAAAAGACATTGATGAATTATACTTACGTCATGTGTTACATTCGTTAGGCATTGCCAAAGTGATATCATTTTTGCCCAATACAAAAATTTTAGATGTTGGTACAGGTGGTGGTTTCCCTGGAATTCCGTTAGCTATATTGTATCCAGAAACTCAATTCCATTTGGTAGATAGCATTGCAAAAAAAATAAAAGTAGTCGATGAAGTTGTTGATGGATTGGGCTTAACTAATGTAAAAACAACTCATGATCGTGTTGAAAATATTGATGGCCAATATGATTTTATAGTTAGTAGAGCTGTTGCTGCAATGCCAACATTTGCGCATTGGGTAAAAGGAAAAATCGCAAAAGAGCAAAAGCATGAACTTAAAAACGGGATTCTTTATCTAAAAGGAGGCGACTTAACAGAAGAATTAGAAACCTACAAGACTGCAACAGTTTATAATTTAAGTGATTATTTCAATGAAGAATTCTTCGAAACTAAAAAAGTGGTTCATTTACCTTTAAAATATAGAGGATAAGTAAGCGACTGTTTGAAAATGCAAAAGAAATAATTGCAATTCCACACATAACCTTATAAAAAATCACATTATTGCTTTTTCTATTGTCGAAAACTGATATTGTAAGTGCTACAAGTCTCCAGTTAGTTATAAGGTTATTTTGCTTTATTATTTTAGTTCTAAAAAGAAGTAGTAAGGTTTAAAGACAAGCCTGTGTTTTCAGGCACAATTCTACATACACCTCCTACACAAAATAATCCACCGCGTTGTCTTCCATAGTTAAGTGCTACTCTTGTAGCTCCTTTTGTATAACTTCCTCCAAAATTATAATAATGAATTTGCTCATCCTTAATGTCATTACCATAATTATAAATATCTGCAACGTAAAAAGCCAAGTTACGATTCACAACATACTCTAGAGTACCTCCAGCCCAGTTTTTTTTATCTTCTTTAGTAGACAGATGTTGCGCTTCAAGTCTTATTGATTGTCCATTACTGAGTTTTCTAGTAGTTTCAACAACGATAATATTAGAATTGATTTGTTCATCATCAGGAATGTAAGAACCTTCAATAGCTAAATTTTTGTTTATTGCCAGGTTTTGGTAAAAAAACACGCTACTCCAATCTTTAGACCATTTTTTCTTAACTTCAAGATTAACATCTCTGTAAAGTTTTTCGCCAAATTTAAATAGCTCACTACTGTAAGACGAATTAGCTTGATCAAATGTAGCATCCAAAAGCGACCAGTACGACATATTTGCAGTTAATTTTGTACCATATTTGCCACCAATAGATGATCCTTTTTTAAAGGAATAGTACATATCTAATTGACCACCAATTTCTCCAGCTTGTCCTCCATAGTTTTGAATAAAAAGAGAAGATTGTGCTTGATATAAATAGATATTAGACAATGAGTAATCTTGTTGTTTTGTTAAGGCTGGAGTAAAATTAATACTTCCCATACCATAAGGGTTTTCACCTGGCTTTGATAATTGTCTGTCAGAGAAAAACGACATATTTTCTAAACGTCTAAAAGTACCAGATAGCCCAAAGCCTTTAACAGTATAACCTGTTGTTAATAACATGGCGCTACCATCAAAGTATTTCCCTTCAATGATTTTTGGTTGCCCTAAGGACGCAGAAGAAAACAAAACATCTTTACCCTTTAAAGAATATTCCGAGTTAACAAAAAACTTACCAAAGTCTACATCAAATCTAAATGCATATGAATTAATTAATTCAGGAAAATCTGTGGTGTCAAAAATGTTAGTTGGGTCAAACTCATCAATAGGAGCAGTAAAATCTTCATTTTTACCAACATAACTTGCTCCAAAGTTAAATGCAGACAATCCTTCGATATGTAACACTTCTTTTAAATCAACATTTAGATCTAGACCAAAAACGTCTCCCTCAGAATGTTCAAAACCAATTCTATTGTTACCATATAAAGCAGTTACATTTAAATAATTGGTTGGCATGTATTTGATACGTCCACCTCTTAATGCATTATTAAGACCTAATTGTCTTTCTTCAAAAGACCTTAATAATAATCCACTACCAAATTGCTCATAAAAATGACCTGCCGTAATATCAAGTTTTTTATTTCTAAAGTTGATATAATAATTAGATAATTCTGTCCCTTTATATTCTGGAAAGTAACTTAGAAGAGGCAATGGTTCGTAGCTTTCTGCTTGTAAACCAATAGTGAAGTTGTCTAAAAAACCATAATCTAATCTTAAATAACTGTTCGCTCTTAGATGTTTGTTTTCTAGTTCAAACTCAGGAATTGGATCATCGAAATCTCCTAAAACTGCATCATTTACGTACCATTGAGCATTAGTCTCAAAACTACCAGATAAATTATTTAAAAATTGTTTAACTATTGTTTTTGTCTTTGATTCCGTTTCTGTTTCTGTTTCTGTTTCTTGTGCAAAACTTACTATAGGAAGTATTAGCAAAAATAAAACCGTAATTTTTTTCATAAATAGGGATTGATAGGGATTGGTTAATTTGTGTATAGACTTAAGAGTGCTTTTTAATTTCTTCATAAAGGTCATCCTCAGAACCTGGTGTGTATCCTGAATGCCTATGAACAATCTTTCCGTTCTTAATTATTAATGTGAGTGGAACAGTAGATGCTCCTAATTCTCTTTTTAAATCGTTATTAGTATCTAATAATATTGTAAAGTCCCAGGCTTTTCCATTAACTAATGGTTTTACTTTGCTCACTGTTCTAGAATCGTCAACCGAAATTGCATAAACCTTAACGTTTGTTTCATCTTGCCAATCTATGTAGACATCATTTATTGCGTCTAATTCTTTTTTACAAGGAACGCACCAAGTTGCCCATAATGATACTACAATAAGATCATTCTCTTTACTTATTTCTTCTAATGTTGTGATATCACCATCTAAAGTTTTAATTTTTGCGCTAGGTAAGTTTTCTTGAGCTGTGAGATTAAAACTCACTGTAAATAGAAATATATAAAGAAGTTGTTTCATTAGTTAATTTTTGAATTATTTGATAAAATTAGTGTTTTATTATTGAAGATTTCAATAATAAAATTATAAATTGCTGGCTTATTTAAAAAAAAAAAAAAGAATATCAGATATACTGAATCTCTTTTAAATTATTAACAAAATATATACCAAAGATGAAAATTAAAAGTATTGTGAAAGAATTATTAGCATTATCCTTCGTGATTTTTGCATTTGCTTGTAGCAGCTCAGATGATGGAGATGGATCATCCTCATCCTCATCAATAACGGTAACCGGAAACTCATCATCTATTTTTCTTGGAGAATCTGTAACTTTTACAGTAGTAAACAATAATGGAAATAATGTGACAGCGAGTTCAGAGTTAAAAATTGGGGATACAGTAATTACAAACCCTTACACATTTAGTGCTCTTGGTAGCTATGAAGTTACGGCAACTAAAGGAAGTTTATCAAGTTCTACTACAATTACAGTATTAGAAGTGCCAGAGCCAACATCTTTGATACTTTCAGCAAATAACGAAGCTTTTTGGTATGATACTGGTAGTACACAGTTTTCAGTAGTGGATGATTTAGGCAATAACTTAACAGGACTGGTAGCTTATAGTGCTGATACAGTTACATTAAATAATCCTGCTACTTTCGCAAGTGCAGGCACTTACAATGTTGTAGCTACTTTTATATTGGAAGATAATTCTATAATAACTTCTAATACGCTTGTAATAAATGCAGTTGAGTCAACGCACACGACTAAAGTAATGGTTGAAGATTACACTGGTACTTGGTGTCAATATTGTCCAAGATTGGCGTATGCTTTAGAGCAAGCAGTTGCTACTGACGCAAATATCATTCCTGTAGCATTACACGACGATAATGATATGCCTTTTCCAAATATCAATACACTACTAAATACTTTTGGAATAACTGGATTTCCTTCAGGAAGAGTTAATAGAACCGTTAATTGGAACGAATCAACAACTCAACCAGTTAGTCTTTTAAATAACAGACAAAACATGGGATTAGCAATAAACTCTTCTATTTCAGGTAATACAATATCTGCAGAAGTAAAAGTTCATTATGATTTAAAGGCTGAATCTACAAACAGAATTGTAGTTTATTTATTGGAAAACGGCTTAGTATATCCTCAAGTTAATTTTTACAATGGAGATCCTTCTAGTCCTTACTTTCAACAAGGAAATCCGATTGCGAATTTTGTTCATAATCATACAGCGAGAACAACTTTTACAGATGTTTTTGGTGATATCATTCCTTTTCAAGAATCTGATACAGGTGATACTTATACTGTTAATTATGCTTTAACTGTTCCTGCTAGTGTTCAGAATACAGCTAATTTAGAGATTGTTGCTTTTACAGTTTCACCACTTAACCAGGTGTTAAATGTTCAAAAAGCAAATTTAGGAGAGAATAAAGATTTCGACTAAAATCATATTAAAATCTAATCCTAAATAATCGATACCGTTTATTAAGGGATTAAAAATTAATATTTAAAACCTGAGCAATATCTATATTGTTCAGGTTTTTTTTTGATACATCTAGTCTTCTTTTAGCCTATTTTACCAATGACGTGTTTTCGATGTTTGTTTTGTAATTGGACACAAATTATGGCTCTATACATTGTGAATTTTAATCGCATATTTTATGTTGCTAAAAGTAACACATGCTGAAAATTTGACGTTAATCAATACATAAATAGACAAGAAAATTATCCCGCCTTTTTATAACCGTTACTTTCTGTTTTCAAAACCACAAGCAAGAGTTTTATTTGAGAATTGATTATAAAAAAAGCCGAACAATATGTTCAGCTTTTTTTATAAATATGTACTAATTACTTTACTAATATTTTTGTTCTGTATTTCAAATTGTCTTTAGTCACTAAATTCAGAACATATAATCCAGAATCTAAATTTAAAGGTATTACAGTTCTACTTGAAAGCGAATTAAATTTCGTATTGTAAACTATCTTACCAGTAATATCAATAATTACAACTGTGGCATCATTAATAGGACTTCCACTTAAAATTACAAGTTCGCTATCTATTGGGTTCCTTTCAATCTTTATCAAATTTTCATTTTCAAAAGCTGAATTAGATAACGTTTCTGGTATAATTTCGTTTAAAGCGAAAGCTACATTTAGTTCAGTCAACTGAACATGGTTTTCATTGTCATCTGGCATATACCAATTAACAAAAGGCGTTTCATTTAAAGTATCTCCATTATTATCAGGATCACCAAGATCAATATTATGATACCAATCTACTTCACTATTCGTGATTTCTAGTGCCATTCCACTTACAGATGGTATAAAACTAAACGCATCACTATTAAAAGCATTTAAAAAATCTCCTGCAACTCCAGAAGTATCTAAACCTGCCGTTAACGCCGAAATATCAAATAAACCACCTGAAACAGCATCAACACCATCGCTAAACAAAGTTCCTTGAGAATCCGCTGATTTAGCTCCTCCCGTTAATACTGAACCTCCAAAAAAAGTAATATCAATAAAACTCACTGTACCAATACTTGGAGTCCCAGTTGATTTTAAAGGCGTAAAAGCAACATTAGTTACAAGTTCTGTAAATGCCGCTAAATTTATGCTTTCATTAATTAGAGGAAAACCAGGACTAATGTCCGCACCATTTGTATCCTGATATGGGCTACCTATACCACTACCATTAATAATTGCAACATTTCTTGTCGTTTCAGGAAACCCAGTTGATGTCAAACTATTTATGCTCGCATCAAATATTGCTTTATAAGGATGAGCCTCTGGAAGCAATAAAGCAGGATCAAAATCAATTGTACTACCAGTTGCTAAATGCGATTCTAAATGATCAACCAATAACTGTTTTGCAGCGGGAGACTTTAAAAGCGAATTGATTAACGGTTGTAATTCGACAATACTGTTATCACCTGCAACAGTTGTTTGTAATCCAAACGCTAAAACATTAAGCTGATGTTGTAAACCAATAGGCACATTAGCACCATGATGAGGAGAATCGAAAGATATCCATAATCTTGTTTCATGTGGAGGTGCACCATTCATTGCAGTATCATTCTCCATATAATTTAAAGCAAACCTAGAAATTAATCCACCCATACTTGGGCCAATAATTACTAATTCTTCATCTACGGTCGGTGCCGCATTTAAGGTGTTAATTAAATCAACTAGCAGCATAGCATTACGCTCCATAAAATCTGCTCCACCATCAATTAATGTACTTCCAGCTGGAAAATCTATTTCATCAATTATCATGTCGCCATTTGTATCCGCTACATCATCTAAATTTAATAACGAGTTATCGGCTAAACTTAAATAAGCAGGGAAATTTAAAACCACAACATCAAATCCTTCAGCTCTAACCAAGTCTGCCAAATTTTGAGAGCCACTAGAACCCGTAAAATCCAATAAACTGTAAAGACCAGGAATAGTTCTCCCGTCTCCTGGATCAAAGCCATCAACTAATATTATTGGCTTATCTAATACACCATTATCTGTATCTAAAAATATTTCATATTCACCAAGACCAGCAAAACTAGCAACACTAGGATAGCCTGATAAATCGGGAGTAATTGAAGATTCAAACTCAATCACCTGAGCGTTAGTCAAAAAGGGCAGTACTAATAAAATCCAAATGTATTTTTTTATCATAATGAATTAATTTAAAATTATGAATACAATATACGAAGAATCATGAAGTTAATTATGTGTTTTATAAGGTTTTAGGATGAAATACAAAAAAAATCCTCAAACTGTTTAAGCTGAGGATTTTGTATAAACTTTAATGATATTATTAAAGGAAACTAGTTTGATATTAAAAGTGAAAGAGTTATTTTACTATTATTTTTGTTCTAAACTTTAAATCATCTTTAGTTACGACATTTAAAATATATAGTCCTGAATCTAAATTTAAAGGAATGATAGTTCTACCAGAAAGCGAATTAAATGTATTTTTATAAACTACTTTTCCAGTAATATCAACCATTACAAAAGTTGCTTCATCAATAAGATTTCCAGTTATAATAACAAGTTCGTTATCTATTGGGTTTCGTTCAATCTTTATCAAATTTTCGCCTTCAAACGCCAAATTAGATAACGTTTCTTGGATAATTTCAGTTAAAGCAAAAGCCACATTAGCATTTGTTAATGTAACATGTGGTTCATTATCATCTGGCATGTACCAATTTACAAATGGCGTGTCATTTGTAGTTATTCCTGCGAGTGTGTCAAACCAATTAATTTCGTCATTTACAGTTTCCAAAGCCATGCCACTTACACTTGGGATGAAATTAAAATAATCTGTGCTTAAAGCACCTAAAAATTCACCAACAAGTCCGCCTGTATCCAAATCTGCCGTTAAACTTTGTATATCAAAAAGCCCACCTGACGCTGCATCTATTCCATTAGAATAACTTGGAGCTGCAGAACTAGCATTATTGATTCTATCATTAGCCAAAGGAAACCACCAAGCAAAATCTAAATGCACTTTACTTGTTTCTATTTGCGTTCCAGCATTTGGTGTAAGATATGTTTTGATTTTTAAATCGGCACCTGTCATTATATTTATGTCTGCATCTAAAATTTGACTTCCAGGTAATAAACTACTCGCTGGAGTAGTATTGTTCTGATAGCGATTATTAATTCCACTACCATTAATTATGGATACATTGCGAGTAAGCTCTGGAAAACCAGTTGTTGTGAGGTTCTTTAGTCTATTATCAAATATCTCTTTAAAATAATAGGGTTGTGGCAGTGCTAAAGCACTATTAAAAGTAACACCATCACTATTTGTAATGTGTGACTCAAATTGATCTGTTAGCATTTGTCTTGCAGCAGGAGACTTTAGCATACCATCTATAATAGGTTGTAACTCTTCTACATTTTGATCACCAAGTATCCAGAAATCATCCAAGCCAAAAGCTAAGAAATTAAATTGATGCTGAAAACCAATTGGAACATTTGCGCCATTATGTGGTGAATCAAATGAAATCCAAAGCCTAGTGTCGTGAATTATGTTTTGATTTTCCATATAATTAAGTGCATATCGAGAAATAATTCCACCCATACTTGGTCCAATAATAACGTTTTGTTCGTTGCCAACTTTATCATTGTTAATCGTGTTTATTAAATCTACTAACAGCATCGCATTACGTTCCATAAAATCTGCACCTCCATCAATAACAGCGGCATCTTGTGTTCTTGTGTAGGTAGGAAAGTTTAAAATAACAACATCAAACCCTTCAGCTCTAACTATATCTCCTAGATTAGAGGTTGTGCTTCCATCATTAAAATTTAATAAATCATATATACCTGCAATAGAACGTCCATCACCAGGATCAAAACCATCAACTAAAAAAATCGGTTTATCTAAGATATTGTCTGCACTTAAAAACAGTTCGTATTCACCTGTTCCTGGATAAGAAGTCGTTTCGCCATAAACAGATAGATCTGGAGTAATGCTTGAATTATAAGTGGTTATCTCATCGCTAGATCTCAAATATATGTCTGAATTAGAATACGAAACTTCGATAGTAGAGTTTCTTATAAATTCCTCTCCAGTATTAAGCGTGATTTTAAAGCGAATCAACTTTTTTCCGTCTTCTAGATAATTAACAGTTATGTTTTCATTTAAATTGATGGTTCTATAATTATTGTCATCATCAAAATCGATTTCTATAGATGCAATTGAATTGTTTGAAGTATTAAAAACATTTGAAGATGATAAGTTATATTTTGTTTGCAATCCTTTATGTTTAGTTCGTAAGGCTGAAGCAACTAATAATTGTTGTTTTTCAAAAATGGAAGAACCATTATTAACTAAATAACCTTGTGCATCTTTTGAAACTGAATTATTCTGTAAAGCCTCATCTGTTATCATATCATATTCAGATTGTAAAATTGCTAACGGAATAACATTAGTAAAATAGCTGTTCTCACTTAGTGCTTTTAAGCTTTGTAATGGTGCCAATCGCTTGTCTATGTCACCTTGAGCAATAGTCTTATAAGCTTGATAAAAAGCAAACTTATTTATCGTTTTTTCATTATAAATTTGAATGTCAACTACTGGAGATTTATGGACTAAAACAGAAGTCTCCATTTTTGAGGTATCAAATTTTAGTAGCGGATTATTTTTGTCTTGGGCAAAAACTGATACTGACACTAGTAATATAAATACAAGGTAATATTTTTTCATGTTTGAGTTAGTTGTTTTTATAAATATACAAAATTCCTAAAATCAAAAAACCCAAAGCTAATTGCTTTGGGTTTGATTAATCTGTTATGTAGATGAGTTTATTCGCCTAAAAAAGGATAACGGTAATCTGTAGGTGTTACAAATGTTTCCTTTATCATTCTTGGTGATACCCAACGTAATAAGTTAAGCGCACTACCTGCTTTATCGTTTGTACCAGAAGCTCTAGCTCCTCCAAAAGGTTGTTGACCAACAACAGCTCCTGTAGGTTTATCATTGATATAGAAGTTTCCAGCGCAATTTTGCAAAGCTTTTGTTGCTTCTTGAATTGCATATCTATCTGTAGACAAAATTGCTCCAGTTAATGCATATTCACTTGTTTCATCTACTAGTTTTAAAGTTTCAGAAAATTTATTTTCATCATATACATAAATTGTAATTACTGGACCGAATAACTCTGTACACATCGTTGTATATTTTGGGTCACTTGCTACAATTACTGTAGGCTCTATGAAATAACCTTTGCTCTTATCATAATTTCCTCCAACAATTATTTCGGCATCATTATCTGCTTTAGCTTGATCTATAAATTTTGCTAGCTTATCAAAAGACCCTTCGTGAATAACTGCAGTAATATAATTATTTAAATCTGCAGGAGATCCCATTTTGAAAGACTTTACATCTTCGATAACTTGACTTTTAACTTCATCCCAAATATTTGATGGAATATATGCACGTGAAGCTGCACTACATTTCTGCCCTTGAAATTCAAAAGACCCTCTAATTATTGCCGTTGCAACTTGCTTAGGATTTGCTGATTTGTGAGCAACGATAAAATCCTTACCGCCTGTTTCACCAACAATTCTTGGGTACGTTTTATAGTTATGAATATTGTTACCGATTTTTTTCCAAAGCTCTTTAAATATATATGTAGAACCTGTAAAATGTAATCCAGAAAAATCTGGACTATCCATAACTGTATCAGTTATCATTACAGGATCACCAAAAACAACATTGATTACACCTGGAGGAACTCCAGCTTCTTCAAAGACATCCATAATTATTTTTGCAGAAAATATCTGACTATCACTTGGTTTCCATACTACAACATTGCCCATCATTGCCATACAAGCAGGAAGATTTGCTGCAATTGCTGTAAAATTGAATGGTGTAACTGCATACACAAAACCTTCTAGTGGACGATACTCTAATCTGTTCCAAGCATCACTTGTACTATCTGGTTGTTCATGATAAATATCGGTCATAAACTGAACATTAAAACGCAAGAAATCTATCAATTCACATGATGCATCAATTTCTGCTTGATGAACAGTTTTTGATTGCGCAATCATTGTCGCTGCATTTATTTTTGCTCTATAAGGACCAGCAATTAATTCAGCTGCTTTTAGAAAAATCCCAGCTCGTTGTTCCCAAGGCAATTCAGCCCATTCACTTCTTGCTGCTAAAGCAGTTGAAATTGCCTCTTCAACATGAGACTTTTCTGCCAAATGATACGTACCAACTACATGTTGATGATCATGAGGTGCCGACATGGTTTTTGTATTTCCTGTCGTTATATGGTTTCCATTAATGTACATTGGTACATCAATTTGTGAATTCCACATAGTGTTATATGTCTTTAAAACTGCATCACGCTCAGGAGAACCTGGAGCATATGATTTAACAGGTTCATTTATAGCTACTGGTACATTGAAAAATCCTTTTCCCATCTTAAATTTTGATTTAAAAATTGGTTATTGTTTTGAAGTTGCAAAGGTACAATTTTTTGATAACAATTAGATTTAGCAACTATTAATTGGTAGTTAAAAAATTGAGTATTTTTTCGTAAGTTGCTTGCTTTAATTTTAATATGAACGACGGTATTATTCTTACACTTGCCTATCCTGAAACTATCGTGTCTCATTCTGAAGAATGGTATATTCCGTTTTTAAGATTTTTGTTTGTAGGTAACAAAAAACATGTGAGAGCTGGTCATGCAGCTTTGGTGTTGATTGATAAATCTACTGGTGTTTTAGAATATCATGACTTCGGAAGGTATATTACATCTTCATCTCATGGAAGACTTAGAGGACGAGAATTAGACTTCGAACTTAACATTCCTATTGTTGCCAAAATTGAAAACGATCAAGTTGTGAATCTGGACGAGATTTTGAAATTTATGGCATCTAATCCAAAACTCACTCATGGTGATGGTGATTTATATGCTTCTGTTTGTAATGCTATAGATTATAAAAAAGCAAGACAATATATTAGTGATATTCAAAATCAAGGATTCATTCGTTATGCTGCTTTTTTAAAAGAAGCTACTAATTGCTCTCGTTTTGTAACTGACTGTTTAATCACATGTATCACTAATTCTTCAATTAAATCTAGTCTTATAAGATCAAAATGGTTTACACCAAGTACGATTGGAAATGTTGTTGTTGCAGATACTGAAAATCATGTTTATGTGGTATCTGAATCTGAAAAAATTACAGAATTTGATTCAACTGTACGTAAAGAAAACAGACGTTTGTTTTTAGATATTCTAAAAGGTCATAAACCTAGTTTGGCAGGAACACTAGAGCCAAAACATAATGACATTATAAAAAGCCATGCACAATGGCTAGCTGGTATTGGAACAGGAGCTTGGTTTGAACTTTATGATTTAAATCATTTAGCTGAATTTAGATATAGACGCATTTCTCCTTACGGAAATGTAGATTGTGATGGAGTTTACAAACTCACAACTGAAGGTTTTGACATCAGCTCAATTTATGATTTTGTGTATTATTCTAATTGCAAATTCTTCCATATTAAACAGAATGAGGTCATCTACAGATTTGAATACCTAAGAGATTATAAATAACAATAAATGAATTTTGATTTTAATTAAGTGCAAAGGGTGCACTCAATTTAAATGAAGGAATGATAACTTTAAACTTATTGGTATTTGTAAAGTTAACCATGTTGTAATGCCCATGCATTGCTCCAAAAGGAGATGTCAATAAACAACCAGAATTATAAGTATGAGACTCACCAGGTTTTAAAACTGGTTTCTTACCAATGACACCTTCGCCTTCAATAACCTCAACATTATTAAGAGCATCTAGCACTTCCCAATATCTCGAATTTAACTGAACAGAATCTTTACTTTGGTTTTCAATAGTTACCTGATATCCAAACGCAAAGTGCACTTTATAATTTTTATAAAATGTGCCTTCGAAAGTAGTTTCGACAGAGATTTTTATACCACTAGTAACCTGTTGTACCATTAAATAATTTGCGTTAAGGCTGTAAAAATAGATAAATTTTGAATGAATATCGGCGTTTTTTTGAAATTAAGCAAATTTTTAACACGATAACCAACAGAATTGTAATTTGACCTATAAATCTTCAGAATCAACGAAATCTTCTAGCGTTTTAAAGAACGAAATCATATCTTTTTCTTCGACTAGAGTATTAATTGTCACCAATCTCACAAAAGTATCATCTCTAAATGAACCATAACCAACCATTAATTTTGAATGCTCATAAAGTTTCGTACACAAGGTTTTTGCAGAAATTCCTTTATAGTTAAAACAAACTGAAATAGAATCATCAAAACTATACAACGTATAATCTGAATTTGATTTAATATAATCTCTTGCAACATTCGCTAAATGAAACTGATGATCTACAATTTTTTCTAGTCCAAAATTACCTACAGACTTCCAAAGTGTCCATAATTTTAAAGCATCGTTACGTCTACCACACTGAAGCGAAGTCTTACCTAAATTAAATGCGTCATCATCTGTTTGATAGAGATAATCAGCATCGTTTGAAAATGATTGATATAAATGTTTTTTGTCATTTGTTACAATAATTGAACATCCTAAAGGAGTTCCTAACATTTTATGTGCGTTTAAACTGAAAGAATCAGTCAACTCAATTCCGTCTACCAAGTGTTTATATTGATTACTAAAAATCACAGAACCACAATAAGCACCATCTAAATGCAGCCAAAGATTATGAGTTTTGCAAATTTTACTAATACCCTTAACATCATCAAAAGCTCCTAAAACTGTTGTACCTGCTGTAGCATTTACAAAAAATGGATGATAGCCATTTTTAATATCGTTTTGAATTTGGGACTCTAAATCTTCTATTAATAGTTTTCCATGGTCATCTGTTTTTACAGACCTTACTTGATGCCTTCCAATACCAACAAATGATGCATTCTTAGTCACTGAGTAGTGAGAAGTCTCTGAAGTATATGCAATCATTTTTCTTGACACGCCTTCATTTCTGGCATTAGCATCAAAAGCATCTCTAGCCATTAACATAGCCATATAATTACACATAGAACCTCCTGGTGCTAATGTACCATCACTATTATTACCATAACCAATACGCTCACAAATTTTTTGCAATAACACTTTTTCAATTCCAACCTGAACTCCAGCAACTTTGTATGTGTACATACTATTATTAAGCATTACTGCGAGTAAATCACCTAATGTTGCCCTAGAAATCCTTCCTCCAAATAACTGGTTAAAAAATGCTTTAGACGCTGTTTTGGGAGTGCTTTTTATAATATCTTTTAAGGTCTCTTTAAAATCATCATCAATTGTTGGCTCGTCTCCAAGTTCAATATCTATTGTCTCGTATAGTATTTTAGTATCTATAGGAATTGCAACAGGATTATTTTCTTCTTCTGAAATTAAAAACTCCGCGAGTTCGGTAAACAATTTTAAGTCTTTGTGCATAAATGATTATGGTTCTAAAATTTTAGGGTTTGTGTAAATTTATCCCTATTTTATCGGAATATTAGATTAATCTCATTTAAATTTATTTAACGCACATTGAAATCTCTAGAAAACATTCAAGAACTAATACAACTTTTGTCGGAATCGTCAAAAACACAATACAATTCAATACTCAAAGGTTTTGATTTTGATGATATTGACTTCGAGGCCTTCCAAAGTTGGTCTTCAGAAAAATATACTAGAAATTGCTTGTATAAGGATGAACAATTTGAATTGCTTTTACTGTGTTGGAATGATGGTCAAGAAACTTCAGTGCATGACCATGACGGAGAAGATTGTTGGGTGTATTTACTAAAAGGCAAGATGGAAGAGGTCTTTTATTCCTTTGACAATTCGAATAATTTAAAAGAAGGACACTCACAATTCGTTCAACCTAATCAGTTATCATTTATGAATGATAGAATTGGTTATCATAAACTAAGAAACTGTTTTAAAGGAAAATCAATGAGCTTACATTTGTATGCAAAGCCAATAGAACAGTGTAATTTTTATTGTGAAAAATCGAAACAACTTCTGGAAAGAAAACTAAAGTACGATACGTTTAGTGAACTTATATTGGAAGCTAAACCCAGTTCTATTTAGTTAGAAATATTTACAGAACTCGCTTCACCAAATCCAATTAATTTATCATAACGAGCTCCAAGGTCTCTGTAATACACCAATACTTTATAATTGTTTTCTGTTTGCCAGAAATCGCCACTTATGCGACCTTCATCTAGATTCCCTTTTGAATCTACGACAACATATTTGTAGTTATAAAATCCTTGTTTGAGTTTAAATGAAGCTTGATAATAATTCTCATCTCTATTAAACACCATTCGGTTCATTTCTTCAAGAGCATAATTATTAAAATTCCCGTAGATATAAATTTTACTTCCATCGGTTAATTTAGGATATGACAATGCGAAATGGGTCATAGTATAATCTGCTTCAATACTTACGTCTTCAACATCAATTGCAGTAACTAAAAAGTTACCATTAATATCTGGATTATAAGTATAAGGTCGTCTACCTCTTTCAGAATTGACAAACAAATAATTATGATAAATATCTTTTAAATCAACAAATTGTACACCAACGTTTGACGCTCTAACATCTTTGTTTTCAAAAAAGCGAAATTCGTTTCCAGCCCAAAAGGATGTTTCATTAGTATATCTATATACAAGTTCTTTACCTAAAGTGTATTGCGGTTTTACATTTTTAATAGCTGTGCGCAAGTTGTTGTTTTGTATAATTAGAGTATTAATAGTCTGCAACGGGTTATTAATATTTAAACTATTTGTATTTATAACAATATCTACACTTTGCTTACCTGCTATAGATTTAACATCTCTCGAACGCTTTACAGCAACACCTACTCCAACCCTTTGCTCATAAATCATAAATTTTCTAGTAAAGACTAATTCTCTATCATCATCATAAATTGAAATAACATAGTTACCCGATTTAGTCAATCCTCTAGTTTGCTCATTAGGAATTCGTAACTCATAATGAGAATATAATTGGTAAGCATTATAAGAATTGTAGTAATCCACAATTCTATAATCATCAAACCCTTTCATGTACTCCATTTTAACAAGGTTGGATTTTGTCCAATCGTAATTATAATGTTCTATGGTATAATAAAAATCAGGTTCTGTAGCTAATAAAGCATCAAACTCTAAGAAAAAAGATTCATTTAATCTTAAAATAGGTAATTCTCCTTGTTGCGTATTTCCACTTTTAAAAGTAATTGTTTTAATATAGTCTGGAGGGTTGATTTCTTCCACTTGTGCTACTAACAATAAAGGGAGACAAAAAGCGAATAAAAATAGAGTTCTAAGCTGCATTTAAGATGGTTTTATGAGTAAAGATATGCAAAATCCATGCCTTTTTTAACAGTAATAACGGTATTTTAAAATGTTTATTGAAAAAATATCATTGGCCTTTGAAAGCACTCAATACAATTGCTGTCGCTGTTGCCACATTTAAGCTTTCAGTAGCTTTCAAATTTCCAAAACGAGGAATACCTAATTTCTTATGGACTAAGCTTTCAATTTTCGGAGAAACCCCGTTAGCTTCATTACCCATTATTATGATGCCTTTTTTTGGCAAGGTTTCTGAATAAATACTTTTTCCATCCATAAAAGTTCCATAGGTTTCAAGCTCCGAATGTTTAAGATAGTCATCCAAATCTATATAATTAATTTGTACTCGAGTTAACGAACCCATTGTGGCTTGCACAACTTTAGGATTGTAACAATCAACAGTTTCTAAACTACAAACAAGGTTTTCTATTCCAAACCAATCACACAGACGTATTATTGTTCCTAAATTCCCAGGATCTCTTACATCATCCAGAGCTAATACTAAAGACGATTCTTTTATAGATTTTGGTTCTGGCATTTTAAAAATAGCTAGTGCAGTATTAGGTGTTTTTAATGCACTAATTCGTTGAAGATCTTTTGGCGAAATTAAAGTTGTCTCAGCATCAAAAATAGCATCAGTTGCGAATAATTGGTACAACTCAAATTCCGAATCTAAAAATTCGCGAATGCCCTTTATTCCTTCTACTAAAAAAAGTTTCTCTTGATGTCTAAACTTTTTTTGACCTAAGGATTTAATTAACTTTATCTCATTTTTTAATATACTCACAATGTATTTACTTTTGTTACTTGAATAGGATTTACAAAGTAATACTTTTTTGGTCTATTTTTTGTTATGCTATAGAACATTAAAACAGTACATTTGAATTACGTCGTTTTTCTAATTGATTTTTGTTGAAAAAAAGCCTCTATTACATATCGCTTCTCTTAATGATTGTCTCATTTACAACCTCATGTAATGTCATGAAACATGTTGGTAAAAATGAACATTTATTAACTGAAAACACCGTATTGATTGATGGTAAAAAAGACAAGACTGAAACAGTTAGCAATCTTATTTACCAAAAACCTAATGGCGAATTATTAGGCGTACCTCTCCGACTTCATATATTTAATCTAGCTAGACCTAATATAGATTCCATTTTAAATAACAAATATCGAAACCCGGAAAACCCAAGAACTGGTCAAAAAAAATTACTCTCTTTAAAACAATATGAAGCCCTAATTAATTCAAAGAAAGGTTTTAATAATTGGATTAAAAAAACTGGTGAAGCTCCTGTTATTTTAAATGAGAATAAAGCAGAAAAAACAGCTGCAGGACTAAGAAAATATTTTTATAGTAAAGGGTGGTTTAATGTTAACACAAGTTTTGACATTCAAAAGGATAGCACTAAAAAAGCAACTGTCACCTATAATATTGTTCGAGGTAACCCATATTTTTTAGATTCTATTACCATCGATATAGCAACTCCAATAGTCGACTCGTTATACCGTTCAAAATTCAAAAAAAATTCACTTTTAAAACAAGGGCAACAATTTGACGAATTGAACTATACTAAAGAACGCAATAGACTAACTACAGAGCTTAGAAATTCTGGCTTGTACCATTTTGGACAAGACTATATAAGGTATGATATTGATACCATTTTACCAGGAGACAAGGTGAACACAGAGTTAATTATAGAAAACAGAGCTATTAGATCTGAAGATTCTATATCACGCGTTCCATTTAAAATTTATAAAATAAAAGATGTCAATATCTATAGCGATTATAGATTTGAGAACAAAGAGAAGACCATTACAGATTCTGTTGAATATGAAAATTATAATCTTTACAGTTATGAGAAATTAAAGTATAGACCAAAGGCCTTGACCGATGCTATTTTTATATCGAAAGGCAAAATATTTAGAGATATTGATAGAACCAGAACTTACAGGTATTTGAGTGAATTAAAAGCATTTAACTATCCGAATATTGAATACATTGAAAATGAACAAGACACCACATTAACAGCAAATATATATCTGTCACCCAAAAAGAAATATGATTTAGGTTTTGATTTTGATGTGACTCAAAGTAATATACAAACTGTAGGATTTTCTATAAGTACTGGACTTATTATCAGGAATATTTTTAGAGGTGCTGAAACTTTTGAAATATCTGGTTTGGGATCTATTGGAGCTTCAAAAGACGCCTCAGACAGTAAAGATCAATTTTTTGATATTAATGAATTTGGTGTGAACTTAAAACTCAATATCCCTAGATTTTTTGTGCCATTTAATACAGACAAAATTATTCCGAAATACATGTCTCCAAGTACACGAATTAGTGCAGGCACGACTAGTCAACGTAATATTGGGCTAGACAAACAAACTTTAACAGGTGCCTTAAACTATAATTGGTTCCCATCAGAAAAAGTGACTAATAATATTGATTTATTTAATGTACAGTTTGTAAAAAACTTAAATATAGATAATTACTTTGGCGTCTATCAAAATTCATATGATCGACTAAATCAAATTGCTAAAGACATTGACTATATAGACAATAATGATGATTTATCTATACCTGATGGAGCTGATATTTTTATTGATGATGTTTTAGCCGATAACACCTCATTAAATCCAGATGATGATAACTATGAGGATGTCAATAACATTTCACAACGTAAAGACCGTCTTACGGAAGACAACCTTATTTTTTCTACGAGCTTCAACTATGTCAAAGACCGAAGAGAAAATCTTTTTGATAATGATTTTTCAATTTTTAGATTTAGAGTTGAAACCGCTGGAAACTTATTTACAAGCTTAGCCAAACCACTTAATTTAAGTAAAAATGACAATGGTAAATATGAAATACTTGGCGTTCCTTTTTCACAGTTTATAAAAACCGAATTCGACTATGTTAAACATTGGGATTTAGGTAAGAAAAATGTATTAGCGATAAGAAGTTATTTCGGAATTGCAATTCCTTTTGGCAACTCTGATAACATTCCTTTTGCTGAAAGTTTCTTTGCAGGTGGACCAAACGACATTAGGGCTTGGTCGGCTTATAATCTCGGACCAGGAAGCTCATTATCTACAAATGAGTTTAATGAAGCAAATATGAAAATCACTTTAAGTATAGAACAACGTTTTAATCTTGTTGGTCGTTTTAATGGTGCCATTTTTGTTGATGCAGGAAATATTTGGAATGTTCTTGATGACGTCGAAGATAAAGCTGCTACTTTCGAAGGACTTAGTTCTCTAGAAAATATAGCCGTCGGTTCTGGATTTGGTTTACGATATGATTTTAGTTTCTTCGTTTTAAGACTAGATGCAGGGTTAAAAACTTATGACCCATCAAGACCACCTGGCTCTCGATGGTTTAAGGATTACAATTTCGGAAATGCCGTCTACAACATAGGTATAAACTATCCTTTTTAATCTTTTCAACAATAACGTTTGCGTAGATACATTAGTCATCTATGTGATAAATAGCGCTTAATTTATTTAAAAATTGTGTATTTTTGATAACTTAATTTTCAACTTATAAAATCACAATAATGAGTCATAATATCAAAGGTGGAGTTGCTACAGGACGTGAAGTTCAAGAGATTTTTAAACTAGCTAAAGAAAAAGGGTTTGCCTTACCAGCAGTTAATGTTATAGGATCGAATACCATTAATGGTGTTTTAGAAACTGCAAAAGAATTAAATGCACCAGTTATTATTCAGTTTTCAAATGGTGGTGCACAATTCAATGCAGGAAAAGGATTAAGTAACGAAGATCAAAAAGCAGCTATTGCAGGTTCAATAGCAGGAGCAAAACACATACATCTCATGGCTGAAGCTTATGATGTTCCTGTGATTTTACATACCGATCATTGTGCAAAAAAACTATTGCCTTGGATAGACGGTTTGTTAGATGCTAGTGAACTACATTTCAAAGAAACAGGAAAATCTTTATATAGTTCTCACATGATTGATTTATCTGAAGAACCTATTGAAGAAAATATAGAAATATGTAAAACATACCTTGAGCGAATGAGCAAAATGGGAATGACTTTAGAAATCGAACTAGGTATAACTGGTGGAGAAGAAGATGGTGTAGATAACACCGATGTTGATGATTCTAAATTATATACACAACCTGAAGAAGTTGCTTATGCTTATGAAGAATTAAGTAAAGTAAGTGATCAATTTACAATTGCTGCTGCTTTTGGAAATGTTCATGGTGTTTACAAACCTGGAAACGTTAAGCTGACTCCAAAAATCTTAATGAATTCTCAAGAATTTCTTTCCAGCAAACATAATTTACCTAATAATCATATTGATTTCGTATTTCACGGAGGTTCTGGTTCTACAGTAGAAGAGATAAGAGAAGCTATTGGATATGGTGTTATAAAAATGAATATTGACACAGATATGCAATATGCATTTATGAGCGGTATTCGTGATTATATGGGAGAAAAAGAAGCGTATTTAAAAGCTCAAATTGGAAATCCTGACGGTAGTGATGTACCTAACAAAAAGTATTATGATCCACGAGTTTGGTTACGAAAAGGTGAGAATGCATTTGTTGACCGTCTAAAAAAAGCATTTGAAGACCTTAATAATGTAAATACTTTATAACTTTGCACTCTAAACTAATTAACTAAATCTTATTAAATGGCTTGGTTTAAAAGAAAAGATAAGGGTATACAAACAACTACCGAAGAGAAAAAAGACACACCTAAAGGGTTGTGGTACAAATCTCCAACGGGTAAAATTGTTGACACCAAAGAATTAGAGAAAAACTTTTATGTGAGTCCAGAAGATGGATATCACGTAAGGATTGGAAGCAAAGAATATTTCGAAATTTTATTTGATGATAATAAATTCAAAGAATTAGACCCAGACTTAACTTCAAAAGACCCACTAAAGTTTGAAGACACCAAAAAATATCCAGACCGTTTAAAAGCGGCACAAGAAAAAACTAATCTTAAAGATGCTGTTCGTACAGCTGTCGGAAAATCTAATGGACAAGATTTAGTAATTGCTTGTATGGATTTTACATTTATTGGAGGTTCTATGGGAAGTGTTGTTGGTGAAAAAATTGCACGAGCTGCCGAATATGCTTTAAAGAAAAAAATACCATTTATGATCATTTCCAAATCTGGAGGTGCACGTATGATGGAAGCTGCTTTATCTTTAATGCAATTGGCAAAAACTTCAGTTAGATTGGCTCAATTAGCAGACGCTGGCATTCCTTATATATCTTTATGCACCGATCCAACTACTGGTGGAACTACAGCATCGTTCGCAATGCTAGGTGACATAAACATTAGTGAGCCTGGTGCTTTAATCGGTTTTGCTGGACCAAGAGTCGTAAGAGATACTACAGGAAAAGAACTGCCTGAAGGTTTCCAGACCTCTGAGTTTTTATTAGAACATGGTTTCTTAGATTTTATAACACATCGTAAATATTTAAAAAAGAAAATCAATTTATATATTGATTTAATAAAAAATCAACCTTTACGAACTGCATAAAAAAAAGCGAGCCAAATGGCTCGCTTTTTTTTTATCTCTAATCTTTAATTTCTAGTTCAATATAATAGGAATCTCAGTTCCATCATTAAAAGTAAATGTAGCTTCATTATCACAATCTCCATTTCCATAACCAAACGTGCCTCCAAAATTTGCACGTTGAATATCCACATTACCGCTCACAAAATAAGAACAACCAACTTCTCGTCTTAAAGGTGTTAACACCTCAAAAGTATGTGTGTTTCCATTCACAAAAGTTGTTGTCCAGTTTCCTATAACTTCAAACACATTATCACTAAAGACACCACTTCCGAAGCCCTCAACCCATTCTCTAATTTTGAGTCCTTCTCTACTCGCTTCAGCTCCATTTGGCCAGGTTACAGTAAGGTCTAAATTATGTGTAAATTGAGGATTACCATTGTCATTTGACAATTGCCTTAATATTGTTCTGCTTCCTATCATCTGTTTTGTGTCAAAATAGAAATCAACCAAAGCATAATTGATTAAAATTTCTTGTGCTTCTACATTTCTAGTGTATGACAACACAATTTGCCCTTTTAACAAATGTCCATTAACAATACAGCCTTCAGTTCCAAAATCTAAAGTAATCTCTCTAAACCCTTGTTCAACTATAATAGTAATAGTTACACAATCTGGTAAATTAGACTGGGAACTAGTTGTTCTGTTTAGTTCACTACTCTCTTGAAATTCGTATGAACCTATAATAATATCACTAATAGATTCACTTGCAACATCTACTTCCGCAGCGCGCATAACCTCAGTCATATCTAAATTTTGTTCTTCTGTTTCAGAAGAATCATCATCACTGCAGCTTACAAATGCAAACGCAATAAATACCAGCATAAAAATTGATTTCTTAAAAACGTGTCTTTCTTTCATGATTATTTCTTTTAATAGTTAATTATGATGTTAAGACCTAATCAATTAGAAAAGGTTTAATCTTTCCGTTCAAAATGGAAAAAACAGTGATTTCAAAATTTGTAAATCATTAAAAATTACTATATTTGCCGCTTGAAAGAACGACTTTCAACGTACATAAAAATCATTTACAACAATATTAGCATGTATTTATCAAAGACAGAAAAAGAGAAACTTTTTAAAAAACACGGTAAAAACGCACAAGACACTGGTTCTGCAGAAGGACAGATTGCGATTTTCACACAGAGAATTGAGCACTTAACTGCTCATTTAAAAAGCAATCGTAAAGATTATAACACAGAACGCTCATTAGTTATGTTAGTAGGAAAGAGAAGAAGCTTACTAGATTACTTAACTAAGAAAGATGTCTTAAGATATCGTGCGATAGTTAAAGAATTAGGATTAAGAAAATAATCTCAACAAAAAGACCACGCCTAACAGCGTGGTTTTTTGATATATAATAACTCGGTTTTGGACGAGTATAAAAACCAAAATTGAAGAAGCTAATTATAGTTTTTCATTGGTCACACAACAACTACACAACAACACAACGACCATTGTTTAACATTGTTCAAGCATCAACAATAGTGCTCGAACTAGAATTAAAAAATTTATGATTCCAAAAGTATTTAGAGAGGTCATTGACCTTGGTGACGGTAGAGAAATTTCTATCGAAACTGGAAAATTAGCAAAACAAGCGCATGGTAGCGTTGTCGTGCAATCAGGGAAATGTATGTTATTATGTACAGTTGTTTCCAATTACGAACAAAAAGACCTTGGTTTTCTGCCGTTAACTGTAGATTACAGAGAAAAATTTGCTGCTGCAGGTCGTTACCCAGGAGGTTTCTTCAAAAGAGAAGCAAGACCTAGTGATGGTGAAGTATTAACAATGCGTCTAGTGGATCGTGTATTACGTCCATTATTCCCAAAAGATTATACCGCAGAAACTCAGGTGATGATTCAATTAATGTCTCATGACGATGATGTTATGCCAGATGCTATGGCTGGATTAGCTGCTTCGGCTGCTATTCAATTATCAGATTTCCCTTTTGAATGTGCTATCTCTGAAGCTAGAGTTGGTCGTGTAAATGGCGAATTTGTAATCAATCCAACACGTGCGCAATTAGCAGAATCTGATTTAGATATGATGATTGGTGCTTCTGCAGATTCAGTAATGATGGTAGAAGGCGAAATGGATGAGATTTCTGAAGAAGAAATGGCTGATGCTATTAAGTTTGCTCATGAAGCTATTAAAGTTCAATGTGCTGCTCAATTAAGATTAGCTGAAGCATTCGGAAAGAAAGAAGTTCGTGAATATGAAGCTGATAGAGAAGAAGCCGATTTAGCCAAGAAAATTCATGATATGGCTTATGATAAAGTATATGCTATTGCAAAAGCTGGATCTGCTAAACATGAAAGAAGTGCTGCATTTAAAGAAATAAAAGAAGATATTAAAGCAACGTTTTCCGAAGAAGAAATGGAAGATTACGGTGGTTTAGTATCTGATTATTACAGAAAAGCAGAAAAAGCTGCGATTAGAGATTTAACCTTAAATGAAGGTTTGCGTTTAGATGGTCGTAAGACTGACGAGATTAGACCAATTTGGTGTGAAGTAGATTACTTACCATCTACACATGGTTCTTCAATCTTTACACGTGGAGAAACTCAAGCATTAGCTACTGTTACTTTAGGAACATCTAGAGATGCAAACAAAATAGATATGCCATCTCACGAAGGTGAAGAGAATTTCTATTTACATTATAACTTCCCTCCTTTTTGTACAGGTGAAGCTAGACCAATTCGTGGAACCTCTCGTAGAGAAGTTGGACATGGTAATTTAGCACAACGTGGTTTAAAAGGAATGATTCCTGACGACTGTCCTTACACAGTGCGTATAGTATCTGAAGTATTAGAATCTAACGGTTCGTCTTCAATGGCTACAGTATGTGCCGGAACAATGGCATTAATGGATGCTGGCGTACAGATGACAAAACCAGTTTCTGGTATTGCAATGGGATTAATTTCTGATGCTGAATCTGGAAAGTATGCTGTATTGTCTGATATTTTAGGTGATGAAGATCACTTAGGAGATATGGATTTCAAAGTGACTGGTACTGCAGATGGTATCACAGCTTGTCAAATGGATATTAAAGTAAAAGGATTATCATACGAGATTTTAGTTAACGCGCTTCAACAAGCTCGTGCTGGTCGTTTACATATCTTAGAGAAATTGACAGATACAATTGCTACACCAAATGCAGATGTAAAAGATCATGCTCCTACAATGGTAACAAGACGTGTTCCTAACGAATTTATTGGAGCCTTAATTGGACCTGGTGGAAAAGTGATTCAGGAAATGCAAAAAGAAACTGAGACGACTATCGTTATTAACGAGGATCCAGTAACTGAAGAAGGTATCGTTGAAATATTAGGTGTAGGAAGAGAAGGTATTGATGCTGTAATGGCGAAAATAGATGCTATCTTATTTAAGCCTACTGTTGGTAGCGTATACGAAGTAAAAGTAATCAAGATGTTAGATTTTGGTGCTGTTGTTGAGTATATGGATGCACCAGGAAACGAAGTTTTATTACACGTATCTGAATTGGCATGGGAACGTACAGAAAATGTATCTGATGTTGTAAACATGGGAGATGTATTTGATGTGAAGTATTTTGGTCAAGATCCAAGAACGCGTAAAGAGAAAGTTTCTCGTAAAGCTATCCTACCAAAACCTGAAGGTTATGTAGCAAGACCACCAAGAGATGATAAACGTTCTGGTGGACGTGATAGCAGAGGTAGTAGAGATAATCGCGGACGTGATAACCGTCGTGATGATCGTAAACCAAGAGAAGATAAAAAAGAAGATTAATTTCTTTTAATCATATTAAAAAGAGCCGCTTTTAAAAAAGTGGCTCTTTTTTTGTCCAAATAATTTAAATATTTTCGTGAATCATTTAATACTCCTTTTTCCTACATAATAATATTACTTTATGTATAATAGCTTGACTTGCATTAGTTTTTCTTATATTACAAGCTATGATACATGAAGATAAAGAAAAATATAAAGACATTTTAAAAGAGTCAGTAGATTATCTTGAGCAACATGGATTCGAAAATATTAAAGCGGATACTGAAGGTTATGAAACGCCTAAATCATTTATAAAAAAAGGTAGTGACATTACTGTAACTCCTGATATTGTAGCAGAAAAAAATGGAACAAAACATTACTTTGACATAAGTCTTAAAAGTGAAAAACCTAAATTATTAAAATCAAAATGGCTATTTTTAAATGCTCTAACAGCATTAAAATCACACCACTTTAAACTGATAACAACAAAAGGTCATTACAAATTCACTAATGAAATGCTAGCTGACATCAACTTAAACAATAAAACATTAATCAAATTATAAATTAATTTAATTTTCTTGTAACATTTTTTGCACTTGTTACGTATAACTATATAGTATAATACATTTACCTAAATTTAAGGAGAGAAATAAATGAGACAGTTAAAAATCACGAAGCAGGTTACTAATAGAGAAACCGCATCTTTAGATAAATACTTACAAGAAATTGGTAAGGTTGATTTAATTACTGCTGATGAAGAAGTTGAATTAGCTCAACGAATCAAATTAGGTGATCAACTGGCTCTTGAAAAATTAACTAAAGCAAATCTTCGTTTCGTAGTTTCTGTTGCTAAACAATACCAAAATCAGGGTTTAACATTGCCTGATTTAATTAATGAAGGTAACTTAGGATTAATCAAAGCTGCCCAACGATTTGATGAAACACGTGGATTTAAATTCATTTCTTATGCAGTTTGGTGGATTCGTCAATCAATTCTACAAGCTTTAGCTGAACAATCTCGTATAGTTCGCTTACCTTTAAACAAAATTGGTTCTATAAATAAAATTAATAAAACATTTGCGTTTTTAGAACAAAGTCATGAACGTCCTCCAAGTGCTGAAGAAATAGCAAAGGAGTTGGACATGACTATAAACGATGTTAAAGAGTCTCTAAAAAACTCTGGCCGTCATGTCTCAATGGATGCTCCATTGGTTCAAGGTGAAGATTCTAACCTCTACGATGTTTTACGTAGTAATGAATCACCAAATCCAGATAGAGATTTATTGCACGAATCTTTACGTACAGAGATCGAACGCGCTTTAGAAACCTTAACGCCTCGTGAAGCTGATGTAATTCGTTTATATTTCGGTCTTGGAAATCAACATCCAATGACATTAGAAGAAATAGGAGAAACCTTTGATTTAACACGTGAACGCGTACGTCAAATTAAAGAAAAAGCAATTAGACGATTAAAACATACGTCTAGAAGTAAAATATTAAAAACATACTTAGGTTAGTAATTACTACTATTTACGACCTAATAACAGTAACAAACAGTTACAAAATAACTGTTCGTTTTTTGATTGATGAAAGAACCCACGGCTGATTACCGTGGGTTTGTTTTTTTATTCTATTTTTGCAAAAAATAATTTATGTCTTCAAAGCTTATTGCTCCATCAATTTTAGCAGCTGATTTTGCTAATCTTCAACGTGACATCGAAATGGTTAATACAAGTGAAGCCGATTGGTTCCACATTGATATCATGGATGGCGTTTTTGTTCCAAATATTTCTTTTGGAATGCCAGTATTAAAAGCGATTACTTCACACGCGAAAAAGCTTGTTGACGTCCATTTGATGATTGTTGATCCAGACAGATATATCAAAACATTTTCTGATCTTGGTGCTCATAATCTAACCGTACATTATGAAGCATGTACTCATCTTCATAGAACACTGCAAGCAATTAAAGCGGAAGGCATGCAAGCTGGAGTTGCCTTAAATCCACATACACCAATATCACTTTTAGAAGATGTTATTATTGATATTGATTTGGTATGTTTGATGAGCGTAAACCCAGGATTTGGCGGTCAAAGCTTTATTGAAAACACCTATTCTAAAGTGAAACAATTAAAAGCCTTAATTAGCAAAAAAGGAGCGTCAACAAAAATTGAGATTGATGGTGGTGTCACAAACAAAAATGCAAAGCAACTTATTGATGCTGGTGCAGACATACTGGTTGCTGGCAGTTACGTTTTTAAAAGTAAAAACCAAAAGAACACCATTAAAAGTTTGAAAACTTTAGCTAATAGTTAAGTAGTTTCCTTAGCTCCATAACCATAACCATAGCCATAATTATAGCCATAACCGTAAGATCTACTAGCACCAACTCCATTAATCACATAGGCCATATTTTTAATCTTGCCCGATTCAAATAACTCTTCAGCAAAACTAAGAATCTTTTTTTCTGTATAATTGGCTCTCGAAATATAGACCGTAACATCCGCAAGCTGAGAAATCAACATCGTATCTGTCACTAGAACTGTAGGTGCTGTATCTACAATCACATAATCATAGAGATCTTTAGCTTCTTCGATAAGGGCTTTAAATCTGCCATTTGTCAATAAATTTGTTGGATTTGGCGGGATATTTCCAGACAACAGAATATCATGATTTTCATGTTGTTGAAATCCTTGAATAAGGACATCTTTCCAATCAACACTAGCATCATGTAAGTAATCTGAGAGTCCTACTGTGTTCTTATCAAATTTCGTGTGCGTATGAATTTGAGGATTACGCAAATCGGCTCCTATTAGCAACACTCGCTTATTCATGCTCGACAATGCTAACGACAAATTGATACTTATAAAGGTTTTACCTTCACCCTTTATGGTGGACGTGCAATAAATTATTTTACCTTTTTCATCCGCCTCTACAGGTAGTAAGTAATTCACATTGGAACTTAAAATCCTAAAAGATTCTGCTAATACGGTTCTATCATTTGGATCAACGAAAATAGCTTTTTCTCTTTTACTAATATCAGGGATTTCTGCGATGATTGGAATTCTATTATTGAGCTTCACAATATCCTCTTTCCCGTGAATTTTAGTATCCACCATAAAAATTAAATACAATATTGTAAAGGGCACAAACAAACCGGCTAAAATAGCTGCCGCATAGGCTATATTTGGCTTTGGAGTTACGGGACCCGGAGATGATAAGGCATAGTCAACCACTTTTATAGACGGTTCTACAATAGCTAAGTTTATCGCTGCTTCTTCTCTTTTTTGCAGCAAATAAAGGTATAAACTTTCTTTAATCATTTGCTGACGCTCAATGGCTCTCAGTAATTTCTCCTTTTCTGGTATTTGAGATACTCTACCCGCAAACTTTTGATTCCTGCTTTTTAACTGGCTTTGTGTTACTTTAATTTGCTGAAGATACGCACTCAAGGACTTTGTAATGTTAGATCTTAAATCAAAGATATAAGACTGTGTGAATTTCACCGTTGGATTGTTCTCCCCTCCACTTCTGATTAATTTATCACGCTCAAGAACCGCCACATTAAATTCATCAATTAGTGTATTTATGTTACCACTTTCTAAACCAATATTAGCAGGTAACAATCCACTTTCTAGATAATTATTCATTGCCTTTTGAAGCATTTCCACAATCACAACCTGACGTTCTACCTGAAAGACCTCTTCATCAGATTGAGAACGCTGCTGAAGACCCATTGTTACATCTGCAGCAAGATCTACTAAGTTATTGCGTTCCTTAAACTCCTTTCGGCCAACTTCAATAGAATCTAATTCAGTAGCCAGATAAAAAAAACGGTCATCAATAAAATCTAGGGTACGTTGTGATACCAACTGTCGATCTTTGATACCATCATTATCAAAGACCTCTATAAGCTTATTTAAAATACGCTCAGAAAGAAATTTACTCTGTCCCTTCATAGATAAACTTAACAAATCACTTTGTTCACCGACAAGTCCTATTGCCAAACTTGATTTTAAGTTTAAGGTTGCCGCTTTTAGCGGCTTAAAAATTACTGTATAGCGTTTACCTATCGATTCTTTTTTAGATTCTTCGTCATCCATCCGTATTTCAAATGGCAAATCATGAACAACTTCAAAGCTATTGTGATCTGGAATTTCAAAAACCTCTCTTGTTCTTGTATGTGTAATCTCAAAACTTTCTTTCTTAACGTCAATAATGTAAGACCTTACCATTGGAATACTATCTACGGCAATTCCTTGTTTAAAATAAAAAGGCAGCTCTGCAATTTGAAGCGTCTGTATGGTGCCTTCTTCAAAAAACAATGTATTGAGCTTTAATTCTTTGGCTACTTTTTCTAAAATTACATATGAATTAAGTATTTCAATTTCATTCGCTAAGTTAATATTAGAGCGTTTAAAAATAAAGGCAGCCGTAGGTAATGCTAATCCATCAGACTCATCTAACACTTTTATTTTAGCGGTCGTTTGATATATTCTTGGAGCATACCTAATATAGATGTAGGCACTTATCAACGTCATAATTAAAGCCAACACGAACCAAGGCCAATATCTTAGGTATTTTCTAAATTCCTGCTTTAAGTCAGACTTATCATCTTCTAGAATGGTAAAGCCATTATTTTGTGGAGTATTCATATCTATCGGGACAATATTATTGTGGTACTTAAAACTATAGAGGCGATTGCCAATAAAGTGGTCAAACTAGAAATATAACCCGAACTAGTAACACTAGGCTTATTTTGGTTGACAATAATAGTGTCATTAGGCTTAATGTAGAAAAACTCTGTACTCATAAAATCTGTATTGGTCAAATTGATGTGTGTAATAGTTCTAACGCCTTCTGCATCTCTGGTCATGATGATATCGTCTCGCTTCCCGTTAATTGTTAAATCACCCGCATAGCCTATGGCTTGTAAAAGGGTGATGTTCTCTTCTGCAAAATTATAGGTTCCAGGCGTATTTACTTCTCCCAAGACCGTTACTTTTGAGTTGACTACACGAACTCTAACGGTTGGGTTATTTAAATGACCTCCTTCAACCAGTAATCTCTTAATCTCAGATTCTGCTTCATTTACTGTAAGATTAGAAAGTACTATTTCTCCTAAAACAGGAAAATTAATCATACCCTCTTTAGATACTAAATACCCATCTAATTGAAAAACTAGCAGACTAACTTGTTGTAAATCTCCACCTATATTGTAGGGCTCGGCAGCTTCTGGAATTAAAGTTTCAATATCTATTTTTAAAATATCATTAGGTTGAATGTTTGTATCTTGAAAATTAATTTCAGAGGTGTTGTTTTCTTCTGCATCTTGTAAATACCAAATATCCTTCTTCGAGGCGCAAGACATAACCACAAATAGAAGTAGTACTGAGAAATACTTTAATTTCATAATTATAATATCAATTTAGAACGCAAATATAATCTATTTAGGGTAACCACAAAGCAGAGCTGGATTTGATTTTAGGGGAAAACAAGATTATACTTTAATACGAGTTTTTTTTTTAATCTTATTTAATGCTTTGGTAATTATAAACGGCATACCGTACAAAATAGAACCATATACAATTAGTAAGCCTATTTGCGTATTTAAATTTAAATGCAACATATTAAAAGCGATAATGACTATCAATACATTTAAAAAGACTATTGTAAACGTAGTCTGAATATGGGAAAAACCAGACTGTATAAATCTATGATGAATGTGATTTTTATCAGCCTCAAACGGGCTTTTTTTCATGATAAAAATTCTAATAAAAAATATTCTTAAGGTATCAATCAAAGGAAAAAACAACATGGCAAATGCCAATGCCGGCGATGCCCTATAGTATTCAGAATCTATGTTTAATTGGGATTGTGATATAAAGCTAATGGTAAAAAATGCTAGTAAGAACCCAACAATCATAGAGCCCGTATCACCCATGAATATTTTATTTTTGGTAGAGAAATTAAATTTCAAAAATGCTAATAACGCACCAATGAGCGCCACTGAAATTGTAGCCAAACTAAGGGCTCCTGAATTGTAAAACAGTAGTGTAAAAAACACACTTATTAATAAAGCAACACAACCTGCTAGACCATCAACACCATCGATAAGATTGTAAGCGTTTATTATTAAAATATACACAAACAACGTGAAGCCAATCGACACCCAATATGGGAGCATATCAACGTCAAAAATTTTCGAAAACCCAACAATACGCGTATCTGTAAAGACAATTAGCAATAAGGCTGCAAGTAATTGACCTGTAAACTTTTTGCGAGCCGACAACACCGTTAAATCATCTTTGAGACCCAGAAAAAACAGAATAGTCAAACCACCCATGACCAAAAGTAACACTTTGGTATTCAACATGGTACCAACAATAGTCATTACGACCACTAAACTAAAGAAAATACCGATACCGCCTAAGGTTGGCGTTTTGCTCGAGTGCATACTTCTGCTATCGGGCTCATCCATGAGGTGCTTTTCTTTAGCAACGTAAAGAATCGTTGGAAAGGTTTGATAAGCAATTATAAATGCTAACACAAACGCGCACACTAACCATATTAACGGACTGTTTTCCGGATTAAAATTTTCAAGTAATGTTTTAATCATAAGCAGAATATGATGTTTAAGGACATCATACTTTTAATTAATAGCCTAAGCAAGATACAAATTTTAAAACTAAGTCATATTAAGTTCGTTATAATGCAGAATTCTAACGAATATGTGCACGTATTAACCTTTTGGCAATAGCCCTTTTAAAGATTCGACAATTCTTAGGGCTGTTTTTCCATCCCATAAAGGAATATCATTACCTTCTTTCCAAAGACCTAAGAACAGCTTGTCTAAATACGGTTTTAAATTTTCCGGGGCTGTACCAACCAATTCATTTGTACCTAAAGTAATGGTCTCTGGTCGCTCTGTATTATCTCTAAGGGTTAAGCAAGGCACTCGCATTACAGAAGCCTCCTCGGTAATTCCTCCAGAATCTGTAATGACTGCTTTGGCGCGCTCCACCAAATAATTAAACTCTAAATAACTCAAAGGCTCAACCATGTGAAGCCTGGAATGCTTAATATTAAGACGTTCTAATATTTTAGCAGTTCTAGGATGCACAGGAAACACTAGTGGTAAGTTTTGTGTGTTGGCCGTAATTTCATCAATCATATCCTTAAGCTGAGACTCTTCATCAACATTTGCTGGTCTATGAAGCGTCATGACGATGTAGTTACCCTTTGAAAGTTGTAAATCGTCCCAAACTTGAGGTTGAATAAATTTGGGTTGTTGTTTTAGCAAGGTATCAATCATTGTATTACCGACGAAAAATATCTGATCCTCATCGACACCAATCTTTTTCAAATTATCGTTTGCAGTTTCAGAAGTCGTAAAAAAGTAATTGGTGATACTATCGGTTACCAATCTATTAATTTCCTCAGGCATGGTCCAATCATCTGAACGAATTCCGCCTTCCACATGTGCGACTTTAGTCTGTAACTTTTGAGCGACTAGAGCACAAGCCATAGTAGACGTTACATCACCAACTACAAGTACTAAATCTGTAGGATTAGCTAATAATTCTTTTTCAAAACTAATCATGATATTTGCTGTTTGTTCAGCTTGTGAACCACCACTGCACTCTAGATTCACATTAGGCTCAGGTATTTCTAGTTGTTCAAAAAAACTACCTGACATGTTTTTATCGTAGTGCTGGCCTGTATGAACCAATCTATACTCTAGAGGAAACCCTTCTTTTTTTGCTTTTTGAATGGCGTGAATAATTGGCGCAATTTTCATAAAGTTTGGTCTTGCGCCAGCAATTATTGTAATGTTATACATTAGTCTCTTTTTTTAGTTAGGGTATTGATCATTGATTACTCTACTTTTTTTGGTGGCTTAACAGAGAATAAGTAGGAATATTCTTAAAATCACATCTTAAAACATATTTATATATCTACTACTTAATTCCTTATATGTGTTTGACTTATTTTAATGCGTCATACACCTTTTTTGTTCGTTTGCACTATATTATCCAAATGTTTTATTAGTTCTAGTGTAAATCTGTTTGCTCCATCTGCATTTAAATGGTCCGCATTAAAGAACAATGAATCAGGATAAGCTAAGTCATTAGTTTTGTCAAAAATCACAGTGTGCCTTTCATATTTTTCTTTAAGAGAGTTATACTTTTTCATTATTAAGGGCGCAATATTTTCAAAATATCTGCTGTAGACGGGACTACTAGTTAGAACAACTGGTATTTCTCGATCTTGGCAGATTTTTAATATTGAATCTAGATAACCAACGTTTACTTTTGAAACTCCAAGTACTTTATCATTCCAATAATAATGCCGTTTAATTGCAGATTGCCAATCTGAAACATTACTACTTTTTGTGTTAGAATATTGTCCTAAGTAATTAATATGTGTTTTCTTTGGATAAAAAGCAGTTTGCTTCCACAATGTTTTATAAAAACCAGAATAGTCGATAGGAATGATATTTTCAATGTTTTTAAAGTTTTCGATTGGATAAATTCTTTTAAACATTTCACCAGACAATCGCTCATGGCTAAATTTATGGTCATTGAATTGAGAAATGTTTTGAGGCGCGAACCCTAAAATTAGGGTATCAGGCCTAATAGAATTAAATATTTTTTTTAATTTCCAATATGTTATAATATATGGTTCTGATAATTGAGATATATTTTGTGCATTTTCAAAAAAATCAGGATTTAAACTTTTTGCAGTGTGAGAGTCACCTGCAATTAATATTCTAGTAGTATCTATATTCAAAGATTCTGATGTATAAATGAAATAATTAATAATCATATTCCCTCCAAAGTAAAAAAGAAGAATTACTAAAAATAAAATTGTTCTTGTTATAAATCGTTTCATAAGTTAAAACTGAAAATAAATAAATTGTTGTTCTTTTCCACTAAACCATAATATTGAAAGAGTAATAACGAAATATGCGGCATATCTATACACTGGTTTCCATTTCTCACCCACATGAGCAATTGCAAATTGGCCTTCTCGTCCAATCCACTCTATTATGACAAATATTGAGATAAGCATAATAATTGTCTTGTATTTCCAATATACACCAACTAATAAAAATGAGCTAGGATTTTTAAAAATGTCTGAAATGTATTGTATCGCATGTTGGATATTTTCAGCCCTAAAAAATATCCATGCAAAAACAGTTAATGCAAATGTTAGACTCATTAAACCAAACTCCTTTAGAGTTGGCAATACTCTGCCTTGGGCGACTACATCTAAATTATTTCTATTGTTTTTAGTAAGTAAAAGAGGTAAAAAATAAATAGCATTTAAGGTTCCCCAGACAATAAATGTCCAATTGGCACCATGCCAAAACCCACTGACAATAAAAATTATAAACGTATTTCTTACTTTCATTAAAGTCCCACCTCGACTTCCACCTAATGGTATATAAAGGTAATCTCTAAACCAAGTTGATAGTGAAATATGCCATCGTCGCCAAAACTCTGCTATATCTCTAGAAAAATAAGGAAATGCGAAGTTTTGTTTCAAGTCAAACCCAAAAAGTCTCGACGTACCTATTGCAATATCTGAATACCCAGAGAAATCACCATAAATCTGAAAAGTAAAAAACAATGCGCCTAAAACCAAAGTACTTCCAGAATAGTCTGTTGAGTTATTAAAAATATGGTTAGCAAATTCAGCACAGTTATCAGCAATTACAATTTTTTTAAATAAACCCCATAGTATTTGACGCATGCCACCAACAGCCTTATTATAATCAAAATGTCTTTTTTTATAAAATTGAGGTAATAAATGCGTCGCTCTTTCAATTGGACCTGCAACCAATTGTGGAAAGAAACTAACAAATGCCGAAAATGCAACAAAATCTTTAGTTGGCTCTAATCGTCTTTTGTAAACATCAATAGTATAACTTAAGGTTTGAAATGTATAAAAGCTAATACCTACAGGTAAGATAATATTTAAAGAATTTGCTTTTATAGTAGTTCCTAAGAATGAAAAAGCAGTAATAAAATTGTCTAAAAAAAAGTTGTAATATTTAAAAAACCCAAGAAATCCCAAATTTACGCAAATACTTATCCATAGCAGAAGTATTCTTTTTTTTTGATTGTTTTCGGTTTTAAGTTTAGTTCCAACTAAATAATCAACTAAGGTACTAAACAGAATTAAAGATAAGAAACGCCAGTCCCACCAACCATAAAACAAATAACTGGCTGCAACAATTAATAAATTTTGTAGCTTTAAGTTCTTGTTCGCAACAAACCAATAGAGTATAAAAACTATTGGTAAGAAAATAGCAAAGTCAATTGAGTTAAAAAGCATTCCTTTTTTCTATTCTTTATTGTTAATTATTAGCAGTGTCTGTCATATCAAAATGACTCACAACTGTTCTAAAATAAATAAATGTTTTAATCAAATCTAATCATTATTTAAAATGATACTCATTCTTTTTTGTGTCGTTCAAAAAAGAAACTATTAAAACATCTAAAATATAATGTGATCTTGCATTAGTCGAAAAACGTTTAGGACACCATTGGTTAATACTTATCCAAATGCAAGTTTACAAAAAATCTTACTAAATGTATTTGACGTTTGATTCTCGAGGGCTGGCTTAATAATCTGTAAGTCCATTCCATATTATTTTTCACCCACCATTCTGGAGCTCTTTTTACATTTCCCGTATAGACGTCATAACTTCCACCTAAACCTTGATAAACCGCTAGATGTGATTGCTGAATTTTTTCCATTAAATCTTCTTGTTTTGGAGAGCCCATGGCCACAAAAACCACATCTGGTTTGTGTTTTTTAATGTCTTCAATTAATACCTGCTCCTCTTCTTGGGTTTTAATATATCCATTTCTAAAATTACAAATTGTAATCCCTTTAAAATCAGATTTCAATTTATTTACGGTCTCTTCAATGACCTCTTGTTTCCCTCCAACTAAATAAAAAGATTTTGTCTTGTAATACGTCTCAACAACATCGAGCCAAAGTTCACACCCCGGAATTTTAACCACATGTTTAGCACCTTTTTTTTGAAGTGCCCAAACTGCTCCAATTCCGTCAGGATATCCAAGATTTCTATTAATCAGCGCTCGACTTTCGTCAGTGGCATGGAGAATTTTCTCAGCATTTACAGCTACCATAATCTTATGATTATCGAAAGCATACTGCATCAATTCGTCTCTAGACTTTGGAGCAAAAGTCATAACTCCGTTTAATGACTTAGCTTCCATGATTTACCGATTTAGTTTCCAATAAAAAATGTGACATTGCATTAAACATAAAAGCATTGCTCCATCTCATATATGATATTTTTGAGCTCATTCCTTTTTTTAATTGGTAATAAAAGTAGCCTTTTTTATGTTGCATATTGTCAATAGTCCAATCTAATACTTTTGACAACAAAGCTTCATTTTTCTTAAAAAGCTCAAGCTTAGACAAGGTTACAATAACTTGCGCAGGACAATGAATATCAATAGGATAGGTTTTATTATGGTAATACTTAGGCATCCCATTTGCTTCAAAGAAATGTTCTAAATAATAGTCTACGCCTTTTTGTATGTATTCCTGAAAGCTAGTATCTTCAGTATTTTGTTGATAGGTTTCAATCGCATCTAAGTTAAATCCGGTATGAAAACTATCTTTCCATGATTGCACAGGAAGTAATCCGTAAATCCAAGACCCATCGTCTTCCTGCAAATCACAAGCAGCAGTAATCGCCTGCTTTGCCATATCTGCATGCTCTTTATTTTTAGTGTATTTGTAAGAATAACTTAATATCTTGGCACCTAACAAAGACGCATTAATCACTGTATTATTACCATCTTTAATGCTGTACGAAAATATAACGCCTTTACCATAAGGTGTCCTTGACAAGTCGTCAAGCACAAAATCGGCAGCGGATAAAGTTTCCTTTAAAACCGTTTCGTCTTTTGAGATTTCATAGCTTTCTATTAAAGCTTCAACACAAAAACAAGTTGCTACAACAGTTGGTGTGTGTTTTTTGAAGAGGAATAAACGTCGTGCTTGCCAATCGAAATTGTAACCCCAAGCTGATCCAGAATACCCTTCGCTTCTTAAGTCAAGTAGCAATTTGGTAATATCCTTGATATGTTTTAAGAGTTCTGCTTTTGTTCCGAAGTCTTCACAACCATTTTCTGCTAATTTATATAGTCGACAGTAGCCTAAAAGGAATAAAGCAACACCTTTAGCATTGTGTTCTTTTGGCACTAATAATAGTTTTCTGAAATTTATCGGACTTCTTTTGAATCCTTGAATCCAAGCTAATCGCGCTAAATCCCAATGTTTTAAAGGTAATGCTTGGAATACTTTGGAATTCATACCATCGTAAGGATCCCAACCTTTAAAGTTTTCAGCTTCACAATAGGCTTTCAGTTTTAGAAAACTTGAGTCCACTTTATTATATATCAACTTGTTGTCCGCCACGCTTTATAGATTCTAAAACTTTAAATGATGCTTTGGTGACACCAACAATATCTTCAAAAGAGATTGGTGCTTTTCCGTTAGTTAGTAAGCCATTGACAAATGCATTTACCATTTCTTTCTGACCTTTATTTTGATTGAGGATTTTGTCCTTTTTAGGTTTTCCTTTTCCGTAAACCTTCAATTCTTTAAAATCATTTAGAGTAGCTGACATTCCCGCTGAAAAGACCTCAACGTATTCTTTAGTCATAGATTTTGATCCGTTTGCATAATAACCAATCACTCCTGATGATCCATTTTCAAACTGTACTAAAATATTTAAAGTATCGTTTAATTGACTGGCATCTGGAAGCGCTGTGGCTGATATTTTTGTTGGAAGGCTACCATTTAGAAAGGTTAAATAATCAATAAAATGACACACTTCCCCTAACACTCGTCCGCCTCCAATTTCTAAATCTTGAATCCAATTATCTCCTGGTATTTCACCAGCATTAATTCTATAGATCATGGTCATTGGATTATTTCCGATCGCCTTTTTTAATTTAGTCGTCAATGGTGAAAATCGTCTATTAAATCCAACCATTACTGCTTTATTGGTTTTTGATTGTAACTCAATAATAGATTCTAATTCAGATTCTAAAAGACATAGTGGTTTTTCAACAAACACATTTTTATTTGCCTCCAAACTTTTTATAACATAAGGCCCATGAGAATCATGACGCGTTGCCACAAAAACCGTATTTGTTTTATCATCTAAAACATCGTCTTCATTAGTTGCACAAAACTGAAATTTAAACTTTTCAGCCACACGTTTAGACGTTGTACCTGTATTGGTTAAAATACCAACGCGTCCAACGTCACTTGTTTCAGGAATATTAGGCAAAAGATTTCCTTGCGCATAACTACCTGCTCCTATGAAGGATACGTTAATCTTACCTAATTTATCATTGTCGGAAGTAGAAATTTTAGCTTTTGAAACTGTTTTTTCTAAGTCATATTTCAAAGCGATTCCTGTAAACGGCTCTGCTTTAGATACTACAAGGTCGAAAGCCTCTTTAGCGTTTTCAAACTCAAACTCATGCGTTGTTAGGTAATCAATATTAATGCGTTTCGTAGCAATTAAATTTTGAAACGCTTCCATGTTTCGTTTTTCCGTCCAACGCACATAAGGCAACGGATAATCGATTCCTTTTTCTTCATAATTTAAATCATAACGACCAGGACCATAAGAGCATGCCATTTTTAGTTCTAATTCTTTACGATACCAAAATGGATCACGATCAAAACCTGTAGGAACAGCACCTAGAACAACCACTTTTCCTTTTTTACGTGCAATAGCACCTGCAAAATTTATAGGATCTAGGCTAGCAGTTGCCGCTGCAATAATTACGGCATCTGCACCATAACCGTTGGTTGCACTCTGAATCTGTTCTTCAACACCAGCAGCATTTCGCGTAAGACCTAAGTCTACAACATTATTATCGACCGCTTGTTTAACAGCTGCTTCAGAAACATCTATTCCGATAACAGTTACTCCAGATGCTTTTAAAATGAGAGCTGCTAATTGACCAAGAAGGCCAAGACCAATAATGACGCAAGATTCTCCAAGACGCAAATCCGCTTGGCGCACCCCTTGCATCGAAATGGCACCCAACGTATTATATGCTGCATCTTTGAGATTTGTATTGGCATCTAACTTAACGCAAAGGTTAATTGGTACTGATACAATTTCAGCGTGATTTGCATATCCTGCTCCTGCACAAGCGACTTTGTCTCCTAATTCAAATTCGGTTACTCCTTCTCCAACTTCAATAACTTCTCCAGCAGAACTATAACCTAAAGGTGAATAGGCATCCAATTTTTTCATAACAGCTCTGTATGTTTGAATAGGTCCTTGCTTTTTTAAGGTATCAATGACTTGCTTCACTTGTTGCGGACGCTCTTTTGCCTTTCCAAGTAAACTTTTTCGAGCTGCGACTACAGTTGAACCCTCTGTACCAGCACTTATGATGGAATAGTGATTTTTGACGATAACCATGCCTTTTCCTGCTTGTGGATAAGGCACGTCTTGAATGATCATATCACCAGAACCTAGTTTTTGTGTCAGTTGTTGCATTATGCAAAGTTATTTTATTGGATTAGTTTATTTAAAATAGGAACTTTCCTAATTATGTATTTGTAAATGAATATTGGTAAAAAAATTCCGGACAAAAATAGTACTAATATTATCAACGGATTAAATTCTAACTTAAAAAGTGAGTTTAGAGTTACATATAATGTACCTGTAACGAGCGTATTCATGAGGTAAATATAATATGTATAACGTCCAATATTTGCCAAACTATCAGCTATTTTGAGTTTTTGTAATTGAACAGCTATATAATGAATGGAAGGAATAGATAATAACCCTAAAACCAATTTTGTGACTTCTAGTACATTGGTGAAAATTTGTATTAAAAAAGCCAGTAAAAAGATCCAGCCAAATTTAACAATGAACTTATAATACATTTTAAAATACTTGTAAGCTAGAATACCTAGTGCAATAAAAATAAAATAATAACTGAATAAATCTAAATTTAAAAAACTACTAAATGGTAGGAGGTGTAAAATTATACCTATTGTCAAAATCAAAACCCAATGTTTTTTTTCTAGCCACATAATTAAAGGCAGAATTACATAATATTGGAGCAGTACATATATATACCATAAAAATCCTGCTGGAGCTTTTGAAGGCGTAAACAAAATATCTAATACATCAACTTTTAATTGCTCGATTGTAAATCCGTTGCGAAACGTCTCAAGACAGCAGAAAACTAGAGAAAAGAACAAATATGCCGGAATGAACTTCTTGCCCTTTTTCAAAAGAAAACTAAAATAATCTTTTTTATTGAGGATTGGCTTGTAACTCAATGCCATTAAAAACCCAGAAAAAAACATAAATAGAGGCATGTGAAAATTGTAGACTACTGCTCTGGATTTCATATACCATAACGGAAAATCACTATCAAATAACAAATGACCATACACCACTAATACAATAGATAAAGCGATAGCTATGTCTATATCTAACAGTCTTTTTTTAATCATTTTACAAATTCAAATTTGTTATTTTATTAAAACCCATGAGCTATATTGTAGTATTTTTTATAAATAATTGTGGTCTTAATAACAATATGCCAAGGATGCCCCAAACTAAAATATTATAGTAGAAATATTTACCCGGATCTAAGCCTGTGCAATCAATTAAATACATTCCAAAGAACATCATAGCATAAACACGAGTAATTTTGCTAACCCGAAATACATTACTAATCATTTTAAAGATAAAGACTATTATCAATATCAATCCAATAATACCATTCAACAATAATATTCTTAAAAACTCATTATGAGTAGGTCTTTCAACACCGTCACCAAACCATTGCGCAAAAAATGTTTGTTCAGTTATCCAAAACTGCCACAACGTCTCCCAAACGTAACCTCTCCCAGCCAAGGTGTTTTTCACATCTTCATCATCACCCGCTTGGTACCTTACCTCTTTACTAAATAGCTGTTCTATATTACTAGAGACTTCATCTCCAAAAACCAAAAATAAAACTAAAAGCCCCATTAGTAACAAAAAAAAATGCTTGACTTTTGACTTTGAAAACAACAATAGCAGCACGGTCCATAGGCATATAATTGCAACAGCCGCTTTGCTAAAGACGGCATAAACAGACACAAAAGCACCTACTGCTAGGATTACCATAAAGCTTTTAAGAAAGGGATCTTTAACTTTAAATACAGCTTGGTATAATAAAATAGACATTAAAGTCATTAAACCATACATGCGCACAGGAAACGCATCGTGATAAAACCCTACAAATCTTATTAGGCCAACGGTTTGACGTTCCTGAAAAATGACCCCTGTCTTTAATTGATAAATACTCACAACAATGGGGAAAATTCCACATATCATCATGGCCAATAATAATTGTTTTAATCGTTTTTTATTAAAAACAAGCAATGGAATTAAAAAAAAACCAATATAAATATTTAGATTTCCTATTAATAGTTCTAAAAAAGTTAATGGACTTTTTAAAACTACCCATACAATACCAAATGATATGGCTGCAATATGAATATTTGCCGTTCTTAACCATTCTGCGGGAATTTTTTTTCTACCTAAAAGGGTTTTATAATATAAGATTGGAATTAAAAGCCCTTGAATACCCAGAATAGATAATGCACCAATCCTGTACGACCAAAAAGCATCAATTATAGATTTTGTAGCAACCAATAATAAAAAAGAGACGAATATCCCTTTTTGTACTTTGGCAATGATAATGGCTAAAAATATAAGAAAAGGAATTACAATCATGCGAGGCTAAATTGTTTCTGAGATAATGATTAATGGTCTGTATGTCTTTTCTAGTTCTTTAATTATATTTATATTATAACAAGTTAAAAGCTAAAACAAATAGACATCAAATTTAAGTAAAATATTTACGTTTAACTAAAATACAATAGAACATTAGCCTTATAAATATAATAAGTAAATGGTTTTATTTATAACGGAATTATGCGAAAAGAGCAAACCATATACATCTTACAGCAATCAGTAACTAAAAAAATCTAATTTGCCTTAATTTTTTATTCAGTATTATTCTTAATGTTTAGTTACAATAATGAATGAAAAATATCCGAATATTTATCTTCAATATTTTTTATATAAAAATTCTTTCTGTACAAGATATTATTATATGCTATTTGATTTCTAAGTGCATTATTCCCTAGTAGCTCAAGTATCGCATTTTCTAAATTATTTAATTCACCTGGAAGAACTAGTAAACCATTTACATTGTGTTTGATTACATCTTTCAAACCACCAACGGGAGTGGTCAAAATGGGTTTTCCTGTTGCAATTCCTTCCAAAACTGCTGTAGAAAATCCTTCCGAATAAGACGGTAATAAAAAGAAATTACATTTTTTAAGCCAACTAATTTTATCATTTTCGCCTAATTGCCCCAAGTACTGATAATTTTTTTCAAATTTTCCTTTTATATACTCTTTATATACATTTTCAGGATTCTCAAATAGAATAGATTCCCCAGTAGAATCATTAAATGTGATATTTCTTTCAATTTCCTTTTTTGTCCCTGCAAAAACAAATTTAATTTTTGGATACTTTATCGATATCCGCGGTATTACTTTTAAAATATCGTTATAACCTTTGGCATGACTTAAATGACCTAAAAAAAGTATTATATTTTCGTCGTACTGAGTATTATCTATACAAGCGTACTTTGAAATATCTATCATATTATATATAAACCCAATTTTATTTGAGTCTTTTACAACACCACTATATTGCTGAGCTAAACTAAACGATTGGGCTAAATTGTAATCAACCCTATTAAGTGAATTACTGATAATCCATTTGAATACATTATTTGTTCTATCAAAATTCCTTCTGAAATGTCCAGCGCGCATATGAATAACCACTTTTGATCCCAATAATTTAGACAAAAAAATAACCCAGATATCCTTTCCTATCCAACCTAAAATAGTTGCAGTTACGTAAAAGTAAACGATATCAGGCTTTTCTTTAGTTAGGACTACTATAAGTTTCCTATTCAGTTTGAAAAATGCACTAACCATTTTTAAACCAACTCTACCTTTATCAGCATTAGAATTTCTAAAATTTGTATTAAATTTTATAATATCAAACTGGTTATTTAAATCTGATTCTAAAAATGTCTTAGCAGAATTTTCAGGTCCAGCATAAGGGGGAGGAAAAGGTGCAATAAATAATATTTTTGGTTTTTTACTTTTCATTTACGAGACTTTGTTTCATCTGTTCTACCCACTTTTCGACTGAAAGGCACTCTCCTTTTTGTCGAGCATTGTTACAAAACCGCTCTAATATTGCTCTGTTAGACAAAAGGTTATTTATTGTGGCAATGTTAGCTTCAAAATCACTATTAAGCACATAGCCATTTTTTCCTTCTTCAAGATATTCCAATTCTGGAGCATGACTTGGCCCTTGTACTGTTATGTAAGGTCTGCCATACGAAAAAGCATGATTTACAGACAATCCGGAATGGCCAGGAATAAAAACTAGTGACGCTCTTTTCATAATAGGAGCAATATCTGCTTCGTCTATTAAAGTACCATGCCAAATAATGCTAACATCTGATTTTATAGCAGATTTAACATGATGACTTTCAGGTCCGTCACCAATAATCTCAAGTATTAAATTTGGAATACTTTTTTTTAATTCTAAATAATACCTTATTAAATCTGGTATTCGTTTTGAAGAAATTAAACGACCAATAAAAACGATAATACTTGAATTTTCTGGAGGTAATTGATAGGTGTAGTGCTTTTTAATTTCAGCAGTATCAACGGTATTGTTTGCCCAATACGCTTTGTTTTTGTTGACAAATCCATTTTTTAGTGCCCATTCACAACTATGCTCGGTATAAAAAACAACACGATCAAACATTCTAAAATAGAATTTTGTCATAAATTTATCTAGACGTGTAACCTTGCCTTTACCTGATTTAAGCACAGGGTGATTGTAAGAAAATAAACGCACATTTTTATGTAGTAGCCTTAACTTTATGGCGTACAAAAAAAGAGTAATGTTCTTTTTCTCCGCAGGAATCATGACCCAATCAAACTCATTAAAAATAGTTTTTAATTTCGCTTTTACAACTTGAGATTTTCCAAATTCTTTTTTAGGAATATCCAAACTGATTTGTTTGAAGCTCCATTCGCCTTTTAATTCTTTGTCACCCATTTTTTCTCGTCCTGAACCAGAAAATACACAAAGATCTAAAGAAGCATCAACTGCAAGGTGGTTCAAAAATCTAGATTTGTAATGATTTAAGTTTGGTGCGAGCCAAAGCACTTTAATAACGGTTAACTTTTTAGATCTTTTCATCAGTTATCTTCTAGGGATTTTTTCCAAAAATAAAAAGGTAACAAACGTTCCGCTTCTATCTGTTTTTGAGAATTATTTTCTTTTAAAAAAAAATACGCTTCAGACATCTTAATAAGCTTGATGTGATCATTAATAAATTCTTTTCCTATTTTACTCTTTTTTATATACTCATATGAGTTTTGCAAACCTATTTTTGATAAATTCCAATAACCGTCGTCAATTTTTAATTTGGCAGATTCCCTTAAGACCATTTTAGTTGTTTGTTTATGAAGTTTTTGATTTACTGGAATACTTAAAGCTAAACTAACCATTTCATCAGACCAAAATTGTGGATTTGAAACTATTTTATGCTTTAACTGCAATTCATATGGCGTATGAAAAAAGAAGGCAGGCGTATAATACACACTAAATAATGAGAAAAAAAGCCACCCATCAATTGTATTCGTTAATTTTTTTAATGGTTTAGGAAGCGCTAAATTATTTAATATAATTTCAAATTCAGAAACATAGTTTGCTTCATTAGATAACTTGCGTTCACCATAAAACGGATAACCTTCATTAAACTTTTTAAAATAGAAGCTTAATTTACTGGCTGATGGGTGCTTGATCACGGACAATACCTTCGCCATCAAACCATTTATTTTTAAATTCTTCGCAGTTTTGTAAAGGTTTAATATCTGTTGTAATTGTAAATATTTATTCATGCCAAGAAATAGGCGATCTGCACCGTCTCCATCAAACATAATATCAACATTATCTGCAGTGGCATGCTTGTAAATAATATTTAAAATTGAATTATTAAATCCTACGGGGAAACTTGAATTATTCGAAACATCTACATAATTATCGATAATCTCTTTGGAATCAATGATGATTTTTTTTGCTTTAAAATTTAATTTTTCTGATAAATAATCTATTCTATCAAATTCATTGTAATCATCTTTAAAGCCTAAAGTATAGGCGTTAAAATCACGACCAGATTCGTTTATTTTCTGGGCTAGATATCCCGAATCCACACCTCCACTTAGCGCAATCCCTATTTGATTAAAGCTAGCTATAGTTTCCTTAGTAGATTTTAAAAGCTCTTGGTCTATTAACTGTATATTTTGATGTAATGTATTACTATTATCTGAATAGTTCCCTACTCTAAAAATATCAAAATATGCATTTTGCTTAAACGAACTGTTTTTTAAAGAAAAACTTAAACGTTGACCACCGCTTACCGACTTTATAGTTTTAACTAAATAATTATTGTAATTGCTAAACCCATAATGATAGTAAAATAGAAGTCCGCTATTATCAATATCAATTTGGTGCATTTTTTTTAATGTTAGTAATATGTTTAAAGAGCTGGCAAAGAAAAGAACATCATCCTGAAGGCTGTAAAAAAGTGGTATTTTAGAAAAATGGTCGGAAAAAAGTTCTAAACGAACCGCATCAAAACGAAGGTAAATAAATTTATGCTCGCAAAGTTGATAGTCAAAATTATCAAGTGATTGATTTGCTTTAGTTTTATACCCACCTGTCCAAAGAAAGCTTTTGTCATCTAATGAATAATAATCACCAAAATCACTCGTGGTATTCATATTAACATTTGAGTATAATCTTAAGTTATCACTAAGATAAATTCCGTTTAAACTTGGCATATCTGGATTACTATTTAAACCCTTTGAAGACGTTAAACCGCCAAATGCCGGAATGCTGTTTTTAATACTATAACTCATCTAATAACGATTTGGTGTTTGATAAATGGTATCTCGTTAAATTCATATTTTTTATATTCATTTTAAGTTGAGCTCTTAAATCAGCTGCATTCAATTCGCAAATGCGCTGACTAAGTTCAAAAATACTGTTTACAATGAAACCATTTTTATTTGGAATAATAAAATCAACACAGGCACCAGTATCGCTAAAAACGATAACAGGTATATTATTTGAAAATGCTTCTAAAACTACTAAACCATAAGATTCCCCAATTGACGGTAAAATTAAGACATCTATATTTAAAAAAAAACTAGACATGTCTTTAACATGCCCTTCAAATACAGATGTTATTTGTTTATCAATAAAAGTTAGTGAGGTTTCTTTTAAATCCTTTAATAAAGGACCTGTACCCGCAATTCTGAAATTAATAACAGGATGACATTCTAGTAATTGAAAAGCTTCATAAATTTTATGTATTCTTTTTTGACCTACTAATCTACCTGCAAAACCAATATTTAAAGTTTGAGATGTTTGTGAAACGGATGTATTGTGTTTCAAGTTAACACCAAAAGGGATAATTTTTATTAATCTATCATTTAAGATTAAGATTTGGCTTTTTAATTTTTTTTTAGCAAAATCGGAAGAGCAAATTATTTTAAACCTAATAATATTAACGACTAAAAAATATATGCTACGTTTGTATAGTCGTCTAAAACCACTTCCAAAGGTCATTCCGTGTTGAAACAAATAAACACGATCTCTTCTTCTCAATAATGTAGGTATAAAAGATAATTTAAGAGAATGAACAAATATGAGTTCATAATCATCAACTATTTGATTGAATACCGTACGCTGATTTTTACACTTACTTATATCTGTTACAAAATGATCTTTCGTCTCTTTTTGCCATACTAAAATGTGATGATTAATATTGTCATCCGTATTCAAATTCACGAGATCCTTTACAAACGTAGTAATACCGCCTACAGATAGAGAATGACATATATGTAGATGCTTTTTATTCAAATTAAGTTTAAATTATCCATGAATTTCATTTTATGTCTAAGGATATCAATATTTTTCACGCCTTTGTTTAAATAATAATTCATTAGCTTATTTTGGGCAGCAAAAGCAAGATATTTTAAAAATTCTATAGGTTGTTTTGAGATTACTTTCTTAAATTTAAAGTTCTGATAATTTAAAATCAGCCACTAAATTCTTTCTCCGATTCTTTTTATTGGTGCACCTCCATAAATATGATATTCCAAGGTTTTATTTTTTGATAGAACTACGCTATTTGCAGCAATCACACAACCCTTATTAATCAAGCTTCCTTTTAATACTCTTACACCAGCGCCTATCCATACATCATCTTTAACTTGAATTGGTAACGAAACAAGTTCTTGGCTATTAATAGTATTAATTTTTTTAGTACCATGGTCAGAATCTCGAATACTCACATTTTCAGCAATAAGTGTATTGTTTCCAATCTCTACACTCTTATTAGAGCTTATTATTATATCTTGGGTAAGCGTAGTATGATTACCTATTTTTAACATCCCTGAATTTGACACATCAAAAGTAATTCGATAACCAATTGTTACGTTTTTTCCAATTTTTATGTTACCCTTCGGAATTGTTCTAAAAACTGGAAACTGTTTACATTTTATACTTCCGGTTACTTCACAATTATTAATTCTTAAATAGCTTTTTAATAAGGCTCCTTTGAATTTAAATAGCAAATTCCTTAAAATCATTCGTATTTTATATAATTGTTCAGCCACGTCTAATAATTTTCTTTACCAACTTGACCATTCTACAATAACAGTAACTATATACATATTGAAAATGGTTACCAGTATTATGTGTTTTATGAATGTGAAATGCTTCTTTATGACTATAACAATTATGACTTACTCTATCTTCAGTTCCGACAATCATGACGCATATTGGAAATTTTAATTTGTGAAAGCTACAATTTTGTGTTTTCAGCCTAAGTAATAATTCGTAATCTGATGCACTTCTAAACCGTGTATTATATGTTCCAAATTGTGTAAATGCGCTTTTGCTTATAAATGTTGCTGGATGATAAAAGCGTTTTAGGTTATTTTCTAATTCTAAGACTGGTACTAATTCATCACTTATGATATTATCATGTAATGTAAACATACTGCCATAATATACATCAGCGTTTTGTTCGCTATGTGCTCTTGCCACTTCCTGCAACACTTGGTCATTAAATAACCAATCGTCTGAATGGCAAATTCCAATTAAATCTCCGCTTGCGACTTCTATTCCTCGATTTAGGGCGTAATACATCCCATTATCTTTTTTCGATTCAAAAAAATCAATTTTATCAATGTACTTATTAATTATATCAACAGATTTGTCGCTGGAATTACCATCAATGACGATGTACTCAATATTTTCATAGGTTTGATTAATTACACTCTTTAAGGCTTTTTCAATAGTTTTCTCTCTGTTAAATACAACAGTAATTATAGATATTAAGGGTTGTTTCATAAAATTATAAGTTTCGTATAAATTGTGCTGGATTACCTCCCCATATTTGATTAGGTGGTATAGACTTTGTGACTACACTGCCAGCTCCAATAATAGAATTCTCACCTATTGTTACTCCTTTCAGTATTGTGACTCCTCCACCAATAAAAACCTGATCTTTTATGATTACAGGAGCATTAAGCACTTCTCGATCCCCATTAAAACACCTTTCCATTGGGTCGATACTATGGAAATTTGTATCCCATATTTTGCAACTATTTCCGATGAAAACGTAATTACCAATACTGATTTTATTTGAACAATAAATAGTGCTATTTGAAATACCAACGTGGTTTCCTATTTCCAAAACTGCATTTTTTTTTGTAATTATTTTCAATTTAAAATCGCCTCCTATTGGCGTAAATGATATACCAGAGTTGGCATTAAAACCATCTCCTATTGTAATACTTCCCTCATTTCTTATAAAAATGGTTCCATTTATTTTGTAATTCTTTATTTCTATATCTTCTCGAAGAAATATTAATTTTGTAGTCATCTTATTTAAAAGTTGCCATACTTTATTTCTGATAATGAGTATTTTACTTAAAATAAATCGCATGGACTATCTTTTTTGAATAATTGTGTTATATGTTTTCAATATTTCGTCCACAACCTTAGAAGGTCTATGCCTCTCCATTGCTCTTTTTCTTCCATTTTCACCATACTTTTTAGCCTTTTTAAAATCATTTAGCAACTCAATAATAGCACCTGCATATTCATAAGGCTCACCTTCCTGGACAAGTATCCCTTCAAGGTTATTCTTTACCATCGAAGACGTTCCACCGACATTTGTCGCAATTAGGGGCATTCCTAATATCATTGCTTCGCACAAGCTATTAGGGCTATTCTCGATATGACTGACCTGACAGTAAACATCTGATACTAATAAAATTCTTATAAGTTCCTTTTCGTTCATAACCCCTAGTAATTTAATTCCGATGTCTTCAACATTGTATTCTAACCAAGTTTTTACCGCTTTCGGTACAACGTTACTTTCGTTTAAGCCCACCACATACCACTCAATTTCAATTCCATACTCATGTAATATTTTTGCAGTTTTAACGATCAATTCAAAACCCTTATAGGCAACATCACCTGTGGTGGTAATTAATTTTAAAGGTTTGTCAAAACTCGTTTTCTTCCATTTAAGTTTATCACTATAGAAGTGTTCACGAAGAATTTCATTAGCTACAAAATAACTACTCTCTGGAGCCAACAGACGTGTCACTCGTTTATCCCAAGCTGTGCGTCCCATAATGTAATTTGAAACTTTAAGAATATTTCGTTCTCTTTTTGCATTTATTCTGAAAGAGCTGTTAAGTTCGTTAAAAAACGAAATAAAGTTCCGCTTTTTTATTCTTTTCAAATATTTTTCTGGTATACCAGAAAAATACTTTTCATAGTATGGACTTAAAATACCTTGAATTGAAATCACAACCGGTATAGAGGTTTCATACTGAATTAAACCTAGGTTTAACTCCGTTCCATGAACATGAATTAAATCAGGATTTACTTTGTCTACAATATCCTTTATCTTTTTAATATTGAGATCGTCATCTTTATAACCTGATACTCTGGAAATAATCTTTTGTAATAAATTTTCAGGTTTAGCTTTAGTTACTGGATAATATGTTGTTTTGCGGAATTCAAAAGAATCTAAAGGCACAGGCCAATAGAAACAAACACTAAGTTCAACATCATCTTTTTCAACCAAATGATAATTTAAAGCTTTTAACCAACCACCAGACTGCGTATCTGGAGAAAGTTTTTTTATGGCATAACATGGATTATTTGACAACCACAATATTTTCATGTATTGATTTTAATTTCGTTAGTATTTTAAAACTGATAATCAAAAAGCTCTATGTCTTTTTTATAAACAGATCTCACAATTTCTTTTGATTTAGGCGAGTAATAATCGCGATATTTAGTCTTCCTATTTGTATTTTGATTTTCATGTCCTAAATCTATGGTTATATTTAGTTTTTCAGATAACTTGTTAATATCATTGCCAATATTTTCTAATTTATAGACATCATCCACAAGAACTTTATTATTCACTGTAATAAATTCATATTGAGGAATAAAGTGAATCCATTTATAAATATTTTCGTCATTCAACCAATTCAAAACGAACTCTTCAAAATTTTGAAATTGAGATAAATTGTCATCAAACCAAGCTTTATCGTTTTCATGAAAGCCTCCATTTTTTAAAAAAAAGTAGGTCGAAACCAATCGATCCCAAGGATTCCTGACAAACGTGAACTTATGATACTCATAAAACTCTTTTTTATTGAAAATTAATTGATAATCTTTTAATTTATGATGACTCCCTCCAAAATTACCAAAAAGAGCTTTATTTACAGAAATTCCTGCTGCCTTCGGAATATGAACAAATATACATTTTAAATCGTCAAACCCTTTCAGTGACAGATGGTCACCTTTACTTTTTATTTGGCGTAAGGCTTGCTTCTGTTTAAAACCTTTAGGGTGTTTAAATTTAAAAAAGTAATATTTAACGTTGTAGGGTAGTCTCCAAATTAAATTGTTGTAAAATATTTTTTTTATTTGTTCCATACGCCATGTGCTCTTAAATTGATGATCTTGTTGTACTGAATTGTTTTAATTACCGCGCTCAACAACATGGAAATAGTAGTTGCCATGATAACACCAGACACTCCCATATTCAATGTTTTTGCTAAAAAAATAGATGCAGGAATATTAAAAATTATAGAAAACACAGTAATATACAATTGAACTCTAAGTTTACCTACACCATTAATAAAATAGGTATAAATCATATTGTAGGACTGAATCACAACAAAGACAAACCAAGAAACAGATAGGATAAATGAAATATCAACTTTATCACCTAGCCATAATTTGAAAAAATAGGGCGATATGATAAGCAGTAATAGTGATCCGATTGAAAATAGTATCCATATTTTTTTCATTTTTTTCATGGCACTTTTAATCCAAATCAAATCATCTTTGTGATAAGCGTCAGTAACAGCAGACCAAAGAGGCTGAACTATAATGGCAAATAGCATTAAAGATATGCCAAAATATTTATTAGCTATTTGATAAGGTGTAACTTGCTCTGGGCCATACAACTGAGTGATAATTAAGTTATCTGTTGAAAAAAGTATAATTCCGGCGAGGGTAATGAAAAAGAATTTAATACCTACGTTCATAAGATCATTTAGATAGGAAAAATTAACGTAGGCAATTTTAGGTCTAATGTGAGCATAATCCTTACTGAAATAATAAATTGTTAAACCGAGTAAACTGACAATAGGAATCATACTAAATGCAGCACCTAATAAAACTAGAGACCCTTCTGTAAATTTTATTAAAATAATAATTATTGAAACTTGCAAGCATTTTATTAAGAATCCTTGTAAATTTATTATGGATGGTCTTTGGTCGGCTGTCAAAATTGTGATAATAATTTTAAAAACAAATTGTAAGGAAAACGCCCCAAAAACAAATAATGCTAATACAGATAAATCATCATTTAAAACAATTTTAGTATTCAAAATTCTTTCCCAATTGACAAAGGAATTCACCATTAAAAAAATAACAAAAAAAATGCTGCTAATGATAGCCAACAAAGCATAAGTCGTGCTCACATAATATCTCAATTTTTCGATTTCATTTTTTGCTTTGGCCTCTGCGAATTTATTTCTTAAACCGTGACTCAAACCAACATCCATAAAACTGAAATATCCTGTTAAGGAAAACAATAGTATCCAAACGCCATATTGCTCTTCATTTAAATAACTTAAAACTAGAGGAATAAGCAAAAATCCTAAAGAAATATCAAGTCCTTTAAACACATAAGAAAAAAGAATATTTTTTTTAATCAACTGATCTCGTTGATGCCCCTGAAAAAATCGCTTTTTTAACTTTTTTATCAAACTAGAATTATCAAACATTAACTTATTTATTGATTATAGATTTCATTTGGTTTTACTTACTGAATAGTTCTAATTAGATTGGTAAATCACCATTATTATGAAAAAAGCTTTGATTCTCAAGGCACAAATCTTGATCGAGGTGGTCGATACGATCTTTAATAAACAAGGAAAGCCCACAATTGATGATATTCACCCAACAACCTTTTTTAAATGAAAGTTCAATTAAATATGTGGCAATCTGGTCTGCTACTTCGGTTATTAATGCTATCAACTATCACTCTTACCTGAGTTTCAAACATAAGCTATTTTCTTGTAAACAAAAAAAAACCTCAATGATTTTAGTCAAAATTATTAACAACATTTTTATCGGGTTGTTCCTCTTGTTAATGATAGGTTTTTGGATTGCAATAGCTTATAATTTAGACGTTCATTATACATGTCTTTTAACGCCTATTACCAACTATTTATCAAAAGCAATAATCAGTAGTTTTAGGTTACAGCCTTTTGGAAAAAAAAATCAAAAAAGACAGATAAAGCTATTAAAATCCTAATCATTCTGGTGAGACCAAATTGCCAAGTCGTAAGTTTTGATAAAATTAAAAGCTAAATTGTCTGTTTAAATTGTGTTTAATTCGAAGTGATTTTCTTTAAATAATCAAAATAATCGCCTTTAAGGTTTTTAACCTGTTTAGCTAATGCCTCTTTGGTAATCCATTTATAATTCAATGCAATTTCTTCTAAACATGCTATTTTAAGGCCAGTTCGTTTTTCAACAGCCTTAACAAACTCAGTTGCTTCTGTAAGCGCTTCGTGCGTACCAGTGTCTAGCCATGCAAACCCTCTACTTAATAATTGAAGTTTTAAACTGTCTTGTTCAAGATACGTTTGGTTTACTGTTGTTATTTCTAATTCACCTCGATGAGAAGGCTTAACATTCTTTGCTATTTCAACAACAGAATTAGGATAAAAATACAATCCAACAACAGCAAAATTCGATTTAGGATTTTCAGGTTTTTCCTCAAGACTTAAAACATTCTGTTCTTTATCAAATTCTGCCACTCCATATCGTTCTGGATCTCTTACGTAATTACCAAAAATAACCGCCTTGTCTTCGTTATTTACAGTATTTATAGCTTCCTTCAATATTTTTTGTAAACCTGCTCCGTAAAATATATTATCGCCTAACACAAGGCATACATTATCATTCCCGATAAATTCTTCTCCTAAAATAAAAGCTTGTGCCAAACCATCTGGATTGGGTTGCTCTATATAGCTTAATTCAATTCCAAACTGACTTCCATTTCCTAGTAATTGTTTAAAATTTGGAAGGTCGTGTGGTGTAGATATTACTAGGATCTCTTTTATTCCAGCCAACATCAAAACCGATAACGGATAATAAATCATAGGTTTATCGTAAATTGGCAAAAGCTGCTTACTCACTACCAATGTTAATGGGTGAAGACGTGTTCCTGATCCTCCAGCTAAAATAATTCCTTTCATCTTTCTTGTGTATTAGGGTTTACCAATTTAATAGACTAAATAAATCCATACTATTGATATTGTTTATTATAGTATTTTAAGTAATCACCACTAGTTACATTATTTAACCAGTCAGCATTACTCACATACCAATCTATTGTTTTAGTTAAACCTTCTTCAAATGTTACTGTTGGTTTCCAACCTAATTCTTTGCTAATTTTACTAGCATCAATGGCATATCTTAGATCATGACCTGGTCGATCTTTCACATAGGTAATAAGCGTTTCGCTTGCACCTTGTTTTCTGTTTAATTTAGTATCCATTTGACTACATAACAATTTAACTAAATCTATGTTTTTCCATTCATTGAAACCTCCAATGTTATACGTTTCTGTTAATTTTCCTTTGTGAAAAATTAAATCTATAGCAATTGCATGATCAATAACATATAACCAATCTCTAGTATAATTACCATCGCCATACACTGGCAATGCCTTGTTATGAATAATATTGTTTATGAATAATGGAATTAACTTTTCTGGAAATTGATAAGACCCATAATTATTTGAACAATTGGATATTAAATACGGTAAATTATAGGTTTCACCATAAGCTCTTACAAAATGATCTGAACTTGCTTTTGAGGCAGAATATGGCGAATTTGGACTATAAGGTGTGGTTTCTTCAAATAAACCTTCACTACCTAATGAGCCATAAACCTCATCTGTACTTATATGATAGAACAATTTATCATCTATATTATTCTTCCATAAATCCTTAAATGCGTTAAGCAAGATCATTGTCCCTAAAATATTTGTCTTTGCAAAAGCTAAAGGATCTGATATAGATCTATCAACATGAGATTCTGCTGCTAAATGAATAATACCATCTGGTTTCTCAGTTTCAAATAAGTGATTTACAAAAATTTCATCTGTAATATCTCCTTTTATAAACTTATAGTTTTCTTTATCCTCAATATCTGCAAGATTCATAAGATTCCCTGCATAAGTTAGACTATCTAAATTTATTATTTGATAGTTTGGATACTTATTGACAAACAGTCTGACAACATGAGAACCTATAAAACCAGCACCTCCAGTAATTATAATTCTTCTTTTCATACTAATATGTTTTTACATCTTAAATACTATTCATGAGTCAAGGACAACGTCTTCAGGCATTCCTAACCTGTACACCAAAATTAATTTTCTTAATCTAGAAACAGACCTCCTTTCTACATTACGCAGAAGAAAACCCTCTTAGTTAAACTCTATTTTGTCCTTTAAAATAAGTCAACAAAGGAATTTTATTCATGAATTTAATATCTCCTTTAAGAATGGCAAGTTATTTATTAATATGTTAAAAACCTAAAGCAAAATTATTGACAAATTGAATCTATTTTTAATATTCAAAAAAACGAATAAACCTACATTAAAGGGTTCAATTATAAAAAGACACCTCAATAACCCTAACCACACAATCCATCATAAAACACAAAAAGTTATTATCAACTAAGTAATAACTGTTTTGAATACAAAAAGCACACTTATTTTAAGTGTGCTTTTTTTGGTTTAGACTGAAAACAGTTATCTGAAACCAAAGCAGTATTGAAGTATTAACCATTTCCAAAATTAGAGATAGTGACTTCATAGAAAACAAAGTGTCTTAAATACATAAGATATTTGCTAATATTTATACCATTTAATCATTTGTTAATATGTTGATGTTTCATCATTAACAACTTTATGCTATATTTGTAGTCGCTCCACGTTCAAAGTTAACCTACAATCAAGACATTTTAGATTACAAAACAACAAAACTATGAAAAAAATTTACACACTTTTATTTGCCCTAATGATGACTGGTTTAGGGTTTGGACAGATTTTAACCTTTGACTTTAGTGGTCTTGCAGGAAGCGAATTAACCGCTGGTTCTAATTCAAATGACACTAATATATCTAGTTCAACTATTTCTCGAGGATCTGGCTTAAATAATTCTGCGAATGGAAATAGATTTAATGGAACAGGTTGGACTACATCTCCAAATATTGAGAATGCTGTTAGTCAAAATGATTATATGGAATTTACAATAACACCTGATTCTGGTTTTGAACTTAACATCACTTCAATTATTGTTAATATTCAAAGATCTGGATCTGGACCTAGAGAAGTTATACTTCGAAGTTCTGTTGACAACTACATACAAAATCTTGGTAGCAGTCAATCAATTACAGATAACACTAGCGTTCAAGTTAAAACCTTTACATTTTCCCAAACCAATAATTCAAGCCCAGTGACATATCGATTCTATATGAGAGCTGAAGGCAGTGGTGGTTCAGGTGGATTTGAAGGTACTGGAAATGACATAATAGTTAATGGATCTGTACTTGCAACATCTTCTTGTACAGCACCAACAACCCAAGCTTCAGCATACAATACAACATCTATAGGAACTACAAGTGCTACATTAAATTGGACTGATGGTAATGGAGATGGAGTATTAGTACTTGTTAAATCAGGTTCGGCTGTTGATACAGATCCTACTAACGGAACACCTTACACAGGTAGTACTGCTTTCACTTCAGGTGACCAAATAGGCACAGGTAATTATGTTGTACAATCTGGTTCTGCTACAAGTTCAGTGAGTATAACAGGTTTAAGCCCATCCACCACATACCATGTAGCTGTCTATGAATATAACACTACAGGTACTTGTTACGAACTAACGCAATTAACGGGTGATTTCACTACGGGTTGCTCAACACCTAATGATGTAACTGTATTTACTGCAACTGCAGGTGACACTGAAGTTGATTTAAGTTGGACAAATGGGAGTTGTTATGATGAAATTTTAGTAGTAGCTAAAGCAACTTCTGCTGTAACGGTAACACCAACAGGTGATGGTACTACATACAATGCTAATGCTGCTTTTGGTTCTGGTACAGATTTAGGAACAAGTGAGTATGCCGTTTATAAAGGTTCTGGTACTTCGGTAACAGTAACTGGTTTAACTAATGGCACAACCTATCATTTTGAAGCCTTTGCTCGTAAGGTAACAACTTGGAGTTCTGGTGTAACTGATTCGGCTACACCAAATATGCAATTAGGCGCAGGAGATATTGCTTTTACGGCCTTTAATGCTGATGGATCTGATGAATTTTCTTTTGTAGCTTTAGCTGACATCGCAGCCAATACTACTATTTGGTTTACAGATAACGAATGGGATGGAAATTCATTTAATAACATAGATGAAGGCGAGATAGAATGGTCTCACACAAGTACTGTTCTAGCTGGTTCAGTAATCATAATTGAAGACACTATTGGTGGTTCTCCTAGTGTTAATATAGGAACTGTATCTGGTGGAGATATTAATTTGGATGCTTTTAATGAAGAATTATTTGCATTGTTAAGTGAACCATCTGCTTCCACAATGGCTACACCTGGGTTTTTAGCTGGAATCGCTAATGACTTAGGTTTTTCAACACTTATAGGAACTGGGCTTACTGATGGGATAGATTTTATTGACTTTAATGACGATCATGACGGCTATGAATACACTGGCTCTAGAATTAGTGAATCTGCTTTTGCTGATTATTTACCTCTTATTATGAATACAGCTAATTGGCAGAATGAAACTTCAGATGGTTTTAATATATTACCTATCTCAACTACAGTTTTTACATTAGCTTGTACTGCTCCAACAACGCAAGCAATTACTTACAATACAACAGCTTTAGGCACGACTTCTGCAACATTAAACTGGACGTCAGGAAATGGAGATGAAGTATTGGTCGTAGTAAAAGCAGTCTCGGCTGTAGATACAGATCCTACTGACGGAACATCTTACACAGGAAATACAGTTTTTACATCAGGTAACCAAATTGGTACAGGAAATTATGTTGTACAATCTGGTTCTGCTGCAAGTTCAGTTGGTATTACAGGCCTAAGTCCAGCTACTACATATCATGTAGCTGTATATGAATACAATACGATTGATACCTGCTATGAATTATCTGAACTAACTGGTAATTTCACTACACTAGCAACTACAAGTATAGAATTCGCTTCTACTTCAGAATCAGTTGCTGAAGATTCGGGTACGTATGACTTAGTGATTTCAATTACTGATGAAGATACTGCTGCAACTGATTTTGATGTCGTTCTTACAGGTGGCACTGGTACTGCTGCAGATATTAATAGTTATGTGACACAATCTGAATCATTTCCTGGAAGTTCAACTACCGACATAACGGTAACTGTTACAATTACTGATGATGCTATTGTTGAAGCTGATGAAACATTTACGTTTGAAATTCAAAATGTAGCTGGTGGAAATAGTGCAGCAGTTGGAACAAATAACTCATTTGATTTAACAATATTAGCTAATGATGCACCTCCAATTACATTACCATATACAGAAGATTTTTCTACTTGTGGGACTGCAGAATGGACCGCATTTGACGAAGCTGAGCCATTGAATACTTGGACTTGTGGTTCTGATGAATTTGCAATGAATGGTTTTTCAGGAGCTGACGATATTGATTGGTTAATTTCAGATTTCAGTATTGATTTTGATGCTAATTCTAATGTATTCATTGATGTTTCTACTTATGAAAGATATGGAAACACTATAAATGAATCTGAAGAATTTGAATTGCGTTATTCTACAGACTATTCAGGAAGTGGTGATCCAACTTTAGCGACTTGGACAGCTTTGACTTTTAACCCTAGTAACACATCATCAAGCCCAACTCCTTCTTCTGAAACCACTACATCTGTTGATGCATCTGGTATTACAGGTGTTGCATACCTTGCTTTTGTTTACGATATGACGAATGCTGCTAGTGCTGAAGATTGGAGAATAACAAATATATCCATAGAAGATGTACCACTTACAACAACTGTTGAGCTTGTTAGTACATCAGCAACTGTTGCAGAAGGTGTTGGAACATATGACTTAGAGTTTTCAATTACAAATGAAGACGCAACCAATGCAACAACACTTGATGTTGTTTTAACTGTTGGAGATGCAGCAGATATTAATGCATATTCAACCCAAACAGTAACATTTCCTGCAAATACAAGTGCAAATCAAACATTAACGTTAACAGTAACAGATGATGCTATTAATGAAGGTGATGAAATTTTAACTTTTGAAATTCAAAATGTTGATGGAGGAAACTCTGCTGCTGTTGGTACAAACGACACATTCAATTTAACTATTTCTGCAAGTGATGTACCTGCAGTTGCTGCTGGATGGCAAATCTCAGCTGAAGATACTGCATTTGTTATCGATTTTGATAACACTGTGGCTGATGTTAATTTAGGAGCATTTGATGGTACTGGATTTACATCTTCGCCTGCAAGTGGTCAATTAGATTCTGATGCTTGGGAAGTTACGGGATTAAGTGAAGGTGCATTAGTTTATGGTGGCACTCGTACATCAGGTGATTATACTGGCTCCAGTACTGGTGGTGGTGCTTCAGGAATAAATGCTTTTGATACTGGTGGAAGCAATAGCTCTTTAGGCGTGCAACCAGCTGGTAGCGACTTTACACCTGGAACTATTACGTTAAGAGCACAAAACCAAACAGGAAGTACAGTTACTGCAGCAGATTTAGCATACTTAGTGTATGTATACAATGATCAACCAAGAGCGAATTCGTTTAATTTCTCATACAGTACAGATGATACTACTTATACTGATGTAGCTGCATTAGATTTAACAAGTGGTGAAGTTGCAGATGGACCTACTTGGGTTTCAAATTCAAGATATACAAGTTTAACAGGCTTATCTATTGCTGTTGGAGAATACTTATACTTGCGTTGGATAGGTGACGACGTTTCAGGTGGTGGCAATAGAGATGAGTTTACTCTTGATGATATTAGTGTTACTTTTAACCCTGGACCTCCTGAAACTTATACATATAGTGGTTCATGGGCTCCAAACGATCCAAATGGTGTTGCTGCGGCAGGTGATGATATTGTAATTGCTTCTGGTAGTGCAACTATTGACACGAATACACTATGCAATAGCGTAACTGTAAATGCTGGAGCTGGACTTACAGTTGATACTGGTATTACACTTACATCTGCCAATGGATTAGCGATGGAGTCTACATCAACGACGTATTCTAGTTTGATTTTAGATGGAACTATTTCCGGAACTTTAACTTATGAGCGCCACGTCAATATCAATGGCTCTGGAACAACTGGAAGTAACGATTTAATATCTGCGCCTCTAACAGGACAAGCTTTTAATGACTTTGCAACTGCAAACCCAAATATTTTAAGTAATACGGGAAGCACATTATATCTATTTGGTCCTTTTGATAAAACAACTGCAGAATATATTACGTATGCCAATACTGAAACAGCAACTTTAGATGCTGGTGTTGGTTATAGAGCTGCGTCTGATGACAACTCTACATTTACATTTACTGGTACTGCAAATAATGGCACTGTTACTAATGATATTACAAATAGTGGACCTGAAGCGGCAGAATGGAACCTTGTTGGTAACCCATACCCTTCATATATGAATGTTCAAGCATTTCTTAACCATGAAGTAAGTACTGGTACTGGCATAACCAACCTTGATTTATTTGAAAGTGGAACAGCCGCTATTTATGGTTATGATGGTAGTGCTCTAAATGGTTGGACTATTTATAACTCAGCAAATACAACTGCTTCAACAGTAATTGCACCTGGACAAGGATTCTTTGTAAGTGCTGATGCAACTAATGCACCACTTCACGATTTAGAGTTTACACCAGCTATGAGATCAACGGGTACAACTGATGATTTTATTGCGGGACGTCTTGGTCAATTAATCTATTTTACACTTCATGCGAGTACTGCTAGTGATTCATATAGCACAGATTTTTATTTTAACACAGATGCAAGTGCTGGCTTTGATTTAGGCTATGATGCTGAATTATTTGGTGCTCCGCCTGCTTTTTCAATTTATTCACTCTTAGTGGAGGATAATGAAGGTGAGCCTATTACCTTACAGGCAGTTAACCTGACTGATCTTGCTAATATAACTATTCCCTTAGGAGTAAATTCTAGTCAAGGTGTACAAGTAACTTTTACTATTTCGGTTAATTCATTACCAGCAACTACTGAGGTGTATTTAGATGACACTGTTGCTAACACTAGTACTCTTTTAAATGACTCAGACTATGTTTTAACACCGAGTACAGCATTATTTGGAACTGGACGCTTCTTCATTAGAGTTACTGATGATACGCTTTCAACTACTGAAAATAGTATTGATACGTTGAATGTTTTCGCATTAAATGATTCTAAAGAAATTATGGTTAGCGGACAGTTATTAAACAATACAATGTTTAATCTTTATGATATTCAAGGACGATTAGTACTAAGTACTCAACTTGACAATACGCTTTTACAAAATCGTATTGATGTGTCATCATTAAGTGGTGGTGTCTATGTTGTAAATGTTCAAAATAACACACAACAAATATCACAAAAAGTGATTATTAAATAAACGTACTTTTTAAGTATCTAAAAAAAGCGCACTACAATTGTAGTGCGCTTTTTATTTGTGCTCAAATCACTTTTCGGTTTCATAACAATGTCAAACATGGTAATTAATAAATTTTGATATATTTGTAATCCCTTATTTTCAGTGACTTAATCTCATTTTATCCACTAGACAGTAACTTTCAACGCTATATGAAACATTTTTACACATTTTTAGTAGTTCTTTTAATAGGGAATTTAGGCTTCGGACAACAAAATATCGATAACGTTGATTCTGATGGAGCAGATATTAATACAACACCCTCGGGAACTACTGACGATATAATCGCAGAACGTAACGATGAATTAGTTTTTATAAAATTAAGAGCGAGCGCTAATAGTAATTCTTACGGAACTGATATCTATTTTAATGACAATGCAAGTCTTGGATTCGATTTAGGATATGATGCTGCAATTTTTGGAATTGTCCCAAATTTCGCCCTTTATTCCCAATTAGTACAAGATAACACTGGTTTAGATTTATCTTTAGCTTTACAAGCAGTTAATTCAACCGATATTTCAAATGTTAATATTCCTTTAGGTGTTAATGCAAATCAAGGTGAGCAATTAACTTTTAGTATTTCTAATTCAACATTACCAGAAACTACTAATGTATATCTTGATGATACCGTTGCTAATACATCAACATTATTAACCAACTCAGATCATGTGTTTACGCCAGCAACAGCATTATCTGGAACTGGACGTTTCTTTCTTAGAATTTCTGAACCAAGCATAACCTATACCTATAATGGTTCTTGGTCTCCTAGTGATCCAAACGGTATCGCTGCTGCTGGTGATGATATTGTAATTGCTTCTGGAAATGCTATTATAGATACAAATACAACTTGTAATTCGGTAACCGTAAATCCTGGTGCTGGTCTTACAGTAAATGCTGACGTAACTTTAAATACTAACGGTTTAACTTTAGAATCTAGCTCTACAAGTTATTCAAGCTTAATACGTAATGGATCAATTACTGGTACATTAAATTATGAGCGTCATGTAAATGAGAATGGTTCTGGATCAACTGGAAGTAACGATTTAGTGGCTGCACCATTACATGGTCAAGCATTTAATACGTTTGCTGCAGCTAACCCTAACATTTTAAATAATGGTACACTATACTTATTTGGCCCATTTGATAAATCACTAAGTGCTTATGTTAATTATGCAGCTACTGAAACAGCAACACTTGATGCTGGTGTAGGATATAGAGCAGGAACTACTGACAACGGTACAGTTACATTTACTGGAACGGATACTAATGTTGTCGTAAGTCATGATATCATTAATTCTGCAGGAACAAATAATCCTGAATGGAACTTAGTTGGTAATCCTTATCCATCTTACTTAAATTTTCAGCAATTCTTTCTACATGATGTAGGTGGAGTTCTTAATTTCCAATTATTCGATGCAGGTTCTGCTGCGATATATGGATATGATGGAAGTGCACTTAATGGTTGGACGATTTACAATTCGGCAACAACAACTGCATCAACAGTACTGGCTCCTGGTCAAGGATTCTTTGTAAGTGCTGATGCTACTAATGCTCCACTTTACAATTTAGAGTTTACTCCTGCGATGCGTTCTATGGGTAGCGGAGATGACTTTATAGTAGGCCGTAATGCTGAATTAAGTTATGTTCAAATTAAAGCAAGTACTAACACGGATTCATTCGGTACAGATATTTATTTTAATAATCAAGCAAGTCTTGGATTCGATTTAGGATATGATGCAGCAGTTTGGGGAGAAGTAACTCCTGATTTCGCTATCTATTCTCACTTAGTACAAGATAACGTTGGCAAAGCAATGGCATTACAAGCAGTTAATTCAACTAACCTTTCTGATGTAGTTATCCCACTTGGAGTCAATGCTAATCAAGGTGAGCAATTAACGTTTAGTATTGCTGATACAACATTACCAGCATCTGTTAGTGTGTATCTAGAAGATGCTGTAGCTAATACATCAACTAGGCTAAACGAAGGTGATTATATCATTACACCAGTTGAAGCTTTATCTGGAACAGGGCGTTTCTTCTTGAGAACTTCAGAAGATGCCTTATCTTCTAAAAACAATAATCTTGATACGTTGAATATTTTCACTTTAATAAACTCTAAAGAACTTGTTGTAAGTGGTACGCTAAAAGAAAACACAATGCTTAATCTTTATAATATTGATGGGCGATTAGTATTACGTACTCAACTAGACAATACCTTGTTACAAAATAGTATTGATGTGTCTTCAATAAGTGGAGGCGTGTATATTGTAAATGTTCAAAATAGGACACAACAAATATCACAAAAAGTGATTATTAAATAAACGTACTTTTTAAGTATTTAATTAAAGCGCACTACAATTGTAGTGCGCTTTTTTTGTTGAAAAACAGATCATTACCACATTAATGATTTTTAATTCGTATCTGTTAATTTATCAACACGAAAACGTTTGCGTAAGGATATTGTATAAAAACTTTTATATATTTACATGACTAATTACTTAAAATTTAAACTAATTTAATTATGAAGAATTTATACGTTCTACTCATTTCTATTTTACTCTCTTATAGCGCACAAGCACAATTAGGTACTGATGTTTTTTCAGTAGGTGATGATGACACCGGAAATTACGGATCTTGGAATAATGGAGACAATCAAGGTACTGGGTTTGCACCATGGGTACTTACATCTAATGGTAGTGCAGGTCATTACAGAGGTACTAGCGGACAAGGGGATCCTAGCTTTGCCATGTGGTCAGATGGATCTGGGAATTATGCTAGTGCAACACGTAACTTCAATTCTGAATTAAAAAAAGGTGATAAATTTAGTGTAGACCTTGGCCATTCATCCACCATAAATGGCGAGGTATTTATTCAATTATTAGATGATGGCGCTCCTGTTATTACACTAAAATTTGTAGGTGGTTCTAGTGAATGGGAATTAAATGACGGAGGTTCTGATTTCGGTAGTGGTCAAAATTATGATGATTTTGCTAGTATTACATTTACATATACTTATAATGAAGATGGGTCATATGGTTATACTTTTGGAACTGGAGGTAATTCTAGTATTTCAACATCTCCTAATGATCTTTCACATATAAACGGCTTTAAGTTTCAATCAACAAACCAAGGTACTGGTGCGAATTTTGGAATTGACAATTTAGCTATCCAAAGTAAATACACAATTACAGAGAACAGCACTATTAGTTCTTCTGGAGATATGACTGTACCTTATTTAGATATCCAAAGTGGAAGTACATTAAATATTCCATCAAACAGTAACGTAACTGTTTCTGGAAACTTAAATAATTCTGGAACTTTAAACTTAACATCAACAAGTACAGACTACCCAAGTGTAATACCAAATACTAGTAGTGGAAGTGGAACTGCTACCTATAGCCGATTTGTAAATTCAAATTCAAATGGAAATGATTTAGTATCTTCACCTTTATCTGGGCAAACATGGGCAAGTTTCTTAGACCCTATTAATTCTACTGCACTTTTAGATGACGGCAATATTGCTCCAACTGAATATGCATTTGGCCCGTTTGATAAAACTACTGGTGATTTCGAAAACTATACTGATGCAACATCTGCGACGCTTACTAGCGCAACAGGGTATAGAGCAGCTACTGATGATATCCTTGGATTGAACCTAACCTTTACAGGAACCATTTCTGCTGGAACTGAGACTGCAACTATTTCAAATTCTGGTCCTTCTTTTGCTGAATGGAACCTTATTGGTAATCCATATCCATCTTACATTAATGTTGAAGATTTCTTAAACAACACTGCAAATGGAACTTTATTAGACGAAACGAATGTTGGTGTTTATGGCTATGATGGTGATGCATCTGATGGTTGGATAATTTACAATTTAGCAAACTCAACTAGCTCATTGGTTATAGCTCCTGGTCAAGGATTTTTTGTTGCTGCTGAAAGTAGTGGTAATATTGAATTCACTTCAAACATGAGAAGAACTGGAATATCTGGTGACTTTATACCTTTTAGAAATGCAGAACTTGTGTATCTGATGCTTCAACTAAGCAGTGGTTCAAAAAACTACAAAACTGATTTTTATTTCAATACTAATGCATCATTAGGTCTTGATGCTGGATATGATGCTGGTGTTTGGGGTGGTATTGCTCCAAGTTTTGCTGTGTACTCGCATCTTGTTGAAGATAATACTGGATCAGAACTAGCAATTCAATCTTTAAACTCTTTAGATGTTAGTGAGGTTACCATACCATTAGGAGTAAATGCAAATCAAGGTGAGCAATTAACGTTTAGTATTGCAGATTCAACGTTACCAGCTTCAGTTAGTGTGTATTTAGAAGATACTGTTGCTAACACAACAACATTGCTAAATAACTCAGATTATGTGATTACTCCAACTACAGATTTGTCTGGAACTGGACGTTTCTTCTTGAGAACTTCTGAAGATGCATTATCAACTATTGAAAATAGTCTTGATACTTTAAATATTTTCGCGCTACATACCTCTAAAGAATTAGTAGTAAGTGGACAATTACAAGAAAATACTGTATTAAACCTTTACGATATTCAAGGTAGAAAAGTAGTATCAACTAAACTTGATAGCACATTGATTCAAAACCGTATTGATGTGTCTAATTTAAATACTGGTGTTTACATGGTTACTGTTCAAAATAACAGTCAAGAACTCACCAAAAAAGTGATTATTAAATAATCACACAGGTTTAATAATTTTTTATAAAAGCGCACTAAGAAATTAGTGCGCTTTTTATATTTTTAATATGTTCTAATTTTCTTATAAAAAATTCACAAAACCTAAGAAAAAAGCACTTAATAGAATTTATTTCACCTTTTTTTAACAAAACAGTTAAAAATTGTTAACTTTTCTTATATTTGTTTTCCGATTTAACTTAGATTTTATTCATCTATTTGTTAAATCTCTCCCAAACTTACCGGAAATCCTATGTTTTGTTATTATTGCATTCTTGCATATACTAAGCTATTAACTATAACTAAATTAATTATGAAAAAATTTACATTACTGATTTTTCTACTAACAACATCAACGTTACTTTCTCAAGTAGCTATTGATAAAAACTTCGACTCAGGAACTCCAGCTGGCTGGACTGATTCGTATACTAACACAACAACAGGAGCTTGTGATGGTTCGTCAGAAAGAGTTAACATTTGGTCTAGTACACCAACTGGTGACCTGACTACTAGCAATCAAGTAGCAGTATCTAATGGTACTGATATTACATTCTCTATAGATTATAAAGTAGTAGAATATTCTCCTATCACTACTCCTGCACCTGATGGATGGGGAACTGCAGACTTGGAATATTCAACTGACGATGGATCCAATTGGATCACAGCAGGTACAATTGACGATTCTAATGATAGTAACTCAAACGTTTGTGAAACGTTTAGTGTAACCATTCTTGGAGCAGCTGTACCAGCTAGTTCAGACCTTAAATTCAGAGTAAGTAACACTAGGGTTGGTGGAGATTATTATTTTTATATTGATAATTTTTCTGCTACTCAAGTTACTGTGTTACCACCAAATTGTGATTCTACTTTAACATCTGCAACAACTGATTTCTCTATATCTGGAGATGTTACTTGGAGTGCTGCAACAGGACTTGCAACTGGTTATAAAATCACAATGGGTTCTAGTATGGGAGGAACTGATATTGCTAACAATGTTGATTTAAGTAATACAACATCTTATACTCCTGCGGGATTAGCATATAGTACTCCGTACTATATAACTATTACACCATATAATGCTAACGGTGATGCTACAGGTTGTATTGAGCAATCATTTACAACTATAGCGGCTCCACCAGCAGGAAGTGTCTGTGAGGACCCTATACTTGTTGGCACCTTACCTTATACAGCTTTAGCTGAAACTACCGCTGGATTTTTTGACGATTATGATGGATCACCAGGTTCTACTGGTTGCGGTACTACTAGTGGGTATTTACTTGGAGATGATATAGTGTATGCGTATACATCTGATGAAGATGGTAATATTGATATTGATTTAACTAATATTACTGATACTTATACAGGTGTATTTATTTATAATAATTGTGCTGATATTGGCACAGTTTGTGCAACAGCTGGAGCTTTTAGCTCTGATACTTCAGATAGAGGTATTTCATCCTTTCCAACTTTAAACGGTGAGACCTATTATATAGTTGTTTCTACTTGGGCTAGTCCACAAACAACAACATATGATCTTTCTATAGCTAAAAGCGCTTCATGCCTTGAGGTTACAGGATTATCAATTGATAGTTTTACAGATTCATCAGTTACATTTAGCTGGACAGAAAGTCCATCTGCAGAGGCAGCATGGGAAGTTCTAGTACAAGCCGTAGGAGCAGGTGATCCTAGCACAATTAACGGGACTGGTACAAATGTACTAACAACGCCTACTTTTACTAAAAACTCTTTAACTGAACAATTAGGTTATGAAGTTTGGGTAAGAGCAGAATGTACTAATAATACAGATTTAGGTGAGTGGGTAGGACCTGAATTATTTACAACATCTTGTTCGGCAATTACACCAAACTATATAGCAAATTTCACAACTAACGTACCTGATTCTTGTTGGGATGAAGCCGCTGATGGCGAAGTTGCTACTGGTCCTACTGGACTAGGAGGTTCGCTCTGGGGAACAGGCTCTTATGGTGTTGGAAATTCTAACAAAGTTAATCTTTACACAAGTTCAAGAAGAGAATGGTTATTATCACCAACGTTTGATTTAACTGGTGGTCCTTTCCAACTTGAAGTAAATGTAGCTGTTACTCAATACAATAATGGATTTGAAGCCGACAATGATGGAATGGGAGCTGATGACGAAGTGCAACTATTAAGAAGTACAGATGGTGGTACAACTTGGGATAATATTACAACTTGGAATAATACTAACGAACCTGTTTTTACAGGTACAGAATATATAGCAGATTTAACAGCTTACTCAGGTAATATACAATTTGCAATTTGGGCTTCAGATGGATCTGCAACTGGTTCAGATTATGATTTCCATGTTGGTAAATTTAGAGTAAGAACAATTCCTTTATGTCCAGATATTAGCGGAGTAACTATTGATAGTTTCGATGGTGTAAGCGTAGATGTTAGTTGGACAGAGGATGGTTCAGAAAGTGAATGGGAAGTAGCAGTAATACCTGCTGGTGACCCAGAACCAACTACCGGAACATCTACAACAACTAATCCTTATACTTTCTCAGGATTAACTGGATTTACAGACTATGATGTATATGTAAGATCTCTTTGTGGTGTTAATCCTGGCGAATGGAGTGGTCCAGTTCCCTTTACAACGCTTGCAACAGTAATACCTGATTGCCCTGCAAATGTTTTGGCAACTCCAGATGCTGTTTGTGGTACTTATGATACTACTATTACGTGGGATGCTTCTGTTAGTGCAACTAATTATTATATCAAAGTAGGAACTACTTCTGGTGGAAGCGATGTTGTTCCTTTCTCAAATATAGGTGATGTTACTTTATATACAGTGACTGCTCAAACTCCTAATACAACATATTTCTATACTATTACTCCTGAAAATGCTATAGGCCAAAATGCAACATGTACTGAAGGTACTTATTCAACATTTGCAACAGGATGTATATGTATTTCAGAACCTACTTCTAATAGTGGTTTAGGAATCTCTAATACAAAAGTAGGCCTTACAAATTATGCTAGTGGTGATGTATTTTATATCGATCACTCTGGAGGAACTCCAGATCCTTTAGGACAAGGTGTATTAGCAAATGTTCAATTAACTATTGAAACCACTACAGTTCAAAATGTAGCTATATGGATTGACTTAGATGACAATTTAATTTTAGACGATAATGAAGGAGAATTAGTGTTTAGTGGTCCTTCTGCTGGTGGTACCACTGGAGAAGTATTTGATGCTTCTTTTACTATGCCTGGTGATCCGGCTTTTTTAGGCATTCACAAAATGAGAATCGTTACAGATACTGATCTTGCAAATTCTCTTGATCCTTGTAACTCAACTACATTAGGTGTTACCTTAGATTTTGATATAGAAATTATATTTGTAGCTTGTACACCTGCAACAGTAACTAGTACAACTGTAGTAGAGGATTGTGCTAATGGAGAGTATTCTGTTGAAGTAGTAGTATCTAATACTGGCACTAGTTTTGCCTTTGTTTGGGGAGCGGAATCACCTACCTTAATAGTGGGTACAAACATAGCAGGTCCTTTTAATACTGGAGAAAGTTCTGGTGAAATTTCACTTTTTGATTTTGATGGTGCTTGTTCTACTGTTATAGGAACTTTTAATTATGACGATTGTCCTCCACCAGCACCAATTGGTGTAACATGTACATCAGGTGGCTCAACAACTGTTTTTACTGAAGATTTTGAGACCATTGCTGATTGGACTGGAGACGTTACAACTTCTAACACAGGTGGTGCTTGGGAATTTGGAACTGGTGGTGCTGGTTCAGCAGATACAGGACCTGATGTCGCGCATAGTGGTTCAGACACTAGTTATATGAACTTTGAAGCTTCTAGTGGAGTTGGAATTACTGCTTCTGCTGTAAGTCCTGCAATTGACTTGACAACTGCTATTGATGGTGCAGAACTAGCATTCTTTATGCATGCTTATGGAGCAGAAATAGGTGATTTAGTTGTAGGAGTTAGTACTTCTCCAACTGGACCATTTACGCCAGAATTCACATGGTCAGGTGATTGGCAAACAACTGAATTAGAAGCTTGGGTACCAGTAGGTGTCAATTTAGATTCATATATGGGTTCAATAATTTATATAGAATTTAGCCACACTGGAATCGCTGGATTTTTAGGAGATATGTCTATTGATTTAATGACAGTTACAGCTTGTGGTTCTTTTTGTATTGATCCAACTGCTACAGTAGCATCTAACATTGCTACAACTACAGCAGATATTGCATGGACTGCAAATGGAACAGAAACGTCTTGGGAAGTAGCAGTAGTACCTGCTGGTGATCCAGAACCTACTTTTGGTGCAACTACAACTAATCCATATAGTGCATCTAGTTTAACTGAAAATACAGCATACGATGTGTATGTTAGAGCAGATTGTGGAGCAAGTACGTTCTCTGATTGGTCTACAGTATATACATTTACAACTGCTTGTGCTACTATCAGTTCTTTTCCTTGGACTGAAGATTTTGAAAGTATCACAACTCCTGCCCTACCAAGCTGTTGGTCTGAATTAAATGAGAATGCTGATGGTGATTTCTTTGTGACTGAAAATGGTTTTGGTGTCGGTGACTCTAATGCAGCTAATTTATATACTGATTTTAATGGTGCTGGGGGTAATGATGATTATTTAATTTTACCACAGTTCACATTAACTGGGAACGAGCGATTGAAATTTAGTGTAAGAGATAGAGCTGATGAACCAAACGAGTATCGAGTTGTTTTATCAAGTACAGGAACAGCTGCAGTTGACTTCTCAACTGAATTAAGAGCTTTAGACCAAGTAGGAAATGATACACCTACTGAAATAGCACCTATTGACTTAAGTGCTTATACTGGAAATGTGTATATCGCTATACATGTGCCTTCTACTACTACAGTAGATGGTTGGGATATTTATTTTGACAATTTTGTAGTTGAAGCAATTCCAGCTTGTCTAGATGTTAGCGCAATAACTATCGATAGCTTTGATACTGATACTGCAACATTTAGCTGGGCTCCAGGTGATACTGAAATTTCTTGGGAAGTTGAAGTACAAGCATTTGGAGGAGGACTTCCGGCTGTTACACCAGGAACTGGTACAATAACAGCAAATAACATACTACATACTGAAATAGGCTTAATGTCTAATACCGCTTACGAAGTGTATGTGAGATCTGATTGTGGTGGTGGAGATTTAGGTGCTTGGATAATTGGTGGCTCATTCACAACTGCTTGTGATGCTATATCAGATTTTTCTGAGAATTTTGATTCTGCGACTACACCAAACTTACCAGATTGCTGGTCAGGTATTGTTGAAGGAGCTTCAAGTTTTGCATATGTTGAAACTAGTACTTCTGCAGATAATACGGCTCCAAATGGAGTGAGTTTATATAATTCAGATTCTGGTTCATTAGCGAATATTATGCTTGTTTCACCTAATTTAACTAATTTAGGTGATGGTACGCATAGACTTCGTTTTTCAGCTAGAAACTCAACTGCAAGTCAAGACATTGAAGTAGGTACTCTTTCTGATCCTACTGATGGTTCTACATTTACGCTATTAAGCGCTGTAGATTTAAGCACAACACATACGGCATACGAAGTATCTTTTGCAGGTTATTCTGGATCAGACACATATATTGCTATCAAAAGATTATCAACATCTACTTATACTTATGTGTATTTAGATGATATGATTTGGGAAGCGATACCTTCTTGTGAAGCTGTATCAAACATTGTTGTTTCAAATCTCACTTCAACTTCAGCCGATATTGACTGGACTGCAGGTGGAACTGAAACCGATTGGGAAATAGCAGTATTAGCAGCTCCTAGTACAGCTCCTGGCGCAGCTGATAATACAGGAACAGATATAACAACTAATCCATACACGGATTTAGGTTTAGCTGAATTAACACTTTACGATGTATACGTAAGAGCAGACTGTGCTGGTGATGGTTCTGATTTAAGCTTATGGAGTAGCCCAGTGAGTTTCACTACACCTGCAACTCCTCCTAACGGACCAGTTGGTGTAACATGTACAGTTGCTACTTCTTCTATTATTTTTACCGAAGAATTTGATGATTATTTAGCTACAGGTTGGACAGGAAATCTATCAACTACTAGTTCAAATGGTTTATGGGTGTTCCCTGAAACTGGAGGAACAACTTCAGGTAATACTGGACCAAGTGCTGCTTCTAGTGGTTCTAACTATATGTATTATGAATCTTCTGGAACAGCTACAACTGCTTCTGCAGTAAGTCCTGCAATTGACTTAACTCCAGCTGCTTTTGGCGATGCTATTGAACTAGCATTCTATATGCATGCTTATGGAGCAGGAATGGGTACACTTAATGTAGGTGTCTCTAACTCTGCTGCTGGTCCATTTGCCAATGAGTTTACTTGGACAGGAGAATTACAATTAGATGAAACTGATGCTTGGGTACCTGTAGGTGTAGATTTATCTGCTTACCAAGGTCAAACTATTTATATAGAGTTTAGTCATACTGGTTTAGGTACTGCAACAGGAGACATGTCTATCGATTTGATGACAGTTGAAGCTTGTGGTGCTTATTGTATTGACCCATCTGCAATTGTAGCATCAAACGTAACAGGAACTACAGCTGATATAGCTTGGACTGCAAACGGACCTGAATCATCTTGGGAAATTGTAGTACAAGAAGATGGCGGAGCATTTCCTGCTACTGCACCAGGTACTGGTGAAGTAACAACTAATCCATATAGTAAAACTGGTTTATCTGCGACTACAGCTTACGAAGTATATGTAAGAGCAGATTGTGGATCAAGCACATATAGTGATTGGTTTGGACCTTATGACTTTACAACAACAGAGTTATGTCCTGAAATGACAGGCTTTAACTTTGACAGTGTAACTGATGATTCAGTTACTGTGAGTTGGACAGCTGGTGGATCTGAAACAGCTTGGGAAATTGTAGTACAAGCAGATGGCGGAGTAGCTCCTACTGGTGCTGGAACAGCAACGACAAATAATCCACATACTGAAAGTGGCTTAACTGAACAATTCGATTACGAAGTTTGGGTAAGAGCAGATTGTACCTTTGCATCCAATGGATATAGCAACTGGGTAAATGCTGGTTCTTTTACAACACCTTGTGCGCCTCTCGTACCAGAATATCTTGCAGATATGACTACTAATGTACCTGATGCATGTTGGGATGAAGCTGCTGATGGTGAAGTTGCCACTGGTCCTACTGGTCTAGGAGGTTCGCTCTGGAGAGGCGGTAGATCTTATTTTGGTATACCTTCTAATGCTATTAATTTATATGCTAGTTCTAAAAGAGAATGGTTATTATCACCAACGTTTAATTTAACTGGTGGTCCTTTCCAATTAGAACTTAATGTGGCTATCACTGCTTGGACTACTTCAGGTAATAGTACATCAAGCGCAACTATGGGTTCTGATGACGAAGTGCAACTATTAAGAAGTATAGATGGTGGTACAACTTGGGTTAATATTACAACTTGGAATGCTGCTAACGAACCTGACGCTTCTGGTACAGAATATATAGCAGATTTAACAGCTTACTCAGGTGACGTACAATTTGCAATTTGGGGTTCTGAAGGAACTGCAGATGATTCAGAAGATTATGATTTCCATGTTGGTAAATTTAGAGTAAGAACAATTCCTTTATGTGGTGATGTTTCAGTTGTATCTATTGACAGTTTCGATGGTGAAACCGTAGATGTTAGTTGGGATCCTGCAGGTGGAGAATTGGCTTGGGAAGTTAAAGTACAAGCAGATGGAACAGGAATTCCTGCTTCTGCTGGCACAGCAACAACAAATAATCCACATACAGAAATAGGTTTAACACCTGAAACGGCTTACGAAGTTTGGGTAAGAGCAGATTGTGGTGGTCCTTTAGGTACATGGATTCCTGGTGGATCTTTTACAACTACAGTTATATGTCCTGCTGTTACTGATTTAACGGTTGATTCAACAACAACTACATCAGCTGATATTAGCTGGATAGCTGGTTCTTCAGAAGCAGCTTGGGAAATTGTAGTACAACTTGATGGCGGAGCAGCTCCTACAGGTGCTGGAACAGCAACGACAAATAATCCACATACTGAAAGTGGCTTAACTTCTAATACAGCTTACGAGGTGTATGTTAGAGCAAATTGTGGTGCTAACGGATTTAGTGATTGGTCTACAGCTTATTCATTTACAACAGCTTGTGACACTATCACTGCTTTCCCTTGGACTGAAGATTTTGAGAGCATTACAACTCCTGACCTAGCAGATTGCTGGTCTGAATTAAATGAGAATGCCGATTTTGATTTCTTTAAAACATGGACAACTTATGGTGTCGGTGGTTCTAATGCAGCTGGATTGTATACTGATTTTAATGGTGGAGATAATGATGATTATCTGATTTTACCACATATGACATTAACTGGAAATGAACGATTGAAATTTAGTGTAAGAAATAGATCATCTTCTGAAGATGACAACTATAGAGTTGTTTTATCAACTACTGGAACAGCAGCAGCTGATTTCTCAACTGAATTACAAGCTGTAATAATTCCAACTAATGTACATGTTGAAGTAGAACTCGACTTAAGTGCATATACAGGAGATGTATATATAGCTATGCATGTACCTGCAGCTGGATCAGATGGTTATTATATCTATTTTGACAATTTTACAGTTGAAGAAATTCCAGGTTGTGAACCTGTATCAAACATTGTTGTTTCAAATGTTACTACAACATCAGCTGACATTGGCTGGGATTTAGGTGATATTGAAACAGCTTGGGAAATAGCAATACTAGCAGCTGGTGATCCAGCTCCTACAGGTGCTGGAACAGCAACTACAACTAATCCACATACTGATAGTGGTTTAACTGCAAATACTGCATACGAAGTATATGTAAGATCAGACTGTGGTGTTCCTGGCTTTGGAAACTGGGTTGGACCTGTTGCTTTTTCAACTCTTCTACCTCCAGTTACAGCTTTCCCTTATACTGAAGATTTTGAATCTGGCCCAGGTGGTTGGATTGCAAGTAGTTCTTCTTGGGAATTAGGTGTACCTGCAAATGCTATAATAAATAGTGCAGATTCTGGTGCTAATGCATGGGTGACTAACTTAGATGGAAATTACTCAGATAGTGATAATTCTGAAGTAACAAGTCCTACATTTGATATGTCAAGCTTAACTGCTCCTATTATTGAATTTAGTATTTGGTATGAAGCTGAGAATAGTTATGACGGTATGGTATTACAATCATCAATAGATGATGGTGCTACATGGCAAAATGTTGGATCAGATTCTGATGGAATTAATTGGTATAACGATACTAGTATTACAGGAGGCCCTGGAGGGCAACAAATTGGTTGGACAGGTAGAAATGGTGGTGGATCTAATGGATGGCTATTTGCTAGAAATGATTTAACTGGTCTTGGAGGACAAAGTAATGTATCATTACGTGTTGCCTTTGGATCTGACTTTTCTGGTACTGATGAAGGTGCCGCATTTGACTCGGTTACCATTAGTGAATTTGCTCCTTTAGCTTATACTTACGACGGAGGCACTTGGTCTCCTAGTGATCCAAATGGTACAGCTACAGCTGCAGATGACATTATGATTATCTCTGGTGATGCAGTAATAAATGCTAATACAACATGTAATACTATGACCGTAAACCCTGGTGCAAGTCTTACTGTTGATTCAAGTATGACACTTACAGCAACTAACGGTTTAACATTAGAATCTAGTTCTACAAGTTATTCAAGCTTAATACGTAATGGTTCTATTGTAGGTACAATGAACTATGAGCGTCATGTAAATGAGAATGGTTCTGGAACAACTGGAAGTAACGATTTAGTGTCTGCACCATTACATGGTCAAGCATTTAGTGATTTTGCTTTAGCTAATCCAAATATCTTAAATAATGGTACACAATACTTATTTGGACCATTTGAAAAAGTAACTGGTTCTTATCTAAATTGGGCTAGTACAGAAACTGCAACACTTGAACCTGGAGTAGGATATAGATCAGGAACAACTATTCCTGGTGGCTCTACAGTTACATTTACTGGAACAGATTCTAATACTAACGAATTTCATGATATACAATATTCTGGACCTAAACCACAATGGAACTTAGTGGGTAATCCTTATCCTTCTTATATGAAAGTTCGAGATTTCCTTAATCATTTTGTAGACGCTGGTGTGAAAAACCTAACGTTATTAAATGAATCAACAGCTGCTATCTATGGATATGACGGAAGTGCTATTAATGGTTGGACTATCCAGAATTTAGCAAATACAGTTCCTTCAACAGTAATGGCTCCTGGACAAGGATTCTTTGTAAGTGCTGATCCTGCTTTAACTGGTAGTTATGATTTAACGTTTACTTCTGCAATGCGTTCTACAGGTAGTGGAGATGACTATATTGTAGGTCGAAATCCTCAATTAAGTTATGTTGCATTAAAAGCTAGTACTGCTAATGATGTATTCGGTACAGAAATTTACTTTAATACTGAAGCAAGTCTTGGATTCGATTTAGGATATGATGCTGCTATTTGGGGTGATACAACTCCTGATTTTGCAATCTATTCTAACTTAGTCGAAGATAACACTGGTAAGGCTATGGCATTACAAGCTGTTAATTCAACTAACCTTTCAGATGTAGTTATTCCATTAGGAGTAAATGCAAACCAAGGAGAGCAATTAACGTTTAGTATTGATGAAAGTACATTACCAGCATCTGTTAATGTATATCTTGAAGATGTGGTTGCTAATACAGTAACTCTATTAAATAACTCCGATTATATTATCACGCCAACTACAGATTTATCTGGAACTGGACGTTTCTTCTTGAGAACTTCTGAAGATGCATTATCAACTATAGAAAATAGTCTTGATAAGTTAGATATCTTTACATTAAAAGCTTCTCATGAGCTTGTAATTAATGGTCAGTTAATAGACAACACAATGCTAAATCTTTATGATATTCAAGGTAGATTAGTATTAAGAACTGAACTTGATAATGCGCTTATACAAAACCGTATAGATGTATCAAGTATTAACTCTGGTGTTTATATTGTTACTATTCAAAATGGTAATCAAGAAAGAACTAAGAAAGTTATAATAGACTAATTATTAAAAATTAAAGGTCAAAAATTAATGACATTAAAATAATTTTATTATTTTTGACCTTTATCATTAACATAGTATGAAAAAATTTAACTCACCAAATAAAATAACTCGCAAGGAGGCTATTACAAAAATGAGCAAATATGCTGCTTTAACAGCTATAGGAACGTTCATTATTTTAAACCCTAAACAAGCGCAAGCTTCTTCTCCACCTGATCCAGGAGGAAACCCTTTCGATTAATCCTATTTTATTAATTTGAAAGCGAATCTGTCTCCAAAGCTAATTCATGATATTGATGAAGATGCTGTTTTACTTTGGTTTGAAAAAGCAAATAGATACGTTGTTACATCAAGAATAAATAGTGATTTTATTAAACTATATATGAATCCTGACGAAAGTCGGGATTCATTTGTTAATAATTTATCAAAAGACTTTGATCTAAACTCTAGCGAAGCAAACACGATGTTTAATGATATATCGAGATTTTTGAAAGATGTTAATATCGATACTGATATTGACACAATTTCAAATAAAGTTCAAGTTGCACCAACTTCATTTATTGAAGAATATTATCAATTTATTGATAAAGTGGTTTGCATACGTTTCGAGTCTGACATCATAAAAAGCTTAGTTCATCCTCAAATTGCTCATCATTCAATAAAAAGCACTGTAGAATACGATGTATTATTCGATGTTTTCAGATTAAATGATGATTTACATCTCTTAAAAAATGGAGTGCATGTAGGAAGCTATAAGACGAAAGCTTTCCATTTTCTTCAGGGTAAATTTGCTTTAGAGCTTACAAACACGATACATGACACTAATATTAGTAACTGGGTAGCAACATTTCATGCCTCAACTATTTCAAACGGTAAAGAGTCAATTATGATTATTGGAGATTCTGGTAATGGTAAAAGCACACTTTCCGTTTTATTAATGGCTCATGGATTTGACATCCTCAGTGATGACTTTACCCCTCTTTATGAAGATAATCTGCATCTCTATCGATATCCTGCAGCAACATCAATTAAAAAAGGAGCTTTTGAAGCTTTAAAACCATATCTCAACGGTATAGATTTACTAAAAACCCATCATAATGGACCAAAAAAAGTAAATATTAAATATGTACCACCGATTTTAAGTTATGAAAGTCAACCCGCAAGCTTTCCTTGCAAAAAAATTGTATATGTCAAATACGATTCATCCAAGAGCGATAGTTTAAATCTCGTTTCTCCAGAAAAAATTCTAGAAACTTTAATTCCAGATTCTTGGATATCACCAAAAGAAAAACATGCTTTAAAATTCATAAATTGGTTTAAGGAAGTTGATTGCTACCAATTGAATTACAACAGTAATGACTTTGCAATTACAAAATTTAAAGACCTATTCGAAGAATCATAAAAGTTTTACTTACTTTTAAGTACTTAATAAGAACTATTGTCTGTACAAAAAAATTCATATAAATATACTCTCCAAGTAATTGCAGATATATTGGGCTTTGAAAACTCAATTGAAGCCTTACAATATAAGATGACTTCTAATGCTATCGATTGGGAAAAATTTGTTTTTATAGCTAGTGATTACCTAGTTTTAACAACCTGTTATTGTAAGCTAAAACAAAAGAATTTATTAGCTTATATACCTGAAGAATTAGCATTATATCTAGAGGAAATTACAACCATTAATAGAAATAGAAATGAAACTTTAAAAGATGAGATTAGTCAAATTTCAAAAATTTTAAGAACAAACAAGATTGATCATGTGTTTTTAAAAGGGAGTGCACTATTAGTTAAGAATTATTATGAGGATTTGGGCGAAAGAATGTTAGGAGATATTGATATTCTTGTTGATGAGACTAAAATGGAGACTACATATCAATTACTTATAGATAACAACTATATCGGCACAGCTCAAGGCATTAGCTCAAGGTATTTTGACCACAAGCATTTACCAAGACTCCAATCTGATGTAAATTTAGCAGCTGTAGAAGTTCATAAAAAAGTGTTATCAAAAACTTATAAAGGCATTTTAAACACTAATAAAATTTTAGACACCAAAGAGTCCGTTCAAGACATTTACGTACCATCAGATAAGCATTTATTGTTTCATTCAATTTTAAATTTCCAGGCAAATGATTCAGGATATATGTATAGCAAAATAAGTTTTAAATCTATTTATGATCTACTTATCCTTAAAAGAAAAACAAATTTAGAATTTGACGACACATTTAAACCAGCTTATTTTAAAAACTATTTCTCAATCGCCAAACTTTTCTTCAGTGATTTGAATTCTTTTGAATCTAATGCATTTATAAATAATCTCTTTTTAATAAAACTAAAGCATCCATTTTTAAGAAAATTTATTGATTATGTTTTAAGAAATTTTCAATTCATTAAGGCCTTGTTCACGAGTAGAATATGGGCTTTTATTAATAATAAAAGATATAGAAAAGATCTTTTTAAAGATTATAAAAGAATAATTGGATTTTCAGGATTAAAAAAATCTTAAGTCATTACTTTTAAATGTAATATGTTTACTGTTTCTTTGTAAATTAGAGCTTAAAGCATATATTTGAGTTAACGTATTTTATAACCATGAGAAATATAGTATTATTTTTATTCTTAGTGTCATTATTTTCTTTTGATGCTCAATCACAAACGACTTCTGATACTAAATATGATACTGCAGAAGAAGAAATACAGGATCCATGGAAACTTAGTGTTGGTGTAAATGCTATTGGAAGCCTAGGAGAGAGACAACCTTTTTCACGTTTAGGTGACTTTCAATTTAGAAACCCTTTAGCTTTAGCTATTGAAAATAGATGGTCAAAGACTTTTTCATTAGAACAAGATTTAACCTTTAATGGATATAAAAAAGGGGAAGAAATTGATGGTGGAATTTTAAAAGAAGATTACACTTATATTTCTACTAATACGTATATTAAATACTATTTCTCTGATGTGCTTTTAAATGTTGATTGGTTAGATCTTTATGTTGGTGCTGGATTTGGAATTTTCACAATTGACGAAGTGAACACTTCTGGAAATTTAGCTCTTGGAGGTACTGTTTGGGTTTCTGATGATATTGGAATAAGACTTCAAGGTGTTGGAAAATTTGCAGTTCATGCAAAGGATAGACAATTTGATAACAACCACTTTCAATATATGTTACAAGTAGTTTTTAAACTATAAGTATCAATAGCCTTTAAAGTTAAAATTAAGCATTCCTTTTACCTTTTTATATACATCTGGAAATTCAGATCTAAACTCTTGTGGTGTTTCTATAAAGGTCTCTATAATAACTGCTAAGAATTCAAACTGATTAGTAAAAGCATAGTCTCTTATATAATCTGAAGACACCAATTCTTCTTTTAAACTAGCATTATTGTTTAAATCCTCAGTAAGCTCATAATACGAATCTAAAAAAATAGCAGAGCTCGTACTTCGCTTCCTTACATTCATGTAATAAAAGTGAATGGCATGTATAAATTCATGGACTGCCAAATTGAGGTTGTCATCTTCAATGTGATAACCATGTAAAACATCTTTCCAAGAAAGCACTAAAGCTTTATAGCCTAGATTAAATTCACCTTTGTGATAAGCTTTATTAGTTTGAGAATAAAACTCTTCTGGGTATATCAGAATACGCTCTACAGAATCAATCTTATAATCTCTTAAGCCAAAAGTAAGTTTAACTAATGTAGCAGAAATCACAACCTTCATTTCATCGCTAACAAACAATTGTTTACCAATAAATTCTGTACGATTTATTGTTTTATACACCCTATGTTCGAAATAGGATTTATGTTTTAGTGATAAACTATTATAAAATTTAATTTTTTGTTTCAGAATAGACTTGTGATCTTTAGAAAGTGTCTTTTTATTAATATATAAATGAGTGAAAAACAAACGTTTATTAACGTACTCAACATAAGCCATTTCAAAGAAATAAAACGTCTTATTTATAACAAGTAGAACGATACCTGCAGCAAGCAGGCTAGCAAGAAAAAAAAAGACTCCCTGAAATATTATTGGATCCTCATTGTCCTTTTGAAGTGCAAAAAATAGAATTAGGGCATTTAGCATTGTATAAATATAGTGAAAAGACCTTTTCTCTTAATAGTATTGCTATTTAATTGATAAACTAAAATTTGTAGTATTTAGAGTTATTTATGAATTTTCATATCCTTAGAGCTCCGCTTTGAAATACTAGGATTAACTCAATAAATTTCGCTTTCCCTCAGAGCTCCGCTTTGAAACACCAGGATTAGCTCAATAAATTTCGCTTTTCCTCAGAGCTCCGCTTTGAAATGCCAGGATTAGCTCAATGAATTTCGCTTTTCCTCAGAGCTCCGCTTTGAAATACCAGGATTAGCTCAATGAATTTCGCTTTTCCTCAGAGCTCCGCTTTGAAAATACTAGGATTAGCTCAATAAATTTCGCTTTTCCTCAGAGCTCTGCTTTGAAAATACTAGGATTAGCTCAATAAATTTCGCTTTTCCTCAGAGCTCCGCTTTGAAAATAGAAAACTTCTGATTATAAATTCAAGCAAGCCTGATTTAACACAGAAGTTTTCTATTTATTCGTGACCTCGAGAGGATTCGAACCTCCAACCCTCAGAGCCGAAATCTGATATTCTATCCAGTTGAACTACGAGGCCTTTAATTTATGATAATTTCTCCTTTACAATGGTTGAAATGGTTTTACCATCAGCCTGTCCAGCTAATTGCTTATTAACCATACCCATGACTTTCCCCATGTCTTTCATCCCTTCTGCTCCAATTTGCTGAATCGTAGCCAAAACAACTTTTTCAATTTCTGCTTCACTTAATTGGGGAGGTAAAAACTGAGAAATAATTGCAGCTTGAGCTATCTCTGGATCTGCTAAATCATTTCGGTTTTGCTCAGCAAATATAGCTGCACTATCCTTACGTTGTTTTACCAACTTAGATAGAATTTTTATTTCTTCATCTTCAGTTATGTCTTCTCCAGAACCAGAGGTTTGTGCCAATAATAATTCAGATTTAACAGCTCTCAATGCTGCCAAAGCAACTTGATTCTTTTCTTTCATTGCTGCCTTCATAGCAGTCATTATATTATTTTGCAAACTCATAATGTGGTATTTAATTTAGATTGCGAAGATAGGAAAAACTAGATGTATTTAGTCGGTCTAATAGCATTAAAGCATAAAAAAACCCGAAAAGTTTATCTCAACTTTTCGGGTTTAACAAAGTGTAAAACACTAAACTAAATTTGCTATTAATCTACGTTGTCGTGTAAAAATGAATTATTGCTTCTTAATTGAATATCGTCGTTGTCATCAGTAGTAACAGAAGTTCTTGAAGCCTTGGTATCTGAAGAATGTTGAGATTCTTCTAAACTCACACCTTGTCTTTTATATGCAGGTTCTTTTTCAATTTCGTCAATTTTAGCTGTATTGAATTTGTAATTGAAATCTTTCATCTTACGTCTACGTTCATCAGCTCTTTCTTTAAGCAATTCAGAAATTGGACTGTTCATTGGATCAATCTCTTCTCTTACCTCTTCTTCAGAAACTTCAGATTCAAGAGTCTTTTTCTCAAATACAATTTCTTCTTCTACTTCTGGTTGAACTTTCGTTTTCGTTTCATTAATTGAAGACTCATACGTCATAAAATCATCAAGGGCATAACGTGTCTCTCCATCTTCATTAGCTTCTGTTACAGGCACAATTTCAATATGATCAGTAACATCTAAATCTTTTACTTCTTCTAGTTCAAAAACGGTCTTTTCTTCAACCTCGATCGTCTCCTCTTCTTCTTGTCCAAAAGATAATGGTAAGTCAAAAGTTAATGTAATTTGTTCCTCTTCAACATCTTCTATAATCTCTTCTTCAATTTCTTGAACAGGAGTTATAATAAACTCTTCTTCTTTAGTTACATGATCTAAGACTTCATCATATACTACATTTATATTTTTAATAATTTCTGTAGTTGTGATTAGATCTGTTTCAAAACTTTCAACAACAGCATCCAAATCTTCGTCTTCTACTAATGTATGAACAACCACCTCTGGTTCTGCTTCATCATTTTCTAGAACGATATCTGGAGTTATAATTGCCGGATCACTTTCTTTCACATATACATCATTTCTATCGTCTTCTAAAGCATGAACTACTTTCGTTTGTTCTGTATTAGAAATCTCATGTTGTTGATCTATATCGAAACCAGTAGCGATAATAGTCACAGAGATAGACTCTTCTAAAGACTCGTCTTCACCAACACCCATAATAATGTTTGCACCATGACCTGCTTCGTTTTGAATGTGGTCATTAATTTCTCCAATTTCGTCAATAGTAATTTCTTGAGACCCAGAAACGATTAGCAACAATACGTTTTTGGCTCCTGTAATTTTATTATCGTTTAATAATGGTGAGTCTAAGGCTTTCATAATCGCTTCTTGCGCTCTAGCTTTACCTGAAGACGTAGACGAACCCATAATTGCAGTTCCACTATTACTTAAAACTGTTTTAGCATCACGCAAATCAATATTTTGCGTATAGTGATGAGTAATCACTTCTGCAATACCACGTGAAGCCGTTGAAAGTACTTCATCTGCTTTAGAGAATCCAGCTTTAAATCCTAGATTACCATAAACTTCACGAAGTTTATTATTATTGATTACAACCAAAGAATCAACATGAGAACGAAGTGTGTCAATGCCTTTTGCGGCTTGTTCGTTTCTCATTTTTCCTTCAAACTGAAATGGCATCGTTACAATACCAACAGTTAGAATATCCATTTCCTTAGAAAGTTTGGCGATAATTGGTGCAGCCCCAGTACCTGTACCTCCACCCATTCCTGCTGTGATGAATACCATTTTTGTATTAGTACCTAACATACGTCTTAAATCTTCTAGACTTTCAACGGCTGCCTGTTCTCCTACTTCAGGATTTGCTCCTGCTCCTAACCCTTCGGTTAAATTCACTCCCAATTGGATCTTGTTTGGGACACCACTATTCTGTAACGCTTGGGCATCTGTATTGCAAATAACGAAGTCAACACCTTTAATCCCTTGTTGAAACATGTGATTAATGGCATTACTTCCACCTCCACCAACTCCAATCACTTTGATAACGTTTGATTGGTTTTTTGGCAAATCGAATGCAATATCTGCTAATTCAATGTTGTTGCTCATAAATATTCTTTTTACTGGTTGTTGTTTTGTACTATATATGTTTTATTCAATAGATTTAATTCTTTGGCTACTCAGCATTGTCTAAAAAATCTTTGACACGCTCAGTTAGTTTATCCAAGAACGATTTACGTTCCTTTTTTGGTTGCTGAATGCGTTCTTCTTCTTGAGTTGAATGTTCTTCAGAATGCTCTTCCATAGCAAGCTCCATTTCTTCAACTTCTTTTTCAACACGTCTTCTTTCTTGACGTTTTAAGCCATCCATTACCAAACCAACTGCTGTCGCAAATAATGGGCTAGCAATATCATCATCACTATCTCCTGCTAAATGCTCATTAGGATAGCCAATTCTGGTATCCATTCCTGTTATGTATTCTACTAATTGCTTTAAGTGTTTTAGTTGGCTTCCACCACCTGTTAATACAATACCAGCAATTAATTTCTTTTTTTGTTCTTCGTGACCGTAATTCTTAATCTCAACATAAACTTGTTCCACGATTTCTACAACTCTTGCGTGTATAATCTTAGATAAGTTCTTTAAAGTAATCTCTTTTGGTTCACGACCTCGCAAACCCGGAATAGACACAATCTCATTGTCTTTATTCTCTCCTGGCCATGCAGAACCAAATTTTATCTTAAGTAATTCTGCTTGTTTCTCAATTATTGAGCAACCTTCTTTAATGTCTTCAGTAACAACATTTCCTCCAAAAGGAATTACAGCTGTATGGCGAATAATACCATCTTTAAAAACAGCTAAATCAGTTGTTCCGCCACCTATATCAATTAAGGCTACTCCTGCTTCTTTTTCTTCTTGACTTAAAACAGCATTAGCTGATGCCAATGGTTCTAATGTGATGCCTTCCAATTCTAAACCAGAACTTTTCACACAGCGACCAATATTTCTAATCGATGATACTTGACCAACAACCACATGAAAGTTCGCTTCTAAGCGTCCTCCATACATTCCAATAGGCTCCTTAATTTCTGGCTGACCATCAATTTTGTACTCTTGTGGAAGTACATGAATAATTTCTTCTCCTGGTAACATTACCAGCTTATGAACTTGGTTAATTAATCGATCAATATCTTCTTCATCAATAACTACTTCAGAATTTGCTCTTGTGATATAATCACTATGCTGCAAACTTCTAATATGCTGACCAGCAATACCAACAGTTACATCTTCAATTTTTAATCCTGCCTCAGCTTCTGCTTCTTGAACAGCTTGCTGAATTGATTGTATAGTTTGTGTAATATTATTTACAACACCTCTATGCACACCTAAGCTTTTGGATTTACCAATACCCAAAATTTCTGCCTTTCCGTATTCGTTCTTACGACCAATCATAGCCACAATTTTTGTGGTTCCGATATCTAATCCTACTGAAATTTTATTGTTCTCCATTACTTATTTTTTGGTGCAAATAACTTGCTTATCAAACTTTAAATTCACTACGCTATAATTATCTAATGCTTTATCTTTTATTGCTTTCAAATAAAACGCTTTGAGATTATTAATTTTTTTGTCCAATAACTCTAAACTTCCTAAATGGACTTTAAAATCATTATCACGTAATCTCAAATCGATTGATTGATCTTCATTTTGATGAATCTCAACAACGTGCTTTTTCAAAAACTCATCCCCTTTAACTTTTTTAGCTATAGTGAATACATTTGACAAGTTATTTTTTTCAATTGCTCCAGTTACTAAAGGTACACGTGCAGTGTAATTCGTTGATAAAGGCATATACGAGCCTTGATCATCAATGTAATAGGAAGCATTTGTACTAACTCTTGCTATAGGTTTTTTTTGTTCAATATTTGCAGTGATTGAGCCATCAACACTCATAAACACTTGCGCATGCTTAATCATTGGATTGGAATTTAGGGCAGTCTCCAACGCGTTCAAATCTATAATATCTTTAGGCTTGTTCGTAACACTCTCTTGATTTTGTATTAACAATTTACTAACAGTCTCTTGAGTAACGAATAGATTATCATTACCAACAAATTGTATCAATGGCGTATTCACGGTTCTAGTAGAATTTCTAAACGATGAAAACACGAATAGAAAGCCAACTAGTAGCGCTAATAAAAAGACCTTTATGTAATTATAATTAACTCGCAATGCTCAATGCTTCTTTAATATGTTTTACTTCTTCTCCTATATCTCCAGCTCCAATTGTTAAAATTACTTGTGCTGAAGATTCTTTTATATGTTGAATTAATTCTGATTTTTGAATTAACTTCTTACAATCATTATCTATTTTATTTAAAAGCCATTCTGAATTTACTCCTTCAATCGGCAATTCTCTTGCTGGATAAATATCTAAAAGTATAACCTCATCAAAACGCGATAAGCTCTTTGCAAAATCGTCAACAAAATCTTTTGTTCTACTAAATAAATGCGGCTGAAAAACAGCTAGTACTTTTTTAGTTGGGTACATTTCTCTAACGGCTTGATGCACTGCGTTTATCTCTTCTGGATGATGTGCGTAGTCATCAATAAATACTAAATCTTCACTTTTAATCTGGTAGGTAAATCTACGTTTAACTCCCTTATAAGATGCTAAAGCTTTGGCGAGCTGCGGTTTAGGGATTCCATATTCTACAGTCATCGCCAAGGCAATTAAAGCATTCGACAGATTGTGTCTACCAGGTAGGCTAAATTTAAAATCTTCGAGTAGCGCATTTGGTGTTTTTACATCAAATACATAGCTACCATTTATTATTTTTATGTTTTGTACGGAATAATCTGAATCGTCTTCGATGCCATAGGTAATCCCTTTTATTGGCAATCCTCTTTTAACGAATAGTTTTCCGTTTGGTTTAATTTTCTTTGAAAAATCCTCAAAAGATTTAACTAGTTCTGAAGCATCTCCATATATATCTAAGTGATCTGGATCCATAGATGTAATGCAAGCATAATCTGGAGATAGTGTCAAAAATGAACGATCAAATTCGTCAGCTTCAACAACTGTGACATCCGTTCCATTAAGGATAAGGTTAGAATTATAGTTTTCACTAATTCCACCCAAAAACGCTGTAACTTTCACATCGCATGCATTAAGCAAGTGACCTAAAATACTTGTTGTTGTAGTTTTTCCATGTGTACCAGCTACTGCTAAACAGAATGTTTGTCTAGTAATTTCTCCAAGAACAGCTGAGCGCTTTAAAACTTCAAAACCCGCTGAATTAAAGTAATTTAATTCAGTATGATCTTGTGGGATTGCAGGTGTATAAACAACAAGTGTATCTTCTTTATTTAAAAATGTGTCTTGAATTAAATCTACATTGTCTTCAAAATGAATAAAAACATTCAATTCTTCTAATGAATTTGTAATATCAGTTTTGGTTTTATCATAACCGCCAACAGTTAACCCTTTAGCCACAAAATAACGTGCTAAGGCACTCATACCTATGCCTCCAATTCCAATAAAATAAACGTTATTTGTGTGCTTTAAACTCATTTATTGTTTTAACAATTTTTCCACTTCGTTTGCTATGTCTTTTGTAGCATTTACTAATGCTAACTCTTTTATTTGCTTACTTAAATCTTCTCGTTTCTCTTTTGAATTCAACACTTCTGAAAATTCATTTTCAAACTGCTCATCTAAATCACTTTCCTTAATCAGAACAGCTGCTCCTTTATCTGAAATAGATTTTGCGTTTTTCGTTTGATGATCCTCGGCTACATTAGGAGAAGGAATAAAAATCACTGGTTTTCCTACGACACAAAGCTCGGATACAGAACTCGCTCCTGCTCTTGAAATAATAACGTCTGCAGCTGCGTAAGCCATATCCATATTATTTAAAAAGGCATGAACCTGTACGTTTTCTAACTTATTATATTGTCTATATTGTTGATAGTATAGTTTCCCGCATTGCCAAATCAGCTGTACATTTAGCGACTTAAAATACTCTAGTTTACTTTCTATCAATTCATTAATTCGTCTAGCTCCTAAACTTCCTCCTAAAATCAAAAGCGTGTGCTTACTATGAATTAATGTAAAAGCATCTTTTCCCTGAATATGTTTATTCTCGACATCTAGCAAGTCTTTGCGAATTGGGTTACCTGTCAATACTATTTTTTCTTTTGGAAAGAACTTCTCCAGACCTTCATAGGCCACACAAATGGTATCTACTTTTTTACCTAAAAGCTTATTGGTAATTCCCGGATATGAGTTTTGTTCTTGTATTAAACTTGGAATCCCTTTAGAGGTTGCCATTTTCAATAATGGACCACTCGCAAAACCTCCAGTGCCTATAGCAATATTAGGGTTGAACGTCTTTATTATTTTTCTAGAGCGTAATAAACTAACCAACAATTTAAAAGGAAACATTAAGTTCTTCAAAGTCAGCTTACGTTGAAGTCCTGAAATCCACAAACCTTCAATCTCGTATCCTGCCTGAGGCACCTTCTCCATTTCCATGCGATCTGAAGCTCCAACGAATAAAAATTCAGCATCTGGAAAACGAGATTTTAACTCATTTGCAATAGCGATTGCAGGATAGATATGACCTCCTGTTCCTCCACCAGACAATATGATTTTATAGTTACTCATTAAATCGTTTCGCTCAATATCTCAAGCGGATTATCTTCATTAATTTCTTGCTCTTTTAATTGCTCACGCTTTGCGCTTACACTTAATATGATTCCGATAGCCAAACAGGTCATCCAAATCGATGTTCCTCCACTACTTATTAATGGTAATGTTTGTCCTGTAACTGGAAATAATTCTACTGCAACAGCCATGTTAATTAACGCTTGAAATACTATAGGCAATCCTACACCTAAGACTAATAACTTCCCGAAAATTGTATCTGACTTCTGTGACACGATTACAATTCTAAACAATAGCCAAGAGTACATCACCAATAAAAACAAACCGCCAATTAATCCGTACTCTTCAATAATTATCGCGAAAATAAAATCTGAAGAAGACTGTGGTAACACGTTCTTCTGCGTGCTTTTACCTGGGCCTTTACCTTGAATTCCGCCTGAAGCAATAGCTATTTTAGCATTTTCAATTTGATAATCACCTTCGGTATCTTCTCCGTTTGCAAAGTTTTCAACTCTACTCATCCAAGTATCAATACGGTTAGGCATAGCATCTGGAAATGCTTTTGCTACTAGTACAAAAAGCGAAAGGGCCAAAATTCCTGTACCAATGATTACCACTAAATATTTAATCGGATAACCTCCAATAAACGCCAACACCATAACCATTAAAAACATAATAGCGGTCGTAGAGAAATTGGCTGGCAATATCAGTATCAAAACAAAAAAAACGGGAACCCAAAGTGGCAATAATGTCTCTACAAATGACACCTTCCTATCTTGAATTTTAGATAAATATCTAGCCACGTATACCATTAGGACAACAGCTGCTAAAGTTGATGTTTGAAACGACATCCCAACAAAAGGAATTTGTATCCATCTACTAGCATTTGCACCATCAATAGTTGTGCCTTGAAACATAGTTACAATAAGCAACACCAAAACAATTGGAATCATCACCATTGACAGTCCTCTGAAATAACGATATGGGATTTTGTGTACACCATACATAATTGCAAATCCTAAAAAGAGGTGCATAAAATGCTTGATAAAAAACCCAAAGGTATTCCCGGAACCTCCAACATATGCTAAATTGCTCGCAGCACTATACACAGGAAGGAATGAGAAAATTGCCAATAAAGCAGCAATTGCCCATATTAATCGATCTCCTTTTATGTTTTTAAATAGTGTCTGCACTTCTTAATTTATTATAAGTTTCTTACAGCGTCTTTAAACTGACGACCTCTATCTTCATAGTTTTCAAACAAATCAAAACTTGCACAAGCGGGTGACAACAAAACGTTTTCTCCAGCATCTGCAATTTTATAGGCGATTTTTACTGCTTCACTCATGAATTGAGTTTCAACAATAACATCTACCATGTTTCCAAAACTATTCATGAGCTTTTCATTATCAACTCCTAAACAAATGATAGCTTTTACCTTTTCGTTTACAAACTGAAACAACTCATTATAATCGTTGCCCTTATCTTCTCCTCCAACGATCCAAACTGTTTGAGCATCCATACTTTCTAAGGCATAGTAGGTAGCATTTACATTTGTCGCTTTTGAGTCGTTTATGTATTGGACTTTATTAATTTTAAGCACATGCTCTAATCGATGTTCAACACCTTGAAAATTCTCTAAACTTTCACGAATGGTCTGCTTTCTTATTCTTAATAAGTGAGCCACTGTTGAAGCAGCCATTGCATTTTTAATGTTGTGTTTTCCCTCTAATGCTAAATTTGCTGTTGGCATAATTATCTGATTGTTATCTATTGTTATTTTTATATTGTCTTTGTCCAAATACGCGCCATTTTCAATTTGTTTTGTAAGTGAAAATGGCAATAATGTTGATTGAATAGAATGTTGTTTTAACCAAGATTCGATGACTACATCATCGGCATCATAAATGAAATAATCCTCTTTGGTTTGATTGTCTATAATTCTGAATTTTGAAGCGATATAGTTTTCGAAAACGCAATCATATCGATCCAAATGGTCTGGCGTGATATTCAGTAAAATCGCGATTTTAGGCTTAAAATCTATAATATCGTCCAACTGAAAACTACTGACTTCAAGCACATAGTTTGGAAAATCTTTTTCCAATATTTGCTTAGCAAAACTGTCACCAATATTACCTGCCAACCCAACATCTAATTCTTGTTTAAGCAAATGATGTGTTAGACTAGCAGTTGTTGTTTTACCATTACTGCCAGTAATTGCGATCAAAGTAGCTTCAGTATATTTTGAAGCAAACTCAATTTCAGAAACGACCTTTATACCATTTGCCCTAACTTGTTTTACTAGTGCAACTTTCTCTGGAATTCCAGGGCTTTTCATGATTAAATCTGCGTTCAGAATTTTAGTTTCTGTATGCTGACCTTCTTCAAATTCAATCTCATTATGTAAAAGAACTTTTTTGTACTTTTCTTTAATTATTCCTTTGTCTGAAACAAATACGTCATAACCTCTGTCTTTCCCTAAAAGTGCTGTTCCAACACCACTTTCTCCACCTCCAAGAATCACTAACCTTTTCATTTATCGTATTTTCAATGTCACAATTGAGAGTATGGCTAATAGAATACCTACAATCCAAAAACGTGTAACTATTTTACTTTCGTGATATCCAGATTTTTGGTAATGATGATGTAAAGGCGACATTTTAAATATGCGTCGTCCTTCACCATGTTTCTTCCTTGTGTATTTAAACCAGCTTACTTGCATGACTACAGATAAATTCTCTGCTAAGAAAATTCCACATAACAATGGAATTAGCCATTCTTTACGAACTGCAATTGCAATAACTGCTATGATTCCACCAATTGTCAAACTACCTGTGTCACCCATAAATACTTGAGCTGGATATGTGTTGTACCACAGAAACCCAATTAACGCTCCAACAAATGCTGCTATATAAATAGTAATTTCTTCAACTCTTGGGATATACATAATGTTGAGATAATCTGAAAAAATGATATTACCAGAAACCCAAGCAAAAATCCCTAACGTGAGTACAATTATGGCTGAAGTTCCAGCTGCTAAACCATCAATCCCATCAGTTAGATTAGCTCCATTGGAGACTGCAGTAATGATAAAAATCACAACTAAAATAAAAACCAACCAAGCATATTTTTCAAGATCAGGACTGATCCATGTTACTAAATCTGAATAATTAAATTCGTTGTTTTTAACAAACGGAATTGTTGTTTTTGTAGATTTCTCTTCAACTTGAAACAACTTAAAAGGTGAAATATTTGGGTTTTCAGCTAGCAATTCTTGTTGTACTTCTACAGGTAATTTTTCCTTAATAGTTACGTCGTTATGAAAAAATAATGTCGCTCCAACTATAATTCCTAACCCAATTTGACCTAGAACTTTAAAACGCCCTTTCAGACCATCTTTATCATTTTTAAACTTCTTAATATAGTCATCGATAAAACCAATGACTCCCATCCAAAGTGTAGTAACTATCAGTAAAATGATGTATACATTTTCTAGTTTCGCTAATAACAATACAGGGATTAAGGTGGCAAGGATGATAATTACTCCTCCCATTGTTGGTGTGCCAGCCTTTTGAGCCTGCCCTTCTAATCCTAAATCTCTAATGGTTTCACCTACTTGTTGTTTTTGTAGAAAACGTATGATTCGTTTCCCGTATACTATAGAAATTAACAACGATAAAATCATTGCAATAGCAGCTCTAAATGTTAGAAACCCAAAGAGTGTTGCTCCAGGAAACTGAAACTGTTGTTCTAAATATTCAAATAGGTAATATAACATTGGTTAATTTATTTCTGTAACTGCTTTAAAAATTCTTGTACTATTTGGTAATCATCAAAATCAAATCGTTCACCTTTTATTTCCTGGTAAGTTTCATGTCCTTTTCCAGCTATTAAAATGATATCATTAGAACTCGCCATTTGGCAAGCCGTTTTTATAGCTTGGTTTCTATCTGTAATTGAAATTATTTTTTTAAAATTTTGAGGTTCAACACCTTTTTCTATGTCTTGAATGATTGTTTCAGGCACTTCACTTCTAGGATTGTCACTAGTAAAAATCACTTTATTACTCAAAGCTGAAGCGATGTGTCCCATTTTTGGACGCTTAGTTTTATCTCTATCTCCTCCACAACCAACAACAGTTATTAATTCTTCATTTTTAGTTCGAATACTATTAATGGTTTCCAATACGTTTTTAAGAGCATCAGGTGTATGTGCATAATCTACAATAGCAGTAATTTTTTCATCTGAAATCAGATATTGAAAACGACCACTTACGCTTTCTAATTCGCTAATCAATCTCAATATTTCAACTTTTTCAAGGCCTAACAATTCAGCAGTACCATAAATAGCTGCGACATTATATGCGTTAAATGTTCCAATAAGTTTAGTCCACAACTCACTATCGTTGAGTTTCAATAACAATCCGCTTAATTCATTTTCAAGAACTTGGGCTTTATAATCTGCATACGTTTTTAAAGCATACGTAAATGTTTTGGCTTGTGTGTTTTGCAACATTACCAAACCATTTTTATCATCAATATTTACTAGTGCAAACGCTTGCTTTGGTAAGTGATCAAAAAATGATTTTTTAACATCTCTATATTCAGCAAACGTATTGTGATAATCTAAATGATCATGAGACAAATTCGTAAACACACCTCCTTCAAACTGTAATCCTTCTGAACGCTTTTGATGTATTCCGTGTGAGCTTACTTCCATAAAACAGAACTCTACACCTGCATCATTCATTAATTTTAAATACTTATTAATGGTTAATGAATCTGGAGTGGTGTGCGTTGCTTTAAATTCAGTATTGTCAACCATAATTTTCACGGTAGATAACAAACCAACTTTATAACCTGCTTTTTTAAACAGCTGGTATAAAAGCGTTGTAATGGTAGTTTTTCCGTTAGTTCCGGTAACACCAACTAATCTTAAATTACCAGATGGATTTTCATAATAGTTAGAAGCCATAAAAGCTAATGCACTGTTTGTGTTTTCAACTTCTATATAAGTAATTCCATTTTGCAAATTCTCTGGAAGCGATTCGCAAACTACAGCTATAGCTCCTAGTTTAATTGCTTTTTGAATGAAATTATGACCATCAACTGTTGTTCCTTTTATAGCAACAAAGACATCACCATTTGAAACTGCTCGAGAATCAAAATGAATAGCATTAACATCAACACCTGTGCTTCCAACAACTGCATTGATAGTAACCTTATATAATATGTCCTTTAACTCTGCCATTAAATATTTAATACAACAACTTGATTAGGTTTTACTTTTACCCCTTTATTTATAGATTGTTTTTTTACCACTCCAACACCTTCAAGGCTAACTTTTAATCCCATATTTTCTAATAAGGCTAAAGCGTCCATAGCAGGCAAGCCAACAACATTTGGCATTATCGTTTTGTAAGTGTTTGCAATATCGTAGTAGGCCTCAAAAGATTCATTAACCTGATTATTGACGACTTCTAATGATTCCACTTCATCTATCAAAGGTGTTTCTGTATATATTTTTTGTGCTATTCTTTTAAATACTGGTCCAGATACATCAGCTCCATAAAAACCAACTTTAGTACTAGGCTTATGGATAACTACAATGCAAGAATATTTAGGGTTATCGGCTGGGAAATAACCAGCAAAAGAAGACACGTATTTTCTATCCTTACGCCATTCTTCATAATTACTGTAGTCTGTTCTTGCAGTTCCTGTTTTTCCTGCCATTGAAAAATTTTCAGAATACATTCTAGAACCCGTACCTCTAATGACAATATTTTTGAGGATATCACGAATTTCACCCAAAGTTTTATCTGAACAAATCTTCTGATTGATTACTTCTTTATTAAAGGTTTCAATTTCTCTATCAAACTCTTTTACGGCTTTAATAAATCTTGGCTTTACCATTTCGCCATCATTTGCAATAGCATTATAGAATGTCAAAGTCTGCAAAGGCGTCATTTGTAAATTATAACCATACGCCATTGACGGCAAAGCATTTCGACTCCAATTTGCTTTTCCAGGCTCAGCAATATCAGGAATTCCTTCACCTATAATTGATATACCTAAAGGCTCATGAAGATTCCAACTCTTCAATCTATTAATGAATATTTTTGGTTTTTTAGAATAAGCTTCATCGATTATAGTGGCTAAACCAATATTTGATGACACTTCTAATGCACGTGCAGCAGATATTTTACCATGACCACGTGAATCACTAATTGTTCTTCCGTAGAAACGCTTTGTGCCTTGAAACGTATTTATAATAGTAGAAGTATCAATGACCTTATCTTCCAAAGCGGCCATAAATGCCATAACTTTAAACGTAGAGCCAGGTTCATGACTTTCTCCTACAGCATAATTTAATCGCTCATAGTAGTTTCCATTTTTATTTCTTCCGAGATTTGAAATCGCCTTAATCTCACCAGTTTTAACATCCATCACCACAGCACATCCATGCTCAGCCTCGTATTTTTCTAATTGACCTAGTAAAGAATGATGTGCAATGTCTTGAATATTAACATCAATTGTTGTGTAAACGTCATAACCATCTTGAGGATCAACTTGATTATAATCCACAATAGGTTTCCATTGTCCATTACCAATTTTCTGTTTCAGACGCGAACCATTAATTCCTCTTAAATATTTTACACCAAAAGCACCATCGATACCAGGACGTGTTACATTGCCATCTTCATCAATACGCTCATACCCAATTGTACGCTCAGCGATTCCACCCATTGGATGTTCTCGTCTAGTTGTTTGCTCAACGATAAGTCCGCCTTTAATAGCACCAAGCTGAAGCATAGGGAAATTCCGTAATCTGATGTAATCGGAATAACTAATATTACGAGCTAAAAGGAAGTATCTATTTTTATTAGATCTCGCCTTAGTTATCGAGTTTTGATGATAACTTGAAGATTTGCCAGAATAGTTTGCCAACGAATCTGACAAGGATTTAATATACTTATTAAACGTTGCCTGTTTGGGCTGAACAACATCAAGTCTGATATCATATTTAGGAATAGAAGTTGCTAATAAACTACCATCAGCAGAATACACATTACCTCTATTAGCTGGGATTTCATGATTTTTAACAGTACGCTCTTCGGCAAGAGCTCTATACTCATCACCTTGAACAAATTGAATAGTACACAATTTAAAAACAACCGCAAGAGCGAAGACAAACATACATCCAGCTATGAAATACAATCTGTTTAATATGTTAGTTTCGGTTGTTGCCACGATTTCAATCTTGTGATTTTACTTTTATTTTTTTTGGTGGAATCTCTGATATTACAATTCCTTTATCTGCTACTTTTTTTATTATTGATGATTCCATTTTAATCCTCATCAATTTTGATCTGCCATCTACAAAAGCTGACCTTAACTCTTTTACTTCATTTTTAAGTCGTGCAATCTCATATACTTTCTGATCTGCACTATGCGAACTTGCAATCATTATTATGGCTAGAACAGAAATGAAAATGATGATTCTCCAGTTTTTAAAGGAGTCATCACTCACTAAAAATTTACCTCTTAAAATGCTGTAAATATTTTTTTTCATAATTTTTCAGCAATACGAAGCTTTGCGCTTCTAGCTCTATTATTTATGGCTATTTCTTCTCTAGCTGGAACAATTAAATTGCCTGCTTTTTTTAAAGGCACTTCATAGTTTCCAAAGACATCTCGTTCAGGTTCTCCTTCGAACATGCCATTTCTTATAAAACGTTTTACCAACCTGTCTTCAAGTGAATGGTATGAGATTAAACTCAATCGTCCGCCTTTGACTAAAATTTCTGGAGTTTGCAATAAAAACTCTTTTAAAGCTTCAATCTCCTGATTTACCTCAATTCTTATCGCTTGATAAATTTGAGCTAATACTTTATTTTCTTTTTTATGATTTAAAAACTGTTTCAAAACAGTTTTTAATTGTTGGCTCGTTTTTATCTCGCCATTTTTTCGTTCTTCAACTATTTCTTTTGCCATTGCTGGCGCTTGTCTTAATTCTCCATACTGAAATAAGACTTGTCTTATTTGTTCTTCATCATATTCGTTTACAACGTGATAAGCAGAAACGGCATCATCTTGATTCATTCTCATATCTAAATCAGCCTCGAATCGTGTTGAAAATCCGCGTTCGGCTACATCAAACTGATGAGAAGACACTCCAAAATCGGCTAAAACTCCATCGACTTCTTTGGCACCATAGAATCTTAAAAATCGTCTGACAAATCTAAAATTCTCATTGATTAACGTAAATCGATCATCATCAATAGTATTTAAAAGAGCATCTTTATCTTGATCGAAAGCAAACAGTTTCCCGTTAGGACCTAACTGGCTTAAAATCTCTTTGCTATGACCACCACCACCAAAAGTCACATCTACATAAACTCCATCAGGTTTAATATTCAAACCATCAACGGATTCTTTTAGCAATACTGGATTATGATATTCCATCGTCATCATCTTGTCCCATAACTTCTTCTGCTAAATCAGCAAAATCACCTGTGGCATCATCAATAGCTTTCTCGTACTTATCCTTGTCCCAAATTTCAATAATGTTAATTGCAGAAGACACTACAATTTCTTTGGCAATACCTGAAAAAGCCACTAAATCTTTTGGAATCAATAATCGACCAGCAGCATCAACCTCAACCATCTTCAAACCTGCAGTGAAACGACGTATAAAATCGTTATTCTTCTTTTTGAAACGGTTGAGTTTGTTAACCTTTTGCATTAAAACTTCCCATTCACTCATTGGATAGAGTTCTAAACACGGCTGAAAAACAGCACGCTTTAAAACAAAACCATTTTGCAAAACTGGAAGCAACTGCTTTTTAATTGCAGCAGGAAGCATTAGCCTTCCTTTGGCATCCACTTTGCATTCATAAGTTCCAATTAATGGGTTCAAACTGATTGATTTAGCGCAACTAGCGATTAAGATTCAAATATATCGAAAATTATCCCACATTTTACCACTCTACTCCACTTTTGTTAATAAATTTTCGATGAACTGTATTATTTCAACTATTTTACCACCCTTTGCAGAGGCTAAAAATTTAAAAATCAGACAGCTAAAAAATAAATTCATTATCCCAGAAGCATTGTTAATATCTCATTAACATTCATTTATGTTCGGTTGAAATATTATCGGAAAGTTTTAATTGAAATACCTATATTTGTTTTTGACAAAATGACCAATAATTAATGGCGCATCATTTAAAGAAGGAAAAAGAATTCAGTTATATTGAAGTTGGTGAAGGCACTCCAATTATTGTCTTACATGGCCTGATGGGTGGATTAAGCAACTTTGATGCGGTCACTACTTTTTTTAGTGAAAAAGGCTATAAAGTTCTTATTCCAGAACTACCTATTTACTCGATGTCATTATTAAAAACAAACGTAAAAAGTTTCGCAAAATACCTTCATGATTTCATTGAATTTAAAGGTTTTGACGAAGTTATTTTGTTAGGAAATTCACTAGGAGGACATATTGGTCTCTATCATACAAAATTATATCCAGCTAAAGTGAAAGGGTTAATCATTACAGGAAGCTCTGGCTTATATGAAAGTGCAATGGGTGGAGGTTACACAAAGCGTGGCGACTATGAAGTGATTAAGAAAAAAGCACAAGAGGTTTTTTATGATCCTGAGGTTGCAACCAAAGAAATTGTTGATGAAGTTTACGAAACAGTCAATGATAGAAATAAACTAATAAAAACACTTGCCATTGCAAAAAGTGCCATAAGACATAATATGGCAAAAGATTTGCCGAAAATGGTTTTACCTGTTTGCATCATTTGGGGTAAAAATGATACTGTTACACCTCCTGAAGTTGCTAAAGAATTCAATGAACTTTTACCAGATTCTGACTTATTTTGGATTGAAAAATGTGGACATGCTGCAATGATGGAGCATCCTGAACAATTCAACGACATATTATACTCTTGGCTTAAAGACCGTAATTTCTAATACAATCGCTTTCGCGAAAAATTTATTTTATGCTTATTAAAACTGCTGAATTCGTTATAAGTAATTCTGATGTAGATAAATGTCCAAAGGATTATCTACCAGAATATGCATTTATTGGAAGAAGTAACGTTGGGAAGTCATCTTTAATCAACATGCTTACCAACCATAAAAATCTCGCGAAGACTTCGGGAAGACCAGGAAAAACACAACTAATAAATCATTTTATTATCAATAAAAATTGGTTTTTAGTTGATTTACCAGGATACGGTTATGCTAAAGTTTCAAAGACTGCAAAGCGAAAATTTCAGAAGTTTATTACCAATTACTTCGAGAAAAGAAAACAGTTAGCTTCAGCATTTGTATTGGTTGACATAAGACACGAGCCTCAAAAAATTGATTTAGAATTCATGGAATATTTAGGTGTAAGTGAAATACCGTTTTCTATCATTTTCACTAAAGCGGATAAATTAAAGCCAAAGGCAATTGAAAGAAACGTTGAGGAATATTGTCAGGAACTCCTAAAGAATTGGGTGGAATTACCTCCTTACTTTGTAACCTCATCTTCTAAAGCTATTGGGAGAGATGAAGTAATTCAGTTTATCGAAGAGACAAATCAACAGATTAACACAATGCGATAATTACATAAACAGTGGTTGTAGATTTTTTACTTATTGGAGCAGCAAAATCAGCAACTACAAGCTTAAGTAATGCGCTATCACAACATCCTGATATTTGTTTTAGCGATCCAAAAGAGCCACAGTTTTTTAGTGATGAAAATTGGAGAGGCAACTTAGATAATTACCATTCATTGTTTAAAAAAAATTCCGCTAAACTTTTTGGTGAAGGCTCCACAAACTATTCTAAATTTCCACATTATAACAAGAATATTCATCAAGACGTTTTTGAATACAATCCTCAAATGAAAATCATTTATATGATGAGGCATCCAATAGATCGTATTGTTTCTCACTACATACACGCTTATAATCGAGGACATGAGCCTATAAGTAATATTAATAAAGCTTTAACCTCTAACAATCACTATATTGATACAACTCGATATGCGATGCAAATTGAACCTTATATTAGTCATTTTGGAAAGCACAATATACTAATGCTATTTTTTGAAGATTTTATTTCTAAACCACAACATGTATTAGATTCTACTTTTGAGTTTTTAGGTGTTGATAGAATATCTGTAAATAAAAAAGTGTTGGATACTAACAAAAGCTTCAATAGAAGAGTCATACATTACAAATATGACAATCCTAAAACTGTATTTGAAAAGATTAGAAAGGTCGGATTTATTATTAAAAACTATTTTAATCGTGATTTCATAAATCGAAAACCAAATTTACCTTCAGAAACTAAGTCCTATATTTTAAATAGTGTCAAAGATGATATTCAAAAAATAGAGAAATTATCCAATAGAGATTTATCACATTGGTTAGACTAGGTTTTTACATCTAAGGCATCTCTAAGCGCATTCCCTATTAACATAAAAGCCATAACCAAAATCATTATACATAATCCTGGTATTAAGGCTAAGTAAGGTTTTCCTAAAATAATATAATTATAATGATCCTTAATCATTGCTCCCCAACTTGACATGGGTGGCTGTGCTCCTATTCCTAAAAAACTAAGTCCGCTTTCAATAAGAATTGCAGCTGCAAAATTTGCTGCAGAAATCACAATAATTGGAGCCATTATATTTGGCAATATATGTTTAGTTATAATTCTATAATCATTAAAACCTAGTGCTCTGGCCGCAGTAACATATTGCATTTCTTTTGCACTTATTATTTGCCCTCTAACTACTCTAGCTACTTCAACCCACATGGTTAAACCAACTGCAATAAACACCTGCCAAAACCCCTTTCCGAGGGCTAATGTAATTGCTATTACTAGTAGCAATGTAGGAATTGACCAAGTCACGTTTATAATCCACATTATAACGGCATCAACTTTACCACCATAGTAACCAGCTATACTTCCCATAACAATACCAATTACTAAAGAAATAAAAACGGCAATAAAACCAATGAAAAAAGAAATACGAGAACCTATCAATACTCGACTTAGTAAATCTCTTCCGTATTTATCTGTTCCAAAAATAAAGGTCTTTTCTTTGATGAAAGCCTTATAATCTTTATTTGTAAAACGGCTTATATCAATTGATTTCTCTACTCCAATTAAACCGTCTGATGCATATTCGGTATATATTAATTTTTGATTATAAATTTTGTGTTTCGATATTGGTATTTCGGTGTCCGTCTTAAGTTTTCCATAAAAAAGTTTAGACACAAAACTTTGTTCAATTTCTAATTCTGAAGGCACACTCAAAAGAGTTACTTTAAACCCAGGAGATTTTGAATGAATTGATAAATGCATTTGATTTGCATTTTGGGAATCGTCTGGTGCAATAACATATGCAAAAACAGAAATGAGACCAATAATTACAATGAGCCAAAAACTTAAAACGCCCCAAAAGTTTTTTTTAAACTTTTGAAGCGCTAATTTGGTTAATGAGCCACTATTATTACTCATATTAATTCTTTACTGAAGTCGCAACTTTTGATTTTATTCCGTACGTCATTTTCAAGTCGTTTAAAACATTCAATGCCTCTTCGATATAAACATCTTTACTTAAGCTTGTATGCCAGCGCTCACGCTTATCTCTTAAAACAGAATCTTGTTCCATTAACTTTATCTCTTGAGATAATGACTCAAAAGTTAAGTTCGTTTGATAATTTGAAAGTTCTTCAAAACGTTTCGCTTCTTTTTCACTTATATCAAGTGACGTTCTATAATCATTATAGTTTAGAGAAAATAGTTCCTTATCTCTAATTTTCTTGACCCATTGAGCGTTTTCATCAATTAGGTTTAATTGTTCATTGCTTGCCATACGTTCTTTGCTCTTTGCAATAGTTGTATCGTAATCAAAATAGCTATCCCAAACATCATACTGCGCTGGTTCAATTTGACTCCAAGGCAGAGGATTCTCCTGGTTCTTTTCACCTATATCAATATAGCTGTATCGATTTGGAATAACAACATCACTTTTAACACCTTCTAATTGATTTGATCCTCCATTAATTCTATAGAATTTTTGAATAGTCAATTTTAAAGCACCAATATCACCACTCGTATTGTTTCTAACCATACGATTAAGATCTACGACAGTTTGAACAGTTCCTTTTCCATAAGTTTGATCACTACCAATTATAATTGCTCTTTTATAATCTTGCATCGCGGCAGCTAAAATTTCTGAAGCTGATGCAGAAGATTCATTAACTAAGATAACAAGTGGTCCATCCCAAACTATAGATCTATCTCTATCCATCAAAACTTCTTTTGGTTCTCCAGATGTTTTAACCTGAACTACTGGACCTTCTTTTATAAAAAATCCTGCCATATCGACAACGGTCTGTAAAGATCCACCACCATTATTTCTAAGATCTATAACAAGACCTTCCATACCTTCAGCTTTTAATCTTTCAATTTCGATTTTCACATCTGAAGCAGCATTACGATTATTCACGTCATTAAAATCAACATAAAATCCAGGTAAATCAATAATACCATATTTTTTTCCATCCTTAATAACTGTAGATGATTTAGCATAGACTTCACCCATTTCTACAATATCTCTGGTAATTGTAATATCTTGAATTGAGCCATCTACTTTTCTAACAGTAAGGGTCACATCTGTTCCTTTAGGTCCTTTAATAAACTTAACGGCATCACTAGTTCTCATACCTACCACATTAAGAGGTTCTTCTTCATCCTCCTGTTTTACTTTTAAGATTTGATCTCCAGCCTCAAGTTCTTTTTGTCTCCATGCTGGTCCTCCTGCAATGACTTCCATAATAGTAATGACATCCATCTTTTTTTGAAGTCTAGCTCCAATACCTTCAAACTTACCAGATATACTAGCATCAAAACGTTCTTTATCTTCTGGTTCATAATACGCTGTATGTGGATCGTATTCACGCACTATTGCATTTACATAAACTGATAGCAAATCTTTTCTTCGTCTATCTTCCATGTATTCATATAATTCATTTAAAGATTTTAACGTGATTCCGCGAGATTCCTTCTCAAGTTCGACAAGCGATTTTTTAGTAAAATCAACATCCTTATCATCTTCCGAATCAGACTCACTTACTCTTTTAATATCTCTTTCCTGTTGTGCTATTAAATCATCATAATTAGCAATAGTTGAAAATTTAAGTTGATGTCTCCAGCGTTCTTTTAATTCTTTTTTAGAGTTAACGTAAGTCAATTCCTCGTATTTTGTAGAAAACTCTTCCTCCATTGTAAAATCAAAAGGATTTTCTAATACCTCTTTATATATTTCTTTAGACTCTGCCAGTCTTTGCTCATAACGATCAAAGGTTAGGTCGAAAAAAGTAACTTCATAAGCCTTGATCTGATCATCCAAATCCGTTTTATACTTTTCGAATTCTTTAATATCAGACGCATAAAAATAACGTTTTAAAGGGTCGAGTTGTTTTAAATAATCATCAAAGATCTCTTTCGAAAAATCGTCATTAATGTCTTTCGGATTAAAATGCATTTCATCAAGTAGATATGTCACTAATTGAAAAACTAACTTGTCTTTATCTGGATCTTCAAACTTTTTAGATGTAAAACTGCATGAAGCAAATGCCAACAGTAACACCAAAAGCAATAATTTATAATTCCTTTGCATAATATTTTTCATATTTCATTTTTTATGTAACCCGACGTTCTTATGACCTTAACTAGTTCAAAAACGGTAATTACATAGAATTCATAATTTCTACTAAAGTAAAAGAAAAAACCATGCCAATTAAGTCAAGTGCTACTAATTTTTTGTTAAACCTCTATTTATAGGATTTTCAAGCGTGTTTGTGTATTTTTGTATGAGTCAAAAAAACAAATAAATGTCAAAGAAGCCTCTTATTTTAGTCACTAACGACGATGGTATTACTGCTCCAGGTATTAGAGCACTAATTGAAATAATGACAACTATTGGTGATGTAGTGGTTGTAGCACCAGACAGTCCGCAAAGCGGGATGGGTCATGCCATTACGATAAATTCCACCTTACATGTTGAAAAAGTAACGATAGACAAGGGTTTACAAAAGGAATATAGCTGTTCTGGAACTCCTGCAGATTGTGTGAAACTCGGTGTAAAACAAATTTTAGACAGACGACCAGATTTATGTGTGTCTGGAATTAATCATGGATCCAATTCATCGATTAATGTTATTTATTCTGGAACTATGAGTGCTGCTATTGAAGCTGGTGTTGAAGGTATTCCTGCAATAGGGTTTTCACTTTGTGATTATAATTGGAGTGCAAATTTTGATTCTTGTAAGACCTATATAAAATCAATTACCGAAAACGTTTTAAACCATGGTTTAGATAGTGGTACTGTACTCAATGTGAATATTCCGAATCTAAGCAAAAAAGAAATAAAAGGAATCAAAATCTGTCGTCAAGCAAAAGCTAATTGGGAAGAAGAGTTTGACAAGCGTACTAATCCTCAAGGCCGAGAATACTATTGGTTAACGGGGAAATTTGTAAATCTAGATCATGGAGAAGATACAGACGAATGGGCTTTAGCCAACGGTTATATTTCTGTTGTTCCTGTTCAATTTGACCTGACCGCACATCATAGCATTCAACAACTAAATACTTGGAAATTTGAAGAATAAAGAAGTAATCATAGGAATCATTATTGGCTTAATAGCTAGTGTTATTGGACTGACATTGTCGCTTTTGTTTTTTGGAACAGGAGAATCTCTAAAGGACTCTTTAAACATTTCTCGTGCTCAAGGTGTATTTACAAAATTGGTAAGTATTGGTGCTCTTTTGAATTTAGGTGCTTTTTTCCTTTTTATAAATACTAATAAAGAATCACGAGCCAAAGGCGTACTTATTGCAACCATTATTGTAGCTTTAATAACCATTATTATTAGATTTACATAAATGAAATACTACATCATTGCTGGCGAAGCCTCTGGAGACTTGCATGCTTCCAATCTGATGAAAGCATTACTACAACAAGATGTAAATGCCGAATTTAGATTTTGGGGAGGCGACCTTATGCAATCTGTAGGAGGAACTTTAGTAACACATTACAAGAATCGTTCATTTATGGGTTTTGCTGAAGTGATTTTTAATCTTCGTAAAATTTTAGGCTTAATTACCTTCTGCAAAAAGGATATTGAAAGCTATCAACCTGATGTTATTATTTTTATAGATAATTCTGGGTTTAATCTTCGTATTGCAAAATGGGCAAAAGATAAAAACTTCAAAACACATTATTATATTTCACCGCAGGTATGGGCATCTAGAGCTGGTCGAGTTGAAAAAATAAAACGTGACATTGATGCAATGTATGTTATCCTTCCTTTTGAAAAGGAATTTTATGCCAAGTATGATTATGACGTGCATTTTGTTGGCCATCCTTTGATTGATGCAATATCAGATCGTCAACAAGTTGATGAGCAAACCTTCAGAAAAGATTTTAATCTTACTGACAAACCCATTATTGCCCTATTACCAGGAAGTAGAAAACAAGAAATCACAAAAATGCTTGGTGTCATGCTGAGTTTGGTAAATGATTTTAAAGATTACCAATTTGTAATCGCTGGTGCTCCCAGTCAAGAATTTAGTTTTTATGAATCTTTTATTAAACAAGATAATGTAGCTTTCATTTCAAATAAAACTTACGATTTATTAAGTGTTTCTCATGCTGCTCTGGTTACATCTGGAACAGCGACTTTAGAAGCTGCTCTATTTAAAGTACCACAAGTCGTTTGTTATAAAGCGAATAGTATATCTTATCAAATTGCTAAACGAATTATTACCTTAAAATTTATTTCTCTGGTAAATTTAATAATGGATCGAGAAGTGGTCACTGAATTAATTCAAGGTGATTTAAACAAAAAGCGACTGAAGAAAGAATTGTCAAATATTCTTGATGAGAATGAACGTAGTAGATTGTTTATTGATTATTACGATTTAGAAAAGAAATTGGGAGGAAAAGGTGCAAGTGATACTGCTGCTAAATTAATTTATAAAAGTATCGCATAGTCTAATTCAAAAAGGAAAGCACGACCATTGATAAACATATTCTTTAGGTCGCAATGTTTCAATAAATTCGTATAAAGGCGTCATGATTATAAGAACTGATAATGAAACTAAAACTGTTTTTGATACTACTGATAACTTATTAACCTGATGTATTTCATTGTTGAAATTTAAAGTATAATTTTCAGCAACTAATTCTTCTTCAAGATACAAACCAATTGTTTCTGTAACACCATCTAAGGATTTTAAAGTTTTATATATCCAATTTAAAACTAAAATAGAAGAAATTATAGCAATAAAATACCAAACAATTTGGCCATCTAAATCAGAATTTAATAGAATTCTATTTTTCATGTAATGAATTTACAAAAACATTTTGATTTTTTTACTATTTTCGGCTTAATGAAAAAGATAGTCCTACTTCTCGTATTATGTATCAGTTTTGGTAGTTGTAATTCCTCAAAAGGAATTAAAACTAAAAAGTCTAAAACGACTAAAGTCAATACTCGAAAAAATAACACAGCTTCACCAAAACCATCCAAAACAATTGAGAGCATTATTGATTATGCTCAAACTTTTGAAGGTACACGGTATAAATATGGCGGAACAACTAAACGAGGAATGGATTGTTCTGGTCTGGTTGTAGTAGCTTTTCAGAAAGAAAACATCAATTTACCAAGAACGACGGCAGATCTAAAAAAGACAGGCGAATGGATTGATGTCAAAAACGTAAAAGAAGGTGATCTTTTATTTTTTGCTACAAAGAAGAACAGCCGGAAAGTAAATCATGTAGGTATTGTGACAAAAAGCAGACCTGGTTATGTCGAGTTTATTCATTCTACAAGCAGCAAAGGAGTTATTACTTCTAATTTATCTGAACGTTATTGGTACTCAGCTTATGTTCAAGCAAGACGAATGATGTAGATTATTTTCTATTTATATAGTTTATTTACTATATTAAGGAAGTGAAATCTCTCAATTTTATTATCATCAAGTTAACGTTCTGCCTCATAGCAGGCATCCTGCTTTCTCATTTCTTTCAAATAATATTACTTCATACGTATTACTTAACTATTGGATTACTCATGGTTTTGCTTCTAGCAAATCGTATGGCAAGACACATATTACATAAAACCATTTGGTTTGGACTTGTTGCTTATGTTTTGATGTTCTCTTTAGGCATATTAACCTATACTACACACCATCATAAAAATTTCCCTCAGCATTACATCAATAATAAAAACATTGAATCAGCTGTCTCCAATCAAATAGTTTTCAGAATAAAAGAACGGCTTAAGCCTACTAGATATCACACTAAATACATAGTAGAAATACTAAGAATTGACGAGCAAGTTGTTCAAGGCAAAACGTTATTAAACATTGAAAAGAAAAGCAACTTAAAATTATATGATGTAGATGACATCTTACTAATTCATTCAGAATTTCAAGAAATTAGAAGTCCGTTAAATCCAAATCAATTCAATTACAGAGCATATTTAGAAAAACAGCAGGTCTATCATCAACTTTTCACAGAACAACATCTCTTGTTTGAGATAAAATCAGAGACACAAACGGTCTTTGGATATGCAGATACTTTAAGACAGACCATCAATACACAATTAAGTGGTTTTGATTTTAAACCTGAAGAATTAGCGATCATCAATGCACTCATCCTTGGTCAACGACAAGACATGGATCGTGATATGTATACAGAATATGCAAATGCTGGAGCGATTCACATATTAGCAGTATCAGGGCTGCATGTTGGTATTATTCTTATGATGTTGAATTTTGCTTTAAAGCCCATTGAGAACTTAAAACGAGGCAACACCATTAAAGTCCTAATCATTCTAATTTTGCTATGGAGTTTTGCTGTTATTGCTGGATTATCAGCATCTGTTACAAGAGCAGTAACTATGTTTAGTATTGTGGCTATAGCGATGCATTTGAAACGTCCTACAAATATTTACAACACCTTATCTATTTCAATGTTTATGCTGCTATTGGTAAAACCCATGTTTTTGTTTGATGTCGGGTTTCAAATGAGCTATTTAGCAGTATTCGCTATTGTATCAATTCAACCATTAATGTATAAATTATGGTCACCTAAATGGAAAACTATAGATTATTTATGGCAAATTTTCACAGTGACTATGGCTGCTCAATTAGGTGTAGCTCCAATTAGTTTGTTTTATTTTCATCAATTTCCTGGATTATTTTTTGTTTCTAATATGGCTATTATTCCGTTTTTAGGATTGATATTAGGCATTGGGATTTTAGTGATTATTCTATCGCTTTTGAAAATACTTCCAGAACTATTAGCTAACGCGTATGGAAGTCTTATTAGCGCAATGAATCATGTAGTGTCTTGGGTATCCAAACAAGACACATTTCTAATTAAAGACATTTCGTTTGAATTAACACATGTAATAGGAACTTACCTGCTGTTACTTGCTATGGTTTTGGTTTACAAGAAATTTCATTTTAAGAGCATCTTGATTCTCTTAGTTTCAATACTGTCATTACAATGCAGTTTAATTTATACAAAAAGAAAAAATAATTCTGAAGCTTTTATCATTTTCCATAAAAGTAGATATAGTGTCTTTGGAAAAAAGGAGAATACCAATTTAATAATCTGGCATAATTTAGATAGTACCACAATAAAAAACGAAAAAATGATAAAAGACTACAAAGTTGGAAACTTCATAAAGTCTATCACATTTGATTCCTTACGAGATGTGTATAAAACGCCTCATAAGACATTTTTGGTAATTGATAGTTTAGGTGTTTATAAGGTAAGTTTTAAGCCAGACTTTATTGTTTTACGGAACTCACCTAAAGTTAATTTGAAACGTCTTATTGACACACTACAACCTCAATTTATCATTGCTGATGGTAGTAATTACAAATCTTATATAAAACGCTGGAAAGGAACTTGTTTAAATGAAAAACTCCCTTTCCATCAAACGTATGAAAAGGGAGCATTTATAATAAAATAATTTTTTCTATTGTTGAAACTCAGGTTTAAAAGCTGAGTAATACGCATTAAAATCCTCTTGAGTTGTCATTGACTTATAGTCATCACCAAGAAATAATTTTAAGTATAATTCAATTTGTTGGGGTTTTTGGTAGCCTTTAATTGGTGAAATAACCTTGGCATCTGTATCAAAAAACACAATAGTTGGATACGCATTCACTTTTAAATATCGTGTTAAATCGTGCACTCCGTTTCTTCTGTTTTTTAATTCAGCTTTGTAGCCTGGATTACTGAATGTTCTTCCGTCGTAATCGATAGTAGAGTCACCTTCAGCATCAAACTTAACAGCATAATAATTTTTATTCACAAAGGCTACAACATCCTGATTATGGAACGTGTTTTTATCTAACATTTTACATGGACCACACCAATTTGTGTATACGTCCATCATAATTTTCTTTGGGTTTTTCTTTTGAAGCTCTAAAGCCTCATCTAAAGTTACCCAGTTTATTTCTTGTGACTGAGCAAAACCACTAACCGAAGTTAACAGTGCTAAAACGAATATGTAAGTTAATTTTCTCATGATTTGTTTGTTGCAATTTCTGTTCCGAACTTACAAAAAATGCTCCAAAAGTGGAGCATTTTGCGTTTATTTTAACGATTTATTCGATTATCGAACACCATGCATTAACTTTTTAAGCACAGGATTCAATAAAATTGATATCAGTCCAACACCAATTGGTATTACCGTAAATATTAAAAAGAAGGTTCCTAAGGAATATTCTGCAGATATCTTATCAATCATTCCTCCCATAGTTCCTGCTGCTTTTTGACCTACTGCAATCGCCAAATACCAGACACCAAACATGAATCCTATCATACGAGCTGGAACCAACTTACTTAAATAAGAAAGTCCAACAGGTGATAAACACAGTTCTCCCATAGTATGAAATAAATATGCAATAATTAAAAATATCATGCTTATTGAAGCCGTCTGAGCTCCTGAAGGAATATCTGATGCTCCATATGATAACACAGCAAATCCAATTCCTAATAAAATTAAGCCTAAGCCATATTTCATCGCTGCGCTTGGATTGTATTTACTCTCCCACCATCTTGAAAACAAAGGTGCCAATGTGATAATAAAGAACGAATTTAATATTCCAAACCAAGTTTCTTCAACTTCCGTTACTTCTGCAGTGAAGTTCTTATATAATCTAAAAATCACCAATACCCATAACCCAGCAAAGATTATCCAAAGTATAACATTTGATAAGGCTATTTTTGAAAAGGTTTTTTTCGACAATATTGCTAGTACCCAAGTAATTATAATAAGCGGAATAGTAGTAAGTAGAGCATCAATAATTTTAAATACCGTTGCAGAATCACCTTCCAAAATACGATTTGTATAATCTCTCGCAAATAAGGTCATCGACCCCAAAGACTGCTCAAAAAACGCAAAGAAGAACACGGTAAATAATCCAAATATAGAAACTGCAATTATTTTATCTCTTACTATAGGTAAGTACCTAGAAATTCTAGTCACTAATAAAACCAGAAAGAAAGCTAAAGCACATAATACAATAACATTAGACCCGCTCATTCCACCAATTTCAAAAGGTGCTAAACTTGTTCCTTTAATCTTTTCTAAAGGATCATTAAACAAATAAAGTAATCCTCCAACAGATGATAAAACAATTAATATCTTGTCAAATGTGGTGAACGGATTTAATTTCTCATTCAATTGAGCATCTTCTTGATCTACTGGACTCTCTTCATTAATATTCTGTGGTAATTCTACTTCATGTTTAAGACTTGGCTTTCCACCAATATCACCAAAAATCTTTTTAGAAAACAAGAATTGAAGCATTCCAAAAAACATAAAAATTCCGGCTATCCCAAATCCCCAAGACCATCCATAAGTCTTAGCAAAATACCCGCAAAGTAACATTCCAAAGAAAGCTCCAGCGTTTACACCCATATAAAAAATCGTGTATGCACCATCTTTTTTAGATTCTTTGCCTTTATACATTTCTGATATAATAGATGTAATATTAGGTTTAAAAAACCCAGTTCCTATCACTAATAAGGCTAATCCAAGATAAAATGTCATTGTTGTTTCAAGAGCCATAGCGGCATGACCAAGGGTCATTATTAAACAACCAATCACAACAGCTATTCTATAACCTGTAATTTTATCAGCTATCCAACCACCAACTATAGGTGTGAGATATAACAACGAAGCGTAGGTTCCTATTAATGCTAAAGCATGCTCTCGTGGCCAATCCCAACCAGGATTATCACTTGCAAATGGAGCTGTTAGAAAAAGAACCAATAGAATACGCATTCCATAGAATGAAAAACGTTCCCACATTTCGGTAAAAAAGAGTACGAACAAGCCTGCAGGATGCCCAATAACCTTGTCTTTAAAAAGATTTTCGATATCAGTATTCATAAAAGAAAGAATTTAGTTAGAAAAGACAAACCCTTGTAAATAAAGTTTTACAAGGGTTTAATTTTATATAAGTGTTAGTTATTAATATCTGGATCAGCAAGTTCAAAACCTTCGGTCTCATCATTATGCATTTCAACTTCATTATCTTCAGCTCCATGCGTTAGGCGCTTTAATGGTTTTAACAATGCTATAACCAATAAACCAAAAGCAACTGTAAAAATTACAATTCCTATAAAAATAGTGTACTCTCCAAAATGTTCAGATTTTTCACCTAAAATACCAGCAACTTTTCCTCCAAGTCCAGTAGCAGCAAAATATAATCCCATCATTAAGGACGCATACTTTACAGGTGCTAATTTTGTTACAAACGATAATGATACAGGAGAAGAGCATAACTCTCCAATTGTATGAAATAAGTAAGCTAATACTAACCACTGCATTCCCGAACTTCCATTAGCATCATATTCTTTAACTGCAAAAATCATGAATACAAAGCCTAAGCCCATAATTATTGTTCCTGTAGCCATTTTAAACAATGAAGAGGCTTCTTTATTTTTTAATTTACGTTTTGCCCAGATATTTGCTATCCAAACTGCAAGTAATATAATAAATCCAGCATTTAATCCTTGAAACATTGGTGTTGGGACTAACCAACCAAATAACATTCTATCTGTCTTTGTTTCTGTATAAACACTCATCAATCCACCAGCCTGTTCAAAAGCTCCCCAAAAAACAATTACCAATAAAAATGAAAGTAATAATACTAAGAAACGATCTTTTAATACTTGTGTCTCTAAACTTTTAAAAATCATCATTAATAATCCTACTACAAAAGAAAGAAAGATAAATAAGGCTCCATAACCCCAATGATCAACACCTTCAAAGGTAAATCCTGCATAAAGTGAAAATGCCAATAGAACAACAAAAATTGCTAATTGTACTGGTGATTTAAAAATATTTGAAAATAGTTTAACTATAGAAATATCATTTTTCTTTTCTTCAACTGTAGGTTTATTACCTACATGAGAAATATATTTTTGTCCCCATATATATACAAAAAGTCCTAGTAACATTGCAATTCCTGCCATACCAAAACCTGCGTGCCATCCCCATTTTGCAACAACCATTCCTACAAATGTAGTTGCTAATAATGATCCTAAATTAATACCTATATAAAAGATACTAAAACCTTTATCACGTCTTATGTCTCCTTTTTTATAAAGACCTCCAACCATTGTTGAAATGTTAGGTTTTAAACAACCTACACCCAAAATAATTAAGCCTAAACCAGTAAAGAAAGCCCAATCAGCCTCTATTGCCAACGTACCATGACCAAGACACAAAATAATTGCTCCTAGCATGACTGTCTTCCTTTGTCCTAAGACTTTATCGGCTAAAATACCTCCAGGAATTGATATTACATACACTAACATAACATACCAACCATATAGTTGATAGGCTTCAATATTAGACCAACCTAAACCAGGACCATCTGCGTGAGATGCTTGAGCAATCATGTAAATTACTAATAGTGCTCGCATTCCATAATATGAAAAGCGTTCCCACATTTCAGTAAAAAATAGAACATAAAGCCCTATAGGATGTCCCCAAAGTTCTTTTTGGTGAGGTTTTAGTGTTGTTGTAGACATAAAAATTTGTGTTAGTTAGTTTTTTTCACGGTTCTTGAAAAAGCATCAAGAATCGTGCTATTTTTTGATAAAAATATGTCAAGTTTACTAAAAATTACGCAAAAAACCCTAACTATTAACAGTTAAATGTGCAATAATCATAACTGTAAAGAGAATTACATACAAGAATAGTATCTTTGTATCCTTAAATTCAAGTTAATGCATAAAACTATTACTGGCTTTTCTAAATTGTCTAAATCTGAAAAAATTGATTGGATTGTTGATACTTATTTTTCAAATAATGACAATGCTGAAATTATTTTAAAGCAATATTGGAATAGTGATGATAAAATCCAACAACTGCATGATGAATTTATAGAAAATACAATTACCAACTATTACCTGCCTTTTGGTATTGCGCCTAATTTTTTAATTAACGGGCAAACTTATACAATACCAATGACTATTGAGGAGAGTTCAGTTGTTGCCGCTGCAAGTAAAGCTGCAAAATTCTGGTTTGATCGAGGTGGATTCCAAACTAAAGTCATTTCATCCACAAAAATTGGTCAAGTCCATTTTACTTATGATGGTAATACGGAAGACTTAACTTCGTTTTTCAATGTGGTAAAACCAAAATTCTATGAAGACACTTCATCTATTACCAAAAGTATGGAGAAACGTGGAGGTGGCATTTTAGATATTGAACTTAAAAACAAAACTGAAGATCTCGAAAATTACTATCAATTACATGCCACGTTTGATACCGTGGATGCTATGGGAGCAAATTTTATAAATAGTTGCTTAGAACAGTTTGCAACAACCTTAAAAGCAAATGCAGAACCTTCATTGTCTGGTAATATTAATATTATCATGAGTATTCTGTCTAACTATGTGCCCAATTGTTTAGTTAGAGCTGAAGTCAGTTGCAAGGTTGAGGATTTAACTGAAAACCCAAATATATCACCTGAAGCGTTTGCAGAAAAATTTATTCAAGCTGTTAATATTGCAGAAATAGAGCCATATAGAGCAGTAACACATAACAAAGGTATTATGAACGGCATTGATGCAGTCGTTTTAGCTACTGGGAATGACTTTAGAGCTGTTGAAGCAGGAGTTCATGCCTATGCATCAAGAAATGGAACTTATAGCAGTTTAACACATGCAGAAGTGAAAGATGGTATATTCAAATTTTGGATGGAAATCCCTTTAGCTCTTGGAACTGTTGGTGGCTTAACAAGTTTACACCCATTGGTAAAACTAGCTTTAGAAATGCTTGGTAAACCTTCTGCAAAAGAACTCATGCAAATTGTTGCAGTCGCTGGATTAGCTCAAAACTTTGCTGCATTACGTTCGTTAACTACTACTGGCATTCAAGAAGGTCATATGAAAATGCATCTCATGAATATTTTAAACCAGTTTGAAGCAACTCCAGAAGAAAAAGAGACACTTGTATCACATTTTAAAACAAATGCTGTAACGCATAGCTCAGTATTAGAAAACATTAACAAGTTAAGAGCCAACAACTAGTGAAAAGCTATTATAGTCATGGGAAATTACTCCTTACTGGAGAGTACGTCGTTCTTGATGGTGCTTTCTCTTTGGCTATTCCAACTAAATTCGGTCAAGACTTAACCGTTAAACCTTTAGAAGCTTCAAAACTTTATTGGAATAGCTTTGACGAGAATAATTCAAATTGGTTCGAAGCCGAATTTGATTTAAGTCACCAAAATATTTCGTGTAACAAAAACAATGATGAGAAGGTTTCAGAACGACTTTTACAAATTCTGAAAGCTGCTCAATCTCTTAATCCTAAGTTTTTAAGTAATCGCCAAGGTTTTGAGATTACTACGCAACTTGAATTTCCAAAAAACTGGGGTTTAGGCACTTCTTCTACTTTAATACATAACATTTCCAATTGGGCTAATATCAATCCATATAGTCTGCTTGATTTAACATTTGGTGGCAGTGGTTATGATATTGCTTGCGCTGAAGCTAAACAACCAAAAACATATCAGATTCTTTTAGACGGCAAAAAGGATATAAAATCTGTGAATTTTAACCCATCCTTTAAAAGCTCATTGTATTTTGTTCATCTGAATCAAAAGCAAAATAGTAGAGATGGAATAGCAAAGTATAGGTCTAATGGTTCAGACTTAAAGATTGACATTGAATACATTAACCGAATCACTCAAGACATGATTGATTGTGATTCATTAGAACACTTTCAACAATTAATAGATCGTCATGAACAAATCATTTCGAAAATCATAAAACAAAAACCAGTTAAAGAGCTTCTATTTAATGACTTTAACGGCAGCATCAAAAGTCTTGGGGCTTGGGGTGGAGATTTTGTTTTAGTCGCTTCACAAAACAATCCTAGCTCTTATTTTAAAGACCAAGGGTTCTCAACTATTATTGATTACGAGGACATGATTTTAAAATAAAAAAGCTCCACATAAAGTGAAGCTTTTTAAATCTATAAAATTTTAAAGTCTAGAAAAATCTAGCTCTGTTATCTTCAATCTCAGCTGTTTCTTTTAAAGCTTGGTATACTTTAGTTTCTGACGCACTAGTTCTTGCTGTACTCAAACGGTTTGCGATAGCTTGGTAGTTATCTAATGAAGTCGCTTCATTAACCTTAGTAACTTCAACTACATACACACCTTTGTTTCCAACAATTGGTTTAGAAACTCCTCCTTGCTCTAATCCGAAAGCAGCTCCAACAACCTTAGGTTCTGCACCAGCTCCAGATAATGTTGGGTTTTTCATGTTAACAGCAGACGCTTTATTAGAAGCCTTGCCTTGATTTTTAGCAACATCAGCAACTGTTGTTCCTGTGATACCTTCTAAAATCATTTTAGCTTTTTTCTCATTTCTTATTTCAGTAAGAACTGTTGCAGAAGCACTCTCAGTATCCATTAAACCTTTTTTAGTCGCTTTAACAACTTGAACTACGGCATAACCTCCACTAGGAATAGAAAAACGCTTGTAGTCTCCTACTTTAGTTCCATCTTCGAATGCCCAACGAATAATTGTTCTTTGACTTCCTAAACCTGGAATATTTTCATCAAGAACTTTAATTCCGTTAACTGGCTTAGTATCAAAATTACGTTCTTTAGCAGCATCTTGATAAGCTTCTTTTTGTAAAGCCAATTCAAACTTAGATGCTTCTGTAAATGTTGCATCAATAGTTTTCTCAGAAGGTTCAACCTTACGAGATATAGTTGCAACTTTTACTGCTCTTGATTTATTTTTTTGGTCAAGTATTTCAATAATATGAAAACCGAATACAGTTTGAACCACATCAACATCACCTACTTCCTTTTGAAATTCAAAATCACTAAATGGCTTAACCATTTGAGTAATTGGGTGAAAATCATATTCACCACCATTACTAACACTTCCTAGGTCTGAAGAATAAGTAGTTACTAATTCTGGAAATTTAGAAGGATTAGCAGTAACAACTGTTTTAATACTATCTGCCAATGCTCTTGCATCATCAATAGTTGTTGTTACATCTGGCTGAGCACTTTGAGCTCCAAGGTGTGGAACTAAAATATGTCTTACTTTAACTGAATCTGGCAATTGCGTTTCAGCAACTACTTTAGACAATTTGTAGAATCCGTTATCCTTATAAGGACCGTAAACTCCACCAACGTTAGTTCCGTAAATTGCATCTGCAGCAACTGTAGGCAATTGACCTTTAGTTAAAAATACATCGTTATAAGAAACATCTGAATTAGAATTTACAAAGTTTTCTACGTCAGTAGTATTTGCAAAACCGATAATCGTATCTGTATTTTTTGTAGTGTCGTTAAATTCTGCCTTGTTATCTAATAAGGCTAATAAATCAGCTTTAAGATTATCTTCATCTTCAACACTAGCAACTTCTTTAAACTCTACAAAGCTGATGTCTCTTGTCGCTTCAACTTCATATTTATCTTTATGCTGACCAATGTATTTAGTGATATCTGCTTTAGAAACATCTACTAAACTATCTGTGATAGACGTAAAAGGTATTTGAACATAATTCAAATCTCTTGTTGCGTTTTCTAACATATAATCAACTTCAGCTTCACCTAAAGTAGCATTTACTCCAGCTTTAACCATTGCATAGTATGCTCTTTCTTGAGCTCCTAAAGCAATATTGTTTTCAGTACTTACCCATTGTTGGTAGTTAATTTGAAACGTTCCTAACGGAGCACTTTGACCGTTAAGTGCTTTTAGGTTATTTACAAACTCAGTAAGTTTGTTTTCATCAAAAACACCAGCTGCATTTTGAAGCTCTGGATAACTAGAGAAACTTTGTTTAAGTAAATCTTTCATTTGATCTCCTTCAACACTTAAGCCAAGGTTTTCAAATTGAGATGCCATAATTGCTTTTCTAACTTCTTGATCATAAACTCTAGACATTGCTTGAGTAGATGTAGAATTTGGACCTAACTGACTTTGCATTTGCTCAACTCTGTTCATAAAGTCAGTTCTGTTGATGTTTGTACCATTAACGGTAGCAACTACATCTTGAGAACCGCCAAAAAGCGCATCACTGTTTCTAAACAAATCGGTAAGTACAAATGAGAACAATGCTAGTGCAATGATTAGAATCAAGAACAAAGAACGTTGTCTAATTTTATTTAAAACTGCCATTTTACGTATATTTTATCGAATAATAAGTGGGCGAAAATACCATTTTCTATTAAATAATGAAAGTAGATTTATGTTTTTATTGCTTAAATAGCAAGGTATATTCAAGTCTTGGGATGAGCGTCGGATTTTATCGGCTAAATACTGAAGAAAAGTAATCCATATTAAAACAACTTTTCGTGTGAATTGGCTTACGTTATTTCGAACATATTAGTCCATTTCAATAATATGTAATTCTACCACATCTATCTTAGTAGAAGAGACTTCTAATATCTTAAATTTGAACACGCCAATAATAACTACATCACCTTCTTGTGGAATTTCTTCAGCTTCATCAACGATTAGACCTCCAAGTGTTTCGTAATTTTCGCCTTCTGGAAGATCTAATTTATATGTTTCATTAACATAATCAACTTCTAAACGAGCAGAAAACCTATAGTTATGATCATCAATCTTTTCTTCAGTTAATTCTACGCTATCGTGTTCATCCTCAATTTCACCAAAAAGTTCTTCAACAATATCTTCTATTGTCATAATACCTGCAGTTCCACCATACTCATCAATTACAACAGCGATGCTCTTTCTTTTTTTAGTTAAGATATTAAGCACATCTTTTACTAGCATTGTTGATGGCACAAATACCACCGGAAATGTAATTGCTTTTACAGATTTCGGTTTTTTAAATAGTTCAAACGAATGTACATAACCCAAAATATCATCAATTGAATCTTGATAGACCAATATTTTAGACAATCCGCTATCAATAAACATTGTACTAATGTTTTTTACTGATTCTTTTACGTCTACAGCAATAATTTCAGTTCTAGGAACCATTACCTCGCGAGCTTTTACATCTGAAAACTCTAAGGCATTCTGAAAAATTTGAATTTCACTATCAACCTCATCATGTTCTTCAACAGACTGCATTTGTTCGCTAATATAATTTCCCAACTCTACTTTGGTTAAAGCCAATTCTACATTATCACCATCCGTTTTAAAGAACACTTTTAATATTCTATCTGAAATCCAAATGATAAATGATGATATAAACCAGAATAGTAAATAAAATAAGTATGCAGGAAAGGCAAATATTTTTAAGAATGAATTCGCATAAATCTGAAAAAATACTTTAGGTAAAAATTCGGCAGTTATTAATATTACAACTGTAGAGATTACAGTTTGTGTTAACAGACTTAAATCAGTTAACAAATAATCTACCACTTGATATTCTGTTGGGAGTTTAGATTGAAACCAATCTACCAAAACATCTCCCATAATAAAGCCATAAATAACCAGTGCTATATTATTACCAATAAGCATCGTTGCAATAAATTTGGAAGGCTTTGCAGTTAATAGGGTTAAAATTCTAGCAAGAAAATCGTCTTGCTTTTTTTCAATCTCAATATGGATTTTATTCGAAGATACATAAGCAATCTCCATACCTGAAAAGAAGGCAGAGAGTAATAACATTACAATAATGATTAGGATGCTTAAGTCCATACTTATTTAGTATTCCTATCGTCAAATTTTTTCCTAAAACGTTTTCTGAAGAAAAACATAAAAATAGCTAGAGCAGCGAAAACGAAAGAAATATAAGACCTATTAGTACCATCATTCCAACTAACAAATCCATCATAAATAAAAAGCACACCAAAAAAGAGGTATATGTATTGAAAAAATTGAAGAATCTTCATTTTGAATATAAATATTTGCTACAAAGATAGAGATGTTTTAGTAAACTACTTTAACTATTGGTCTTTTAAAAGCATATCACCACTTCCTTCCAGAATGGTATAATTTTTAAATTTAGTATCGGAATCAAAGATATTTCCTCTACCATTATTTGAGGTTGCAGACTTCAACCTTACCTGCTGATTAGTAAATAACCATTCTAATTTTTGATCGTAATATAACTGATCTGCAAAAAGACTGTCATTTTGAGGAGTAATAAGAATAACATTCCCTTGTAAATCGATTAAATCGGTTTTATTGTATACAATGGCATAATCAGCTAGAATAACATTTTTCTCTCCATTTTCATCATAGAGTGCTAAGTTCACACCATCTGGAAACTCAGAAAACGCAAATTCTCTATTAGAGTAATCTAGCATTTTAGGGCTTTTAAGATTTGCGATTACTTTACCATTAACATCTTCTGTTTCAGTATATCTTAAATCGATATTTTTCGCTTCACCAATAGGTTGATTTTGAAGGATACCTATTTGCTGAACATCTTTAAAATTGTTCTTACATGAAAAAAACATAGTCACAACAATTGTTGTGACTATGTATATATTTATATGTAAAAACTTACTTTTCATTTTACAGATTAGGAACTTTTACACTTCCACCAATCCAACAACCAATAGAGATTGTTGTTCCTGCATTTCCTTGTTGGAAAATCTCAGCTTTTGTTGGTGCATTTGCGTTGTAAGAAGTAGCAGCTTGTTGTGCACTAGATTTCATTCTTGCATCAACTCTTCCTGCTTTTAAAGCTTCTTGAGCAGCATACCAAAAGACAGCTCTTTTATTAAAGTTAGTGTCTCCACAACTGTTTGCACTTTTAGCATACATAGACGCAATTTGTAAATGCGGTGTTCCATCTGAAGGATTCAACTTTAATGCTTCTCTATAATAGTTTCTTGCAGAACCATAGCTTCCACGTTTCTTATAACCGTTAGCAATTTTCTTAGCTAAACGACCTTTTTTGAATACATCTGTTTCTAATTCATAAGCTTGCTTGATGTAATCATCTCCTTCTTTGTTTTTATTTTGCTTGTACAAGATTGTTGCCACAAAGTATTTAGTGTCTGCAGAAGGTGCTGTTGCATCATATGCTTTTACTAATTCAATATATAAGGGATCATCAGTACATTCTTTGTTATACATTCTGCTAACAGCTCTTTTCAACCAAACTGCATCATTTTTGTACGTTGAAAAATCTTTCTGATACAACGGAATCAAATTCTCACAATTTGCTAACTGACCAAGATACGTATCTAAACTCCCTGAGATTTTACCATTAGCTTCTAAAGATTTCTGATAAAACGTTTTGTATTTACCTTCTTTCTTAGTCAATACTGTTCCTGCATCTTCTTTTTCAATTAGTTTATTCAACTTTACAGTAAATTTTGCATTAATCGTTTCTAATTGCTCAGATACATCATCGTACTTATTAAACACATCTTGTATTGGTTCTTGTTCAGCTTTGTATAAATCAACTATTTTAGTAAAGTATACATATAATCCTTTAGCACTTGTAAAGTTTTCTAAATCTTGTGTGTACGCTTTATCAAAACCATCATAAATCTGCTTATCTGTAAGACTCATGTCTTTTTGGTTGTCGTACATTTTAAGTGCTTTCTTTGCTAGCACTTCACCTAAATCATATTTACTAGGGAAAAATTCCATTCCTTTATCCCAAACAACCATTAGGTCACTAATGTAATCTAGTTTTTCTTGACCTGTAGAGTTTTTGATTTTATAATTAAGTATTTTTTCACCATAAGCGTAAATAGCATAACTAAACTTTGGACATTTGTTTCTCACTTTCATCCAAGGCTCGAAAGCCTCGTCATATTTTTTACTCTTAACGTAGTCATTCATTAACGTTAAGTTAAGCATACACTCTTCATCTTGTTGAGCGAAACTGAAGTTTGCCGTTAAGAACAAAGTAGCTAATACTAAAATAATTCTCGTTTTCATTGTATTAATTTTTCGTTAGTTATATTTTCTCTTTTGGAACCATCTATCATTTAATGATAGACTTAGTTGGAAATTCACAAAATTTTCTTGTATTAAATTCTGATTTGTTGTCCCTTTTCTTCCAACTTCTAATCCAAGATTAGCATTTGAAAACCATTTCCCAACTGGTAGTCCTACTCCAAAAGATATGCCAAACTCATTTATTTTTTCATTATTAATTTCTAAGCCTGTGCTTTCGAAATGAATACCAGCTCTATAAGTAGCTCTTTTCCAGTAACTAGCAAAAGAATCATAATCTGGCACAAAGAAACCTCCTATTGATATATTTGATGCATTTACATATTTAGCATTATCTATAGAAACAATTGGATTTGAAAATTCACTTGTATTTTGATAGGTATATTCTGCTCCTAAAAACCATTTTCTTGGTGCTCCAATTCCCGCTCCAATAGACATTCTGTATGGCAAGGTCAAATCAGTTCTTTCCAGGCCAAGAGCGTCTAAATCTGCCTCGATTGAATTTGCTACAAGTTCTTGACCATTTGTTTGATTAATCACAATTGTAGCAAACGTTCTTTCATTTATTGATTGTATTTCGCTTTGTGGTGAGAAAGTAAACCCAGATTGTAATTCAAGTTTTTCATTAATCATGGTTTTATAAGTCAAACCAAAATTAATATTTACTCCACTAAGATCAGATCTATTTTGTTCTCTAGATTGATATTGTATTACATTTCCATCGTCATCATACAAAAACTCTATAGCTGTATTTTGAATATTTCCAAAATTATAATTCACATCAATTCCTGCACTCAATTTATCTGTAATTCGATAGCCAAGACCAATAAAAGCTTTATTTAGTCCTCCTTCTCCTCTATATCTATTTAGAATTTGATCACTACTGTTTGTGTCTTCTAATTTATAACCAACAGAAGTATAAGGCATTATTCCCATACCAAATCCAAGCTTATCGCTTAACGGCATTGCCAAAGCCATATAATCAATTGTAGTAGCGCTTGTTTTCTCTCTACCAGAATCTGCTTTTAAATTGATGCTATTATGACTTGCTGCTATTGAAAATTTAATTGGACGATTTTCATTATTAAAAATCTTTAAATTTGGACCTACATATGCAGCAGGATTTCTAAGATTAACATGAATACTATCCGAATAGATACTCAATCCTCCCATACTTCTATTTTCGACTGTCCCTTTAAATTTTAAAGATCCTATTCCATAAAAAGAATATGGCGAAGCTGTACCTTCCTGAGCATTCATTTGTAATGCAAAAAAAGCAACTAAAACTATTACAAGTTTTTTTATCATTATTGTGTATTATATTCTAAAATAAAATTCAAACCTTCTAAAAGAAAATTTGAATTCGCAAATATGCCATTTTTTAATTGTTTTGACAAGAAATTGGTATCACCTCCTGTTAAAATAACTGTTAAATCCGAATATTTTTCTTTATAGTCGTTAATAACACCATCTATTTCTTTCAAAACACCAAATACTACTCCTGAATGAATCGAACTATTTGTTGTATTACCTATTAGAGATTCAGGGAGTTCAGACTCAAGTAACGGAAGATTTGCCGTTAAATTATGTAGACTATGGTATCGCAATCTTATCCCAGGCGAAATAGCGCCTCCAAAATATTCATTGTTAGTATTTATGAAATCGTAGGTGATACAAGTTCCCGCATCAATAATAAGAACATTCGAGTTAGAAAACTGCCGAATTGATGCGCTAACCAAGGCTATACGGTCTACTCCAAGGGTTTTAGGTGTTTTGTATAAATTTTTGAAAGGTTGTTTCGTTTCAGATTTTAATATCAATAAATCAATTTCTGATTCTACAACTTGAACATCTTCTTTATTTAATTTACCTACCGAAGATATTATACCATTTGAGATAATAGGATATTTATTTAGCACTTGCTTAACAGCCTTTAAAAACCCATCATGCTGTGTGGTTACCTTTTCAAATAACACATTGTCTTGAAAAACAGCTAGTTTCACCAAGGTATTTCCTACGTCCATTATTAAATTCATTGTAAATCAATAAGCGGTAAACATACAAAATGATTAAAAAACTTAAAGTCGGTTTAACCAAAAAATAACATATTAATTGCCTGTATTTATTGACGCTATCATCTTAAATGAATAAAGACGATAAATTTTTAAAGTTTCCTTTTGCCAATAATAAAAATGCATATATATTTGCACTCTCGTTTAAAACGACTGGTGCCTTAGCTCAGTTGGTAGAGCAATGGACTGAAAATCCATGTGTCCCTGGTTCGATTCCTGGAGGCACCACCACTAAAAGCCCGATTCTATTGAATCGGGTTTTTTGGTTTTAATAATTTATTTCTTTTTTAATTGAGCATAATAATAATAACCACTTGTCGTTAAATCACTAATATTCAATTGTTTAAATTTATCAGACAAATCTTCAGCACTTAACTCATTATCGCTAGAATCTTTAATTTCCTGGATAATTTCAAAACCATTAATTTCTAAAAATTTTAAATGCGATGACAAAGGCTCTCTATTAATCAAGTTTGTTCCGCCAGTAACTATTTGCCATTCTGCGTCATTAAGCGTCCAATGCTGATTCCACAGCTTTGTTGTGTTCATAGATTTAAAGTCAATTTTATGAGAAATGCAACCTCCATTTTTCAGCCATTTATTCATTGCTTTGTATGTATTTGGTAAATCATCAATATGCTGTAAGACGGTATGCGAAAAGATATAGTCGACTTTATTATCTTCTATTGCATCTATGCTTTCCCATGGTATCACAGAATGAATATGTGCATTATTGGGATTAGAAGGATCGGAAAGTTCTTTACGGATTTTTTTAAGTCTTTCGGTGTTCAAACACTGTGACAAATAAACTTTAGTAAGAATATCTGAAGGAAAACCTAATTCTTCATCAACAGTTCTTACAGATTCTATATTAATCTTTTTAGTTTTTTTCTCTGTTTTAAATAAAGCTACTAACTCATCAAAAACTCGAATGTTAGTTTCTGTGTTCCAAAATTGAGTTCTCTCCAAAGCATATAGTGTCTCAGATCCAGAAATCAAGGCAGCCAATCCAACACCAAGAGAGTTCCCAGGACCAATCTCTACAACAACTTCAGGCGTTTTATTGTTAAGCAGTGACCAATATTTTAAATGTTTCATCCAAATTCCATAACAATAAAGGCTATTGCTTCCAGCAGTATCAGATTTTCTTAAATACTTTCTAGCAATTGATGAGTTTGATAATAATAATTTATAAACACTTCTCAATTTCCCTTTTACATAACCCTTCAACAAATAAACCATTTCCATCTTTGATGTGTTTTAATTAATCATTAACTGTCCCAACCCAAATTGCTATTATTCTATATACTTGTTTTATCAAAAAATTATGACAATGAGATGGAAAAGATTTCGCTTTTTTTTCTTATTCGGAAAAAAGTATCACCAAAAAATCCTATTAAAGCTATAAAAATAAAAAAACACATTCGAAATACTGTCTTGTTCTTTAGACTTCCGAAGCTAAGCATTTTTTAAAATAAATAATCCAAATTTACCACAACTCTTAAAATGATTTGTATTTTTCCAGTAAAATATTTTTTAAAATGTGCAAAGACAAATTTATGCAAGAAGCTGTAAACGCAGCTCTTAAAGGAATGAACAACAACGAAGGCGGACCATTTGGATGCGTAATAGTTAAAGACGGAAAAGTCGTTGGACGCGGAAATAATAAAGTGACATCAACTAATGACCCAACTGCACATGCAGAAGTGACAGCAATTAGAGATGCTTGCAAAAATCTAGGCTCATTTCAATTAGACGGTTGCGAGATCTATACCTCATGCGAACCTTGCCCTATGTGTTTAGGTGCAATTTATTGGGCTCGTCCTGATAAGGTCTACTACGGAAGTAACCAAGTAGACGCCGCGAATATTGGGTTTGACGATGAGTTCATTTATAAAGAAATTCCACTACCTTATGCTGAGAGAAGTATTCCTTTTGAGCAATTGGCTCGAGAGATTGCTTTAAAGCCATTTCAAGAATGGTCAAGAAAAGAAGATAAAACAGAATACTAGTTAATGATAACCTTCATACTCAATAATAAAACCATAAAAACGCCAGAACATTCTGGGATGACGTTACTAGATTTTGTGCGATATGAACAACGCCTTACCGGAACTAAAATTGGGTGTCGTGAAGGTGATTGTGGAGCTTGCACAGTTTTAGTTGGGTCTTTAAATAATGATACAATTGAATACCAAAGTATCACGTCTTGTATTTCTCCTTTAGGAAATGCACATGGAAAACATATTGTAACTGTTGAAGGCACTAATCTAAAAAACAAACTTACCACGACTCAAGAAGCCATGAAAGCTAATTATGCTACGCAATGTGGGTTTTGTACGCCAGGTTTCGTTGTGTCCTTGACAGGGTTTGCTTTATCAAATTCTGAAAAGAATTACCGTAACGCTATTAATGCTATTAGCGGAAACATCTGCAGATGCACAGGCTATAAAGCCATTGAAAAAGCAGCACATCAAGTAGTATCAGCATTGCAAAACCAAAAGATTGACAATTCATTTAACTGGTTAATTAAAAATGGTTTTGTTCCTGAGTATTTTAACAGTATTCATAAACGATTAAAAGATCTAGAAGCTAAAGATATCAACCAACCTAAAGGGAAATATGTCTCTGGTGGTACTGATTTATATGTGCAACAAGCCGATCATTTGGCTGATAATTCGGTACACCTAATTGCTGAAAAAGATTATTTAAAAGGCATTAGCATTGAAAATAATCGATGTACGATTGGTACTAACTCAACAGTGTCTGATTTATGGAATCATATTGAAATCAACAATCATTTTCCTAATCTAAAAAAATACCTTAAGCTCGTATCTTCAGAACAAATTAGAAACATGGCTTCTTTTGGAGGCAACTTGGCTAATGCCTCACCTATTGGTGATATGACTATTTTCTTCTTAGCACTTAATAGTGATCTTATAATTACAAATGAACAAGAAGAAGAACGAACATTGCCACTTAAAAATTTCTATCAAGGCTATAAAACTTACGATTTAAAAGATGGCGAGTTATTAAAGGCTATTAGTTTTAAATTACCAACTACGCAATCATTTTTCAATTTCGAAAAAGTTTGCAAACGAACGCATTTAGATATTGCTAGTGTCAATTCTGCAATTCATATGTCTTTAGAAAACAATACTATTTCAGAAGTACATGTATCAATTGGAGGTGTGGCTGCAATTCCGAAATATTTACACGACACTGCAAAGTTTTTAACTGGAAAACCATTGACTTCAGAAACAATACTTGAAGCTAGTAATGTACTTCAAAATGAAATAGCACCTATTAGTGATGTTCGTGGTACAAGTGATTATAAACGTCTTCTAGGGCGGCAATTATTTTATGCGCATTTTACCGAATTATTTCCGAAGCAATTCACTTTAAAAGATTTTGTACAGCATGCATAAACACAAATCAAATAACGCTTTAGAATCTAAATTAGATGCTGTATCAATATCGATAAAGCAGAGCATTAAAAATTTAGATTCGTATACGCATGTTCGAGGTGAATCCATATATGTAGATGATGTAAATGTTAAACAAGGTACTTTTCATGCTGTAGTTTATGATTCACCAAAAGCACACGGAAAAATTAAACATATCGACTATTCTAAAGCGGAAGCCTTAGAAGGTGTAGAACGCATTTTTACATACAAAGATGTTCCAGGTAAAAACCAAATTGGAGGCATCATTCCTGACGAGCCATTATTTGCAGAAGATGAAGTCCATTTTTGGGGAATGCCAATTGCCTTAATTGTTGCAGAATCTGAATTTATTGCAAGGAAAGCTAGAGAGTTAATCGAAATCGACATTGAAGAATTACCAGTTATCACAACAGCGAAAGAAGCCAAAGCAAAAGGTAGTTTTATCAATGCTCCAAGATCTTTTAGTTTAGGTGATACTGAAAAAGGTTTCAACGATTGCGAGTATATTTTTGAAGGCGAAACCTTTTCAAACGGACAAGAACATTTATATATCGAATCGCAAGGTGCTTACGCCGAACCTCTCGAAAACGGAAACATAAAAATTACCTCATCAACTCAAGGACCAACAGCTGTTCAAAAGATGGCTGCTCAAGTCTTGGGTGTTGCCATGCACAAAATTGAAGTAGATGTAACACGACTTGGTGGTGGATTTGGTGGTAAAGAAGACCAAGCCACACCTTGGGCTGTAATGGCCGCTTTAGCCTCGTATCATTTGAATCAATCGGTAAAATTAATTTTGAATCGACATGACGATTTACGAATGACAGGAAAGCGTCATCCATACGAAAGTACTTATAAAATAGGCTTATCAAAAGACCTTAAAATTTTAGCTTACGAAGTTGAGTTTCTTCAAAACTCTGGTGCAGCTGCCGATTTATCACCAGCTATTGCAGAGCGAACTTTATTTCATGCTACGAACAGTTATTTTGTTCCAAATGTAGAGACAACAGTAATAAGTTGTAAAACGCACTTGCCTCCCAATACTGCTTTTAGAGGTTTTGGAGGTCCACAAGGAATGTTTGTTATAGAATCTGCAATTGCGAAAGCTGCAAATGAGATTGGAGTGCCTCCTAGACAAATTCAGGAAGCGAATCTACTAGATGAAAACGACACTTTCTCTTATGGCCAAATTGCCAAAAAAGTGGAAGCTAAAAACACTTGGGATTCAGCAAAATCTATTTACAATATTGAAGCCTTAGAACGCGAAGTTGAAAATTTCAATAAGGACCATTCAAATTTCAAAAAAGGATTAGCTTTTATGCCAATAACTTTTGGAATTTCATTTACGAATACACCAATGAATCATGCTCGAGCATTGGTTCATATTTATCTCGATGGAAGTGTTGGAATTAGTACAGCTGCTGTTGAAATGGGACAAGGCGTGAATACCAAAATGATACAAATTGCTGCACAAGTATTTTCGATCCCAATTGAAAAAATAAAAATTGAAACCACAAATACAACTAGAGTTGCTAACACCTCTCCTTCTGCTGCTAGTTCTACTGCAGATCTCAACGGAAAAGCAACACTAAAAGCGTGTACTGCTTTACTTGGTCGTTTGAAAAAAGTTGCTTCTGAAGACCTAGACATTTCCGAAGATTCAATCGAATTAAAAGATGAATACATTTATGTAAACCATAAAAAATCAGAATTGTCTTGGACAGAACTCATCAGTAAAACAATGATGAAACGGGTTGCTTTAACCGAAAATGCACACTACGCTACACCAGAGATTCATTTTGATAAAACGAAAGAAAAAGGCCATCCTTTTGCCTACCATGTTTACGGTACCGCAATTATAACAACTACTGTAGATTGCACCCGTGGCACTTACGAATTTGATTCGGTTAAGATTGTTCACGACTATGGAAAAAGCATGAGTGAAGGAATTGATTTAGGTCAAGTTGAAGGCGCTTTAATCCAAGGTATAGGTTGGATGACTATGGAGGAAATAGCCTATAATGATCAAGGTCGATTACTTTCAAATGCATTGTCAACTTATAAGATTCCAGATATATTTTCAGTACCTAAAGACGTTGAAGTTATTCCTGTAGAAACGGATGGTAATGACATGGCAATTTTAAAATCTAAAGCTGTAGGAGAGCCTCCATTAATGTATGGAATTGGTGCTTATTTTGCGCTTCAAAATGCTATTAAAGCCTTTAATCCTAATTATGAATTGAAGTTTCATGCACCTCTGACTCCTGAGAAAGTATTGATGAGTTTATACAGCAAGTAATCTATGACAGAATTTTTAATATACAGCAAGCGTTGTTTTCTAGTGGATTTTTTTACTGAAGCTACGATACATGTAAAAGAGCAAAAAATTCAAAACATCTACAAAGGCTATCATAAAATTGAAACTATTTCTTTTTTAGACTATGAAAACCTGATTGTTATGCCTGGAATAATTGATGTTCACGTTCATATTAACGAACCTGGACGTGAAGATTGGGAAGGGTTTGATACAGCCACAAAAGCGGCAGCAATTGGAGGAATTACCACACTTATTGAAATGCCGTTAAATGCAAGTCCGGTTACAACAGATTTAAAAGCCTTCAAACGAAAACAAGAAGCCTCAAAAGATAAACTTCATGTTAATTGTGGGTTTTATGGCGGAATCATTCCTTCAAATAAAGATGATATTGAAGACTTAATAATAGAGGGCGTTTTTGGCATCAAAGGTTTTTTAACACATTCAGGAATTGATGAATTTCCAAATGTCTCAAAAACAGACTTAGAAGCTATTGCTCCTATTCTAAAAAAACACAATATACCATTGCTACTGCATTGTGAATTAACAGACGACAATGTTCCTGAAGTAACAAATCAGAAAAGCTACCAAAACTATTTAAAATCTAGACCTCAACATTGGGAATCTAATGCTATTGATTTGGCTATAGATATTCAAAAAAGGTTTGATATAAAAGTACATATTGTACATCTTTCGGCTTCTGAAGGCATTGAACGAATTAAACAACGCCAAAAAGAAACCAATAAACTTACAGTTGAAACTTGTCCGCATTATTTATACTTTAATGCAGAAGACATTCCAGACGAATCACCCATTTATAAATGTGCACCTCCAATAAGAGAGACAACAAATAATGATGCACTTTGGGAATATCTTTTAGATGATGGATTTAACTTTTTAGCATCAGACCACTCACCTGCTCCACCTGAACGCAAGCAATTAGAAAGCGGCAATTTCTTTAAGGCTTGGGGTGGAATTTCAGGATTACAATTTACACTTCCTATTTTGTTTAGTGAAGGCAAAAAGAGAGGATTATCTACTGAAAAATTAATTTCTTTACTCACAAGTAAGCCTGCTGAGTTTTTAGGCATTGATTATAGAAAAGGTTCTTTACAAGCTGGATTTGATGCAGATATTACGGTTTGGGATGATTCTCAAAAGTTTCAAATTACAGAAAACGCTGTTCAACACAAGCACAAAGCAACACCATACTTAAACGAAACTGTTTTTGGAAAAGTAATTCATACATTTGTTAATGGTGTTCAAGTGATTGAAAATTCAAAACTCAAAACACTTCAACAAGGAAAATTATTATTAAAAGATAAATGATAGAAGACAGACTAAAACAATATATAGACCTCGCTTCAGAAAAAATAGGTGGACAAGTATTATATTCTACTGATGATTTTTTCGCTGAAAAGGAAAATTTAATCAAAGAAGGTCGAGGAATTTTTATTGCAGATAAATATACCGATCGCGGAAAATGGATGGACGGCTGGGAATCTAGACGGAAAAGAACTTCAGGACATGATTGGGCAATTTTAAAATTAGGAGCTGAAGGAAAAATTAGAGGTTTTGATATTGATACCAATCATTTTTTAGGTAATCATCCTCCTTTTGCTTCTGTAGAAGCGATTAATTTAGATGAAGATATTTCAGATTGGGCTAATGTAGACGATTTACCTTGGGAAGAAATCTTACCAAAATCAGATTTAGATCCTGGAAGTCAACATTTTTTTGAAATCGATTCAGATAGAATTTTTACACATGTTCGTCTTCACATTTATCCTGATGGTGGAGTCGCACGTTTTAGAGTATATGGAGAAGTTTACAAAGATTGGTCTAAAATAAATCCTGAAGACTTAATTGATTTAGCTTTAGTAAACAATTGTGGAAAAGCTTTGCATTGCAACGATATGTTCTTTAGCGTAATGGATAATCTTATTTCTCCTACTACTGGTAAAAATATGGGAGATGGATGGGAAACCAAACGCAATAGAACACCAAACAATGAGGATTTTGTAATTCTGCGATTGGGACACCCTGGAATGGTTCATAAAATTATAGTAGACACAAAACATTTTAAAGGGAACTACCCAGATTCTTGTGCTATTGATGTTTGTAATTGCGATAGTGATGATGATATTTTAAGTGGAAACCATGAATGGAAATCATTATTACCTCAGCAAAAATTAGAAGCAGATAAAGAACATCATTTCGAAAAAGAAATTATACAAACTGAACTACCTGTTACACATGTTAAATTGAAAATTTATCCGGATGGTGGTATTAGCAGGTTACGAATTCTTGGAACAATTAAATAAATTAAATGATTGAAGTAACCTTACTTATAGCTTGGCTCGTTATTTTCTTAGTAATTGTTGCAATTACTTATAAATTACATCATTTAATTAAAGAGTTAAAAGCTCAAGGGAATGATGAAAAGGTAGATACCATTCAAACATCACAGAACTGGCTTTATGCCTTAATTGTAGTTGCTTCAGTAGCTGGAATTGGAATATTGTATCTGTTTTTAAAAGGAACCATTTACGAAAGCCACTTTTTTGAATGGCTAAACTTAACTGTTAGGCTAATCCATATTACCTTTGGTATAGCTTGGATTGGTGCTTCTTTCTATTTTGTGTTTTTAGAAAATGCTTTGAATAGAACTGAGAATGTTAGAGATGAATTGGCTGGAAATCTTTGGGCTGTTCATGGAGGTGGATTTTATTATGTTGAAAAATACAAACTAGCACCTAAAAAAATTCCTAAGCATTTACATTGGTTTAAATACGAAGCCTATTTTACTTGGCTATCTGGTTTTTGTTTACTCTCAATCATCTACTATTTTAATGCCAGCTCGTACTTAATAGATCCTGAAGTTTTAGATATCCTGCCTTCAACGGCAATAACCATTAGTATATGTTCTTTAATTATTGGTTGGGTTTTATATGACCAAATCTGTAAGCGACTAAGCAATAATAAAGTCGTATTCACTTTGGCGATAACAGCCTTAGTCTTTCTTTTTGCATGGTTCTATTCGCAAGTATTTAGTGGTCGCGCTGCATACATTCATTTTGGTGCTTTTCTAGGTACTTTAATGGCTGCTAATGTGTTTTTTATTATAATCCCTGGACAAAAACGCATGGTTGCTGCTGCAAAAAAAGGATTACAACCTAATCCAGCAGATGGAAAAGCTGCTTTTTTAAGATCATACACTAATAATTATTTTACGCTGCCAGTACTATTCGTGATGATAAGTAATCACTTTCCGAGTACTTTTGGAAACTCTTACCAATGGTTGATACTAATGGGTATTACTTTAGGAACGGCAGGCGTAAAACATTATTTAAACATTCGTGAAAAAGGAGAACTTTCAGTTTGGGTGATGCCTATTTCTGTAATTATTTTATTCGGTATGGCATTTATGACAGCTCCTACACCTCCAAAATATGAAAATTGCAAAGAAATTGTTTCCTTTACAGAAGTTCAAACAATTATTAATAACAGATGTACCGCTTGTCATTCATCAAATCCTACTGATGCCATTTGGAAAGTAGCTCCTAATGGTATAAAATATGATACTGCAGAACAGATTTATAATTTACGTGATAAGATCTTTCAACGTGTAGTTGTGAGCAAGAACATGCCTTTTAACAACAATCAAACTGGCATGACACAAGAAGAACGCGACATGATTAATTGCTGGATCAGTCAAGGCGCACCAAACTAAAGATTATGATAACACTCAACCAACTTAATTCACTTTCAGACCAAGACGCGTTTTCTAATTTAGAACAATGCTGTGTTTCTAAAACTTGGATTAATAAAATGGTTCAAAGCAGACCCTTTTCTTCTGAAAATGAACTGATAAAATCAGCTTCTTCAATTTGGTACAACGATTGCTCAATAGCAGATTTTAAAGACGCTTTTACTGGTCATCCAAAAATCGGAAACATAAACACCTTAAAAGAGAAATTTGCACATACATCTGAATGGGCTGGAAACGAACAATCTAAAGTTACTGAAGCGGACACAGAAACGATTGAAGCTTTAATAAAAGCAAACGATTTATATGAAGACAAATTTGGATACATTTTTATAGTAAGCGCAAGCAGGAAAACTGCTAAAGAGATGCTCGCTATAATAAATACCAGATTGAATAATCAAAGTGAAGATGAAATTTTCGTTGCGATGAATGAGCAACACAAAATCACAGTTATTCGCTTAGCAAAACTAATTGAAAGCATTTCACAAAAAGCAGACTTAAGCAGTCATTTAACCACACATGCTTTAGACACATCTATTGGTAAACCAGCAATGCACATGCTCATTACCTTAAAAGGTTTACGTAACAATCAATGGAAACCCATGAGTGTTGGCATTACTAATGCTGATGGTCGGATTTCTGATGTATTGCCACCAGGAAGGCTATTAGAACCTGGAATTTACACGATGACCTTTAACACAGCAAACTATTATATAAACAATAATCAAAAAGGTTTTTATCCCGAAGCTTCAATACAATTTGAAGTGTCAGATGATAGCCATTATCATATTCCATTATTAATTAATCCATTTGGATACTCAACGTATAGAGGAAGTTAGAATTAAATATTATTAAGCATGAATTTAAGTATTTCAGAAAATAAAAAAGAGAACATTTTTGACGATTTAAAAACGGCAAATCAAACGTTCAACAAAATATATAGAGGAGACAGAGAAGATAGACAACCCATTCATACAGTTTATGGTGGAGCAAATCTTTTCAAATCTAATACTACCCAAGTTTTAGGTTCTATTGCCTTAAAATCGTTATTGCATTACGCTCCTAATTGTATTGAATTTGGTAAAGCCTTTAAATTAAAAGGAAGCAAAAAATTACCTTCAAAAAACAAAAAGCAACTAAAACTTATAAAAGAATTAGAAGGTCTATCTAAGGAAGACTTAAAAAACCATCATGCTGGGTTTTCATATAATATCTACCAAAAAGTTATTGCAAAATTAGAAAAAGAAGGCGTTGAAGATTTTAGAATCGATTTTGAAGATGGCTTCGGAAATCGTTCGGATAAAGAAGAAGATGATACTGCTATTTTTGCAGCAAAGCAAGTTGCTATTGGTCTAAAAGATGGTACACTTTCTCCTTTCATAGGCATTAGAATTAAACCTTTTACTGAAGAATTAAAACATCGTGGACAAAGAACACTTGATTTATTCTTAACAACGTTACTCACTGAAACAAACGGAAAACTACCCGATAACTTTATAGTGATGCTACCTAAAGTTACTATACCAGAACAAATTGTAGCTCTTGTATCCTTTTTTGAAGTCATAGAAGATGCTTTCAATTTAGAGTCTGGAACACTTAAAATGGAAATGATGGTAGAAACTACACAATCCATCATGGACCATAACGGAACAAATCCATTATTCAGATTTATAGTAGCAAGTAAAGGTCGCTGTATTGCAACCCATTTTGGAACTTACGATTATACAGCTTCTAATAATATTACTGCATCCTATCAAGAAATGGATCATGATGTTTGTGATTTTGCACATTACACTACAAAAGTGGCGCTAGCTCATACTGGTATTTGGCTATCTGATGGTGCAACTAATACGATGCCTATTGGACCTCATCGTGGTGATTTAACCAAGGAACAAGAACATGAAAACAAAAAAGTGGTACATCGTGCATGGCTTAAAGGCTATGATCATATTCGTCACTCATTATACAAAGGTTTGTACCAAGGATGGGATTTAAATCCAGCACAATTACCAATGCGTTACACAGCTGTTTATGCATTCTTTTTAGAGAGTTATGATGATGCAGTTTTGCGTTTAAGAACCTTCGTAGAAAAAGCGGCTCAAGCGACTTTAATTGGTGATACATTTGATGATGCTGCAACTGGCCAAGGTCTTTTAAATTATTTCTTAAAAGCTTTAAATAGTGGTGCAATTACAATTGATGAAGTTCTAGTAACTGGTTTAACTCTTGACGAAATTAGAACGCGATCATTTGCGAAAATATTAAAGGATAGACGTGCTAAACTTAAATAATATTTATTATTCAGAAGGTATTTTAAAATGAATACAATTTGAGATGCTATTTGCAATGAAATGTTTGAAACGCGCATAGCCTTTTAAGTGTTTTGTTTCTTTCCATGTGTATAAAATAATCTGCCTGAAATACGGAAACAAGTCCATTGCATTAGAAATATCTTCCTGGTATTGTGATTTCTTTTTACTGAGATACTTTTGAACCACTTTCAATAGAAAAGGTCCTATTACTAAGTACCAAAGCAATAAAATTAATAAGCTACGAAGCATTATATAAACGCCCTTTTGCCAACCAAACAAATCGCCTCCAAAAAATGCAAACGCAGAAACAATAATAGCGACTGTTATCAACCAAATCCAAATCACCTTAAATTTAAAGGATGCCTTTGATGTTCTCTTTTCAGGGTTTATACTATCGGGTTCTAAATAAAAATCAACTTCCTTTTTGCTAGAGATTATCTTAATCATACTTCTAATGAATAGACCTGCTAGTATTCCGCAGATTCCGTAGACCAAAAGATAAGTAGTCACTAAAACCGAAGCTGCAGATGTTTCTGAAACAAAGTCCATTTTCCTCTGGACATAAGCGCCGTAAATATCTATGGCGTCCCAAAGTTCAGTTCCGTAAATAATAGTGAGTATTAATATTTTCTGAAGTGCAGATTCCAAAAACGTAACCATTCCTAAAACCATCAAAGTAGCTCCTTTCCATGAAAACTTAGTAAACAGTAACGCTCCAAAAAGCGCTTGAAAACTCACCGCAATATAAGCTCCAAAAGGAGAATATGGACTAACAGCCATCTTTATAATTAAAACGATAAGAAGTGCTTTAAAAATGGCCTTCCATTTGTTTTCAGCATAATACGCAATTAAACTAATGAGTAAAATCGCAATTCCTCCTACAATCAATCCTGTAAAAGGCGTTTTAAACACATGTAAAAAACCACCAAGTCCTGACTCATTTAAAGCCCAAAGTGCAGTTAATTTATCTATGACAGATTTGTTATTCTTCATACTTTGTAATGCACTTCTAGTAATTGTGCAACAACGCTAATAGCAATTTCTTTAGGTGTGTCACCTCCAACTTGCAACCCAATAGGACAAACTACATTGCTCATTCCTTCTTCAATATTCATCTCTTTTATGAGCATATTATTAAATCGAACGCGCTTAGTTTTACTTCCAATTAAGCCTAAAAATTTTGTTTCATTTTTTAGTGCCATTGCAATGATTTCGAAGTCAATAGAATGATCATGAGTCAAAACCAAAACATAGCAGTTTTTTCCCCATTTCACAACTTCTCTAAATGTCTTAAAGTCATCTATATTAACTTGACAACAATCGATGCTTTCATCAAAAGTCAAATTCTTAAACCATTCTTGACGAGAATCGATAAGATTGACTTTAAAAGGTGTATCGATTAATATTTTGGCGATTTCACATCCAATATGTCCTGCGCCAAATAAAAATAATTCTGGTAATTGGTTCAAAGGCTCTATTATAAATTCAACTTTTCCACCGCAACATTGTTCAAACTCTGGACCTAAAGTATAACTAGATTCGATAAGTCTATTGTCACGAAGCGCAGTCATGGCTTCATCTGTTGCCAGAAATTCTAATTTACCTCCTCCTATTGTGCCATGAAGCTCTTTTTTATTTGTAATAATCATTCGTGAACCCACAACACAAGGTGTTGACCCTAAACACTTTGTAACTGTAACTAGAGCCACAGGTTGTTGCTTTTTTTTAAATTCCGATAATAGTTCGATCCAATTTTTCATTCTTATCAAAAAGAGAATTTAAAAGTAAGACTTTTTTAATGCAAACCATATCTCATTTCAGTGATTAAAAATTAATTACATCATAAAAAATTGAAAGGAATCATCGATTGGAAAGAATAAAGACAATAAAACCGAATACTAATTGCTATAATAATTAGCATCAAGTTTCTTTTTTTTCAATATGACATCCAACGTCATATTATACTATAAACTATACAGTTAAGTTTGTATTGTGTTTATATCATAATCCCTATATATGAATAGCTAACTAAAAAAGAGAGAAGCAACGGCAACTTAAAAAGATTGATTGAGGATACGTGTTGATTAATAGCAAACAGCTTCTCTCTTTTATTTCCAACTATCCTTTTTATTCTACATCCATTATTTTAAAAATACCATTATAATATTCGCTATTTTAGTCTTTTAATTTTTATGAAAAAATATAAGACTTTAGGCGATTTAATGACTGATTACAGATCATACCATAGTATATCTCAATCAGAACTAGCCTCTGAATTTGATGTAGATATTCGTTCTGTGATACGATGGGAAAAAAACGAAACACTGTTAAGTAGTGATAAAGAAAATGCAATGGCAGACATCACTTTTATTCCTTATCAAGTGATACGAAACTTAAACACAACAACTCAAATTCCAACATTTTACGATTTCGATTTACGTAAATACTCATTATCGGCTATTTCTAGTGATTTACCAGATGCCAACTGGATTAAATCAAGGATTAACAATGAAACAGATCGCATAAAACAGATTTCATTACATAATGATTTAAAAAATATCATACGCTTTATTGAACTTCAGAAAAACCCATTAAAAAGCCAAAATATAGACTTGATAACTGAAGCTTGTAAACTCTTACCAGAATTAAATATTGCTATACATGACCAATCTGGCTACTATTCTGGACACTGCATTTATTTTCCATTAAGCATGGAGACTTATCTAAAAATTAAGAATCGTGAAATTGATGAAAATCAGCTTAAACCACGTGACTTAATCAATTATAAAAATCACGATAACCCTGTTTTTTATTGTCATAGCATTACTGCAGATTGCAACGAAAATTTTTTCTACATCATTGGAACTGTTTTAAAATTTTACAGAGACACACCAATTAAAAACTATCTGTATGCTTTACTAACATCTAGATACGACTCACACCTCATGAGTGATCAACTTGGTGTAAAAACAGTTTGGAAAGATGAAGAAGCTCAGAAAAAATACAACCTTTTAGACACACCGAGATTAGTTGAAGGTAACTTCAGTGCTTTTTTAAAATCTTAAATATTTACCGCTTAAACATTGCATTTAAAAACCTCAATAAAATTTAATTTTTTGTGTAATCTTTAAGGATTTACTACGACAAAAAACAGTAACTTGAAATTTTCTTACATCTATTTAATACACACATATGTCAAAGACTTACTACGACCCAGCAGATCTTAAAAAATTTGGTAAAATCACAGAATGGAGTGAAGAATTGGGAAATAAATTTTTTGAATACTACGGAAAAGTATTCGAAGAAGGCGCATTAAGTGCTAGAGAGAAATCACTAATTGCTTTAGCAGTTTCACATACCGAACAATGTCCATATTGTATAGATGCTTATTCTCAAGACGGTTTACAAAGAGGTATTACAAAAGAAGAAATGATGGAAGCTATTCATGTTGGAGCAGCAATAAAAGGTGGAGCTACTTTAGTACATGGTGTTCAGATGATGAATAAAATAAATAAATTAGATGGTTAACCTAACTACCTCATATCTGACCAAATTCATTTTTTAAAGCTTACAAACCCTATACATTTAATGGCAACAAAGTCCCTACATAAAAAAGGAAGCGATTTAGCAAATAGCAATAGACAATTAGAAATATTATCAAATGGTATTTTTCAAAACGGAGAATTACCAACTTTTAAAAATAAGATTTCTGAAACAAGTCAATTTCCACTAAAAGCAAAAAAGCTTGAAATTTTGCAGATTAATGTTGGCTATATGTGCAATCAAGTTTGCGATCATTGCCATGTTGATGCTGGTCCAGACCGAAAGGAAATTATGACTAGAGACACTATGAAGCAGTGTTTGGAGGTTATAAAAAATTCAGGTGCACATACACTAGATTTAACAGGAGGAGCTCCAGAAATGAATCCAGATTTCAGATGGTTTGTTGAAGAAGCTGCCAAAGTTGGAATTAAAGATTTTATTGTTCGATCTAACTTAACCATTATTAGAGCTAACAAAAAATATTACGATTTACCTGAATTTTTCAAAAAACATAATGTTCATGTCGTAAGTTCAATGCCACATTGGACAAGAGGAAAAACAGATAAACAAAGAGGCGATGGTGTTTTTGACAAATCAATTAAGGCATTACAAGAACTAAACGCTATTGGTTATGGCATACCAAATAGTGACTTAAAATTAGACTTGGTTTATAATCCTTCAGGAGCATTTTTACCTGGAGACCAAATGTCTATGGAAAAAGATTTCAAAAAAGCATTACTTGATGACTTCGGAATTCAATTTCACAACTTATTCGCTATCACTAACCTACCAATTTCTCGTTTTCTAGACTACTTAATTGCATCTGAAAACTATGAAGATTATATGTATCAATTGGTAGAAGCTTATAATCCTACAGCAGTTGCAAATGTCATGTGTACAAATACCTTATCAATAAGTTGGGAAGGATATTTATTCGATTGTGATTTTAATCAAATGCTAGAATTACCTGTAAACAGTAAGGTAAAGCATATTTCAGAGTTTAATGAAGACTTGCTAGAAGGACGCAATATTGTAATTTCTCAACATTGTTATGGCTGCACAGCTGGAGCAGGAAGTAGTTGTCAAGGTGAAGTTACTTAAAATGAAAACAGTATTATTCTACATATTATGCCTTTTTTCTGTTTATAGTTTTTCTCAAGACAAACTATCTCAGCTTCTAGAAAAACACAATACCGAAGAGGTGCCATACATCTATGTTCAAGATTTAGACAGACTCCAAACAGAACCTACTTATTTAGATGCTAGAGAAGTACAAGAATACAGAGTAAGCCATATAAAAGATGCGCTTTGGGTTGGATATGACGACTTCAACATAGAAACTATCGAGAAGCAAATAACAAATAAAGATCAAGAAATCGTTGTGTATTGTTCACTAGGAATTCGTTCAGAAGTGATTGCAAGTAAATTAAAAAAAGCAGGGTACTCCAATGTAAAAAATCTTTATGGTGGAATTTTCGAATGGAAAAACAACAACCATTCAGTTTATAACAATCAAAACAATGAAACCGATAGCATTCATACATTTTCAGAAAAATGGAGTAAATGGTTAAACAATGGAATCAAAACACATGAATAAGGAACTCGTCATTGTTTTCGTGAAAAACATAAAACTAGGAAAAGTAAAAACTAGGCTTGCAAAAACCATTGGTAATCAAGCTGCATTTGAAGTTTATAAAGAGTTATTGAAAGTTACAGAACAGGCTACTAAAAAGCTTGACACATCTCTATGCATCTATTTCTCTGACGCCATAGTAAATACCAAATGGAATAATGCAAATAAGGCGGTTCAAGAAGGTGTTGACTTAGGTGAGCGAATGAAAAATGCATTCTTGAAAGGTTTTGAAGATGGCTACGAACGTATTGTCTTAATCGGTTCAGATTTGCCAGACATTCATGCATCTCATATTAAAAATGGATTAGAAGCATTAGAAAACTCTGAAGTTGTCTTTGGACCTGCAGAAGATGGTGGTTATTACCTAATTGGAATGTCTAAAATGAACAACAATGTGTTTCAAAACAAACCATGGAGCCAAAGTCATTTGTTATCAGAAACTCTTTCAGAATTAAAACAAAACAATACAACATTTAGTACCTTAGAGGTCTTAAATGACATCGATACTTTTGAAGACTTAGAAGCATCGGATTTTTATAAAAACAATACAGAATTACAACATAAAATCAAACAACTTAATGATTAAATTCATAACAGAAACTGCAGATTATTTAGCTGATAAAGGTTTTGAAAACCCTGAAATCGGAATCATTTTGGGAACAGGTTTAGGCCAACTCACAAACGAAATTGAAGTGATTAGCGAGGTGAGTTATAATCACATTCCTAATTTCCCAACAGCAACAGTCGAATTTCATAAAGGGAAATTGATTTATGGAAATCTGGCAGGAAAGAAAGTGGTCGTAATGCAAGGTCGTTTTCATGTATATGAAGGCTATTCTTTACAAGATGTTACCTTTCCAGTTCGTATCATGGAAAAGTTAGGAATTAAAACATTATTAGTTTCGAATGCTGCTGGCGCGATTAACCTCAACTTTAAAAAAGGAGAATTAATGTTGATTGATGATCACATCAATTTACAAGGAAGTTCACCATTAGCATTTAAAGGTGTTGAAAATTTAGGAGAACGTTTTACAGACATGAGTGCACCTTACAATTTGGAAATAAATACCAAGTTTAAAAGTATTGCAAAAGCACATAATATAAAATTACATGAAGGCGTATATGCCAGCGTAGTTGGACCTCAATTAGAAACCAGAGCAGAATATAGAATGCTCAAAATTATAGGTGCCGATGCTGTTGGCATGAGTACAGTACCTGAAATTATTGTTGCTAATCATTTAAATATGAAAGCAGCTGCTATTTCAGTATTAACAGACGAATGTGATCCAGATCATTTAGAACCTGTAGATATTGCAGCAATAATAGCAATGGCTGGAAAAGCAGAACCTAATATGATTACGCTTTTTAAAGAACTAATAAAATCCATTTAATCGTGTAATCTATGTTACACACTAATATTGATAAAGGGCTTACCTTTATAAAACTAAATATCAAATAAAAATCTTAAGCTATGAGCTACTTAAACGCTACTAACGATTTATATAAAGAAGCAGCATTAACACCTGATGTTGGGTTATGCTGTACTACGAATCCTATTTGGGAATTACCAGGATTGAAAATCCCGAGAATCATGCAAGAAATGAATTACGGCTGCGGAAGTACAGTTCATGCTCGTGATTTAACAAACAATCCAAAAATGCTATATGTTGGTGTTGGAGGTGGTATGGAATTATTACAATTCTCATATTTCAATCGTCAAAAAGGAGGTGTTATTGGTGTTGATGTTGTAGACGAAATGTTGGAAGCTTCTCGTAAAAACTTCGTTGAAGCTGAAGAACAAAATGATTGGTTTAAATCTGAATTTGTAGACCTTAAAAAAGGTGATGCCATGAATCTTCCTGTTGAAGATAATAGTATTGATGTTGCTGCTCAAAATTGTTTATTTAATATTTTCAAGGCAGAAGATTTAAAGCAAGCTATTGAAGAAATGCATCGCGTTCTAAAACCTCATGGTCGTTTAGTGATGAGTGACCCAACTTGTGAGCAACCTATGAACGACGAATTGCGAAATGACGATCGTTTAAGAGCTTTATGTTTAAGCGGAAGCTTACCTATTTCAGAATACGTAAAAGCACTAACTGATGCAGGCTTTGGAACTATAGAAATTAGGGCGAGAAAACCTTATCGTATTTTAGATCCTAAGCACTATCCTACAGATGAACTCATCTATATTGAATCTATTGAAGTTGCTGCAATTAAAGATCCTATGCCTAGTGATGGGCCATGTATTTTCACAGGAAAAGCTGCAATCTACTATGGTGAAGAAGATTATTTTGATGATAAAGCAGGACATGTATTACTTAAAAATCAACCTTTAGCAATTTGTGATAAAACTGCTGGAGCTTTACAAGCTTTAGGAAGAGACGATATCTTTTTTAGCGAATCTACATTTCATTATGATGGTGGTGGTTGTTGCTAGTAACAACATTCTATTAAAATATGAAGAACGCCTAATTAGGCGTTCTTTTTTTGTGTAATATCTAGGAATCACTGTAAGCTTAAAATTATTCTTTCGTCCAATAAAAACAAAAGTTGCTCCCTATGATTTTAGTCTTATTATTTATTTCAGCATGTTTTCTAGCCTATAGCAATGGAGCAAATGATAATTTTAAAGGTGTTGCTACACTCTTCGGGAGTGGAACAACTAATTATAAAAAAGCAATAAACTGGGCAACTATCACTACACTTTCTGGATCTGTAGCCGCTATTTTTTTCGCAAACGAATTAGTGAAAAACTTTTCTGGAAAAGGATTGGTCCCAAATGAACTAATAACCATGCCTATTTTTGCAATATCTATAGCATTTGGCGCTGCACTAACCGTTTTCATAGCAACTAAAATTGGAATGCCTATTTCTACTACTCATAGTTTAGTAGGTGCTTTATTTGGTGCAGGAGTAATGGCTGTTGGCACACAATTCAATTTTGAAAAACTCGGAGGAACGTTTTTAATGCCTTTAATTGTAAGCCCATTAATGGCAGCAATTGTTAGCTTTATCGCATATCTCATCTTTAGGTTTTTCAGGAAACAACTAGGAGTAACTAAAAAAACAAACCTCAACATTCATGAGAAACAAACTACTACTGTTGCTTCATTCAATATGGATAATGTAGCCACATTAAAAACTAAAAAAACAATTGAAGCTACCATTCAAAATAAAATAGAAACTTACGATGGACAAATTCTTGGTTTAAGTTCTCAAAAAGTTTTAGACGCCTTGCATTATTTAAGTGCTGGAATCGTAAGCTTCGCTCGTGGTTTAAATGACACCCCTAAAATCGTTGGATTATTATTAATAATAAATGCCATCGATATTAAATGGAGTATGGTAATTATAGCAATCGTTATGGCTATTGGAGGATTACTGAATTCAAAAAAAGTAGGTATCACAATGAGTAAAAAAATCACACCTATGAATTCTGGACAAGGATTTACTGCAAATATGGTTACTGGTTTATTAGTCACAACGGCAAGTATACATGGTTTACCTGTTTCTACAACACATGTGTCTGTTGGTTCTATTTTCGGAATTGGAACCGTCACAAAAAAAGCCGATTACAAAATGATTGGCAAAATATTATTATCTTGGTTGCTCACACTTCCAATGGCAGCTATTGTAAGTGCTTTATTATTTAAAATATTAGAATCACTTTCATAATTAGAACTTATCGAAAAGTATATTGACATTATAAAAAACTCGTACTCTGGGTATTGGAATTATCTCAAAAATGAGCTTCTATTCCAAAATAATTGGGACAATTATTTCTATGGCTTAATCGCCATCTCCATAATTGTTTGGCTTCTTGAAATTGCCTTTCCTTGGCGAAAAAATCAAGCCGTCTTTCGTAAAGATTTTTGGTTGGATACCTTTTATATGTTCTTCAATTTTTTTCTTTTAAACCTCATTGTGCTTATTGCCTTATCAAATTCAGCTGCTGAATTTTTTAACGACATACTAGGTGTTTTGGGCTTATCCATTTCCAATTTTCAATTGTTTGATGTAGATAATCTCCCAAAATGGTTAGGCTTGTTTATCTTCTTTTTAGTGAGTGATTTTGTGCAATGGAATACACATCGTTTATTACATCGCTTTCCTATATTGTGGAATTTTCACAAGGTTCACCACAGTGTGAAAGAAATGGGATTTGCTGCGCATTTACGTTACCATTGGATGGAACCAATCGTTTATAAATCACTACTCTATATTCCAATAGCAATTATTGGTGGATTTGATGCTCAAGATGTCGCCATAGTCTATTTCTTTGCTATTGTCATTGGTCATCTCAACCATGCTAATTTAGGTTGGGACTATGGAAAATTAAAATATATTTTCAATAATCCGAAGATGCATATCTGGCATCATGCAAAAGAACTTCCGAGGCATGTTAGGTTTGGAGTTAACTACGGACTAACATTAAGTATTTGGGATTACATTTTTAAAACAAATTATGTTCCGCATAGCGGAAGAGACATAGAATTAGGTTTTGAAGGTGACGAACAATTCCCGAAAGATTTTATTAGTCAGGAGTTATATCCATTAAACAAAAAGTAGATGTCCATTAAACCTATTTCCATTTTAATCCTTGTTTTATTAATCGTCTCTTGTGGTAGTTCAAAACAAATTGCAAGCACTACTCCAACCGAAGACACGATTCAAAAAGAAGAGCAAATCGTTGAAATTGAAATTGAAGAAGTTATAGAAACTCCTGCTGAGACTGATTTGACTGAAATGGAATCTTCTGAAACTGTTCCAGAAGTTGTAGTTGAACCTGAAATAATTGAAAGCATTGAAATTGAATCCTTTAATCACGATCTATGGAATAGTCTACTCCAAAAACATGTTTCAGATCAAGGCAATGTGAATTACAAAGGAATTAGAGCAGATAAAACAAGATTCAACACCTATCTAAAATCACTTTCAGAAACACCTCCTCAAGAGTCTTGGACTAAGGATGAAACGCTTGCCTATTGGATGAATGTTTACAATGCATTTACGGTTAAATTAATTTTAGATAACTATCCAATAGAAAGCATTAAAGATATTGATGGACCATGGAATCATCGTTTTATCAAAATTGGTGACAAATGGTATACACTTAATGATGTGGAACACAGAATCATTCGTAAAATGGATGAACCTCGTATTCATTTCGCCCTAGTTTGTGCCGCTGTTTCTTGTCCGATTTTATACAACAAAGCATTCACTGCAAAAGATTTAGAAACCGATTTAGTTTTATTAACTAAAGGCTTTTTAAATGATACTTCTAAAAATGAGCTAAGTGAAAATAGCATCAAAGTATCTAAAATATTTAAGTGGTATGGAGGCGATTTTAAAACGAATGGAAGTTCATTAATCGACTTCTTAAACCAATATTCAAACGTTACAATTTCAGATAAAGCTAAAAAAAGTTACAAAGATTATAACTGGAATTTGAATGAATAAGATTTCTATCATTATTCCTGTTTTAAATGAAGAGAAAGACCTTGGAAAACTCCTTGTTCATTTAAATGAAAACTCATCAAAGTCAAATATTAGCGAAATCATTTTGGTTGATGGCGGAAGTCAAGACAATACGTGTGCTTTAATTGCGTACATGCAAACCATTTACTCGAATATTACGCTTTTACAATCCGAAAAAGGACGTGCTAAACAAATGAATCTTGGAGCTAAAAATGCTACTGGTAACATTCTTTATTTTCTTCATGCTGATTCTTTTCCGCCGAAAAATTACGATGAACTAATTTTAAATGAAGTAAACAATAATAACCTTTCTGGATGTTTCAGAATGCAATTTGATAGCAATCATTGGTGGTTGAGGTTAGCGAGTTGGTTAACACAATTTTCATGGCGTGCATGCAGAGGTGGTGATCAAAGTCAGTTTATTACACGTGAGTTATTTGATGATATTGGTGGTTATGATGAAAGCTTTATCATTTATGAAGACAACATATTGATTAATGCACTTTTCGAAAGAAAACAATTTGTTGTCATTAATAAAAAGATTCGCACTTCAGCAAGGCTCTATAAAAAGCATGGTATTTGGAAATTGCAATATCACTTTTGGACCATCTATATCAAAAAATGGTTTGGTGCTTCGGCTGATGATTTATTTGCTTATTACAAGAAACATATTAGGTGATTAACCTTTATTTCTCCCTATTTCATTTGGATACAAATCTTTCAAAGCATCGCTTTGGAAAACCTCTTTTGTATTAATATCAATGGCAGATAGTTTGCCTGTAAAAGCTGCTCCTGTATCAATATTCCATACGTTTACGGCATTCATAGGTTTATCTTTATAGAAGTTAATCGTTGGTGTGTGACCAATATAAATTTCGGAATACTGTTTTAATCGGCTTGGATAGAGTTCAGAATCTTTTTTAATATTACTATCCATGGTTAATGCCATTTCCCAAAGTGTACGATCAAAATAAAAATTACGAAAGTTATATTCCTTTTCTACACCATGCATAGAGGTAAAACCTGCATGAATAAACAATCGATTGTCATCATCAATATGATAAAGACTCATATCACCAAAGAAATATAAGTGTTGCTTTTTTTCTTCTTCTGAAAACGAGTCGTAACTCTCTACGGTTTCTTGTCCTCCATGGGCTAACCAAACAGGTTCTCCTTCTCCAGTTCGCAACCAATCTTCACACCAAACATCATGATTCCCTTTGATGAATATACAGTCATTTGTCTTCGATAATTCTATTAAATACTGAATAACCTGAGCAGATTCACTCCAACCATCAACATAGTCGCCTACGAAAATGAGCACATCTTCTTTGGTAACCTTAGCAATCTCTAAAAGATGAATTAGTCCTTTTAATCCTCCATGAATGTCTCCAATGGCAAGTGTTCTCATGATCTACATTTTATACAAATATAAATAGACTATTTGTTTTATTCGGACTTATAAAAGGATTGAATTACTGCTTCAACAGGTTTGTTTTGTGGTGTAAATTGATTGTCTTTCTCACCGCCGCTTTTGTCGTAGTTATGATACCATTTCCATACAAATCCTCCTGCAAACCAGTCTTCATTCCAGAATTCTTCTAAAAGCGCTTGAGTAGCATTCGTTTGACCTTCAAAATTCAAGGATTCAATAGTATGATCACTTTCCCATGGTTCTTTTCCGGTAAAGTCCATACTTCGATAACCATATTCAGTAAATAAAATAGGTTTGTTATGAGTTTCAGAAAGTGATTTCATGACTTGTTTATGTTTTTGCCATCCAGCTTTACATTCTTCAATTGTTGGTGTCTGCTTTTCACTTACAGGAAAGTAAGCATCGACTCCAATATAATCTACAGCACTCCAAAAAGGCGTTCTTTTAAATTCATCCCAATTGGCAGCATAAGTTAACTTTCCTTTATAGACACGTTTAATATCTTTAATTAATTGATGCCAATACCCTGGACGCTCGTTAATAAAATTTTCTAATTCAGTACCAATACAAAAAATTTCAGAATTTGTTTCTTGCGCCAATTCTGCATATTCGAGAATGAATTTGGAATATGATGTTTCTAGTGCTTTCCAATTGTCTTCGGTAGTCATTTTTATATGTCCTGTAAATTCTCCTTGCCAAACCCAAATTTGAGGTTTAATCATGATTTTAACGTTCTGTTTCCTCAGTGCTTCAACATATTGTTTTGCACCTGCTCTTGTTTCTCCAAACCATTGTCTATCCGTATTATGGATAATCTCTGGATGTTCCAAATCACGAATAAAACCGAAAGGCATAATTGCAGTGTAATTAGCACCAACTTTAACTACTGGTTCGGTATGTGTTTCGTTAATAATTTCACGAGATGCAACAAAACTAAGTCCGTTGACTTTCTCTTTTTGAGCAGCACAAGCACTTACTATAAAAAGTAAAAGCAAAACACGGAAAGCCAAAATTATTCTCATACCAAATATTTAATCTTTAAATTTAAACAAAAAGCTAATAGCGTTTAAGGTTTTAACAAAACCTTCGACAAAAGATTCAACTAATTCAATCCTATGAATAATATCGTTATAATTGGAAATGGAATTTCTGGTGTCACTTTAGCAAGGCATATTAGAAAACTTTCCGATAAAAAAATCACAATCATATCTGCAGAAACCGATTACTTCTTTTCTAGAACTGCACTCATGTATATTTATATGGGACATATGAAATTTGAACACACACAACCTTATGAGAATTGGTTCTGGGAGAAAAATAGAATAGAATTACTTAATGCATATGTTGAAGCCATTGATACCGACAATAAATCTTTAAGACTTGCGAATGGCTCACATCTTAATTACGATAAATTAATTATTGCAACAGGTAGTAAGCCAAACAAATTTGGATGGCCAGGACAGGACCTTAAAGGTGTAATGGGAATGTACCATAAACAAGATTTAGATAATTTAGAAGTACATGCTCCAAACAAAGAAGTCTGCAAAAGAGCTGTGATTGTTGGTGGTGGACTTATTGGTATTGAACTTGCAGAAATGCTAAACTCAAGAAGTATTCCTGTGACTTTTTTAGTCCGTGAATCAAGTTTTTGGAATGGTGTTTTACCTGAAGGCGAAAGTCAAATGATTAATCGTCATATTAAAAACCACCACATAGATTTGCGATTATCTACTAATTTAAAGGAGATAAAGTCTGATGAAAACGGAAAGGTAAAATCAGTCGTAATTGAAGAAACTGGTGAAGAAATTCCTTGTAATGTTGTTGGCTTAACAGCTGGTGTTTCACCAAACATAGATTTTGTTAAGTCATCAAAAATAGAAACTGGAAGAGGTATTAAAGTCAATCGTTTTCTTGAAACTAATATTCCTGATGTGTATGCTATTGGAGATTGTGCAGAACAGCATGAAGCCATTGGTAACCGTAGACCTATAGAAGCCGTTTGGTATACAGGTCGCATGATGGGAGAAACATTAGCACAAACAATTTGTGATAAGCGCAGAGAATACAAACCAGGTCATTGGTTTAATTCAGCTAAGTTTTTAGATATAGAATATCAAACCTATGGATGGGTTTGGGCGAAACCAAAGGAAAATGAAACACATTTCCATTGGAAACATGAAGATGACACCAAATGCCTAACAGTAGGTTATAATAAAGATACAAATGAGTTTATAGGGATTAATACCTTCGGAATTAGGATGCGCCATGAAACATTTGATACTTGGCTAACAGAAAAACGAGATGTTGATTATGTTATGAATCATCTTTCTGAAGCCAATTTTGATCCAGAATTCTACAAGCACTATGAAGCTGAAATCTTATCCGCTTATAATAAACAATTACAAACTGCATAACCATGAGTAACAAAATAAATCATAGCATGTCTTTGGCAAAACCTGATGCTATAAACATTACAACTAAACAAAAAGTTGCTTTGGCTACCGGAATTGTAGGTTTACTAATTCTAGCTTTAGCACTTTTTAATACAAATTTCCCTAACCAAGGCGTTTTCTTAACGCTAGCATTAGGTATGGTAAGTATTGGAACTATTATCTATTCTAGAGAAGCCTACTTGACAAAATTAGAAGGTATTAAAAACGATGGTGTTTGGTTCAAATCTATTTCATCACGTGGTGTTTGGGGTTGGTTAGTAGGTGTTATTCTGACGTCTTTTTATATAGTTCTTTATTTTTACCCACAATATTTAGGTTTAGGAGTTGATGGAGCAGCAAATACTGGATTAATTAGTTTATTTGATCCTCTTAGTCAACTTTTAAGTGGGCGAAATGCCAGTCAGTGGTTTGTTTACGGAACCCTTTATACAATTGCTATTTTGGCATTTGGGTATAAATTTATACTCAAATACAGACACAATCGTTATCAACAAATCCGTACAATCTCAGTTATGTTTTTTCAATTGGGTTTTGCCTTCTTGATTCCTGAATTCATGTATGTTATGAATAACGATTTACCATACTACGATTTAAAATCTATGTGGCCACTTAACTATTATATTTTTGATGAATGGTCAGTAAGTGGGTTTCTATCAAATGGAAATATTGGATTAGCTCTAATCCTTTTTGGTATCATTACAATCTTTGTCATTTCTCCAATCTTAACTTATAAATTTGGAAAACGTTGGTATTGTTCTTGGGTTTGTGGTTGTGGTGGACTAGCAGAAACAGCTGGAGATTCATTCAGACAATTATCATCTAAAAAAATGTCTGCATGGAAAATAGAACGTTGGTTAATTCACCTTGTTTTAGTGTTTTCTGTGGTAATGACAACAGCAATGGTGTATACCTATTTAGGATATGACAGTAATGATTTTTGGCTTACAAAAGGTGTATTCATAAGTCTAGTAATTGGTTTTTTAACAATCGTATTTGCTGGAATCATGATTTTTAAAAGACATGAACTTGGGAAAGATGTAAAATATGGTGCGATAGGTTTATTTGCTGTAATAATTTTGTTAGTAACCATGCATTTTACTGGCACTACAGAACATGTCTTCTATGTGAAAGCAGGAGCATTGCGTTCTGCTTACGGAATTTATATTGGCTCTATATTCTCAGGTGTCATTGGGACAGGTTTTTATCCGATTTTAGGTAGCAGATCTTGGTGTCGTTTTGGATGTCCAATGGCAGCTATTTTAGGTTTCCAACAACGTCTGTTTTCTAAATTTAGAATTACAACAAATGGTGGTCAATGTATTTCATGCGGAAATTGCTCTAACAGTTGCGAAATGGGAATTGATGTACGTCATTATGCTCAAAAAGGCGAAAACATTGTGCGCTCAAGTTGTGTAGGCTGCGGAATTTGTTCTGCTGTTTGCCCAAGAGGTGTGTTAAAATTAGAGAATGATAGTATGAATGGACGAATTAATCCGACTGAAATTCTTCTAGGAAATGATGTCGATTTAATGGAACTAGTAAACGAAAAATAAGATATTGTATTTTTGCACCTTCAAACTAACTCAATGCCCAGTATAAAAGTTATTATTCCTGCATACAACGAAGCAGATTCTATAGCACATGTCGTTAAAGACATTCCAGATATTGTAAATGAAATTATTGTAGTAAGCAATAACTCCAATGATGATACAGAAATTAATGCGAAAAATGCTGGAGCAACGGTTCTTATTGAAAATAATAAAGGATATGGCTATGCCTGTTTGAAGGGAATGAATTACATCTCTAATCAAGCTGAAAAACCAGACATTATTGTATTCCTTGATGGTGACTATAGTGATTATCCTGAAGAATTAATCAAGATTGTAAAACCAATTATTGAAGACAATATTGATTTTGTTATTGGAGCAAGAGTAAAAGGTTTGAGAGAAAAAGGGTCGATGACAATTCCACAAATATTTGGAAATTGGCTTGCTACCACATTAATGACTTTATTCTTTAGAGCTAAATTTACAGATTTAGGACCTTTTAGAGCTATCAAATATGATAAACTTCTCAACTTAAAAATGGAAGATAAAACTTATGGTTGGACTGTTGAGATGCAATTAAAAGTTCTAAAACAAAAATTAAGTTATGCTGAAATACCTGTAAACTATAGAAATAGAATAGGCGTGTCAAAAGTTTCAGGTACCGTAAAAGGTGCTATATTTGCAGGCGTAAAAATCTTAGGTTGGATTTTTAAATACAGTTTTAAAAAATGATCCTTGAAACGACAATAATTGTCATTTACACCATTGCTATTGTACTGATTTTCATGTATTCTCTAGCTCAGCTCAACTTGCTTTATAATTACCTTTCTTCAAAAAAGACTAATAAGGATTGTGAAACTTTTGATTTATCTAAACCAGAAGAAGTCCCTTATGTTACCATACAACTTCCAGTCTTTAACGAAATGTACGTTATGGATCGTCTGCTTGAAAACATTGCACTTATGGAATATCCAATAGACAAACTGGAAATTCAAGTCCTAGATGATTCCACAGATGAAACTATAGAAACGACACGTCTTCATATAGAAAAAATTAAAACTACAGGTCTTGACATCAAGCACATTACCAGAACTGATAGAACAGGTTTTAAAGCTGGCGCCTTAAAAGAAGGCTTAAAAATTGCAAAAGGCGAATTTATCGCCATTTTTGATGCCGATTTTTTACCACAACCAAATTGGTTAAAACGAACGATTCCTTATTTTAAAGATGAACTTATTGGTGTTGTCCAAACACGATGGAGTCATATTAATAGAAACTATTCGATCCTTACTAAAATTCAAGCCTTTGCTTTAGATGCACACTTTACGCTTGAGCAAGTTGGACGCAATAGCAAAGGGCACTTCATCAATTTTAATGGTACTGCAGGTATTTGGAGAAAAGAGTGCATTATTGATGCTGGAAATTGGGAAGGAGATACGTTAACTGAAGATTTAGATTTAAGTTATAGAGCACAACTTAAAAACTGGAAATTCAAATATCTCGAAGATGTTGAAACACCAGCTGAATTACCAGTCGTTATTAGTGCTGCGCGTTCTCAACAATTTCGTTGGAATAAAGGAGGTGCTGAGAATTTCAGAAAAATGCTGAAACGGGTTGTTACATCCAAAAATATTTCTACCAAAACTAAAATTCATGGCTTACTGCATTTATTAAATAGCACGATGTTTTTGAATGTTTTTATTGTTGCAGTGCTGAGCATTCCAATGCTGTATATCAAAAATGAATATACACACTTACGTTTCTACTTTTACTTTATGAGTTTTTTCGTAATGAGTACAGTTATCTTCTTTATCTGCTATTGGTTTATGTATAAGCAAATATATGGTAGTGGCTTTAAAAATTTCTTTAGCTATGTAGGCATGTTTTTTACATTTTTCTCCATTGCGATGGGCTTTTCGCTTCATAACTCCATTGCTGTTTTAGAAGGTCATATGGGAAAACGAAGTGAGTTTGTTCGGACTCCAAAATTTAATATTAGTACAATAAAAGATTCTTGGAAAGGGAATAAATATCTCAAGAAAAAAATATCTCCTCACGTTGTTTTAGAAGGTATTCTTATGCTTTATTTTGCTTTTGGTTTATATAGTGCATTTGTTGTAGGAGATCAAGGTGGTGATTTCGGTTTGTTCCCATTTCACTTAATGTTGTTCTTAGGTTTTGGTTATGTATTCTTCAAATCCATATCCTCTAAAATGTGATGCAGATCTGGAAACTTTATAAAGTTCCTTTGTTGCTCACATTTGTTAGCTTTTTTTTCTATTGGCTTTTTGCTTATGATTTAATTAGAACAGAATACACTAAGCTTATAACGTTTTATTGTGCGCTTTGGTTTGCATTCCTCTTAATACTAAAGCTCGCTAAAAGCAACATCAAATACCTAACAGCTATTGCGTTTCTATTTCGAGCAGTTTTTATTCTGGCGATTCCGAATTTATCTCAGGATTTCTATCGCTTTATTTGGGATGGTCGAATGATTTTAGAGGGTTTAAACCCTTATTTATCTACTCCTCAATCTTTTATGCAAACTCATGAGTTTCCAATTGCTCAAGCTAAAGAGTTATATGCAGGAATGGGACAATTAAACGGCAGTCACTTCACCAATTATCCTCCAATTAACCAATTGTGTTTTGTAATAGCAGGACTATTTTCTGGGCATAGTATTTTAGGATCTGCTATTGTATTAAGATTACTAATTATTGCGGCAGATTTTGGTACGTTAGTCTTCGGAAAACGTTTGCTAGAAAAGCTTAATATTCCTGTAAAAAACATTTTTTGGTATATTCTCAATCCGTTTATTATTATTGAATTGACAGGGAATCTTCATTTTGAAGGTGTTATGATCTTCTTCTTAGTATGGAGTTTATATCTTTTACATTCAGGAAAATGGAAATGGGCAGCTGTTATTTTTGCTTTATCCATTTCCGTGAAATTAATTCCGCTATTACTTTTACCTCTGCTCTTTCGATACTTTAAAAAGGAAACCTCTCAAACTATCGATTTAAAAAAATTAATTTCGTTTTATGCGTTGATTGGCATTACAACCCTAATCCTATTCGCTCCTTTCTATGATTCAGAATTTATAAATAATTATGCTCAAACCGTTGGACTTTGGTTTCAGAATTTCGAGTTTAATGCAAGTGTGTATTACATAGCTCGAGAGATAGGCTTTCTTTTTAGAGGCTATAATGAAATTGCAATTATTGGAAAAGCGTTACCTGTTTTAGTTTTGCTGTTTATAATAGGATTGGCTTTATCTAAAAAGAGAATGAATACGCAAATTCTCATTACACATATGCTTTTCGCATTTTCCTTTTATTTGTTTTTAAGCACAACTGTTCATCCTTGGTATATAGCTACACTTTTAATTTTAAGTGTATTTACTAATTATAGATTTCCTTTGGTATGGAGTTTTGTAATTATACTAAGTTATTTGGCTTATATCAACCTTAATAAAGCTGATAAATCTGAAAACCTTTGGATTATTGCCATCGAATATATTGTTGTCTATGCTGTTCTTATTTGGGAATTGTTTATTCAGAAACGTGTAAAGCACAAATAAAAAAACCAACTCTTTTGAGCTGGCTTCTTAATTATATTAAATGACATTAATCGTCTTCTTCTTTCTCTAAATCTGGATCTTGAACGGCTTCTGGATCGTCATTGTCAAATTCTTCATAATCATCCTCATCATAGTTTTCCATAGTCATTTCAAGTTTTGAACTCACCTTAACTAAATACTTAGTATCTGCTGTAGTAACTTCTACAGCTTCAATAAGCTCATTACTTGCGTTTTTAAATGAAATTATTTCACCGTCATCATAGCCATAAGGAAATTTTTCAACCAATAAGGCTAATATTTCTGGTGTTAACTTTCTAAAATCGACTATAACACGTTTTAAATTGTCTTTTTTATCCATAATTTCATCTCTCTAGTAGGTTAATTTTAATTGGTTAAGAACCAAATGTGATTATTAATAGCTTGTTTAAAATTATAAAAAATAACTAAGCAAAAGCAAATTATTTATACAATTACAAAAAAACTACAGATCAGCTTCCTATTAAGATGACAGCAATAAAAAAGCAATTCTATTATAATAAAATTAACAATGAATCTATTAAGTTTTTACAATTTCAATGTATCTTAGGCTCATTGAAAAGAGGGTTTCACTAAGTGGAACAATAAGATGACTAAAAGTATGTTGATATCAAAAGATACATTGCATAGATTTGATGGAAACAATAATCTTTAAAATTATGAAAACACACGTAACACTTACACAAAATAGAGCAAACTTAATTACGTCTAGAATGATTCAACACCTAATATTCGGATTATTTATGATTGCAACGCTAACTTTCAATTCACTGTCTGCTCAAACGCAAACTTCATCAAATACTGAAATAAATGTCAAAGGAATGGTTAGTGATGAATACGGACCATTAACAGGTGTAAATATTGCGCTTAAAGGCAGTAATGTTGGTGCCATAACGGATTCTGATGGCACATTTATTTTTCCACAAGCATTAAAACCTAATGATGTTTTAATATTTAGCTATTTAGGCTATGAAACGAGAAGAGTTAAAATTAAAGCGGACACCAATTTTATAAACCTACAATTAGTATCAGAAGCTATAGACATTGTAGGCGCTTTAGCTTCAGATAAACCATACAAATCAAAACGCTCGTTTTAACTGTACAATAGTCTTGTTTATATGAAAACATTAGGACTTTTATTAAGTTTCCTATTTGCATTCCAAGCTCATGCGCAAGTATCTGATTTTAATCATATTGATTTTAAAAAAGCAGATAGTATGGCATTGGTTTACAAAGGTGCTGGACTCAAAAACTTGCCTGAATTATCCCATAATCTAACGTCAAATTTAGAAACTGATGTAGAACGTTTTAGAGCGATTTACAAATGGGTCTGTACTAATGTGTCTAATGATTATGGGCTTTACTTAAAGAATAAGAAAAAACGTGAGAAGTTTGAAAATGATAGCCTAAAACTTGACGCTTGGAATGAAAGTTTCAAGAAAAAACTATTTAGCAAACTTAGAAAACGAAAAAAAACCATTTGTTCTGGCTATGCTTACCTAGTTAGTGAACTTTCAAGATTGGCAAATATTAATTGTAGAATGGTTAATGGTTTTGGCAGAACGAGTTCTACTGCAATTGATAATTTTAATGCACCAAATCATTCTTGGAACGCCGTAAAACTGAATGATAAATGGTATTTGAGTGATCCTACTTGGGCAAGTGGAATTGTACATCCTAATAATTACGGATTTAAGTTTAATTACAACAACGGTCTCTTTCTCACTAATCCAGAATTTTTTGTGCTTACGCATTATCCTATTGAACCTAAATGGATGCTTTTAGAAGGTGACCTACCTTCATTTCAATCATTTTTAGAAAATCCCATTTTGTATGGCAATGCATATAAACACTTAACAATTCATCAAACTCCAAATAAATTAAACAATACCATTCAGAAAAACGAAACGATAACTTTCAAATATGAATTGTTAGAGCCTATTGATCTAAATAAAATCTCGTTTATTATTGACAATGGTTTTAAAACCATAACCGCTAAGCCTTCATCTATTATTTTGGATGAACTGTCTTTGACATTAGAATACCAATTTGACAACACTGGTTATTATGATACGCACTTTTTAATTGGTGACGATTTGATTGTCTCGTATACGTTTAAAGTTGAAAATTGAGAACTTCAATCTACACCATCTTCAAGGTATTGAGTTCTTGTTCTGTCAGATGCTTCCAATGACCACGAGGTAGATCTTTTTTAGTAAGATGAGCAATTGCTACACAATCTACTCGAATTATATCATATTTTAAATGGTCAAAAATAGTATGAAGTATCGTATTCCCTGTATTTTTAATCTTAAGTCCAATTTGCGATTTTGCAGCACCTTCGATGTAACTAATTTCTTCAACAGGAACTAGTTTTCCTTCGATCTTTAAACCATCTTGAATCTTTTTTAGATCCTCAAATTTTAAATTCTTATCCAATTCTATTTCGAATAAGCGTTCAACACCATTTTTAGAATTCGTAAACTTTTTAACTATAACATCATCATTTGTAAACAATAATAACCCAGTAGAATTACGTCCTAAGCGACCTATTGGTTTTATTCTTGCAGATGTTGAATTAGCAACCAAATCCATGACAGTTTTCCCTTTGCTTTCACTTGTAGTAGTCGCAAAACCTTTAGGTTTATTTAATAAAACGTAAGTTTTCTTTTCAGGATTAATACGTGCGCCATCAAATCGAACTTCATCTTCAAACTTCACTTTGTAACCCATTTCGTTGATAATTTTACCATTGACGGTAACACTACCTACAGCAATATGCATATCTGCATCACGTCTAGAACAAATTCCAGAATTCGAAATGTATTTATTTAACCTAATCTCATCCGAATTTGACGGTTTAGAAGGTGTTTGTTTTTTCTTAATAGGTGTCTTACTTCTAACAGGAGCATTATCTCTAGAATAACTCTTACTTTTAGGATTATCCTTTTCTTTTGATTTACTTGATTTTTTATTGGTAGGTTTATTGGTTCCTCTTCCTGAAGGTTTCCCTTTTCCGCTTCCGCCTTGATTTCTGCTCATGGTTACTAATTTTGCGCAAAGGTAATATATTACTCTTTATGAATCGAAATATTCTGTAGTAGATTGACGCTCACGATTTACAGATAGTTTTGTCACGTCTGGCCTTGAATAATGACCAACTGGATCAAAATTTTGACGTTCTTCTAATACACGATTAAAGTCTAAGCTTGTGAAAATCAATCCTTCTTTATGTAAAACGGGTTCAATAATCCATTCACCATCAGGTCCAGCAACGCAGCTTCCACCATTTGCAAGTGTATCTGGAGCCTTTTCTAGAAGACTTTCAATATGTGGTGTATTCTTCGGAAAGTCCTTTTTCGACATTAAACTCGATACTGAAATCACATAAGAGCGTGATTCTCTCGCTATAAATCGTGTTATGTCTTTAGTATTGTGATCGCTTCCTGGCCATACTGCAATATGCAAATTTTCACCTAAACCATAAAGCGCAGCTCTAGGCAATGGCATCCAATTTTCCCAACAGTTCAATCCACCAACAGTAAAGTCTTTTAGTGGATGAACTCTAAGTCCGTTTCCATCACCTGGAGACCAAGTTAATCGTTCGTCATAAGTTGGTTGCAGTTTTCTGTGAACAGATTGAATTACACCTTCATTATTGATATAAACTAAAGAAGCATATACGCTATGACCACCTCGATCTGTAGGTCGCTCAATCACACCTAAATAGACAGCCAATTTATGTTCTTTGGCTAAACCACAAATATCATCCAAATCACCTTTTTCAATAGTTATCGAGTTCTTAACATAATGTGCATGAAGCTCCTTATTAACAGTCTTATTCCATTCTGCTCCTCCTGTTAAAGCCAACCAAAATGGGTAGCCAGGAATTAAACCTTCACCAAATACGATAAGTTCTGCGTGCTCTTTTGAAGCTTCAATAATTGAATGCTCAACCTTTTTAAGGGTTTCCTTTTTATTTAACCATACTGGTGAAATTTGAGCCAGAGCAACTTTAAGAATATGATTCATTAGATTCGATTTAAAACAACATCCACATTAATGAGAACAATACCAAATATACCAGCTAAAATGATAAATTTCAATATATTATGTAATATTAAATAATGAGGTTTTGTGTTTGATTTCCATAGTAATAGTAGAAAAATAAGCAACAAAATTACAGACAGGTAAAAGAAAAGATACATGTGTCCTACATCAAATTGATTTAAAAGGAGATACACAGGAACACTTGTCAATAACACTAATATAGTCAACATTATTTTCGATGCTTTCTCTCCATAAACTACTGGAATCGTTTTATAATTTAATAAAAGATCGCCTTTCATATTTTCCAAATCTTTTGTGAGCTCTCGCATTGAAATTATTAAGAACAAGAAAATAGCATGAACAAAAATGACCGATTCAAAGTTTTTATAATACAGAAAAATAGCAAAGAATGGTGTTGTTGTGAGTATTGCAGACGTAAGATTTCCTATAAATGGAAGTTTCTTTAGTTTGTGCGAGTAAAACCAGATTCCGAAGATATACACAGAGAAAAACAGAACTGCATTAAATGACACGTAACTAGCCATAACTACTGCAGAAAAATTAAGCACAAAATAAAAGGACAACTTTGTATTCTGGCTTACTAATCGGTCTATTTGAGATTTATTTGGGCGGTTAATTAGATCTTTTTCCGAATCATAAAAGTTATTAATGATATAACCTGCTGCAATAGTCGCTGCCGAAGCTAATACCAACATTAATAGATTCAAATCAAGCAGAACAGCTTTTAAAGGTTTGTCGTGCGCAAGAATGTAAATAGAGGCTAAATATTGTGCAATAACAATGACTAGAATGTTATAACCACGCACAACAGAAAACATACTGAAAAATTTCAGAAGGATATGTTTTTGTTTGCGAGAAAGCATAAGGGTACTTTTAGAAGTTGTAAACCACTTCTAATTTGTAGTCTTTAAGTGATTGTTTAGCAGTATCAAAATCTTCAGTAAATCCTAAGATATAACCACCTCCACCAGAGCCACATAATTTCAAGTAGTACTCGTTAGTTTCAATTCCTTTTCTCCAAAGTTCATGAAACTGTTGTGGAATCATAGGCTTAAAGTGGTTCAATACCACTTTAGATAATTGCTTTGTGTTTTTGAAAAGCGACTTTACATCTCCTTTTAAGAAATCGTCAACACAGGCATCTGTATGTTTGATAAACTGATCTTTCAGCATACTTCTAAATCCTTCCTGCTTCATATTTTCCATGAAAATTCGAACCATTGGAGCTGTTTCACCAATTATACCAGAATCTAATAAGAAAACTGCGCCTTTACCATCGGTTTGTTGCGCTGGTATTCCAGTTGCCTCAATATTATCTTGAGAATTAATTAAAATAGGAATGCTTAAATAGCTATTTAAAGGATCTAATCCTGAAGACTTTCCGTGGAAAAAAGATTCCATTTCAGAAAAAATCATTTTTAGTTTTAATAATTTTTCTCTTGTTAAGTTTTCTAAAACTGTAATTTTATCATGAGCATATTTATCATAAATAGCAGCAACTAAAGCACCACTACTTCCAACACCATAACCTTGTGGTATAGAAGAATCAAAATACATTCCTGCTTCAACATCATTCGTTAATTTCTCAATATCGAAAATCACCAACTCAGCCTTTATATCTTTTATATAAGACACAAATCGCTTTAAACTTTCATTAGATTCTATAGCTTCTTGAGACGGATTTTCTTCAGTCTTCAATGCACCATTAAAAAAGTTGTAAGGGATAGACAAACCTTTAGAATCTTTTATGATTCCATACTCACCAAAGAGTAAGATTTTTGAGTAAAAAAGAGGTCCTTTCATGTATTGTTAACCATTTGCTTTAACAAATATACGTATAATTCTACTATTTGGTTTACGATGAACCGTTAAGTCCACTATAATTTACTGATGTTTAATCTGAAATCTGTTGCGCGCCAAAACCAATTTGATCAGTAATATAATGTCCGTTTTGACAAAATATTGCCAATTCAGATTTTATGAATTCTAAAACGGCATCTTTTTCGCTTTCAGGATATAGCACATGAACATTGGCTCCTGCGTCTAAAGTAAAACATACTTTTGAGTTAGTTTCTTTGCGAAACGTCCATATTTTATTGATGATTCCCATTGTGTTTGGTTTCATTAAAATAAAATAAGGCATGCTTGTCATCATCATAGCATGAAGTGTCAAGGCTTCACTTTCAACAATTTTTAAAAAGGCATCTACATCACCATTTTTAAAAATTTCAATAAGCTCCGACATGTTTTCATGAGCTTGTTCAAAACGTCGAGCAGCAAATGGATGGTTATGCATTAGATTATGCCCAACTGTGCTACTGACCTGTTTCTCACCTTTGTCAACTAATAAAATTGTGTCTTGATAATTTTTAAAATTCTGATGAACTTGAAAAGGATATTTTACTCCAAACAAATCTGAACTTCCATCAATTCCTTTATGTGTTCCCCAAACAATTAAATCACCTTCAATACTTCTGCAAGCACTTCCTGAACCCAATCGTGCCAAAAACGATGCTTTCTGATTGAAATAAGTTTCTGAAACTTCACCCGAAAGTTCTTTCTCAATGCTCATTAAACATAATGCTAAAGCACTCATACCTGAAGCTGATGAAGCAATCCCAGAACTATGAGGAAATGTATTAGACGTTTCTATTTTGAAATGATAGTCTCTTAAAAATGGCAAATAGCTTTCTATTCGTTTAAAGAATGTTTCAATTTTTGATTTAAAACTATCTTTTTGTTCGCCATCTAAAAACACTTCAAATGAAAATATATCGCTACTTTCCTTTTTTGAAAAGCTAAGTATTGTTGTTGTTTTACAATGATCTAGTGTAAAACTTATAGATGGATTTTCTGGAATTTGATCTGCCTTTTTTCCCCAATATTTGACAAGTGCAATATTACTTGGCGATGACCACGTAACACTTCCACTATCTTTAGTTTTAGAATATGTTTCAGGAATAAAATCTTGTTCAGTCATGTATTAGTCTTGAATTGAAAAAGCTAGTTCAATTATGTTGTACAAAAATAAGAAATATCTATTGGTAATTTTAAGAATCATTAGACATTGCTAATAGCTTTACTGTTGTTTTGTAGTTTCTTGATGTCGCTTTAACGTTCAATTTCTTTTCGAATGAGTTCATATTAAATTTAGTTCGACCATAACCTACTGAAGAATGAAAGTAAATACAATCTTTTATAATCACAAACTCTTCATTTTCAAAAGCAATATCAGTAACCGCTTTAACCAATTCAGTTTTAGGGATTTCACTTAACATAACGAAATAGCTGTTTTCTTTTTTTTCACCTGTAAACGGACATGTATCGAATATGACTTCTAACTCTTTTCTTGTTTTGGCAATCACGGGAACTTCAAAACCAAAATGGGATTGAATTAATTGCTGGATTGTATTTTCTATTTTAGAGATATTGTTTTCTGAAGATTGAAGTACAATGTTTCCACTTTGAATATAAGTTGTCACATTTTCAAATCCAGATTTAGAAAGCAATTCTCTTAGCTCAGCCATAGGTGTTTTTTTATGTCCACCAACGTTGATTCCTCTTAAAAGTATTATATACGTGTTCATGATTGAGACATAGATTTTGAGGCAATATAAGCACCAGACCATGCATTCTGAAAATTAAAACCACCTGTAACTGCATCAATATTCAATATTTCTCCAGCAAAGTACAAGTTTTCATGAAGCTTGCTTTCAAAGGTTTTAAAATTAACTTCTTTCAGGTTGATTCCTCCTGCCGTTACAAATTCTTCCTTAAAAGTACTCTTTCCTGTCACCATAAATACTGCCATTGTAAGTTGGGCTGCCAATTGTTCTAATTGCGATTTGTTTAAGTCTGCCCATCTTGTTTCATTGGTCATATCTGAAGCTAACACCAATTTATGCCATAAGCGTTTTGGTAATTCAAACTGCGCCAATTTAAAGACTGTTTTCTTTGCGAAATCTTGTTTTAAATCTTTTAAATGCTCCAAACAATCATCATAAGATTGTTTGATAAAATTAATTTCTATTTCAAATTTATAGTCACATTTTGCAAGTTCAATAGCACCAAACGCAGATAATTTTAAAATCGCTGGAGCACTCATACCTACATGAGTAATTAAAAGTGGGCCTTCGCTATATAAATTAGTATCAACCACAGTAACCTCAACATTTTTTGCAACAACTCCTGGAATATCATTAATTCGTTCATCTTTAATATCAAACGTAAATAACGATGGAACAGGTTGAGAAATGGTATGACCCAATTGCTCTAATAATTTCCAAATTTTAGGATTGCTTCCAGTTGCAATCATTACTTTTTTTGCTAATAAGTCGCCTTGAGTTGTTTCCAATAACCAAGATTCATCAGATTTAGAAATAGATCTCAACGCATGATTATATAAAACATCTACTTGGTGCTTTTCTACTTCGTGTAGGAAGCAATTTATAATGGTTTGAGACGAATCTGTAATAGGAAACATTCTGCCATCTTCTTCAATTTTCAATTCGACTCCTCGTTGTTCAAACCATTCAATAGTATCTCCAGTCATGAATTGATGAAATGGTCCTAACAATTCTTTTTCACCTCTAGGATAGTTTAAAACTAATTCAGAAGGTATAAATTCGGCATGTGTCACATTACAGCGTCCGCCACCTGAGATTTTCACCTTTTGAAGCCCTTCTTTTCCACGTTCAAGAATGGCAACCTTTAAGGTTGAATTTTGCTCAGCAATATTAATAGCTGCAAAAAAGCCTGCTGCTCCTCCTCCAACAATGATTACATCATATTCATTCATTCAAGAAAAAAATTATAGATTTTTAATGGATTTCAAAATCATGGTAAATTAAAGATTATTTATTGGTTAAATACGTTGAAGTCCAGTTATTAGTTCTAAGGTAATCTTCAATTATTTTGGACGCATTAATCCTTCTTGAGCAACAGAAGCAATTAAAACACCATCTCTAGTAAATAAATTCCCTTTAGCAAAACCTCTGGCACTAGAAGTGTTTGGAGACTCTATAGAATAGAGCAACCAATCGTCATAGTCAAAATCTCTAAAAAACCACATAGAATGATCTAAACTTGCTGTTTGTGTATTATTCCAATTGGCTTTACTTGCATGTCTATTCATGGCTGAAGTAAGAATATTATAATCTGAAATATAAGTAAGAATTTGTTGTTTGTCACTTCTATTCAAGCTTGAAACATCCCCTTTAAGTTTTACCCAAACATCTGTAAAAGGCGGTAAATCCTTTTTGTTTAATGGATTCGCAATTTGAGTGGGTTTAAATTCTATTGGACGTTCGATTTCAAAAAACCCTTTAACTCTACTCGGAAGCACATCACGATACGTTTCTAACAAATCTGTCCAACTCATTAACTCTTCAGGTAATTTGATATTACTTTTCATCTCAATTTGATGCTCATAACCTTCTTCTTGTTTGTGAAATGAGGCTGACAAAATAAAGATGATCTTCTCGTTTTGCTGAGCAGTAACTCTTCTTACTGAAAAACTTCCTCCATCTCTTACAACACTTACATCGTAAACGATTGGAATCTCCAAATTACCTGGCTCTAAAAAATAGGAATGTAATGAATGTAATATTCTACCAGTAGTAATAGTTCGCGCAGCAGCATTTATAGCCTGAGCTAAGACTTGACCACCAAAAACATTCGGACTCCCAACGGTTTTACTGAAACCTTGAAACTTAGTGTCTTCAATTTGTTTTAACTGAATTAATTGTAATAGATCTTGAGTTGAATTCATACCTTAAGGGTTATTTTTTCAAAGCTAAATAAATGGTTAATCTATTAGACCAAAAAAATGAATTTTATAATTAGTTTAAGATTTAAAATTTTAGTTTTACTGGAAAAATTTTATATTTCATTTTATGAAAGCATTTATCAAAACTATTACGGTTGCTCTATTTTTTATTTCTTGCGGCACAGGAAATGTCGAAATTTTAGCTGACATACCGTCTAGCTTAAAGGAGACGTCTGCAATAGAAAAAATAAATGATTCAAATATATTATGGGTTATTCAAGATTCTGGAAATACGAATCACTTATATGGATTAAACCTAAACGGAGATATCCTTAAGGACATTACAATTAATAATGCAGAAAATATTGACTGGGAGGATTTGACCTCTGATTCTAAAGGAAATATTTATATAGGTGATTTCGGAAACAACGCTGAAAACAGGACAAGTTTTACTATTTATATAGTTCCTAATGCTGAAAACGCAAAGTCATCAGTAAATGCAAGCATCATTAATTTTACACTTCCAGATGGAATGAATTCAATAGATTTTGAATCGTTCTTTTTACACAATGGGTTTTTTTATGTTTTTAGTAAAGACCACAAAAAATGTGAACTTATCAAAGTCCCAAATAAAATGGGCAATCATGTAGCTAGTTACATTTCAAAAACCAAACTAAAGGGCAAACATTCTAAGGTTACTTCGGCAGATATTAGTGATGATGGTAAAACTGTTGTTTTACTAAATCATAGCAAGCTTTGGAAATTAACAGATTACACTGGTGATGACTTCTTTAATGGAGAAATTGATGCATTAGAGTTTAAACACAACTCCCAAAAAGAAGGTGTTAATCTAATTAATGACAATCAAGTTCTCATCACAGATGAGTTTGGAAAATTTAATGGCGGAAATATATACCGTTTTATCTTAGAATAGTCAGACTTTTAAAATTGAAAACCAAAACCAAAGCTAAATCTCATACTGTCATCTGAGGTAAATACTCCAGCATTAAAGGATAGCAAGTCTACCATATTCACAAATAACCCACCTCCTACTGAAGTATTTAACGCATCTTCATTAAAATCAGGATCGCTTACAAAATCATCATCAACCCAAACACGACCATAATCAAAGCCGCCAAAAAGACCATATTCAATTGGCACAATTGAAGTACTAACTCGTTTAAGATTATACCTTAAATCTGTACTGTGAAAGAATGAACGTTTACCAGAGAATCTTTCATTTCTGTAACCTCTCAAACCATTATTGGCACCTAAAGTTGCTGCTTGATAAAACTCAAATTCATCTCCAAAATTAATCTGGCCTTTTATTTTAGTAGCCAATACAAAATTGCCGCTGGCGTTTAGTTTGTAATCAATTCCTAGAGATGGGATTACATAACTATAGTTATTTGAGTTTTTAAGATTGTTAGTATATCCTATAGCAACTTTGAAGTCAATCCCTAAGGTAGGGAATGCCTTTTCATCTACGTTTGTAAATGCGTATGATAATTCGGTATTTATAAAATTGTCTCTATCAGGCTGAAAATCCATAGGATATAAACCACTAATAAATCGGTCATCAGTATTTTCAATTTCTATGGATTCAAAATTTAATCCAAAAGACCATTTACTACCATATTCTCCTCTTTTAATAAATGATGTCCCAACGGCATAAGTTGACTGTCTTACTCTATTGTAATCAAAATCTTCTTCATCGCCATTTGGATTATCAACGCTTAAATTTGGTGTAGAGTTACCAAATCCGAAAAAATTAATTGCGAAACTAGGACTAGCAAATCTTGCTTTCACACCAAGATTTATATCATTAAAAATCTCTGCAAACTCACCATTATAATTAAAATCCACACCACCAGTAGCAAAAAACACATGGCCACTTACAAAATGTTGAGATGAGAACTTTTCATTATCATATCCGTTTTTAACAAACATGCCTCCCACTCCTAATTTAAAACCATCATCTGGATTAAACCCAAATACCGGTAAAATTACTTTAGAGTTATATTTTATTTTTTTGAAGTCGTAAAGGTTAGAATAATAATCATCTTTAAGATGACGATTTCCCTTGTTTGTAATGAATTCACTTTCTTTGGATTTATAATCGTAAATATGGACTTTCTTTCCATTTACAATATTATATTTATCCTTATTTTGACCTCCAACGATACGCAACCTTATTTCAGCAGCACCATCTCCTGACACTTCAAAATAATCGTCATCATCTAAACCAAAAACCCAAATTTCTTTATTCTCTTCTGGATAATATAAGCGTTCATGGAATAAATCTGTTTTTTTACCTTGCTTAATTCGGTAAATTTTTATGGAAACAATACCATTTGTCATCCTTTCAATTTCGAACCAATCATCCTTATCTGTACCTCTTACAGTTGCATATTTGTTTACAATATTGAAATATTCATCTGATGTACCTTTCAGGCTTTCACGTCTCTGAATTAATTTTTCTTTAATTGTTTGAATGGTTTCATCCCTTACTTCTATAGGGAATTTTAAAAAGGCTCTATCGATTACTTCTTCAGTTAAATTACTTTGAATAAGTGCAACCTGCTTGTCCCAATCTGCTTTAGTTGATTTTGTTAGTAAAGCTACATCTAATGGAAAAGGTTCTACATTAAACCATTTTGGATCTTTTAATTCGCCTTCATAAGAGCGCAATAATCTAATTGGTGGTATTAAAAACGTAGCTGTTTTCATTAAATATCCATCATCCATAAGAGAGAAAGCTTGATCTCTATCTCTAGGAACTGGTCTGTATATTGTTTTTCCATCTTCTTTAAAAACAGCCCATCTCCATTGATCTTGATGTCTATCCCAATCTCCAATAACCATATCAAATAATCTGGCTCTTATATATGCTGCTTCATCTACTACATGATCTTCTTTTTCTCTAAGTTCTTCTAGCATATCGTATGTGCTAATCAATTTATCAGAAAAACCAAAACCAGCTTTATCACCATGACCATCGGCTGCACGTTCTTCAATCATATAAATTTCGTCACCAAACTCATCATTAAATTTTCCTATAGCTTTTTGTTTAGGAACGTAAAACAATTTTGGCTCTGAATAATATACATCTACTGCTTTAGATAATTCAGCAATTGTAAAAGGCGCATAAGGATGTGAAGCAGTAAATGCATCAAGCAATAACGCTTCTGTTTTTGTTCCTTCAAGTTCAGGAGTGATATATTGATCTTTAAAAAGTACCGCTTGTAAGTACTGCACACCATTCTTTCTTAATGCACGCATTACGTATTCTCTTCCTTGTGGATCTTTAAAACGCAAAGATTTAGACTGATGACCTCCGCCTTTTCTAACAGGAGTTAAACCTCCATAAAGCGTATCTAGATTTACTGTAGGCAACTCAACTTCAGTACTGAAATATTTTCTATAGCGTTGTCCCCAAGCTTTTTGATAAGATTTACCTTTATCTGTTTCTTCCTTAGAATAAATTGACGCCTTTACTGTTTTAGGCATTGTTTCACTAAAATCAGTTTCGACACTTTCATTAGCCTTTATTACTTCGGTTTCAAAAACAGGTTCAGAAGTACCTGCAGCATAAAAGCGAACATATGATGACCCATCATTAAAAACATCCAACCTTGCATAACCTTGATGTCCATAAGAAAACTTTCCTCCTCCAACATTTCTAGTTGCACTTGTTTTTGATCCTGAACCACTAACAATTTGCGGTAAATTATTTTCAATAATATATTGCAAACTATGTTCATGTCCAGAAACAAAAAGCGCTTTATCATTTTCTTGTGCTAGTGTAACTAACATTTCCTTTAACTCTCGGTATCTCTTATTGTTTAAATCTGCATGTGACGCTCCACTTGTTTTACGAATTACGTTTTTTAAAGTTCCCAATACTGGAATTGGTGTCATATGTGAACCCAAACTATATTGTCCTCCGTGAGGACCATTGGTAAACATAGGATGATGTATTGCAATGATTGTGGTTTTTCCTCTTGCCTTTTTTACTTCGCTCTCAAATTCATCGATAAAACGTGCTCTTGTTTTAAATTCACATCCATCATTTATTTTTGGATGCTTATCCCAATCTGTAATATACCATTGAGAATCAACAATGATTAACACGATATCTTCAGAAATATTTACACGTTCGATTGGACATCCATTTTCTGGTAAAAATGTATTCTTTCCTAGAGCATCTTCAACAAACTTTTCTTGTCGTTTTAGATCATTTATACCTCCATACCAATCGTGATTACCTGGAATAAAAATTGTTTCTCCTTTAAAATTTTTAGCAGCATCTATTTGAACTTGAAGTCTATGTTCAGCTAATTCTTGCTCTGAATTGTTTGAAGTTAATCCGCTTGGGTATATATTATCACCTAAAAAAATTGCAGTACTATTTTCAGGAGCTTGTCTTAAGGCTTCTTCAAACGCTTGAATTGCCTCGGATGATGAACCCATTTCTGAGTTACCTCCATCTCCTAATAAATAAAAGGAATGTGAAACTGTTTTATCTGGAAAAATTGAATCTGTAATGTTTTTCTGATATTGCGCTTTATATGTTGCGCACGCATTAAGAAGTAAAATAATAGCAAATAATGCTACTACCTTTAACGGATTTTTCATTTTGATTGGTTTTAGTCGGTTTTTAAAGATACTAAAATGTTTAGGAAAAATCCTATTTATTAAAATGAGCCTTTACAAGTCTGACATTCGTAGGCGTCTTCTTTAAGAACTATTTTATCTAATTTCTCTGCTATATCATAAATAAAACTTGAGTAAGTGTTTGATTCTGGAGTAATATTATTTGCTTTAATTTTTTTATAAAACTCACCTTCCCATTCTTGTTTTCCCCAACAATTAGGACAAACACCAACTGGTGCTTTTCTTGAACCTTCATTATTTGACTTAGCTAAAAAATAAGCTTTTACATTTTCAAAAATATTCATCTTTTAAAAGGGTTATAGTTATAAAATTGTCGTCTCAAAAATGACTTCACTTGCAATTGTTTTATGTACAGGACATCTAGAAGCAATTTCTTTCAATCGCTCTTTTTGAATATCATCCAAATCACCAACAAATTTCAACTTCTTAGTAATATGGTCCAAATACTTAGGTTTATTAGTTTCAATGCCTAAATCGTCACTATGTTTTCTTGAATGCGTTACATAGACAAAGACTTCCTGTAAATCCCATTGTTTACGTTGCGCATATAACTTTAAGGTCATTGCAGTGCAAGCCACCAATCCAGCATTAAGATATTCATATGGAGAAGGTCCAAAGTCATCACCACCAATTGAAGCAGGCTCGTCTGCAATCATTGAATGGGTTTTAGTTTGAATAGAAGTTGTAAAGTTATCTTCAATTAGATTTAAATGACCAACTAACTGTTCTCCATTGGTCTCTAGCATTATATTTTCCTTTGTTTCAAAATAACGCTCAACCCAAGTTGCAATAACATTACCAACGTATTTACTGTCTTCTGACTTTGATAATAAATGATCTGCATTATCTAGTGATACAAAACTTTTTGGATGGTGAGCATTGTGATACAATTGTTCTGCATTTTTAATTCCCACAATGGTATCAACTGGAGAATGTAAAATCAATAATGGCTTTCTCAAAGTTTTCACTATTGCTGGTAAATCTGTTTTATCAAAATCTGAAACAAAATCTTCGTCTATTTTAAAAGGTCGACCACCAATGTTCACTTCAACTTTACCTTTTTCACTTACCTTATCAATCCCATGAGAAAACAAATGCTTCACATGATCAACATTTGCTGGTGCTCCAATAGTTGCTACAGCTTTAATATTGTCTAATTTAGAAGCCGCAACTAATACTGCTGCTCCTCCTAATGAATGACCAACCAATAATGATGCTGCTTGATAATTCTCTTTCAAAAAATCATTTACAGCGATGAGGTCATCAACATTTGCAGAAAAATGACTATCAGCAAACTCACCTTCACTCCTTCCTAAACCAGTAAAATCAAATCTTAAAACTCCAAAACCATAATTTGTAAGTGATCGACTAATATTTTTAACTGCACTTAACGTACTGCTACAAGTAAAACAATGTGCGAAAATGGCAAAATAGTTTGGCTTTTGGTTGGCAGGCAATTCTAAATATGCTTGAAGCTTAATTCCTTTTTTATTAACTATTTGTAATTTTTGGTTTTTCATGATATTGAATGGTTCAATGCTTGGCTATAAAATTATTAATTCCATTAGTTGGTCGGTTCTTTATTAAAAACCTTAATTGTTATTATGAACTGCATGACAACATTGAACAACCCACTTTATGTCTTGCCCAATCAGGACGTTTAGCAAACCATTTTTCCATATTTAGTTGTTCTTCATAAGGCTGCTTAAGTAATTGATATAACTCATCGATTAGTTTATAATCTCCTTTATTAGCATCATCAATCGCTAATTGCGCCATATAATTCCGAAGGACATATTTAGGGTTTACAGTTTTCATTTTTGATTGTCGGTCTTTATCTGATAATGATTCTTTTTCTAGTCTAAAATCATAGCGTTCAAACCAGTCTTGCCATTGTTGAGCAATCTTATCAGAAACCTCATTCGGTGTGTAAAACGCATCTTTAACAGTATTTACACCTTGTTTTGCGCCACCCTTTTTATGATTACTTAAATTCCTGAAGAAGATTGTCATATCTGTTTCGGTTAGAATTAAAGCATTTTCTAAAGCCTCAATTAGCAAATGATCTTTATCATCAATAGTTTCTAAACCTAATTTTGATTTCATCATCTCCAAAGATTTCAATTCAAAATCAGTTTTATAACGATCCAAAATAGTTTCTAAAGGTTCCGTTTCTTCAATTAATGGATATAAAGCATTAGCAAGTTGGTATAAGTTCCAAAGTCCGATATTTGGTTGATTACCATATCTGTATCTCTTGTGTTGGATATCAGTTGTATTTGGCGTCCATCCAAAATCGAAACCTTCTAGCCAACCGTAAGGTCCATAATCTATGGTCAAACCTAGGATAGACATATTATCTGTATTCATTACGCCATGTACAAAACCAACACGTTGCCAATGAATAATCATTTCTAATGTGCGTTCTGAAACTTCAGCAAAAAACTTAATATAGTTTTCTTTTGAAGGTGCTCCTAAATGTGAAAAATGATGTTTTATGGTAAAATCAACTAAGGTTTTTAATGTCTTATGATCTTGTCTAGCGGCAAAAATCTCGTAACTACCAAAACGCAAAAACGATGGTGAAACACGAGAAACTATCGCTCCTTTTTCGTTGGCAGAATTTCCATCGTAAAGCATATCTCTTAAAACCTCATCACCTGAAATCGCTAAAGACAATGCTCTAGTTGTTGGCACATTTAAATGAAACATGGCTTCACTACACAAATACTCTCGAATAGACGAACGAAGAACAGCCAAACCATCGGCACTTCTTGAATAAGGCGTTTCTCCTGCGCCTTTAAGTTGTACTGTCCATTGCTTATTATTATTCTCAACATCGAACAGATTAATAGCTCTTCCATCTCCTAATTGTCCTGCCCAATTTCCAAATTGGTGTCCGCCATAACACATAGCATATGGTCTAGTCTTAGGTAAAAGTTCGTTTCCAGTGAATACTTTAGTAAATAATTCACTAGATAAATCACTTTCTGAAATACCTAAAGCTGTAGCCATTTCTTTTGAAACATGCAGTGTTTCCGGATTCTTTGTTTGCTTAGGGTTTACGAACGAAAAACAAGCTTCTTTTACTTGTCTTCTCGAATTCTCTAAAACAGAATCTGCTGGTAATTCTTCAGTGAATGTTTGTTTTAAATTTAGTTTCATTCTTATTTATCTAGCCATTTTAAAAGCTCTTTTTCAGATGGATTTCTTAATTTCTTAGTGTTTATGGTGATGGTCGGAAAGTTCAGTTTCCTATTGCTGTATAAGTTACGTAATTCATTAGCAGAATCTGAGTTTTCTTCAACATCAAGAAATTTATAATTAAGGTTTCTTTGCTCAAAAAACCTCTTATAGTATTGAGTTTTATGGCACCTTTCGGCGCCATAAAGTTTAATTGCTCTTGTCATCTCTTGACTCTTTAAGTTTCAGAAAATTACTTAAGTTTATCAGCATGAAGCTTTCTAAGCTTTGTTAATTTAGGATTAATCACGAAACTACAGTAGCCATTGTTTTGATTATTTTTATAATAATCTTGATGCTCTTTTGTAGCTTCATAAAAGATATCTAAAGGTGAAATTTCAGTAACAATAGGATTTTCATAATATGGTTGTAGTTCCTTAACTACTACTTCTGAAATTTCCTTTTGAACCTCATCATTATAAAAAATCACTGATCGATATTGCGTTCCACGATCTGCACCTTGGCGATTCAAGGTTGTCGGATCATGAGTTGTCATAAAAATGACTACTACATCTTCAAATGAAATAATATCAGGATCAAAAGTCACTTGAATAACTTCGGCATGTCCTGTTAATCCGGAACAAATCTCACGATATGTCGGAGATCCAGGAACAATTCCACCAGAATATCCAGAAACTACCTTTTCAACGCCTTTTACCTCTTGAAACACGGCTTCTGTACACCAAAAACAACCACCACCAAAAGTGGCAACTTTTAAATTTTTAGTTGTCATTAGTCACCTCCTTTTCGAGCTTCATAGATTCTGAATTGATACAGTAACGCAAACCACTTGGTTCTGGGCCATCAGGAAAAACATGTCCTAAGTGCGCATCACAAGTATTACACATAACTTCAACGCGAATGATACCAAAAGCATTATCCTTTTCGTATTTAATTGCATTTTCTTTAATAGGCTGCGTAAAACTAGGCCAACCAGAACCAGAACTAAACTTAATAGTAGAATCGAATAAAGGAGTGTTACAACAAATACAGTTGTATTGCCCTTCATCATAAATGCTACATAAAGCGCCACTATGTGCACGTTCTGTCCCTTTTTGTCTTGTAATCCTAAATTGCTCTGGAGTTAATTGAGCTTGCCATTCGGCTTCTGATTTTTCTACTCGATTGTCTGGAGTAGGATTTCCTTTTACGGAAAAGTTGATCACTTCTTTCCAAGTAAGCATAAAATGGGTCCTTTCTTTTTTTAGTTAATATTAGTATGCTTTCAACTTAATAATAGTCGAAATAGAGTTTAATTACTTACAATTGTATTCCGTTCAATATCCATGAAAGCATTCTATAAATTTACGACAAATAAAAGTGCATGTTTTACATTAACTAAAGTTTAGTATTTTTACTGAAAATCATTATTATGAGTCCTCTTATTTCTAAAGCTGAGCAATTTGTCACAAATTATCTAAATGAAAATCTTGACACGACTTTTGTATACCATAATATTGCTCATACTCAAAGAGTAGTTGCCAAAGCAACTGAACTGCTTGAAGAGGTAGAATTAAGTGATAACGAGAAGGAGCAATTATTACTAGCAGCATGGTTTCATGATACTGGATTTACAAAAACCATTGATGGTCATGAAAAAGAAAGTGTGAAAATTGCAACAGCTTTTTTAAAATCGGAAAACGTTCCTGATGAGGTTATAAAAAGTGTTTCAGAAATCATTTTGGCTACTCAAATGAAACATGTACCCAAAAACAATTTAGAAGGACTTATTAAAGATGCCGATTGCGCTCATGTTTCTAGTAAAAATTATGAAAATTATTCTTCACTGTTGCGAAAAGAATGGGAATTGACATTAGAAAAAAAACTTTCTAAATCTGAGTGGTTAAATGAAAATATTGCGTTTTTAACTAACCACACTTTTTATTCGGCATTAGCTTCTGGAAAATGGGAAAACCGTAAAGGCAAAAACTTAGCGAATCTTTTATTAGATCAAAATAAAATTAAAGAAAGTACAGAGAAGTTAAAGCAAAAAAAGGATGAGTTAAAATTTAAGAAACACAAATTAGATCTACCTGAACGAGGTATTGAAACCATGTTTAGAGTTGCACTTCGTAACCATATTACCCTGAGTGATATTGCAGATACAAAAGCTAACATTTTATTATCTGTCAATGCTATTATTATCTCTTTAGTACTTTCAAATTTAGTCTCAAAACTAGATAATCCTTCAAATTACTATTTAGTATGGCCAACTGCTGTTTTTGCACTGTTTACAGTTGCTTCAATTGTATTATCCGTTTTAGCTACACGACCAAATGTAACTCAGGGTAAATTCACTAAAAAAGATGTTGCCAATAAAAAAGTAAATCTTTTATTCTTCGGAAATTTTCACCAAATGAAACTCGATGAATTTGAATGGGCAATGACAAAAATGATGCAAGACAGAGATTATCTTTACAGCTCACTTACTAAAGATTTATACTTTCTTGGATTAGTTTTAAACAGAAAATATGGCTTACTTCGTACGACCTATACTGTATTTATGGTAGGTATTATTGTAAGTGTTATTTGCTTTGCTGTAGCATTTCAAATTGCTGGAACAAATGTTTTGTTTTAATATAAGTTCTATATATTAATCTCTTTCATTAAATCATCGTACGTGTAAAACTCTTTATCGTTGTTTTCTTTATGATACAACACGCTTACTCTTATCGCTTTCAATCCAGTAACAGCCTGTAAATCTTGTAACTCAACGATTTCCATATCATCATCTAAATATTTCTTAGATTGCAAGAATTTGATATATCTCATATATTCAATTTCATCTTGTTTTTGAGAATATACGATGCTTATTTTACCTTTTTGAGTAACTCTTTCAGTAGTCCCTTTTATGTAAGCTTTATCAACTCGCTTTTTAACAATTTCGTACCTGGCATTATAAGTCCCATCAACATCAAATTGTTTTTCGTCCATTCTAAAACTTATTGATAGTGGTTGATTAAACACCAAAATCATTGAGGCAACATCTAGTTTTACTGGAAAGTCAGATTGCATTAAATAAAATGTGTTTTCCATTTCAACCATTACTTGTAATTGCCACAATCTTAAGTTATATAAATAAATAGGATTGAAACTATCATCTTTGGTTATGGACTCACCAATGTACATGTTATGTTCAACTCCATCAGTTTTAAAGCGTTCAAAATAATGAGGATACATTGCTTGAGCTTCTACTTGCTTTTTATCTAAAAGCGCAGCCATTTCTTTATTAATTAACGCAATAGTATCATCGTAGTTTCTTCTATGGTGGTATAGCACCTCAACTTTATCATCGATACTATTAAAATAAGAATCTAATTGACCTTTTAAAGAATCTATAGATTGTAGATGTTGTAAAACAGGGTCAATATCATGTTTTATAAATGCTGATATTTGTTGTTCACTATCCACCTGAAAATGGGCTTCTAATCCTTCTAAATAATTGTTTATCTGATATAGGAACTGCTCATAAATTGGCAAATTTTCTATTTGAAATGCACTTTCCACAATAGATTTTATAGAATTTAACTGAATCGTTAAATCTTCTCTGGTTGCAGAATTTCTAGCTTCTGAAGACCCTTTAATATCTATTTGACCATATAAAGGATAAATATTTTCGAAGGCAATTTTATTAAAACTTGGTTCTTTACCATTAAGCTGGTCTTTAATAAAGTTTTTCGCTTCTTTTTCAAACTTCCAATGCACACTTGGGTGTATAGAAGTACATTCGGTTTGAATAATGGCTTCAATTAAGTTTTCTTCCTCTTTCTTAGAACGCTCAACAGCAGATACAATAAACGGCATCACATCATTTAGCTTATTCGCATTAATGCTATTAAGGACTTTTGGTTCTTCTGAAACAATTTCAAGAATTCCCATTAATCCTTTTTCATTAGCAATAGGCGCTAAAATCGCACTTTTTATATTTTGTTCTTTTAGTGTTTTATATTGAGGTGCCTTACCTTTAGACAATTCATAATATTTGTCGACATCTGATATGCTATAGAAACTCTTGTCTTTGAGCAAGGTTTTATATGACATACTACATAAGGTTCCTGAACATGAGTTAGATTCTAAATCATGTAGCAAAAAGCTATTCATTTCAGCTCCATAAACACGTTCGAATCTATCCTCTCCTTCATTGTAAATTGAAAACCCTACTTTAATATTTTTTAAGCCTAAAAGAGAACGAAAGATTTCATGAAAATCATCCATAAACCCTTTATCCTGTCTTTTCTCTTCACCTATTAAAGCCGTTTTAATATTTGAAATAGACTGATCGTCAGTAACATTAAAAATATTAGAAATCACAAACCCCTTAAACGTATAGCTATCTTTAGGGAACTTCTCTTTCCATAATTCGATATTTTCAAAATTATCTAGAAGTTCATCGAAATCACTTTGAGTGATTTTTGGTGCATTTTCAGTAGGTACAATTTCAGTGAAATCGGCATTATACAAGATTTTATAGAATTGCATAATTCCTTTTGCATCTGGAATTTCATAATAAAAAGGACGTTTGAAATTCATATCGAATCCATAACAAAATGCTAGAACAATAGTACAAGCAATAATGTACTTATCATCTTCTGGCATATTCTTAATTTTCAGTTCAAAATCATCTCCAGCTTCTTGAATAATACTTTTGAAACGATCTGAAGAATTAAAAATAAGATTGTGAAAAGGAACAGATGCTGTTTTAATTTCATTTTTAGACAATACAGGACTAAAAGAATCTTGAAGAATAATTCCAATTTCTTTTTCGCGTTCTTTCAGAACAGAAATGTCACTAAAGCCTTCTCGTAATACTGGAAAAGCATCTGCAGTCTTTAAAACTCGTCTTGCTTTAGCAGCAATAAACTCGTCGTCATTTTCAGCCAAAGCCTCATAATGCTTCAATAGTTTATTAAAACTTACTAAGAGCTTAAAAGGTGACTCTAGATTGTCATTGATATCTTTCATAATAACATTTTGGAACATACAAAGTTACAAATTAATAGTTTGGTCGCTATTATTTAGACATTCTTACGGTGAAAATGTTACAAGAAAACAGTTTTTTAACTTTATAAATTTTTGTGGTTTAAAATCCTAAGATACCATAGGTCCAATTAGAACCATCACTAATAAAAATTAGTGTTTTATTACGATGACCTCCACCAAGACCAGAATCCATATTTACTGGGCCAGGAAATCCAGTACTACTATCACCTGCAAAAAACAATACTCCAGCAAGTACATCTGCAGGAGACAAAACAATGTCTGCATTAATTGTATCTTGAACATTTCTTATGATGTATACTCTTCCCGGAAATGCACTAGCACTTGGCAATTGAAAATCTTGGTCATTTGCCGCTGGACTCACAGAAATGTATACACCATCGTCAATAAGAGTTGGAGTAGCACCACCAACTAGGACAACATGTTTAACAGACAAATTACCATTAACATCCAAGGTACTAAGTGGTGTTGTCGTTCCAATACCTACCTGAGCAAATGAGCATAAACTGCTCAATAGAATTATTACTATTAAAAATCTCTTCATAATCAATCCTTTTTAATTATACTAATCGCGACACCACCACCTTCAGCAAGCTCTAAGGTTAATTTGGAGCGGTTACTAACAGTTAAAATTTCAATTTTTATATCTAAAGGGTTTTTGTCCCAATGTGCTTCTTTTCCGTCTTTATAAACCGTAGCGATGTATTCTTGGTTATCATCTAAAAAATCAAAATTCACATCAAATGTTCTTCCATTTTCATCAGTAATACTACCTAAAAACCAATTACCAGTTTCACGCTCTTTTCTAGCTATTGTAACATAGCCTCCCACTTCACCATTTAAAACTTTAGTCGTTTCCCAATCTACACCAACATCTTTTATAAATTGAAATGGTTCAGGATTCGCTTCATAATGTTCTACTAAATCTGCTGCCATTTGTATCGGACTATAAATTACAACATACAATGCAAGTTGCTGAGCCAATGTAGTATTAACTTGATTGTTTTTTTTGAATTCATCAAATTTAATATTGAATATTCCTGGTGTGTAGTCTATAGGTCCAGCTAACATTCTAGTAAATGCAACAATTGGTAAATGCTCTGGAGGGTTCCCACCATCTTCAGCCCAAGCATTAAATTCTTGTCCACGAAGACCTTCTCTAGAAATTATATTCGGATAAGTTCTTCGTAATCCTGTAGGTTTTATAGGTTCGTGTGCATTAACAGCAACTTTATACTTAGCGGCTTTAATTGCTGCATTATTATATTTATTAACCATATGTTGCCCATGATGATATTCCCCTTTTGGCAATATCTTTCCAACGTAACCAGATTTTACTGCATGCATATTATATTTCTGCATTAATGCATAAGCAGCATCTTGTTGTATTTCATAAGTATCTGTTGCAGATGATGTTTCATGATGCATGATTATGTCTACCCCTTTTTCTTTTCCATAACGAACCACTTCAGCTATATCATAATCTGGATACGTTGTTACAAAATCAAAAACACCTTCTCTGTCCTCAAAACCAATCCAATGTTCCCAACCCGTATTCCAACCTTCAACTAAAACGCCACCAATATTATTTTTGGCTGAAAAATCAATAAAACGTTTTACATTTTCGGTTGTTGCTCCATGTCTACCATGCGCCTTTCCGGTATCTGTCCAATGACCGCCCACCATTTCCATTCCATAATCCCAAGATGATTTCCCTAAATGCATTTCCCACCAAACTCCAGTATACTTCATAGGTTTAAACCAAGAGACATCTCCTATTTTATTAGGCTCATTGAGGTTTAAAATGAGATTGGAATTTATTAAATCTGGAGCGTTATCAGTAATTTGGATTGTTCTCCATGGTGTATTGAATGGCAGGCTTCTTTTGACTTTATAATCTGTATTTTCTGAACCAACAAGATGACTTTTAAGATTTAGATTTTCGGTATCTACTTTCAAAGTCATACCAGAATAATCAACTAATGCAGCTTCATGAAAACTTAAATGCAGACCATCGTCTCCAACCATGGTTACAGGTGTATTTACAGCATTTTCAGGGATATAGGTTTGAGCTAAATTGACATGACCAACATATTTTAAAGCATCAATTTCCGAAAGTCTTGAGGTCGTATATAAATGCTCATAAATATCCCAATCTCCTGGAATCCAAAATGTTTTATAATCTTGAGTTAAATTGAATTGTGTTTGCTCTTCAATAATCTCTACTTCTTTTAATCTACTTTGTTCTGGAAATTCATATCTAAATCCAACACCATCATCATAAATTCTAAAAACGATATTTAAAAATCGTTCAGGAGATACTTTTTCTTGAAGTTCTACTTTCAGTTCTTTATAGTTATTAATAACATCTAATTGTTCTCCCCAAGGCAAGTGCCAAGTTTCATTGAAGGTTCTTATTTCAGAGTTTTTAATAATGAAGTTTTTATCAAATGCAGGTGCATTTTTAAATTCAAATCCTAAATATGATGTGTCAATAATCACCTTATCCTCTTTAGTAACCATATAATATGGCTTACCACTTTGTGAAAGATTAAAACCAACTTTAATAGCATTGTTTGGCGAACTAAGCTCCAATGATTTTACTTCGGAAGAGTTGCAAGACACTATTAAAAGGGCAAATATGACTATCAATATAGCTTTCATTGTTTAACTTTATTTTTTTTCTAGTAAGACTATGTCGAATTGTGAATCTAACATAGCTTTTCCTTTAATTACCTTAATATCTTGATTTGAATATGCATCATAAAGCATTGTTCCATCTTCAAAAACTTTTGAAACATCTAAGGTCTTTTTACCTTTTTGTAAGCTCAAACCAACGACAACTAAATCCTCATAATTATCTTTAGTGAAACTTCTATAAAACACATAAGGTTGTTGTGTAATCATTTGGTGCAATCCTGCTCCAATGGAAGGATGACTCGCTCTAAATTTGCCTAATTTTTGCCAATGAGTTAAAACTTGTTTAGTCTCAGCTTTATTCTCAATTGCATCCCAATTCATAAACGAACGTAAATTGGCATCACCATTTGCTCCATTAACCACGAGTAATCTCGCAGATTCATCACCATAATATACTTGTGATGTACCAGGAGATAATAATAGTTTATTAGCAGTTTCAATTGGTTTTTCTCTATTGGCATCAAACGGACTTCCATCATCGTGTGAACTTAAATAATTGAGTGTTCCAAATTCTTTTAATTCCCCATTCAAGACATTATAATATTTACTAAATAATGGCTCATAATCTAACTCTTTAGAATTCCATTTAAACTCAAAATTAATTAAGCTATGGAAACCTTCAGGATCAAAATAATTCACTTTTTTATCTCCAAAATCGAATATCTGACCTGTACTCACACCATAATTATAGACTTCACCAACAATATAAAAATTGTTGTTATCCAAAATTTTATCTGAATTATTCTTCTTAAACTCATCAAATGCATAATCACACTCTGTTTTAAATTCTTGCCAAACATATTCTTCAATATGTTTTACAGTATCTGCTCTGTAGCCATCGATACCAAATTCGGTAATATAATCTGTAAGCCATTTCATAATATAAAAGCGTGGCGCTCTTGGATAGTCTGTACGTTCAAAAAATGCGTCTAATTCGGCAACTTCTTGTTCATAACGTCCTTCCGCTTTCCATTTATCAACAAGTTGAGGAGGTAACTCTACGTTTTCGTTACTTTCTGTTCTAATATCTGGAAGGTTAGCGACTAATGTACAAGTGACAGTGTTTTCATAATTATCATATGTACATTGTTTATCAGTTCTTACCCATTCATCTGGCCAAACTGGATCTTTTTCCGTAACTGGTCCTATATGATTAATTACTGCATCCAAAACGATACGAATACCTTTTGCATGAGCTTCTTTCACTAACTCATGTAAATCTTCTTTTGTTCCAAAATTAGGATCAATTTTCGTCCAATCTTTTGTCCAATACCCATGAAAGCCATAAGACACTCCTGTACCTTCATCAGTTCCTCCATGAATTTGTTCAACAATAGGAGTCATCCAAATAGCATTGATTCCTAAATCTGAAAAATAGCCTTCCTTCACTTTTTGAGTAATTCCTTTGAGATCGCCACCTTTAAAACCTCTTAACTTTCCAGCCTTTTTTGTTCTATCAAAATTAACATCGTTAGATGTATCTCCATTATTGAAACGATCTGTTAACAAGAAATACAGATTAGCACCTTCCCAAACAAAAGGCATATCATTTTCTGTAGGTTCAACAATTTCAGCATGCTTTTCTTTACAGGAAAAAGCAGTGAAAACAATTATTAATACAATTAGAAACTTCTGCATACGTTATTTTACTAAAATTTTATACTCCCAAGGACCAATTTCAAAAGCATCTCCTTTCAACTCTATTTTTTTATTTACCATATAATCCAAATAATTGCCTTCTGGAATAGATATTTTATTTCCTTCATCAGAAAAATTTCCAACAAACAAAATGGCTTCACCATTCTTTGAACGTTCAAACATTAAAATATTATTTTCAGAATCTAATCGCTCATAAGCAGCTGCGTTTTTCCCACCATTTAGTGCTGAATTTAAGTTTTTAAGTTGCCCTAGTTTTTGAAGTAATTTCCAACTATCTCCTTTTGTTTTAGGGAATGAATCTTTCTCAAAAAACTTTAATCTATGGTTTAAATCGTATTCTTGACCAGAATAGATTAGCGGCATTCCTTTTAGCATAAAACTTAAAGCCGTCATTAATTCTGAAGCGTCTCCCATTCGCTCTTTTAGAGATCCATTCCATGAATTTTCATCGTGATTCGTCACAAAATTCATTAAGATATCGTCAGAAGCATAATCTTTATTCATTTTTTGAATGTAAGCTTCATAATCAGCCAAAGTCTTCTCTCCTTTTGCTAAACCATTCAATAAATGATGACCATCCCATGCGTAAGCCATGTCAAATAAATTATCATCTAACAACTCTGGCTCCCAGGCTTCAGCCAGCATAAAGATGTCTTTATTTCCTCTTAGTTCAGGAACGGCTTGTTGCCAAAAATCTGTTGGTACTGATCCTGCAACATCGCATCTAAATCCGTCGACTCCTTCTTCAGTAATCCAATATGTCATATCATCAATCATTGCTTTGCGCATGTCCTGATTCTCATAATTTAAATCAGCAACATCTGTCCAATCTGTACCTTCTGGATGAACAACCTCTCCCTTTTCATTTTGCGTATAATAATCTGGGTTTGTTTTTAACCATTCGTGATCCCAACCTGTGTGATTCGGTACCCAATCTAAAATGACATAAATACTATTTTTATGAGCCATTTCTATTAATTCTCTAAAATCTTCCTTTGTACCAAATTCTGGATTAATCTCAGTGAAATCTGTAACAGCATAATAACTACCTAGATATTTCCCTTGTTCTTCTTCTGGGAATTCTGATGCAAATTTGCTGTCTGATCCTCCTGTAGCTTTTCGTTTTGTTTTAGAAATTGGAAATACTGGCATTAACCATATCACCTTAACGCCTAGTTCTTTTAATTGAGGAATATCTTTTATGAATTCTTTAAATGTCCCTTCTGGTGAATATTGGCGAATGTTAGCTTCATAAATCACAGCAGTTTCCAAATCTGAAGAGGAAATTGGATCTAATATTACTTTTGTGTCCTTTATAGCGACTTCGGCTTCTTCTTTTTTTTCTGTTTTACAAGCAATAAATGCAAACAAAACACAGGCTATTAATGCATAGTTTTTCATTCTATTTTATCTTTTTAGTTTTATTTTAATTTTTGTTTTTTTAGATGGTTTTACAACAAAAGACACTACAGCCTTTTTTGATTTAGAATCCCAATTCGTAGTGACTCGCTTTCCGTTTACTTTTATGTATTTCGGTTCTTTTTGAATATTGTGAACCACCAAATCAATCGATTTCTCACCAGAAACTATAGTAATTATATCACCAATTCTTTGCTTAAACTCATGTTCAAATTCGAATTCAAATTGAAGATTTATTCCTTTTAGTATGGATTCAAATTCTAAAATTTCGTAGGCCTGTTTTTGTATGGCGTCAGTTACATTTCCTTCATCTGTATAGAATTCTTCTTCATTATCGGGAGCTGATTTATCAAAATAATAGTGAACCTCTAAATCGTCATCTGTATATTCTGAAGTTGATTGCATGGGTTTAGCCATCGGGATAAAAGAACCAGCTCTCACATAAGTTGGAATTGAGCTTTCATTTAATTGAACGGTCTTAGTTTGACCACCAGTAATCTTTTGTCCTGTATAAAAATCAAACCAAACATTATCCTTTGGAAAATACATTTCTTGTTCAGTTTTCCCAGCTTCTAAAACAGGTGACACCAGAATATTATTTCCCCATAAATAGGTTTTTGAGTAATTGAATAAATCTTCATTATTTGGATCCTCGAAGAATAGAGGTCGCATTAAAGGTTTACCAAATCGGTTATTCTCATAGACTAAATTATAATTATAAGGCAATAATTTATAACGTAATTCAATTGCTTGTTTTGCTAAGCCTTTTGCCTTATCACTTCTAAACACAGGTTCACTAGCAACTTCTTCTTGTGCATGAGGTCTAAAAATAGGTTGAAAAACGCCGTATTGCAACCATCTAACGTATAATTCATCATCAAGATTTGCTCCTGCAAAACCGCCTAAATCACTATGCATATATCCTAAACCTTGCATTCCCATTTGAAGTGCAATTTCGGGTTGTGATTGCAATCCTCCCCAAGTTCGGTTTACGTCACCAGACCATGGAACCATGCCATACCGCTGAGAACCTGAATAACCCGCTCGCATTAAAATAAATGGTCTTATGTCTGGGAAATCTCGTTTATAACCTTCATGAATAAGTCTTGCCCAATCATGTCCATAAATATTATGAACCTCATCGGCACTTCCTGTATGGTGTTGTACCCAATTTGGATGCACTTCTGGTTCACCTAAGTCTCCCCAAATTCCGGCAACTCCCATATTGGCTAAATCCTTATAAATGTTCCAAAACCATTGTTCTGCTTCTGGTTTGTAAATGTCTACAATTCCAGTATTACCAAAGTAAAAATCATACCTAGCAGGATTGCCAATAGAATCTTTTGCTAATACATCTTTCTCAACTGCTTCATCCCATTTTTTGGACGTGGTTAAAATGAAAGGTTCGGTAATAGTAATTGTTTTCACACCTTTATCATTTAACCGTTTTACCATACCTTCAAAATCTGGAAAGGAATCTCTAAAAACTTCTAGATTTCCCATGGTTCCTTTGAGTTCTTTACCAAACCAGTATAAATCTAATATAATGGCATCAACAGGAATTTCTTCTTCTTTAAACTTAGCAATGGTCATTTCGACTTCTTCTTGTGAATGATAACCAAATCGGCTTGAAAAATTACCCATAGCCCAACGTGGAAGCATAGATTGTTTCCCTGTTAAATCGGTATAATTATCAATGATATCATACCATGTATCTCCAACAATAATTTGATATGTTTTACGACCCGAAATGGTTTCGTAAGTGACCGTATTATCTCCTCTACTATCTAAGTCTAAAAAACCGATTGGTGCATTATCAAAATGCAACATGTATTTGTTTGATGACATTACAATGGGCATTGTGAAATTCATAAGCTTTGACTCGGTTTCGTAACCATAATGAGCTCTATTGTACAACCTCAAACGGTTTCCACGACGGTTCATTCCTAGAGCTCTTGCTCCTCCTCCATATAAGGTTTCGTCTTTCGTTAGGTTAAATTGAATGGTTTCAAATTCATCATTTTTTTGATAGCCATTTCTTTCTGAAATGATTGGTTTCCCATTGTATTCGTAAGAAATTTTAAAGGGTTGCTTCTGGACACTTACTGAAATCCCTTCGGAAGAAAAATGAAGTCCCTCAGTATTGTCTTTAAAACTTGTTTCTATTTTGGAAGGGCTCAAAATCACTGCATGTGATGTATTTAAAACAGTTTCACCAGTAGGAATAAATGTTGTCTCGACAATGTCTTTCGAATAAAATTGTATGGTATAGCTTCCGTCGGAAACTTGAACTTCTAATTGCGCATTATTTTGTTTTGCAGAAACGAACTGACGTTTATTTACAGCATCTGGAAACAACCATAGTATGGCTTCTTCAAACTCTTCTTTCCAAAACTTTTCGTTATGTTCACCTTCTGGTACTACTTTAGACTGAATATTTTTAGCAGTAAACCCTTCACTTTTCAGCAAACTCACCATTAAATTCAAATCGTTTTCTGTGTTGTTTATTTCTTCAAAACCAGCATTAATACCTTCTTGTCCACCAGCAAGGAAATACAATTTTGAATCACTATTCTTAGCATTGTCTTTAGAAAATTTAAAGACCTCATCTGGAGCGAACCAAAATGATGGTGAGAACACAGCACCTTTCCCGAAGACATTTGGGTATTCTAATGCTGCATAATGCGATATTAATCCTCCCATCGAGCTACCAACAATGGCTGTATTAGCTTTATCTGTTAAGGTATTATAATTATGGTCTATGTACGGTTTTAGTGTATTAGTAATAAACTCAACATATGCTTTTCCTTCACCTCCGCCATATTTATCGTTAATCCATGGTGAATATTCATCTAATCGTTTGTCGCCTCCATTATCGATACCAACAATAATTAGCTTTAGATTTTTATCTCTAAACAATCTATTCATCGTTTCATCAGCTCTCCACTCACCCGAATACGAAGTCTTATTGTCAAACAGATTTTGACCATCATGCATATAAACTACTGGATAAGATTTGTTAGACGAGTGATAATCTGGTGGCAAATACAACCAAATACGACGGTTTCGATTTAGCTCTGGCATTTCAAAATTTTCGGAAATGAAGGACACATTATTAGATGCTGTAGATGCTTTTTCAATATCAAAAGAATTTGACCAACCAGCTATTTTCACATGTAAGGTGTCGTTTGCTTTGTCAAATACATAATTACGATTATCAATAGCTTCTCCATTATTATTACACTCTGCAGATTGCCATGTTCCTTGAGTGAATTTAAACAGCAAGTTTTCAGATATTGGAAAGGTAATTTGGTATGTCCCATCCTTTTGTTCGAGTTTGTATTGATCTTGTCCTCCAGTCCAATCTTCAAAACTACCAGAAATATAGATAGAAGCATCTTTTGGCGTTTCATCAGGCAATTCATCGACCACAATTGTGACCTGTGCCATAAGGTTGAACCCAAAAAGAAAACTTAATATGAACGTAAATACTTTCATTAATTATTGTTTAGTGGACAAAAGAGTAACTCCTTTAGTGTTTAATTCTAATGTATTATTCCAAATAATAGTTTCTCCAGAAATAACATTTTTTAGTGTCTTACCATCTAAATCTATTTCAGTATAGCGCTCTAAATCAAGAGTTATAGGCTTATCGTTTTTATTTAGTATGAGCACTACCATTTCATCTTCGAAAGAACGTGCTAATACATAGGTACCATTAAATGGTGCAAAATGAATGGTTTTCCCTTCGTGAATGGCTTTACTGTTTTTTCGGTAATTAAGCAGTTTACTCATAAAAGACTGCATGTCTTTTTCATCAGTAGATAAACCTTCTCCTGTAAATGCACTTTTAGTATCTCCTTGCCAACCCCCTGGATAATCTGTTCGAATCAATCCATGGTCACCAGGTTTTTCAAAATCGTTCATCAAGATTTCTGTACCATAATACATCTGTAAAATCCTAGGCATAGTCGCATAGGTCGCTAAAGCCATTTTTGTGTTTGAAATATCACCTTTTAATTGTGTGAAAATGCGACTCATATCATGATTGTCTGGAAATACCATGATATCTTTCGGACTAGCATAATGGAAATCATTTGCCAATCCTTCGTATATTTTAACCAATCCTTTATCCCAAGATTCATCTTCATTAAGGGCTTCAGCAACTTTAACCTGCATCGCAAAATCCATTGTTGATTTTAAATTAGAATCGTAGCCGTCTTTGTTATTAGCACCATCTTGCCAATACCCAATAAGTAATGGATTATAACTCCATTCTTCGCCAACGATACTGAAATTAGGATATTCGGTCATTATTGCTCCAGCCCAATCACTCATAAAATCTTTATCAGGATATGGATAAGTATCTTGACGGATTCCATTTAATTGAGCAGTCTCAATCCACCAAATGCTATTTTGTATAATATACATAGCCATAAAAGTATTCCTCTGATTTAAATCTGGCATTGAAGCCACAAACCATCCTTGAGAATTACCATCGCTATCATATTTTGAAGCATAAGTATCCTGATTCGTCGTACGTCTATGATTAGAATTTATAGTCGTCGTCCAATCCCAATTATCAATATTTTTTTCATAGTTATCTTGAAGGTTTACCCAATTTTTAAAGGGTAAATCTTTCATCCACCAGTGTTCTAATCCGCAGTGATTAGCTACTTGATCCATCACAAGTTTCATCCCTTTTTCTTTTAACTTTAGAGATAAGTTTTGATACTCTTTTAAAGTTCCAAAACGAGGATCTATTTGATACAAATCTGTAATAGCATAACCATGATACGATCCTTCCTTCATATTGTTTGTTAGCATTGGCTGTGGCCAAACTGCAGTAAAGCCAAGGTCATGAATATAATCAAGATGCAGAGTTATGCCTTCAATATCGCCTCCATGACGAGCGTAATTATTAGTTCTATCAATTGTACGTTCTAGTAATTCTGGTTGACCTTCTATTGCTAAAGGTGAATCATTATTAGTATTTGCATTTGCAAAACGATCTGGAGTGATAAGATACAGTGCATCTGTACTATTAAAACCAACATAATCTTCAGCTGGCTTTAGCCGTTCTTTTAATTCATAAACATCAATTAATTCCTCTCCACTATCACTTTTGAAAAAAATATTGAATTTACCAACTGAGGCACTTTCAGAAATTTTTAAATCAATAAATAAGTAGTTGTTACTATTATCGCCTTTACTAACGTTCTCAATTGAAATACCATGGTATGAAATACTAGGTGTATAGTCTCCAATGTTATTATGTTTTACTAAAAGCTGAAGTTTATCATTTTGAAAACCTGTCCACCAATTTGGTGGTTCAATACGCTCAATATTACTTTGATTTATGAATTCAGATTGTTGTTTTTCAATACTAGAATTTTCTGAAGTATTCTCTTTACAAGACACACTTAAAACGACAAGACATGAGAAACATAAATAGATAAGTTTATTCATAATAACTAGTTTAAGTGTGTTCTATATTTATACGGTTACCAAATTATATGGACTAATAGCTATTGTTTTACCATTAACTAAAATTTCTAAATCTTGATCACCTTCAAGTTCAAAATGCGTCTGATCTTTACTAGCATTTACTTTTATGATTTGGTTTCTGAAATTCACTTTAAATGAAAACCCTTCCCATTGTTCTGGGATTTTAGGTTCGAATGATAGTTTATCATTTACAACACGCATTCCTCCAAATCCTTCAACGATACTCATCCATGTTCCTGCCATAGAAGTAATGTGTAAACCTTCTTCAACTTCATGATTATAATCATCTAAGTCAAGACGAGACGTACGTAAATAAAACTCGTAAGCTTGTTCCATTCGATCTAGTTTCGCTGCTTGAATACTATGTACACAAGGTGACAATGAACTTTCATGAACTGTAAACGGTTCATAAAAATCGAAATGACGTTCTAATTCTTCCGTAGAAAAATGATCCTCAAAGAAGTAGAATCCTTGCAATATATCTGCTTGCTTAATATAAGGCGAACGTAAAATGCGATCCCAAGACCATTTTTGGTTGATTGGTCGCTGTGATTTTGGTAAATCAGAAACTGAAATCAATTCTTTATCTAAGAAACCATCTTGCTGTAAATAAATATTTTGCTCGTCATCAAAAGGAAAATACATTTTATCTGCAACGTCTTTCCATTGTGACAATTCTGCTTTAGATAATTTAGCTTTATTCATAATTCTTATATAATCAGAACTATACTCCTTTTCAATTTTCTCAATGTTCTCTAAGGCATAATCAATACACCATTTTGCGATGTAATTTGTATACCAGTTATTGTTCACATTATTTTCATATTCGTTCGGACCAGTAACACCAAGAATTACATATTGTTTTTTTGCTATAGAATAATTAGCACGTTGATGCCAAAATCTCGCAATACCAATTAAAACTTCTAGTCCTTTTTGTGGAATATAACTGTAATCTCCTGTATAACGATGGTAATTATAAATAGCAAATGCTATAGCTCCATTACGATGAATTTCTTCAAATGTAATTTCCCATTCATTATGACATTCCTCACCATTCATTGTTACCATTGGATACAAAGCTGCTCCATTTGAAAAACCTAATTTCTCTGCATTTTCAATTGCTTTTTCTAGGTGGTGAAATCTATATTCCAAAAGGCTTTTTGCAACATTCTGATCTTTTGTTGCCATATAAAAAGGTATGCAATACGCTTCGGTATCCCAATAGGTACTTCCTCCATATTTCTCACCTGTGAATCCTTTCGGACCAATATTCAATCTAGCATCAGTACCAAGATAAGTTTGGTTTAAGTGAAAGATATTAAAGCGTATCCCTTGTTGAGCAGCGACATCACCTTCAATTGTGATATCTGCCATATCCCAAATTTTTGCCCAAGCTTGTTTTTGCTTGTCTAATAAAGCATCAAAACCAAGTTCTGAAACTTTATTTAATGTTTTCTTAGCTTCCGAAACCAACTCATTTTTGTCATGGTTTCTATCTGAAATATAACCACCAAATTTTGTTAGTGTGATAGTATCTCCTTTTTTTACATGATTTTGATAGGTAAACGAAATTTTATCTATAGAATCATTAACTGTTTTGTCTTGTTTTAAAACAGTTCCATTTAATGACACTTGAGTTTGCATGGATGTACACACATAAAAATGTGTTTTCATTGTTTTAGAGACGATAAATGCCTGCTCATGCTCATGATTTACACTAAGTACATTCCAAAATTTATCATCCCAATTTGAATCTTCATTGGTAATCTCATTATCTAAATAAGGAGAAAAATCAATTTGAGTATCATTATTTAAAGGTGTTACATTGTATTCTATAGCACCAATCTCATCGAGGTCTAAACTTAAAAAACGTTTGGTCTCCACTTTGACTTCGATAAAATTTTGAAGCGTGGCAATAAAACTTCTAGACAGCCAACCTTCTTTCATGTTGAGTTCTCTTCTGAAGTTTTCTACTTTATTACATTTAGCTAAGTCTAATATTTCTCCATTTATTGAAACGTTAATTCCAATCCAATTTGGAGCATTTAATACTTTTGCAAAATATTCTGGATATCCGTTTTTCCACCAACCTACTCTGGTTTTATCTGGATAGTACACTCCTGCCACATAACTTCCTTGAAATGTTTCACCTGAGTAATGCTCTTCAAAATTAGCACGTTGTCCCATTGCTCCATTTCCTAAACTCATTAAGCTTTCTGAGGACTTTACATGTTTTGGATCGAAACCCTCTTCTATGATTGACCAGTTATCTGGTTGTATATAATTATTATTCATTATGAATCAGTTGTTGATTGATGAATCACTTATTGTTGTTTATTTATTTGTCCTGAAATAATTTGCTCTATAAATTCTTGAGACATTTCAGTGAAATCTTTAAAAATAAAATCAGCTTCATGTAATACTGATTTTTCACCAATACCTATTGATATCATATTGGCAATATTTGCAGCCTGAACTCCAGCAACTGAATCTTCAAAAACGATACAGTCTTCGGGATTCATTTCTAGAAGCTTTGCTCCTATTAAAAACACTTCTGGATCTGGCTTAGCTTTCGACACATCATTTCCATCAACAATAGCATCAAATTTCTCTAAAAGGTGAACCTTTTTTAAAATTGGCGTTGCATTTTTACTTGCAGAACCCAACGCGATACCTTGTTTACTATTAATAAGAAAGTCTAAAACTTTTGTTACATCTGGAAGTATTTCCGAAGCATCCATTTTACTTATATAACTTAAATAGTTTTCATTTTTTTTAGACATAAGATTTGTAAAATCTTCATCTGAGAGGGTTTTATTTCCCCATTCTAAAATTTTCTCCAATGAACGAACTCGGCTTACACCTTTAAGTTGTTCATTTTGAACTTCGGAAAAATCTATACCAATGCTATTGGCTAGTCTCTTCCAGGCTAAAAAGTGATACTTAGCAGTATCAACGATAACTCCATCTAAGTCAAATATGAATCCTTTTTTATGCATTATTTTCAGATAATTCGGGTTGATAAGAAATTGCATTTTTATTTGTAATTAGTAAATTACAAAGTCCTGCTATTATTAAACTAATTCCTGCTACAGTCATAGCATTAATAGATTCTTCACCCAAAAGACTAGAAACAAAATTAATACCTCCAAGCGCTGCAATAATTTGAGGAATTACAATGAACATATTGAAGATTCCCATAAACATTCCCATTTTATTTGGATCTACAGAACTAGACAACATTGCATAAGGCATAGAAAGTATACTTCCCCAAGAAAAACCAATAAGCACAAAACACCATTTTAGATTTTCAGGAGTAGCAAAATACATCAGTATGAAACCAAGGCCTCCAAGCATTAATGAAAACATGTGTACATACTTTCTATTGACATTTCTTTTCGAAGTATACAATACAAGTAATAGCGCAAAAACCATTGATGACAACCCGTAAACTCCCATTGCTGAACCTACCAAATTTGAAGATTTTTGAAATGCTGTATTAGCCACATCAAACGCTTCAGCTTGAACCACATTAGTCATATCATAAATTGATTGAACTGGAGCAGGTGTATTAAACACATGTTCTGTTAATGCTGGATTAGCCAAACTCCACATTGTGAAAAATGCAAACCATGAGAAAAATTGAATAACACCCAATTTCTTCATCGTGAGAGGCATATTTCCAATATTATTTAATATGTCTGGAATGAATTGATTTTTCTTAGCTTTTTCTCTTTTAAACTCTTCCATATCCTCTGGCGGGTATTCCGAAGTAGTAAAAATGGTATATAAAATACTGATCAAAAAGACAAATGCGCCAATAGCAAAAGCAACTTTTACCGAATCTGGTATTACTCCAGAAGCAGCAGAATCACTAATTCCCATTTCAGATACCATCCAAGGCAAATTACTTGCGATCCATGTACCAATACCTATAATTAATGTTTGAACCACAAAACCATATGTTCTCTGAGACTCAGTAAGCTTATCTGCTACCAAAGCCCTAAATGGTTCCATAGAAATATTGATGGACGCGTCTAAGATCCAAAGGAAACCTGCGGCAATCCATAGTGCAGGAGAATAGGGAACAAAAAATAGAGCTATCGAACTCAAGATTGCTCCTATTAAAAAATAAGGTCGTCGTCGTCCTAATCTAGAATGCCAAGTTCGGTCACTCATATAGCCAATAATAGGCTGTACAAGCAAACCTGTTAAAGGTGCAGCAATCCAAAGTAATGGAATAGAGTGTTCATCTGCTCCGAGTGTTTGAAATATTCGAGACATAAAGCCTCCTTGTAATGCAAAACCGAATTGTATTCCCAAGAAACCAAAACTCATGTTCCAGATTTCCCAAAAACTAAGGGCGCGCTTTTTCATAATAGTATGTTTAAATTAATACTATTGACAAGCGATAAAACTTATCAAAACTTAAATGTAGAAGTGAAAATATAAGTTTTGATTTGGTTGTAAATATAGTAAAGTTTTTAAATATTCAATATTAAATCTATTATTTGGTTGATTCTCTTTCGATCAAATCAGTCTCAATAATAACCGTTTCGTAGATTTCTTCTTCCTCTTCATCAGTTTCTTCTAATTCTAATCTATTGATTAATAAATCAGCAGCTTTTTCTCCAATTTGTTGTCCATGTTGACTCACTGTAGTTAAACTAGGAGTTGAGTGCTTAGAAAGCACACCATCAGTAAAACTAACTACTTGAAGAGATTTCGGGATCTCTAATCCGAGTTTCCTTGCTACTTTAATTGCTGTTACTGCATACAGTTCATTAACAGCAAAAACACCGTCAATTGATTTGTTTGATTTAAACAATTGTTCGATTTCCTTCTCTAGGATATCCAAATGATCATCTGAAAGTAGTTTATCTTCAATTTTTAAAATCAAAGAGGATTTAGGGTGGATTTTATGATCTTCTAGAGCTTCTAAATATCCTTGCGTTCTAAGTTTCCCAACGCTCACATAGTCTTTAGTTGTAATAATCGCTATGTTTTTACAACCAGTCGATATTAATTTTTCTACCGCTTTTTTTGCACCATTAATATCATCTACAATTACTTTATCACAAGGTATTTCATTAACAACGCGATCAAACATAACGATTGGCATGCCTTGATTAATAGTTTCTGTAAAATGATGGTAATCTTGTTGTTGCAAAGTTTCTTTGGCAATAGACAAAATAAAACCATCTATACTGCCATTTGCTAACATTTGCATGTTAATCACCTCTTTATCGAATGACTCATTTGATAGCCCAACAATAACATTATATCCACGCTTATTTGCCACCAGTTCTATACCTGTAATTACCTTTGAAAAGAAATGATGAACAATTTCGGGTATAATAATACCAATAGTTTTCGTTTTTCTGTTTTTAAGACTTAATGCAATATTATTCGGTCTATAGTTATATAGTTTAGCGAACGCCTGTACTTTTTGTCTTGTATCTTCACTAATTTCAATACTGTTTCTAAGCGCTTTGGAAACTGTAGATATAGAGACATCTAATTCTTTAGCGATTTGTTTTAGCGTTACTTTTCTTCTCATGTTAAAGGGATATAACCAAGATTCAATGTTGTAAAAACCATCAAATTTTAGAATAAGATTAGAGTTGACTTTTTGGGTATTTTTTCTTATTTTTAAAGAAAAAAGTTTGCTCCTATATTTCTTAATATGGCAATAAAGATATTATTTTATTGTAAAATCTATAATTATAGGTCATTTATTATTGATTTCTGTTAATTTAAAAAAAGTTCTTAACACGAAAACGTTTTCGCTAGGTAAATACAATCTGATAATTCAGTATTTACTCAAATTTTACATAATTTTAACGTAGAAGTGAAAATATAAACAACAAACTAACTGAAATTAACTTAAAAATAGTGTATGAAAACATTTTTAAATAGCTTGCTATTACTCGCTTTTTTGTTACCTATGTCCTTATTGGCACAAACCACGGTAACAGGAACGGTAATAGACCAAGCTGATGCATCTCCCCTGCCAGGTGTCAATATCCTAGTCAAGGGTACAACAACTGGAGCTTCAACAGACTTTGATGGTCTTTACAGCATCAAAGTTAATCAAGGAGATATCCTAGTATTCTCGTACTTAGGGTATATTACTCAGGAAATCACTTACTCAGGTCAATCTCCATTAGATGTATCTTTATTAGAAGATACTGCTCAACTTGATGAAATTGTAATTATTGGATATGGATCTGTAAAAAAAGAAGATGCTACAGGATCTGTTGACGTAGTTTCTTCAAAAGACTTTAACCAAGGAGCAATTGTATCTACAGACCAATTATTAAATGGTAAAGCTGCAGGTGTAAGAATAACGAACTCCGGTGGATCGCCTGATTCAGCACCAAACATTAGAATTCGTGGTGGCTCGTCTCTTAACGCACAAAACAATCCATTAATTGTAATTGATGGTGTTCCAATTGGGAACGATAATCCTGCAGGAGTTTCAAACCCATTAAACTTAGTAAATCCAAATGATATTGAAAGTTTTTCTATATTGAAAGATGCCTCTGCAACAGCAATATATGGATCTAGAGCTTCCAATGGTGTTATCATCATTACCACTAAAAAAGGTACTTCTGGAGAAGTTAAATTCAACTTTTCTTCTGATATATCAGTAAGTAAAGTGGGTGATGGCTTAGACTTTATGAATGGAAATGAATATGTTAGATTTATTCAAGAATTCCATCCAACTCGTGCTGACCAATTAGGTGTTCCTCTAGGCTCTGTTGTAACAAACGAACCAATTGCTCAAATTATAAATGGAAGAGCAATCTATGATACTGATTGGAATGATGCTATTGTAAGAACAGCTTTTACATCAAATTCTAACTTTAGTGCAAGAGCTAACTTATTTGAAAAAATCCCCTTTAGAGCTTCTATAGGTTATACAAATGCAGAAGGTGTAGTTAAAAATGATGATTACGAAAGAATCTCTGCTTCTTTAAAATTAACTCCAACATTATTGGATGACAATCTTAAAATAGATTTTAATGCTAAAGCAATCTTTGCTGAAAAGAATGCTATAGATGCAGGTGGAGCAATTGGAGAAGCTGCTCAATTTGATCCTACAAAACCTGTATATGACAATTCACCAGGTAATAGATTTGGGGGATACTATTTAACTACTTTTGATGACAATAACACTTTCCGTAGAATAGTTCAATCAAATCCGGTAGCAAGATTAGAGCAACGTGATCGTCCAGAAAAAGTATTTCGTTTTTTAGGTAATGTTGAATTTGATTACAAAATGCCATTTCTTCCAGAATTGAAAGCTGTAGTGAATTTAGGCTTAGATGCTTCTCAAGCAAAAATTGAGGAAAGTTTTAGTGAGAATTCTTTTGAAACTTATAGATTTGATGCCAACAACAGTGACATTAACTCAAACTATTTATTTAATCCGGGAGTAAACTATAGAGAACGTCAGCATATTACAAATACCACTTTAGATGCCTACTTACAGTATTCTAAAAATATAGATGAAGGTTTTGTTGACAAATATGATGTTCAAGCTGGTTATTCATACCAAAATTTCAAGAACGATGGCAATCAAGATCGTTTTCAATACAATCAAGATTCAGGTGTAAGGGAAGATGCTATTAACCCAGCAAATCCAAATAATAGATATTATAATGTATTAAACTTACAATCGTATTTCGCTAGAGCTAATGTTAGCATCTTAGAAAGATATTTATTTACTGTTTCATTTAGAGCTGATGGATCTTCACTATTTACAGAAGATAATCGTTGGGGTTATTTCCCATCTGCGGCTTTGGCATGGCAGATTAATGAGGAGTCATTTTTAGAAAACTCTAAATTCATAAATTCATTAAAGTTACGTTTAGGATGGGGTGAAACTGGACAACAAGATATTACAGGCACCGTTGGTTTTTATCCATCGATTCCATTATTCTTAGCTGGAGATGCAAATAGTCAATATTTCCCTAATTCCTCTTTATATTCAGCACAACCTTTTAATCCTAACTTAACTTGGGAGAAAACAACAACCTATAACTTAGGACTTGACTTTACGCTTTTTGAAAATAGAATTGTTTCTGGATCTTTTGATATATACAAAAGAAACACAACAGATTTATTAGCACAAACACCTGTGCCTCCAGGACAAGCACTTACTAATGCATTTATTGATAACGTAGGTGAAACTGAAAGTGAAGGTTTTGAATTAAACTTAAATATAGACCCAATTAGAAATGATAATTTCAGATTCAATATTGGTGCAAACATCTCATATAATAAAACAGAAGTAACTGATTTAAATGGTTTAACTGATATTAATGCAGGTGGAGGTCTAAGAGGAACTGGTTCTAGTTTATTACGTCATGCAGTAGGAGAACAAGCAGGAAGTGCTTTTGTTTTCAAACAAGTTTATGACGCTAATGGCAATCCTATTCCAAATGCCTTTGTTGACCTTAATGGTGACAATCAAATTACTGATGATGATCGTTATTATGCTCAAATCACACCAAACTGGACATATGGTTTCAGTTTAAATTTCGATTATAAGAACTGGGATTTAAGCACTAGTTTTAGAGGGCAAATTGGAGGTAACGTCTATAACTTTGCTCAATTGAATTATGGATTCACAGATAGTGCAATCGCTAATAGCCAAAATAGTCTTACTAATGTACTTAACTTTTATGATGGCTCAGCAAATCCAGTTTTTGGAGATGTAGGTGTAGTGAATGGTAATGGTCAGTTTTCTGATCACTACTTAGAAGATGCTTCGTTCTTAAGATGTGATAATATTGCATTAGGACATAGATTTGATAATATGATAAAAAAGGGAACTGTTAGGTTTTACGCAGCCGTAACAAATCCTTTTCTTATAACTGATTATTCAGGGCAAGACCCTGAAAACTTTGGAGGAATTGATCGTAATTTCTATCCAAGACCTACTGTTTATACTTTAGGAATTAACTTAGATTTTTAAAAAAACAACTATGAAAAAAACAGTTTTAATTTTACTATTATGTATTTCAGCACTAGGTATTAATTCCTGTACTGATGACCTAAATACAGCTCCTATTACTGAGCTTACTTTAGAGGAGCTTTTAGCTTCAGACCCTAATGCGGTTGAAGGTTTAGTTTCTAGACTATATGCTTCGTTTGCATTAACGGGACCTAGTGGTCCAGGAAGTTCTGATATTGTAAGTCCAGATGCTGGTGAAGGAGCGTTTTTGAGAGCTATCATTAACTTACAAGACTTCACAAGTGATGCCATGAAAAACCGTTGGGGAGATGATGGTTTAGACCAATTAACAACAACATCTAATTGGGATAGGAACAATAAGTTCTTCAGATTATTTTATGACAGAGCTTATTACACCATTCCACAATGTAATAACTTCTTACAGATTTTAGAAATTGCAGATTTTCCAGATGAAGAAAACATTGTTGCTGAAACACGATTTTTAAGAGCTTTAGCTTATTACAACCTTATAGATGTATTTGGTAAAGGAGTACTCGCTACTGAAGAAAACTTTGGTCAGTCTGAAGCACTTCCAGAAGCAACACGTCAGCAGTTATTTGATTACGTAGAATCAGAATTATTAGCAATCGAACCTATTATATCTACAACGTCTAGCTATGGTAGAGCAAATAGATATGTTGTAGACATGTTATTAGCTAAATTATACATGAATGCCGAAGTTTATACTGGTGTTGCAGAAATGGATAAAGCTGCAGTTTATGTTAATAAAATTATTAATGAAGGTGGATATGCTTTAGAACCTAACTTTATTAGATTATTTTCTTCTGATAACGAAGGATCTTCAGAAATTATCTTTCCGTTATTAGCAGAATCACTTACTAGTCAAAGTTTTGGTAATACAACATATATTGTAAACGGAAATTTAAGTTCTGACACGATGCCTCTGGCTCAGTTTGGAGCAACTGAAGGTTGGACTGGCCACAGGGCAACGTCTGCTTGGTATGGTTTATTCGGTGCTAATGAAACAGATTTAGCAGCATCTAACGACGTAAGAGCTAGTTTATTTTGGACAAGCGGCCACAGTTATGAAATGACTGATTACAGAGAATGGACTAACGGATATCCAGCTACTAAATTTAGAAATACATCTTCAGATGGTTCAGGTAATCCAGTAGCTTTTTCTGGTACAGATTTTCCTTTTTACAGATTTGCAGATGTTTATCTAATGTACGCTGAACTTGCCATTAATGGAGCAGAAGGAACATCTATGAGTGATGCTCTTGGATATGTAAATGATGTTAGGGACAGATCAAATGCTGATTTAATTTCTATGGGAGATTTAACTGAAGATTTCATTATAGATGAACGCGGAAGAGAATTAAACCTAGAAGGTCACAGAAGATCAGATTTAATTCGTTTCAACAGATTTACTGGCGGAAATTACAACTGGCCTTGGAAAGGTGGAACTGCAAATGGAAGCTCAATTCCAGATGCGTATAAACTATTTCCAATACCAGCAACTGCTTTACAAGCAAACCCTAATTTAACACAAAACCCAGGATTTTAATAAATAATAACATGATGAAAAATTTAAAATTTTTAGTATTAACGTTTATAGCTGTATTTGCTTTCACAGCTTGTCAAGAAGACGACGATTTAGAGTTTGTAGCAACGGAAGCAACAGACTTAGTATTTAGTACAACATTCTTAAGCAACTATGTTTTAAACTCTTCTGTGAGTGGCAATCTAGCTGAACGTTTTACTTGGAACAACGCAGACTTTGGTGTTGAAACTAACATAACATATAGTTTACAAGCTGCTACTTTAGAAGATTTTAGCGATTACCTCTCTGGTGATGCTTTATACAATTTAGGAAACACTACTGGGAATGAAATGCCTGTAACCATAGGTCAAATGATTGACCTAGCAGAAGCGGCAGGATTAGATAATAATCCAGCAACGGAAGCATCTAATATTGGATCTGTTTATTTCAGATTAATGGCTGTAGTAGGTGATGAAGGTTTACCAACATTATCTGCTGTTCAAGCATTGAATGTTGAACTTCAAGAACAAACAGATGTTGAAGAAGGTGGTGATTGTGAATTTGATATCCTTTATGCTGTTGGTGCTGGTTTACCAACTGCCGGATGGGATTGGGCAACTCCTGTTGAACTTGCATGTACTAGTGATGGTGTTTGGTCTGGGAATGTTGAATTCACTTCTGAGGGTGATGCTAACTTCAGATTCTTTACCGTAAGTGGTGATTGGGCTACTGGAAGAAACTATCCTTATTACGTAGATGCAGGATATGCAATTGATAGTGATTTTATACAGAATGATAATCCTGATGATGGTGATTTTAACTTCAAGTTTATTGGGACATCTGGTACCTATTTTTTAACCATAAATACAAATACACTAGAGATTACTTTAGACTAATCCACAATTTAGCTTTAATAATAAATAATACAAAAGGCTATGATGTTTTTACAACATAGCCTTTTTTAAAATACTAGGTATGAAAAAAGTTTTACTCTTATTATTATTAATATCTTTTAATATAAACGCACAGGTATCATTAAATGTTGGTGCAATTGAGGTTGATCAACCTGTAACCATTACACTTGATATTAACAACACCACAGACACAAACTGTAATGGATTTACTAATCCAAACAAAGTATATATGCACTCCGGAATTGGTGATAATGCAGACGCTTTTGGTTTTAATGTTATAGGTAATTGGGGACAAGATGATGGTGTTGGTCAAATGACAAATGAAGGTGGTGGACTATATAGTATTACGATTACACCTCAAAACTATTATGCTATTACTCAACCGCAAGCAGATGCTGCAACTCAATTAGGAATTGTATTCAGAAATGAAGATGGCACTCAAGAATTAAAAGATGATGGATGTAATGATTTTATATTTCCAGTAGGTACGGTAAATGTAACTATTATGCAACCATCAAGTTCTCCCGTTGTGATAAACTCTGGAGATGATTTAACTATTAATGCACTTATAGCTTTCCAAGGATCAACTACAGTAATGGGAAGTTTCGAAATATTCTATAATAATGTCTCCGTAGACACAGGAACTTGTGGTTTTCCTACATGTAGTAGTACTATTCAAAATATTACTGAAAGTGGTATCGTTCGTGTTGTTGGATCTCCAACTAGTACAACCGATACTGGAGAAGCTAGCTTTGAGGTTTTTGTAGTAACTACAGTTACAGAACAAGCGCTTCCTGCAGGTGTTGAAGATGGTATTAATTATAGCTCAGATCCAACAAGAGCAACTTTAGTATTAACAGCTCCTGGAAAAGAATTTATACAAATAGCTGGCAGTTTTAATAACTATACACCTACTAATGCTGACGTTATGAAACGTGATCCTAGCACAGGAAAATATTGGTTAGAACTAACTGGTTTAACATCGGGTCAAATAGAAACCTATCAATATTGGGTTTTTGACACTAATCCTATTACAGATTCTCCTGGATTAGTAAAAACTTCTGACCCATTTTCTACCTTAGTATTATCGCCTTTTGATGATCCATATATTCCAAGTAATAGTTACCCTAATTTACCCGTATATCCTGCTGGTCAAGAACGCGAGGTAACAGTTTTGCAAACAGGTCAAACCCCTTACCCTTGGCAAGTAACAAATTTCACAAAACCAAAAAAGGAAGATTTAATAGTTTACGAAGTTTTAATAAGAGATTTTGATGCTGATAGAAATTATCAAAACCTAATTGATCGTATAGACTACTTTAAAAATCTTAATGTTAATGCAATACAATTAATGCCAGTAATGGAGTATGAAGGCAATGAAAGTTGGGGATACAATACAGCATTCCACATGGCATTAGATAAATACTATGGTACAGAAGATAAATTTAAAGAATTTGTAGACCTATGCCACCAAAATGGAATAGCTGTCATTCTTGATATTGCTTTAAATCATGCTTTCGGAAGAAATCCTATGGCACGCATGTGGATGGACGATCCAGATGGTGATGGTTGGGGTGGACCAAGTAGTGATAACCCCTATTTTAATGAAGTCCCACAACATAGTTATAATGTAGGATCTGATTTTAATCATCAAAGTAGTTTAACTCAAGAATACACAAGACGTGTCGTTAAACATTGGATTGAAGACTTTAAAATTGATGGATTCCGTTGGGATTTAACTAAAGGGTTTACTCAAAATTGTGAAAACAATGAAGGATGTACTAATAGTTACCAACAAGATCGTGTAGATATATTAAAAGCTTATGCAGATTATTCTTGGTCATTAGATAACAATCATTACGTGATTTTTGAACACTTAGGGTCAGAAAATGAAGAAAAAGAATGGGCTAACCATCGTTATAGTGAAGGAAAAGGTGTTATGATGTGGGGAAAAATGACTGACCCATACAACCAACTTACAATGGGCTTTAATTCTAACAATGACATTAATGGTGTAGGTCACAAATCTCGTTCTCAATTTCAAGGACCAAGACTTATGGGATACACTGAAAGTCATGATGAAGAACGTTTAATGTATAAAAATGTTACATTCGGAAACCAATCAAATGGGTCTCATAATGTTAGAGATTTAAATACTGCACTTTCAAGAATGTCAGCATTAGGTGCCGTTTCTATAACAGTTCCAGGGCCAAAAATGTTATGGCATTTTGCTCCTTTAGGTATGGATAATTCATTATTTACATGTCCCGACGGAAGTGTTGATGATGATGGATGTAAACTAGATACAAAACCTCAACCACAATGGGTAGACAACTGGTTAGGCAATTCGAATAGAAAACAAATTTATGATGATTGGGCTAGATTAATTGAACTAAAAATTAATGAACCAGTTTTTGAAGGTGATTATGCTATTACTTCAGGTAGTCTAACTCCAAGAATTGACATTTTCGACGCTAGTGTTCCAAGTGGTGAAATACAAAATGTTATTGTATTAGCTAACTTTGATGTTGTTTCACGAACGATCAACACAAACTTTCCTACAGGAGGTAACTGGTATGATTTAATGGATGAGACAGGCAATACAACCTTTAGTGCATCAACAATTAATATTCCAGCTGGTCAGTTTAGAATCTTTGGTAATCTTCCTTCTACCTTAGGTAATGAAGGGTTTACTGCAGATGAATCTTTTAGTATTTATCCTAACCCAGTAAACGATTCTTTTAAAACGAATAAAGCTTTAGAGAACTTGCAAATATTTGATATCACTGGAAAATTAGTAAAATCATTTAATGGTGAGTTTACTAGAAACGATACTTATGATATTTCAGATTTGACGCCAAGTCTTTATCTAGTTAAGATAGAAAATAAAAATGGTCAAACTTTGACTTCAAAAATTTTAAAACTTTAAATTGATTTTATAGCAATTTGAATTAGCCTGAAAAAAGCTTTCCATATTTATTGGAAAGCTTTTTTATTTAAATAATATCCAAAAAAAAGTCAACTCTAAAGAGTTGACTTTTAAAACTATGTACAGGCGGAGAGACTCGAACTCTCACACCTCGCGGCACTAGATCCTAAGTCTAGCGTGTCTACCAATTCCACCACGCCTGCAACTTTCCAATTAATATTGGGATGCAAATATAAACAATACTTTCAATATTCAAATAACTTTAATTGCGAAAAAATCATCTTCATTTTCGTATTTTTGAAAGAATCTAAAAATAGTTACCCATGCAACACATTCAATCGTATATAAAAGACCATAAAGACCGGTTTCTAAATGAACTAATCGACCTCCTTAAAATACCTTCAGTTAGTGCAGATCCAGCATTTAAAGATCATGTATTTAAAACTGCAGATGTCATTAAAGAAAGTCTATTAAAAGCTGGCTGTGATCATGTGGAAATTTGCGAAACGGATGGCTTCCCAATTGTTTATGGTGAAAAAATGATTGATGAAAATCTTCCGACTGTATTGGTTTACGGACATTATGACGTTCAACCAGCCGATCCATTAGAATTATGGGATTCGCCACCTTATGAACCGGTTATCAAAAAAACTGATATTCACCCGGAAGGCGCAATTTTTGCTCGTGGTGCGTGTGATGACAAAGGACAAATGTACATGCATGTTAAAGCCATGGAGTTTATGACTGAAACTGACCAATTGCCCTGTAATGTGAAGTTTATGATTGAAGGTGAGGAAGAAGTTGGAAGTGTGAACCTTTCTAAATTTGTAAAAAACAACCAGGAAAAACTTAAAAATGATGTAATCTTAATTTCTGACACTGGAATGATTGCACAAGATGTACCATCAATTACCACTGGGTTAAGAGGTTTAAGTTATGTTGAAGTTGAAGTGACAGGACCAAATAGAGACCTGCATTCTGGTTTATATGGAGGCGCTGTAGCAAACCCAATAAATATTCTTACAAAAATGATTGCGTCACTACATGATGAAAACAATCACATTACAATTCCTGGTTTTTATGATAAAGTAGAAGATCTCTCTGATGAAGAAAGAGCAGAAATGGCTAAGGCTCCTTTCTCATTAGAAGGTTACCAAAAATCAATAGACATTGATTCTGTTTATGGCGAAAAAGGTTACACAACCAACGAACGAAATTCTATAAGACCAACACTTGATGTAAATGGAATTTGGGGAGGATATATAGGTGAAGGTGCAAAAACCGTTATTGCTAGTAAGGCCTATGCAAAAATATCTATGCGATTAGTACCTAATCAAGAATGGGAAGAGATTACAGAATTATTTACAGTTCATTTTGAAAGCATTGCTCCCGCTGGTGTACGAGTCAAGGTAAAGCCTCATCATGGTGGACAAGGTTATGTAACTCCTATTGATAGTATTGGATATAAAGCTGCATCAATGGCTTATCAAGATACATTTGGTAAAACACCAATCCCACAACGTAGTGGAGGAAGTATTCCTATAGTATCACTTTTTGAACAAGAATTAAAAAGTAAAACCATTTTAATGGGATTCGGATTAAATAGTGATGCCATTCATTCTCCTAACGAACATTTTGGAGTATGGAACTATTTTAAAGGGATAGAAACTATTCCGTTATTTTATAAATACTTTACAGAGTTAAAGAAATAGCTAGTAAGACTATTCTTTTACAATTTTATAGGTTCCTGTTTTTTCAGAAGATGACACTTTTAAGAAATAAACACCTCGAGGTAAATTTTTCATATTTAATGAAATTACTTCGTTGGTAATACTCTTTTGTAATACTAATTTTCCAGACACATCAAATAAGTCTAAAGCAATAGATTCGGTATTATTAGTGATTTCAATATTAAGATTTGTCTTTACAGGATTAGGAAAGACTTTAATTTCTGACGCTAAGAAATCATCTAGACCTAATGTATCAAATACGATACATTCACTTAATTCTGTACAAGTCCCTGAAGTAATTTCAACAGCATAATTCCCACTTACCGAAGGTATATAAGATTGTGATGTGGCACCAGAAATCGAAGAACTTGTATCACAATTTATCCATTGGTATGATGCAGAAGCTTGATTTGCAGTTAATGTTGTAACCGTCTGACTAACACCATTATCAACATTTACTAATCCTCCAACAGTTGCCATATAAGCGGTTGTTAGCTTCGTCAACTCATGAAAATAAGGTAAATCAATAGTGCTAAAACGATCTCCAGATGAATGATAAAAAGGAGTTTGATCATTGGTTTCCCATGATTCCCCTAACAAAACTGCAGAATAATCATTAGCCCAAAAACTAGAATGATCACTTGAAAAAGTTCCGGGATTTACCACAATAACACTCAAGTCGAAAGTATAACTATTTAACACTGCAACAATATCGTCTTTCATATCGATAGAACCAGCAAAATCTCTAATATCAATATCAAATTGATTATCGCCTGCAGTTCCTGGAGCATCACCATCATATCCCATCATATCTAAATTTAAAACACCTAAAATATTGTCACCATTACCAGCAGCTTGTGCAGCATAAAATGATGACCCATTTAGTCCAGTTTCTTCTTCATCCCACAAAGCATAAACTATTGTATTATCTAAACACTGAGTTGAAAGGATTCTTGCGGCTTCCAAAACAGCAGCTGTACCTGTTGCGTTATCATCTGCGCAATAATCTGCTACAGAATCATAATGCGCACAAATAATATAAATATTGTTTGGATTGGTCTTACCTAGTTGCGTTGCAATTATATTTCTCCCATTAGAATCAAACTGTTGATCATTTATAGTGATATTGTCCAATTCCTCAAGCTTTTGAACTAAATAGTCACCAGCTAATTCATTATTTGCTTGTTGTCTATTCGTTATTGTAACTGTATTTTCATCAACAACAGTTGTTATTTCTCCAGTAAATTCTCTTAGTGTAAGTGATAAATTGTCTAAATCAACCGCATCAATAATATCTTGAATGGATTGCGCATAGGAACTAAACACACATAAAAAAAAGCATATAATAGTAGATCTAAAAGTATTCATTGTGGGCAATTTTTCTTTTAATTTTTACCAAATATAGTGGATTTTAACAAAATAAGAGTTGGTGTAATTTGGAAATTAGCTTTTTTGTTCTACATTTGTAGAATTAACTCTAAACATGTAGAAGAATGCAATTGTCAAAAACGGAAGAACAACTCATGCAACATTTGTGGAAATTAGAAAAGGCATTCATGAAAGATTTACTTGTCGCCTACCCAGAACCAAAACCAGCGACAACAACTGTGGCCACGCTCTTAAAACGCATGATAGATAAAGGTTTTGTAGCATACAAACTCTACGGGAAATCTAGAGAATACATACCATTGGTTAAGAAAAAAGATTACTTCTCAAAGCATATGAATTCATTAATAAAGACATTTTTTGACGATAGTGCAAGTCAATTTGCATCATTCTTTACTAAAGAAACGAATTTGACTAAAGAAGAATTAGAAGATTTAAAAGCCTTAATAGATAACGAAATTAAAAATAAGTAATCATGTTGATTTATCTTTTAAAGTCCAGCGCTTGTCTTGCGATCTTTATGATCTTCTATAAATTGATCTTAGAAAAAACAAGCGCTCATAAACTCAAACGCCTATATCTATTAAGCGCTCTAGGATTAGCCTTTGTTATTCCTTTTATGACTTTCATAGAGTATGTAGAACCCGTTATTTCAGAATTACAATTGGTATCGACGACTAATGACTTAATGATTAGTGATACTGCTATAATAGAAGAAAAAGTAAATTATTTACCCATTATATTATATTTGATTTATGCTATAGGCGCTTTGTTTTTTTTAATTAAGTTTTGTGTCAACTTAACTCAAATCATTTCCAGAATTAAGCGCAGCCCTAAATTTAATTCTAATCCATTTATAAATGTTTTAGTAAAAAACTTAGCAGTACCTCATACGTTTTTCAATTACATCTTTTTGAATAAACATAAGTTTGAAACTAATGACATTCCTACTGAAGTCATTTTACATGAACAGACACATGCAAAACAAAAGCATAGTCTTGATATCATTATTTTAGAACTTCTACAAATTGCATTCTGGTTTAATCCTTTAATTTATTTCATCAAAAAAGACATAAAACTAAATCACGAATTTCTAGCAGATTCTGCTGTTTTAAAAAATGGCATTCAGCCGTCAACCTATCAAAATATCATATTGGCTTTCTCATCAAAAGCGACTAATCATCAATTGGCAAACGCCATTAATTATTCATCTATCAAAAAACGATTTACAGTTATGAACACAAGAACATCAAAAACATCAGTTTGGTTTAGAAGTCTTTTACTTTTTCCTTTAATTGCATTCACGCTATACGGTTTCAGCGAAAAAATAGAAATTGAAAAAGAAACTACTTTAGAAAATTCATTAGAAGAGTCAGTTAATAATGCAAAGACGGACAAAGCGGCTTATTATAAGTATGTCACATTCATGTTTAAGGACACAAACGGAAAAGTAATTGCAACTAAAAGCTATTATGAATTAACTCAAGAAGAGAAGGACAGGTTGCTTCCACTTAATGGACAAATTAAAAGAAAATCACCTACCCAATCTGATTTAAACCGTTGGAAAGATTCTAAAACTTATGGTGTTTGGTATGGCGACAAACAAATAAGTAATAGTTCACTAGACACATTCTCACCATCTGACTTTAGTTTATTTAACGAAAGTAAACTAGAAAAAAATGCTGTAGACTACGGCAAATATTTCCATCAAGTAAACCTATATTCTAACATGTACTTTAATGAGCAGCATAAAAACAATGCAGCATATCTAAGTAAAAACACTGTTATTACAATTATTCAAAACGACACACAAAAAACAGCATCTTCTAAAGAAGTTTCAGAGTACAACAAACTTGCAAAACAGTACAATGCACAACCAAAAGACAAACGTATTATAAAACTTAAGGACATCAAGCGTCTTGAAACACTTTATGGTTTAATGAGTGTAGAACAAAAGAAAAACGCTCAACCTTTTCCAGAATGTCCACCTCAACCTCCTGCTCCACCTAAAGTAAAAAAGGATAATCATACCAAAACTGGATTTATTAAAATTAATGGTGCTGCGCACTATTTTGTAAAGAACGATAACAGCACTAAGTATTATAACCGAAAAGGTTTTGAAGTATCGAAATCCGGAAAGGTTCTAAGTGATTCACAAATAAACGCATCAGATGTTATTCCTGGTCAATACATTACTAAAGTGTATTCCAATGACGAAGTCGTTGTAGAGTTTAAAAAAAACAAACAAAATCAAGAGGGAGTATTAAACATACCACCACCTCCAAAAGAACCAAAAGAACCAAAAGCTCCGAAAGAACCAAAAACTCCGAAAGTTGAGAAAGCTCCGAAAGTTGAGAAAGCTCCGAAGACCGAAAAAGGTTCAAAAGAAAAGAAAAAAATAAAAACTGAAAAGAAAACAAAGACCAAGTCAATTCAAGATAAAAAAGCACCTGTACCAACAGCAAATTCAACTGGAGATCATATTGTAGACATGGCTAAAAAAAATGCAGAGTTTTATTATCAAGGAAGAGTCATTTCTTCAGATAGAGCCATCAGACTTTATAAAAAAAACAATACGCTTAATTTTGTTACTAAAAATAATGAAACAAATAAGCCCAAAGTTTTTCTAAGTACAGGACCCAAAATAAACGATGATAGAGTACAAAAAGATCTTCCAAAACCAAATCGTGGAAATATTATAAGTCATGTAAAGGTTATGAATAGACATGGTGCAAAGTTCTTTATAGAACAAAAAGAGGTGACTTTTAAAGACGCCTTAAAACATCTACGACATAACAAAGATTCAGACTTAATAACTTCATATGAATCTAACAATGTTATCATTTAACCTAGACCAAAATTAGTTGGTGTTTTAGGTAAAAGGATCTCTGATTAAAATTTCATTAGTCAGATTACAAAAATTGTAAGGCCTTTCTAACAAAATCAGAAGATTTGAGTTGGAAAGGTCTTTTTCTTCATAAAAAGTGTAACATCTGAGGCTTTTTTGCGTTCTAATAGACAATCAATCAAAATCAAATCATTATGCTTAAAAAATTCTTCATCATCTGTTCAGGTTCTGATACAGACATTCTAGAAAATTGCTCTATTGGCGAACAAAACAAATTTGCTGGCATTGGCGCCACAGTATTTTTTACTGCTGTAATGGCATTTATTGCTTGTAGCTATGCATTATATACTGTTTTTGACAATCTTTATGCAGCTATAGGTTTTGGTTTTGTTTGGGGATTATTAATCTTTAATTTAGATCGTTTTATTGTGTCAACAATTAAAAAACGTGACAATATAATTGATGAAATCATACAAGCGTCACCAAGATTAATCTTAGCAGTGATAATTGCTGTTGTGATTTCAAAACCTTTAGAATTAAAGATTTTCGAGAAGGAAATCAATCAGGTCCTTTTAGAACAAAAGAACGATTTAACTCTAGCAAATAAGACCCAAATCGCACAACAATTCACTCCAAATGTTCTAGCACTTGAAGATGATGCAAAAGCATTACAATCTCAAATAAACACTAAAGAAACTGAAGTTAATGCACTTTACGACACTTACATTTCAGAAGCTGAGGGAACTGCAGGCACGCAACTTTTAGGAAAAGGTCCTGTGTACAAAGAAAAACGAGAAAAACACGATGCCGCTTTAGCAGAATTACAACAACTCAAAGCAGATAATAAAGCAAAAATTGCATCTGTTGAAAATCAGATAGTGCAATTAAAAACAGATTATGACACTCAAGTTGTAACGTCACAGCCTATTATTGATGGTTTTGATGGTTTAATGGCTCGTGTTAATGCTTTAGGTGAATTACCTTGGTTACCATCACTTTTTATTTTACTGTTGTTTTTGGCTATTGAAACGTCACCTATATTCGCGAAACTTTTATCTCCTAAGGGAGAATATGATTATAAGTTAGAAGATGCAGAAACTGCTGTTAAAACTTGGGTAGAGCAGAAAGTAAACGAGCGTAAAGTTCTTTTAAAAACTGATCAAACACTCAATAATAAAATTTACAACGATATTGCTGAAGAGGATGAGCTCTATGCTTATAAACGCAAAAAAGCTAGGGAATTAATGCAACTGCAGGCAGATGCCTTTTTTAATCATCAAAAAAATGCTTTGTAGTTACTAAGCTGCTGTTGTTTCTTGTTCTTTATTTTTAAAATGGTTAAACACCTCTTGGCATCCTAACCCAATTATTGATAAACGCTTTTGTTTTAAAATCGATTCATTGTGTAATTGTGCAATTGCAGTAACACCATGTCTATCTATACTTTTTAAATCTTCAATACTAATAGTAATTGCATTAGCTTTATCAAAAATGTTTCTGAATTTACTTTTAAACAGGTGAATGTTGTGCCTATCTAAAGACCCTTTTACTTTAAAAAAGTTGTTTGAGAAGTGTGTAATTTCTAAGTTCATAATAATAGCATTATAAGGTTAATTTTACTGTAAATTTTGGCGCTATAATCAATGATTTGTGATATAAATATGCGACAATCTAAACAGCTTATGCTATTTACTCGACTAAATGTATAATTGGTAAGATTTCGTTCATGAATGGCATTTTTTATCCGATAAAATACACACTCACAGTATTTTAAAAGACTTAATCGGAATTTACTTTTGAAATATAATCGTTGATTCTATCCTCTAAAATAGCTAGTGTAACTGTTCCTTGATTTAAAATAACATCATGAAACTCTCTAATATCAAATTTTAAACCTAAAGTGGTCTCAGCCTTTGTGCGAAGTTCTCTGATTTTAAGCTCGCCTATTTTGTACGATAAGGCTTGTCCTGGCCAAGAAATATATCGATCTGTTTCCGTATTAATTTCATGAAGAGATAATGCTGTATTTGAAGCCATATAATCCACGACTTGTTCACGTGTCCAGCCTTTAGCATGAATGCCAGTATCAACAACCAATCTACAAGCTCTCCACATTTCATATGTAAGCTTCCCAAACTGTTCGTAAGGTGTAGTGTACATTCCCATTTCTTCGGCTAAAAACTCACAGTACAAACCCCAACCCTCTCCATATGCAGATAAGTACAGGTTTTTTCTAAATCTAGGAATGCTGTCGCCTAATTCATTATTTAAACTCCCTTGCAAATGATGACCAGGAACGGCTTCATGAACTGTTAACGATGGCATAGTATATAAAGTTCTACTTGGTAAATTATAGGTGTTCACCCAATAATAACCTGGATTTGTACTTTCTTTTGTAGTACCAATATAACGACCTGTTGTATATTTTGGTGCAATTGCATCCGGAACTGGAGCCACACCATAAGGTTTACGAGGCAAAGTTTTAAAGAAACGTGGTAATTGTGCATCTGCACGTTTTGCCATATCTCTAGCTATCATTAATAGTTGTTCTGGTGTATCTGCATAAAACTGTTTGTCAGTTCTTAAAAAATGAAAGAAATCTTCAAAGCTTCCCTTGAAGTTTAAATCACTGATAATCGTTTCCATTTCAGATTTTATCCGAGAAACTTCCTTGAGTCCGATTTGATGAATATCATCAGCACTATACTGTGTACTCGTTGTATAATAATTAATTCTGTTTTGATAATAGGCGTTTCCATTAGGTGTTTCAGAAACTCCTAAGGTTGTTCTTGTTTTTGGTAAGTATTCAGTTTCAAAAAACGTCTTAATTCTTTTGAATTGAGGAGTCACGTTGGTTTTAATAGCTGTTTTTGCAGCCGTTAAAACTGAATCTTTCTGGCTTTTACTCAAATCACTAGGAAGGTTTTTAAATGGCGAATAGTAAAAACTGTCTTCAAAATCAGCAACGATATGCGTATCGTAAGTAGACTCATAACCTTCAAAAATAATTCTTGGTTGCGACACACCTTTTTCTAAACCTTCTCTTAAGTGCGCCAAATTTTGATTTACAAATTCAGGAATAGCATTTAGCTTTTTCAGATATTCTCTAACTTGCCAATAGTTTGCTAGTGGTCGCACTTCATAAGTTAAATTGGAGTGAAACCCTGAATCAGATAATAACGGATTTAAATAGCCTTCAAAATCATAAAAATCAATTTGATCTTGTAACACAAACTTTAATAGTGTAAATGAAATTTGTTCAGTTCCACTGAGTGTCTCTGGATTAATTTTAGAAAGCTCAACTAATTTTACTTTAGCAAATTCAGCTTCAGATTTATAATAATCTTTTGTAAAAAGTCCTAATGGATATTCATTTCTGTCATAACCTTCGTGATCTTGATAGTTTTCAATTATAGCATTGAAATCTTTTGAACTCGAATCTGATTTAACCACATCTTGAACTGAAAGAAGACTAAAAGATAAGGCAACTATTAGAAATTTAAAATAGGACATGAATTTAATTTTTATTTAATCGTTCTTGATGTTTTTTTAGATCAACAGGCTTATGCACAATAGTTGTTGAAACAGGATATTTTTTCAATAAATTTTTAGGGCGAGTTGGACGTTTTTCAAAACCACCTCCACAATTAGGACAAACATGTTCTAAAACTGTTTCAACACATTCTTTACAAAACGTACATTCAAATGTACAAATCATCGCTTCAGAAGAATCGAAAGGCAATGCTTTATTACAGTTTTCACAAGTTGGTCTTGTCTCTAACATTATGAAATTTTATATTTCTTCACTAAATTAATATTTATATTTCATTAAGGCGTTGTTAACTTAAAACATTACTAAATAAAAAGAGAGAGTCTTTCAACTCTCTCTTTTTAAAACTATTATTTTTTTATTTACTTAGACCAGCTATAGATGTAAATATTTCATCTCCATGATTTGGAGCAAGATATTTACTCATTGTCTTTCCAAAAGCATTTCTTGAAGCTTCATCTGTCCAATGTGCATTAAAAAGCTCTCCGTTTTTTTCTCCCATGTTTTCTAAATCTTCCATATTATCTAATATATAAGCTTGCATAAATACTGTTCTATCTGCTCCCCAAGCATGACTATGTGGATAATATGCCTTTATCGTTTCATTTTTGTGAATTACATTTTCAACGTACTCCATTCTAAGTTTATTAAATTCTTCAGCAGAACCATCTTCTGGATAGGCAAAATGTCTTGTTTGTAGATACAAAATCATATCTTCTGTAGGCTTGTTTGCCATGATTTTTGAGCCAGGCATTACTGCATAAATTTCATCAGAATGATCTATTGAATAAAAATCTCCTTGTTTTTTTAAAAAAGCGTCTCTTGCTGCTTCATCAGGCCACGCTTCTTTTTCAAGTTCTGCGTTTCGTATTCCTGCTTTTTCAATTGCATCCCAATTCGCAAATACTCGCACATACCTAAGTTCGGTATTATCACTTGTCCAGCGGTGAACAAAAAATCCAGAACCCATAATATGCTCATTTTTCATAGTGACTTTATCAAGATATTCTTTCTCAACCTCATCCCATGAGTCTTCTGTATCATAGTCTAAATCCCAATGCATGGTAGTTATAACATAATATTGAGGTCCTGCTTGGTCAGCTTTGGCATCTTGTGCAGACATTGTGGTAGAAAATAGCAATGCAAATACAGCTATTGCAACAAAAAAATTAATGGTTGTTTTCATAATTTTAAAAATTAAGATTAGTATAATTGATTAATAATAAAATACTTAATGTTAATTTGGGACAACCTTAATCTGGGAAAATAAATAATTTAAATAGGATACTATTTATTTTTTCGTGTGGAGATGAATAAAATGTAATATACAAAAAAAAGAATGGATAATTATCTTTTAAAATCCTTAGTAACAAAGCTTACTGCATAATACAATACTATTGATTAACTGAAAAAGGCTTGCAATTTCTTGCAAGCCTTTTTGTATTTGTGTTTATAGAACTATATTTTCTTCACGTAGTCAGTAATTATAACAGTTAGCGTAGGACCAACTTTACCTTCAATATACTTTTCGTTTTCGTGATCTAATCGAATGTTTCTAACGGCAGTTCCTTGTTTAGCAACCAAGCTAGAACCTTTCACTTTTAAATCTTTTATAAGTACTACAGAATCTCCTACTTGAAGTACTACACCATTAACATCTCTATGAATTAACTTTTCTGGATCTGCCTCACCTTCACCTGTAGATTTAGCAAATTCTAAAACCTCATCTTCCAAATACATCATATCTAGCAAATCTTTAGGCCAACCTTCTTCTCTCAATCTAGACAACATTCTCCAAGCAGTAACTTGCACAGCTTGATGCTCGCTCCACATACTATCGTTTAAACATCTCCAATGGTTTGGGTCTGTCGTTTCTGGATCTTCAATTTGGCTAACACATATTTTACATGCTAAAATCGATTTATTTAAACTTTCATCTTTTATAGGAGCAAGTGTATAGACTTTTAAATGTTCGTCATTACCACATAATTCACATTTACTATCTGCTCTCTTATTTAATTCTCTTTCTAAACTCATTGTTATATTTTATGATTCAAAAGTACTGTTATTATTTTAAGCTTTCTCTCATTTTTTTAGTCATGCCTTTAACGACCATATCATAAGAATGATCAATTAACTCCAAAATAAATTTAGGCTGCAATTCGCCTTTGTAGATATACACTGAATTCCAATGTTTTTTACTCATATGCCAACCAGCAGTAATACTTTCATATTCGGCACGTAACTCTTCTGAATATTCCGGATCACATTTTAGATTGACCGATCCTTCGCCTTTCTCCCATTTTTCTAATGGGAATAGAGCAAACATTTTTCCTAATACTTTAAACACAAGGGTATCTTGATCGAAAGGAAATCCATCAGTTACTCCTTTTTTCTTGAGGCAGTATTCTCTTAGTTGTTCTATGTTCATTTTATTAAGCGTTCCATTACTTTTTCAGGATACTTCAGCTCACTATATCCAAACTGATTATAAAGCTTATGAGCATCTGAAGTTTTTAACATCCAAACCTTGCAAGATTTAAGCAAAGGTTCTTCATTTACAACTTTCATTAATTGCTTAGAATAACCTTTCCCTCTGTGTTCAGTAAGAATAAATACATCCATTAAGTAGGCAAAAACCACATAATCGGTAGCTATACGAGCAAATCCTATTTGTTTATTATCTATGTAAACGCCAAAACACAAAGAATGCTCAATTGATGTTTTTACTTCATCTTTTGTTCTGCCTTTAGCCCAATAAGTATCGGTCAAAAACTCATGAATCAGGTTAATATCTAAACGTGATTTGTCTTTGGATATTTCTATCACTCCTTAATTTTTTTTGGTGTTTTATCTTCAATTTTTAAAGCAGAATAATCTAGCTTCCAACCTATAGTATGAACAATGGTTTCTATAAGTAATACTGAATCTAGCGCTTCTTTTTTTGCGATTTCATACAAACCACTTTCTGGCACTTTATTCATAATATGAAGTTTAGCCTCGTTGTGTAATTCGGTTAAATCTGAAGCTTCAAACTTATTAAACATACCATCAGTCTTATCATAATAATTTAAATCGGTTTCAATAGATAGTACTTCTGGCTGCGGAAAATGAAATAGTTTTACTGTTTTAGTTTTAGTATCAGACTCTAATTGAATTTTAGACAAATCAAAACCAACATGTGCTTTGGCATTAATAATCACCAATGCTTTTTTACGACTAGTTACTAGTTTTAGAAAACGTTCTTTAACGTCTTCATAATGATATATCTCGGCGAAATCACCTTCAACAGTAATAAACTTACAAACTTTCTTAATCTTATCTAATAGGATAACAGATTGAGAATTTGTTCGTTTTTTTATACTGAATTGTTTGACTATAGTAACAATGGCTAAGGTTACTAAGATACTTATGATAATGATAAAAAATGTTTCCATATTAATTGTAATTGCTTTAAAGATTCTTAATAAAGACTAAAAATTCACTTTTATATTATTAAGAACTTTAAATAAAACCGGTTTACTTGGTGAGGCATCATTTTCAAAAGGAGCAATTTGCAAATTTAGCATATACTCACCATCATCTATTTTATTTGAGACGTATATAAATTCGGTTATTGTGCAATCTTTCCGAAGTTTGCCATTAAAATTCCAAAAGGCTTTATGAGCTTTAAGTTCGCCTCCATCTTCTTCTTTATCAACACTTGGCAAATCAATTAACAAATGCTTTATCCCTTTGCTTACTAAATATTCAACAGCATCTTCTTTTAAATACGTCCAATTGGTTTTTGAATATTGTTTAGACAATTTATCCTTCATATTTGGAATTGTTCTTATCACAATAGCATCGCGCTTTTTATTGCCTAATGCGAACTGGAATTGTTTTTTTGAAATCACAGTATCTTCACCTTCTTGTTCAGGAGCAACGGTAATCACTTCCGCTAAAAAGAAAAACTGTTTAAGATTTTTATTTACAGAATGAAATTCTTTGGTGATGTGACCTACACATTCAGTATGTGTTCCATGAGCGTGCGGATTAAACTGAATGTTATTGAAATTCACGTCTGCACCTTCTGCAACACTTCCAATCCAATCATCTGTTTTTACAGGTTCTATTTTTGGCTCATCAATATACCATGCATTCACATTCGATTTTGTGGCTCGCATTGGTATTGAGATATCCAAAGGTTGTGATAAGTCTACTTGTAGTTTTCTTGAGTTGTATTGTATTGTTGCTAACACTATAAATTAATTTTAAATAAATCTGAAGCTATTCCATCACATAAAAATTGTCCTTTTTTGGTGACTCGTAAATGCTCATCATCAATATACAATAAATGTTGATTTATAAAAACTTCTGATTGTTCTATTAGATAATCCTTAAAAACTGTGCCAAAGTCTTTTTTAACTTTATGAAGAGACACTCCCCAAATTGTTCTCAAACCAGTCATAACATACTCGTTGTATTGATCTGTAGTTGTTAAAGTCTCTGTTTCTATTGGAAGCGTTTCACTTTGAATCGCCTTAATATATTTCGAATTATTACGAACATTCCAACCACGTTCTTTTCCATTAAACGAATGTGCTGAAGGTCCGATGCCTATATAAGATTTCCCTTGCCAATAGGCAGAATTATTTTTACTGAAATAATCTTCCTTTCCAAAATTTGATAATTCGTAGTGAATAAAACCATTTTGATCCAATGTATCGACAAGCAAATGAAATTGCTCATGAGCTTTATCATCATCGACATTATCAATAATTCCTTTTTTTATAAAACTTGCTAAAGCCGTTTTTGGCTCGACAGTTAATGCATAGCTTGAAATATGCGGAATGTTATAAGATAAGGCTATTTCTATATTTTGCTTCCAACGATTGTTACTCAAACCAGGAATGCCATAAATTAAATCGACTGAAATGTTATCGAAATATTGCGTTGCTACATCTAAACATACTTTTGCTTCTTCAGCATTGTGAGCGCGATTCATGAGCTTAAGGTCTTCTTCAAAAAAAGATTGAATACCAATTGATAGTCGATTGATTCCAATGCTCCTATAGTCTTCAAAAATAGTCTTAGATTCTGTTTGAACTGACTGTTCTGCTTTAATCAGATCATCAGGATTAGCTTCAAGGGTAATTTCTGGAGTTGATACCACTTCATAAGAACCATAAACAGTGTCTATTAAAAACTTAAGTTCTTTAATGGTTAGTAAACTTGGAGTTCCGCCACCAAAATAAATAGTCTCAATTGTGATGTTCTCAAATTCATCCTTTCTAAGTTGAATTTCTTTAGCCAATGCAACGACCATCTCATCTCTCTTCTTTAAACTTGTAGAAAAGTGAAAGTCGCAATAGTGGCAAGCCTGTTTGCAGAATGGTATGTGGATATAGATGCCTGACATTAAAAATGTAATAAACTAAAGTTATTTCTTAACACGATCTTGATTCTGCTTTACAAAACTTCCCCAACCAGAATAACTTTTACCAATTTCAATGCGACCTTCATTATAAAAATGACAAACTGCAGCTGCTAAACCATCCATTGAATCTAAATTTTTTGGTAAGGTTTTTAACCCTAATAAACTTTGTAGCATTTTTGCCACTTGCTCTTTACTGGCATTTCCATTTCCGGTAATCGCCATTTTTATTTTTTTAGGCGCATATTCTGTAATTGGGATTTCGCGAGATAATCCTGCTGCCATAGCAACCCCTTGAGCTCTTCCTAGTTTCAACATACTTTGAACATTCTTTCCAAAGAAAGGCGCTTCAATTGCAATTTCATCAGGATGATGCGTATCTATCAATTCGATAGTACGTTCGAAAATGAGTTTTAATTTGAGATAATGATCACTATATTTTTTTAGGTCCAATTCATTGAGTTGAAGGAATGTCATTGTCTTCCCTTCAACTTTTATGAGTCCGAAACCCATTATTGTAGTTCCAGGATCAATACCTAATATGATTTTTTCTTTAGCCATTGATTAACAATATTGACATCCACTTAACGAGAATGTAATTCCGAAGGAAATGGTTAACAGGTTTCCGTTAAAAGATCCAAAACCATCAATTACTGGGTCAAAATCTTTTCCCATTCCCAAAATATAAGACACATCAGTATACAAAGACATGAACTTACTTAAACCATAATGTACTTCAAGACCAGCCATAACATTTAAAAACGATACCTTATTACTTGCAAAATCACCTAATGGTTTGACAAAAGTATAACCAGGTCCAGCATGAACTACTAAAGCAATTTGCTCCGGCAAAAAAGTAAGCTTCTCTGTAGGATCATATACAACTTGTACATTTATTCTAGAATAATTAATTTTAAACTCTGGTGAATTGTCTTCACTTGAAAATCTATTGTATCCAAAATCGAGTTTAGCTCCAAATTGGGGTTTAAACATCCTTTGGAATCCAGCATTAATCGTCGGGAAATTCATCGACTTTGATTCGAATCCTTCCACAAAACCAGATTGCGACGGACTATTTAAACCTAGAGCGATTTGAGCTTTCCACATATTAGTGCTTCTTTGCGCAAATGAAAAAGCTGTAAACAATAAGGTTACTATTAATAATTTATGTTTTTGAGTTTTAAAAATCGAAATCATGTCATTATATTGGTTTATTTTGTGCTATGCATTTTGGAAACCTTCCTTACAAAACTAAACAATTCTTTCTTGTACTTATTAAATTAAGTATCGTTGTTGGTGCATTTTATTTTATCTACAAAAAATTGACAGAAAACGACGAACTCGATTTCCATGTTTTTCTTCAGTTTTTAAAAGAAAATGACTCTTTTTCAACCAAAACCATACTTTTTTTGCTGTTTTTAACCTTATTTAACTGGTTTTTGGAAATTTTAAAATGGAAAACTTTGGTTGCAACCATAGAAAAAATAAGCTTTAAAAATGCATTAGAACAAAGCTTAGGATCTTTAACTGCTTCCTTATTTACACCAAACCGAATAGGAGAATATGGCGCAAAGGCCGTTTACTTTTCTTCAGGGAAGCGAAAAAAAATAGTCCTGCTAAATTTTTTAGGCAACATGATGCAAATGGGTGCAACAGTTTTATTTGGAGTTATTGGATTATACATTTTAAATTCTAAATATGACTTGGATATAAATTACTATAAAGCATCTCGCTTCTTGGTCATAATTATTTTAGTGGTTCTATTCGCCGCTTTTGGACTCAAGCAAAACAAGTACAAAATAAAAGGCTTTTCAATTGAGCGAATATTACAATTTTTTAAAAATATTTCGGCTACCACAAAATTTTTTGGAATAGCTTTATCAGTTACAAGATATCTCGTGTTTTCATTTCAATTCTATTATTTACTCCATGTATTTGGTGTGAACGTTAGTTACTACAATGCCATGATTGTTATCACTTCTATGTATTTATTAGCATCTGTAATACCTTCTGTTTTTATCTTTGATGTCATCATAAAAAGTAGTGTTGCTGTGTATATGTTTTCAATTGTCGGTGTAAACGATTTTACTACACTTAGTATCGTTACATTGATGTGGCTTCTTAATTTTGTATTGCCTAGTTTGTTTGGAAGTTACTACGTGCTGAATTTTAATTTACCTAAAGACAACAATATATAATGCTGATCATTTCTATTATTATCATCCTACTATATCTACTTTTAATTGGCAGTTTTACCATTGGATTTGATAAGGTGAAATTGACATCCCTCGAAGACATTAAAGCAAAAGTTGATTTTAGTATTGTCATTCCGTTTAGAAATGAAGCTGAATGTTTACCTGATTTATTGAATTCTATTTTAGAGTTGAAATATGATAAGCACAAATTTGAAATTCTATTTATTGATGATGACTCTGAAGATGATTCGGTTAAACTTATTAGAAGTAAACTAAGTAAAACTCAGATAGATTTCAGCATATTAATTAATGATCGCAATTCAAGCTCCCCAAAAAAAGATGCGATAACTAAAGCCATTACCGAATCAAAATACGAATGGATTGTCACAACAGATGCCGACTGTAAACTTCCAAAATACTGGCTAGATAGTTTTGATTGTTTTATTCAAAAAAATGACACAAAATTCATAGTAGCTCCAGTAACTTACTATCAGACAACTTCATTTTTAAAACGGTTTCAATTGCTCGACTTCTTAAGTCTTCAAGGTGTGAGTATTGGTGGTTTTGGTATAAATAAACCCATATTGTGTAATGGTGCAAATCTAGCCTATACCAAATCCCTTTTTATTGAATTAGACGGTTTTAAAGGCAATTCGCACATTTCAAGTGGAGATGATATTTTCTTATTACAAAAGGCTATTTATAAATGTCCCAAACAGATTCATTACTTAAAGAATGAGAGTGCAATTGTGCAAACCTTGGCTCAGTCTACCTTAAAAAGCTTAGTCTCTCAACGTGTTCGTTGGGCAGCTAAAACATCTAGCTATAACAGTCTTTTTGGTAAACTCACCGGACTGACAGTTTTTTTAATGAATGGATTTTTAGTGTGTTCTCCTCTTTTAACTCTTGCTAATTTTATTTCCTTAAAAACGTTGATTTATACATTTGTAATTAAGTTTAGTATCGACTTTTTATTGCTATTTAAAACTGCACGTTTTTTTAATCAGGACTCGTTTCTGGCATCTTTCTTATTTTCAAGTTTTATATATCCATTCTTTTCTGTTTACGTGGTTTTTACTTCAGTATTTAAGGGTTACAAATGGAAAGATAGAGCGTACACCAAATAGTACTTTCTCAATTATTTTTGTTAGATTTACATGAATAACAACCCAATATCCTGATGAAAAAAATAATCTGTATTATATGCTTTATTCTTAGCGTTTCATTTCTAAACGCTCAAGAAAGCTACACTATAAATGGAGAAACTCTCGAATTAAAAACCGAAGTCGATGGTAAATTAGATTTACTTTGGAATATCATAGATGGTAAATACCGCTATTTTGTTAGGACTGAAGACAATACAATCACAGAATTAAAAAACACTAAAGTAGAGCGAAAATTCCAAGAAGAATACAAAACATTACTTAACGAGTTGACAAACAACTCCATGTCTACAAAACGTCTTAACCTAACATTGTTTAGTCTTAAGGAGTTTATTGATAAATACAATATTTCAGTGGACAGTAATTATCAATCTAATGTAAGTAGAAGTAAACTTCAGTTTAGAATTGGAGTCTTTGGTGGTATGACCAATAGTCCTTTTGTCACTAATCCTAATAATGAAACAACACCATTATTTGGAGCAGAATTAGAAGTAGTTGAAGCCGAACGTATTTCGAGACATGCTGTTTTTATGCAATTAAAACATGTAATTGAACAGGATGAGATTAAATATTCTACAACAGAATTAGCATTAGGATATCGTTTTAGAGTTATTAATAAAGAAACGTTTAGTTTATATGCAAATGTGAAATTTGCAACACTTAACTTTTCTAATGCTACAGTAGTTACTGACCTAAATGGTGTTATTACCACTGAAGAATTTGACGAAACAGCTTTCGATGTACCATTTATTTTTGGTGTTGGAGCAGATATTAATATTAGTAAAAATAGCTTTATCACATTAGGTTATAATGAACTCTTTGCTTTGTTCTTAGATAATCAAGGTAATTTTTCAACCGACTTTTCTATAGGCTACAAATTTAATTTGTAATGCGCTTATCTAATTACAAAACCAATAATCCAGTATTTTCAGGATACTTCTGGGAAGAGCAGAATGATTCAAATAAGAAAATGACTGTTACTGGTATTATTGTAAAATCATTACTATGTATTTTAGTAATTGCTGCTATTACTGCTTATATCTGGAAACTTAACGAAGGTGGAATGCCTGTAAAATGGTTTACACTTGGAGGTATGCTAGCTGCAATCGTTATTAGTGTTATAATCTCTGTAAGGCAAAATTGGGCTCCTTTTTTAGTTCCTCTATACACTATTGCCAAAGGTATTTTTCTTGGTGGATTTTCAGCTTATGCTCATAAACATTTCCCTGAAATGCCTTTCCAAGCAATTGGAGTTACTATAGTTACTTTTTTTGTCATGCTCATCTTTTATCAAACTAGAGTTATTGTAATCACAAAAAAATTAAGAAGTGTAATTATTACGGCTACTGTGAGTATTATAGTTGTGTATTTGATCTCTTGGGTTTTGAGTTTCTTTGGAATCAAAAGTTACCTTTGGGGAACATCCTGGTTTGCTATTGTCTTTAATTGCATAGCTGCAATCGTTGCGTCTTTCGCATTGCTTTTAGACTTTGACTATATTGAACGCTATAAAAATAAAGCTCCAAAATATAAAGAATGGTTAGCAACTTGGGGACTTTTAGCCACACTCATTTGGCTCTACGTAGAAATCCTAAGATTGATGCAAAAATTAGCTATTCGATTTTAATAATCACAGGCAAACTAAACTGAGTTGTGACTTGCTGACTTCGCTTAATTGCTGGATATATTTTAGGTAAAGAATCTAAACTTAGGCGCAACAAACTATCTAATTGTGGTATTTCCTGTTTTGTTAATGCACTACTTTGTATAGAACTAATTGAAAACTCACCTTTATTATCAATAGTAATTTTAAGTTTAACCGTATCCTCAATAGACTCTGAAACAATAATATGGTATTGGGACAAATTAGTATTTAATATGTCTCTTAATGTGTTTTCAAAACATTGCTTTTTATTGGTCTTTCCAGAGGTAGAATCGCAAGATGCAAATGTAGGATATTCGTCTACGTCATTCCACGAAAACGTTTCCAATTCATTTTCTAATAACTCTTCAGAATATACTTTCTTCTTGTTGAAGTAATCACAAGACATCATGTTGATGAGCAATAAGAAAATAAATATGCGTTTCATGTGATAATATCTATTATTTTTCTATAGGTCACATGTTGTTCGCTATTAATCTTTCTTTTGGGTGATAACGTTTTTAACATACTCGTTTCATGTTTGTATAACTGAAAGCGAAAAGTACAATTTTTTTAGATATTATAGAGGCTAACCGCAAAAGTTAAAAACCGAAGACTGTGCTTCGGTTTTTAACTTTGTATTTGTAAGATGAATCCTAATCTCACTAATTTTTCTTGTCCTCCTTTTTATCTGGTGCTATTTGAAACAGAATAGGTAAACTATAAGGCACAGTAACAGCTTTGCCGTCTTGCTTTCCAGGTGTAAATTGTGGTAATAAATTAATAACACGCTTTGCTTCAACTTCTAATTCTGGAAGAGGTGCTCTAGATTTAACATCAATAATGTTTCCCTTAGCATTTATTTTAAAAATTACAGTAATACGCTGTTTACCAGACAATCCTAATTTTTTTGCTAGATCTAAATTGAAATTTTTACTGACATGCATCGCTATGTTTTTACTCAAACACGTTTTACGTTCGTCATTAGATTTCAGATTTTGACATGCAGGCATTACTGGAACTTCGTCAACGACACCAAAAGGCACTTCCACTGTCTCAATAACGTCTTGAAGAGCTGGATTATTTATACCATCCTCAGAAGTAAGAACTAACATTCTCTTTAATGATTTTTCTTCATATTCAGATAGTTCTCCCTGAACTTGAATTTGTTCGAATACGGTATTAATAGCCTTCATTAAAGCTGTTTGATTTGATCTACTCGCATACGCTTGTACATTTTTAACCAAATCCAAATCTAACTCAGTACCTGACACTAAATTGACTAATAATTCAAACCCTTCGTCTTCTTCTGCCGTTACATTCCCTTTAATTTCAACTTGATGTATTACTGCTTTTATTTTTTTAGTTAAAACCGTTTCTTTGTCATTACTCGATTGTGAACCTTCAGTTAGTACTGTTTCTTCTATGTCTAGAGTTTTTTCTGTTGCATATGATGACGTATAAATAAGCATTGAACACACCATTGGAAATAACAAGGCATACTTTAAAATATTAATTTGTTTTGATTTTGATTTACTTAACATAATGATTCGTTTTTTGATTAATGATTGTTTAAAAAATGGATTTACAAATGAAAATTGTCTGGTTTCAAAAACTTGAGCTAATAAATTGTCGTAGTACTCGGCTTTACTTTGTTGTTTTACTGCTTTTGCGTCTGCAATATATTCGTGTAACGTCGCTATTCTATTTTGATACATATAAATTAATGGATTGAACCAAAACACAATTCGAAGTACTTCAAAAAACAGTAAATCTAAAGTGTGCTTTTGCTTGACGTGAACCATTTCATGTTCTAAAATAGACGATCGATCTTTTGTGTCAATTTTTTCACCTAAAAACACATAATGGAAAAAAGAAAATGCTGCATTACTATTAATAAGCTTAATGACCAACAGATTATTACTCCAGTGTTTTGGTTGTTGTGAAGCCAATAATACTAGCTTGAAAATTTTGAAAGCTAGAATTATTAAAGCAACACACATACCGCTAAAAAGTAGGATACTCCATAACGAAGTTGATTCAGAAGCAAAAGTGATTCCAGCTAGGTTTCCAAAATCAGGATTTATAGAACTAGTTTCAGTAACGTTACCAATAATAACTTCTGGTAAACGAATAACAAATTCCTCTGGCATGATGGCTTTTACGATATCTAACTTTATGAAGGGTATCAAAACCGATAACATGGCAGTTGCCAGAAGGTAAACTCTATTCCAATTGAAGAATGTTTCTTTACGAAGGAACACATCATAAACAACTAAAAACCCAAGTTGAAATGCAATGACCTGTAATATATAGTGTAGCATGTTATGAGTTGTTTTTATTAATTTCTTTTAAAATAGTTTCCATGTCCTTAAGATCTACATCGTTTTTCTTTACAAAAAATGATACCATACTTTGAAAAGATCCTTGAAAGTAATTATCAACCAAGGTGTTTATAGACTGATTGCTGTAATCTTGCTTTTGAACAATTGGAAAATACAAATGACCTTTGCCTTGCTTTTCATAATCAACAAATCCTTTAGTTTCTAAAATTCTAACTATAGTAGAAACTGTATTATATGCTGGTTTTGGCTCAGGCAATTCTGCAATAATGTCTTTTACATTGGTCTTTTTTAGTTGCCAAAGAACCTGCATAATCTCCTCTTCTGCTTTTGTAAGTTGCTTCATGTTTTAAAAATTGAATACACAAATATAACTAAAAACTTAGTTTGAACTAATTTTTTAGTTCAAAAATGTAACAAATCAATCCCTTTAACGTCTAACGTATTGAATTTTAATACTATTTAATGGATATTTTTTTAACCATACTTGCTGCCTTTTTTGTGATTTTAGGAATTATTGGCAGTTTTTTACCAGTCCTGCCTGGACCTTTAACCGGTTGGATTGGCTTACTTATTTTACATCTTACTGATGTTATTCCAATGAATTGGACATTTTTAATTATTACACTTGTCGTCGCCATTGTTATATGGATCCTTGATTATATTATTCCTGCTATGGGAACAAAACGCTTTGGAGGTAGCAGAGCTGGTATGATTGGAACTTCAATAGGATTAGTACTTGGTTTGCTATCACCAATTCCTTTAGGAATCATAATTGGACCTTTTGTTGGTGCCTTAGTAGGTGAATTAATTAATAAAAGTGAATTTGATAAAGCGCTTAAAGCTGCTTTTGGCTCTTTTTTAGGGTTTTTAGCATCTACATTTTTAAAGTTTATGGTAGCTCTCTTTTTTTTGGGGCTCTTTATTGTGAAGATTGTTGAGTACCAAGATGTACTATTTTAATCTTAAATGTATAAAAAGACAAAACCTAACAACTAATGAGAATTGTTAGGTTTTTTTTCTTTGCTATTAATTCAACAAAATACTTAGAGGGATTAATTAATTCTGTTGACTAGTCAAATATAGGTTTAGATAATAACTTTTAGGTGCGGAAAAACCGTAAACTTGATGCGGAAAAACCGTAGTTTATAGAATTGACAAGGCTTTGAAGATGTGTTTTTAAGACAGAAAACCGTGAAATAAGTTGATTTTATTATAAAAAGCCTTTTTTTCTAGCTTCCATAATCAAGGATTCGTCTTTTCCGTCTGAAATAGAAAACAATAATTTAAGATGTTTTTTTCGTTTTTCTATAGCACTCATTGACAGATTAATATGTTCTGGGAGACTTCTAGTTTTCATTCCTTGCGCTAACAGATGTAGAATTTTTCTATTAACCTCATCTACATAAATCTCGTTAATAACTGATTTATTTAAGAAGTTGGTTACTGTACTACTGTAATATGGTGGATCAATTAATATGTGATGAAATGCTTCAGCAAGTTCACTAGAAGTCAAATCACTTTTAATTAAAAAACCATCTGGATTAATTTCTTTTACAATACTATGTATACGATATGATTCGTTAAACATGGTAAGAATTATAATCTTCGCATTGGGAAGTAAATTCTTGGCTATTTTAGCAAGGTCTTCCCCAGAAGTGATTTTTCCATCAGACGATGGAGGCAAACTAATATCAAAAAAACAAACATCATAAGGTCGCTCGTCTGCAGCTCTTTCCATCAACAAATTTGCAGCATCACATGTATTAGCCGTATCAATAACTAATGTTTGATCGTCATTTTTTGTAGCCATCAAGGTATTCTGGTATCCTTCAATAATGATAGGATGGTCATCAACCATTAAAATATGAATGTGCTGCATTATGGGTTGGTTTTATAGGGAATATTTATATTAATCGTTGTTCCTTTATTAATCTCTGATATAAAATCTACCATTCCTTCTAGGTCATCGACTCTAGCGTTGATATTCTTAAGACCAATTCCTTTTTTACTCTTATTAATATCAAATCCTTCTCCATCATCAGTGATTGATAATAAAATTACGTTATTTTTTAATTGGAAACTAATTTTAACCCCTTCAGCTTTGGCATGTTTGTATATGTTTTGGAGCGACTCCTGAATAATTCTATAAATATTAATTTTATTTTTGTTAGACACAATTTCCCAACTCACGTCATCTGTATAATCAAATTCGTGTTTGAGTTTGTAGGCACTTGTTTGCTTTTCAATAAGTTCTGAAACGATATCCATAAAACCAGAACCTGAAACAAAATCGGTATTAAGGTCATGAGATATTTTACGAATATCATTCTCAATAGTCATTAGCTCTTTTATGTAAGTTGCTCTATTTTGAATGGCTTCTTTACCTTCAGAAAAATTTAAGCTATCCAAACTTAGTCTTGTTCCAAATAATCGCCCTAAAATGCCATCATGCATTTCTTGTGAGATTCGTTTTTTCTCATTTGCTCTAGCTTCATCTACTTTGTCCTGTTGTGACAACATGAGGTTATAGATTTCTTCATTAGCTTTTTGTTGATCTTTTTCAAACTGCAACTCTTTGTTTTTTGCACGCTGCGTGATGATCACATATAACAAGAATAAGGTCACTAATAATACCGCAGATACAATCATCAACCACATGCGTTGTTGAGAAATACGTTCGTTTTCCTCTTCAATTTTATCGGTATCAAATTCTATTCTAGCAAACTTATTACGTACATTTCTCTCGACGTTGAGTAAACTATCACTAAGTTTTATATGTTCGTTTAGATAGGTTTTACCGTCTTCTCCTTCTCTTAATTCAGATAAAATTAATAAAGACTCTAATAAAATATCATTAGATTCTATGTTTTTGGAAATATTATAAGTTTCCTTAGCATATTTTAGAGCGTCTTCTTTTCTACCAAGCTCTTTATAAAACTTAGCCATACTAACTGTTACACCTATTTTGGTGATTGGGTCATCAATACTATCACTAATTTTATAAGCCCTATTAAATAGCGTCTCAATATTGTCAATATTCTCATCGCCTTTTAAAAATCTAGTGTATGCTATATTTTCTAGTATTAGCGCATAGAAAGAAGGGTCTTCTTCAAATAAGTTTTTATTTTTTAATAAACTAGAATATAAACTAATTGCTTTATCTAAATCTCCTAACTCCCTGTAAACAAAGGCTAAATTATTAATTGAATACAGTTTATTGTATTTGCCAAACTTCATATCATCACTAATCTTTAAAGCTTCATTATGATACTCCAGAGAGTTTTGATAAAGTTTAAGATTTAATGAATTGATGCCTAGTAAATTATATAGAATCCAAAGATCATCTGAGACGCTTTCAGATTTAGGTAATTTTTGTAAAACTTCTATTGCTTTTATGGCATTATCTTCTGCTCCTATAAAATCATTTTCAACCTGTTGAATACTAGCTATATTTATCAAAACGGAAGATACATTTCGTTCTTGATTAAGGTAATCATACATTTCTAATGCATTTGAATAGTAATAATAAGCACTATCATTTTGCTGATTTGCATGATGATAATAACCTAAATTATGATTTACATTAGCTATTGAAGAAGAATCGTTTAATTTTTTGGCCAATTTCAGGTTATCAACACTTTGGTTTCTATATAAATTAAGATTATCCATCATCATGTGAAAAAATGACAGGTTCTTGTTACTTATTAAGATTGTTGTATCTAGAGTTGTTTCGAATGAGAGCTCACTTGCTTTCTTTGCATATAAAAATCGCTCATCCAATGAAAGTGTTTCATCAGAAGAGAGCTTTCTTAACTTAAGAATACTATCAATATCCTTTTCAGGTATAACATTCTGCGAATAAACAGTAGATAAACTAAGAAGTAGAATTAAAGGAAAAACAAAATGTCGCAAAATAGATTGGTTTATCAATGTTGCTACCAAATGTAGAATATTTTATTTTATACTTTAATATAGTTGCAAAATATTTTAAACATAAAAACCCTTACTTAAAAAAGTAAGGGCTAATATTTATTGTATAAGAATAATTTAACTCTTGTTAATTCCGCTAGTAGGTAATTTCAATTTTCCTTTATTATGAGCCATTAGATCAATCTGCTTTTGTGGCTTGAAAGTAGTCTCATTTGTATCTACTACAATATCGCTACTTTGTCCTGAAACAGTTAATAATACTACTGCTAATAATAGAAATGTAATTTTTAGGGTCTTCATAATTATATAATTTAGGGTTTATTAGATTCTATTTTGTTAATAATTAAACAGCATCAAAAAATGCCAGTCGAGGGAAGAATGGATTATTAACTAAATGGCAAACATGCCAAAACATCAAAAAATTTTTGAGGGAATTTTAAACGCACAAAACGTTTAATAAATAGAATGGATTAATAAAATTACCTTGATAAGTGATTTAGGGGCTTATGAAGGACTGTAAACATAATACTATTTAGTCTTCAAACAAAAATAAATCCGTTTAAATGTAATATTTCATCGATTAAATGCTTTTTTTTAACAAAAATAATGTTCATTACTTGTTAATAAGTCGGTTTATTGGATGTTCGGATTAAAAGGTACTGTATCTTGATTATCTGGTAATCCATCCAAATCAGAATCTCTAAATCTTACAACATGAACCAAATACAAGTGAAATTACTGCTAAAATGATAATGTACTTAAATGCTTTCATGTTGTTGTTGTTTATAATCACATCAGGGAAATTTAAAATTGTCATCAAAACACGCATAAAACAAAAAAGCATCCCGATTTTCAATTAAGAAAAAAGGAAAGCTTCTCATCGGTAAGAACTCAACAACATTGAGTTTCTTACAACTCTCAGATTTCTCTGAGAACAACACAACTACTTTTATTGCTTAAAAAAAGCCCTAATTTCTTAGAGCTTTAGTTTTGCAATTTTTAGCGGTCTGGACGGGTGAATTCTTATAACTAATATGCCCTTATAAATAAAGGGTTCATGTTATACTATAAGAAAAACAACTCCTAATTACACTCCTTTCGATATTATTATTGAATTAATGTATGTAACAATCGTAGTAATATAGTTTTATTACAATAGTATAAACATACTACTTTATCCTTATATATAATGCCATGTCCTAGAGTCAATAAATAATCCTCACATTGAGACAAACACCATATATTGAGCTCTCCTAGTTTCTCTACATCTGAAAACCTCTTCTCTTTTAATTCTTTGTAAAAAGCCTGTGTTCTGTTTTCAAAGGTAAGTATAACACCTTCGAGAATATCTAAATTAAATAGTAATTCAGTTTTATCTGAATGAACATTAAGAAATTTATTTAATGATATATCTATGTTTAAGTAACTATCAAGTCCTTTTATTCTGTCTGGTAATATATCTAGGTTGAATTCCCAATTTTCATATTGCATACCTATTTTAAAAGGTATATTATTTTTTCTCATAACTATTGGGTATAAAAAAACCATCTATTTAGATGGTTAAATGAATCTGTATTTTAAAACTCTTTAGAGTAGTGCAATCTATTATAGGTTTTCTGGAATAAGATAATATTTCTAAAATCACACTTAGCTAATTGTACTTCTATTTTAGTATAAGGTTCTGTAGTAAGTTTTACTCTTATGATTTCATCAAACCTTAAACCTTTCCAAGTTACTTTATGTTTATCAAGCCATAAATTAATCTCATCTTCATCGTGTTGAACTATTTTATACTCCTTCATTATTTTTTCAAAGAATATTTCTTTTGGCTCTAGCTCTGATACTTTTAAAAGCTCAAAATACAACTCGATAAAAATACATTCTTGCTCTCTAGTTGGACAAGCACAAGGAAATACATGAATAGAGTTATCTCTTACCCATTTACTCCATTTACCACAATTTGACTTTGAAATAGCTTCATAAAACTCAGCTTCATATTTCATAAGCCACCAATTGATATGATGAATACTATAGGTCAAGTTATTAGTTGTAATTATAAAATCATCTATATACTTTCTTGTAAAATCAAATGTTATTTCTTGTTTATTCATACTATTTCCTCTCGTATTTAATAAAAATATACAAAAAAAGCACTAGAGCAAGAAAACCAATTACTACAAAATACCAATACTTAATCAACAAATAAACAACTCCAAATACATAGATAATTATATAAACAACAAATGAAACACCTATTACCCATAGGAATATATTTTGGACAGTTTTTATCTTCAAAATCTCTTTTAAGAATTTTATTAACTTAAAGCCAATTAAATATATATCATCAATAATTTGCTTTAAGTTATCTGACCTAGAATAATAATAATTTAATCCAAGAATTGACAGAACTAATAATATTCCTGACAGTTTGAAAACTTCATCATAATACCCCCATATATAAAAGACTCCAATCTTATCTAAAAAGATGCGATATACAAATTCAATTGTAAAATATAGTATATTAATAAACATTAAGACGATTCCTAAATTATCTAGTAAGTTAGGACTCTCTTCCAAATGGATTTCTTTAGTATTATTATCACCATTCTTTAGGGTGTCACCTAAATTTCTCTTTTGATTTTTATGAAGCTGTCTTTTTTCTTCAACAGAACCAGCTTTAGATATCTCTTCTACAAGCTTATCAAAATCATCTCTCGCTTTAAAATATTTGTCATAAACTTCATCTGAATTAGACACATCCTTATTAAGAAGATTCCAACCACTTACATAGTCATCAAAATTAGATTGTACATCATTTAATGACGTAACAGATACTCTATATTTAATTAAATCATCAAATGTTGGTTCTCTACCTATTTTTTCTTTAATTATTTTATAGTAACCATCTGCTTGTGCTAAACATTCCCATTTTCCCATAATCATGCAAACTTGCCATATATGGCATTAAACATTGTAAATATAAGTCTTTCATTCACTTGTCAAATATGTCAAGTGTGGAAGAGTCAGATTTACTTAAAATTACTGGTAAAAGAATACAACAAATTAGAATCTCAAAAGGGTATTCTCAAGTTGATTTAGCTGGTAAAATTCTAGGTGTATTTGATACTACTAATGTCTCTAGAATTGAATCTGGGAGAACCAATCCTACACTAAACACTTTACATAGGATAGCAGAAGCATTAGAAGTATCACTCTCTGAATTACTCAATATTGAAGAGTGTGAAACTGATGTTTAGCTATTTACAACTTGATACTTAGCACTCCTTGTTCCTAGAGATATAGTAATATATCAAATGACACCTTAACTATCTTAATAACAAATCACTCTTTTTAATTAAGATTTGGCTATGATATATAATCTACAAACTATCACTTAGATTGAAAACCTCTATAAACTAATGATTATTGACACATTCACACGAGAGTAAAACAAAATTACTACCATATTAGGGAAAGGTCAAGAAGACCTTACAGAATGGTTAATTAGTTATATAAGTGTCATACCAAATTGTAAGGTCAAATCAATCCTTCATCCTTAAAACTAAAAAAGCTGTCTTTTGAAATAATCAAATGGTCTAATAGACTAATCTCTACTATTTCACATGCTTTATTTAGCCTACTAGTAATCCTTTTATCTGCTTCACTAGGCTTTAAATTTCCACTAGGATGATTATGAACTAATACTATATGTGATGTGACTGCTTTTAAAGCAACACTTAAAATAAGTTTTATGTCCACTATACAACCTGTAATTCCTCCTTTTGATAAGTCATATATTCCTATGACTATATTAGCTCTATTAAGTAGGACAACTTTCACTTCTTCCTGAAGTTCAATTAAATTATTGTCCCAATGATTCATCACTAATTCAAATACACTTTCACTGCTATCAATTTTCACTTTGTTCGGATTCTCATTGGAATACGAAACCTTTATTTCTGACACCTTCATACATGTTGAAATTAAAACTTCCAGTTTATATTTGCCACCTATATAATAGATATACAAAAACTGGAAGTATGATTAATTAATCTATTAACTCTTCCTCTAGAACACCATTCTGAGAAAAGGTATGTTCTTCAGCAAATAGCTTTTGAACAGCTTTATCTTCTTTAGATGATGATATAGGTTCTGGAGCATAAACAAATCTGTGATTTAGAATTCTCACATCTCCTGTCTCCTTGATTTCGTACTCGTAAGCTTCACATTCTTGCCTTTCTATCTTTCCATGCATAGAAGTTCCTAATAAAGCTTTACAGGTGTCTTCATCAAATGTAGAAGAGATGAAGGTTCTTCTTGCTGTAGCATAGAATAGATTAGTCTCTTGACTTAATGCCATTTCAATGCCACCTTGTAGCTCTAAAACAAAGAATGTTTTACCATCATCTACTTGTCTTTCTTCGTAGTTAACAATACGTACCATAATATTTAAATTTTTGAGTTGAACAAAAACCCTACAAAATATTTTACTTCTTTAAGACCATAGATAACAGCTATCAACTTGTATCATATCTGCCTGTAAAAAAGTGAAATCTTTTAATTGGGGTTGGGGGAGTTTTCCTCCCTAAAAATAAGTGCGGGTATTTACTAGGGAGGGGGGCGTGAGTGTGATACCCGTATTTTAAAATCTTTTATGAAAAAAAATTTTATGATTTAATTTCAGTAGATTTATATTCTCTCCTCTGTATATTTATTGTCCAAAAAATCTATTAGATTTGTAGGTATAGATATAGAGTGGATATAGTTAATACCTATATCCAATTGTTGTGGGTAATTGCCTGCGGCACATAGAAACCGCGTTTTGCAAACGCTCCTTTTCTACTAATTACCCACAATGCTCCCTGTTGATCGCACCTCGACTAATTAATGTATATTTATGCAGTTCCTTGTGAGCTCCTCAAGAAACTACACACAACATAATGTATAGCGAATGAGGCGCGAACATAGCTCTTCGTGAGGCGCGCCTCACTACGCTATACACAGGGAGCATTGGCATTAAGTTTGACAAAACAAAAACTATGGAATATAATCTTGAACAGACTGCGTTAATTGTCGAAATAATTGGTGGAATCGTAATTATTATTTCCCTTCTTTTTGTTGGGTTGCAATTAAAAGAAAGTGCTAAGGCTACACGTTCAGCGACTGCTGTGACAACAGTATCAGAACTTACTTCTTGGTACAGCAATTTAGGAAATAGTGAACAAGGAAGTTATGTCTTTTGGAACTTTATGACCAATCCTGATTCAATAACACCAGTAGAACGATTTCAAGCTATAATGAATTTACACGGTATATTGTTAACGTGGCAGAACAGCTATTACCTCGTTAAAGAAGGCACGCTTGACAAAAGAGTACAAGAATCATTACTTGAAATTATTAACGGAGTAAAAAACAACCCAGGGTTTCAAGTTTTTTGGCAGTCACGTAAAGCAATTTTTCTAAAGGAATTCCAAGAATATGTTGAAGAAATAATGGCAACTGATAAGACAAATTCAGAAGGAATATATGATGTAGTGGATGAAAAATAACCTAATGCCAACACGGTGTATAATTAATTGCTAATAGTGGGTAAAGAGTATCTCGGAAATCCTAGCGGATTTCCTTACTCCTGCCCTTTTTTGCTATCTTAGTCGCTTACGCAACTAACCATACACAAACCGTTGGCAACAATTAAAACTAAATTAACTCTGAAAAAATGGAAAGTTTAAATCTAAGTATAGAGAATCATTATCTCAAAGAAGCACTTTATGAGGATATTGTCAATCGACTTAAAGAACAAAATATTGATTTAGAAAATGTAAAGAGATCTGACATTGCTGGAGCTGATGAGTTTCACGTACGTGGAGCAACAGTCTCAAAAGAGCTTGCCAATAGTATTGACCTAAACGGACTTAATGTTTTAGATGTTGGCTGTGGATTAGGAGGACCTTGCAGAATGCTTGCTGATGAATATAATTGTCAGACAACTGGAATTGACCTTAGTAATGAATACGTAAGAACAGCCAATAAATTATCTAAACTCGTAAATTTAAATAATAAAACAACTTTTGTACAAGGAGACGCTGCTGAACTACCATTTGAGGATAATAAATTTGATGTTGTTTGGACACAGCACGTTCAAATGAATATTCCAGATAAGAAAAAGTTTTATTCAGAAATAAATAGAGTATTGAAAACTGGTGGATATTTTCTTTTTTATGATATTCTTAAAAAAGGAGATGGAGAAATCAATTACCCAATGCCTTGGGCTAGTAATATCAACCATAGTTTCTTGTTTAAAATAGAAGAAATGGATGGATTTTTAAAAGAGTTTGGCTTAACAAAAGAACAGTCCACAAATCAAACTCAAGCAGGAATAGATTTTTTTAATGCACTCGTTGCTCGACTGAAAGAGTTTGGACCACCAAAAATGGGACTTAATGTCTTAATGGGCGAAACAACAAAACCTAAACTTATGAATCTTCTAACTCATTTAAAAACTGGTGAATTAGAACTTATAAGTGGTGTTTACAGAAAATAACTGTAGCCAACAACGTGTATAATTCATTGCTAGTTCAATGATTACTTGGAAAATCCTACAAACTCTAAGTCGTACAAATCATATTCAAACTCGTTATGTATTATAAAATGTATGAGTACAATAATTTGAAAATAAATAATTTAAATGAAACTATTCGCTTTTTTAAAAAACATCTTTGTTAAGGCGTCCAATAATCCATTTGAAAAAAAAATAAGGAAAATGGGTTACAAAAAAGAGAAAGATGGAACATTTTTGAAATTAAGCCATGGTGGTAGGACAATGATATGGTTATCATCACAAGGGGTTAAAATTAAAGTATATGCTTCTGGATATGGTGAATCTGATTTCCTACCTTATTCAATTCTAGACGAAGATAGATTAGAAAGGTTTATTTTAGAAAATGAGTTATAATGAATAAAAGAAACTTTTGTTTAAGAAGCAAAAATAAATATTAGTATGAAGTCAACTTATTCATCAACAAGATTACTTTTTAAAAGAGATAGTATTGAAAAATTATCATGGGAAGATAAAATCAGCATATATTCTACAAATGACCAATGTACATATGAAATGACAAAAAAAGAATTTTATGATGTTTTTTCAAATGTTGTTAAAACAAAAAGCTACAGGGAAAATGGAGCTTATAATTACCTTAAAACCCCATCAAAAGCTTTTCAGTTTATAGTTAAAAATTAAACCTATAAGAAGCAAATTAATTGCTTGTAACTTAAGAAAAAGAAAAGCCCAACCTTAAAGATTGGGCATCACTCAACTCAAAAACCAATGGTATTTAGAATCACCATTGATAGCATTAGCCAACCCTTTTGAAAAATCAAAGGCATTGACATTCCTTGACAGGAAAGAGTCTATATAGGAGCTCTTATTAGCTCCTGTGAAGAGGTTGTAAACATTCCAGAGGCTTATATCTCCATTGTCATTTCTACAAAAGTTTTCATCTAAATAATAGTCTTTAGCCACAGCAGAAATTTGTCCATCATTCAGCAATAATTCTGGAACGCCAAGCTTATCCTTTTTTGGTAAATAATTGTATAGTCTTGACTTACCTATTAGCTGAGCAAACTGATGTTCAGTTAAATTCTGTTGAGCCAATTGCTTCATAGAATTCAAATGATTTTCTGCTCCATAATTTTGAAGTACCTCCAAAAGTTTTGATTTCATACCAATATAACTATCAGCTCTTAAATCCTCTACATAGCCATTAACATCTGGACTTATAACAATCTTATTACCTGTTTCAAATTTCGAAAAATCTTTAGGGTCTATTTGTTTAAAATCAATAGGGAAATCTTGAAAGTGATTGTTTGGAAGCTTCATAAACAAATTTAACTGTGCTATAAATATATTACAACACAGTTAATTAGCTCATCTAATTTTAAACTTTTTATTAAGTCTTATCATCTCTTCGCTAATCTTTCTCTGAACTACTTCTCCATAATGCTCTTGAGTGGTTTGCATTTTACTATGACCTAAAAGCTTGGATACAACCTCCATTGGCACATCATTGTAAAGCAATACAGTTGTTGCAAAAGTCTTTCTAGCAATATGATGTGTAAGGTTGATTTTAATTCCAACAACATCAGCTATTTCCTTTAAATAAGCATTAAACTTTGGATTTGACACCCTTGGAAACACATAGTCTAAATCTTCATGATGGTATTTTTCCACTATTCTCATTGCTTGTGGCATTAATGGTACTTTATAACTTCTTGAAGTTTTTACTCTATGTACCTTTATCCAAAGGTTGTCATCAAACTCTACAATAATATCATTTCTGGTTAAAGCAATCATTTCTTTAAATGCTAATCCTGTATAGCAACAAAACACAAACATATCCTTGATTTGCTGTATTCTTTGAAGTTCAAAATTCTTGTTTTCTAGCTTTAAAAGTTCTTCCTGAGAAAGATAAACAATCTCTTTCTTAACTCTCCTTGCTTTATAAAGCATAAAAGGGTCTTTGTCTAAGTAATCTTCAGCTATAGCATACCTTATTGACCTTCTAAACCTTTGTATCACCTTATTTAAGGTTATTTGAGCAAAGTTCTTTTCAGTTTTAAGGTAATATTCATAGTGTGTTATAAAACTGCTTTTAATGGCTGAGAGTTTTACATCTTTAGATTTATACTTCCATTTAATGAAGCTTTTCAAATGTTTACCATAGGCTATATATTTCTTATGAGTATCTTCATTCAACTCTTTGCCAACTAATCTTTCTAGGTATTTTAAAAACAGATTATAAACTTCATAGACTCCTAAATCTGCTTTAACCTTTTCACCTTTGTAATGTCTGAAAATATCTTCTACATCAAAATTAACTTGATTAACTTGAAGCAATAAAAAAGCCTGATTCATTTTAGATGTAATCAGGCTTAGTTGTGTATTTACAAAGTTATGTTCTTTTTCTGGTGGTTTGACAAATTGGTTTTTACTATTCCAATTCTCAGGATTTATATAGTATCCAGTTGCAAACTCTTTCCTTTGTTTTTTATAAGTAATTCTACAATAAATAGGAGAAGTGTTGTCTTTCTTTTTCCTGCTTTTGTAAATTACAAATAAAATAGTCACCCTATTTATCTGCATAATTGGTAGTTTTTTAGTTATTAAAAAATGTATTTGATTGATTTTGTGAAAGATAGAGCATCCCCTTTTAGAAAAAAGAGTGTCCCCTAATAATACCCCTTTTGATGGTATTTGTAGATTGAAATGCCATAAAACAAAAAAGCATCCCGATTTTCTTATTCAGAAAAAAGGAAAGCTTCTCATCGGTAAGAACCCAACAACATTGAGTTTCTTACAACTCTCAGATTTCTCTGAGAACAACACAACTACTTTTATTGCTTAAAAAAAGCCCTAATTTCTTAGAGCTTTAGTTTTGCAATTTTTAGCGGTCTGGACGGGACTCGAACCCGCGACCTTCGCCGTGACAGGGCGACATTCTAACCAACTGAACTACCAGACCGTTGCTTTATTGCGAGGGCAAATATACATTCGATTTTTAATATCACAAATCTTTTATAAAGATTTTTGACAAAATTTTTAAATAAATTTTTGACGCTCTACCATGTAGGTAGTTAGGATCTTATTAAAAGGTTGATTTATGTCTGCTTCAACATATTTAATTTGATACTGTAAACACTTTAACCTAATGGCTTTAAAGTAATCTTCTACAGCAGTTTCATAACCTTCTTTAACTGTATCAGGATACAAATTAATGAACTCATTCGTTTCTACATCAATAAAACGTTTAGGTGCATTATCAAAATCAAACTTTAATTCTTTCTCTTTATCAATGACATGAAATAATACAACTTCATGCTTATTATGCTTTAAATGTCTCAAGGCTTCAAATAATTTCACATCATCTGTAGAGGTTTGAAACATGTCTGTAAAAAAGAAAATTAAAGAACGCCTGTGAATGTTTTCTGCTATTTGATGCAGATACTTATACGTTTCTGTTTTCTTATTGAGCGGTTTTGAAATGACTGCATTACTTAACTGACTCAATAACATCTGATGATGACGTTCACTTCCTTTTTCGGGAGCATAATAATCATACGCATCGCTATAAATACTTAAGCCTACAGCATCGCGTTGCTTTTTTAATATATGCATCATAGATGCAGACGCTAATGCCGAAAAGGCAATTTTGTTAAGATTTGAAATACTGAAATCTTTCATTTCAGGATAATGCATCGAACTACTATTATCTATAATAAGATGACAACGTAAATTAGTTTCATCATCATAACGTTTAGTATAGAGCTTATCAGTTTTGGCATATAACTTCCAATCAATATGACGTGTACTTTCGCCTTGGTTGTAAATTTTATGTTCAGCAAACTCAGCAGAAAACCCATGAAACGGACTCTTATGCATTCCTGCAATAAACCCTTCCACAACTTGCTTAGCAAGAAGCTCCAGGTTTTTAAATCCTCCGGCTTTATTGAGTTCTGCTTGTAAATTCATCTGCTTATTCTAGTATACCATCAACAATCCCATATGCTTTAGACTCCTCTGCTCCCATCCAATGGTCACGATTAAAATCTTTCATCACCTTATCAAAATCTTGTCCGCAATTATCAGCCAAAATTTTTGCACTTAACTCTTTTGTTTTTAAGATTTCTTGAGCTGTAATTTCAATATCACTCGCTTGACCACGAGCGCCTCCACTTGGCTGGTGTATCATTACACGAGCATGTGGTTGGATAAAACGTTTTCCTTTAGTTCCAACAGATAATAATATAGATCCCATTGACGCAGCTAATCCTGTACAAATTGTTGACACATCACTATTTAAAGACTTAATACAATCATACATAGCAAATCCAGATGTTACATAACCTCCTGGACTATTAATATATAAATGAATGTCTTTAGTCTCTAATGCATCTAAATACATCAAACGGTCTATCACATGCTTTGCTGACTTATCATCCACCATTCCCCAAAGAAACACTTTACGTTCTTCTAATAATTTATTGTCTATTACATCTTGTGCTTTTTCTTTCTTGCTCATATATGTTTTGTCTTAGGTCTTAATAATTAGCTAAAAATAAAAAAAGGTTCACCATACTGGCAAACCTTTTATCATTTCTTTTAGAATATATCTTATAATAAAGAATCGATTGCGTCTGTGTAAGCATTTTTAGGAGCAACTCCTACTTGACGTCCTACAACTTCACCGTTTTTGAATACCAAAACCGTTGGAATGTTACGTACACCATACTTTGCTGCAAACTCTTGATTTGCATCAACATCTACTTTCCCTACGACAGCTTTACCATCGTATTCTGTACTTATTTCATCAATGATTGGTCCAACCATTCTACATGGTCCACACCAAGCTGCCCAAAAATCTACCACTACTGGTTTGTCGCTATTTAATACTGTTTCTTCAAACGTTGCATCTGTTATTTCTAATGCCATAATTATATGTTATAAATGTGTTTAACTTCGTTTTAATACACAAAATTAGTCAAAAATTTTGCCAAACCTTACAATGGATGTATTTGTTTTGATTATGAAGTTATTGATTCAACATATACTTTTATTTGGGCGCATAAACCCGGCTCTCACAAGTCGCTCTCTTCAAGGAGCTCCAACAATTGCTCCATCCTTTGCGCAAAGAAGGCAATACAATACGCAACCAAAAAGTTGCATATTAAAAAATTATTATTTATTTTAGCAGTCATAAAGTTGTCTATTAATCAAAAATCGAATAATTATGAAAGACACAATCTCAAAAGAAAAAATATTTAATCATCCTATAGAGAAAGTATGGGACGCCATTTCTAAAGCCGAAGAAATCTCATCATGGTTTATTCAAGCAGACTTTAAAGCTGAAAAAGGATATCAATACACATTCACCTCAGAAGTAAACGAAAAAGGATGCACAACTATTAGCGGAACCGTTAAAGAAGCAAATCCGTATGTACTAGTATATACGTGGATTGTAGCCGATACTGAAATAGAAACTACAGTGACTTGGAAATTAGAAGCTGTTTCTGAAGGCACAAAATTACATTTAGAACATTCAGGAATTTCTAACTATGCTGGAGATTCAGCCATAGCCATGTTTGAGAGCTTTAATGGTGGCTGGAACGGTTGCATTAATCAACTCATAGATTATTTAAAACAAGAAGTTAATGCAGGATAGAATCACTCAATTATTTAAAGCAATTGCAGATCCAACAAGGCGTGACATTTTTCACGCCTTAGTGATTGCTAGTACAGCATTATCTATTACTCAAATCGCAAATCAATTTGAAATTAGCAGACAAGGTGTTACCAAACATATCAAAACTTTAGAAGATGCTGGTTTGATTAAGTTAGATAATAAAGGTCGAGAACGCTTTTGTTATGCTAATGCAAAACCACTTAAAGAACTAAATAAATGGATGCAATTCTATGAACAATTCTGGGGTGATTCACTAGATAATTTAGACACTTATTTAAATACGAACAAAAATGCTTAATAATACTGTAACTCATCCAAACACCAATTATCATAAACAAATTGAAGCATCTTCAACTGCTAAAACCGTGTTTAACGCTTTAACCGATGGGATAAATCTTTGGTGGTCCAACACAAGTAATTCAGTGCAAAAAGAAGGAGGTCATTTTACTATTCATTTTGAAAATGGGCATTGGTGGACCTTCAAAATTCTTGAATTTACTCCAAATCATGACATCGTATGGAAATGTATCGATGGTGAACCTGATTTTAATAAAGAATGGATTGGACAAATTTTACATTGGGAAATTATTGAAGACAATTCAAAAACAATAATCAAATTTCATCAAGTAGGTCTATCTCCTAAAATAGAATGTTATAAAGTTTGTTCGACAACCTGGGATAAGTTTATTACAGATCGATTAAAAAAACATGTAGAAACCAGATAACGAGCACTTAAATTAATTCAATTTATAGTATACTCCGTCATTATCCAATTCTTCCAAAAGTTCTTGTGAAATTTTGATTTTTTGGATCCTACTTGGTAGGTTCAATTTAATTTCCTCTTCATTATCATAGATTACAAAATTCAGCGCATGATTGCCATCATGACTTTTAAATAAATCATGAAGTTTGGCAATTCGTTGTTCTTTTAAATCATCAATATTGAGTTGAATGGACAGTTTCTTTGCGTAGGTATCCATCACGTCATGCAACAACTGAAAGCTATTAAATTGCAACCTTGGATCACTCTTTTTCCCTGTTTCACGATTAACCCAACCTTCTCTTACATAAGACTTCACGTAGACAAAACTATTCTTAACCAAGAAGTGACGATACTTTAGGTATTCTTCTCCAAAAATTCTAAACTCGAAACTATCTGTATAATCTTCAACCATAAATAAGGCCCAGCCCTTGCCTTGCTTACTCACGCGATGTTGCACATCTGTAACGACTCCACCAAAGGTTATTTCTCGATTAACGTAATTTTCTAACTCATTAAAAAGTGCCAGACTACCATTACAAAACGTTTTCATTTCAACTTTAAAATCGTCTAGTGGATGACCAGATATATAAACACCTACGACTTCTTTCTCTTGAGCCAATTTTTCCATTGTTCCCCATTCTTCACAAGGTGGAACAACAGGTTCGTCAATTTGAACTTCACTAGTTGCTCCAAACAAACTTACTTGTGCCGAATTTTCATTCTCTTGGTGTTTCGCACCATATTTTATGGCTTTCTCCAAAAAGGTAATGCTATCTCCATCATCATGAAAATATTGTGCGCGATGCGCTTCTCCAAATCCGTCAAAACCACCAGCTAAAGCTAAATTTTCAAATGCTTTTTTATTTGCAGCTCGAAGATCAATACGTTTCGCTAAATCAAAAATTGATTTGAAATGACCATCTTTCTTTCTGTTTCCAACAATGGTCATCACCGCACCATGACCAACACCTTTAATCGCTCCCATTCCGAAGCGAACTGCATAATCTTGGTTCACCGAAAACTTATAATACGACTCATTTACATCTGGACCTAAAACATCTAATCGCATCCGTTTACACTCTTCCATGAAAAAGGTAACCTGCTTAATATCATTCATATTATTAGACAATACCGCAGCCATATATTCTGCTGGATAATGCGCTTTTAAGTAAGCAGTTTGGTATGCAATCCAAGCATAGCACGTTGAGTGGGATTTATTAAAGGCATAACTAGCAAAAGCTTCCCAATCTTTCCAAACTTTCTCGAGAACTTTAGCATCATGACCATTGGCACTAGCTTGCTCAATAAATTTTGGCTTCATTTTATCAAGGACTGCAATTTGCTTCTTACCCATAGCCTTACGAAGTACATCTGCTTCACCTTTGGTAAAGTCTGCTAACTTTTGAGACAATAACATTACTTGCTCTTGGTAGACTGTAATTCCGTAGGTTTCTTTAAGGTACTCTTCCATTGCTGGCAAATCGTACTCAATGTCCTCGTCACCATGCTTTCTACGAACAAAACTCGGAATGTATTCCATTGGTCCAGGACGATAGAGTGCATTCATAGCAATAAGATCTTCAAACACTGAAGGTTTTAAATCTTTAAGGTGCTTTTGCATTCCTGGTGATTCGTATTGGAATACACCTACTGTTTCTCCTTTTTGAAACAGTTCATATGTTTTTTCATCATCTAGTGGAAAACTATCTGGATCCAATAAAATATCATGTTTGGCTTTAACGATTTTAACTGTATCCTTAATTAAGGTCAAGGTTTTTAATCCCAGGAAATCCATTTTCAGTAATCCAGCATCTTCAACTACAGAGTTATCAAACTGAGTGACATACAAGTCAGAATCCTTAGCAGTTGCCACAGGAACGAATTTGGTTATATCATCTGGGGTAATAATCACACCACAAGCATGAATTCCTGTATTACGAACAGAGCCTTCTAAGCTTCTAGCAAGATTAATGGTTTCAGATTCTAAGTCATCACCATCTGCAATATTGAGTAACTGATTTACTTTCTCTAAATCTTCAGCTCTGAATTTTTTTGCTAATTCTTTTTCATTAAGTCCAAAAATCTTATTCAATTTAGACATGGTTGGAATCAACTTCGCAATTCGATCTGCATCAAATAAAGGCAAGTCTAAAACTCGCGCTGTATCTCTAATGGATGACTTTGCAGCCATGGTTCCATAAGTTATAATTTGAGCCACCTGATTGGATCCATATTTTTCAATCACGTAATCCATCACACGACTTCGACCTTCATCATCAAAATCGATATCAATATCAGGCATACTTACACGATCTGGATTTAAAAAACGCTCAAAAAGTAAGTCGTACTTTAATGGGTCTATATTAGTAATCCAAAGGCAATATGCAACTACAGATCCTGCTGCCGAACCACGACCTGGACCAACAGACACATCCATATTTCGAGCTTCTCGAATAAAATCTTCAACAATCAAAAAGTATCCTGGATATCCTGTGTTTTCAATAACACTCAATTCGAAATCTAGACGTTCTATAATATCTTCAGAAAGATCTTCATAGCGTTTTTTAGCGCCTTCGTAAGTTAAATGTCTTAGGTAAGCATTCTCTCCTCGTTTTCCAGCATCAGCAACATCAGCACTGTCTTCAAATTCTTCTGGAATATCAAATGCAGGTAATAATACATCACGTGCCAGTTGAAAAGCTTCAACCTTATCGACAACCTCTTGAATATTAGTAATTGCTTCAGGAATATCCCTAAACAAAGCCTTCATTTCTTCTGAAGACTTGAAATAATATTCTTGGTTAGGCATTCCATAACGATAACCTCTTCCTCTACCAATTGGAGTGGCTTGCTTTTCACCATCTTTTACACATAACAAAATATCATGAGCATTGGCATCGTCTTGTTTACAATAGTAGGTGTTATTTGATGCTATGAGTTTCACTTCGTGTTTTTGTGCCAGCTTTACAAGAACTGGATTCACTCGGTTTTCATCTTCTTGGTTGTGACGCATCAACTCAACATATAAATCATCACCAAATTCTTGTTTCCACCATACCAAGGCTTCTTCTGCTTGGTTTTCACCAACATTTAATACTTTACTTGGTACTTCTCCATAGAGATTACCAGTTAAACAAATCAAGTCTTCTTTATATTGCTGAATCAATTTTTTATCAATTCGTGGCAAGTAGTAAAAGCCATCCACAAAAGCATGAGATGATAACTTAGCTAAATTGTGATACCCGTTTTTATTTTTTGCAATTAATACAATTTGGTAGCCATTGTCTTTTCTAGTTTTATCAGTATGATCTTCACAAACAAAAAACTCACAACCTAGTATTGGTTTGATTTCTTTTAAATCTGAAGTTTCACCTTTTTCTTCAGCTTCTGCGATTTCCGATTGCACAGATTTGTTATGATTATTAACCGCTTTTACAAAATGAAAAGCTCCCATCATATTGGCATGATCAGTCAATGCTACAGCTGACATATCATTTTCTGCAGCAACTGCAACCAAGTCTATAATACTAATTGTTGACTGGAGTACAGAAAATTGTGAATGGTTATGAAGATGCACGAAATCAACATCTGCCAAACCAGAGATATTTTCTTTTATTTCTGCTTCTGAAATATCAACAGCTTGTGATTTTTGAAGTCGCTCATTAATCTTAGCACTTTCCTTTTTAAGGTTAATATGCTTTAATCCTATAAACTGAATCGTTTGTGGATTCTTTTCATTAAAGTCTTGAAAATAATCAGGCTGAACATCTAATTGTTCCTTTGTGTATTCACCTAAACGAAGTAATTCAAAAAAGCAACGAGTTGTTGCTTCAACATCGGCAGTTGCATTATGCGCTTCTGAAAAAGGTGCGTTGAATAAAAATTGATGTAACTCGGTTAACGTTGGTAATTTAAACTTCCCATAACGACCTCCTGGGATTTCACACAACTTGGCTGTGTGTTCTGTACACGTATCTAAAACCGGTAATTCTTGAAGCTGATTTGCAACATCTCCTCTAACAAATTCGGCTCCCATGATATTGAGATCAAACTTTACATTCTGTCCAACAACAAATTTTGTTTTAGATAATGCATCATTAAACTTCTCAAGTACATCTTGAAGCGAAACCCCTTGCTCTTGTGCTAATTCAGTAGAAATTCCATGGATTTTCTCAGCATCATAAGGAATATTGAATCCTTCCGGTTGTACCAAATAATCTTGATGATCGATACAGTTACCCATTTCATCATGGAGCTGCCAAGCTATTTGAATACATCTAGGCCAATTATCAACGTCTGTAATTGGTGCATCCCATCGTTTTGGTAATCCTGTTGTTTCGGTATCGAAGATTAAGTACATGTAATTTTATTTCAATTTTAAATCTAAACTTTCCGAAGTAAGGCCTGAAAAGCAAGTCCATAAAATTACGAAGAAACTCCTCTTTTTTAAAAGGAAAGTTATGAACAGTTTTAAACAAAAAAAGTCAGCTTTCACAAGCTGACTTTTATATAGTTTTTTTAAGAAATTTAGACGTTATCCAAATAATCTGGCACACCATCCATATCGGTGTCTACAGCATCTGCAGGATCTCCATCCATATTAGGATCTGCATTTTCATTTATTGTTAAAAGACCATCACCATCATCGTCATCATCTAAATAATCAACTTGACCATCGACGTCTGTATCTCCAGTTCCAGTTTCGAACTGAGTAAATAAGCCATCTCCATCATCGTCGTTATCCAAATAATTTACAACACCATCACCATCTGTATCTCCGCCTTCATTTTGTGTTAATATTCCATCTCCATCATCATCATTGTCAAGATAATCAACATCACCATCACCATCAGTATCTAATGGATTCCCATTTTCATCTTTAGCTTCATCAATAGTTAGAATTCCGTCACCATCATCATCGTTGTCTAATATATTAGGAAGACCATCACCATCAGTATCATCATCAAACACACCATCACCATTAAAGTCTTCAAAAGCATTTGGTATGCCATCATTATCATCGTCTCCACAATTTAAATCATCTAATTCTAATTGTATACTTCCATCAAGGTCTTCGCAGAAATCAATTTGTTCTTGTAAATACAATTGATAATCTAAACACGCCAATATGTAGTCTCCGATAGTAGTGTTTTCAATAACATCTTCTGCGATATTTCTATTTTCTTCTGCAATTTCACATGGAAAAACACAAGCATTTAATTCGTCAATTCTAATTCGAATAGCACCACCAATATCACCACAATATTCTCTTTGAATTTCTAAGGATGCGGCAAGAGCCTCACAAGCAGTAATATAATCACTACTACTAATATAAGTAAGCTCGTCTGCTGTAGTTGCATCAAAAGCCGCTTGAAGCAAATCTGATTGCTCTTCGGCATCAGCACATGTAAAAATCATTGCTGGAAAACTTCCTGAAGTTAAAGGCACTCTATAAAATATCCCACCATTAAGTGGATCTTCTTCAGTAGTACCACTAAAGTTTACAACACGTAAACCTGTTTCGTCATAGGCATTAAAACGAAATGTACCAGTAAATGTATTATTTATAATTTCATCTAAGAAAATTTTACCATACTCAGGATAAAGTGTTACACTAGGATCTGGTCTGTTATTTGTAGAAAAAACAGTACCATCTCCAGTAGTAAAAGTTGCTACCATAGATTGTACATCACCCAAATTATAAGAACCAACAGCAGCTGAAGGGATTCTAAGTTTTAATGTTTCAACATTATTTCCTCCAGTAATGGTTAGATATCCATTACTATCTATATCAGCATTAAAAAATTCTGCTTTCCAGAGTACATAATCTTTATTACCTTGTATTGATGGTGAATTAAATTCAACTTCATCACCACAACTTGCAAATGTCAATACTGTTATAAGGAGTATAACTAATCTTTTCATTGGGTTTAATTTTTCTTCCTCTAAATAAAAATGAGGCACATTTTTGGGTAAATATAACGTTTTAGAACTTTCAAAAGTATAATAAAATTTCAATATTACTTAATTTCAAATAAAATGTTCTAAATTAAATAAATGTATTATCTTTGCGCTCTCATTAATAATAGAGGTCGAGAACCTCACTAATTAATTAAATATGTCAGTTAAAATTAGATTACAAAGACACGGTAAAAAAGGGAAGCCTTACTACTGGATCGTAGCAGCAGATGCAAGATCAAAAAGAGATGGTAAATACTTAGAAAAATTAGGTGCTTACAACCCAAACACTAACCCAGCAACAGTAGAATTAGATGTTGATGGTACAGTACAATGGCTACAGGATGGTGCACAACCTACTGATACAGCTAGAGCAATTTTATCTTATAAAGGTGCAATGCTTAAAAATCACCTTGCAGGTGGTGTTGCTAAAGGTGCTTTAACAGAAGAACAAGCTGAAGCAAAATTCAATGCTTGGTTAGATGAGAAAGCAACTAAAGTAATGGCAAAAGAAGCTGGTTTATCTGAAGTTGAAGCGAAAGCAAAAGCTGACGCCTTGGCTGCTGAAAAAGCAGTTAATGAAGCAAGAATAGCAGCTGCGGCTCCTGTTGTTGAAGAAGTAGTAGCTGAAGAAGTAGTAGCTGAAGAAGCGAAAGCTGAAAGTGAAGGTGAAGAAGTAACAGCTTCAAACGAAGAAGAATAGAAAAATATTTTTTATACTTTTAAACTCCGATACAATGTATCGGAGTTTTTTTGTTAAATAGCATAGTACAATTAGATATGAATAAAAAAGATTGTTTCTTTCTAGGTAAGATTGTCAAAAAATACAGCTTTAAAGGTGAGTTATTAATAAAATTAGACACCGATGAACCTAAGATCTATGAACATATGGAATCCGTATTTGTAGAAGTACGTAATAACCTTGTTCCTTTTTTTATTGAATCTTCTCAACTACATAAATCTGAATTACTAAGAATTAAATTTGAAGAAGTAGATACCGAAGCAGATGCAGATTCTTTAATGAAAAGTAATTTATACTTGCCTCTTGAATTTTTACCAAAACTTGATGACGATAAATTTTATTTTCATGAAATTATTGGTTTTAAAGTAGAAGACAAAACCTTCGGTCATGTTGGAATTATAAAATCTATCAACGACTCGACAGCTCAATCACTTTTTGAAATAGATAGAGATGGAATAGAAATCTTAATCCCAATGAATGACGAATTTATTTCTAAGATTGATAAAAAAAATAAAATCATTTTTGTTGATACTCCTGAAGGACTGATTGATTTATATTTAGATGAGTAAGCCTTTTCAATTCAAACATTTTAGTGTAAACCAGAACCAATGTGCTATGAAAATTGGTACAGATGGTGTGCTATTGGGTGCATGGACTTCTATTGAAGCCAACCCCTTTTCGATTTTAGATATTGGAGCCGGAACTGGTGTTTTATCTTTAATGCTAGCTCAGCGAAGTCATGCTCAAGTTATCGAAGCCTTAGAAATTGATGATCAAGCCTATGAGCAATGTGTAAATAACTTTGAACAATCGCCTTGGAGCGATCGTTTGTTTTGTTATCATGCTTCCTTAGAAGAGTATGCAGAAGAAATTGATGATACCTATGATTTAATTATTTGTAATCCACCTTTCTATTCTGAAACTTATAAAACTGAAAACTCACAACGTGATTTAGCACGATTTCAAGACGCCATGCCTTTTGGGCATTTATTAGAGAGCGTTGTTAATTTGCTTTCTGAAAATGGTTTGTTTTCCGTAGTCATACCATTTTCTGAGGAACAAAACTTTATAGTCTTAGCATCTAAAGTTTCTCTTTTCCCTAACCGAATAACACGTGTAAAGGGCACGCCTTCAACAGATATAAAACGAAGTCTAATTGAATTTTCATCTTCAAAAACAGATATCCTAACTTCAGAATTAATTATTGAAACCAGTCGTCATGACTACACAGAAGACTACATCAATTTGACAAAGGATTTTTATTTGAAAATGTAGTTTTAAGAAAACGATTTCGTTATTTTTGTTATCCAAACAAAATATATCTTATAATGAAGCCAGATTTATTCGAAGCACCTGATTATTATAATCTTGATGAATTACTTTCTGAAGAACATAAATTAGTACGTGATGCAGCTAGAGACTGGGTAAAACGTGATGTTTCACCTATAATTGAAGAATATGCTCAAAAAGCAGAATTCCCAACTCAAATTGTTAAAGGCTTAGCTGAAATTGGCGCTTTTGGCCCTTATATCCCAGTGGAATATGGAGGAGCTGGATTAGACCAAATTTCTTACGGTTTAATCATGCAAGAAATTGAACGTGGAGATTCTGGTGTAAGGAGTACAGCTTCTGTACAGTCGTCTTTAGTTATGTATCCTATTTGGAAATACGGAAATGAAGAACAACGCATGAAGTATCTACCAAAACTTGCTTCAGGTGAATGGATTGGATCTTTTGGTCTTACAGAACCTGATCATGGTAGTAATCCTAGTGGAATGGTGACAAACTTTAAAGATATGGGAGACCATTATCTTTTAAATGGTGCAAAAATGTGGATTTCAAATTCTCCTTTTTGTCAAGTCGCTGTAGTTTGGGCTAAAGATGAAAGTGGACGTATTCATGGTTTAATTGTTGAACGTGGCATGGAAGGTTTCTCAACACCTGAAACACACAACAAATGGTCTCTTCGTGCAAGTGCTACTGGAGAACTTATTTTTGACAACGTGAAGGTTCCTAAAGAAAATTTACTGCCAAACAAATCTGGTCTTGGAGCTCCACTTGGATGCTTAGATTCGGCACGTTTTGGTATTGCTTGGGGAGCAATTGGAGCAGCAATGGATTGCTACGATACTGCCTTACGTTATAGCAAAGAACGTATTCAGTTTGGGAAACCTATTGGCCAGTTTCAATTACAACAAAAGAAATTAGCTGAAATGATTACTGAAATCACAAAAGCACAATTATTAGCATGGCGTTTAGGAGTTATGCGTGAAAATGGAACTGCTACTTCTGCCCAAATTTCTATGGCAAAACGAAACAATGTTGATATGGCATTAAAAATTGCTCGCGACGCTAGACAAATGTTAGGCGGAATGGGAATTAGTGGTGAATATTCTATCATGAGACATATGATGAACCTTGAAAGTGTAGTGACTTATGAAGGTACTCACGATATTCATTTACTTATAACAGGTTTAGATGTCACAGGTCTCAACGCCTTCAAATAGGCCACAAAGTGGCTTTTATTATCCTACTCATGTGGAATCGTTATGAGTAGTATTTAAAATAAAAATTAAGAAATGCCTCTCAAATGAAAGGCATTTTTTGTTTACATTTACTTCATGTCTTCAAAAACTAGATTAGATCGCGCTTACAAGAATGCTAAAGTTGTTCCATTTGACAATTCTAGCAAGATTGTTCTTTTCAGTGACTGTCATAGAGGTGATAATAGTTTTGCAGATGACTTCGCCAATAACAGAAACATCTATTTTCATGCCTTAAAACAATATCATACTGAAGGATTTAGTTATTGCGAACTTGGCGATGGCGATGAGCTTTGGGAAAATATCTCATTTGATTCTATTTTAAATGCACACAAAAACGTGTATATGTTGTTGAAATTGTTTCATGAACAAGAACGACTTCATATGATTTGGGGAAATCATGATATGGTATATCGTGATCCCAAATATGTAGAAAAGAATTTATCAACTTATTTTGACGCAAAAATTGGAGAAGATGTAGAGTTGTTTTGCAATCTTAAATATCATGAAGCTGTAGTTTTGAAACATTCTGATTCTGGTCAAGAACTATTTTTAACGCATGGTCATCAAGCCGATTGGTGGAATTATTTATTTTGGAAATGGAGCCGATTTATGGTTCGCGTTCTCTGGAAACCGCTTAACGTAATGGGTATTGCAGATCCGACTAGTCCAGCAAAAAATTATAAAGAATTAATTAAAATTGAGCGTAGGACTAAAAAGTGGATTACTGAAAACGACAACTTAATTACCGTTGTTGGTCATACACACAGACCACGATTTCCTGAACCAGGAGACATTGCTTTTTTTAACGATGGTAGCTGTGTACATCCGAGAAGTATAACAGGTATTGAAATTGAAAATGGTGAAATATCACTCATCAAATGGCAAATAGCCACATCTGATGATGGTACCTTAAAAATTGTTAGAATTTTACTGGAAGGACCTAATAAATTGTCTGATTATAAAACAGAGTAAGGTTACGATTCGGGAGCTAACACGACTTCTAAACCTTCCATTTCTGGAGTCATTTGAATTTGACAACCTAAGCGCGAGTTATCTTGAACATAAAACGCTTCACTTAGCATCGCTTCTTCATCATCTTGCTTTTCTGGTAGTTCTGTTTCGCTTAATACATAGCATTGACAGGAAGCGCACATTGCCATGCCACCACAAATACCAATAGTTCCTTCAGGAGCCAATTCATAAGAACGCACAATTTCCATAAGGTTCATTGCCATATCTGTTGGTGCTTTTACTTCATGCGTAACACCATCTCTATCGGTAATTTTTATATTGACATCTTGTTCCACTACTCTATCTTTTTAACAACTGCTTTTGGCGCTTCTTTTCTTGTGCCATCAAAACCATCTACTCCACTAACCGTTGTGTATTTTAATACGTAACGCTTGCCTGGATTAATAATTTGGTATGCAGCTTGACACATTAATGTTGCCTCATGAAAACCACACAAGATTAATTTTAATTTACCTGGATATGTGTTTACATCACCAATGGCGAAAATCCCAGGGATATTGGTTTGATAATCTAAAGCATTATCAACTTTAATGGCGTTTTTTTCAATTTCTAAACCCCAATTTGCAATAGGTCCTAATTTTGGTGATAAACCAAAAAGCGGAATAAAGTGATCACATTCTACTTCAAATTCTTTTTCAATATGTTGCGCTTGTTTTACAACAATTGCTTTCACTTTTTTATCTCCAACGATTCCAATAACCTCAGCTGGAGTAATTAATTCAATCTTGCCTTCGTTTTTCAATTCTTGAACTTTATCAACAGAATCTAGATGCCCACGAAACTCATTTCGTCTATGAATTAAAGTTACTTTGCTTGCCACATGGCTTAAAAAAATACTCCAATCTAGTGCTGAATCTCCTCCACCTGCAATCACTACATTTTTATCTCTATAGAATTCAGGGTCTTTTATAATATATTCTACGCCTTTATCTTCAAAATCAACAATATTATGAATTAATGGTTTTCGAGGTTCAAAACTTCCTAATCCACCAGCAATTGCAACTACAGATGCATGATGTTTTGTTCCTTTATTGGTCGTTACAATAAATGTACCATCATCTTGTTTGTCAATAGTTTCTGCACGTTCTCCAAGCGTAAAACCTGGTTCAAACTGTTTGCATTGTTCTAATAATTTATCGGTAAGATCGCCTGCAAGAATTTCAGGATATGCAGGAATATCATAAATAGGTTTTTTTGGATATATTTCTGAACATTGTCCACCTGGTTGCGGCAGAGCATCAATTAAATGACATTTCAATTTAAGTAAACCAGCTTCAAACACCGTAAATAAACCTGTTGGTCCAGCGCCAATTATGAGTATATCTGTTTTAATCATGAATCTAAATTTCGGAACGTAAAATTAATTGAAAAACAAGACAAATTATGTGACAAAAGTCACATTTAGGCTTCAATATTAATTACGTGTTCTATTTGCGGAGCATATTTTTTAATGGTCATCTCTACACCAGATTTAAGTGTCATTTGATTAACACTACATCCAACACAAGCGCCTTGCAATTGTACCTTTACTAGGGTATCATTTTCAATAGATAATAATGAAATATCGCCTCCATCACTTTGTAAAAAAGGACGGATTTCGTCTAATGCTTTTTCGACATTAAGTCTAAGTTCTTCTGTACTCATTTATTATTTCTTTACTGCTGAACATCCAGCCATAGTTGTTATTTTAATTGCATCTGTTGGAGGCAGATCGTCATTTCGTCTTACGACTTCTTCAACAACATTTTGCGTTAACTTCTCGAAAGCTTGTTCTAAAGTCGTCGCTGTTTGTAATGCCGCTGGACGACCAATATCTCCTGCTTCTCTAATGCTCTGTACTAACGGTAAATCACCTAAAAATCGGACTCCCAAGTCTTCTGCTAAATTTTTAGCGCCTTCTTTTCCGAAGATGTAATATTTGTTATCAGGAAGCTCATCAGGTGTAAAGTAAGCCATATTTTCGATAATACCTAAAACTGGTACGTTGATGCTTTCTTGCTGAAACATTGCAACACCTTTTTTGGCATCTGCCAACGCTACATTTTGAGGTGTACTTACTACAACAGCTCCTGTAATTGGAAGTGATTGCATGATACTTAAATGAATATCACCTGTTCCTGGAGGTAAATCAATTAATAAAAAATCGAGTTCTCCCCAAGCCGCATCAAAAATCATTTGATTAAGTGCTTTTGCTGCCATTGGACCTCTCCAAACTACAGCTTGATCAGGTTTTGTGAAAAAACCAATAGATAACATTTTAACACCGTAGTTTTCTACAGGACGCATTTTAGATTTCCCATCTACATTTACTGCAACAGGTCTTTCTAGTTCTACATCAAACATAATTGGCATTGAAGGACCATAAATATCGGCATCTAAAACACCAACTTTAAAACCCATTTTTGCTAAGGTCACTGCTAAATTTGCAGTAACTGTAGATTTACCAACACCTCCTTTTCCGGAAGCGACAGCTATAATATTTTGAATGCCTGGAATCTTTTTCCCTTTAATCACATTAGGAGCAGATTTAGCAGGTGCATCAACTTTTACATTAACAGTTATTTTAGCCTTTTCATACACAATATCATGAATGGTTTTCATGATCTCTACTTCAGTTTTCTTTTTGGCTTGCAAACTTGGATTCTTAATTGTGATATCAACAATAACTTCATCTGCGAAGGTTACCACATTTGTGACAGCTCCACTCTCTACCATATTTTGTCCTTCTCCAGGAACAGTAATAGTTTCGAGCGCCTTAAATATATCTTGTTTATTTAATTTCATAATCATTTTTAAAAATAGATTCTATTCAGAATCATTCTAAATGCAAAGGTACTTAATAAACCTTGAAGTTTAAAGTGTTGGGATTGCTATTTCTTATGGTATAATTTGGATTGATTATGACTCAATTTGTAAAAAAAATGTAACTTTAATAACTTGAAAACCAACTTTATGAAAAACCTCTACACTTTATTAGTTGCACTTTTTATCTCATTTACCTTAAATGCACAGATTATTGATATTCCTGATGCTAACCTAAAAAATGCATTGGTAAATACACCTTGTGTATCTGTTCAGGGAAACCCTAACACTGATGCAGATACAAATGATGATGGTGAAATAGAAGTTTCTGAAGCATTAGCAATTACAACAGCTTTGCTTCTGCAAGATCAATCTATATCATCATTAGAAGGTATTGAGAATTTTGTTAATCTTTCTACGCTTTCGGTAGGTAATAATCAAATTTCAACTTTTGAATTCAGTTGGCTACCTAATTTAACTACTCTTTCGATACATAATAATTTATTTGAGTTTTTGGATGTAAATAATGCCCCAAATTTAATGTATCTAGAATGTACAAATAATCAATTAACATCATTAGATATTAGCAATACTCCAAACTTATTGTCTCTACATTGTGAGATGAATCAATTAACCTCATTGACTCTAGAGAATTTGCCCTCACTTGATATACTCTCTTGTAGTGATAATCAACTTACGACATTAGATTTAAGCGCTATTCACGTCTATGAGTTTTCCTGTGATAATAATCCAAATTTAACGTCATTAGAATTAAATTCATACATAGGTGAACTTAGTCTTAATAATATCGGTTTAACTGAGCTAGACGTAAGTGGATTACCAAACCTTTATATATTTGGTTGCAGAAATAATCTCAATTTAACTTTTGTTAAGGTAGGTCAAGGGTATTCAGAAACTAGCGGTTATTTTATTGAAGACAATCCTGTACTTGAAACTATCTCTTTTAAAAACGGCCTAGGTAATTTTTCAGGTTTTGAATATGCCTATTATTCTATATGTAATAACCCAAATTTAACTTTTGTTTGCGCAGATGAAAATGAGATAGAGAGTTGGACATATACGGTTAATGAAGGAGGTGATATCATTACTATAAATGTAGAAGGTGTACAAGAAATAGTTGATAATTGTGGTTATACGAACGTTGCTGTTAGCTCTTATTGTTCTTTTGAACCAGGAGGTGATTATTATACTATTGAAGGAAATGCAAGATTAGATTTAGACACAGATGGTTGTGACTCTAACGATGCTATTTTTCCTAATCTAAATTTTGCAATCACTAATGGATCTGAAACTGGTAATTTCATTTCTGACACTTCTGGAGATTATTACATTCCAGTGGGTAATGTTTCGCACACCATAACACCTACTCTAGAAAATTTGAATTATTTTTCTGTTTCACCTACAAGTTTGGATGTGTCTTTCCCAACAGATGTAAGTCCGTTTTTACAAGACTTCTGCATCACACCGATTGGTACTTTTAATGATTTAGAGATTACCATCATTCCATTAGAGCTTGCGCGTCCCGGTTTTGACACCAATTATAAAGTGATTTATAAAAATAAAGGAACAACAGCCTTATCTGGAAGTATCGATTTTGGGTTTCAAGATGAAGTCATAGAGTTTGTTACCTCAACACCTCCAAATGAATCTGGACTCCCGGATTTATTAAGTTATAGTTTTATTGATTTAGCTCCTTTTGAAAGTCGAGAGATTAATTTAACGATGAACTTAAATTCTCCAATGGAAACACCTCCTTTAAACGATGGAGATGAACTAACATTTATAACTAGTATTAATTCTTCAGAAACTGATGAAACTCCTGATGATAATACTTTTGAGCTTCATCAAACTGTAGTGAATTCGTTTGATCCAAATGACAAAACATGTCTGGAAGGTGATTTTATTACTCCTGAAATGGTTGGCGACTATGTACACTATATGATTCGTTTTGAAAATACAGGAACTGCAGATGCTATAAATATTGTGGTTAAAGATGATATAGATATTAGTAAATACGATTTAGCTACGCTTGTACCTTTACATTCAAGTCATGATTATGTGGCTAGAATTAAGGATGATGCATCAAATTATTATGTTGAATTTATTTTTGAAAATATCAACTTACCTTTTGATGGTGCCAATAATGATGGTTATATCGTTTTTAAAATTAAAACGCTTGATACTTTAGCATTGAATGATACCTTTGAAAATGATGCAGAAATTTACTTCGATTTTAATTTCCCAATCATTACTAATAATGAACAGACTACAATTGCGACTTTAAGTACTGAAGACTTTGAGTTGGCTAACAACTCTATTTTGTTATATCCTAATCCGACAATTGATAAGCTAACTTTAGAATCAAAGCAAGCTATTAAACATATCTCTATTTACGATATTTCTGGCAGACTCATAAATGAGATAGCTGTTATAGGCTTAAAAACTGAACTAACGATTTCTATTGAAGCGCTTTCAGCAGGTAATTATTTCCTAAAGATTAAAACAGAAACTGGAGAAGTTGTAAAGCAAATTATTAAAGATTAAACTATGAAAAATTACTACATATTTCTCGTCACCCTTTTAATCTCATTTACTATTAATGCTCAGATTATTGATTTTCCTGATGCTAACCTAAAAAACGCCTTGGTAAATACGAATTGTGTATCTGTTCCTGGAAATGCTAATACTGATGCCGACACAAATGAAGACGGCGAAATAGAAGTTTCAGAAGCATTAGCAATTACAACAGGTTTGTTCATTCAAGGTCAATCTATTTCATCATTAGAAGGCATTGAAAACTTTGCAAATCTTACTGCTCTTTTTGTAGATAATAACCAAATTTCCACTTTTGATTTTAGTTGGTTACCTAATTTATCTAATCTTTCGATAAGTAATAATTTATTTACGTTTTTAGATGTAAACAATGCTCCAAATTTAATGTTTCTAGAATGCTCAAATAATCAATTAACATCTTTAGACTTTATTAACGCTCCAAATTTAAGAGGTCTAGAATGCTTAAATAATCAACTAACCTCATTGCTTTTTGGAAATTCATCATTACTTGATATACTAGAGTGTAGTGATAATGAATTGACCTCATTAGATATTGGTGATTTGGAAGTCACTGAACTTTACTGTACTAATAACCCTAATTTAACGTCATTAGAATTAAGTTTAACCTTAGATTTCCTTACTCTTGCTAATATTGGTATATCTGAACTTGACGTAAGTGAACTACAATACATGACACATTTTTCTTGCCAAATTAATCCCAATTTGACTTCAGTTCAGTTAGGTGGTGACAATTATGATGATGGCAATTATTATATTGAAGGTAATCCTATACTAGAAACGATCTCTTTTAAAAATGGATTAAGTAATTATGATGGTTTTGAATATAGTTCTTATTCTATCTGTAATAACCCAAATTTAACTTTTGTTTGCGCAGACGAAAATGAGATTGAGAGTTGGACATATACAATTGATGAAGGAGGTGATATCATTACTATATATGTAGATGGTGTACAACAAATAGTGGATAATTGTGGCTATACAAATGTTACTGTGAGCCCGTATTGCACTTTTAATCCAGGTGGAGATAATTATTTTATTGAAGGTAATACAACACTTGATTTAGATAGCAATGGTTGTGACTCAAATGATATTTTTTATCCTAACTTAAACTTTGAAATTACTACTGATACTGAAACAAGAAACTTTATTGCAAACGCTTCCGGAGATTATTCTATTCCTGTTGGAGAGGGTGCATACATTCTGACCCCAAGTCTTGATAATCCAACTTATTTTTCTGTTACACCTTCAAGCTTAGTTGTAGATTTCCCAACAGATGAAAGTCCGTTTACTCAAGATTTTTGCATAGCACCAATTGGCACATTTAATGATTTAGAAATCACCATCATCCCATTAGAGCTTGCACGTCCTGGTTTTGATACGCACTATACACTTATGTATAAAAACAAAGGCACAACAGTTTTATCTGGAAGTGTGGATTTAACGTTTGAAGATGACCTTATGGATTTGGTCTTTGCTACTCCAACTGAAGATGCGCAATCTCCTAACCAATTAACTTGGAATTTCAATGATTTAGAACCTTTTGAAAGTCGTAACATTGATTTTATAATGAATCTCAATTCTCCTATGGAAACGCCTCCAGTAAATGGTGGTGAAGTTTTAGTGTTTGAAGCAACTATCAATTCTTCTGAAACTGATGAAACACCAGATGACAATACATCTACATTAAATCAAACCGTAGTCAATTCCTATGATCCTAACGATAAAACTTGTTTAGAAGGTAATTTTATTACACCTGAAATGGTTGGTAATTTTGTACACTATATGATCCGTTTTGAAAACACAGGAACTGCTAGTGCTGTAAATATTGTTGTAAAAGATGACATTGATAGAACCAAATATGATATTTCAACACTTATTCCGTTAAACGCTAGTCATGATTATGTTGCCAGAATACAAAACAATGCAACGGACAATTATGTAGAGTTCATTTTTGAAAACATCAACTTACCGTTTGATGATGCTAATAATGATGGCTATATCGTTTTTAAAATTAAAACATTAGACACTTTGGCTTTGAATGATACTTTTGAAAATGATGCCGAAATTTACTTCGATTTTAATTTCCCAATCGTAACCAATAACGAACAGACAACCATAGCAACGTTAAGTACTGAAGACTTTCAATTGTCAAATAATTCTATTTTGTTGTATCCTAATCCGACTACTAATCATTTAATTTTAGAATCAAAACAAGCTATCAATCACATCTCTATTTACGATATTTCCGGCAGACTCATAAATGAGATTGCTGTGATTGGATCAAAAACTAACGTCAATATTTCTACTGAAGACCTTTCAAGTGGTACTTATTTTGTGAAAATTAAAACGAATCAAGGAAAAATTGTACAAAAAGTAATTAAAGATTAATTTATGAAAAACCTCTACGTTTTACTAGTTGCCCTTTTAATCTCTTTTACGATTAATGCACAAATTATTAATTTTCCGGATACCAATTTTAAGAATGCTTTGGTGAATACAGATTGTGTTGACACAGATAATGATGAAGTTTTTGATTCTGACGCTGACACTAACAATGACGGTGAAATAGAAGTTTCTGAAGCAGAGGCAGTAACAAACTTATATTTAAATTCATTGTCTATTTCATCATTAAATGGAATTGAAAACTTTGTAAACCTTGAATATTTAAGCTGTAATTCAAATGAAATTTCGAATTTAAATTTATCATTAAATCAACTCAAAATATTGAATTGCAGCAGCAATTCATTAACCAGCTTAGACGTTTCCAACTTGCCTGGATTAGAAGAATTAAATTGTGACTTTAACCAAATAACATCTTTAGAGATTTTGGATGCACCTAACTTAGTTAATCTATACTGTATTGATAATCAAATCGAAACGCTCACGCTCGGTGACTTACCATCACTAAATATACTCGATTGCACTACTAATCAAATATCATCCTTTGAGTATAATTCGTTACCCAATTTGAGTCGATTTCTAATAGGATATAATTCACTAACTTCTTTAGATGTGAATAACTTACCGAGTTTAGTAAGATTATATTGTCGCAATAACCAATTAACATCTTTAGAAATTATAGATGCACCTAACTTAGAACTCCTTCGATGCTACTCTAATCAAATAGAAACGTTGACAATTGGAAATTCACCCTTATTAGCAGCGTTATCATGCTATGACAATCAATTAACCTCCTTAGATTTGAGCGGTACTCCTAGTTTAACTTTTCTTTCTTGTGAAGAAAATCAATTAACAACATTAGATTTATCTAACAACACAGTTCCATTTTCCTCAATTTATGCTAATGATAATCAATTAACAACACTGATATTGAAAAATGGTATATCTGATGTGACTATTTCTGAGCCAATAGATTTATATAGTTATAATTTCAATAACAATCCAAACCTATTTTATATATGTGCAGATGAATATGAATTCAACTCCGTTGAATTAATATTAGAAAATTCCGGAATAACATTTTATACTTTAAACTCTTACTGTTCGTTCGTTCCTGGAAATGACTATTTTATTATAGAAGGCAATACAAGAATTGATTCTGATGTTAATGGTTGTGATATTAACGATGCTGTTTTTACTAATCTTAACTTTGCAATCACAAATGGCACTGAAACTAGGAATTTTGTTTCCAATACAACAGGAGATTATTCTATTCCTGTTGAAGCAGACACTTACACTATTACTCCCATTCTTGAAAATCCCGAATATTTTATGGTGATGCCTTTAAACATTGCTGTTTCATTTCCATCAGATGCAAGTCCACACCAACAAGATTTTTGTATTACACCTAATGGTGAACACAACGATTTAGAAATTACGATCATTCCTCTTGAAGATGCGCGTCCTGGTTTTGATACTGATTATAAACTTGTTTATAAAAACAAAGGAACTACAACTTTGTCAGGTTATTTAGAATTCATTTTTTCTGATATTATCAACGTGTCTAGTTTTATTAACGCAGCACCTTCAGAAGACGGTAATTTAGGTGGAATTCTCACATGGGATTTTATTGACTTAGCACCTTTTGAATCTAGAGAGATTGATATTACTATGAATTTGAATCCACCAACAGATCCAGATTTTCCATTGAACGATGGTGATTTATTAAGTTTTAATGCTCAAATATTCCCGGTTAATAACGATTCCACTCCAACTGACAATGCTTCTTCATTGCGTCAACCGGTTGTAAATTCTTTTGATCCTAATGATAAAACATGTTTGGAAGGTGATTTTATTTCTCCTGAAATGATTGGTGAGTATGTACATTATATGATTCGTTTTGAAAATACTGGAAGTGCAAGTGCTGTAAATATTGTTGTAAAAGATATTATTGACACTAATAAGTACGATTTAGCTTCACTTATTCCTTTACATGCAAGTCATAATTTTGTAGCTAGAATAAACAATGATGCTAATTACATAGAATTTATTTTTGAAAATATCAATTTACCTTTTGACGATTCAAATAATGATGGTTTCATTGCTTTCAAAATTAAAACATTAGAGACCTTAGTTTTAGGAGATACTTTTGAAAACAATGCTGAGATTTATTTTGATTTCAATTTTCCTATCATTACGAATATTGCACAAACTACCATCGCTACGTTGAGTATTGAAGAGTTTGAGTTAGCAAACAATAACATCACATTGTATCCTAACCCAACAACAAATGTTTTGCATTTAGAATCAAAACAAGCAATTAAGCAAATTAGTATTTATGATATTTCTGGACGACGCATTAAAGAAATTGCTCTGATTGGTTCAAAAACTTATGTGAATTTTTCTACTGAAGACCTTTCAAGTGGTACTTATTTTGTGAAAATTAAAATGATTCAAGGAGAAGTTGTACGAAAAGTAATTAAGGATTAATTATAACTCTTTAGCTGGATCCCAATAAATCGTATCTAAATCTTGTATTTGGTTGTCAACAACAGTGATGCCTTCGCTTTCTAACAATTGTTGCATGAGGTTAGTACCATCAAAATGATGTTTTCCTGTAAGAAGACCTTTTCTATTTACAACACGATGCGCAGGAATATCTTTTCCGTGAGAACCGTTCATTGCATAACCTACCATTCTAGCGCTTCTTTTTGCGCCAAGATAATTTGCAATTGCACCATAACTCGTAACTCTTCCAAAGGGAATTACCTTAGCAACCTCGTATACTTTATCGAAGAAATTTAAAGTTTCAGGCTTCATCTTACAGATCCTTTATTATATGAATCAATGTTACTGCTGCCACAATCCCAGTTATAATTCCAATACTTTTATTCATGTTCTTTTGGGATGTAAACTGTTTACTCTTGACTTTATCAAAAAAGAAGATATAGACATAAAGCATTACGAATGTGCCCATTGATGCTCCAGAACAGTATGTCAATATGCTCGTAGGATCAAAAGCAAACCAACCAAATCCAGCAATTGTTATGGTCATATAAGCTTGGTATGGTATTGGAAACACATTAATTGCAGATAAAAACATGCCTTGAAATATACGACTGTGTTTACTACTTCTGGAATCGGTTTCTACATCTGGCTTATTTTCTGTTTTAGCCAGTAATAAAAAGTAAATTGTAATTAATATAAAAATCACAAAAGCAACGCGTTGTAAAATTTCTACAACATCTTTATGATTACTCAAATAACGAGCAAACATTGCAGCAATGTAAGTCTGTAAAAAAACGATGAGACAAACACCTATAGAGAACATTATACCTCTATTTGCGCCTTCTTTTAAGCTAATTTTTGCAGCAGTCATATTTAGTAATCCAGGTGGAACAACTCCTAATAGTGCTATCAATAATCCTAGAAAAAAAATGACTGTAATATTCAAAATCTATTTTAATTTAAACCTAATATACGTAATTGGTTTGTTATGCTCCAAATATTGCGATTCGTAAAAGGTTTGGATGCTTGTAACCTCTTCAGGACTACCTTCTTGTTTATACACATCATGATTAGCATAAAGTATGTCGTGACCTTCGCCTTGTAAAAGACCAAGCGTGTATCCATGCATAAACTCACTGTCTGTCTTTAGGTTTACAATGCCATCAGGTTTTAAAATAGTTTTATAACGTTTTAAAAACTGAGAATTTGTCATTCGGTGTTTAGTACGCTTATATTTTATTTGTGGATCTGGAAAAGTAATCCAAATCTCATCTACTTCATTTTCAGCAAAAGCAAAATCAACGAGTTCTATTTGAGTTCTTATAAACCCAACGTTTGGAATTCCTTCTTCAATAGCAGTCTTTGCACCTCTCCAAAATCGAGCACCTTTAATATCAATACCAATAAAATTCTTTTCAGGGTATTTCTTAGCCAATTCAACAGAATACTCTCCCTTACCACAACCTAGTTCTAAAACTAAAGGGTTTGAGTTCTTAAAAAAGTTGGCTTGCCAATTTCCTTTCAATTGAAAATTACCGGTTACTAATTCATCACGTGTTGGCTGGATGACATTAGCAAACGTATCATTTTCATTAAACCGTTTTAATTTATTCTTACTTCCCACAATTAATTTAATATTTCGCCAAAATTAACGAAACATATTAGTATTATCTTTGTTTTTATCTGTCATGTTTAAATTAGAATTCCACTGAAACAAGAAGAACCTAAAAAACGAATACTTGTAGCTCCTTTAAATTGGGGTTTAGGTCATGCTGCGAGGTGCATACCTTTAATTCATGCATTGCTAGCAAATTGTTTTGAACCTGTAATTGCAAGTGATGGGATTGCTTTAAAATTATTGCAAAAAGAATTTCCTGAACTTGAAACCATTGAATTGCCTTCCTATAACATTACATATTCAAAAAAGGGACAATTCTTTAAACTAAAAATGCTTCAAAACTCTCCGAAACTAATTAAAGCAGTTAATGCCGAAAAGAGAGTTACTAATACCATAATTAAGGATTACAATATTGATGGCATTATTTCAGATAATAGACTTGGTGTGCATAGCAAACATATTCCATGTGTGTTTATGACGCATCAGCTCAAAGTTTTAAGCGGAAATACAACTTGGTTAAGCACCGAAATGCATCAAAAAATAATCAAACGCTTTGATGAATGTTGGGTGCCTGATAATATTGGTGAAGACAATTTAAGTGGAGAACTTGGTCATGCTACTGTCGCAGGTATTCCTGTAAAGTATATTGGTCCGTTAAGTCGTTTCAGTAAGTTAGATAGCGAATCAAAATATGACCTTATGGTTTTACTTTCTGGTCCAGAACCTCAACGCACACTGTTGCAAAATTTGCTTTTAAAAAAACTAAATTCGTTTAAAGGGAAGCTATTATTAGTGAAAGGCATTGTTGACGACGAGTCTAAAGCAACTGTTAAGGATAATATGACTAGTTATAATTTTATGACGAGCACAGATTTAGAAAAAGCAATAAACGAGAGTAATGTTGTAATATCTAGATCAGGATATACTACAGTAATGGATTTAGCAAAACTGGATAAAAAAGCATTTTTCATTCCAACACCTGGTCAATTTGAACAAGAATATATTGCAAAACGATTAACAAAACTTGGTTATGTACCGAGTTGCAACCAAAATGAATTTAAAATTGAAATGCTTAAATCTATTGAAGAGTTTAGTGGTTTAAAGTCAACTGACTACATTACCAATTACAAAAAGTTATTTAGCCTTTTCAAGGGTAAATGAGAACTCACTACCAATACCTAAATCGCTTTCGACATAAATTTTTTCATCATGAGCTTCAATAATATGCTTTACAATAGACAATCCTAAACCAGAACCACCTTCTTTACGAGAACCACTTTTGTCAACTCTAAAAAAGCGTTCGAAAAGTCGTGTTAGATTTTCTTTAGAGATGCCTTCACCATTATCGGTAATGCGAATAATCACTTTATTTTTTATTAGATTCTCTATGCTAATTTCAGTAGTCCCTTTTTCCTTTCCATATTTTATGGAATTAACTACAAGATTTGTTAGCACTTGCTGTATTCGGTCTTTATCGGCAGTAACCATGATTGGCAAACTATAATCCATATCAAAAGTTAGCGTGATTTTCTTTTTAGCAGCTTTCATTTCCAATAAATCAAAGACGCTTTTTACCAATTCAATAATATCAAAGGTTTCAATATTTAGTCTCAAATCACCAACCTCTAGTTTGGTAATCATGTCTAAATCTTTTACAATATAAATAAGTCGTTCTAAACCTTTACTGGCTCTATTCAAGTATTTCTCGCTTACATTTTTATCGTCAATTGCACCATCAATCAAGGTTAATAAATAGCCTTGAACAGTAAATAGCGGTGTTTTAAGTTCGTGAGAAACGTTACCTAAAAACTCTTTTCGATACTCTTCCCTTACTTTTAAGGTTTCAATCTCCATCTTTTTATCACTGGCATACTTTTCAATTTCTTGAGTAAGCGTTACCATGTCTGTTGTAATGGGCTGTTTACGTAATGTAGAAGATTCCAGAAGAGTTAAATCGTCATAAATTCTTTTTACACGTCTATAGATAAATCGTTCTACTCTGTACTGAATTACAATAAAAGAAATTAAATAGGTGAATATGGCAAAAACTAACAAATAGAGAAAATCAACTGAATGAAGTATATACAAAAAAACACTCGATAAGAGCGTTAAAAAAATAGTAACGTACAGTGAAGTTTTAAAAGCAAACTTATACGTTTTTTTTATTTTGTTTTGCATCAATCTACAAACTTATAACCAACACCTTTAACGGTTTTAAAGCTATGATCTCCAATCTTTTCACGAAGTTTTCTAATATGAACATCAATTGTACGTCCACCAACGACAACTTCATTACCCCAAACCTTATCTAAGATTTCTTCTCGCTTAAAGACCTTTCCTGGTTTTGTTGCTAACAAAGATAACAATTCGAATTCTTTTCGCGGTAAAATGATTTCTTTGCCTTGAAGTGATATTTTGTATTCTTCTCTATTAATAATTAAGTCTCCTATTTCAAGAATGCTTTGGGTCTCATCCTGTTCTTTAAGACGTCTCAAAAGTGCTTTTACTTTACTAACCAAAACTTTAGGTTTAATTGGTTTTGTAATATAATCATCCGCTCCTGCATCGAAACCAGCCATTTGCGAATAATCTTCTCCTCTTGCCGTTAAAAATGTAATAATGGTATCACTCAAGTCTGGAATTTTCCTAATCAATCCACAGGCTTCAATACCATCCATTTCAGGCATCATTACATCTAAAATTATCAGTTGAGGCTTTTCTTTTTTAGCAATCTTAACAGCTTCAAGTCCGTTTTCGGCAGTAATAATCTTATAACCTTCAGAAGACAAGTTATAACCAACTATCTCTAAAATATCTGGTTCATCATCAACCAATAAAATTTTAATATCTCTTTTTTTCATGATTAAGCTATTCCTATAAACCTATAGGTTTTTGTCTTAGATTTTAAAAATCCTACGTAAAGATAGGATTAATAACAAAAAAGAATAAACTCCTTTACATTAATAACATTAAGTTAACCTTGCCATGATTTTCTAGAAACAATTTATAGGGTTTCTTAAGTAAAAAATACTTTTGGTACAAAATTTGGTACTTTATTACTAATATCAATACTATATTATAATTGTGATGAAAAACTACCTGTTTATTTTTTTAGTTTGTTGTTTCTTGAATTTACCCAATTTAGGTAATGCTCAATCAGTTGATCATACTACAACAATATCAAGTACTATTGAAGGTTTGTCTATATTTCCTAACCCTGTAAAAAATGACAAAATTTTTATCACAACTAAGCATAATTTACCTAAAACTATCGAGATTTATGATGTTTTAGGCAAACGGATTTTTGCTGCTTCAATCTTAAGTGAATCACTTAATATTTCTAGATTATCTCCTGGTATCTACATTCTCAAAATAAAAGAGAATAAATTATCTGCAACTAGAAAATTGGTAGTAAGGTAATTAGGGATTAATATTATCATATTGTAAAATAGCTCTTTATCGCTACATTAATTAGTGAAAAACCCTAAATCTTACTATATTTGTTCTGCAATTTTTATTATCAATCTAATTATACAAATTATGAAAAAACTTTACTTTTTATGTTTAACATTGCTTGTAGCTACTATGTCTTATGGACAAGAAGCTGTAGTCACTGGATACATGGACTCTCCATGTCCTAGTCAAGCTGCACGAACAGTCGAAATATATGTCGACGGTACAATTGACTTTACTGGATGGAACTTAGTTAGACAATCTAACGGAGGAGGATTTACAGCAAATATTGATATTTCAACTCTTGGTACTCTTACTAATGAATTTGCTTACATTACTAATAGTGCAGCAACACTTGATGCAGAATTTGGTATTAACACAAATGTATTTGAAGATTCAAATGTAAATGCTAATGGAGATGATGGATGGCAACTTACTGATGCTGGTGATACTGTTATAGACAGATTCGGTGTAGATGGTGAAGATGCAACAGGTTTTGATTGGGAACATCTTGATTCATATGCATATCGTGTAGATGGTGTGCCTGCTAATGGAGGTGCATTTGTTGTCACAGATTTTACTTATGGTGCATTAAATTTACTTGATGGTGAAGGTTTATGTAACGCTTCAACTGCTTTAAGTAATTTTGTGCCATTTGGAACATACTCTCCTATGGCAAATACAAATCCAACAATTAGTATTACATCTCCAAATGATGGACAAGCACTTGCTTCTGGAACAACTTCTGTAAATGTAGAATTCACAATAGCAAACGCTCCTGGAGCAACTGCAAATATTTCTGTTATTACAAATGGAGGAGCTCCTGTTGCATCTAATGGAGTAGTGAGTCCTTTTGAAATTACTCCTACTGCTGATGGTGACACATTTTCTGTGAGTATAGATTTAATTGATGGTGGAATTGTAGATACAGATACGGCAGATTTTAGTATTGCTTATCCATGTGATTTACAATTAGGAACAATTACTGAAACATGTGATGATATTACACCTGCTGCAGATGATACTTATAATGTAACTATTGATTTTACAGGTGGAGGAACTTCTACTTATGCAATTGATACAGCTGGAAATGGTACTCTTGGTGGTGACGATCCTACAACGGAAGCTGCTGGTACAATTACTGTCACAGGAATCCTTGAAGGAACAGATTTTACAATGACCTTCGTTGGTGATATGGGAAATAGTAGTTGCGATTTATCAAGAAGTATTAATAGTCCTAATTGTGACCCTCAATTAACTTTACCTCTTTACGATACATTCGCTTATGCTGATGGACCTTTAGTAGGAAATAGCGAATGGTCTAGCCATAGTGGAACTGCTGATGATTTAGTAGTAACTTCTGGCCAAGCTTTAGTTCAACATGGAACACCAAGTGAAGATGTTAACTTACCTTTTACATCAGTAACTGGAAGCCTTTATTTTGCATTTGATATGCTTGTTCAAGATCCTGGAGCTCCTATTACTGGATCTGATACAGAATATTTCGCCCATTTTAAAACAGAAGGATTTGACTTTATTGCTCAAGTATTTATTGAAGCTCCTACTGGAGGAGGAGATTATACCGTTGGTATCTCTAGTGATCAAAATTCAGCAGATGCAACATGGGCTGCAGATTTAACTTATGGGAATTCATACAGAATTACTGTAAAATATGATCAAGTTACTGCCATTGCTACACTTTGGGTTGATGCTGCTCTTGAAAGTGATACATCTATCATAGGTGCTGATGAAGCTGATCCAGGTGATACTGTCGCTTCATTTGCTCTTAGACAATCTGATTCTGATGAAAACGAAGGGATATTAGTTGATAATTTAGCTGTTACTCAAACATTTGCTGAAACATTATCTAACGAAGAGTTTACTATTGCAAGTGGCTTTAAAGTATATCCAAATCCAACTTCATTAGGATTTGTAAACATTGCAAGTGCTAAAAACGATACTATTTCAGTTGCTGTTTATGATATCTTAGGAAAAGAAGTTATTAATGAAACATTAAACAATAACCGTTTAGATGTATCTACTCTTAATACTGGAGTTTACATTATGAAGGTTACTCAAAATAATGCGTCAGTAACTAAAAAATTAATCATTAAGTAATTACTTAATTTTTATAACATATTTAAAAGCGTTGTCTATTGGCAACGCTTTTTCTTTTTACCTACTTTTGTAGTGATGATAAACACTCAGGATATCTTTTCTATTTCTTCAGAAGACACATTCAACTCGCTAGCATTGGATGTTTTTAAATTTCAATTTGATAACAATCCTGTTTATCGTTCGTTCTGTGATTTGTTATACATTCATCCTAGTGATATAAAGTGTATTGAAGACATTCCTTTTTTACCAATTCAATTTTTTAAAAGTCATAATATCGTAAGTTCTACTCATCCAATTGAAGCTACATTTTCAAGTAGTGGCACAACAGGAAGTATTACTAGCAAGCATAATGTTACAGATTTAAACATCTACGAAGAAAGCTTTAGAAAGGGTTTTCATGAGTTCTACGGAAACATTGAAGATTATGTGGTTCTTGCTTTATTACCAAGTTATTTAGAGCGACAAGGCTCTTCTTTGGTTTATATGGTGAATGACATGATTACACAATCTAAACATTCTGAAAGTGGCTTCTATTTAGATAATATTTCAGAATTGAAAGAACACCTTATCACCTTAGATTCAAAAGGACAAAAGGTATTACTTATAGGTGTATCTTTTGCACTTTTAGATTTAGTTGAACAGTATCAGTTCCATCTTAAAAATACCATTATAATGGAAACTGGTGGCATGAAAGGTCGCAGAAAAGAACTCGTTAGAGCCGAATTACATTCTATCCTAAAACAAGGTTTTGGTGTCACTAATATTCATAGTGAATATGGCATGACCGAATTATTAAGTCAGGCTTATTCTAAAGGCAATGGCCAATTTGAATGTCCGAGTTGGATGCAAATCCTCACTCGTGATCCTGAAGACGCTCTTGCTCTTCAAAAAAAGCAAAAAACAGGAGGCATTAATGTCATTGACTTGGCTAATATTAATTCATGTTCATTTATTGCAACTCAAGACTTAGGTCGCATTGCTAAGGATGGTTCTTTTGAAATTATTGGTCGTTTCGATTCTAGTGATATTAGAGGTTGTAATTTAATGGTATTGTAAAGTCTGAAATATTTTATCGACTAGTGATACATGAAAACATTTCTATTTACTTGTATTAATCTTTTTATAATTCAAATTGGATTGTCACAATCTATAGATTATAATATTCAAAAAGGTTACGTCGCTGAGGGTTATGATGTCGTTTCTTATTTTGAAAATGAAGCTATTGAAGGCAAAAAGGAATTCAAAACGACTTATGATAATGCTACTTATAAGTTTTCATCTGAAGACAACTTAAACACCTTTTTAAATAATCCTAAAAAATACATTCCGCAGTATGGAGGTTATTGTGCCTATGCTATTGCAGAAAAATCAAAGAAAGTAAAAATAGATCCTGAAACCTTCGAAATTAGAGATGGGAAGCTCTATCTCTTCTATAATTCTTGGGGAACAAACACCCTAAAATTGTGGCTTGAAAATAATGTGAAAGGTTTACAAGAAAAAGCCGACAAAAACTGGGAAGCTATAATTTTGGAATAGTTTAGAGTTCTATGAAAAAGAAAAATTAGCTTCAATAGTTGGTTGGTTAATGTTAAACGCCTCATCGCTTGATGAGGCGTTTTTCTTTACACAACCTTTATAATATATGTATTCTTCTTTCCTTTATTTATGATAATATATTTATCATTTATCAAATCGTCTTGAGATAATTGGTAATTTTCTTTTACCTTTTCCTTATTTACAGCTACAGCATTTTCTTTTAAAGCACGACGTGCTTCACTGTTAGACGCTAAGAAATTTGTTTTAGCAGCTAAAGCTCCAATCATATCAATATCTGATAACTCATCTTTAGAAATTTCAGCCTGAGGCACGCCTTCAAACACATCTAAAAATGTTTTCTCATCTAATGTTTTTATATCTGCTTTAAACGTTTTGCTAAACAATATATTAGAAGCTTTCTCGGCATTTTCAAAATCAGATTTTGAATGAACCATCGATGTAATTTCTTCGGCTAAACGTTTTTGCAATCCTCTTTGATGAGGTGCTTCTTGATGAGAAGCAACAATAGCTTTAATTTCATCTTCAGTTAAAAAAGTAAATATCTTTATATATTTTTCAGCATCTTCATCACTAGAGTTCAACCAATATTGGTAGAATTTGTAAGACGATGTTCTATTGGCATCTAACCAAACGTTACCACCTTCAGACTTCCCAAATTTAGAACCATCACTTTTAGTAATTAACGGACACGTAATTGCAAAACCTTTACCTTGAGCAATGCGTCGAATCAATTCAGTTCCTGTTGTGATATTTCCCCATTGATCGCTTCCTCCCATTTGAATAGTACAGTTATTCTCTCTGTATAAATGAAGAAAATCATAACCTTGAACCAATTGGTATGTGAATTCTGTAAATGACATACCATCTGATGATTCAGAAGAAATTCTGTTTTTTACAGAATCTTTAGCCATCATATAATTAACTGTGATATGCTTACCGACATCACGAATAAATTCTAAAAATGAGAATTCCTTCATCCAGTCGTAATTATTAACTAATTCGGCTGAGTTAGGCACATCACTTTCAAAATCTAAAAAATGAGCCAATTGATTTTTAATAGCGTCTTGGTTGTGACGTAATGTTTTTTCGTCAAGCAAATTACGTTCACTAGATTTTCCTGAAGGGTCACCAATCATCCCTGTTGCTCCACCTACCAAAGCAAATGGCTTATGACCACAACGTTGGTAATGCGCTAATAACATAATAGGAACAAGATTTCCTATGTGCAAAGAGTCTGCAGTTGGATCAAATCCAATATAAGCAGAACGCATAGCTTCCATTAAATGATCTTCTGCTCCAGGCATCGTATCATGTATCATCCCTCTCCATTGTAACTCTTCAACAAAATTCTTTATCATAACATGTAAATTAGTAATCTTTGGCAAATATAGATTTATAGCTCAAAAGAAAAAAGACTAATTTTACAAAATGATTTTAGTAACAGGAGGTACAGGGTTAGTCGGTTCACATTTATTGTACAAACTTGTTAGTGAAAACGAGCACGTAAAAGCCATTTACAGAAGAGCACATACCTTAGAACGTGTTAAGCATGTATTCTCTTATTACACTGAAAATTATAAAGAACTATACGATAAAATTGAATGGGTTGAAGCTGATTTAAATGACGTTCCATCTCTAGAATTAGCTTTTAAAGATGTTGACTATGTTTATCATTGTGCAGCTTTGGTGAGTTTTGAACCCAATAAATATTATCAACTCAGAAACATAAATATTGATGGGACTGCTAATATTGTCAACCTTTCCGTTTCAAACAATATCAAAAAACTTTGCTACGTAAGTTCAATTGCAGCTATTGGTCATGAACCCAATCCAAACCAATTAATTACTGAGCAAACAGAATGGAATCCAGAAGAGGATAACAGTGTATATGCCATTACTAAATATGGCGCAGAAATGGAAGTTTGGAGAGGCACTCAAGAAGGTGTTCCTGCAATTATTATAAATCCGGGAATTATTTTAGGTCCAGGATATTGGAAAGGTGGAAGTAGCGGGAATTTATTTAGACTTATCCACAAAGGATTAAAATATTATACTTCAGGCACATCTGGATATGTTGGTGTTTGGGATGTTTGTGATATCATGTTCAAGTTAATGCATAGTGACCTTGAAAATGAACGCTATATTTTAATTTCTGAAAACTTATCGTTTAATGACTTTCAGAAAAAAGTCGCTCAAGCGCTAAATGTAAACCCAGCAAAAAAAGAAGCTAGTACTTTTATATTAGAAATAGGTTGGCGTTTAGATTGGCTTATGAGTAAATTGTTTGGGAAGCGAAGAAAAATTTCAAAACAGTTGGCCAAATCGGTTAGAACTAAAACGATTTATGATAATTCAAAAATTAAAAACGCTTTGCAAATAGAGTTTAGAACTATTGAAAATTCTATAGCCAAGGTCTCAAAATATTATTTAAAAGACACCAGTAAACTTTAGTCTTTCTTAAATACTCTTGGCTTCTTTTCAGTTTTTAAAGTATCTCCTAATTTTTTTATAGAATCAAGTCTTTTTTTCTTTTGTTCTTCCTTGAGATCTATTTCTTTTTGATATTTAGCTTTCTTTGTTTTTATCCTCTCTTCAACCTTATTAATCATGCTTTCATATGCTTTGATGTCATAAGCATAATATTCATTACTCTTTACAAATTGAAGGCTATCAATTTGATATTTCTCATAGATATAAACTGTTGGAGTAACATTATTATTTTCTAATTTCCTCTTATCAGCTCCTTTTGCGGCATTAAAGATAAATACATCAAAAAGAATGTTGACCATCTTATTCTTGGCGATCAAATTTTTTGGTTTTTTAGGTTTCTCTATATGATTACAAGCAATGCATAACCCTAAAATAAAAATAAGAAGACTTATACGTTTTATCATCTGTTAAAAGTTAATCGTTTACCAGCCTTAACATCAATAACTTTAAAATTGTTGTATGCTAAAGTTCCGTTTACAAAAGTGTGGGTAATTCTAGACCTAAATGTAGTGCCTTCAAAAGGTGACCAACCGCATTTGTACAAAATATTTTCTTTGTTGACAGACCAAGGATTATTTATATTGATAACAACTAAATCTGCAAAGTAACCTGGTTTTATATAACCTCGTTTTTCAACTTCAAATAAAATTGAAGGATTATGGCACATTTTTTCTGCAATTTTCTCTAATGATATTTTTCCTCTATGGAACATTTCAATCATAGCGACAAAGGCATGCTGAACTAAAGGACCTCCTGAAGGTGCTTTTGTATAAATATCACTTTTTTCTTCTAAAGTATGAGGTGCATGGTCTGTAGCAATCACATCAATTCTGTCATCTAAAAGTGCTTTCCAAAGCTGATCTCTGTCTTTAGCCGTTTTAACTGCTGGATTCCATTTAATAAGTGTTCCTTTTTTATCATAATCCTCATCACTAAACCATAAATGATGAATACAAACTTCGGCTGTGATTTTTTTATCTTTTAATGGAATTTTATTGCTGAACAATTTTGTTTCCTTACCTGTTGACAAATGAAAAACATGTAATCGTGCTCCAGTCTTTTTAGCCAATTCAATTGCCTTTGATGAAGATATGTAACAGGCTTCTTCACTTCTAATAATTGGATGTTTACTAATTGGAATGTCCTCACCATATTGGTCAATATGTTCTTGAAGATTTTTTCTTATTGTAGCTTCATCTTCACAATGTACAGAAATAACCATTTTGGTACTACTGAATATTTTTTCTAATACTTTAGGGTTATCAACCAACATATTTCCTGTTGATGATCCTAAAAACAATTTTAATCCTGCAACAGATTTCGGGTCAACCTTTAATATTTCGTCAAGATTGTCGTTAGTGCCTCCAAACATAAAGGAGTAATTGGCATATGACGTTTTAGAAGCAATGTCAAATTTGTCTTCCAAAGCTTCAACAGTTGTTGTTTGAGGATTTGTGTTTGGCATCTCAATAAACGATGTAATCCCTCCAGCAATAGCAGCTCTAGACTCTGTTTCTATATTTGCTTTGTGCGTAAGTCCTGGTTCTCTAAAATGAACCTGATCATCAATTGCTCCTGGAAACACATAATTACCTTCTACATCAATAATAACAACATCTGCAGATTTTGCACTTATAGAATCAGAAACTTCCTTAATAATATCATCTTCAATTAAAATATCACCTTCTATAATTTTGCCTTCATTAACAATTCTGGCATTTTTAATAAGTGTCGTCTTCTTTTTCATTTAAATAAATTTCTCAACCTTTAACTAATCTTACTTTTTATTAATTAGGCTTTTTAGCTTCATATTAATCACTCCAAAAATAGCTTCAGAAATAATACCTCCACTCATTTTTGATTTCCCTTTTGTTCTATCTGTAAATATAACTGGAACTTCTATAATTTTAAACTTTTGCAAATAGGCTTTAAATTTCATTTCGATCTGAAAGGCATAACCCACAAACTTGATATTATTCAAATCAATTGTTTCTAAAACCTTTCGCTTGTAACAAACAAATCCAGCAGTGGTATCATGAATTCGCATTCTTGTAATAAACCTCACGTATTTAGAAGCGAAATAAGACAACAATAGGCGTTTCATATCCCAATTCACAACATTTATATTATTGTTAATATAACGAGAACCTATTGACATATCTGCGCCTTCTAACGCACAGGTATTGTAAAGTCTAATAAGATCGTTTGGGTCATGAGAAAAATCGGCATCCATTTCAAAAATGTATTCAAAATGTTTTTCTAAACACCATTTGAAGCCTGCAATATATGCAGAACCCAATCCTGTTTTTTCCTGTCGTGATAATATAAAAAGCCGATCTTTAAATTCCCCTTGTAGTTCTTTGACTTTTAAACCAGTTAAATCTGGAGAATTATCATCTACAACCAAGATATCGAAGGCTTTTTCTTGAGAAAATATCGCTCGAATAATAGCTTCTATATTTTCTATTTCATTATAGGTTGGTATGATGACAATTGCGTCTCTCATTAATATAAGCTTGACTTAACTTTTTTTTAATCAACTATGACAAAAGTAAGTTTTTAAACGATTAATTGAACAGTAAAAATCATAAACAATGTTAATCTTAATAAATCTCTAAGAAGTATTGAAATATAAAATGATACCACATCGAAATTTCTTTATAATTTTACAAGATGCTTAGAGAAGTTATATCTAATGACTGGTTTACTGTTTTTCTAATTCTAGGATTAGCTTTTATCACCTTGTGTAAGTTTTTATTTACGCCCAGGTTTAAGGACTTTGTAAAAGTCATTGGCAACTCTAAATACTTGAAGATTTATGCCAGAGATCAAAAATTCATTGATGGTTTTGATGCGCTGCTATTCCTTAATCTTATTATTTCAGTCTCGATATTTTCATATGTTGTCTATGCAGCTCTAGTTCATCCTTCAGAATTCGACCTCTCTCAGTTTTTTAAACTTATTTTTGGCATTGGTGTTCTCTTTCTAATCAAGGTGCTATTAGAACGCTTAATTGGTAGCATTTTCGAGATAGATTCGCTAATAGATTCGTATCTGTTTCAAAAAACAACTTATAAAAACTATACTGGCTTTTTATTACTTCCTATCAATTGCTTATTGATATATACAGTCGCTCCAACAAAGCCTATTATATACGTTTGTATTGCCTTAATTATATTAATAAATCTACTTGGATTTATAAGCTCATTTAAAAATCATCAAAAATTATTATTAAACAACTTTTTCTATTTTATTTTGTATCTTTGCGCTCTTGAAATCGGACCCTATCTGATTTTATATAAGTTAATTAAAGATTTTAACGCTTAAAACACTTTAATGGATATGACGAAAGTGAAAACAATTTTAGTGTCTCAACCAGAACCTAAAATAGAAAACTCTCCTTACTTTGATCTTCAAGAAAAGCAAAAGGTAAAAATAGATTTCAGACCATTTATTCATGTTGAAGGAGTAGAAGCTAAAGATATTAGACAACAAAAAGTCGATCTTTTAAATTATACGGCCATCATACTTACCAGTAGAAACTCTGTAGATCATTTCTTTAGAGTCGCTGAAGAAATGAGATTCAAAGTTCCAGATTCAATGAAATACTTCTGCCAATCTGAAGCTGTTGCTTATTACTTACAAAAGTATGTTGTTTATAGAAAACGAAAAATATATGTTGGCAAGCGTACCTTTGCCGATTTGACGCCTTTAATCAAAAAGTATAAAGACGAAAGTTTCCTGTTACCAACTACAGACAAGCTAAAACCTGAAGTACCTGAAATTTTAAACGAATTAGGTGTTAAGTGGAAACAAGCAACTTTTTACAAAACTGTAATTAGTGATTTATCAGATTTGGCTAATGTATACTATGATATTTTAGTATTCTTTAGTCCTTCAGGTATTGAATCATTATTTCACAACTTTCCAGAATTCAAACAAAACGATACACGTATAGCTGTTTTTGGAAACACTACTATAAAAGCTGTTGAATCTCACGGGTTAAGAGTTGACATATCTGCTCCAACACCAGAAACGCCTTCTATGACGATGGCTTTGGAGAAATATATAGAAAAGACGAATAAAGGAAAATAATTTTATTCCCTTATAGATATTAAAAAAAGCGATTTCAATTAGAAATCGCTTTTTTTGTTTAACACTCGTAACTAATTAAAACGAATAGCGTTGAGGGCCACCACGTCTAATTTCTTCACTAGCGTAATCTTCAAATTGTTTAAAGTTTTCACGGAATGAATTCGATAATTTAAAAGCTGTTTTATAATATGCCTCATCATTATCCCATGACTTTCTCGGACTTAACACATCATCAGGAACTCCTGGACATGTTCTAGGTTGAGCGACACCAAAAACAGAATGTATATGATAATCCTCATAATTATAAAGTCCTAAGTCTCCATTAAGTACTGCGCTTATCATAGCACGCGTATATTTTAATTTCATACGAGTACCTACACCGTAAGGACCACCAGTCCATCCAGTATTAACAAGCCAAACATTTACACCAGCTTCTTTCATTTTAGCACTTAACATATCAGCATATTCAGTTGGATGTAATGGCATAAAAGGTGCGCCAAAACAAGCAGAAAAACTAGGCTGTGGTTCAACTACACCTGCTTCCGTCCCAGCAACCTTAGCCGTATATCCAGAAATAAAATGATATGCAGCCTGACTAGGTGTTAATTTTGAGATAGGAGGCAATACACCAAACGCATCTGCTGTTAAGAAGAATATGTTTTTTGGGTTTTTCCCTATAGAAGGCTCTTTAATGTTTTCAATGTGAAAAATAGGATAACTTACACGTGTGTTTTGTGTAATAGAGGTATCTTCAAAATCTACGCTTCCTTTATCATCAATGATTACATTTTCAAGAATTGCTCCTTTTTTTATTGCTTCAAAAATTTCAGGTTCTTGCTCTTGCGATAAATTAATAACTTTAGCATAACAACCACCTTCAAAATTAAATACAGTATTTTCATTTGTCCAACCATGTTCATCATCTCCAATTAAACTTCTGTCCGGATCTGTAGACAATGTTGTTTTTCCTGTACCAGATAAACCAAAAAAGATGGCAGTATCTCCACCTTTTCCAACATTAGCACTACAATGCATAGGTAATGTGTTTTTAAATACTGGGAGAATAAAGTTTAATGCAGAAAAAATTCCTTTTTTAATCTCTCCTGTGTATCCAGTACCTCCAATTAAAGCAATCTTCTTGGAGAAATTTAAAATGGCAAAATTATGTTGTCTTGTACTATCAACTTCAGGGTCAGCCATAAATCCAGGCGCATTAATTACCGTCCATTCTGGAGAAAAGTTTTTTAATTCGTCTTCTGTTGGCCGTAAAAACATGTTATAAGAAAACATGTTACTCCATGGATATTCATTAATTACTCGAATATTCAACTTGTAATCGGGATCAGCACATGCATAACAATCTCTAACAAATACTTCTTTCTCTGAAAGATAATTTACCACTTTATCATAGAGCTTATCAAAAGCATCTGGCTCGAAGGGAACATTAATATTTCCCCACCAAACTTTATCTTTGGTAATATCATCTTTTACAATAAATCTATCTTGAGGAGATCTACCAGTAAATTCTCCTGTATTAACAGCAAGAGCTCCAGTAGATACTTCAACACCTTGACCTTTTTCTATTGTAATGTCATGAAGTTCGTCAGCAGATAATTGATATCTAACTTTAGCATCCTTAATGCCATAATTATCTAACTCAATCGTTTTCGTAATTTGTGTATGGTTTACCATAATTTGTTTATGTTGTTTAGACTGCAAAATTAAACAATATTTTAAAGTACCACCTTTAATTTATGATTTATCAGTACCCACTTTTAAAAAGTTTATCAACAATATTAGCCAAGCTATTATTAATAACAAACCTCCTATAGGTGTGATAAATCCAATACTTTTAAAATCAAACGATATTAAATCATTTGTTGCAAGACCATAAATAGAACCAGAGAAGAAAACTAGACCAACGATTACTAAATAAAAGATAGTGCGTTTTGCCTTTTCTGATATTGACTTCAAATTCCCTAAAATGAGTAGAAAAAAAGCATGATACATTTGATAACGTACTCCTGTTTCAAATGTTTGTTGAGATTCTAGAGTTATCAAAGATTTCAAGCCATGAGCTGCAAAGGCTCCCAATACAATCCCAAGTATACCCAAAATAGTTGCCGAAATAAAAATAGTCCTGTTCATATAATTGAAATTTTGGTTTTAATAACCCTTAGTATTTAGTAAATTCGTCATTACAAAACTACTCAACAAAAGCCATTATGCGAAAGATTTTAGTTATTGGTGCAGGAAAATCTGCATCTTTCCTTATAAAATATTTATTAAACAAATCTACTGAAGAAAACCTACATATAATTGTTGGTGATATTAATATCCAGAATGCCAGAAAACTAATAAATAATCATGAGAATGGACAAGCCATAACACTTGATGTTTTTAGCAGCCATTCGAGAAAAGAAGCTATTGAAAATGCAGATATTGTAGTATCAATGCTTCCTGCACGTTATCATATTGAAGTTGCAAAAGACTGTATTACCTACGGGAAAAATATGGTAACTGCTTCTTATGTAAGTAAGGAAATGGAAGATTTAGATAATGCCGCAAAAAATAAAGGACTCGTTTTCATGAATGAGATCGGAGTTGATCCCGGAATTGATCATATGAGTGCAATGAAAGTTATTGATGACATTAGATCTCAAGGCGGAAAAATGATTCTATTCGAATCGTTTACAGGTGGACTTGTTGCTCCAGAAAGTGATAACAACCTATGGAATTATAAATTTACTTGGAACCCAAGAAATGTTGTTTTAGCAGGTCAAGGTGGTGCAGCCAAGTTTTTGCAAGAAGGAACTTATAAGTATATTCCATATAACCGTTTATTTAGACGTACAGAATTTTTAGAAATTGAAGGCTACGGAAGGTTTGAAGCTTATGCAAATAGAGATTCTTTAAAATATCAAAGAGCTTACGGAATGGACGATATCAAAACCTTATATCGTGGTACTATGCGTCGAGTTGGCTATGGTCGTGCCTGGAATATTTTTATTCTATTAGGAATGACAGCAGACGATTATACTATTGATGATAGTGAAAACATGAGCTATCGTGACTTCATAAATGCTTTTTTACCATATAGTCATACAGACTCGGTTGAATTAAAATTTAGACATGCCTTAAAAATTGATCAAGATGATATTGTCTGGGACAAGCTTGAAGAGTTAGACCTTTTTAGTAAAACTAAAATGGTAGAACTAAAAAAAGCCACACCTGCACAAATACTTCAAAAGATTTTAATGGACAGCTGGACACTGCAAGATGATGATAAGGATATGATTGTGATGTACCACAAATTTGGATACGAACTAAATGGTAAAATGCATCAAATAGATTCGACAATGGTTGTAAAAGGAGATGACAGAACTTATACTGCCATGTCAAAAACCGTAGGCTTACCAGTTGCTATTGCAACGCTAGCTATTTTAAACGAAAAAATAACAACTCCTGGAGTTCAAATTCCTATTCACAAAGAAATCTATGAGCCAATCTTAAGTGAACTAGAAGGCTTCGGAATTAAATTCTCAGAAAAAGAAGTACCTTATTTAGGTTACAACCCATTGAATGTGTAATCACTAATTCTTGACAAACAAGATGAAAACTGTTAACCAAAACATACAAATTGATGGTATTGATAAAAAGATACTAAGAGCTTTAATGACTGATGCCAGAACGCCAATTTTAGAAATTGCGCGTCAAGTTGGTATTTCGGGAGCAGCTATACATCAACGATTACGTAAACTAGAAAAGTCGAAGTTAATTTCAGGTTCTAAATTTATAATCAATCCGAAAGTTTTAGGCTATACCACTATGGCATTTATTGGTGTTTTCTTGGACAAAGCAGTAAGTAATCCTGAAGCGGTAAAGCAATTACAAAAGATTCCAGAAGTATTAGAATGCCATTTCACAACAGGTAACTGGTCCATTTTTATTAAAATTTTGTGTAAGGATAATGAACATTTAATGCACGTACTTAATAGAGACATTCAATCTATTACAGGAGTTTCTAGAACAGAGACATTTATTTCCTTAGATCAGCAGATAGACAGGCAGATAAAAATCTAATAAAAAAAGCATCCTTAATAGGATGCTTTTTTTATTAAATCGTGATTCTGTTTAATCTCGTCCTCCAAACACTTGAAGTGCCCAATACAATAATGAAGCAAGAGCTCCAATTGCCGCAACTAAATACGTTCTTGCTGCCCATTTCAATGCGTCTTCTGAACCTTTATATTCTTCTGGAGTTACCATGTTTTTAGCTTTTAACCAAGCCAATGCTCTATTACTAGCATCGTACTCAACTGGTAATGTTATAAAACTGAATAAGGTTGCAAACGCCATAAATACCAATCCTGCAACAGATACCCAATAGCCAAATCCGACACCAGCAGCAGCTCCTAGAATTATACCTCCAATGACTAACCATTGAGACATTCCAGAAGTGACACTTACTATTGGCACTAAAGCCGATCGCATCCCTAAAGCGCTATATGCTTGTGCATGTTGAACCGCATGACCAACCTCATGAGCTGCAACTGCAGCTGACGCAGCGTTTCTTTGGTTATATACAGCCTCACTAAGGTTTACTGTTTTATTTTTTGGATTATAATGATCTGTTAACTGACCTGAAACTGAAATCACTTCAACATCACCTATACCATTATCTGCCAACATTTTTTCTGCAATTTCTCGTCCGCTCATGCCATTTCTCAATTGCAATTTAGAATATTTAGCAAACTTTCGTTTTAATTGATTACTTACTAACCAGCTCACCAAAGCTATGGCTCCAATTAGCACGTAGTATCCCATCATTCCACTCATAATTTTTATATTATAATTTATACTTTAAAGATAACAAAAAGTGAGCCACTTTTATTGTAAGAAATTTTGTCAGTATCACTCCTCGGCATAAATCACCTTACTAGCCAAATCGTCTTCAAAAATGACAACGAGTTGTTCTTCTTCAGAATCAAAAAAACTAGGAACTTCACCTAAACTATAAATTAAATGATCTTTACCTGTAAGATTAGACACTTCAGGCTCGCCCAATAAACGAATCACCTCTTGTTTTGTTTTACCAATAAGCAAATCACTTTCAATAATATCCTTTCGCATCTTGTAACGTTTTGAAGGATATACTTTCCAAGTGGTTTGGTCAAATTTGTTTTCGTAAACAGATATCAAAAGCACGCTAATTAAAGTAGCTAAGATTAATACCGCAACGGTTTTCTTAAACATATTATCCTACAATATTGACAATTTTACCAGGTACGACAATCACTTTTTTAGGTGTACGACCTTCTAACTGTGCTATGGTTTTTTCATGAGCCATAACTGCTTTTTCAATCTCTTCCTTACTCATATCTAATGGTAATTCTAGAGTAAAACGCATTTTACCATTAAATGATATTGGATAGTTTTTACTACTCTCAACCAAGTGCTTTTCTTCGAATTCAGGAAAATCAGCTGTTGCGATTGAGGTTTCATTACCAAGTCTATTCCATAGTTCTTCTGCAATGTGAGGTGCATAAGGTGAAATTACAGCTAATAAAGGTTCAAGAATTTCCTTACTTGTACATTTTTGAGCCGTTAACTCATTAACAGCAATCATAAAGGTAGATACAGAAGTATTGAACGAAAAGTTCTCTATATCTTCAACTACTTTCTTGATTGTTTTATGAAGTGTTTTTAAATTGTCTTTTGTTGGTTCTGCATCAGTAACATTTAAACCATTGTCATTAACATACAACTTCCACAATTTTTTAAGGAAACCGTGTACACCTGTAATACCAGCAGTATTCCATGGCTTAGCTTGTTCTAAAGGTCCTAAAAACATTTCGTAAAGACGCAAACTGTCTGCTCCATATTGTTTACAGATGGCATCTGGGTTAACAACGTTGTATTTAGATTTTGACATTTTTTCGACCTCGCGACCTACTTTATAAACGCCATCTTCTAATATAAATTCTGCTTCTTTGAATTCTTCTCTCCAATTTTTAAAGGCTTCAATATCCAACTCATCAGAAGCATTTACGAAAGACACATCTGAATGAATAGGTTGTACCTGTTTACCTTCAATTAATCCTTTAGACAAAAATTTATTTGTTCCTTCTTCTTTATAAACAAAAGCACTCGTCCCAAGTATCATTCCTTGGTTGATTAGCTTTTTAAAAGGCTCATCGACATTAATAAAACCTCTATCTTTCATAAACTTCACCCAAAAACGAGAGTACAATAAATGTCCTGTCGCATGTTCGCTTCCGCCAATATATAAATCAACATTTTCCCAATAGTTTAAAGCATTTTGAGTAGCAAAAGCTCCATCTCTATTAGCAACTTCTTCCATATATCTAAAGAAATACCATGAGCTTCCTGCCCAACCTGGCATCGTATTTAATTCTAATGGAAAAACAGTCGTATTGTTTACTTTATCATTTGAAACCACAGAATTACTTTCTGTAGACCAAGCCCAAACATCAGCACGACCTAAAGGTGGCTCGCCTTCTTCAGTTGGTAAATATTTTTCTATTTCTGGCAATACAATTGGTAAATGTTGTTGTTCAATCATTTGTGGTTTGCCCTTCACATAATACACAGGAAATGGTTCGCCCCAATAACGCTGACGAGAAAACACGGCATCACGTAACCTGTAATTGGTTTTCCCTTCGCCTTGATCGAGTTGTTCTAATTCGTAAATAGCACGTTTGGTTGCTTTTTTATAGTTCATTCCATTCAAGAAATCACTATTCGCAATCTTTACATTGTCCTTGGCAGCAAAGGCTTCTTCAGAAATATCAACACCTTCAAAAATATTCGGAATCTCAATATTAAAATGTTTTGCAAAGTCGTAATCCCGTTGATCGCCACAAGGTACAGACATTACTGCTCCTGTTCCGTAGCCAGCTAAAACGTAATCACCAATCCAAATAGGAATTGGTTCTTTTGAAAACGGATGCTCAGCATAGGCACCTGTGAATGCTCCCGAAATAGTTTTCACATCAGCCATTCGATCACGTTCACTTCGCTTTGCAGTAGCTTGAATATAAGCTTCAACATCTCCTTTTTGATCATCAGTAGTAATCTTTGACACCAAATCGTGTTCTGGAGCTAAAGTCATAAACGACACACCATAAATTGTATCTGGACGTGTTGTAAAAACTTCAATCACCTCAGCACTATCTTTTACTTTGAACGTCACACTTGCTCCTACCGATTTCCCAATCCAGTTGCGTTGACTTTCCTTAAGTGAATCTGTACAATCAATCGTTTCTAAACCTTGAAGTAAACGCTCTGCATAAGCAGAAATACGCATACTCCATTGCGTCATTTTCTTTCTAATCACTGGATGACTTCCTCGCTCAGATAAGCCATTAACAATTTCATCATTTGCTAATACTGTTCCTAATGCAGGACACCAGTTAACTTCAGTTTCAGCCAAATAAGTCAATCTATATTTTAATAGGACGTCTTGTTTCTTTTCCGAAGAAAAACTGTTCCATTCTTTAGCAGTAAAAGATTCAACATCATCATCACAAGCCGGATTTACACCTGAATTTCCTTCTTCTGAAAACAACTTTTCTAATTCAGAAATTGGAAATGCGCATTGATGATTTTTACAATACCAAGATTCAAACAATTGAATGAAAATCCATTGCGTCCATTTATAATATTCTGGATTACTAGTACGCACTTCTCTACTCCAATCGAATGAAAATCCGATTCTGTCTAATTGTTTTCTATAGCCTTCAATTTCATTTCCAGCCTTATCAACACCTCCTTCAATGTTCACTCTTGTCGTATCTGCTGGATGCTGACCAGTTTGAATTGCATACTGTTCTGCAGGCAAACCAAAACTATCATAACCTTGAGGATGCAATACATTAAATCCTTTATGACGCTTGTAACGTGCATAAATATCACTTGCAATATAACCTAACGGATGACCAACATGTAAGCCTGCTCCACTAGGGTAAGGGAACATATCCAATACATAATATTTAGGCTTATCGCTATTGTTTTCAGCTTTAAACGTTTGGTTTTCTGCCCAATATTTTTGCCATTTGGCTTCTATCTCGTTAAAATGATAACTCATTGTTTTTCTGCAAATTTAGACCGCAAATTTAAAGGTATTACAACACAATTAAAAGTTTAAGCGTTGTAAACATTATACAAAGGGAATTGTTTTATATTTTTACACCATCAATGCATTAACATATGAGTTCATCTTTTGACAGATATCAAAAACGAAAATTAATCACATCTTACTTTTCAGTAGTAATAAGTATTGCATTAGTACTGTTTTTATTGGGTTGTTTGGGCTTACTAGTAGTGAATGCTAAAAAAGTGGCAGATCATTTCAGAGAGCAAGTTGTTGTGACTATCTATTTGAATGATTCGGCTAAGCAAGTTGAAATTGACCAATTAGAGAATACTTTGGTCATGGCTGAATACTCAAAATCAACAGAATATGTCTCAAAAGAGCAAGCTGCAGAACTTATGAAAGCTGAAACTGGCGAAGACTTTATGGATTTTGTAGGTTATAATCCTCTCCAAAATTCGATAGATGTATATCTCAAAGCAGATTTTGTTACCAACGAAACTCTGGACGGAATAACTGAAGAATTAGCTAATAAGAAATTTATTGAAGACATCACATACGATAACGATCTTGTCGAGCTTATGAATGATAACGTCAAAAAAATTACTTTTTGGGTCTTATTGTTGAGTGCGATATTTACAGTAATTGCTGTTTTATTGATTAATAGTTCTATTAGACTGGCTGTGTATTCGAAACGATTTATTATTAAAACCATGCAAATGGTTGGAGCTACTAAAACTTTTATTAGACGACCATTTGTTTTTAAAAGTGTACAATTAGGTGTCATTGGAGCCATACTAGCCTTAATAGGAATGGGGATTGTTTTGTATTACCTCGATTTAACATTCCCAGAATTGGAATTATTACAGAATCCTGTTTTAGTCGGAAGTTTATTTGTAGGTATCTTTTTATTAGGTGTATTGATAACATGGATAAGTACTTTTATAGCAACACAACGTTTCTTAAATCTGAAAACAGATCAGTTATACTATTAATATTTAATTAAGAATTAGCACTAAAATTTCTTTTATATTTACACCATAATTTAATCATGGGAGAACAAAAACGTAAAGAGACTTCAAAAAACGAATTCATATTCGGAAAGAAAAACTATAAGTTCATGCTTATTGGTTTAGGGTTTATTGCTCTTGGTTTCATTCTAATGTCTGGAGGCGGAAGTGATGATCCCAATGTATTTGATCCTTCTATATTTAGCTGGAGACGTATTCGCTTAGCTCCTGCTGTAGTATTAATTGGTTTCGGAATTCAAGTCTATGCTATTTTATTAAATCCGAATAAAGATTCAAAATCTTAAATTTCTTTTCTTTTTAGCTTTTGGTGTATCTATTTTGATATTTTTGCCACATGGATATTATTGATTCAATTATATTAGGAATTATTCAAGGTCTAACTGAGTTTTTACCAGTGTCTTCTAGTGGTCACTTAGAATTGGGTAAAGCTATTCTTGGTGATGAATCAATCCCAAAAGAAAGCCTTTTATTTACAGTTGTCTTACATTTTGCTACAGCTCTAAGTACCATCGTCGTATTTAGAAAAGATGTCTGGTCTATCTTAAAAGGAATTCTAAAGTTTCAATGGAATGAAGATTTAGAATTTGTTTCTAAAATTGCTTTATCAATGCTTCCTGCAGTTGCGGTTGGTCTCTTTTTTGAAGAACAACTCGAGAAATTATTTGGCGGAAATATCTTGCTTGTTGGTTGTATGCTTATTGTTACAGCCATATTACTTTTTTCAGCAGACAGAGCTAAAGACACATCAAAAAAAATATCATTTAAAAATGCTTTTATTATTGGTGTTTCTCAAGCCATTGCTATGATTCCTGGTATATCGCGTTCTGGAGCAACAATTTCTACTTCAGTTTTACTTGGAAACGATAAAACAAAAGCAGCTCGTTTTTCCTTTTTAATGGTCGTTCCATTAATCTTCGGAAAAATAGCTAAAGACATTGTTGGCGGTGAATTAACATACGACAGTGGCAATTTTACCTCATTAAGTGTTGGTTTTTTAGCTGCATTTATATCAGGATTATTTGCTTGTACATGGATGATAAGTATCGTGAAGAAAAGTAAACTTATCTACTTCTCTATTTACTGTGTAATCGTTGGTATAATTGCAATAATCATCTCTTTAATTTAATCATATGCTAACTGCAGAAGACTACCAATCTGGACAAGTATTACTTATTGATAAGCCATTGACATGGACCTCTTTTCAAGCCGTAAATAAGCTTCGTTGGGAAATTAGACAAGCATTTAATATAAAAAAAATTAAAGTTGGACATGCTGGGACTCTTGATCCTTTAGCTACTGGTTTGTTAATTATTTGCACAGGTAAAATGACTAAACAAATCAATACATTTCAAGGTCAGGATAAGGAATACACTGGAATTTTTACTATTGGAGGCACAACGCCTTCTTACGATTTAGAAACTGATATCGACAAAACATTTCCAACAGAACATATCACAGAAGATCTTATTCATGAAACTACTCATCAATTTATTGGAAGTATTGAACAGTTTCCTCCTATATTTTCTGCATTAAAAAAAGACGGAAAACGCTTATACGAATTTGCTAGAGCTGGCGAAGATGTAGAGATCAAATCACGAACTGTAAGTGTTTCAGAATTTGAAATTACAAATATTGAAGGGAATCATATCAACTTTAGAATCGTTTGCAGTAAAGGCACATACATAAGATCATTGGCTTACGATTTTGGAAAAGCATTAAACTCTGGCGCACACCTTTCAGAATTAAGACGAACAAAAATTGGCGATTTCCATGTTGACAATGCCATGTCTCCTGAAGATTTTATTGCGAAATTAGCTTAAGTTTCAAAATACTATAGAGTTGCTTTTCAACGACTTTTAATCTAAATTACATATCTTAACGTATATCATATACGAACCAAAACTAAAAATTAACCTTTTTGAATTTCTTAGATAAACATAAGGCATTGCTTATTACGTTCTTAATTTCCGGAACCTTAGTTCTTGCCATGTTTAGTTTTCACATTAAAAAATCTGCAGATTTTATTTCAGAAAGTTTTTATGAAATAGAGCCACAAACAATCGAGGAGTTAAGAGCTTTGGAAGAAGAACTCAGAGCCGCAGAAGCTTCTAAATCGACTACCAACCAAGCTTTTAATGAAGACCAAGAATTCAAAGAAATGATGAAGAACTTCAAATCGATGGCTTCTAATGACTTCGAAAGAGCTACCGAAGAACAAGAAGAGGTTTCAGAAGAAACCTCAGAAACTCCAAACGATGTGATGACCTCTAATTCTAATTACAACAGTTCTAAAGCGTATGCTGTAAAAGAAAAAGAGCGACAATCATTTAATAAAGCTAAAGATATTTTGGCTATGCATTCGTCAAAGAAAACTGATGACGATAGTAAATCTAATAGAAGTAGCAGTGTGTCATTTTCCCTAAGAAATAGAGATAAAGTAAAATTACCTCCACCAGTTTATCTCTGTGAAGTGACAGGGAAGATTGTAGTTAATATTACAGTCGATAAGAATGGACAAGTCAGTGATACTTATATCAATTCGTCATCATCTTCAGACAATCAATGCTTAATTGATCATGCTCTTGAGTATGCCAAAAATGCCATTTTTTCGTCAGATACAACTACAAAAAGCCAGATTGGATCTATCACGTATTATTTTAAGGGGAAAAATTAAAGACCTATTAATGCTATTACATCATTAATAATATTTCGTCCTTTATTTTTATTGTACCAACCTTGTAAATCCTCTTTAAATTCTGGTGTCAATCCTCCATGTTCAGTTTTATAATCATTTACCATCTGAGTTGCCTCACTTGGTCTTGGTCCAAATGTATTTAAAACTTCACCAGTAGTATTATCAATCATGATTAACTTCGCAATTGCTCGTCCACCATTGGTTAAAAACTGATCCATTAAAGCTTCATTTTCATCTCTGAAAACCAATTTCAATTCGATATTCTCAGAAAGTTCAGAAAGTTTATTTAGAACAGGAATCACATGAGCTGCATCTCCACACCAACTTTCAGCAATTACAAGCCAAGTCATGTTTCCTTTAAAATTTGAAACCTTGTCTTTAACCTCTTCTGAAATTTTAATGGTCTTATCCCAACGCTTCATTCGTCTGTCATTAAGCATGGTGTAATTTGCTAATGCTTCTGTTTTTTCATTTCCCGTAGTCGAACCTTGTTCAACTAAATCACGCACCAACGTACGATAGTCTTGGTATGAAATTCCTTTCGTTAAGCTTTCGCTTATAATGTCCTTTACTGATATATGTTCCAATGTTGTCATGATATTTTATTTTTGCAATTTAGTATAAACCCAAACAATGAAAGATGACTAAAATCATATAATTAAAATCATTCCTTGTTTGGTCATAGGTTAAGACGAAATATTAAGCAAAAACTTACTATTTTTAGAGTTCAATTCAAGGTTATGGAAAAACACAGGTGTGGTTGGTGCGTTGGTAACGATTTATACGAAGCTTATCATGATGAGGAATGGGGAGTTCCTGTTTTCGATGATGCAACGCTATTTGAGTTTTTAATTCTGGAAACATTTCAGGCTGGTTTAAGTTGGATTACGGTTTTAAAAAAGCGTGAAAATTTCAGAAATGCTTTTGATAATTTCGATTATAAAAAAATCTCTAAATACAATCAGAAAAAAATAGACAGCTTGCTAGAAAATGAAGGTATAATCAGAAACAAACTTAAAGTAAATGCGACGATAACTAATGCACACGCGTTTATGAAAATTCAAGAAGAATATGGTTCATTTTCAAAATACATTTGGGATTTTGTTGATGGCAAACCAATAAAAAATAGTTTTAAAGACTACAGAAAAGCTCCTGCGAACACACCTTTAAGCGACACTTTAAGTAAAGACTTAAAAAAAAGAGGCTTTAAATTTGTAGGCTCTACAGTAATTTATGCTCATATGCAGGCCACAGGAATGATTAATGATCATGAAGTAAATTGTTTTAGATATAATGAAGTTTAGTCTAAGAACTTTAAGAATTCTTCTCTAGAGATGTCTTCTGCGCCTAAACTTTCGAGATGATTTGTATACACTTGGCAATCTATTAACTTATAGTTGGTATTTTGAATAAATGTAATAAATGCAACTTTGCTCGCATTGCTTACTTTACTAAACATACTTTCACCGCAAAACACACCATTATCTAAATCTATTCCATAAAAACCTCCCACGAGATCTTCATTCAGCCAAACTTCAACAGATTTCGCAACACCTAAGTTATGAAGTTTTACGTAAGCATCTTTCAAGTCATTGGTAATCCAAGTCCCTTTCTGACCATCTCTTTTTATTTTTGAACAGTTACTAATAATACCTTCAAAATCTTTATTTACTGTGATTTCAAAATCAGAATTTCTTAAGACTTGCTTCATGCTTTTAGAGACTTTTAATTTCTCTGGGTAAAGCACAAATCGAGGATCTGGAGACCACCATAAAATGGGTCCATCATCATCATCATCAAACCATGGAAAAATACCACTCTTGTAGGCCAAAATTAATCGTTCAGTAGACAAATCACCTCCATACGATAATAATCCTTCATTCGTGGCTTTTGAAACATCAGGAAATGCAATGTCCTTACCTAAAAACTCCATATAAAATGATACTCAATATTTATATTTTAAAATACAAAAAAAGACCTCAATAGTAATTATTGAAGCCTTAAATTTTAAAAACGTGTAATAAACGTTTAACTATTCTATTTAGAAAGGAAGATCGTCATGATCTTCTTCATTCAAGTTTGTTGCTGGCTCAAAAGCTTCAGCAGGAGCTACTGGTGGCATGTTTTCTCCAGTTGCCGCAAGATTTTCAATTCTCCAACCTTGAACAGAGTTAAAATACTTAGTTTCTCCTTGTGGATTAACCCACTCTCTTCCTCTTAGGTTGATATTAACTTTTACACCTTGACCAACTTGAAAGTTGTTTAATAAATCTGTTTTGTCTTGAACAAATTCAATCAAAATATGCTGTGGATATTGCTCCTCAGTAGTTACTACCAATTCTCTTTTTCTAAAACCATTGCTACCAAAGGTTTGCGTTTCGCTAATCATTTTAACTTTTCCTTGTACTTCCATTCTCGTAATACTTATAATTAATTTATATTATTGTTTTTATGATAATAATAGCTTCCATGCGCTATTAACATCGCCATAGCTCAAATAATTTCTCGCTATTTTATGTTTTTGTCTGTGAGACATCTCTTTTATATTTGGATAACGCTCACTAACATTATTAATAAACTCTTCTACTTCTTCTTTTGTTGGTAAAACCTCAACATTACCTAACATCCCTATATCATTTCCAGTTAAAATCATGCTGTTTTTAACTTCACTAGGCATCGCATCCACTCCAACACCTAATATTGATAATGGCTTAGGTATTTCAAAGAAGCCACTTTTTGCTCTATTGTAATAATTTCCTCCTGCTCTAGCAACTAAATCTAGTTTTTCTTGAACTATAATTTGTTTGTCATCCATTACTGAATCATCAATATGGAATTTCAACACTTCACATATTATTAGATTTCCAGCTCCTCCCTCAGTTCCTAATTCTATAATTTCATTAACTCGGCATTCAAACTGTACAGGAGATTCAGCAACTCTAAATGGTTTTACCACATCAGATTCTAACATTGTTAAACCTGACTTTTCAAACTCATTTACCCCTTTTGCGTACTCTGTACTACTCAAAGACATCTGCTGAACAATGTCGTAATTAACAACATTAATAACGACCTCTTTTGTCGCTTGAGCATTTTCTAAAGTGTGCTTAGTAGTATTATTTCGTACACGACGTGCAGGTGAAAATATTAAAATTGGAGGATTCGAACTAAAGACATTAAAATAACTAAAAGGAGATAAATTAGGATTTCCATCAGAATCAATAGTGCTTGCAAATGCTATAGGTCTTGGTGCTACTGCACTTAACAAATAACCATGCAATCTTGCTGTCGAAATACTTTTAGGATCAAAAGATGTCATCTAAATTTCTAGTTTTGTCTAATATGAATGCAAATGTAACCATAATGCTAAAGGTATGAAAATGATTTGCTTGCTCGTTAGGACAATATTATTAACAGATTTGCATTGTATATTAATAACTTTCTAAAATTAAGATTAGAACTTAAAGATTTTCCAATTACTAAATACTTTAAGTATATTTAAAATTCAAAATTATACTTGATGGCTCAAACCATAAACAGAAACTTTACACGATGGATCGTCATTGTGGCTTCCTTCATTATTATCTCACTTATTCTTTGGAATACCTATGTGTTTTTTCAACATTTTAAGGCTGAAGAACGCACAAAAATGGAAAACTGGTCGTATGCTCTTACTACTTTAATTGAATCATCCGATGATGCTGAAATAGAAGTGACCTCAAGAATTATTGAAAGTAATACGACTACACCAATGATTCTACTTGATCCTAATAACAATATAAATAGTATTAGAAATATTGATACTACAAAAGTAGCATCATCAAAACAATACTTAGAAAAATTAAAAGCCACTTTTAAAAACGAGAATACTCCAATTCCTGTTGTTATAAATGATCAACTTTTTAATACTATTTATTACGGAAATTCTCCTTTACTCAATAAACTTAAATATTACCCTTTAGCGCTTTTGTTAATTATATTCCTTTTTGCAGCAGTTGCCTATTTCTTTTATAAAAGTTCAAAAACTGCCGATCAAAATAAATTATGGACTGGAATGGCTAAAGAAACAGCACACCAAATTGGAACACCATTATCTTCGCTCGTTGGATGGACAGAAATTTTACGTTCAGAACACGTAAATCCTGATTATTTAGTAGAGATTGAAAAGGATATTACAAGATTACAAACCATTACCGATCGTTTTAGTAAAATTGGTTCTATTCCAAAGCTTGAAAAATCAGATATCGTCAAAGAAACCATAGATTCCTATGAATATTTAAAAGCACGTTCATCAAAATTAATTGATTTTGAAATCTCTACTCCTGATGAAGTTATGATGGTAGATTTAAATCAACAATTATTTAGCTGGACAATCGAAAACTTAGTTAAAAATGCCATTGATGCCATGAAAGGGAAAGGTCAATTAAATTTGGCTATTACAAGCGACGGGAAATTTGTAAACATAAAAGTTTCTGATACTGGGAAAGGTATTTCAAAACAAAATTTCAATACCATTTTTCAACCTGGATATACTAGTAAAAAACGAGGTTGGGGTTTAGGACTGTCATTGGCAAAGCGTATTATTGAAGATTACCACGATGGAAAAATAAAAGTTCTTAGCTCTGAAATTGGAAAGGGAACTACCTTGCAAATATCATTAAAACTATTGTCTTAACTTTAAGTCATGAAATTGCAACAACACTTTACTTTAAAAGAAGTACAGCTCAATAATAATTGCCCTGAATGTTATTCTAATGATGGATTAGAGCTTACGTTTAAACAGAAGTTTGTTGAAAACTTATTTTACAAAGCCATAACACAAGACACTGTGCATGAGATGCGCTGCAATACATGTGACACCGATATTTTCCCAGTTAGATGGACAGATGATATCGAACAGGTTGTAGAGTATCAAAAAAGGGCAGTTACTCCAAAACCTAAATCTTTAAAACTCAAAAAAGCAGGTTGGGTTTTCGTAATTATAGATCTATTACTATTAGTTGCCGTAATCCTCTTTTCAACTGGAATTTTATCCTTTTAATTATAACTGTGATGCGATAGTAGCTGCAATAGATTGAAACTCGTCTTTATCCAATGTAGTTTTATTAATAAATTGAGCATCTTCCATTGTATTTAAAGGTATTAAATGCACATGTGCATGCGGAACTTCTAAACCAATAACAGTCATTCCTACACGTTTACAAGGCACTGCTTTCTCAATAGCAACAGCAACTTTTCTAGAAAATTCCATAAGACCATGATAGGAAGACTCATCTAAATCGAATAGTTTATCAATTTCCTTTTTAGGGATACAAAGTGTATGACCTTTTGCATTTGGATTGATATCTAAAAATGCAAGATAATCTTCAGTTTCTGCAACTTTATAACATGGGATTTCGCCAGAAATGATTTTTGTGAAGATAGATGCCATTATTGATTTGTTTAGAGTGTATGTAAATATAAAAAGATTCCTAATGATTAGGAATCTTTTCTAATGTTTTCATATGTATGTTAGTCACTAAAAATAGTTAATGTGACAAGTTCAATTATCTGCTAATTTCTAATATATCAAATTTCATTACTCCATTTGGCACTTGGACTTCAGCAACTTCACCAACAGTCTTCCCTAATAAACCTTTCCCAATTGGTGAATTTACAGAGATTTTTCCTGAAGCTAAATCAGCTTCACCATCAGCAACCAACGTATAGGTTAGTTCCATACCATTCGTTTGATTTTTTATTCTCACACTAGATAAAACCAGCGCCTTTGACGTATCCATTTGAGACTCATCAATTACACGTGCTCCTGCTAAAGTATCTTCAAGTTTAGAAATTTTCATTTCTAACATACCCTGTGCTTCTTTTGCAGCATCATACTCAGCATTTTCACTCAAATCACCTTTATCTCTGGCTTCTCCGATTGCTCGAGATGCATTTGGTCTCTCAATATCCTTTAATTGTTTAAGTTCATCTCTTAACTTTTTTAAACCTTCAGGAGTATAATAAGATACTTTACTCATAATTCATTCGTTTATTAATAAAAAAAAGATTCCGAAACATGTCCGGAATAAAAAAATCCCGCTCGCACGAGATTTGTTATACAAAGATACAAAATATTTATTTCAACCTTTAAATTATTGTAAATTGTCACCAAAATTTAACAAGCTAATGAAGAAACTTATATTCGTTTTATCGCTCTTACTTTTAACCACTTGTAAAAAAAGTGACGACGACTCTGTAAATAATTGTAACTTTTTAATTAATGTTGGCGTCAATAGGACTATTAGCCTGAATTTACCTCAGTATAGTCAATTACAGTTTACTACCAATTCTGTTTATATTGCTAATGAAGGAAATGCAGGTATTTATGTGACTAATGTAGGTGGAAACTTTAGAGCTTATGATGCTGCTGATCCTAATCATATTCCTGACACCTGTTCTTTTTTAACTGCTAATGGCACAATAGTAACTTGTGGCTGTCCAGAAGAAAATCAATATAATTTATTAACTGGTTTTGCTGAAGGAGCGCAATTACCTTGTGCTTTGCAAGAATATCGTGTAACCGCTAATGGATCTGAATTAACAATTACGAATTGATTCAAAATAATGAAGACATAAAAAAACTCCCAAATGATGAATTTGGGAGTTTTTTTTATATTTTATATTGAGTCTAAAATTTCAACGTAGCTCCCAACAAAAAGTTTGTTGTGGCTTGCGGATAAAACCCAGCACCTTCAACTGTTGTAATTGTTCCTGGATTCGTAAAATCATCATCATAAGTGAAATAATATCCATTAGAAACATACTTCTCATTAAAGATATTATTGACCAATCCAGTAAAAATAACAGCATCAAAAATTGATTTTGGTTTAATTGTATAAGAGACACTAAAATCATTTATAAAGAAGCTATCAAGTTTTGATATATCGGCTTCAGTATTACTCATGTATTGTTCACCAACAAATTTGCTTAATAACGACATTTGTAAATTTTTAATCGGTTGATAAACGATGGCATTCGCAGCAATAAGTTCTGGTGAAAAAGCGATATCTGTTTTGCCAAGATTCATCAAATCTCCATCAAAGGAAATAATAGTTTCTCTGTTTTGATTTGAACTTAACGTAATATTAGGTTGCAAAGTCAATTTTGAAGACACAGGAATCACAGCTTCTAACTCCAAGCCTAAACGATAACTTTCTCCACTATTTGTTCGAATTGGGTTTCCAACACCATCAATATTTCCAGTAAGAACCAACTGTTCATTGTACAGCATTAAGTAACCATTAGCATTAAAACTAAAGTTCCTTTTTTTATGTCGCCATCCTAATTCAAAGTCATTAAGTTGTTCTGGATTAATATCTGGATTGTTTTCAAAATCGCCACGACTTGGTTCTCTATTAGCTCTGGCATATGAGAAATACAAATCGTTTTTGGTGTTTAATTCATAAGTGATTCCAGCTTTTGGGTTGAAAAATGTAAAATTTTCATCTACCGTAAAATTAGTCAAATTGGAAGCTATTCCTGATGTTGCATAATTCACATTTCTCATTTGTAAATCACCATAAAGCTTTATCTTATCGTTAAGTCTAAAATTAGCTTTTACAAATACTGAAAAGTCGTTTTTCTTTCCATTACCATCATAATAGCGGTCTCTAATATCACTCTGACTAGCAAACTCGGCCCAAACAACTTCTCCAAAATGATCTCCATCATAATGACTAAACGATGTGCCAAAAATCATATCTAGATTATTGTTCTTATAATTTGCACTTGCATTGAAAACGTAAAAGTCATTATCTAACCATCGACGTCTAATTAAATCTGTAGTTGTTTGTTGTTGGCCATTAACGGTTAAAGGCTGAAATCCATAAGTGTCAAAATCATCATCCTCTCTAAACTGTTCAAAAAATCCTCGACCATAAGTGTAGTTTAATCCTACTGTTGTCGACCATTGGTTGTTATAACGCTGACTCCAATGCAACTGGTAATGATCTTGTTTGTAGTCATCAACTTCACGATCATAAAATCGTGTACTCCCATCATCATCCGTATAAATTCCTGCAGGATTAAATGTTCTATCATCTTTTAGAGTTTGAGCATCAATTCCAAACCAAGATTGATAGGTAACTTCACTACCTCCAAATGTAATGGCTTTAATAAGCGTGTTATCATCAATATAAGACCCTTGTAAAAAGTAAGATTTTAAATCTGTAGATGCTCTGTCAATATAACCATCTGAAGAAATATTAGACAAACGACCAGCAATTTCAAAGTGTTCATTTAGCACACCTGTACTAAACTTCAAAGTATGTTTTCTTGTATTAAAACTTCCGATGGAATTAGAAATTTCTCCATTAGCTTCTTTTGAAATAGCATCAGTAAGCACATTTATACTAGCTCCGAAAGCACCAGAACCATTAGTAGATGTACCAACTCCTCTCTGTAATTGCAGACTTTCCACAGATGAGGCAAAGTCTCCTAAATTCACCCAAAACGTACCTAAAGATTCGGCATCATTATAAGGAATGCCATTAATAGTAATGTTAGTCGATTGCGCACTAACACCACGAACACGAATACCTGTATAACCAATTCCTGCTCCAGCATCTGAAGTGGTAACAACGGAAGGTAAAAAGTTTAATAAAACGGGAATGTCTTGCCCTAAATTTCGTTTAGTAAGGTCTTCTTTTGTAACATTAGAATGCGTAATTGGTGATTTAGCGTCAACGCGAACAGCTTTTACTAAAACTTCGTCAAGCTTTTCAACTTTGGTTGAGTCTTGTTCTTTTTCTTGTGAAAACGCACAATACGATAGTACAAAAAGACTTAAGAATGCGAATAAATTTTTCATGCGATTATAGTTTATAATCGAATAAAAAGAGGTCATTATTCTTTGTTAATAATTAGTTTTTTGAGCATTAAGCTTATACAATATTGAAATGATGTTTTAAGTTTTGAATCACTACATGTATAATTACAACATGTTCAAATTCAGAAGTAAAACAAACATTGATGACCTTATCGCACTCGCTAAAAATGTCCAGTGGACATTTTCGTTATGCTCGCTTCCTTAACAGCATTACCTGCTCAGGTTCAATGGGTATGATCTCAGCCGATAATAGGCACCCCTTTTTTGAGAACGTTGCAAAGGTAAAATAGATTTATTGATTGCGCATCAATATTCTTTAAATTTTTAATTAATCTATTTGAGGTGGTTTGCGATTTGACTTCTTCTCAGACTTTTTGCGCTTGTTTGCTAATCGCTTTCTTTTAACTGCCTTAGGTGTTTTTGTTGGAATTCGTTCTTTGTCCTCAATCAAATTGGTTTTGATTAACTCTAAAAAACGACTTATGACTATAGCTTTATTTTTATGTTGACTTCGGCTTTCACCACACTGCAAAATCAAAACAAAAGCTTTGGTTAATCTCGTTTCCAAATTAGTTTTAAGTAACTCTTTTTGTTCTTCTGATAAGATTTCAGAAGATTCTAAATCAAAGGTCAATTCAACCTTAGATGCAGTTTTATTAACATGTTGTCCACCAGCTCCAGAACTTCGAACGGCTTTAAAAGCTAATTCATTTAATATGGCTTGTTCATCAAACATTTTATTTGATTTGATGTGGCGCTTTTAATAAATCGTTAACTGTTTTTACGGGATTGAATGTAATTAAAGGAACTTCAACAAAAATGGTATTCCAATTAGCCATGCTACCATTCCAAAGTCCAGGAAGCTCAAGTGCTTTAAGATCTTTTCCTGTTTTTGTTTTCATGGTAATAAAAGCAGCTTTAGAATCGATAAACTTTTTTAAATCGAACTTTTCGCCTTTATAATTTTTAGCACCACAAACCAAATCAACAGGATTAAAATGAGTGGCATTCTTTGAAATTTGTTTTTGAAGTTTACTCTTCTTATTAATTTGAGCAGATTCTACTATTTGAAGCGATATTCTTCCGCTTTCATCTTTAACCCAGAACGGTCCACCTCCTGGTTCTCCTTCATTTTTCACCATTCCACAAACACGAATTGGGCGATTCAGTTTTTCAGTTAAATATTCTATCTGATATTTAAGGGAATATTTTTCAAACTCAGAACTAATCTTTACATTCATTTTATTGACCAAAAACTCACCTATTTCAATAAGTTGTTCTTCGTTAACAACAACCTCATCTAATAAGTGTAGATAATTAAATGCTTGCTCTTGTATCTTTAATAAAATACCTGCCAGCACCTTCTTGTATTTGGCAACCTCATTCTTGTATTTATAGGTAACAACATTATCTATATTCTTAATGAAAATAATGTCTGCATTAAGGTCATTTAAATTTTCAATCAATGCGCCATGACCTGAAGGTCTAAAGAGTAAAGAATCATTTTCTTCTCTAAACGGTTTGTTTTTTGGTGATACAGCAATTGTATCTGTAGATTCCTTTTGATATGAAAAAGAAATATCAAACTTGGAACCTGTTTTTTCTTCTACTTTTTGTTCAATTCTAGAAAATTCTTCGTCAAATTTATGATTGTGTTTTTCAGATATGGTAAAGTGTAGCTTTGTAGATTCATTATTTGAAGAATATAAAGCTGACTCATATAAATGCTCTTCAAAAGCTGTAGACACAACTTGGTTTTTATATTCATGAAAAGGCATTAGACCTTTTGGTGAATTTCCATAATCGAGCTTGTCATGATCCAACATCATTTGAACAAACTTTAAACCTTGTTCGTTTATAGATAAAGAATCAAAATCGGGATGATTTTCTTTAAGTCTTCCTTGAACCGTATGATAAAATGGAAATTTATCTAAACCAATAAAAAAGAGAGACAATTCGTTGTTTTTGTGTTTATTAATATAGGAATTTATACTTCCTTTTTCAAGATCATATTCCTCTAAAAAACTATACAAAAACTTAAACATTCTAGTCGCTGCACCAGATGCTGGAACGAATTTTAAAATGGAAATGATGTCTTTTTTAGATTCAAAATAAGACATAAACTGTTGTATGTCATTATCAGACAGTCTTAATATGCCATCATTTATTGTGGCTTCCGCGACGAGATTAGCAAAAGGAATTCCATTCTCAAAAAGTTCAATTTGTCTTTCTACTTTTTTTAAAGTCAGTCCTTTACGTTCTATTTGTTGTATGTCTTTTTCTGAAAAAATCAATCTACCTTATTTAAAAGTTCATTTATTTGGGTTTTACAAATGCTAAGTCGTTCTTCAAAACTTCCTTTAACAATAATATATCTTTTTTTAGATTCTACTAGAGCTTGTTCAAAAGCGGTAAACATTTGCAACCTTGAATTGGGTTGATCTCGAATTGAATCAGCCTCCCAAGGCGTGTCAATATAAGTCAAAAAATATAAATCATAAGTGTTTTCGTAAGCATATTTTTTAACTAGATCTGGACAAAATCCGTCATAATAAAGCTCAGAATAGACCTTAGTTTCTAGCAAGTCAGTATCACAAATTAAAAACGTATTTGCTCTCTTAAGTTGCTCATTTTCTGAGTTAATTTGTCCGACAGCAATAGGTAAAACATCATTTTGAGATAACTGCAGGTTCTGTTTTGCTTTAGTTTCAGCATAACTTCGAGAAAACTCTTGCACATAAACTGTATCGTAATATTTAGCCAATTCTTTAGCGAGTGATGACTTTCCAGTAGATTCTGGACCATACAAAACGACTTTTATACAGTTTGGGTTTCCTTCTGAGATTTGTTTAAGCTTTTCTTCCATGCTAAATAGCCTTGTATTGCTAAAATGGTAAATATTAAATATTGCAAAGATAACATTCCCCAACCTCTATAAGCATAAAGTGGGACTGTGATAATATCTGCAAAAATCCAAAGCGTCCAATTTTCTAACTTTTTATTAGCCATAAACCACATCGCAGTAAAAAAGATACCTGATGTGAATATATCAATATAATTAGAAGAATCGATCACTGTTCCGTATCCTTTATAAATCAAATAAGTTATGAGCATTGTAAGTAGAAACATGCCAAATCCAATCCACTTCTCTTTGTTACTTGTTCTTGAAATTGGTACTACATATTTATCATTCTTTTTTCTTGACCAATTCCACCATCCGTAAATACTCATTACAGAATAGTAAAAATTCATCATCATATCTCCCATGAGCTCATCATGTAAAAAAATGTAAACTGTAATTACTGTAGCAACAAGTCCGACAGGATAAACCAAAATATTCTCTCGCATTGCAAATATTACACTTGCAATACCAAAGAAGAAGGCTATAGCTTCGAGAACAATTAAATGAGTCGCTCTATTTTGATAGGTTTCAAAAAAAAACTCAAAAATGTGGTTCATAGTCGTATCTATCAGATTTTACGATTTTCATATGAAGCAAACCTCTCTCTATGAGCTGAAACGCTTCTTTAATTTCAACAGTCAACAAGCTCATCACCTCATCATAGTCTCCATAAACTTGTGTGCTCAAAGGGTTTTCTAAGACTTTTAGTTTAGAAGCTCGTAATTGTTTTATAAAATGAATAATTGCAGGTTCATAATCGTCATGCAAAGGCGTCAATGTTAGTTCAACTGATATATTCATAGCTATTTTTTTAATTCATCAAAAAAGGAAACATCTTCTTCAAAAGCAGTTCCAATCACGACAAGATTTGCTCCAGAATTGTAGGCCTCTTCCAATTGCTTTTTACTTCTAATTCCGCCCCCAACAATTAAAGGAATACTTAACTCTTGCTTTACAGTACTAATTATTTCTAATGGCACAGGGTTTAAAGCACCACTTCCTGCTTCAAGATACACTAATTGCATACCTAATAGCTCTCCTGCTTTAGCAGTATCGACAATCTGCTGTACATTTTGCCTAGATAAAGGTTTGGTTTTAGTCACCTTTTCTACCGAAGTTTGTTTGCCGTTTTCAATTAAAACATAACCTGTTGGTATGACTTCCAAATTTGAACTTCTCAATTTTGAAACTGCCTTTATATGTTTACTAATTAGATAATCTGGATTAGTTCCAGAAATTAAGGATAAGAACAGTAACGCATCTGCCTGATTTGTAATTTGAGTTACATCACCCGGAAATAAAACAATAGGTAAATTTGTGTGTACTTTAATTTTGACAACTAATTCTTGAGTCTCATTTTCATCAACAGTACTGCCACCAACAAAAATATGTGTAGCGATTGATTGATTCACCTTTTTAATAAATCCGGATACCATTTCAACAGCCATTTTATCAGGATCTATTAAAACTGCTAAGAGTTTTTCTCCTTTAGAAATTGAATTTAATATGTTGTTGTAAACTGCCTTCATTTATGTTGTCACAAAAGCACAAGTGAATCCTTCAAATTCTAAGAAATGCGTATTGTATCTATATTTTTTGTTTTTGTAATCTATCCATGCTACAGTTTCATTATCATCGAGCATAAATGGAATGACTAAAAAGTGTTCTCTAAAAAGCATACCAGGCGTCGCAAACAATTTATATAAGGACTCTTTAATTCCCCAAATAATTGTCAGTTTTTTAATGTAGTCTTCATCCTTTTCAGACACATAATTAAACTCATAATCCACAAACTTCTTGGCAATAATAGCAATCTTTTCACGCTGTTTTTCAATATCTATTCCAACTTCAGAATCACTTATAATTACTCCTGAAAAGGTAAAAGAATGTGTAATAGAAATATGCTTTCCATCTTTTAAATGTGGTTTCCCATTCTCGTCATAATATAAATCTTGATCTGTATATCCAAAATCTCTCAGAAGATGACGAACACTTAAGAATCCACGTTGATGAAGCTCGCTCTTCATTCCTAAAACCCGTTCTAAACTGTTTGATTTTAAATCTAACGGTCTTAACAAATCCTCGTAAGACTCAGTAATCTTCCAGATTTTAACAGTAGTTTGTGAGTTAGAAATGAGTGTTTTATAGAGAGGCATTTAATTTTCTGAAAGTTAATAGTTATCTTTGCACTGCTAAAACGCAAAATTAGGCAATTTTGATAAGCGAATTTAACTATTTTAAGTTCAACACCAAAGTTGTCGACTTTTAAAAACATTAAGAAAATAAGAGATATGAATACAAAAACAATTCCTTTCGTAGCTAACAAAGTAAAAGACATGTCGCTTGCGGCTTGGGGAAGAAAAGAAATTGAATTAGCTGAAGCAGAAATGCCAGGATTAATGAGTTTACGTGAAGAGTATAAAGACTCACAACCCCTTAAAGGCGCTCGTATTGCTGGGTGTTTGCACATGACGATTCAAACTGCTGTTTTAATTGAAACATTACAATCACTTGGAGCAGAAGTTACTTGGAGTTCTTGTAACATTTTCTCAACTCAAGATCAAGCTGCTGCAGCTATTGCTGAAGCAGGAACTGCTGTTTATGCATGGAAAGACATGACAGAAGAAGAATTTGATTGGTGTATTGAACAAACCTTATTCTTTGGTGAAGACAGAAAACCATTAAATTTAATTTTAGATGATGGTGGAGATTTAACAAATATGGTTTTGGATAGATATCCAGAGTTAGCAGCAGGAATTAATGGTTTATCAGAGGAAACTACAACCGGAGTTCACCGTTTATACGATAGAGTAAAAGCAGGAACGTTACCTATGCCTGCAATTAATGTTAATGATTCGGTTACTAAATCGAAGTTTGACAATAAATATGGTTGTAAAGAATCTGCTGTAGATGCCATTCGTCGTGCAACAGATATTATGTTAGCAGGTAAACGTGTAACTGTTTGTGGTTATGGTGATGTTGGTAAAGGAACTGCTGCCTCTTTTAAAGGTGCTGGAAGTATCGTTACTGTAACAGAAATTGATCCAATTTGTGCTTTACAAGCTGCAATGGATGGTTTTGAAGTAAAGAAATTAGAAACAGTTATTGGAAATACAGATATCGTAATAACAACTACTGGGAATAAAGATATAGTTCAATCACGTCATTTTGAAGCATTAAAAGACAAAGCAATCGTTTGTAACATTGGCCACTTTGATAATGAAATTGATATGGCTTGGTTAAATGAAAATCATGGTCATACTAAAGATACTATTAAGCCACAAGTAGATAAATATAACGTCAACGGAAACGATGTTATAATTTTAGCTGAAGGTCGTTTAGTAAACTTAGGTTGTGCAACTGGTCATCCAAGTTTTGTAATGAGTAACTCATTTACAAACCAAACGTTAGCGCAAATTGAATTGTGGACTAACAAAGAAGCTTACGGAAATGATGTATATATGCTACCTAAAGCTTTAGATGAAAAAGTTGCAAAATTACACTTAGCAAAAATCGGTGTTGAGCTTACAGAGCTTCGTGAAGATCAAGCAAGTTATATTGGTGTAACTGTTGAAGGTCCTTACAAACCTGAACATTACAGGTACTAGATTAATTACTAAAGCGTAACGCTTTTAGACATATAAAACCCTTGCAGAGATGTAAGGGTTTTTTTTGTTTCTAATCTTCCTTTTGAATAAATGGTCTTTGTATATTTACTTTATGCAATTCACACCAAAACTCAACAACGTAGAAACCTCTATCTTTTCAGTAATGAGTGCTTTAGCCAATAAGCACAATGCCATTAATTTATCACAAGGGTTTCCGAATTTTAAGAGCGATCAAAAATTAATTGATGGTGTAACATTAGCTATGAATTCTGGTTACAATCAGTATGCACCAATGGCTGGAAGTTTAGAATTACGTCAAGCCATATCTAAAAAATTCGAAATTCTATATAACTTAAGTTACCATCCAGAAACTGAAATTACAGTTACAGCTGGTGCAACTCAAGCCATATTTACAATCATTTCTTCATTTATAAAACCAAATGATGAAGTCATCATATTTAAACCAGCTTATGATAGCTATCAACCTTCTATTGAAGCCAATGGTGGAAAAGCAATTTCTATTGCCTTAGAAGCTCCAAATTATAGAATTAATTGGGACACAGTAAAAGACAATATCAATCCTAATACAAAAATGATAATCATTAATACACCTCACAATCCTACAGGTACTGTGATGAGTAATAATGACATGCTGAAACTTCAAGAACTTACCGATGGAACAAACATTATTATTCTTAGTGATGAAGTATATGAGCATATTATTTTTGATGGTGAACAACATCAAAGCATTTGTAGATTTAAAAACTTAAAACAACGTAGTTTTATTACAGCATCTTTTGGTAAAACCTTTCATAATACAGGCTGGAAAATTGGCTACTGTTGCGCTCCAAAAGAATTAATGGAAGCCTTTAGAAATGTGCATCAATTCAATGTGTTTTCTGTACATCATCCGACTCAAAAAGCGCTAGCCGATTATCTACAAGACTCAAATAATTATCTAGAGCTCCCAAATTTCTATCAAGAAAAGCGCGATATCTTTTTAAATCTTATTAAAGATTCAAGGTTTAAATTCAAACCTTCAAAAGGTACTTATTTCCAGGTATTAGAGTATTCGGAAATTACATCTATGAATGATGTAGAATTTGCTAAACAATTAACTATTGAAAATGGTATTGCTTCTATTCCTTTATCTGTTTTTTACGACAATAAACTAGATCACAAAGTATTACGCTTTTGCTTTGCAAAAACCAATGAGACCTTAAAACAAGCCGCTGACATCCTAAATGAGATTTAACTAAATCTATAGTGACTTTTAAGTTATTTATGGTTCTAATATATAGAACTATAAAATTTAAAGTAATGAAATATATTATCCTAATCTTCGTACTTATGTTTAGCATTTCTCTAAATGCTCAAGACGTTAAAAAAGAAGGAAAGACGATTGCTGAAACTCTTAAACTAAAAGAGAATGTTTCAAGTAAAGAGGCGAAAAAACTAGAAAAAGGAAAGAATAAAGCCGAAAAAGCTCAAAAAAGAGATCAAGACAGACTTGATAGTGCAACCAAAAGATTAAAGAGCTCTCAAAAAAAATACGATAGACTTAAACGAAAAGGCAAACTATCTCCTAAACAAGAAGCTAAATGGTTAAAAAAACTTGAAGGTTACCAGGAAGATCTAAAAAGAGCAAAAAGGAAAGTTTAAACTACGTATTTAAATAATACATCATCTATTTCAGTTATAACATTGATAACTGAAATAGATTTTTTTTATATCTAAAATTTGTAAATTTAGTACATGAAACGAGCATACTAAAACTGTTTAATCACCCAAAGAAATTATTAATAGCGAACAGCATGTGACCGTTAAAAAACAATATAATTAAACACATGAAAAACGAATTAAAGATTGCCTTAGTGCAATCAAATTTAGTTTGGGAAAACCCAGAACAAAACAGACATAATTTTAGTTCTAAAATAGCCGAAATATCTGAGTCTGTAGATATTATCATATTGCCAGAAATGTTTACATCTGGATTTACAATGAATGCCGATCAAGTTGCAGAAACCATGACAGGCGAAACCATAGCTTGGATGAAAGACCTATCCAAAGAAAAGGATGCGGCAATTACTGGAAGTCTTATCATAAAAGTAGGTGACACTTTCTTTAACCGCTTGGTATTTGTTCATCCAAATGGAGAAATAGATTGTTATGACAAACGTCACACTTTTACATTGGCAGGCGAACACAAAGTTTTTAAAGCAGGTCACCATAATGTAATTATTGATTTTGAAGGCTGGAAAATCAAGCCTTTAATCTGTTATGATTTACGTTTTCCTGTTTGGGCTAGAAATACTGAAAATTATGATCTTTTATTTTACGTGGCTAATTGGCCAAAAGTAAGAGTTAGTGCTTGGGATGCTTTATTACAAGCTCGTGCTATTGAAAACATGAGCTACTGCATAGGAATTAATCGCGTTGGTCTTGATGCAAATAATTTTGAATATTCTGGACATTCAGCAGCTTATGATGCATTAGGAAAACGAATGGACACCATTCCATATGATAAAGAAGCTATTGAAATTGTAACCCTAAATAAAGCTCATGTCGAAACCTATAGAAAGAAACTAGGATTCTTAAATGATAAAGATAATTTTAATCTAATTTAAACACTTCTTCTGGATAATCCCAACCTGCTCGCCCATCAATCAGGCCTTTCGCATAACTAACACGTTCTGGTTGTTTTTGTAATAAGAAATTTCCTGAATCCCATTTTTGATTGCCATTAGTGTCATAAATCACACGAATGTAATACATACTTGGATCCAAATTTTTAAAGTCAAACAATTGTTCTTCTGTTGCAAATTGCTCGTATTTAACTTCTCCTTTTTCTGTTGTAAGTTGCACAATAACAGGATACACAGCATTTTCTAATCGAACTCGTATATTGGTATAATCTGCAAAGTTTTTTGTTCTTAAAGCATAATTCAAGGTGTCATTAACATTACCAAAGAAGTCTTCAAATGTGTTTGGTAACAATTGAATATTATACTTGTCTGATTCTTTCTTTTCAAATTTAAAACTGTAAATATTCTTAAGCTCATCAAAGCTTGTCGTAAACGGAACGTTAATAGAATCTTTATCTAAAATGGTGACTTGCTTTTCATCAATTTTCACAAAAGGAACTGTCCCTTCAAGCATAAAGTCTTCTGTAAAGTTTATGCTTCCAGACTGAAAAGCTCTTATCACCAATGAATCTTTGTCGATATCTCTAAATTTATGCATTAAGGTATCTACAAACGTTTTTTTAGTAATAACAAAAAAAGCAGAATCTATTTCAATCTTCGGCTTGTACCAATAGTATAAAGAGTCTTTTATTTTGTCTTTTGTAATTCTTTTTTCAAAGCCCTCAGGTGTGTCGCCTAACAATTCAATTTCCATATCTTCATAATCACCTTCATATCCAAAAGCAATTTTCTGACCAGCAATTTGTTTGGGTCTTTTGATATCAAAATCCAACACTTCTTTGAATAACTTTAAGGTATAACTTGAATCTGTCGGAACTGAAACAACACCTTCATAGAACCCAATTTTATCACTTTTTTGCTGATAAGTAAAGTTTCCATTCTCATCTTTAAGCGCAATAATTTTATACTGTCCTTCTTTAATGTTTTCAATACTAAAGTTTGTTAAACTATCTAGCGTATTAGTAATGTATTTTGGTTTCTGTTTGTAAACTGTTGAATCTGTATAGGTAGAATCTAGTTCATATAACATCACAGAAACGAAAGTATCAGGCTTCAATTTTTCAGCATCCATAATTGTACCTTTCACAGAAAGTGAATCAATAATATCTCCTGTAGAAAACACATACCTGTAATAATCGTAAGGATTTTCTTCGTTATTATCAACAATACTTTGACCAAAATTGAAGGCGTAAGTAGTATTATCTTCAAGCGTATCATTTATAATAATCTTAATATACTTACTTGCTGCACCTAAAGGAGTAATTGTAGGTTCTGTGTCCATTGGAGGTGAAATAATAAGCTGCTTTTGCATATTCTTCACCTTGATAAACTCATTGAAATATATACGGATCTCATTCCCTTTGAAATTTGTTGAGAAATTTTCTGGGACTACTTTTGTAATTAATGGTGGTTCAATATCTATTTCTCCACCAGAAGGCCTACCTCTATTAGCACAAGTAGAAAGCATACCTATACTTAACACTAAAACTAAAATCTTAAACCATTTAATACGCATTATGAATTCTAAATTTTGAACAAATTAACAACTATTTCAACCATAGCCAAAACAATTAACGTCCTTTTGACACTAGATAAACTTCTAATCTGTGATTGCCATTGTTGCTAGACTAAGTTTTATCCCTTCTATTGTAAAAAGTGCATTAGCACATGCTTCTATTGTTGCTCCTGTTGTTATAATATCATCAACTAGTAAAATATGTTTGTGCTTTAAAGTTTCTTGTTCAGATATTGTAAAATTTGCTTCAATGTTTGAACTTCGTTTCAATCGATCTTTAAACACTTGCGTTTTTGTTGCTGACAGCTTAACTAGTGTACTTGAATTATAATCTGCATTTAAGGCAATTGCTAAAGCTCTTCCAAATTTATCTACTTGATTATATCCTCTCTGTTTTTGTTTTGATTTATGCAATGGAACTGGTACAACAACATCTATAGTTTTATAGGAATCAGAATTTTTAAGCTCCTCTCCTAACCATTCGCCCAAGAACTGACCAATAACTTCATGACCTCTATATTTTAAATTATGCATGAGTTGTTGAACAATTCCTTTTTTAGAGAAATGCAAAAGCGCTGTAGCTTCTACAAGTTTTACACGACCATACACCATTTTATGTACAGCATTAGAACTGTCAAAATGAAAATTTGTTAGTGGTAATTGATGTCTACACGTTGTGCAAACATGTAGTTCATTGTCGGTCAAATGGTTTTGACAGGCCAAACAAACCTTTGGAAAAAATAAGTTTAACAAATTTATTACCATTTCATCGATTAAAATAAATTATTGTGATCATATTCTCTAGTTTCGCAAAGTAAAATAACAAAATTAATAATGATAGTTAACCCTCAATTATTTAACTATAGATTAATTATTGGTTCATTAATAGTTGCTGTTACAGTTTTAGGCGTTTTTAGTTTCACTAATTATCAATCCATTAAAACGCATCAACAATTTTTAGAACAAGAAAAGAAACTAGTAGAAAGTGAGTTATCACAAATGATAACAAGATATGACGAAGTTTCTATTTCAAATGATATAATCGCATCACAACTGGTAGTTGCTAAAAAAGATACTAGACTCGTTTTAGACTCTCTTAGTATGCTTCGAAGTGATCTTTCTGTTATTTCAAGATTCAAACAACAACTTTACAGTTTAAAACTTAAGAATAAATCCTTATTCACTGCAATTGACTCTCTAGATTTGGCAAACCAAAGTCTTGAAGAAGACAAAATAGTTGCTTACAATGAATTAGAAGTACAGCGTAGAGCAAACGTGACTTTATTAAAAGCAAATGAAAACCTTAATAGAAGTTTAGAAAAAGGCGCTCTACTAACTGCAAATTCATTTGATGCTAAATCGTTCACAAAAATTCTTGGTAAAAAACGTGCATCTAAGAGAGCTAAAAAGGTTGATCATATCGAAGTGTGTTTTACTTTGGCTGAAAATTCATTAACCGAACAAGGAGAAAAAGAAATCTATATTCAAATTGTTAATCCACAAAATAATGTTGTAGCTGATAAAGGCGCTATTGTTTTCGGGAATTCTTCTTTAATATATAGCTCTAAAAAAATAGTGGATTACCATAATGAAGTCATTGATATTTGTGTAGACATTAAGGCAGATGCAGATGAAAAACCACTTACTGAAGGCACCTATTTTATTAATGTTTTTAATAAAGACCGTAAACTAGGAAGCACTGAAGTAAAATTAAATTAAATAACACAACATAATTTATTAAAAACCGCTCTATAAATTGGAGCGGTTTTTTATTTTTGCACTATGGCAAACGAAGATCAATTTAAAAAAGTAATCTCTCATGCAAAAGAGTATGGTTACGTATTTCAAAGTAGCGAAATCTATGATGGATTAAGCGCAGTTTATGATTATGCTCAGAATGGAGCAGAACTCAAAAAAAATATCCGTGACTATTGGTGGAAAGCCATGGTGCAAATGAATGATAATATTGTAGGTATTGATACTGCAATATTTATGCATCCAACAACTTGGAAAGCATCTGGTCATGTAGATGCCTTTAGCGATCCTTTAATTGACAATAAAGATTCGAAAAAGAGATATCGTGCAGATGTTTTAGTGGAAGATTATTGTGCTAAAATTGAAAATAAAATTGAAAAAGAAGTCAAAAAAGCTGCAAAACGCTTTGGAGACGCTTTCAATAAAGAAGAGTTTTTAAGCACTAATGGAAGAGTTGTAGGTTATCAAGAAAAGATAAGCACTATTCTTAAACGCTTAGGTCAATCTCTAGAAAAGGAAGATTTAGCAGATGTAAAAGCGCTGATTGAAGAACTGGAAATTGCCGACCCTTTATCTGGTTCTAGAAACTGGACAGATGTTAAGCAATTTAATTTGATGTTTGGAACCAAACTTGGTGCCAGTGCAGAAAGCGCAATGGACTTATACTTACGTCCAGAAACAGCTCAAGGTATTTTCGTCAATTTCTTGAACGTTCAAAAATCTGGACGTATGAAAATTCCATTCGGAATTGCTCAAACAGGAAAAGCGTTTAGAAATGAAATCGTTGCAAGACAGTTTATTTTTAGAATGCGTGAATTTGAACAAATGGAAATGCAATTCTTTATCAAACCTGGCACTCAAAAAGAATGGTTTGAACACTGGAAAGAAACTCGTATGAAATGGCATCTGTCTTTAGGAATGGGACAAGATAATTACCGTTTTCATGATCATGAAAAATTAGCCCATTATGCAGATGCTGCAACAGATATAGAATTTAAATTCCCATTTGGGTTTAAAGAATTAGAAGGAATTCACTCACGTACCGATTTTGATTTAAAACAACATGAGGAGTTCTCTGGCAAAAAACTACAGTATTTTGATCAAGAAGAAAAAGCAAGTTATACACCTTATGTTTTAGAAACGTCAATTGGTTTAGATCGTATGTTCTTAGCCGTATTTTCAAATGCTCTAGAAGATGAAACTCTAGAAGATGGTAGCGTAAGAACAGTTTTAAAATTACCTGCAGTTTTAGCTCCAACTAAAGCAGCAATATTTCCTCTAATTGCAAAAGATGGCTTACCAGAAATCGCTAAACAAATTGTAGATGATTTAAAATGGGATTTCAATCTAGTTTATGAAGAAAAAGACACTGTAGGAAAACGTTATAGACGTCAAGATGCTAACGGAACTCCGTTTTGTATTACTGTAGATCACGATACATTAGAAGACAACATGGTTACCATTCGTCATAGAGATACTATGGAACAGCAACGTGTCAAGATTGAAGATTTACGTGAGATCATCAAAAAAGAAGTAGATGTAAAACATTGGCTTCAAAAAATGAAATAATAAATTCTTGTCCAAACAGGAATCTTGTAAAAAACTCCCAAGTAATTACTTGGGAGTTTTTTTATAATACATTGTAATTAACCGTAATTCCTTTTAAAAATTAAAGATACAATCCTAGTAAAAAGGTTGTCTAAAAATTTAACACCTAATGTGCATGTCCACCTTCGCTATCATTTAAAAGCATGCTGTTTCCTTTAACTAAGATTTGTTTGTCTTTTAGTTCTTCACTATTTAAAACTTCAACGCTTGTTTCAGTTTTAAAACCAATCTCTAATTTTACTTTTTCTAAATGAAATTCGTCACCATGTTGTTCTTCTAAAACCAAAACATAAGCCTCATCACCAATTTCAATCACTGCTTCTTTTGGAAGTCCAATATTTTTTCTGCTTTTAATAATAATATCTGCATCCACAAACATACCTACGATAAAGTTTTCTTTATCATTATCAACATGTCCATGTACTTTTACACGTCTTGTTTGTTCGTCAATTGTGGTACCCACTAAATGTACTTCTGCTTCAAAGGTTTTATCTGAAGCTTCAGGGATTTTAAACAGTATTTTCTGATCTTTTTTCACTTTCATTATGTCCTTTTCAAACACAGATAATTCTAAATGAATATGATCAATATCAACAATTTCCATAATAACATCACTTGGCGACACATAAGTTCCATTGCTAACGTTAACCTTAGTAATATGGCCATTCATTGGTGCATATAGATTTATGGTTGTAGAAATGCGTCCTTGCTCAACATTATTTGGATTAAGATTCATCATTTGCAATTTTTTACGCAATCCATTGTAATGTGCTAAGTTGCTTTTGTACACACTCTCTGCTTTTAAATAGTTTTTTTCAGAAGTGATTTTTTCATCAAACAATGTTTTTTGTCTGGTAAACTCAGATTTCAAGTAATTTAATTGCTCAGCAACCTCAAGGTAATTTTGCTGAATCTCAACAAACTCCGGATTTTTAAGAGTAACTAAAAGCTGTCCTTTTTTTACTCTATCTCCAATTAATAATGGTGTTTTGGTAATATAGCCACCTATAAATGTTGTAACACTAGATTTGTTGTGTGGTGGCACATCTATCATTCCATTTACTTTTACGATATCATTAAAACTGTATTCGGCTAACGTCCCGAAAGCCATTTTTTCGCCTTCAAATTGGGCTTTAGTTATAGTTAAACCTTCATCATGTGCTTCTGCTTCTGGTGTTGTTTCTACTTTTTTATCTGAACTTCCACAGGCTATTAAAACCATTGAAAATAATAGGATATATATGTTTTTCATCTTTATAAAATTAAATGATTGATTGTGATAACTGTTTGATTGTATTGGTTTAATTGCTCTAAATAATCAAGTTGAATATCTTTAGCTGTTTCTAAGCTTTGAATGTATTGAAAGAAATCAATTTCACCTTCTTTAAAGGTTCTATTTGCTGTTTTTATAATCTCTTCAGAAAGCGTTTCCCCTTGTGTTTCATAATATTGTATGGCTTCTTCATACTGCTGAAGTTTCGCCAATAAAGATTGGTATTCTGCATTCAGTTTAGCTTGATAATCTTGTTTTTGTTCTATAACTATTTCTTGAGCAATTTTGGCTGCCTTAATTTTAGAGCGCTGTCCACCAAACAAAATTGGAATCTTAATACCCAGTTGATACCCTTTTATATTATCATTTAAGCCACTGTTAGTGCCTTGAAAGTATTCTGCATTTAAATCTGGATACAGGCTTTGCCTCTCTAGTTTGGTTTGTGCTTTTTGGTAATTAATTGAGGCATCAAAAATCGATAAACCCACATTTTGTTGGGTAGATAAATTATCTACTTCTAGCTTCAATAGTAATCCATCTTCAATGGTAATAGAATCTACTTGCACGATTTTCTTAAGCTGCTCTCGATATAAAATTACATCTTGAAGTGACTGTTTATAAAGTGTTTCCAACTGTTTTTGTTTGGATTGCGCCGTAATCATTTCCAAATAATTAGTTTCGCCTAACTCAAAACGACGTTTTGCCTTTTTTGCAAAATCCTGATACAAGCTATCTAAATATTTATAATTTTCTGCTTTGTTTTTAGCATAACTTAATTGGTAATAAATAGCATAAACCTGTTTTTTAATTTGCTGTAACTGCAAGCTGAAATTAGCTTCCTGTAAACCTACTTTAGATTGGTTCAATTTTTTTTCAGCGAAATAAACCGTTGGGAATTTAAAGTCTTGCGAGATGCCAAAAACTTTTAAAGGCTCATTGTTTATAGCCAGATTGCTTTCGTCATAATTATAATAAATATTAGTTTTATCAAAAGTGAAAGCAGAACCAACTAATGCGTTAGATTGGTCAATTTTTAAGTTTTCTGCTTTTAAATTCGCGTTATTTTCAATAGCTAATTCTAAAGCCTGTTCGATATTTAATGGTTTATTTTGTGCTTGAACATTAAACGTTAAAAGCAATATAACCACAGGTACTATAGTTTTCTTATTCATTTTAAGTTCTTTTTTTTCTTCAAACCAGGCATATAAAACAGGCAAAACTACTAAGGTCAGTAAGGTTGCAGTAACTAATCCACCAATAACTACAGTGGCTAAAGGACGTTGTACTTCTGCTCCAGCATTTGTAGAAATAGCCATAGGCAAAAACCCTAAAGCTGCCGCTGCTGCTGTTAATAACACAGGACGTAAACGTTCAACTGTTCCTTTTTTAATACGTTCTTCAATGTTTGAAATACCCTCAGCTTTTAGTTCTTTAAAATGCTCGATTAATACAATTCCGTTTAGTACTGCAATTCCAAACAAGGCAATAAAACCAACTCCAGCAGAAATACTAAAAGGCAAATCTCTTAGCCACAATAATAGTATACCACCAACAGCAGAAAGCGGAATGGCAGAGTAAACAATTAAGGCTTCTTTAATAGAATTAAATGCGAAATAAAGCAGTATAAATATTAATACCAAAGCCACTGGAACAGCAACTAACAATCGATCTTTTGCACTTTGCAGATTTTCAAATTGTCCACCATAAGTAATGTTGTAACCCACGGGAAGCTTGAGCTTGCTTTCAATAATTTCCTGCACATCATTTACAACCGATTGCAGATCTCTATTTCTAACATTAATTCCAACGACAATGCGACGTTTAGTGTCATCTCTCGATATTTGAGCAGGACCAGTTGTATAGGTGATATCTGCCAATTCACTAAGCGGAATCTTATTTCCACTAGGTGTATCGACATATAAATTTTGTAAACTTTCTAGATCCTTTCTATTGTCTTGGTCTAAACGCATCACCAAATCAAAACGTTTTTCTCCTTCAAACACACTACCGACAGACTCACCTGCAAATCCCATAGAAATGATTTTATTTAAATCTGAAATATTAAGTCCGTAACGAGCAATTTTACTTCTATTAAATTTCACACTCATTTGCGGCAAACCTTCAACTTTTTCTACTGTAATATCTGCAGCACCTTCTACATTATCAATGAGTGCTTTAATCTCATCTGCTTTATTTGCTAGGACAGTTAAATCTTCACCAAAAATCTTAATTGCAACATCTGCTCTAACACCAGTGATAAGTTCATTAAATCTCATTTCAATAGGTTGCGTAAACTCGACCTCCATACCAGGTATCACTGCTAAGGCTTCTTTAAATTTATCAGCTAATTCATCTTTACTACTTGCCGAAGTCCATTCTGCTTTAGGTTTGAGTTTAACAATAACATCACTTTCCTCCATAGACATAGGATCTGTTGGTACTTCTGCGGCTCCAATTCGTGTAACTACTTGATCTACTTCTGGAAAATTATCTAATAAAATTTGTTCTATTCGCGTTGTTATTTCTATAGTCTTCCCAAGAGATGTTCCTGTTTTTAAAACGGGTTGAATAGCAAAGTCACCTTCATCTAAAGTGGGAATAAATTCGCCTCCCATTCTACTAAAAATCCAAATACTAGACGCAAGCAAAATAGCTGAAAGAACAACTACTATTCTTTTGTTAGATAAAGCCCAATTAATAATTGGTTGATAAGCTTTATTTAGAAAATTCATTAATCTAACAGAAATGTTTTTCGCAGACTGTTTACTAGGTTTTAAAAACAATGAAGACACGACGGGAACATACGTTAAGCACAAAATCATGGCTCCAATTAAGGCAAAGCTAAATGTCATTGCCATAGGTTTAAACATTTTGCCTTCAATACCACTTAAAGACAGAATTGGAATAAACACAATTAAGATGATTAATTGCCCAAAAATTGCAGAATTCATCATTTTTGAAGCGCTTTTAAGTGTTATTTGATCAATTTCTGCTTGTTTTTCGTTTTTGCTTATTCCTGAAAGGTGTGCAGATTTGGACATAATTTGGAACGCAATAAACTCTACAATAATTACTGCTCCATCAATGATAATTCCAAAATCGATGGCACCTAAACTCATTAAATTGGCATCTACTCCAAATTGACGCATTAGGATAATAGCAAATAATAAACTTAACGGAATAACGGAAGCAATTACTAAACCAGAACGCCAATTACCTAGAAGTAAAACCACTACGAAAATGACAATTAAAGATCCTAATATTAGGTTTTCGGCAACCGTAAAAGTAGTTTTTGCAATAAGTTCGCTTCGTTCTAAAAATCCGTTAATATAAACGCCTTCTGGTAATGTATTTTGTATAGATGCAACGCGCTCTTTTACAGCATCAATTACCTCTTTAGAGTTACCATCTCTAAGCATCATGATTTGCCCTAACACTTTTTCACCTTCACCATTTCCTGTTATTGCTCCAAATCGTGTAGCGCTACCAAAGCCAACCTTCGCAACATCTTTAATGTAAATTGGTGTGCCATCATTTTTCACAACAATCCTTTCAATATCTTGTAATGAAGTAACCAAACCTTCTCCACGAATAAAAAAGGCTTTGTTATTTTTTTCTATATAACCACCACCAGAAACACTGTTGTTTTTTTCTAAAGCATCGTAAATTTCTGCAATAGAGATATTCATAGCAGTTAACTTATTTGGATTGATAGCTACTTCGTATTGTTTTAAAAACCCTCCCCAAGTATTGACTTCAACTACTCCAGAAATTCCAGAAAGTTGACGTTTTACAATCCAATCTTGGATGGTACGTAAATCGGTTGTGGTGTATTTGTCTTCATAACCAGGTTTTACATCTAAAATGTATTGGTAAATCTCACCCAAACCTGTAGTAATAGGACCCATTTCAGGCGAGCCAAAACCTTCTGGAATTTGTTCTGAAGCCGATTTGATCTTTTCGGCAATAAGTTGTCGAGGTAAATACGTCCCTAAATCGTCATCGAAAACAATAGTAACCACTGATAATCCAAATTTCGAAATGGATCGAATCTCTTCAACTCCCGGTAAATTAGCCATTTCTAACTCTACAGGATAGGTAATAAATTGCTCTACATCTTGGGTAGACAAATTTCTAGATGTGGTAATTACCTGTACTTGATTATTGGTAATATCAGGTACTGCGCCAATTGGGATTTGAGTTAGCGAAAAAATCCCAAAACCAAAAATAAAGGCAGTAAAAAGGAAAATAATCAGCTTATTTCGTAAGCTGAATTTAATGATGTATTCTAACATAATTCATTGTAAAAAGCATTAATAATTCCACTTAATGATAGTAATAATGTGGACTTTTAAAAATTGATACTAATAAATTAAGCTAATTTTGGTGGTTGAAAAATAGATGATTTTTCGAATAAAGAAGTAGATTCTTTGTAGAAAAAATTAAAAGGAATCTCTATAAATGGCTCGCAACTTAAATCGAATGTAATGGTTTGAACCATAAAAGCAATACTAACATGAGAACAACTTTGATGTTGATGCTTAAAGGGTAAATCTTCGTGTTCATCATGATTGGTTTCATGGTCGGCTACACGTTCACCATAATGTTCTGCTAAAAACTGATAAAAAGTATCGCCATAGGTTTCCTGATGGAATTGTGCATGCTCAAATAAGACGCTGATTTTGGATAAATCTTCAGCACCAACATTGAAACTTTGAAAAAGAATCAAAAAAGAAAATGTTATGGCAAACAGTTTTTGCATACTTGGCAAAGGTATAAAAAAAACGTAGTTGATATGTGACGAAAGTTACAAATCGTTAAAAATAAGCTTTTAACTGAACAGTTCCCGTGTGAATAGTTTTACTTGTTTCTGTTTTTCTTCCGAAGTAATTTAAGTTTAAATCTAAAAATTTAGTCAGTTTCTTTTGTGCCAATAAACTCCATGTAAAGTTATTTCCTGGTTGAAGGCCTTCTAAAATTTGATAAGCAACAGGTGTATTTGGATTGCCATCATATTCATTTTTGAAGTAATTGACTTCACCAGTTAAAGCAATTTTTTGAGCATTGTTATAGGTAAATGATAATCCTAAATTATTCTGTAATAAGCCTTCCATATCACCAACAGTATTATCCTTAGTGGTATACTGATAGAATATTGCAAAGCGTGCATTTTCATTAAATATATAAGACAGCTTTGGTTCGAAACGTATTTGCTCTAAATTATAATTTCGAGATACAAAATTCTCATTTATACTTTCATTAAATTCTAAACTAGATTCAAAATTAAAAAGCCAACTCTTTGCAAATTTGTGATTAAATTGAAGTTGATGACTTTGCAATTTATTCTCTTGAAACCCTGTTGATAATACTGACCTATTGGTATTATTCAAAAATGTATATGACGTTGTATAATGTTGTTTTCCTCTGTTATAAAACAATACATTTCTAACACTTTTATTAAGTGCTAATTGATTTTCTTCATTTGTAGAAAATGGATTTAAATCAAATGTATTGCCTTGTCTTTGATCTTTTCTATCGATCAAATATGAGGTTTGGTTATAAAAATGCGACCAGAGTTTTTTGGTTTTATTCTCAGAAGTTGACCACTGTTGCGGATTAATAGTTAAGGTCTGACTGAATCTGTTTTGATGTGTTCTAACAAAGATTTGATTTGGCAGTAAAACACGAATAAAACTACCTTCGTCAGCGAATTGAGCCAGTTCAAATTCATCGAGTTCCTGTATTCCATTTTCATTGTAATCAATCCAAGTATAAGCGCCTTGACCTGGTTCAACTTCAACATAGGTGAAATCTTGTCGAGGCAAGGTTCCTGAATTGGTTTCAAAAACCGTATTCCAAATGATTAGATTTTTGAACAATTTTTGATTAAAATTTAATCTTGAGTTTAAAGACTGGTCTTCTTCTAAATCTGGGTCTTCTTGTTTAAGTCGTCTATAATTAGCGAAGATAGCCAGGTCTGTATTTATGTTTTTAATGATCCGAGATTTTAAATAGTAAGTGTTAGAACTATTTACTTTTTCAATACGATTTAATCTCAAACTGTCATTAACTCTCTTGATATAACCAACCTCAACAAAAACTTTTGTGCTATCTCCTATTCCAGTAAAAACTTCATATGATGTAAATCGCTGACTTAAATTGGTTAATGAATCGTTAGATTTTAAGCGCTGCTCATTATCTTCCATAGCCAGTTTTGTTCCTACCCATTGCTTTTTAAAATTGTAAACAACACGATTAAAAGAACGTAAAAATGTAGATTGTGAGGCACTACTTCTATTGCTTAGGTAACTAGATGTTGAATACACATTAAATTGATTCAATCTAAGACTTGCCATAAGGTTATGACGATTACCATTAAAGTTTTCAGAGAAATTTAAATGTTCAAATTTGTAATTGGCTATTCCTTTTTCTGGATGTAATAATTCTAATCCTGAAGACAATAAAGTTTGATTTCCGAGTGGATCTTCTAAATTCCAATCACGATTAAATTCAGGTCTATATAAACGTTCTATAGTTCTAAAATCCTTCTGTATGATATCTCCATCAGCATATGCGTTCAAGTTCCATAAGCTATCTGTTTTAACGATTTGCTGTCTTACAGTTAATTTCCCTGCAAAACCGTCATTATCACTATCATCTATATCAGAATACAAATTTAAATCGTTTCTACTTCCAGCCAATTCAAATAAAATATCTGTTCTTTCAGTAGGTTTGTACGTACCATTAACAACAGCAACCTGCAATTTCACAGGTGCAATCAATTGCACAATTGGTTCGTAACTTCCTTGAAGAACACCTCCTACTGGTGGAATGTATTCAAAAATATTACTAATGGCATTGCTATTTACGATGATATAGTTTCCTTGATTGATGCCAACTTGTGTGAACCTAACACTAAACAAATCGTCTTCTGGATTATTAGAAAATACAAAGATTTCTTCTCCTCCAACAATATCCTTTCGGTATAAAATACGATTCTCATCAAACGACTCAGAAACATCAGAAGGCGCAACCATTTGAGATTGATCATCACCTGCATCAGAAAGAATATCGACTTGATCTGAAGATAAATTTTGTTGCAAAGGCTGGTTTTTCGAATCGACTTCAGAATATAATGAAACTCCTAATTTGAGTTTTTCCGTTTCATAATTTCCACCTCCAAAAACAGTGAAACGAGAGAAATTACGTTCGCTAAACTGGTAGTCGACAGTAATTCTCATTTCAGAAGTAATTGGAAATGTAGAATTGAAAATAATCTCGCCAGCATTATAATCGATAATATAATCCTTGTTTTCACCACGCTCAATAGCAATTCCATTCACATAAACGGTTTCACTTCCAGAGACAATCAATACATACAACTCACTATTTGGTCCACTTAGTTTATAAGGTCCTTGATTGCCTTCTTGAGCTGTAAATTGGCTACTTGTAAATTGACCTCTTACTAAAGCTCCAGCCGCAAATACGTTAGTTTTAGATTCTTCTTTATCAAAATCTACATTTACAAACAACCCTTGAACACGTTTTGTAAACGACGCAAAATAACTGTTGTCGTTTATTAAGTCGATATCTCCAGCTCTTATATTCCAAGTATCACTAAAGAGTTCAATAAATACCTGATCAAATTCATCTAACCTCTGAGAGTATCCACTTTCTTGTAATGGGATATTTGCATCTTGAATAGAAGCTCTAAGAGATACCTTATCACTTAACTTTCCAGAGATTTGCAAATCTAATTCACTATTCAAAACTGAATTTTGATTATTTCCAATAGTAACACCACGAGATATACTACCTGATGTACTCAATCCATCAAAAGGCAAATAGGAACGTTGCACATTTGATTGATTAAGCTTGTATAAACGCTGAAGATTGTCTGTGTTTTCAACAATGATACGTTCATCTAATTGAAAATACTTTTTGGTAATAAAATCAGGATACCTTAAATAGTCGATTACAATTGAATCTGTATCAACAAGTTTTTTGAAGGTCAATAACGCTTTTGAAAAATCAACGCGATAATAAGATGAATCAATAATTGTATTATCCTTTCGTCTCAAAATAAAACTGTTGGTATTGATACTAACAGTATCCACTTTTATGGAATCTCTAACCGCTACTTTTTTAGTCCTATAATTAGAGATTGGCTCTTGCGCAAATGCAGAGCAACCCATAATAAAACAGATAAGTGAAATAGCAATTTTCATTTAGTATATAAACTTCTAAAGACAGAAATTATTTTATGGTTAAAACCTCCTTAAAATAATAGTGTAAAAGTACAGTATTATTTAATTTAGCTGAAATCTTAAAATTTCAGAATGAAAATCATCTCATACAATGTTAATGGAATAAGAGCAGCGATGAAAAAGGGCTTTATCGATTGGCTTACAAGCGCAAATCCAGATGTGATTTGCTTACAAGAAATCAAAGCCATGAAAGAGCAGGTTGATATTGAAGCTATAGAAAATGCTGGTTACAAGTATAATTATTGGTTTAGTGCCCAAAAAAAAGGTTACAGTGGTGTTGCCATTTTAAGTAAAATTGAACCAAAACATGTAGAATACGGAACAGGTATTGCCTCTATGGATTTCGAAGGTCGAAATATAAGAGCAGACTTTGATGGTCTATCTGTGATGAGTATGTACTTACCTTCTGGGACAAATGATGCGAGATTGGCTCATAAGTTTGAGTATATGGATATGATTCATCAGTATTTAAATGACTTGCGAAAAGATTTACCTAACCTCGTGGTTCTAGGTGATTATAATATTTGTCATGAGGCGATGGACATTCACAACCCGAAAATGAAAGGTGTTTCTGGTTTTTTACCAGAAGAACGTGAATGGCTTGGAAACTTTATCGATAGTGGATTTATAGATTCGTTTCGATTTTTACATCCTGAAAAACAAGAATACAGCTGGTGGAGTTATAGAGCAAATTCTAGAGCAAACAACAAAGGTTGGCGACTAGATTATGCTATGGCTAGTAAGCCATTACAAGAAAACATCAAACGAAGCGTTATACTTTCGGAAGCGGTACATAGTGACCACTGTCCGATTTTAATTGAAATTGAAAACTAAAATTTAAACAAATCAACAACCTAATACTACAACCTATGCTTAAAAAATTGTCATTAATAGCACTAACTTTAATTCTAACAACCTCATGTGTGTCTAAAAAAATATATACAGATTTGGAGGATAAATATGCAGAATTAAAAAAAGAAAATCGAAAGTTATCTGATAACAATCAAGATTTAGAAACCGCTTTAAACAAAGCTAAAAATGATCTAACTAAACTGCAGTCAGATTATGACCAAGCCTTAGAACAGCGCAATAAATTACAAGGAGATTATAATGCAACAAAAGCAAATCTTGACAATCTAAATGCTTCTTATGATGCTTTAGAAAAGAATAGTTCTGCATCAATTGCAGAAAACTCTAAAAAGAATCGTGAGTTACTAGCTCAACTTGAAGCAAAGGAACTGGCTTTAGCCGCAGAAAATGCAAGACTTGATAAATTGAAAGCAGAATTAGAAGCACGTTCTCAACGTGTAGCTGAACTAGAAAACGTGATAGCTTCTAAAGATGCTGCCATGACAAAGTTAAAAGATGCCATATCAAAAGCTTTAACCAACTTTGAAGGTAATGGCTTAACCGTTGAACAACGTAACGGAAAGGTGTATGTATCTATGGAGAACAAACTACTTTTTGAATCTGGTAGTTGGGCTGTTGGATCTAACGGAAAACAAGCTGTAAAAAAATTAGGTGAAGTTCTGGCTGAAAATCCTGAAATTGCTATTTTAATTGAAGGACATACAGATGATGTGCCGTATAAAGGCAACGCACAATTAAGTGGTAACTGGGATTTATCAGCTAAGCGTGCTACTGCTATTGTAAACATTTTAAGAGAAAACGAGTCAATCAATCCAGAAAATTTAACAGCTGCTGGTCGAGGTGAATTTGCTCCAGTTGCTAGTAATGACAATTCCGAAGGCAAAGCCCAAAATCGTCGTATTGAAGTCATTTTGACACCAAAACTCGATGAGATTTCAAAGCTCTTAAATGAGTTGTAAGTCGAAACTTAACATAGATTTAGACCTTTCAGTTTTTATAAAGCTGAAAGGTCTTCTTATCTTTACACTTCTTTAAACCAAACCAAAATGAGATATACAACACTTCCTAAAACTGATATAAAAGTTAGTAAAATATGCTTAGGTACTATGACTTGGGGAAATCAAAACACCCAAGATGAAGGTTTTGCTCAAATGGATTTAGCCTTAGACAAAGGCGTTAATTTCTTTGATGTTGCAGAGTTATATCCCGTTCCTGCAACTGCAGAAACGTATGCCGAAACCGAACGTATTATTGGTAATTGGTTTGAAAAAAGTGGAAATAGAGATAAAGTAGTCTTAGCTACAAAAATTGCTGGACCAGGCGATTATACTGCTCACATTAGAACTAATGGTTTTAGCAAAGAAGCGCTTAACGATGCTGTAGACAAGAGTTTAAAGCGATTAAAGACGGATTACATTGATTTGTATCAACTGCATTGGCCAGAACGCGATACAAATACATTTGGTGTTAGAGATTATAGTCATAGTTCAAAAGACCCTTGGACAGATAATTTTAATGAGGTGTTGCATAATCTAGATGAGATTGTCAAGTCTGGAAAAATACGAAAAGTTGGAATCTCAAATGAGAAAGCTTGGGGAACTATGCGCTACTTAGAAGAATCTACCAAGAATGAATTACCAAGAATGATTACCATTCAAAATGCATACAATTTATTGAATAGAGTATTTGAAGGTGATATGGCAGAAATTGCAATTCGAGAAGAGATTGGTTTATTAGCTTATTCTCCAATGGCATTTGGTGTGCTATCTGGTAAATATATTAAAGGTATTGAAGGTGATAACGCTAGGTTAAAGCTCTTCCCAAGGTTTGCAAGATATAGTGGAGGCAAAGCAACTGAAGCTACAAAACGTTATTTAAAAATTGCTGAAGATAACAATATGACTTTGGCTCAAATGTCATTAGCGTTTGTAACAGACAGACCGTTTATGACGAGTAATATAATTGGCGCAACCTCATTAGAGCAGTTAGAAGAAAATATTGATAGTATTGACATTACACTAAGTGATGAAGTTCTCAAAGCCATTAATGAGGTTCATGCAGAGATTCCAAATCCTGCGCCTTAATAATCATAAAAGCTTTTAAAAACAAAAACCCCTTCCACATAATGTGAAAGGGGTTTTAGATATTATTTGATTTCCTTACCATCTTTATCAATAAAGTGGTATTCAAGATATGTGTAAGCATCTCTAGGTAAAACTTTTACCCATTTTTTGTGTTCTAAAAACCATTTAGAACGTACTGATGGAAACCCTTTGGTTATAAAGGCTGCTATAAATGGATGCGCATTAAGCGTTATCTTCTTATAGTCTTTTTTGAAAAGCCTTTCTAGGTCTTGCGTAATGTTTTGAATCACTTTAATTGGTGCTTCAATTTCACTACCTGCAATACCATTAGGATTTTCTTCTTTAGTTTTAATGTTGCGTTCTGGGCGAACACGTTGTCTGGTAATTTGTATCAAACCAAACTTACTAGGTGGCAAAATTTTATGTTTTGCCTTATCATCATTCATTTCGTCACGAAGATGATTGTACAATTTTTTTCGATTCTCTGCTCTTCCCATGTCAATAAAATCAACAACAATAATTCCTCCCATATCACGTAAACGTAACTGACGAGCAATTTCTGAAGCAGAGATCAGATTGACTTCTAAAGCAGTGTCTTCTTGATTCTTTTCTTTGTTAGAACGATTACCACTATTGACATCAACAACATGCATCGCTTCGGTATGTTCAATTACCAAATAGGCTCCTTTTGCCATGGAGACTGTGCGACCGAAAGATGTTTTAATTTGACGTTCAATACCATACTTTTCATAAAGTGGCACGCCATTTTTATACAGCTTCACAATTGATTCTTTAGCAGGTGCAATTTCTTGCACGTAATCTTTAATCTGTCCATAAAGCACTTCGTCATCTATTGTAATACTTGAGAATGAATCGTCAAAGATATCTCTTAAAATAGAAGAGGCTTTGTTCATTTCACTCAACACCTTACTAGGATGATGTGCTTTATTTAATTTTCTACACATTGCTGTCCATCTATTCAGCAAATTCTGTAAATCTTTGTCGAGTTCGGCAACTTTTTTGCCTTCTGCGACCGTACGAATTATAACTCCAAAACCTTTAGGCGTTATGCTTCTTACCAAACGTTTTAAACGTTCTTTTTCTTCTTTAGACTCAATCTTTTGAGAGATTGAAATTCGATCAGAAAATGGCACTAAAACAATATAACGACCAGCAATAGATAACTCGCTACTAATACGAGGACCTTTGGTTGAAATTGGTTCTTTTACAATTTGTACTAATAGAGATTGATTTGATTTTAAAGCGTTAGCTATGCTTCCGTTTTTATCAATATCTTTCTCAAACTGAAAATTTTTCAGTAAAAAATCGGTATGTCTACCTGCGCTTACACGTTTAACGAATTTTAAAAGGGAAGGTAATTTTGGTCCTAAATCATGATAATGCAAAAAAGCATCTTTTTCATAACCTACATTTACAAATGCAGCATTTAGACCAGGAACAGCTTTACGTATTTTGGCAATAAATATATCACCAACGGCAAAGTTGTTATCATCTTCATCTTTGTGTAACTCGATAAGTTTTCCATCTTTTAATAAGGCAAAATCAACAATATCAGAACTCGATCTTATAATCAATTCTTTTTCCATTTTGTTAATTTTAATCTATTTTGATTCATTTCAAAACAGATGGATAATTTATTTGACACAGGATGTTTAATCCAGTAAATCCACGCATTACGAAGGTTAACGTAATGAAAACTCATGAATTTTATATCAAAGAACGTTGTTTTTAAAAATCGAAAAAGTAGTTAAAAAACTACTTTCTCAATTTATTTCTTTTTGTGACGATTAGCGCGTCTACGTTTCTTACGCTTGTGCGTCGCGACCTTATGTCTTTTTCTTTTTTTACCACTTGGCATAAATAAGTATTTTTTAAATTAATATTTCTTTTTAATGTCTTAATTGACCTCAACGTTGGTCTTAACACCTTCAACAAATACTTTTGCAGGTTTAAATGCAGGAATATTGTGTGCTGGTATCTTTATTGTTGTGTTTTTTGAAATGTTACGTCCAGTTTTTTCTGCTCTTGTCTTTACGATAAAACTTCCAAAACCTCTTAGGTATACATTATCTCCTCCTTCTAGTGAAGATTTAACTTCTTCCATAAATGTTTCAACTGTTGCTTGAACATCTCCTTTTTCAATTCCTAATTTATCAGAAATTTTAGCTACTATATCAGCTTTTGTCATTGTTATTAATTTTAGGGTTATCTATTAATTATAAGGGATGCAAATATAGGTAATTTAATTTCAATATTTCAAGCGTAATTAATTAAAATTTAACCTTATAAAGATTTATTTTTGCTGTAATTATAAAATATTTATGGATTTTAAGAAAGTATTAACTAATTGGTATTCAGCAAATAAGCGAGAACTCCCTTGGAGAAATACCAAAAATCCTTATTACATTTGGTTATCTGAAATAATCATGCAACAAACCCAAATCAAACAAGGGTTGCCATATTACGAAGATTTTGCTTCAAATTACCCAACAGTCTTTGATCTTTCAAATGCTGAAGAACAAGCTATTTTAAAACTTTGGCAAGGTCTAGGCTACTACTCAAGAGCAAGAAATTTACATGCCTCAGCGAAATACGTTGCTACAGAACTAAAAGGCGAATTCCCATCTACATACTCAGAAATTATAAAACTTAAAGGTGTTGGTGATTATACAGCAAGCGCTATTGCTTCTATTTGTTTTGACGAACCAACAGCTGTGGTTGATGGAAATGTATATAGAGTATTGTCTCGTTATTTTGGAATTGATACTCCTATTAATTCCACACGAGGCATTAAGGACTTTAAAAAACTAGCAACTTCATTAATAGATACCGAAAATCCAGGTGATTACAATCAGGCGCTAATGGAATTTGGAGCCATTCAATGCAAGCCTAAAAATCCAAATTGTATTGTTTGTCCATTGAAAGATAGTTGTGTCGCTCTTCAAAAAGGAACCGTTGCTAGTCTTCCCGTAAAATTGAAGAAAACCAAAGTCACAAAAAAACACTTTAATTTTCTAGTTCTAGTGTCTTCAGACAAAAGAACACTTTTTGAACAAAGACAAACAAAAGGTATTTGGCAAAACCTGTATCAATTCCCTTTAGTTGAAACCGAACAAGAACTTCATTCGGACAACTTTAAAGCCTATCCAGAAATCAAATCCTATTTCAATGATATTGTATTCGAGTATAGCTTATACAATACCAAAGAACTTGTGCACAAACTATCACATCAACATTTATATACAAAATTCTGGATTATTGAAATTGACAAACTCCCAAAACAAGGGATTCCCATTTCAGAACTAAAAACCTATCCTACGCCTATTGTGATTGGTAACTTCATTGAGGAATTTAATTTCCCTATATAAAGAACTCACAATTTTTTCATACTTTTAATACTACCATTACAAATTGCTTAATTTTGTAATCTTAAAAACAAATAACTATGTCAGGAACATTAAATAAAGTGATGCTAATTGGGCATTTAGGTGATGAAGTGAAAATGCATTATTTTGATGGCGGAAACTGTGTTGGTCGTTTTCCATTAGCAACCAATGAAACCTACACAAACAAACAGACTAATGAGCGTGTTACCAATACAGAATGGCACAACGTAGTTGTAAGAAATAAAGCAGCCGAAATATGCGAAAAATATCTTTCTAAAGGTGATAAGGTATATATTGAAGGTCGTTTAAAAACAAGAAAATGGCAAGACGATAAAGGAAATGATCGCTATTCGACTGAAATTCAGTGCACAGATTTCACCTTTTTATCTAATAAAAATGAAACACCTGCTGGCAATACTAGTCATCAACCGGAGTCTAATCATGCGACAGCAAATACGACATCACAGCCTATTGCTGAAGACAATGACGACTTACCATTTTAAAAATTAAATAATTTCATATTGGATCCTGAACCCTCGTGTTTAATATTATTACTACTTTCTGGAAATTCAGCATTAATTTCCGGTCTCATACTGCTTATTATTTTACTATTTAGTTCTGCATTGATTTCTGGTGTTGAAGTGGCTTTATTTTCATTAACAAAATCTGATATTGACACTGGTTTAGACGAACAACCAAAAGCATTTACAATAATTTCAAAACTTTTAGAACGGCCTAAGAAATTACTGGCAACTATATTAATTGCTAATAATTTTATCAATATTGGGATTGTAATTTTGTTTGCCTATTTGGGAGAAACATTATTTTATAACATAGAGGTTGCATGGATGAGGTTTCTTTTAGAAGTCGTAGTAATAACCTTTTTAATTTTATTATTTGGTGAGATTATTCCTAAAATTTATGCCAGTAGAAATCGTGTTAAGTTTTCGATATTTATGGCGATACCTCTAAAGATTCTAGATGCTATTTTCTCTCCCGTAAGTTTACCAATGCGATTTGTAACGCTTGCCATTCACAATGGTTTAGGAAAACAAAAATCTAATATTAGTGTTGATCAATTATCTCAAGCTTTAAAACTTACTTCAAATAGTGACACTACTATTGAAGAACATAAAATCCTGCAAGGGATTGTGTCTTTTGGAAACACAGATACGAAGCAAGTTATGCGACCACGAATGGATATTTTCGCACTTAATGAAGATCAAAAATTCAGTGAGATCATTCCTGAAATCATAAAAAATGGTTATTCAAGAATTCCCGTTTATAAAGAAAGTATCGATACTGTAACTGGTATAATATATGTGAAAGATTTATTGCCACATATAGATCGAAAAGAATTTGACTGGACTGGTCTACTGCGTGAACCGTTCTTTGTTCCTGAAAACAAAAAATTAGATGATCTAATGGTAGAGTTTCAAGACAAAAAAGTTCATTTAGCAGTTGTAGTTGATGAATATGGTGGAACATCTGGATTAGTATCTCTTGAAGATGTTATTGAAGAGATTGTTGGTGATATTAGTGATGAGTTTGATGATGATGATGTGATTTACACAAAAATAGATGATAAAAATTTCACATTTGAAGGCAAAACCACATTAAAAGATTTTTATAAAATTATTGATTTAGAAGACGAGTCCGTTTTTGAAGACCATAAAGGAGAAGCTGAAACAATAGCGGGTTTCGTATTAGAAATCTCTGGAATATTTCCAAGACTAAAAAGTAAAATAAATTTTAAAAATTACGTTTTCACTATTGAAGCTATTGAGAAAAAACGTATCAAAGACATTAAATTCACCATATTAGACAAATAAAACATTGTATTTATTCGTTTATTGATATCTGTATAAATCACCTATGAGAAAGTTTCTTTTATTATGTATTGTTATTTCCTGTATTGCTTGTGGTAGTGATCCTATTCCTAAACCAAAAGCAATGTTGCGCTTAGAGTATCCGCAACCAACTTATAAAAAAGTAGGTCTTCCTCTACCGTTTACTTTTGAAAAAAACGAATTGGCAGCTCCAATTTCTAAGATAAAATTAGATGGAGTAAACAATATTTATGGTGTAGATATCAACTACCCAAAGCTAAAAGGAACTGTCTATCTGACTTATAAAAAAGTTAAAGACAACAACCTTACTGATTTATTACGAGATGCTCAAAACCTTACTCAAAAGCACACCATGAAAGCTGATGAAATAGAAGGAGATATTTATGAAAACCCAGAAAACAACGTTTTTGGAATGTTTTATGAAGTCGGTGGAAATGCGGCTTCACAGTCTCAATTTTATGTAACTGACAGTATCAACCACTTCTTAGTTGGCTCACTTTACTTTTATGCTAAGCCAAATTATGATTCTATATATCCAGCAGCAGTGTATCTAAAAAATGACATTAAGCACATTATGGAATCTATTGAGTGGAAAAACTAAATAGGTTACTTTTTGTTTTGATAATAATCAATCAGGTTTTGAGTTGAATTATCGTGTGAATTAAAAACATTAGTATCGTTTAATTCTTTTAAAATGGTATTTGCTAATTGTTTTCCAAGTTCTACTCCAAATTGATCGTAGCTATAGATGTTCCATACAATGCCTTGTACAAAAATTTTATGTTCGTACATAGCTATTAGTTTCCCCAAACTTTCTGGAGTTAATTGATCTATCAAAAAGGTCGTAGTAGGTTTATTCCCTTCAAATATTTTAAAAGGTGTTAATGCTTTTATTTGGTCTTCTGAAAGTCCTTGTGTTTTTAATTCATCAACAACTACAGCTTTAGGTTTTCCGTTCATTAAAGCTTCTGTCTGAGCAAAAAAGTTAGACATCAACTTATCTTGATGATCTTGATTACCATGTAATGATTTTGCGAATCCGATGAATTCTGCAGGAATCAATTTTGTCCCTTGATGAATAAGTTGAAAGAAAGCGTGTTGAGAATTAGTTCCAGGTTCTCCCCAAATAATAGTTCCCGTTTCATAATCTACTTTATCTCCATTTCTATCAATACTCTTGCCATTACTTTCCATAATACCTTGTTGAAGATATGTTGCAAATTGATTTAAGTATTGAGAATATGGAATAACGGCTTCACTTTCAGCTTTAAAGAAATTGTTATACCATACACTTAAAAGTGCCGAAATAACAGGAATGTTCTTATCAAAATCTTCAGTTCTGAAGTGCTCATCCATTTTGTGAGCACCAAAAAGTAAGTTGTCGAAATTATCAAATCCAACTGCCAAACTAATTGATAAACCGACAGCACTCCATAGAGAGAATCGTCCTCCAACCCAATTCCACATTGGAAATATATTATCTTCATCGATTCCAAAATCTTTGACTTTTTCAATATTGGTTGAAACCGCTACAAAATGTTTTGAAACCGCTTCTTTCGGAGCACTTTTCAAAAACCATTCTCTTAGTGTATTAGCATTAGACAACGTCTCTTGAGTTGTAAATGTTTTTGAAACTATTACAAAAAGTGTTGTTTCAGGATTTAAGTTTTTGATAACTTCATTAACATGATCACCATCAACATTACTTACAAAGTGTGTTGTCAATTGATTTTTATAATACGCTAAAGAATCAACTACCATTGCTGGTCCGAGATCTGAACCTCCAATTCCAATATTTACAACATCAGTAAAAGCGTTTCCTGTATGACTCTTTAATTCTCCATTGATTACCTTATTCGAAAAGTCTTTAATCTTGTTTTTGACATCATAAATCTCTGGCATTACATTCTTACCATTTACAATAACCTCAGCATTTTCTGGATTACGCAATGCTGTATGCAATACTTCACGTCCTTCAGTTTTGTTAATCACTTCACCACCAAAGTATTTATCCATGGCATCTTTTAAATCCACTTCATTAGCTAATTCAATGAGCAAATTTAAAGTTTCTTTAGACATTCGATGTTTTGAATAATCTACATAAAAGTCTTCCCAACGAATCGTCATTTCAGTTGCTCTGTTGCTATTCTCAGCAAATAATTCAATTAAGTGAGCGTCTTTTATGGTATTAAAATGTGCTTGCAATTTACTCCAAGCTTCAGTTGTAGTTGGATTTATGGTTTTTAATGCCATTATTATGTTTTGGATGTTAGTGCGTCTTCTTCAGTAGGAGGTTCAATAGTATTTTCTTCAAATTGAATTTGATCCAACTTTAATTTTAAATGTTTTATAAACTCTGTGTATTGTGCTTTTAAAGAATCTGGAATAGATTCGGCAGCTGGTAATTTTTCTCTAAATGGATCTACTTGTTTTCCGTTTTTCCAAAAGCGATAGCAAACGTGAGGTCCTCCAGAATTTCCTGTCATTCCAACCCAACCAATTACATCTCCTTGTTTTACAAATGCTCCTTTTTTAACATTTTGAGCTTTCATATGTAGGTATTGTGTACTGTAAGTTCCGTTGTGTTTAATTTTCACATATTTACCATTACCACCTCTACGTCTAGACTCGGTTACAGTACCATTTGCAGTGGCCAAAATTGGTGTTCCTATTGGAGCAGCAAAATCGGTACCTTTATGTGGTCGTAATTTATATCCATAGTAAGCGATGCGTCTATTTAAGTTGTATCGTGACGAGATTCGACTAAACTGAACCGGAGCCTTTAAAAAGGTACGTCTTAAACTCTTGGTGTCTTCATCAAAATAGTCAGCAATATTTTTAGTGCTGTCTACCATAAAATTGAAAGCGTAAAAAGATTCATCCTTATGTTGAAAATAAGCAGCATCTATACTTTCAATTCCTGCGTAAATTGAGTCTTCAATAAAACGTTGTTTATAGACAATCTTAAATCGGTCACCTTTTTGGAGTCTAAAGAAATCAATTGTCCAAGCATAAATATCGCTCATATCATTGATTAGTTGATATGGCAACCCTTGAGATTCCATAGTTTCAGATAAACTACTCATTACAATTCCTGAAGCTTCTCTTTCTACTAATGTGATTGGTTTTTTCCCTCTGTAAGTTTCTATTGAATCCGCAAACTTAATGACTACATAATCGATGCTGTTAGGTTGATAAATAAAACATTCAGGTGTTTGCAAAGAATCGCTTGCACACAAGAGCGTGTAAGGCTTACCTACTTGCAACCTTCTAATATCAAAACTATCTTTTGCATTTTCAGCAATATTGAAAATTCGAGGATAACCTATATGATTCCGTTCTAGGATTTCCCCAAAGCTATCTCCTTTTCTTATGGTGTCTCTTTTTACGATATAGTCTTCAAGAACAAACCCAAATTCTTTTTTTTGCTCTGGTTCTACTATTGATTGTAAATCTTCGGTATCTACTTTTTTATCGTCGTCTTTACAAGACCAGAAACTAAAACAGATAAGAAGTGCTATTAATAATTGTTTTGGTTGCATTAATTAATTCTATAAATTTTCTCCCCAATTTTTCAGTTCGTCTTCACTCCAAAGTTCTGGGAAGAATATACGTTTTTGATATTTAGGATGCATGTATTTTTTCCAATCGCTTCCTCCTGTTGCCTCACCATCACCAGTACCACTTTCGATATAATGTTTTGCTGCATTATAATGAGCAATAACCCAAGTGATATTTACAGTATAATCATAATGACGCATGGCCTTGATTAACTTGTCATCTTTTTGGTCAGCTTCAGGCAATTCCTTGAAACGTGTCCATAAATTTTTAGTGTTATACGTTTGCATGAAACGAATAAAATCACCTTTGTAACGCTTTTCAAAATTAGTTAAAAGCGCTGATTTTTTACCAGTTTTATAATCCTTTCCGGCTGCTTGCCAATATAAATGCTCAAAGGCATGTTCAAAAGGTGTGTCTCTGTCTATGGTTTTTCTGAATCTAAAGTCGATAAGGTTTATTAGCTCTGTAGAAGCAAATTCTATCATTCTATATTGTGCACTTTGAAAGCCACTAGCAGGTGTTAACGTGTATCGGAATTTCATATACTGCTCAACGTCCATTCCGTTTTGCATAATCGTAAACGAAGTAGTTAACATATCGAAATAACGACTAATACGCATGAGTTTATTTTCAAAATAAACCGCATCTAAATCATCTTTTTCTGCGACCTGCTGGATTTCCCAAAGAATCATCTTAAAAAGAAGCTCGTTAATTTGATGGTAAGCAATAAACACCATCTCATCTGGAAGTGTTGTGCGCTGTATTTGCAGGTTTAATAAAGCATCTGTTTGGATATAGTCCCAATAAGTAATTGGCTTACTGTAAAGCAAACCATATAAATGGTCATCTGTATCTTGGTCTATTTTTGCGTACTTTTCTTCTAGTTGTTTGACGACATCGTCAAATTTGTGTAAATCGTCCATGTTAGTTTAGTCAAATTGAATTTGAAATGAATGTTTTAAACCTTTAAAAGCTTCCAAGTTAGCTTGTAATGATCCTACTGCTAAATTTGCTTTAATTTTTAAAGGAATTTTATTATCGTCAGCACTTACCCAAAGGGTTAAACTTTCTTGTTCTTTAAAAACTCGACCTGCCATAACATAAGGTCTGAACTTTAATGTTTTCACTTTACCAAATTCAGTTTCTATAGTTTCTCTTCCTAAAAACTTCAATTTAAAAATGTAGTTTTCCTCATCAAAAAACATATTAAGACTAACAATTTCTCCTTCCTTTATACTTTCCGTATCATAATTATTACGAAGGTAATAAAAGGCCGAAACCATGTCTTGAACATCTTTTTCTGTAGCTACAATTTTTTTAGTATTGTGTTTTTTATTTTCAATTAATGCTTGCTGTTTTTCATGATCGAAATCTATCTCAATGTCTTTGGTATGACCACCTTCATTAATTTTTCTAACGAATTTATAGGGCATTCCAGTTTCTTTATCAATAAAACTTTCATATCTGTCTTTTACTTTAAAAAACCATTTGATAGCTCCAGTTGTCCAACCTTTTCCAACAACATGATATACAGGTTTCCCATCGATGGTAGATTCTTTAACTTCTAGAGTTGCATTCCCCGCTTTTAAGAAATTACTGTAACTCATTTCAAACTTAAACCATTCGCCTTCTTGAAATGCAGATTTCTCTTGAGCAAATGATATTTGCATCCCAATTAATAGACCTATTATAAGTAGTATATTTTTCATTTTAGACATAATTGTAAAGTAACTTTTATAGCTACGTTTAGTTGTTTAGTAGGGAGAATTACAATTACTGTTCCAAAAATATAAAAAAACTTGAGACCAATAGTCAATATAGCTGTTATAGTTATGTTAGAGTTTATAAAAAAATAACCTACAAGCTTAAAAGCTTGTAGGTCTATATCTTTCTATTAAGGATCCTTTATAAAGTTCCTCTTTTAGCCTGCTCACGCTCTATAGACTCAAATAGTGCTTTAAAGTTTCCAGCACCAAAGCCTTGCGCTCCCATTCGCTGAATGATTTCAAAAAATAAGGTTGGTCTGTCTTCTACAGGTTTAGTGAAAATTTGTAACAAATACCCTTCTTCATCTGCATCCACAAGTATTGATAATTTCTGAAGCTCTTTGATATCTTCGTTCATCATATCCATGTGAACTCCTAAACGTCTAGGAATATCATCGTAATATGCTTGAGGTGGTGGAGGTAAAAACTCAATACCTCTAGCTTTTAATTGAGCAACTGTTTTAATGATATCATCTGTTGCTACAGCTATGTGTTGAACTCCAGAATCTTCATAAAAATCTAAATACTCTTCAATTTGAGATTTTTTAGCAGCCTTTGCAGGTTCATTTATTGGAAACTTGATTCGTCCATTACCATTACTCATTACTTTACTCATGAGTGCTGAATATTCTGTATGAATTTGTTTATCATCAAAGGATAAGAAATTCACAAATCCCATCACATCTTCGTACCATTTTACCCAAGTATTCATTTGTCCCCAACCTACATTACCAACCATGTGATCTATATATTTTAGACCTACTGGCTCAGGATTATAGTCTGATTCCCATTTCACGAATCCAGGCATAAATGCACCTGTATAATTTTTACGTTCAACAAACATGTGAACTGTTTCTCCATAAGTGTAAATTCCTGCACGTACAACTTCTCCAAACTCATCCTTTTCAACCGTAGGTTCCATGTATGATTTTGCACCTCTTTTAGTCGTCTCTTCGTATGATTTTCTAGCATCATCAACCCAAAGGGCTACAACTTTAACACCATCACCATGTTTTACAATATGATCGTTTATGGGAGATTTACTATTAAGAGGTGTTGTTAATACTAATCGCACCTTATCTTGTTTTAAAACATAGCTCACAGAATCTTTAGAACCTGTTTCTAATCCTTTATAAGCATGTGACTGAAAACCAAATGCCGTTTTATAAAAATGAGCTGATTGTTTTGCATTACCTACATAGAACTCTACATAATCTGTTCCTAATAATGGTAAAAAATCTTGAGCTCCATCGAAAATTTTTTCCAAACCGTAATCGACACTTTTTACTTCTTTTGCCATAATATTATTCTTTTATTTCCTTCCTGCTTTTAAGAAACAGGAAACAACTCAAACTAGAAATCTATTTGAGTTTTTATTAATTATTTAAACTATCTAATTTTATCTCGTTACCTGTAATTTCTTCAACACCTATAGAATCAATACTAATTGTATCTTCACTAATTTCAAAATCTTCATCATAATCGTAATTTGAATCATTCTCCCATTCATCAAACGTCTCATTTCCATTTAAAAATTCCTCATAAAACCCTTGAGAAGACATTGTTCCGTAAAACACAACAACACCAATGAAAAACAAAACCACTAAAGCATTAAACACCACTGCTATGATATTTATAATTTTTGCTGTTCCTACATTAGCCCTACTACTTTGAGAGAACGCTTCAGGATGTAATGCATATTCTTTAATGCTTTTGTTTGCAATTACCAATCCAATAATTCCTAAGATTAATGGTATAATAGCAAAAATTCCGTAGCAACAACATCCAGCAAAACCAATTACAAGAGCTACTATTCCTAAAACTAATGCCGAAGGATCAGCAGGTAATTTATTTTCTATCATGATAAAATTTTATTCTAACCATGATTTATAATATTCTTCATCTGCAATTTTCATAGCTTCTTCAGTTACCATAAGCGGTTTAAAAGTATCAACCATAACTGCTAATTCTTCAGTTTCTTTTTTACCAATACTTCTCTCTGCTGCTCCTGGGTGTGGACCATGCGGAATTCCTGCAGGATGCAATGAAATATGTCCAGCTTCAACATCGTTACGACTCATAAAGTCACCATCTACATAATACAAGACCTCATCTGCATCAATATTACTATGATTATAAGGCGCAGGAATTGATTGTGGATGATAATCGTACAAACGTGGCACAAACGAACAAATTACAAATGCAGTAGTTTCGAATGTTTGATGAACTGGAGGTGGTAAATGTATACGCCCTGTTATAGGTTCAAAATCGTGAATTGACAAAGCGTAAGGATAATTAAATCCATCGTATCCTACAACATCGAAAGGATGCGAATCATAAACTATATCAAAAATTTCGTCTTTCTTTTTTACTTTTATGGTGAAATTCCCTATTTCGTTATTGGTTTCTAATTCATATGGTCTGCGAATATCGCGTTCGCAATAAGGTGAATGCTCTAACAATTGCCCAAACCAATTACGATACTGTTTTGGTGTGTATATTGGTGCGTGAGATTCTACTATAAACAATCTATTATCTTCGGTATCGAAATCTATTTTATAAATAATCCCACGAGGAATTATTAAATAGTCACCATATTTAAAATCTAAATTTCCATAAATGGTTCTTAGCTTACCCGTTCCTTTATGAACGAAAATCATTTCATCAGAATCTGTGTTTTTGTAAAAATATTCTGTTGTAGATTTTCGTGGTGCTGCTAAAGCGATATGACAATCTGAATTTGTTAATACAATTTTTCTACTCTCTAGATAATCGTCTTCTGGTGGCACTTGAAAACCTCTCAATCTAAACGACTGTATGTTATTTTCTTTGGCGATTTTTGGTGCAACACTGTATTGGCTTTTTATTTCTTTAACTCGTGTAGGGCGTTGTTCGTGATATGAATTTGTAGACATTCCGTCAAATCCAACCGTACCAAACAATTGCTCGTAATACAAGCTACCATCTTCTTTTCTGAATTGTGTATGTCGCTTATGAGGAATCTTTCCAAGCTTATGATAAAAAGGCATGTTATTTATTATTAAAAATTAGAATTTATAAGTTTAGAGTTCGTTTACTCTAACTTTTTCACTTGATATAAAGATACAATAATGCGTGCTTATTCTGGATTTCTCTTGATAAGAAATTGAAGGTGAGATAATAAATCTTTGAATAATAGATTTAACATACTTCAAATATCGTGAAAATCTTGATATTTTAAAACCAAAATCCAATATTAAAAAACCAAATGCTTTGACGTTGTTCTGGTGAATACGAAAACTTAGCTTGTATAGGTCCTAAGAAGGTTTCGACGCCATATCCAACTGCATAACCTCTGTAATCTGGAAGTGAGAACCACTCTCCAGATTCAAATATTGCAGTATCAACATTTGCCCAATTCCCTTCAAAAGTAAGGTGATGCTTTTTGAAAATCTCATAGTCTGCCGAGAATAGTGCCTTCACATAACTATTCCCTGTTAATGAAATAAAGTCATATCCATAAAAAGGAATGAAGTTATTTATTAAGTTATTTCCGTAGCCTCCCAACGCAAAATCAAGTGTATTTGTAGTGTTCTCTCCTATTTTAAAACCGCCTTCAGTTTTTATATTAAATGCCAGTTTATCTGACACACTAAAAGCGTAACCCATATCTGCTTTTACAATTGCAAAAGGCTCAAAACCAGTATTAAATTTGGAAGACACTAAATACCAATGCACGTCACCATTAAAAAAAACTCCTCTATTAGGGAAATACTTATTATCATAAGTATCTAACTTTATATTTCCAAAAACACTTCCATAATCTGTGTTCTCAAATAAAAACTCATCAGTTTGAGAGTTAAGTGTAATGGTTTCAGATTTAATTTTAAGTCTTTTATGCTCTGCTCCAACACTCAATGCAAAATCTTTCCTGAATAAGGTTTGTAGATAAAACTGATTCGTTTGATCTTTAATCTCAACATCTATTTTATTTAATGCAGAACCAACAATGTCATTAAAATCTACAATTAATAATTCTGGATTAATACTTTTATGAAATTGATTATATCTAGAGGTAATACCAATGCTCCAATAAAATCCTTTATCAATAAAATATTCAAAATTATACCTAACATTATCACCTAAAATTATATCTAAGGAAGCTACATCATTATCAAATAACAGCCTTTTCTTAGTGAAATTAACTAAAGCCGCACTTTTATAAAGGTCATCATAATGAAGACCTAATTTTAAAAATGTTGTAATCTCATTTTCAATCAAGGTAGCATAAAGATCATAGCCTTCTTTATCTTTTGATTTTTTAAATTGATATTTAAATGTATCAAAATTATTAGTGGCTATAAGATTATTAACACCTCTGTCAAAATCTTCATAACTTACTTTTGAATCGTCTTTAAATTTCAGTTTGCCAATAACATAAGATCTCGTATACCTTTTATTACCTTTTATTGAAATCCAATTTATTTTTATACTATCCATTGAAACCATATTACCAATTGGTCGTATCGCATTAGTCGTTTCATATTTAGGTAAAGCCTTTAACTTTTCGATCTGTTTTAAGGTCGCCTGTTTACCATTCTCAATAATCTTTTGGCTTTCACTAAATGACACGACAGAAAAATCTTTAATATCAGGATGAATATAGATATCTGTAATTTTAGATTTCCTCTTCATGTCGTTAACTGTTCTAAAATTATTTATCTGTAGTAAAACATCTGGTGCTGATTTTAATTCACTTCTATCACTTAGATCATCTTGTACATCAACACCAATAATAATATCCATGCCTTTCGCCTTAAGTTCTTCTATTGGATAATTATTGACCACTCCACCATCTACTAGTAATTGATCATCAATCAAAACTGGCTGAAACAAAGTGGGAAAAGCTCCACTAGCTGTAACTGCTTCTGCTAAGTTTCCAGATTCTAAAATAACTGCTTCTCCATTTTCAATATTAGTCGCTAAACAAAAAAACGGAATGGGCAATTGATCAAATTGTCTTATTTCACTAACATGTAAAGTGAGTTTGGATAATAAATTAAATACATTTTGACCTCTTGAAAGTGCAGAAGGTAACTTTATCTTAAACTTATCAAAAGGAAGATTAACTGCATATTTTTCAGAATTATCACGCTCGTGGAACGTTTTTACAGATCTTGGTAATTCGTCGCTAATCACCTTATCATAATCTAAACTTTTAAAAATAGAATCTAATTGTTTCCCTGAATACCCAGAAGCATATAAAGAACCAACAATAGCTCCCATACTTGTCCCAGCGATATAGTCTATTTTAATACCAAGACTGTCAATTATCTTTAATGTACCTATGTGTGCGAACCCTTTGGCACCACCACCACTTAACACCAAACCTACTTTTGGAGTATCGGTATTTATTGAGTCTTGCGCTTTAGAAGAAAAGGGCAAACATATAATTAATATAGCGACAAGGAGCTTCTTCATTTTGAGTTATAATAGTCTTTTATCTTTTTTGCTCTTGAGTTTCCAACCACGTTTTCTAAATCTTTTTCATCAGCTTCAGAAATTCGTTTAACAGACTTAAATTGTTTCATTAAAGCCACAACAGTTTGTTCACCAATTCCTGGAATGGTTTCTAATTCTGTTGTTAACGCGCTTTTACTTCTTCTATTTCTATGATGTTCGATTCCGAAACGATGCGCTTCATTACGCAATTGTTGGATTATTTTAAGCGTTTCACTTTTTTTGTCTAAATATAAAGGAATTGGGTCATCTGGGTAAAATAATTCTTCCAAACGTTTCGCAATTCCGATGATTGCAATTTTATTCCTAAGATTTAACACATCTAAACTTTTTAACGCGGAAGATAGCTGGCCTTTTCCTCCATCAATAATAATCAATTGTGGTAATGGTTGTTCTTCATCTATTAAGCGTTTATATCTGCGATACACAACTTCTTCCATCGATGCAAAATCATCTGGACCTTCAACAGTTTTAATATTAAAATGTCTGTAATCTTTTTTACTTGGTTTGCCATCTTTAAAAACAACACAAGCAGCTACAGGATGTGTCCCTTGAATATTCGAATTATCAAAACACTCTATTTGACGTGGCTCTTCAGGTAATCGCAAATCTGATTTCATTTGTGCCATAATTCGGTTGGCATGACGATCTGGATCGACAATTTTAACTTGTTTGAAACGTTCCATTCTGTAATACTTTGCATTACGAAGGGATAAATCTAAAATCCGTTTTTTATCACCAAGCTTTGGAATGGTTACTTTTAAATCTTCGCCTAAATCTATTTTAAATGGCACATAAATTTCAGTTGAGTTTAAAGTAAAACGCTGTCTTATTTCAGTAATGGCAAGTTCTAATAATTGTTTATCTGTTTCGTCGAGTTTCTTCTTAATTTCAAGTGTATGTGATCTAATAATATTTCCGTAGGATAGTTGTAAAAAATTAATATAACCATAGCCTTCATCACTCTTAATTGAAAACACATCAACATTACTAATCTTAGGGTTTACAATGGTAGATTTTGCTTGGTAATTTTCAAGAATTTCTATTTTTTCTTTAATTCGTTGCGCTTCTTCAAATTGCATCTCTTGAGCCAATTGCTTCATTTGCATTTTAAACTGTGCCAACGAATCTTTAAAATTTCCTTTTAAGATTTCTCTGATAGCTGTAATATATTGATTGTATTCATCTTCCTTTTGCAAATCTTCACAAGGTCCTTTACAGTTTCCTAAATGATATTCTAAACACACTTTGTATTTGCCAGATTCAATTTTTTCTTTAGATAAATTAAAGTTGCAATTTCTGAGGTGATAGAGTCCTTTGATTAAATCTAATAAGGTATGAACAGTCTTCATACTTGTATAAGGTCCGAAGTATTCGGAACCGTCTTTAAAAACACGTCGTGTTGGAAACACCCTTGGAAATCGTTCTTTCTTGATACAAATCCATGGATATGATTTGTCATCTTTTAAAAGCACATTGTATCGTGGCTGATATTTTTTTATAAGATTATTCTCTAATAAAAGTGCATCTTTTTCAGTCTCTACAACAATATGTTGGACACTTGCGATTTTTTTGACAAGCACTCGTGTTTTACCATTCTCATGTGTTTTGGTAAAATATGATTTGACTCTCTTCTTGATGTTTTTTGCTTTTCCTACATAGATTAACTTACCATCGACATCATAATATTGGTATACACCAGGTTCTTGTGGCAAGGTTTTTAATTGTAACTCTAAAGTAGGGTTTTGCATAATTCAAAGTTAAATGAAAAGCTTATAACGCAAAAAAAATCATAAGCTATTTTAGTATATTGCAACATCAAAAGTAATTATCTAAAAACACTCTTTACTTAAACCAATTAAGTATATCCAATGAACATAGTCATTTTATCTAGAAATCCACATTTGTATTCTACTCAACGACTAGTCAAAGAAGGAGAAGCGAGAGGTCATGAAATGGAAGTCATTGATCCTTTGAAATGTGATATTATCATTGAAAAGGAAAAACCAACCATTTATTATAAAGACAGATACTTAGATTATGTAGATGCTATTATTCCCAGAATAGGTTCTTCTGTTACCTTTTATGGTTGCGCTCTGGTAAGACAGTTCGAAGAAATGGGCGTATTTACTATTGTAACTTCAGATGCTATACAACGCTCGAGAGATAAATTGCGCAGTTTACAACGCCTAAGTAAAGCAGGAATTGGAATGCCTAAAACCGTATTTACAAACTACTCTCGTGATGTTGAAGAAGTTATCGAACATGTTGGCGGAACACCAGTAATCATAAAGCTTTTAGAAGGCACTCAAGGTTTAGGAGTAGTTTTAGCGGAATCAAAAAATGCTGCTGAATCTGTACTCGAAGCTTTTAACGGACTGCAAGCACGTGTGATTGTGCAAGAGTTTATTAAAGAAGCAAAAGGCGCAGACATTAGAGCTTTAGTTGTAGATGGTCAAGTTGTTGGAGCTATGAAGCGACAAGGCAAAGAAGGAGACTTTAGATCAAATTTACATCGTGGTGGAAGTGCTAATATTATTAAACTAAATACAGACGAATTAAAACTAGCAATGAATGCATCGAGAGTATTAAAACTCCCTGTTTGTGGTGTTGACATGTTACAATCATCTAGAGGACCTTTACTATTAGAAGTAAACTCAACTCCAGGTCTAGAAGGTATTGAAGGAGCCACAGGTAGAAATATAGCAAGAGCAATTATCACTTTTATAGAAAGCAGTAAAAATAAATGAGCGATAAAGACATATTAGAAATATTAGGTGAAAAAGTAGCTTTAGGTGAAAGCGCAACAGTTACTTTTGAAGTCGCTAAACTACATACTCGAAACACACTAGATGTTCCTATTATTATTGAGCGCTCTAAAAAACCAGGACCAACAGTCTTAATGACAGCTGGTATTCATGGTGATGAAATTAATGGTGTAGAAATCGTTCGACAAATAATTGCTAAAGGGATTAATAAACCAAAAAAAGGAACAATTATTTGTGTGCCAGTAATCAATGTTTTTGGTTTCTTAAACATGGATCGCTTGTTTCCTGATGGTCGTGATCTTAATCGTGTTTTTCCAGGTGGTGCAAAGGGTTCATTAGCGAGTAGAGTAGCGCATTTTGTGATGAAAGAGATTGTACCACATGCCGATTTTATTATTGACTTTCATACAGGTGGTGCAGATCGATTTAATGCAGCACAGATTCGTATTACTAAAGATAATCCAGTACTATCTGAGTTGGCTCACGTTTTTGGTGCTCCTTTCATTTATTATTCTAAAAACCGAAACAAGTCTTTTAGAAACTCCTGCTATAAGTTAGGCGTGCCTATGCTTTTATTTGAAGGTGGCAAATCTTTTAATATTCATAGTAACATTACCAATACTGGAGTAAATGGCGCCAAACGTATTTTAAATCATTTGGACATGCTTAACTCTAAATTTAAAGCATCAAAACCCAAAACTAAGGCTACCATCATTTCGGATAGTAAATGGTTAAGGGCTAAATATTCGGGCATGTTTAAGGCAACAGTAGCGATAAATACATATGTGGAAAAAAATGAAGTTCTAGGAAACATTACTGATCCTTATGGAAGTTTCAATCATTTCGTAAAAGCACCAAATGCTGGTTATATTTTTAATGTAAACGAATCTCCAATCATCTATCAAGGTGATGCTGTTTTTCATATTACAACTGCTGTAAAAAATGATTAAAGCTGAATTAAGAGCGACATACAAACTATTACGGAAGAATCTTTCCGAAGGTCAAATTGAAGATCAGAGTTTGCAAATTGCCAATCAATTACTCGCATTACCAATCTGGAATTACGAGTTTTATCATACATTTTTATCTATAACAGAACACAAAGAGGTCAACACAGATTATATCTTAAGTATCCTTTCAGGAAAAGATAAACATATCGTTATTTCAAAAAGTGATTTTACAACAATAGAAATGGTGCACTACTTATTAACTGATAGCACTAAAATCAAAAAAAACAAATGGAATATCCCTGAACCTGTTAGTGGTATTCCAATTGATACTAAACAACTTGATGTTGTTTTTATTCCTCTTTTGGCATTTGATCAAAAAGGAAATCGTGTTGGTTATGGAAAAGGATTCTACGACAAATTTTTAGCAAATTGCAAACCTGAAACTATTAAAATTGGGCTTTCTTTTTTTAAAAGCGAGGAACAAATTATTGCTGTTTATGAAGGAGATATACTATTGGATTATTGTGTGACTCCTGAAAAGGTTTACACGTTTTAAGCTAAAGAATTTTCAGTAACTTCTTCCTTTTCTTCATTATTAAAAGCACGTTTATTAAAGAAAATTAAAATCCCAATTCCTGTGCTAATTGCCATATCTGCAATATTGAAAACAGGCTCAAAAAACGTAAAGTATTGCCCTCCATAAAACGGAATCCAATCAGGTAATACACCACTCCACATTGGGAAATGTAACATATCTACAACTTTACCATGAAAAATAGCATCGTAACCTCCTTCAGCAGGTAAAAAAGAAGCCACTTGTCCAGAACTTGAATCAAAAAAGACTCCGTAAAAAACTGAATCAATAATATTACCTAAAGCTCCAGCTAAAATAAGAGACACTGCAAAAATTAATGTTTTGGGACTTTTAACTTTGATAGATTTATTTAACCAATACCCAATCCCAAAAACTGCTAATATTCTAAAAATAGTCAAACAAACTTTTGCTGTCCTATCTGAAATAAACGAGACAAAATCACTAATTTTTGTTCCCCAAGCCATGCCTTCATTTTCTACAAATAAAATCTGAAACCAAGAGAATACTTCTACTCTTTCAGTTAACGCAAAATTTGTTTTAATGTAGATTTTAGATATTTGATCTACCAATAAAATAATGACAATAAGAAGTGTTGCTTTTTTTAAAGACATGATTGAATATTACAGATTGTAAAAATAAACCTTTTATTTAGTTAGCAATCTCTTGCAAAAAGAAAAACGCCTTATTTACATAAGACGTTTTTTATAGGAAACTAATTTTGTGTTATTGCATGTTTTTTGCTTCAATACTTAAAGTAGCATGAGGCACTAACTTAAGACGTTCTATATTGATGAGTTTTCCAGTAACTCTACAAACGCCATAAGATTTGTTTTCAATTCTAATAATAGCATTTTTTAAATCTCTAATGAATTTTTCTTGACGTATTGCCAATTGAGAGTTTGCTTCTTTACTCATTGTTGCACTTCCTTCTTCAAATGCCTTAAACGTTGGCGATGTATCATCTGTACCATTATTATGGTCGTTCATGTACGCACTTTTAATGAGTTCTAAATCGTGTTCTGCTTTTTCGATTTTTTCTAAAAGCAATGTTTTAAATTCTGCTAGATCTTTATCTGAATATCTTACTGTACTATCTGTTCCCATGATTTTAAATTTTTTGTATAAACAATTTGGTATTTACATCATCAAAAGCAATTTCTATACCATCTTTTAGGTTGTCTAAAATTTCTAATTCGTCTGTTAGAGTTTCTGTTTTTATATACTCTAAGTTCTTGTTTATTGCGTTAATAATATGTTCGTCTTTTTGAAACTGTACTGCAATTCTATCTGTCAATTCAAAACCAGAATCTTTACGTAGATTTTGGATTCTATTTACTAATTCTCTTGCAATACCTTCTTTTTGTAACTCTTCAGTAATGGTAACATCTAAAGCTACTGTTAACGCACCTGAACTTGCCACAAGCCATCCTTCAATATCTTTTGATGTTATCTCGACATCTGATTGTTCTAAAGTAATGTTTTTTCCATTAATTTCAACGTCGAGACTACCATTTTGCTCGATTTTTTTGATGTCTTCTGCTGAAAAACTGTTAACTGCCTGAGCTACAGCTTTCATATCTGCACCAAAACGTGGTCCTAAAACTTTGAAATTTGGTTTAATTTGTTTTACTAATATTCCTGAAGCGTCTTCTAAAACCTCAACAGATTTCACATTCACTTCAGATTTTATCAATTCGGCAACTGCTAAAATCTCATCTTTTTGATCTTTCGAGTCAATAGGAATCATGATTTTTTGAAGTGGCTGACGTACTTTAATCTTTTCTTTAGCTCTTAACGATAATACTAATGAAGAAATTGTTTGTGCGCTTTCCATTTTACGTTCTAACGCCTTATCAACAAAAGATGCATCAAACTTTGGGAATTCAGATAAGTGCACACTTTCAAACGTTTCCTTATTCGTCACTGAATTTAAATCCATATATAAACGATCCATAAAGAAAGGAGCTATTGGAGCACCTAACTTGGCAATGGTTGTCATACATGTATACAAAGTTTGATAAGCCGAAATTTTATCAGATTGATAATCGCCTTTCCAGAAACGCCTTCTACTTAAACGTACATACCAATTACTAACGTAATCTTGTGTAAAGTCTGAAATTGCTCTAGCCGCTTTTGTTGGCTCGTACTCTTCATAGAAATTGTCTACCTTTTGAATTAAGGTATGCAATTCAGATAAAATCCAACGGTCAATTTCTGGTCGTTCAGCCAATGGAATATCAGCTTCGCTATATGTGAATTTATCTAAATTGGTGTATAATGTAAAAAACGAATAGGTGTTATATAGTGTTCCGAAAAACTTTCGTCTCACCTCTTCAATTCCTTCTAGATCAAATTTTAAATTATCCCAAGGATTAGCATTCATAATCATATACCAACGTGTGGCATCTGCTCCATAATTCCCTAAGGTTTCAAAAGGATCTGTTGCGTTACCTAAACGTTTCGACATTTTTTGTCCGTTCTTATCTAATACTAAACCATTAGACACTACGTTTTTGTAAGCTACAGAATCGAATACCATTGTTCCAATCGCATGAAGCGTATAAAACCATCCACGAGTTTGGTCAACACCTTCAGCAATAAAATCGGCTGGAAATGATTTCCCTTCATCAATGAGTTCCTTATTCTCAAAAGGATAATGCCATTGTGCATAAGGCATAGAGCCAGAATCGAACCAAACATCAATCAAGTCGCTTTCACGTTGCATTGGTTGTCCGTTTGGCGATACTAACACAATCTCATCAACAATATTTTTGTGTAAATCTATTTTAGCATAGTTCTCATCGGAATTGTTTCCAACTTCAAAATCGTCGAAGATATCTTTTGAAAGTACTCCAGCCTGAACAGCTTTTGCCATTTCATTTTTAAGTTCTCCAACAGAACCAACACAGATTTCTTCAGTTCCATCTTCAGTTCTCCAAATTGGTAATGGAATTCCCCAATATCGAGATCGCGATAAATTCCAATCGTTTGCATTTGCTAACCAATTACCAAAACGACCTTCTCCGGTTGATTTTGGTTTCCAATTAATAGTTTTATTTAGCTCATGCATTCTATCTTTCACATCAGTTACTTTGATGAACCAAGAATCTAATGGATAATATAAAATTGGCTTATCAGTTCTCCAACAGTTTGGATAACTGTGCTTATACTTTTCAACCTTAAAGGCTTTATTCTCTTCTTTTAATTTAATAGCGAGCTCAACATCAATTGAACGTTCTGGAGCTTCACCATCATTGTAATATTCGTTCTTTACATACTTACCAGCAAATTCACCAAGTTCTGGTCTAAAACGACCTTGTAAATCGACTAAAGGCACTAAATTACCATTGTCATCCTTTACTAACAGCGGAGGAATTTCTGGAGTAGCTTGTTTTGCTACTAATGCATCATCTGCTCCAAAAGTAGGTGCCGTATGTACTATTCCTGTACCATCTTCAGTTGTTACGAAATCTCCTGAGATAACTCTAAAAGCATCTTGCGGATTGTCATTTGGTAAGGCGTATGGCAATAACTGCTCGTAAGTAATTCCGACTAAGTCCTTTCCTTTAAACTCTTTTACAACAAAATATGGAATCTTTTTATCTCCTGAATTGTATGCTAACAATTCCGATTTGTCTTCAACTAAATTGAATTTTCCAGAGAATTGATAGTTCACTAATTTCTTAGCTAAAATTACATTCATTGGTTTGAATGTATATTGATTATAGGTTTCAACCAATACATAATCTATTTTTGAACCAACAGTTAACGCTGTATTACTTGGTAATGTCCAAGGTGTTGTTGTCCAAGCTAAAAAGAAAATATCTCCTTCATTTTGTAAAAAGTCAGGTAATGAAGCTTCGTTAGCCTTAAACTGAGCAACAACAGTTGTGTCAGTCACATCTTGATAGGTTCCTGGTTGATTAAGTTCGTGAGAACTTAGACCTGTTCCTGCTTTTGGTGAATATGGCTGAATTGTATAGCCTTTATATAGTAAGCTTTTATCGTAAATTTGTTTTAGCAACCACCAAACACTTTCCATGTATTTTGGATCGTAAGTAACATATGGATCATCCATGTTTACCCAATATCCCATTTTTTGAGTGAGATCGTTCCAAACATCTGTGTAGCGCATGACTGCTTTTCTACAAGCTGCATTGTAATCTTCGACAGAAATCGTTTTCCCAATATCTTCCTTAGTAATTCCTAATTCTTTTTCAACACCAAGTTCAATAGGTAAACCATGTGTATCCCAACCTGCTTTCCGCTTTACTTGGAAACCTTTCATGGTTTTATAACGTGGAAAAATATCTTTAATAGTACGAGCTAAAACATGGTGTACACCAGGTAATCCGTTTGCAGATGGCGGTCCTTCAAAAAAGACAAAAGGTTCGTTACCTTCTCTAGTAGAAATACTTTTTTCAAAGATGTTATTTTCTTCCCAATAGTTAAGAATTTCTTCTGCTACTTTTGGTAAGTCAAGTCCTTTATACTCAGGAAATTTAGCGCTCATGTTATCAGTGTTCTAATCGAGTCGCGAAATTAAGGAATTTTGAGAAAATTATAAGGGTGTTATAGGCAAAAAAGAGAATGTATTTATCGGATTAAAGTTAGTTTGTTCTGATAAATCCTTTTGTAATTAATTAAACGACAAAAATCACGATTACAAATACGATTGATAATGCTATTAACGAAACGATCCTTTTTATGTTTTTCATGGGAGAGATACTAGTTCGTCCATAATGATTAAGACACTAAAAACTAACATTATTATTACGATTAATAATGCTATAAAGGATAGGAATCTTTTTGTGTTCTTCATTAGAGAAATAATAGTGCCTTCTAAAAATTAGACACTAAAAACTCAATTAAGTCACAATGCAAGCATGAAAATTTATGGATAAAAGAATTTACAACAATTAACTTTAGACATTATTAAGCAAAAAAAAGCAAACATTAAAATGTTTGCTTTTAACCATCTGCTATTTAAATATTGGGATTAAAGGTTTGTTAGTTGGATAACAAACGTAAGAACTTCTACTTCAAAACCCAATAACATATGTTAATTCTGCTTAATATCTTTTCTAATTCTACTTAATTGAACTGCCGATATATTTAAATACGAAGCGATCTGATATTGAGCAATTTGGTCGTCTATACCTGGAATTTTAATTTTTAATAATTGGTATCGCTCAGTTGCATTTAAGGAAACGGACTCGAATTGCTTCCTTTCATAAATTAAAAACAGATATTCTAAAACTCTATTATAAAGGTTACTTATTTCAATAATGGTTTCTGTCAAATTAAAAAAATCTTTAAAATCTATCTCATAAACTTCACAATCTGTTAACGCTTCATAAGTTAAAAGGGAAGGTTTTTTAGTTATAATTGAACTAAAGGGACCGACAAAACTAATTGGTGAATAAATATTTTTAGTATATTCTTTTCCTGCTTCAGAATTACGAACAGAACGCATTAACCCAGAAGACAAAAAATAAACTTTGTTACTCATTCCTCCTTGTTTAATTGTATTTTCTCCTGCTTTTAAAGTTTTTCTGGTCGAAAGGTTTTTAAGAATCAAAAATGTTTCTTTAGAAACATTAAATCTTGACTTTAGAAAATCAAAACTTGGATTTCCCATAATTTAGTTGGTTAAAGGGTTGGTAAAATTCAAGTTTGTTCTTTTAAAAGTTGCAAACAAATATTACCTATGAAGATGTCAATAAAAAGGATAATGTGTTGAAGTACACCTTAACTAAACCAATAAACCAACCAAATCTTCAATCTTAGAGATCAATTGAATCTTTATTACAGTATTTTTTAATGCGATTTTATTGTATTTAGATACAAATATGGTCGAAAACCCGAGTTTTTCAGCTTCCAAAATACGTTGTTCCACGCGTTGCACTGGGCGAATTTCGCCTGACAATCCAACTTCAGCAGCAAAGCAATAATCACTTGCTAAAGACTCATCTTCATTTGATGATAGAATAGCAGCTACTACAGCCAAATCAATAGCAGGATCGTCAACAGTAATTCCGCCTGTGATATTTAAAAATACATCCTTTGCTCCTAATCTGAATCCAGCTCGTTTTTCTAAAACAGCCAACAACATATTTAAACGTTTGGCATTAAATCCTGTAGCACTTCTTTGAGGTGTTCCATAAACTGCCGTACTTACTAAAGCTTGTACCTCAATCATTAATGGTCGCATGCCTTCTAAGGTTGCAGCAACTGCATTACCAGAAAGTTCCTCGTCTTTTTGAGAGATTAAAATTTCTGATGGGTTAGAAACTTCTCTCAATCCAGAACCTTGCATTTCATAAATTCCTAATTCGTTTGTAGATCCAAATCGGTTTTTATTAGCTCGAAGAATTCTAAACACATGATTACGATCTCCTTCAAATTGTAAAACCGTATCAACCATATGTTCCAAAATTTTTGGTCCAGCGATATGTCCATCTTTAGTAATGTGTCCAATTAAAATTACTGGTGTTGCTGTTTCTTTTGCAAATTTGATAAGTTCTGTTGTACACTCTTTAATTTGCGAAATGCTTCCACTAGAAGATTCGATATAGTCACTATGCAATGTTTGAATAGAATCTATAACCACAATATCTGGTTCTAATTCTTCAATTTGCTTGAAAATATTTTGGGTTTTGGTTTCCGTTAAAATATAACAATTGTTGGTATTAGGATTAATACGTTCGGCACGCATTTTAATCTGTTGCTGACTTTCTTCACCTGAAACATACAATGTTTTATATGGAAGTTTTAAAGATATTTGAAGTAGCAACGTACTCTTTCCAATTCCAGGCTCTCCTCCTAAAAGGGTCAAAGATCCAGGCACTAAACCTCCACCTAGCACACGATTAAATTCTTGATCAGAGGTATCTAGTCTTGCTTCTTTAGAGATATCAATCTCATTAATTTTTAATGGTTTTGAAACGCGTTTTGAACTTGTAGATGGTGTTTTCCAATCGCTTTTTTCTGGCTTTTGAATGACTTCTTCAGTGATCGTATTCCATTCTTTACAAGCTGTGCACTGCCCTTGCCATTTTGAATATTGGGAACCACAATTCTGACAGAAAAAGGTTGTTTTTAATTTAGCCATGAAAACAATTTAGACGGCTAAATTAAGATATTTTTAGTTGATATCTTTAAACCAAGTTATGATAGATATGATTTTTATTGCAGCTAGTTTTGAAGGCATATTTGTGAAAACAAAAGCCTTTACCTTTAGGTACAACCACTCAAACAAATAATCTGTTGAGTAAATGCTATATTTAGTTTTCTTCATCTTCGTCCTCATTTTCGTTATCATCAATAGCAAGTTGTTGGATGCTTTCGATTTTAGATTTAATATAATCTTTATCTATAATTGTCGTTTCACCAAGTAAAAGTGCAGATTCGTAATATTTGGTAGCTCTTTTATTTTTACCGATTTTTTCGGCATGTAGCGCCAAATAATAAGTTCCTAATAGTGAGTTTGGATCTTGTTTATTTGCTAGTTTACCTATGTTTTGTAATGATTCTAAATCATCTCGTTCTTCAGCTATAGTCGCAATTTCAGAGAACTCTTCTTCTGTTATTGGTTTAATAATTCCGAAGTATTCCTCAATCCGTTCATATCTGTTTACTATATAATCATCTAAGGTTCCGTCGTAAGTCAGTACTTTTTCATTGATTTCCTTTTCATCTAAAGGTTTGTAAATCTCAAAAATCTTATCTAAAGCCTTTGATAATGCTCCAGTAACAAGTGTATAATGACTATCTCCTTTAAGTTCATCATAATAAAACGTTAGTTTTTGAGTGTCTAAAGTTTTTAGGACACTACTAGTCTCCCGTATATTATTTCGTATACTAGGAACATCTTTATCACTAGTTGCTACATAATAAAATACATCATTTTTTAAATGGCCTAAACGTGTTGCTAAATTACTTGACATTGTTCCCTTATAATCTGGGCTAATATTTATATAAGCTTGAAAAACGGGCTCGTCGGTAAATAAATAAGAGTTTATAAAATTAGCCATCATGTTATGACCTATAGCCACTCTAAAAGGGCTCGTATTATAATTATCATCTACATATGGAAGGAGTTCATTTTGTACAAAGTCATAAAAACGCTTTCCCGATTCAAAAGGCATACCTGTAAGCTCATCAAAATAACCATCATAAAATCGTTCTTCACCTTGAACAATACCAACAACAATAGACTCAGGCATTTCTTTGAAATAAGTTTGAAAATGCACTTGACCTAATACTGGTTCAAATAAGTAATCACCATCAAAAACAATAATTACGGGATGCTTAATTGGAGATTCAGGATCGTAATTATCAGGTAATTTGATTTTTATATCTCTTGTAGTATTAAGAGATCGAGAAGGCAACTCTTTATAAATCGTCTGTGAAAAAAGTGAAGTACTAAATAGGACTACACATGAAATAAGTAGGTATTTTTTCATCGTTTAGTAGGGATTTGGGGTAGTAAATATAATAATCCCAACGACAAAACACGCATTTATTCGATGAACTGCATGATTTTTTTTAAATCAATCTTTAAGCTCATAAATTTTATCGAGTAACATCTCTTTAGTAATGTAATCTGACTCCTCGAGTAAAAGACCAGACTGGTAGCTGTTTAGAGCTCTTTTTAAATTCCCATCTTCTTCATAAAACATACCTTGATAGTAAGCACCAATCATAGAATCTGGATATTCTTGTCTCGCTAATTTTGAAAGTGCTTTTAACGACTCTATATCATTTTTTTTCTTTGAAGCGGATGCAATTGCTCTTAAATCGTTTTCAACAACCTTCTTTTCAAAACCATAAAACAACTCGATATCTTCATACTTTTTCATTAAATATTCAAAAGGACTCCCTTCATATTCTAATACTTTTTCTTTGTATTCCTTTTTAGTAATAGGCTTATAAAATGAAAATATTTGGTTTAGAGCTTTTGGAATTCCCAATCCAACTAAAGAATAATGATTTGCGTCCTCAAAATCATCAAATCTGTAATGGAAAAATTCATTATCTATTCCTTTTAAAGCAGAATCTAAAGCTAATATATCAGTCTTTAAACCTTTGACATCATCATCTGCTGTCGCTAAATAATAAAAAGTATTTGACTCTAATAAAGGTGCTCTCTGCGCCATCAAAGTAGGGATTTCTGGTGCTAACTCAGGACTAAGTAGTACATAAGCTCTAAATAATGGCTTGTCCTTAAATATGTAATAGTTTATAAAATTAGCACTCATATCATGACCAACAGCAATTCTGAAATCTGAAACCATATAATTATCTTCTATGTAAGGAATTAATTCCATCCCTAAAAATTCAAAGAAATCAGCACCTTCAGCTATTGGAAAATTGGTTTCATCTGCATAAAAGAAGTCATCGTCTCTTGTTTCTCTTTGATTTACACCAACAACAATACAATTAGGAATATCTTCCCAATACGATTGATAATCTGTGTTACCCACAACTGGCTCAAAAAGATAATCTCCATCTAGAACAATAACTAAAGGGTATAAGGTTTCTTCTTCAGCATCATAATTTCTAGGTAATTGAATTTTAATATCCCTTGACCCATCAATCTTTACCGACTCAAAAGGTTCATAAATCACTTGTGCTACTAGTGGAAATGTAAAAAGAAAAACAAATGTGAATAACGTAAAATGCTTCATCATGGTTATTATATTATGCAATGCAAGGTAAAAAATTATTCCTTTCTATTGTAGATAGGTAAGTAAATTAGAGACAAACCACCAAGAATAATTATCATAAATGTTTGTGATGACCACATAATCCAACCAAAAGCAATACTAGGTTCTTTAGCAATGGCAAATATGGAAAACGCTGCATAAATCGCTACTGGATAAGAACCAATACCTCCATTTGTTGCTGCAATACTAAAGCTAGCAGATATAAATCCTATTAAAATTGCCGCTAAAGGCAAGGTTGAAGTTTCTTCTAGTGATAAAGATGTTACATAAAACATTAAGACATACATTGCCCAAATAAACAGTGTATGAAAAATAAATGCCCATTTGTGTTTCATTTTAAAAATAGTCATGATTCCTTCAACTAATCCAGTAACAAAGGATCTAACTTTAATAGCAAAATTCGACTGGCTTCTTTTTATAAAAACGAATAGAGAAGTTATTAGAACCAATACTAAAACTAAACCAAAAATGATTTTTTTAGGTTCAAATCGTTCAACAAAAAACTGGTAAATAAAATCAAACTCTAAAAATAAAGTAATTGATATGATGCCTAGCATGACGAGCATATCAGCAATACGCTCAGCGACTATTGTCCCAAAACCTTTTTCAAAAGGTACACCTTCATAATTAGTTAATATAGTTGCTCGAGTAATTTCTCCGGCTCTAGGAATAGTATAATTAACAAGATAGGTTGCAAAAACAGCCATAATACTATTTGGTAATCTTAAGGTATAACCTAAAGGTTCAATCATAAACTTCCAGCGATATGCTCTTGAGAGGTGACTTAATAAACCAAAAAACAGACCTAAACTAATATAGAAATAGTCAGCATTTTTAAAATACGTGATTAACTCTTCAACAGAAATTTTAGATAGTGAATACCATACTAACAACACTCCTAATAATAAAGGGAGGACTATTTTTAGGAATTTTGCTGTCTTTTTATTCAAAAGTTTACTTTAAAAGATTAGTAGCTTCATCAGGAAACACTAATGATGGTTTGAACACTTTTGCGTCTTCAATATCCATAAACGCATAAGTTATTAAAATAAGTGTATCACCTACGGAAACTTTACGAGCGGCTGCTCCATTTAGTGTAATTTCACCACTATTTCGTGGACCAGGAATACAATAAGTTTCTAAGCGCTCTCCATTATCGTTATTTACGATTTGAACTTTTTCACCTTGAATAACATTAGCGGCTTCCATTAAATTTTCATCAATAGTGATACTACCAATGTAATTAAGGGCTGCGCCTGTAACTTTTACTCTATGAATCTTAGATTTTACTACCTGAATTTGCATAGGCAAAGATAATTAATTTAGTGCGATATTATCTATAAGTCTAATATCATCTGCATATACAGCTATAAAAGCTCTATATGTCTTTTTGTTAGATTTTCGTTTTGCAGTTTTAAGAGTATCTATATCTGCAATTAAAAAATATTCTAATTCTAATAAATCATGTTTAGCAAATTGACTCTCAACCCATTTCGTCACTTTATTAGCACTGTTGGTACGAAATTTTTCTTTGGCTGTATTAAGTGTTTTGTAGATAAAGGGAGCTGCTATTCTATATTCCGGTTTCAATCTCGTATTACGAGAACTCATAGCTAAACCATCTTTAGCTCTATGTATTTTACAACCAACAACTTCAACAGGTAAGTGGTATTTTTCAACTAGTTTCTTTACAATCATTAATTGTTGAAAGTCCTTCTCACCAAAATACGATTTATCAGGTCTAACAATTTCAAATAGTCGTTTTACTATGGTACCTACTCCATCAAAATGGCCATCTCTAAATCTACCTTCCATTTCATGCTCAAGACCATCGTAATTAAAGGAAGCCGACTTCACATCATCTCCATAAATATCTTCAACTGTAGGTGCATATATTACAATTTTACTTTTTGATATCGTACTGAGTAATTCGGCATCTTTATTTAAAGTTCTTGGATATTTCACGAGGTCTTCTTCATTATCGAACTGGGTAGGATTAACAAAAACACTAACCACGACAATGTCATTTTGTTGCAGACCTTTTTCAATTAAAGATGCATGACCTAGATGCAATGCTCCCATTGTAGGAACAAAACCAATTGTTTTTTTATTCGCTTTAAGATCCTCAACATAAATATTGAGTTCTTTTTTATTGTAGTATATCTTCACCTTGTAACAAAAGTTTAACAGCGTGCAAACTTAATATTTTACTGGCAATCTGCATAAATTTTTGTAATTTTGCATGTTTTTAATTTTAATTCCAAAAACGACAGATTTATGAAAGATAAGAGAATATTGTATGTGTCATCTGAGGTTGTACCATATTTACCAGAAACTGAGATTTCTTCAATGTCATTTGAAGCACCCAAAATGGTAAACAAACAAGGTGGACAAATACGAATATTTATGCCTCGTTACGGAAACATAAATGAAAGAAGACATCAATTACATGAAGTGATTAGGTTATCTGGAATAAACCTTGTAATCAATGACTTAGACATGCCTTTGATAATTAAAGTTGCATCAATTCCAAAAGAAAGAATTCAGGTATACTTTATTGATAATGAAGAATACTTCAAACGAAAAGCTACACTTACAGATGAAGACGGGAAATTATTTCCAGATAACGATGAGCGTGCTATCTTTTTTGCAAAAGGTGTTATTGAAACTGTAAAAAAATTAAACTGGTCTCCAGATATTATTCATGTTAATGGATGGCTAGCATCTTTATTACCATTATATCTAAAAGAATTTTATAAAGACGAACCTTTATTTACTGAAAGTAAAATTGTGACCTCTATATACAATCAAAGCTTCGAAGGAACGTTAGATAAGGACATGGTCAAAAAAGTGAAATTTGATAATATTGATGAAGCTAGTCTTAAATTACTAAATACTCCTAATTATAGCAACCTGATGAAAATTGCAATAGATCATTCAGATGCTTTAATTAAAGGCTCTAGTGATTTGCCAAAAGATCTTGAAGACCATTTAGACGCTTGTGAAAAACCTGTCTTAGATTATTTTCCAATTGAAGAATTTGCAGAACCTTACACAGAGTTTTACAACACCAAAGTACTAAATTAGTTAAAAGCATACATGAAAAATAAGAAAATTGCCCTAAGAAACTTAATGATTCTTGCAATAACAACAAGCTTTTTTATTGCTTGTGATAAAGATTTTGCAACTATAGAATCTGATATTATAAATGATGATAATGCAACAAATTTTGATACTTTTTCAAGAGAATTTGATGTTATTGCTTTCACAAAAGCTTTGCCTCCAGTTCAAACTAGCTTATTACCAGTTAATATGTTGGGCGTTTATAATGATGATATTTACGGACAAACAACTGGTAATATTGTAACTCAATTAAGGTCTTCTCTATTAGACCCAGACTTTGGTGATGGCGTTATTTTAGATTCAGTGGTTATAAGCATACCATACTTTAGTAGGGCTATTGAAGTTAATAGTGATGGAGAAACTATTTATGAATTAGATTCAGTTTTTGGATCTGCTGAAATGAAACTTTCTATTTATGAAAGCAATTATTTTTTAAGAGATTTTGATCCAACTTCAAGTATTAACGATTCTCAAGTTTATTATTCAGACCAATCCACAGGTACAAGTCCTATTAGTGATTCACAACTTGAGGGTACATTGATTCATGAAATTCCTGTATTTATTCCAAGTGCAAAACAAATACAATTAAAAAATTCAGATCAGGAGATTACAGGACGTTCTGTTCCTGCCTTACGTATTTCGTTCAATGCTGACGACCCAACAGATCAAGATGAAATTGATTACTGGCAAGAAAAGATTATCGACAAAGAAGATCAGCCAGAACTAAGCAATACCAACAACTTTAACGATTATTTTAGAGGTTTATATTTCAAATCTGAAGCTAATGTAGCTGGAACTGGGACTATGTCTCTATTAAACTTTGCAAACTCTAATGCAAACGTAACATTATACTACACAAGAGATAACTCACTTTCTGATTCAGATCCTATTCAAACAACTTTTGTTTTAAGTTTTACTGGAAACCGAGCAAACTTTTTATCAAATGACCATGTGTATCCTGTTGGTGACGAAATTCAAGGTGATGAATTGTTATACCTAAAAGGAGGAGAAGGCTCTATAGCTACTATAAAGTTGTTTGATGGCGAGAATACAGATGATGACATTCTATTTAATAGCTTTGAAACTTTTAAGAATGAGTTCGTTGAAATAGACGAAGATGGAAAATTCATTAAAAGTAAAAAACTAATAAATGAAGCGCATCTCATTTTTTATGTTGACCAATCTAGTGTTAACAATGTTATTGAACCAGAACGTATCTATTTGTACAACATGGATAACAATACACCTTTAATTGATTACTTTTTTGATACAGCAAGTACAATAACGCCTGTTAATTCAAGAACTGGTCATTTAGGTCGACTAGAACGTGAGGATGGTGAAGACGGAAATGGCGTTAGATACAAGATTAGAATTACTGAACATATTAATAATTTATTAATAAGAGATTCAACAAATGTTAGCCTAGGCTTAGCGGTCTCAGGGAATGTTAACGTTGAAAGTAATTCTCAAGATTATGATGTTTTAAACACTGATGATTCCATCGATAACGTGCCTGTAAGTTCAATTGTAACACAAAGAGGAACAGTTCTTATCGGAAATAACACTATGGACCCAGAAAAAAAATTATATTTGGAAATCTTTTATACAGAACCAAATAATTAGAAATTACTATGTGCGGAATTGTTGGATACATTGGTCATCGTGAAGCTTACCCTATTATTCTTAAAGGTCTTAAACGATTAGAATATAGAGGTTATGATAGTGCAGGAATTGCTCTATTTGATGGAAATGATATTAAATTATCAAAAACCAAAGGCAAAGTTGCTGACCTTGAGGAAAAAGTTGGAAAAGAAATTCCTACTAGTGCAACCTTAGGTATTGGTCACACACGCTGGGCAACTCATGGTGTTCCAAATGATGTTAACTCACATCCACATTATTCTAATTCAGGTAATCTTGTTATAATTCATAATGGTATTATAGAAAATTATGAATCTTTAAAAAAAGAATTAATAAAAAGAGGTTATGTCTTCAAATCTGATACAGATACTGAGGTTTTAGTCAATCTTATTGAAGATGTCAAGAAAAACGAAAACATAAAACTAGGAAAAGCTGTTCAGATTGCTTTAAATCAAGTTATTGGAGCTTATGCTATTGCCGTTTTTGACAAAAATAAACCTAACGAAATTGTAGTTGCAAGACTTGGTAGTCCTTTAGCTATCGGAATTGGAGATGACGAATTTTTCATAGCTAGTGATGCTTCCCCTTTTATTGAGTATACAAAAAATGCTATTTATCTTGAAGATGAAGAGATGGCTGTTATTCGACGAGACAAAGGTGTAAAAGTTAGAAAGATTAAAGATGACTCGTTAGTAGATCCTTACGTTCAAGAGCTTCAGCTTAATCTAGAACAAATTGAAAAAGGTGGCTATGATCACTTTATGCTTAAGGAAATTTTCGAACAACCAAGTGCAATTAGAGACACTTTTAGAGGTCGTATGTTACCAAATGAAGGCATCATAAAAATGTCTGGTATTGAAGACAATATGAAAACCTTCCTAAATGCCAACAGAATTATTGTTATAGCATGTGGAACGTCTTGGCACGCTGGTTTAGTTTCAGAATATATTTTTGAAGATTTAGCTAGAATCCCTGTAGAAGTTGAATATGCTTCAGAGTTTAGATATAGAAATCCAGTTATTACTGATAAAGATGTCGTGATCGCCATTTCTCAATCAGGAGAAACTGCAGATACATTGGCAGCAATTAAATTAGCGAAATCTAGAGGCGCTTTTGTCTTTGGAGTATGTAATGTAGTTGGTTCATCTATTGCAAGAGAAACAGATGCAGGAGCTTATACACATGCTGGTCCAGAAATTGGAGTAGCTTCTACAAAAGCATTTACTACACAAATAACTGTTTTAACTTTAATTGCACTTCGTCTTGCTAGAGCTAAAGGAACAATTTCTAGTTCAGAGTTTAGACATCATATGATTGAATTAGAGCTTATTCCAGAAAAAGTTAAAAAAGCTCTTGAGTCAGATGCATATGTTAAGACTATTGCAGATATTTATAAAAATTCAAAAAACTTTTTATACTTAGGAAGAGGATATAATTTCCCAGTTGCACTTGAAGGGGCTTTAAAACTTAAAGAGATATCTTATATCCATGCAGAAGGTTATCCAGCTGCAGAAATGAAACATGGACCTATTGCCTTAATAGATGAAAACATGCCAATTGTTGTAATAGCAACAAAAAAAGGACATTACGAAAAAGTTGTAAGTAACATTCAAGAAATCAAATCCCGTAAAGGTAAAATTATTGGAATTGTTACTGAAGGTGATGAACAAGTAAGGGCATTAGCAGATCATGTTATTGAAGTTCCTGAGACAATAGAATCGTTAACACCTCTGTTAACAACAATTCCATTGCAGCTGTTATCATACCACATTGCTTTAATGTTAGAAAAAAATGTTGATCAGCCTAGAAACCTTGCCAAAGCAGTAACGGTAGAATAGCCATTAGTAAACAGACAAAAACATTGTCATTTTAGGAATTTAACAAAAATCATATATGCTTTTTGCTAAAAACTATTATGCATGCATACTTTTTTGAGAAATATTCACTGCATTCGCATATAATTATTTATATTGCTATAATAAATTTAACTAATTCCCTAAAATGAAGACACTTTTTAAAACTATTATGTTGTTTTGTTGTGCACTAACTTTTGCGCAAACAACAGTAAAAGGTAAAATCACTGATAATAATGGCCAACCCTTACCAGGAGCCAATATTATTGTAATTGGAACCACTACAGGTACAATTTCAGATTATGATGGTAATTACACCTTAACAGTTTCCCAAGACCCACCATTTACAATACAAATAAGTAGTGTAGGTTTTGAAACTGTTGATCAAGAGATTACCACTAACCCTCAAACGATTGATGTGATCTTAAGTGAAGGTACGTCCTTAGATGAGGTGGTTATTTCAGCTTCTAGAACTCCAGAGCGAGTTTTTGAATCTCCAGTTACTATTGAACGATTTGGATTAAAGGAAATCAAAAACACTGCATCTGCAGATTTTTATGATGGCCTTGAAAACCTCAAAGGGGTAGACATTAATACCAATAGTTTAACTTTTAAATCTATAAACACTAGAGGTTTTGCAACTTTTGCAAACACACGTTTCATGCAATTAGTTGACGGTATGGACAACTCAGCTCCTGCATTAAATTTCCCATTAGGAAACTTATTAGGAATGATTGAGACAGATGTTCTTAGTGTTGAATTATTGCCTGGAGCATCATCTGCACTATACGGAGCAAATGCTTTTAATGGTATTTTATTCATGCGAAGTAAAAACCCTTTTGACCACCAAGGTTTAAGTGGTTATATAAAACAAGGAATTACATCTCAAGACGCAGCAGGTGACAATGACTATACGGATTTTGGAATAAGAGGTGCATTCAAATTTAGTGAGCACTTTGCAGCTAAAGTGAATTTCTCATATTTAAAAGGTACCGATTGGTATGCAAACAATGCTAGTGGTAAAGACAACAAAAATTTTGTAGATGGAACAAGTACTAGAGAAAACGACATTAATTATGATGGTGTAAACGTCTATGGTGATTTAGTTTCAACTAATATAAAAGGTGTTGCACAAATATTAGTAGATACAGGAATTACAAATGGTGTAGATATTGTTCCATTAATCCCTTCTGTAAATGTAAGTAGAACTGGATATAGAGAACAAGATTTAACTGACTATAATGCAGAAAGCATTAAAGCAGATTGGGGTTTATATTTTAGACCTTGGGCTAATGACTTCGAAATTCAGTATGTAGGTAAAGTTGGTTCTGGTTCTACCATTTACCAAGGATCAAACAGATATACTATTAAAAACTTCTTTTTACAGCAACATAAAATTGAAATTAAAAATGATAACTTCTTCGTAAGAGGTTATGTTAATTCTGATAATGCTGGAGATTCTTACGATATGGTATTTACTGGTGTAAATATCAACAGACAATGGAAATCTGATGAAGTTTGGTTTGGAACATACGTAAATGGTTTCACTAATGCTACCATAGGTGGATTAAATGCGACCCAAGCACATGCTGTAGCAAGACAAGCAGCAGACACAGGTCGTTTTTTACCAGGAACTCCAGAATTTGAAGCTGCTTTTGATAAGGTGACTAATGATCCTAGTGTATTAACTGGTAGTCAATTTAAAGATGAATCAAAATTTTATCATGGTGATGCTAATTATAATTTTAGTCACATGGTTGATTGGGCAGAAATTCAAGTTGGTGGTTCTTACAGACAATACCAATTAAATTCTTTTGGATCTATATATACTGATAAAGATGGTCCTATTGATTATTCAGAATTTGGTGTTTACACACAAATACAGAAAAAATTCTTAGAAGAAGATCGTTTAAAATTAACAGCATCTATGCGTTATGATAAATCTGAATTCTTTGATGGTTTTATATCTCCAAGAGTTTCAGTTGGATATAATATTGGCGAAGATGAAAATCATAACATTAGAGCTTCTTTCCAAACAGGATTTAGAAACCCAGACACACAATCACTTTACATTGGTTTAGATGCCGGAAGAATTATCCTTGTTGGTAGTGCTCCCGATAACCCAGGAAGAGAGGTTAGACCTTATGATTTAAGCTCAACAGGTCAATCTGTTTTAGGTGGTTCAACTGTTTTGTTTAGCGCAGAAAACGCTTATGCTAATTCATTTACAGCAAGTTCAGTAACTACTTTCGGACAATCTTTTAATCCAGGTGATTTAGAAATAGCGAGTCCTAGTAAAGTAAAACCAGAACAGGTTTCTTCAGTTGAAGTTGGATACAGAGGTAAAATAAAAAATAAACTTATTGTAGATTTTAGTGCATACTATAATCAATACAAAGATTTTATAACTACTGTAGATGTTGTTACACCTTTTTATGGAGATGTAGAATTTCAACAAATACTTCCAGGTACAAGTACACCTCTAGCTCTTGCAGCTTTAGGAAGTGGAGATGCTACAGCTTTTAGAGCATATACTAACACTGACGCTGATGTGAATTCTTATGGAGCTGCTATTGGTCTTAGTTCAAAAATTCTTAATGGTTTTGATATAGGCCTTAATTATACCTATGCAAAGTTAGATTTTGATGCCGAAGGAAATCCAGATTTCCAAACTAATTTTAATACACCAGAACATAAAGTTAAAGCCTCTTTTGGTAAGGTTAATCTATTAGATAATTTAGGCTTCAACGTAGCATGGAGATGGAGTGATACGTATTTCTGGGAAGCATCTTTTGCTCAAGGGCAAGTGCCTTCTTTTCACGTATTTGATGCGCAAATCAATTATAGAGTTCCTTCTTTAAAATCGACTTTTAAAATTGGTGCAGCTAATCTTGGAGGAGAAGAATACTTTACTGCTGTAGGAACTGGACTTATTGGATCTCAATACTACTTGTCTTGGACAATAAATAACTTATAAGAAGAATCAAAAAAAAAACAAAATGAAACATATAAAATATATATTATTCTCAGCGGTACTGATTGCTTTCGCATCATGTAGTGAAGATGACGATTTCGTAAACAAAGAAATCATAGAAACCTTACCAGCCTTAACTGTTGGTTCAGCAGATTTTTCAAATTATGTCGCAATTGGAGCGTCTTTTACTGCTGGTGTTACTGATGGTGGTTTATTTATTGCTGGTCAAGAACGTTCATTCCCACAATTACTGTCAGAACAGTTTGCAATTGGTGGAGGAGGGACTTTCACTCAACCGTTAATGGCAGATAATACTGGTGGAATTTTAGCAGGTGGTAATGTAGTTGGTAATTATAGACTTGTTTTTGGTGGAGCAGGACCTGTCCCATTAGATGCATTTTTAACAAGTCAAGGGGCACCAGTGCCTCCTATTACAACGGAAGCTGGAAATAATATTGGCAGTAACTTCAATAACTTTGGAATTCCTAGCGCGAAGAGTTTTCATCTAGTAACACCAGGTTATGCCGCTTTTAATCCCTTCTATACGAGAATCGCTTCTTCAGGAACATCAACAGTTTTAGGTGATGCATTAGCGCAAAATCCAACATTTTTCACATTAAGTGAAGTTGGTGGAAATGACGTCTTAGGTTATGCTACTTCTGGAGGAACAGGTGTAGATCAAACAGGAAACTTTGATCCATCAAGTTATGAAAGAAATGATATCACTGATCCTAATGTATTTGGCCAAGCATTTTCAAGTATGGTTGATGCATTAACTCAAAATGGTGCTAAAGGTGTGGTTACAACTGTACCAGATATCACTAGTTTATCTCATTTCACAACAGTACCTCATAATCCATTAGATCCAAATGATCCAGATACTGGAGCAGGTCTCGTAGCGCAAATACCTACACTAAACCAAATATATGGCGCTCTAAACCAAATATTTGCTGTAGCAGATCCATCACGTATTATTACGTTTTCAACAACTGAAACTAATGAAGTAGTAATTATAGACGAAGATTTAGCTGATTTATCTGCTGTGATAGCAGGAACTTTAGGTCCAGATCCAGCATTCGCTGCATTTATTGGACAATTTGGATTACCTCCTGAAGCCGCACCATTAGTTGCTGGTTTCTTAGGAGCGACATATGGACAAGCAAGAGAAGCAAATGCAAATGATTTACTTGTGTTACCTAGCAGTTCTATTATTGGAAAAGTAAATGAAGCAAATGCTGCAGCTTTAGCTCCAGTATTAGGACCTCAAGTAGCAGGTCAATTTTCAGTTGAGGGTATAACTTTACCTTTAGAAGATAAATGGGTATTAACGCCTCAAGAACAAAACGCTATTGCAATGGCAACTTCAGCTTATAACGCAACAATCTTTGCTGTAACAGACGCAAATCCAAATGTTGCTGTAGCAGATTTAAGAGCAGTTTTAGAACAAGCTTCTGTGTCTGGTTATCCATATGATGATTATTTGATGACAACAGATTTAGTTTTTGGTGGTTTAGTAAGTTTAGATGGAATTCATCTAACATCTAGAGGATATGGCTTAATGGCTACAGAATTCTTAGTAGCAATTGATGAAGCTTTTGGTTCAAATTTTATAGCATCGGGAACAACTCCTGTTGCTGATGATTTACCAACAAACTACTCTCCTAGCCTACAATAAAATATCATAAAATACGACTTAAAAAACACCTTCAAATTGAAGGTGTTTTTTTATACAGAAAAAAGCAAAAAAAATGCCTTTATTTTTCAATTAAAAAATATATCTTTGCAGCGCGAAAAAGTAGTGCTTTGTTATATTATATGAAGTCTATTTTTCAGTATTGAAATATCTAAACATTAAACACATAAGTAATGTCAAAAGTTACAGGTAAAGTTGCACAAATAGTAGGTCCAGTTATCGATGTTCAATTCGGAGCTGATTCTGAACTTCCAAAAATTTATGATTCGTTAGAAATTAAGAAAGCTGACGGTTCTCTTTTAGTACTAGAAGTACAATCTCACATTGGTGAAGATAGTGTTCGTACTATTGCTATGGATTCATCTGATGGTTTAAGTAGAGGAACAGAAGTTACGGCTACTGGTGCTCCTATTCAAATGCCAATTGGAGATGATATTTACGGACGTCTTTTCAATGTAATTGGAGATGCTATTGATGGTATTGGAGATTTACCTAAAGCAGGTGATGCAGGTTTACCAATTCACAGACAAGCTCCTAGATTTGAAGATTTATCAACATCTACTGAGGTTTTATTTACTGGTATTAAAGTAATCGATTTAATTGAGCCTTATGCTAAAGGTGGTAAAATTGGTTTATTTGGTGGTGCTGGTGTAGGTAAAACAGTATTGATTCAAGAGTTGATTAACAACATTGCGAAAGGACACGGTGGACTTTCAGTATTTGCTGGTGTAGGAGAACGTACTCGTGAAGGGAACGATTTACTTCGTGAAATGTTAGAGTCAGGTATTATCAAGTATGGTGATGAGTTTATGCACTCTATGGAAGAAGGCGGATGGGATTTATCTAAAGTTGATAAATCTGTAATGAAAGAATCTAAAGCAACTTTCGTATTTGGACAAATGAATGAGCCTCCTGGAGCTCGTGCACGTGTGGCACTTTCAGGATTAACTATAGCAGAATATTTCCGTGATGGGGCTGGTGAAGGACAAGGGAAAGATGTACTTTTCTTCGTAGATAATATCTTCCGTTTTACACAAGCTGGATCTGAGGTATCTGCATTATTAGGTCGTATGCCTTCTGCGGTAGGTTACCAACCAACATTAGCAACAGAAATGGGTGCGATGCAAGAACGTATTACATCAACAAAAAGAGGATCTATTACATCTGTACAAGCGGTTTACGTACCTGCAGATGATTTAACCGATCCTGCTCCTGCTACAACCTTTGCTCACTTAGATGCAACAACAGTTTTATCTCGTAAAATTGCTGAGTTAGGTATTTATCCTGCTGTGGATCCTTTAGATTCTACATCACGTATCTTAACAGCTGACATTTTAGGAGCTGAACATTATGATTGTGCACAAAGAGTAAAAGAGTTATTACAACGTTATAAAGAATTACAAGATATTATTGCCATCTTAGGTATGGAAGAATTATCTGAAGAAGATAAAATGGCTGTAGGTAGAGCTAGACGTGTACAACGTTTCTTATCACAACCTTTCCACGTAGCTGAGCAATTTACAGGACTTAAAGGTGTTTTAGTAGATATTAAAGAAACTATTAAAGGATTTAATATGATTATGGATGGTGAATTAGATCACTTACCAGAAGCAGCGTTTAACCTTAAAGGAACTATTGAAGAAGCTATTGAAGCTGGAGATAAAATGCTTGCTGAAGCTTAATATAAAAACAACCTAAATTATGTATTTAGAAATTGTATCACCAGAAGCTACATTGTTTAGCGGAGAAGTAACAAGTGTTGCTGTTCCTGGTGTATCTGGTGAGTTTGAAATGCTTAATAATCACGCACCTGTTGTATCGCTTTTAAAAGAAGGCAATGTAAAGATTAATGGAAACATTACTTTAGAAGAAGAGGTTGAAGCTAAATTCAACAAAACGGATAAAGGATTTTGGTTACCTATTACTTCTGGAACTATTGAAATGAAAGACAATAAAGTAATCGTTCTCGCAGATTAAGTTTACTTTATTTACAAATATTAAAAACGCCAAACATATGTTTGGCGTTTTTTGTTTATAATACTGATTTAGGCAGTCTGTTAAAAGCTACTTAATCCTGCGACGTAGTTAGTATACATCTCAGATTGAAGCGAATTAATTACAGCCATAATCGTTTTAATGAATAAGGCTACAAACAGTACTAATAGTAAAACTGTAGTACAATCTAAAGCCTTTAAAAACTGAAAGTTTTTGTTTTTAGTTTGCATTTTAGTTGATTGAGTTGGTTAGAATCAAGCCTAATGTACTAAATTTTATCAACATATTCTTAACTCTTGAAATGTTATTTCATTGCATTACAGTGGTTTATAATTTTCCTACAGCTTCAAACTCAACTATTAACTCCTGAAGTATGGTCGAAATATTATTAATTAAACTAATTTTTATCGTCTTCAATATATTCTAAAATATCTGCTGGTTGACAGTCTAATGCTTCACAAATAGCCTCCAAAGTTGAAAACCGAATTGCTTTGGCTTTACCAGATTTCAGAATAGATAGATTAGCTGTGGTTATACCAATAATTTCAGCCAATTCTTTGCTTTTCATTTTCCGCTTGGTAAGCATAACATCAAGATGTACTACTATTGGCATAACTATATGGTTAATTCGTTATCCTCTTCTGCTTGCTTCCCTCGTTTAAAAATTTCAGCAAGAATATAAAACGCCAATCCTGCAGGAATCAAAAATGTGAATTCTGCTTTGAGCTCATTAAAAAAGTTAAATGTAGATTCTTCAATTGCAGCCAAAAGGAATCTTAAAATCAAAACACTAATGGTATATTGAATAAAAATATTTCCAATCTTTTTAAAGTATTTGATGTTATTTTCACTGAAGTAATTTCCGTTTTCAATTTCTTTTAGAATAGATAAGAAATATGAAAATCCATAAATGAGATATCCTCGCCAAAAAAAGAGTCCAGCACTTATAGCATAATAACTCCATTGAATAGCGTTTTTAGATGTAAACCAAGGTTCATTTTTATCTGCTGATATAGCCCAATTTTGAAATTCTTTAAATTGATTAAAATCAAACTCACGCATATCATTTAGTAAAACTGAAATAGCGGAAAGTAAAACAACCCATGTAATTATAGTCAAAATGTTAGTATTGTCTTTCATTTAATTATTGTTTAACGATAACAAATATACAAAAATTATTGAAAAACGATAATTTTATTAATGAAAGAATATTTTTATTGTATAATCAATTACTATAAAATCAATATTTCATTATCTATATTTGTAGTTATGGATGCAACTATTAGATACAGCAGAATAGTCCCTTTTTGGAAAATTACAATTGGTATCGCCTTAATACTAATTGGGATCTACGGGATTCTATTTATTAGCGTTTTAAATGGGTTAATTCTTTTTGTAATGTCATTCTTATTAATAAGAACGGACGGCTCCGAAATTGACTTAGAATCTAAAAAATACAGAAAAACTCATTCTTTTTTAGGACTTAAAATAGGTACATGGAAGCCCTTACCAAATGTTGAATATGTGTCTGTATTTGCAACTACAGAAGATGTTAGTGTAAGAGCATTATCTGCCGAGACAACCAACAGTAGAGATGTGATAATACTGAATGTTTTTTATGATCGAAATAAAAAATTCGCCGTGTACTCTACTACAAATTTAAAAGATGCTTTTGATGTGGCTTCGCACATTGCAGATGCATTATTAATTGATCTTGTAGATGCTACAGAAAAAGGTAATTATAAATGGGTAGATAAAGTAGCTCTTAGAGAAAAGGGTGAGATTGTATACATAGACTAATTGTAATTAATGCTTCCTGAAAAACTCAAAAACAAACTAGAGAAACGACAACAAGAAAATGCCTTCCGTCAATTAGGGAAATCAAACCATCTTATCGATTTTTCTTCTAATGACTATTTGGGGTTCTCAAAGGCTAAAGACATATTTGACAAAGCTTCTAAAGTTTTAGCTGAACAAAATAGCATCCAAAATGGAGCAACAGGTTCTCGTTTACTATCCGGAAATCATAAACTATATCAAATTGTAGAACAGCAAATAAGTGGTTTTCATAATTCTGAAACTGCATTAATTTTCAATTCTGGTTATGATGCCAACTTAGGATTCTTCTCATGTGTTCCACAACGAAACGATGTTGTTTTTTATGACGAATATTGCCATGCCAGCATTCGTGATGGTATTACAATGAGTCTTGCAAAAGCCTTTAAGTTTAAGCATAATGATTTGACTCATTTGGAAGAGATACTGAAACAAGTTCAAAACGAAAATGACATTTACATCGTTACCGAATCTGTATTCTCTATGGATGGCGATTCTCCAGATTTGACAGAATTGTCGCGGATCACTATAAAACATAATGCCAATCTTATTATCGATGAAGCTCATGCTGTTGGTGTCTTTGGAGAAAATGGCAATGGTCTTATAAGTCATCTACAACTCGAAGATTCTGTTTTTGCAAGGATTATTACTTTTGGAAAAGCGTTAGGCGCTCATGGTGCTGCTATTTTATGCAGTAAAGACCTCAAAAATTACCTCATCAATTTTTCAAGACCATTTATTTATACCACTGCACTTCCTCCTCATAGTTTGGCAACAATTAAAACCTCATATGATGAACTTGTCAATCAGAATGATAACATAACAGCTCACATAAAAACACTTCAAAGTAATATTACATTCTTTAATTCAGAAATAGAACGACTCAGACTACAAGAGCTATTTATCGAAAGTCATTCTGCAATACATTGCTCTGTGATTTCAGGAAATGAAAATGTTAAACGTATTGCTCAAGAACTTCAAAATCATGGTTTTGATGTAAAAGCCATCTTATCTCCAACGGTTGCCAAAGGAAAAGAACGGTTGCGTTTGTGTTTACACAGTTATAATTCTTCTGAAGAAATGACAAAAGTCTTAGAGTTACTTGCTACTTTTGTTTAAAATCAATTCATCTTTATGATAGATAATTATACAATTCTTACTACGTTTCCTTATTCGACAGAAGCTCAAATCACAAAATCTAAACTTGAAGACGAAGGGATTTCGGTCATGTTATTGGATGAAAAAACTGTAGATTCTGACCCTTTAATAAGTCAAGCCATTGGAGGAGTGAAACTTTTAGTATTGAATAATGATTTTGAAAATGCATTAAAAATTTTTAATGATATAAGACCATATGAACTAGATGACGACGGAAATGCTATTCATTGTCCATCGTGCAATTCTAATCATACTTTGATAGCACCTTTAGAACGGAAGAATTTGTTTTATATGCTCTTCCCTTTTTTTGAAAAGACAAAACACATTTGTAACGATTGTAAAACCATTTTTTAATGAGCACATATTTCATTACAGGTATAGGAACTGATGTTGGGAAAACTGTGGCTTCTGCTATTGTTACTGAAGCTCTCGAAGCAGATTACTGGAAACCTATTCAAGCAGGTGAATTAGAACATTGCGACACTAAAAAGGTTCAACAACTAATATCAAATAAACTATCAAAATTTCACAAAAACAGTTACACTTTAAAAACTCCCATGAGTCCGCATGCTGCAGCAGATGTGGAAGGTGTTTCTATAGAACTTAAACATATAAAACCACCTAAGACTAAGAACGATTTAGTAATTGAAGGTGCTGGAGGATTATTAGTTCCTATAAATGAAAATAATACAATTTTAGATCTAATCAAACCAAATTATAAGGTTGTTGTGGTTTCAAGACATTATTTAGGAAGTATTAACCATTCACTTTTAACTATAAATTTACTAAAGGACAAAGGGTTTGATGTATCTGTTATTTTCAGTGGTATTGAACATAAAACAACAGAAGATATCATAATAAAAATGACTACTGTAAACGTGATTGGTCGCATTGAAGAAGAACCTTATTTTGACAAAAATGTGGTGAAAGCATACGCAGAAGAATTTAGAGATAATCTATGAGCTTAAAACAAAGAGATAAAAAACACATTTGGCATCCATTAACGCAACACAAATTGCATCCTGAAACAATTGCAATCACTAAAGCGAAAGGATGTATTCTATTTGACGAAGATGGTAATGAATATATTGATGCAATTGCGTCTTGGTATACATGTATGTATGGACATTGTAATCCATATATAACCCAGAAGGTTTCTAGTCAAATGCAAGTTTTAGATCAAGTTGTTTTTAGTGGGTTTACGCATGAGCCAGCCGTTAAGCTTTCAGAAGCTTTAATTGATATACTTCCAGAAAATCAAAACAAACTCTTTTTTAGTGACAATGGCTCTACTTCTGTGGAAATTGGTATTAAGATGGCATTACAATATCATTTCAATCGTGGTGAAAAACGCAAAGTATTAATTGCTTTCGAAGATAGTTTTCATGGTGATACCTTTGGAGCAATGAGTGTTTCAGGATTATCAATTTATAATGGTCCTTTTGAAGATTTCTTTTTGGAGGTTAAACGCATTCCAACACCTAGTGGAGAGAATCATGACATTATTTTAAACCAACTAGAAGAATTAGTCTCTAAACATGAAATTGCAGGTTTTGTATACGAACCCTTAGTGCAAGGAGCTGCTGCTATGAAAATGCATAATGCGGAAGGTTTAAATGAAATATTGAACTTCTGTAAAATACATCAGATCATAACAGTTGCCGATGAAGTAATGACAGGGTTTGGTAAAACCGGAAGATCTTTTGCTTCCGATCATATAGAAAACAAACCAGATATCATCTGTTTAAGTAAAGCCTTAACTGGAGGTTTGTTGCCAATGGCAATTACAAGTTGTTCCCAAAATATCTATGATGCTTTTTATAGTGATGATATGAGTAAAGGATTGTTCCATGGTCATACCTATTCTGCAAATCCATTATCTTGTACTGCTGCTTTAGCCGGAATTGAATTACTGAATTCTGATGACATTCAAGATTGCATAAAACGAATTATTACTTCTCATCAACAGTTTGGTGAACATATTAAAAACCATCCCAAAGTAGCTTCAATTCGTCAAACCGGAATTATTTTCGCTTTAGATTTAAATATCGAAATGGAACGCTATGGCGATTTGCGCGACAAACTCTTTCAGTTCTTTATGAAAAATGGAATATTCTTAAGACCCTTAGGAAACACAATTTATATTCAAGCACCTTATGTTATTTCAGAAGAACAATTACAAAAGGTGTATCAAGTTATTGAAGATGCTTTAGAAATAGTTTAGCTTTGCAATTATAAAACTAGACACTTGCAAAAACCCATTTCAATAACATCTATTTCTTCTATTTCTCCTTTAGGTAAAACTCCTGAAGACATATGGAATAACTATAAAAATGATCAACACTTTTTCACAAATAAAGATGGAAATTGGGTTGCAAAAATGTCTTCCGAATTAAAAAACGAAATTGATCATTTAAGACAATCTAATACAAAATATAAAAGACTCGACGAATCTGTTCTTTATGCAATTTACAGCTCTAGACAAGCCGTTAAAAACGCAAATTGGGATACTTCGGACAACTTCGGAATAAATATTGGATCTTCAAGAGGAGCAACAGCACTTTTTGAACAATACCACAAAAAATTTCTTGAAAACAATAAAGCAGAAACCTTAACCTCTCCTACAACCACTTTAGGAAACATCTCTTCTTGGGTCGCTCATGATTTACAAACTAAAGGACCAGAAATATCTCATTCTATAACCTGTTCTTCTGCCTTGCATGCTATGCTTAATGGTATTGCTTGGATTAACTCTGGAATGTGTGATAAATTTCTAGTTGGAGGAAGTGAAGCGCCTCTTACTACATTTACTATTGCACAAATGCAAGCCTTAAAAATTTATGCTCAAGCAACAAAAACCAAATATCCAAATCAGTCACTAAACCTCAACAAAACTGAAAACTCCATGATTCTAGGTGAAGGAGCAGCAATGGCGTGTTTAGAATCTGGAGAACAACCAAATGCGTTAGCGAAAATAATTGGTATCGGTTATGCTACTGAAATTTTAGAACATAATGCTTCTCTATCTACAAATGCTATTTGTTTTCAGCGTTCTATGACTATGGCTTTAGGAAAATTAAAACCAAAAGACATCGATATTATAGTCACACATACTCCTGGAACGATAAAAGGAGATCAAGCTGAAATAAATGCGGTTAAATCCGTTTTTAAGACTAATATGCCTGCGCTTACAAATAACAAATGGAAAATTGGTCATAGTCTAGGAGCTTCTGGTATGTCAAATATTGAAATGGCTATACTAATGATACAACATCAAGAATTTATTGCAATTCCGTATTTAGAAGCAAAAGTTCCTAAACAAATAAACAAAGTCATGGTAAATGCAGTTGGATTTGGAGGAAATGCTGTGAGCATAATTCTATCTAAGTAAAAATTGTTAAAAAACAATTCATATTTAAAACCTAGTTTATATAATATCTTTATTTAATATTTTATTTTTGACCTATGAGCGAAACACGACACAATTGGACTAAAGAAGAAATTCTAGAGATATACAATACCCCTTTAATGGAACTATTATATGATGCTGCAACCTTACATCGTAAGCATCATGATCCCAATACAGTTCAGGTATCAACATTATTGTCAATTAAAACTGGTGGTTGTCCTGAAGACTGTGGTTATTGCCCGCAAGCTGCAAGGTATCACACAGATATTGAAGGTAATGATCTTATGACAGTTCAACATGTGAAAGCTCAAGCCTTAAGAGCAAAATCTTCAGGAAGTTCTCGAGTTTGTATGGGAGCCGCATGGAGAAATGTAAAAGATGGTGAAGAATTTGATCAAGTTTTAGAAATGGTAAGAACCATCAATAAACTAGACATGGAAGTATGCTGTACTTTAGGCATGATTACCGAAAACCAGGCACAGCGTCTTGCCGAAGCTGGTTTATATGCTTATAATCACAACTTAGATTCTTCCGAAGAATATTATAAAGAAGTTATTTCCACACGTGGTTATGAAGACCGTTTAGAGACTATTGATAATGTTCGTAAAACCAACGTAACGGTTTGCTCTGGTGGTATTATTGGCATGGGAGAAAAAATTGAAGATAGAGCTGGAATGTTAGTAGCTCTTTCAACTTTAAACCCACAACCAGAGTCAGTTCCAATCAATGCTTTAGTGGCAGTTGAAGGCACACCTTTAGAAGAAGAAAAACCAGTTTCTATTTGGGATATGGTAAGAATGGTTGCCACAACAAGAATAGTGATGCCAGAAACTCAAGTACGACTTAGTGCTGGAAGAACTGAAATGACTAGAGAAGGTCAAGCTATGTGTTTCTTTGCTGGAGCAAATTCTATTTTTGCTGGTGACAAACTACTAACAACACCAAATCCTGATGTAAATGAAGACATGGAAATGTTTAAACTTCTAGGTTTAAATCCACAAAAACCATTCATTAAAAAAATGCAACCAGAAACAGTAGAAGCTAAAGATTCTCAATATGAACCATTAGGTGAAAAACCAAAATGGTCGAGACCAGAGCATACTATTGAACGTAATTTAGATGCAAAGCAAAAAGCGAAAGCTCTTAAGTAATTATGATAATTGTTGTCTCCATTATCCTTATCATACTAGGTATAGCAATAAAATATGGTAAGATGTATTTTTTGATAGCAGGTTATAATACTATGTCAGAAAAAGAACAGAAGCAATATGACATTGACGGAATAGCTAGCGTCTTTAGAAATACAATGTTTGGAATGTCTTTTATTATGATTTTAGGTTATCTCATTTCCAAATGGACTGAATACCCTGAAATTGAAACTTATGTGCTTTTCGGAGCACTTATAATTGGTTTACCTTACCTATTGATTGTTTCAAATTCGCGCAAATACAAAATTAAAAAAGACAATTAACCAATTTAAAACTAATCAATTTCATTATTGGAAAACTAAACTTTAACAAACAATTTATTTCGTTTCGTAACGTTTTCTTAACTTTGAACATTATCATTTTCTGATGTCAACACTGAATCTTCAAGACATTCCTCGTGTGAAAAACATCTCCAAAGAGGAATTTATAACAAACTATCTTAAACCACAAAAACCTGTGGTAATCGAACGTTATATTGAAGATTGGCCCGCTTACAATAAATGGAGTCTTGACTATATAAAAGAAATTGCTGGTGACAAAACTGTGCCTTTATATGATGACAGACATGTTGATTATAAGGACGGTTTTAACGATCCACATGCTCAAATGAAAATGAGTGAATACGTTGATCTTCTCAAAAATGAACCGACAAAGTATCGTATATTTCTTTGGAATATCTTAAAGGAAATTCCTCAATTACAACATGATTTTAAATATCCGGATTTTGGTTTAAAACTAATGAAGAGCCTGCCAATGCTGTTTTTTGGTGGTCAAAATTCACACACGTTTATGCATTATGACATAGATTTTGCTAACATCTTTCATTTTCATTTTGAGGGAGAAAAATTGTGTGTTTTGTTTGATCAAAAGCAAAATGACTATTTATATAAAATTCCACACTCCTTAATCACAAGAGAAGATATCGATTTTTTAAATCCAGATTTCACGAAGTGGCCAGCACTAAAACATGCTAAAGGATGGCAGTGTAAATTAAATCATGGCGAAGTATTATATATGCCTGAAGGTTATTGGCATTATATGAAATACTTAACTCCAGGTTTTTCAATGAGTTTACGTGCTATTGCAAGGCGTCCAAAAAATTTAGGAAAGGCAGTTTACAATGTTCTATTCATGCGTCATTTTGATAATCTAATGAGAAAAATCAAAGGCCAAAAATGGATAGACTGGAAAAACGAACAAGCTATTTCTAGAACAAATAAGAGTTTTTAGTAGAAACACTTCAGTATTAAAAACTTGTATATATTTGCAAACTCAATTTTTAGACAAAAACTATGAAAAAATTATTTTTTATTATCGCATTAGTATCGATCTCTTTAGTAAATGCACAAGCATTTAAAGGAAAAGGAGATCAAAAATTTCAAATTGGTGCAAACTTTCAAGATGAAGCTACGGGTATTAATGTAAGCTACGATTATGGTTTAGGAGAAAACATTTCTGTAGGAGTGTCTTCAACCTATGCCTTAGGTGTTGACAGTCGATTAGATGCTGATTTTGGTGACCGTTTTGATTTAAAAGCGAGATTTAATGCTAATTTAGGTAACGTGATTAATGTTGATGAAAATTTTGACGTTTATCCTGGACTAAGTCTTAGTTTAAAAAACTTTGGTGGTCATATAGGAGCACGTTATTTCTTTTCTGATGGTTTTGGAGTCTTTACTGAAGCGAATTTCCCTTTAGCAAAGTATAGTAATGACAAATCAGAAGTTAGTTATTACATTCATAACCAATTCACAGTCAATATTGGAGCTACTTTCAGCTTGTAAGAAGAAAACTCAAAATGCAAAAAGCACCTTTTAATAATAGGTGCTTTTTTTATGGAATTAATTCACGAATCTTATCGTAAACCAAATGACTTTCCCAGCCTCTGTAAAACAAGTAATCTGCTAATTTTTTTCGCTTTTTTTGAGAATTAGTTTCTTTTATCATTCCCAACCTTTTTTCAGCTAGTTCATTAAATGTATTGAAATATTCGTCAGTATCAATTTCTTTTAGAGCTATTGTAATAATTGTTTTGTTAATATCTTTTCGTTTCAATTCTAACTGTAATCTTTGTTTTCCCCATTTTTTTATTCTGAATTTTCCACGAACAAAAGCTTTGGCGTAACGTTCTTCATTTAAAAAATTATGTTGAAGTAAATGAACGATAATTCGATCTCTTGCCTCAGGAATTATCTTCATCTCGTACAATTTTTGATTAACCTCTTTATGGCAACGTTCTTGGTATGCACAATAATGCTCCAATCGTTTTTTTGCTTCATCTACTGTATATGTTTTTTTGAGAATCATATCACAAAAATATAACATTTTGTTAATAAATATCTTGACTTAAACCGCTCATTTTTAACTATTTTTGCTTAAATTTGCTAGCTTGCCTTTATGGTAATTAATTGATTATCCCTATGAAAATAAATTACGCCCTTATCGTAATTACATTCTTATGTGCGATTTTGTCTTCTCATGGACAAACAAAAATTGATGAACTTACATTTGAAACTGCAGGTGGATACACAACTAGCGTTTCTGAATTCACTGATGGATTTGAGGATTACTTTGTTAGAACAGATGGAACTACAAACATTGATGGATCTCAAATGGTTTTTATTAACCAGCAAGGCACCTATTTTTTTGCTGTTCATGATACGAATGGAGATGGAGGCCCAAGTAATCTAACTCTAAATTTTAATAACATTGACATCACTAATTATAGTAGTTTACAGTTACGAATTCATATTGCTGAAGATGATGAAGGTGGTAACCAAGATTGGGATGGGAATTCTTATATGCACATAACAGGTTCAGTTGATTCTGCTGCCTCTCAAAATATTTTATGGATAGAAGCTACTGGTGGTGGAACAAATACAGAACCTCGATTAGATACAAATTTCAATGGAAGTGGTAATAGTACCGTTTTAACGGATACTTTTACTCAGTTTACTGCAAATATTTCTGGCACTGGTGCAGACCTAGATTTACAAATAGAATTTAACGGCTTAAATGATGGTGATGAAGATATTGCCATTGACAACATTGAAATTTGGGGTGTTTTTATTACTCCAACTCCAACAATTACAGCATCTACTACAAACGTAACAAATTTAGATTATGCTTTAGGAGCTGGACCAGCTGTCGATAATTTTGATATTACTGGTGACTTATTAGATGTAGCAAGTACCACAACTATTACTTCTAATTCTACAAATTTTGAAGTATCATTAACTGCAGTTGGTGGTTATGGTAGCGCTGTAAATGTACCAGCTGGAACTTTAAACGGCACTACAACAATTTTCACACGGTTAATATCTGGTTTATTGGTCAATCCCTATAGTACAACTTTAAATATCACTAATGGTACTACTGGGCTTAGTAGTACTCCAACTATTAATGTTAGTGGTGAAGTTACTGCCCCAGTTGCTGATGTGGTAATTACTGAAATCATGTATAACACTCCAGGTAGTGATGATTATGAATGGATAGAAATATGTAACCTCAATGGTACAGCTCAAGATGTTAGTAATTATGTAATAGATGTCAATGGGACACCTCGTTTTACATTTCCTTCAAGTACTTCCATTCTTGCAAATAGTTGTATTACAATTATTTTAGGTCATTTAGTCACATCTCCTGCTCCTGAATGTATTTTCCCTCCAGATTATTCAAATCCAATTGGCAATACAAACGTCTTACCAAATACTCAAGCCACTATTACTTTAGAATCTCCAACGAGCATTCCCATAGACTCAGTTTTTTATGATGATTTTGATAATGCTGATACTGATGGTTTGGGAAGTTCATTTCATGTTGTTGATGCTACACTTGACAATTCAGACACGGTTGCTAACTGGCAAGGTGTTATTAATGGTGGTTCTCCAAGAATTAACACATTGACACCTTCATGCTTATTTCCAGATATTAATGTAGAAGGTAATGTTGGGACATTTCCAGATATCGCTGGTAATGGGTCTAATATTCCTGTTGGATTTAATAATACCCTTTTTATTGCAACAGCAATTGGCAGTGTTACTCCTCAAACAAAATCCTATAGAATTCAAAATACTGGAGCTGAGGTATTGAACATTAATTCTATTACACTTTCAGGAGCAAATCTAGGTGATTTTACAGTGTCTAATATTCCAGCTACAGTTGCAGTTAGTTCATTTGAAACGTTTGATGTCACTTTTAATCCTTCAGGAACAGGTGACCGAACGGCTGTTGTCTCAATTGATTCTGATGACCCCGACTCTTATGAAGATCCTTATGAGTTCAATATAAAAGGCACAGGTGTGTGTTCATCCCTTACAATTAGCGTCTCAAGTTTTGCGCCTTTAGATGGACCTGTTGGAACAGAAGTTACTATTACTGGGAATGGTTTTTCAGCAGCTTCAATAGTAAGTATTGGAGGTTTACCAGCTACGGTTATTTCAGCAACTGCAACAGAACTTGTAGTTAAAATACCAAATATCACGAATTCAGGACCTTTTACTATTACTGAAGGATCTTGTTTTACAATCTCCTTAGATTTTATTTTAACTTCTAATAATTCAAATTGTGGTCTTACAGAATTGATTATGTCTGAAGTTTATGATCAAGATGGATTTAGTTTAGGATATATTGAAGTATATAATGGTACTGGTAACACTATTGATTTATCGAGTTATTACATCAGACGTTATGGTAACGCTCAAGATCTTGCAGATGATTTTTATACAGATTATTATTTTCCAACTTCACAAGCTTCTATAGATGATGGCGAGGTTATATTTGGTAGAATCAGTACTGATGCAAATATAGTTACCCCAGATTTTGACTTCACAACTGTTATTGGTTTTGCTGGCATTAATGGAGATGATATATTACATCTATATAATGCAACGACCTTGATCGATGTCTACATCGTTCCAAATAACATTGTTGGTTATACAGCAACAAGAAGTGTTACTACATCTGGTCCAAGCACAACACCTACAGATTGGACGCATACTAATTCAGAAACTACAGGTAATTTAGGGGATTTTAACTATGTTCAAGTTATAGATAGACCAACCATTGTAGGCCCAGTTGATTTTACAGAATGTGGTGATTCTGCCGAATTTGAAGTCCAAGCATCTCCAAATGATGGTAGTAACGCATTAACATACCAATGGTATTACAATGAAGGTAATGATACTGATTTAGATTGGGAAGTTGTTACTGGAGCTGCATTTCCTTTACTTAGTCTTATATCTGGTATCAATACAGACACTTTAACTTTAACTGGTCCATTTGAGTCATATGATGGTTATCAATTTTATTGTTTAGTCACAGAAGATGGTGCCTGTGGTATTGCCTCTAGTGCAGCAAAGCTAAATATTCCAACAACAACTTGGACAGTATCTAACACATGGGACAATGGTACACCTGATATTTATACAATTGCAATCCTAAACAATAGTTATGACACAGTAACCTATGGTAGTTTTAGCGCATGTAGGCTTACTATAGCTTCTGGCACTTTAAATATTAGAAATAACAACTATGTAGAAGTAAATTATGATCTCATCGTAAATGGAATATTAGACATTGAAACTGAAGGTTCTTTAGTAATGGTTGATGATGCTGGGACTGTCACTAATAATGGTACTACAAACGTTCACAAAACCACTACAGAAATGGAAACTTACGATTATACGTATTGGTCTTCTCCTGTAGATTATTCTGTTTCTGCCACTGCTGCCCAAACAGTCCTAACTGGATTCCATACAAATAGAATATATAGCTTTGACACGTCTCAATTCTCGGATTTAAATGCAGATAGCTTTGATGACGATCAAAATTCTTGGACTCAGCATTATTCATCTATGTCAAGTGGTATTGGATATGCAGCAATGAGTGATGGTTCAGGTTCACATTTTCGTAGCATCACATTTAATGGAAGGTTAAATACAGGTATTATTCCTGTTACTGTCGCATTAAGTCAAAATGCTGCCGATACAACTGATGACTGGAATCTTTTAGGTAATCCATATCCTTCTGCAATTTATGCTGATGAATTTATTGTTCATAATATCAATTTAAGTGGCACAGTATATCTATGGACGCATGAAGATGATATTTCAATTTCTAATCCTGGCCCTGACGCTTACAATTTTAATTCTAATGATTATGCCATGTATAATCTTGTTGGTGGTGTTGGTACAGGTGTTGGATCAGCTTCAACTGGAACTATAGTTAGTAGTATCCCAACCGGTTATATCGCTTCCGGACAAGGCTTTTTTATTGATGCTATAACTGCCGGTACAGTGGAATTTACGAATGCTATGCGTAACAGAAATCACATCAATTCTGACTTCTTTAGAAATTCGGAATCCAATTCATCTACTCAATCTACCTCTTCTACTGATACCGAAAAAGATAGAATGTGGATCAATATGACTAATTCCGATGGTGCATTCAGCCAAATATTAATTGGATATATGGAAGATGGAACATTAGGAAAAGATAGGCTTTATGATGGTATTCGCTTAGAAGGCTCTAATTATATTGACTTTTATTCAAAAGATGCAACAAACTTATATAAATATGGTATTCAAGGAAGACCACCATTTACTATAGAGGATGTTATTCCATTAGGTTATGACTCTGGAATTTTAGGAGGTTTAACTATTTCTCTATATGAAACCGAAGGCATCCTAAACGATGTTACTGTATATTTAAGGGATAATCTTCTAAATACAGTACATAGTTTAACTAATTCTGATTATACATTTACAACGGAAGATGGGAATTTCTCAGATCGATTTGAAATTATTTTCCAAACGGAAGATGCTTTATCAATTGGAGAAAATGAAATTAGTCCAAACGAGCTATCTATTATTGAATTACAAAGCGGTAGTGTGAAATTTTCAGTTGGTAACAATTTGACAATTAACACTATTGAGATTATTGATCTTTTAGGAAGAACACTTTATAGCCTTCAAGGTAATAATTCAACTGAAACATTTGAGTTAAATAATTTAAGTCAGACAGCATATATAGCTAAAGTAACCTTATCTAATGGTCAAACGATAACTAAACGCGCTATTAAACGTAACTGATTTTTATAAAAAACACTTGTAAAGGCTTCCACTCTGTTTGAGGTCTTTTTTGTATCACAAACTGTACTTTAAAGACACGATTAGGTTTCTTCCTGGAGCAGTAATACCAGAAGAATATGTTAGGTATCGTTGGTCAGTTATATTTTCTAAAGCAGCTGTAATAGTAGTCGATTTAGATATTTGATATTGCGTTCTTAAATTTAGAGTATACCATGAAGGCGAATATGGATTTCCATTACTGTCTAAAGCATAAATAAATTCTTTAGACTGCTCTGATGGTGCTAATTGATCAAATGATAATTCGTCATTATATTCTAAAAACGCATCAATCTGAAGTTTATTTTTCTGCCAAACAACATGTGTGTTACCAAAGTTTGGCGCAACATGTCTTACCGGAAGCTCTAATCCATTATTTTCTTGAACACCTCCAATTACATTGTATTGAGATACAAGTTTCAAGTTGTTAGAAAATTTAAATTGAATTCCGGCTTCAAAACCATAGATTCGCTCTTTGGATGCATTCTGTATAGCTTGAACGTCACTTAACTCGCCATCATATATTATTTGAGAATCACCATTTAATGTAAAGTCACTTCGTACTAATGCATTATCTAAAAACGTATAATAAGTGGCCATATCAACAATACACACATTATCAAAATTAAGTTTTAGACCAAGTTCTGCTCCATACGCATATTCCGCTTTTAAGTTTTGATTAGGCACAACAACAGAGCCTGGTTCAGAATCAAAAACTTTACCAATGTCGTCAATATTGGGCGCTCTAAATGCTGTTGAAGCATTAAATTTCCATTGTATCATTTCATTTGGAATCCAACTTATTCCGGCAGTACCAGTTAAGGCTCCAGTATCAATTTTTGAACTATCAAAAGGGAGATTTAAAAACACATTGTTTTCAGTAAAATCAGCATTAGCTAGAACATAATTATATCTCAAGCCTGATTGAAATACAAACTTAGGATTAGGCTTGTATTTAAAGCTTGCATAAGCAGCAATAGATTGCCAGTCAGAGCCATTTGGATATCTTGAGACTGTTGAAGCACTTTCATTTGTAGTAATGTTTTCTGTAAACCCAACTGACTTCACTTTATTATAAACATATTCCAAACCATAAAAAACAGTGCTTTTATCACTTATGTCTTTTTCTAAATCAAGGTTAAAAGAATATGAATCTACAGCCTCTTCCCGAATGCTTCTTAAACTAGATTGAAAATCACGATCAAATCTACTCTCCTGAAAGTTTTGGTATGCAACTGTGGCCTGAATTTTATCATACAGATTAGAACTACTACTTAGCTTTGTCACTTGAAAATTACCCATAAACCAACGTTGTGGTCCATAATTCCATTCAGCAGAACGTAATTCATCATCTCTGTATCTAAGTAATCTATCATATCTTGAATACGATGATGTTGTTGTATAGTACAATCCTAAATCAAAACTTATATTTTCTTTAGGTTCATATCGTACTTTTTGAAGGAAATTAATTTGATCATAACCGGTTGGCACTTGAATTCTAGGGTTATCATTTTGAACAATAACATCTTCACCATTTACCGTTTCTACATATTCTGGTCTTAAATACTCGTCAGGACCATGTTTACCCATTCTCAAATCATCAAAATCGGTATAACTTATACTACTTAAAAAGGCCCATTTTTTTAATCCGAAGTTAAAGTCTAAATGACCTGTTTTTTCTTTATTAGCTGTAGCATATCTTGCAACAGCATTCGCATTAAAGTACAAGGAGTCTTTATAAGACAATTGCGGTTTTTGAGTATAAAAACTCATAACACCTCCTATTGCATCACTTCCATAAACAACAGAACCTGCACCTAAGGTAATTTCTGTATTTTGAATAGTAAAAGGATCAATAGATATAACGCTCTGTGAATTTCCACTTCTAAATATGGCATTATTCATTCTAACACCATCAACAGTTATTAATAGTCGATTGGTAGAAAAACCTCTAATAATTGGACTACCTCCTCCTAATTGACTTTTTTGAATATATACGTTCCCAGTACCTTCAAGTAAATCCGCACTGGTTTGTGGATTTGCAAACTGAATGTCTGCAGAATTAATATTAACTATAGTTTGAGGAATATCGCGCTTGCTTTGTTCGAACTTTGATGCAGAAATCACCACTTGATCTAAACCTTCTATTTTTGGCACTAAAAAAACAACGTTATTGTTTTTTATTATTGCCGACTTTTTAGCCCCATATTTTACATAAAGTATATTTTGAAAATAAACCGTTTCATTCGTGTCAAATTGATCTAAATTAGCTTTACCATCAATATCGGTAATAGCTGATTTATCCTTTTTAGAATTATAGATAGTAACTCCAACTACTGGTATTTGTGTCTCTTGATCAAGCACTTTAATGTCCTGAGCATGAGCGCTAATAACAGCGCATAAACAAATAACTAGTGCATTAATTAACTTCATAAAAAGCAAAGATATTTCTAATTGAATACTTGGTTAAATACTTGTAGAGATTTTGGTTTTTTAAAACTGCCCAAATGTAATTCAAAATATAACAATAACATGGTTAAAAATGATTGTCTTTGTTTCGAACTTATCTTGATTGTTTTTAACTCATCAAACTTTATGCCTAACAACCTTTTTAGAAGCATTAAATTCTCACCTGAAACAGAATATACGTTTGATTTTTGATTTTCAAATAATCCATTTGAAAGGTTAAAATAAAGCGCATCACTATTTGTGTTTTCAGGATAAAAGCCAAGATACTGGGTTAGATTCAGTAAAAATAATAGATGAAAATTAGAAAATTCATCTTGATAATCGAGCCATTTAAATGTGACTTCTAGATATTCATAAAGTTGGAGGTTTTGCTCCTCTTCAATTAAAACTGTAGATAGTATTTCTGCCAAAAACATGGCGATAGAACTCTTAAAAACATTTGTATGAACACTCCTATATATATAGTCAATTTTGACTTCTTTAATATATTGAAGTGATTGATTAGCTTTGAAATTCTCTTCAATTTGGAGCTGTGATAATAATTGAAAATAGACTGCTTTAGATTTTCCTTTATTATTTTTTAATGCACCACGAATCAAATATGAAACAAGACCTTTTTGTTTTGTAAAACATTTGGCAATAAGATCATTATCACGATATCTTATTTTAGAAATAACAATAGCTTTGTTTTTGTTGAGCATAATAGATATGCAATATAATTATCTTACAATAAGTAGTTTTAATATTTTAGTTTCAAAAGAGTCTAAATCAGAAATAAAAATGAGGTAAACTCCACTAGCTACCACATTATTCCCTAGATTTTTACCATTCCAAATCGCTGTTCCTCCATCTATTGCAAAATTATAATTAGCACTTGATGATCTTTGATTTACTCTAGATTGTGCTTCTGCAACAAGATTACCTTCTATATCTGTTATTTTTATATTTACATTCTCTGTTAGGTTGGAGATTTTTACTCCGTTATTTATATCATTTAGATTATTTGATCCAAGAATATTATATTCTGGTCGAACAGGATTTGGGTATACATAGGCTTCTTCTAGAGTTTCTTCAGGTTTTGTTCCTCCTGAAGAAAATGATAGTAATCCATAAGGTGTAGCAATATAAACTCTTCCTGTTGTTGGGTCAATAGATATGTCGTTTATATTATTCGTTGGTAATGGTGAATTCTCTGGAGTAAAATGAAAAATTGTTTCTTGTCCGTCTGGTGAAAAATAAAATAATCCAGAATCTGAAGTACCTACCCATTTGTTATTTGAACCATCAACAGCAATAGATGTTACTAATTGATTTGAAAGCAATTCTTTAGGAATACCTTCTTCTAAAATAACTATATTATTGACAAATGGGTCAGTAAAAAAATTGGATGGATTAAATAATATTCTTAACCCTTTTTCTGTTCCAATCCAAAGTTGACCATTGTTATCGAGAGCTAAAGATTTAACATAAGGTGAAGGGAAATTGTTCACTTCACCATCTGCAAAACTTAATAGGTCACTTCCTCCATTTTCATTGAAGCCTACTACTCCAAAAGAAAATGACCCTATGAATTTATTATTTTGATTATCAGTAACTATAGATGAATAGCCTATATTACTACTAAAAGGAGGTACTGGAATTATTGATGTAAAATCGTAAGAAGTCCACTGGCCATTTTCAAACCTATTTAATGGTCTTTGATTACGTCCATTCATCAACCATAACACACCGTTTTGGTCAAAAGTAAGAGCTGTATTAAAATGAGCATTACCTGTGAAAGGTGTAATAGTGCTGTTGTCTTGGTTATAAAGTATGGTAGGAACATCATCATTTATTTCAATTAGTCCAGACCCATACGAGCTAATGAAAACTTGATTAGAATTAAATGGATTTACTGCTATATGCGATAAAAAAACTGGATTAGTAATGGTTTCCGCAATTGTATCGTAAGGTGTATTTATCCACTCTTCATTTTTATAGTGACTGATTCCTGTTTTTCTTATACCTTCATCAGGATTAAAAGTTCTAGAGTACCCACCGAAAACAGTCCAAATTTCGTTTGGAGGTGTTTTAATGGCAAACACATTATTACTTAGTGGACCATCTGGATATATCTCTTCAAATGTATCTGTGTTGATAAATGATGTCTTTATCACTCCTCGTCCTGGTTTTCCATCATTAACGATACCTGAAGTCCCAATAAATATTTCATTTTGGTTATTTGTTAAGCCTGCTGTGAACTGAATCCCTAAGTCAGGATCATTATCAATTGTATTGGTTAAATTAAATAATCCGTCATAAATATAAACTGTATTTGCAGTAGTAATTATTAGGTTTGACCCATTATTTCTCATGTCTGCAGGTAATAAAGGGTATTGAAATATCGGAATAAACGGATTTACAAGTACATCTACAATAGCTCTATTAAATCCTATAGCAAATATTTTATCATCAACGTTTTCAATGAATTTGAAATTTCCTGATCTAATGGTTTCCCATTGATTGAAATCAATAAGATTAGGATTTAACAAATCTGCTTTTTTTATTCCATTACCATTACTACATGCTGCATAAAGAAAACCATCATAAACAGTTGTTTGGTTAATTATTATTTGAGAACCTCCATTACCAATAAAATAAGTGTCTCCAAATTCTAATCGCTCCAGATCATAAACCGATATTCCATAATTTGTAGAGATATAAAGCAGCCCTTGGTTTTCATAAAAGTGATTGATGTTTTTCTTGTCTGGTGGTATAGTTACCTTATTTAAAATATCTATTATAGTTAATACTTCATTATCGCTTAAAACAATATCTATCAAACCTGTATCGTAACCGATAACCAATATATCATTAATATCACTGTAATATACGCTAGATATTTTACCACCTGACAATCCTTCAATCGTGCTTATTTTATTGATTTCATTGGTGTCATAATCGAATGTAAAAACGGCATTCTCAGAGGCAGCATATAAAACGTCCTCACTACTTGAAAAGTCTATAATATTAAGATAAGAAAAGTGTCCTTCCCATAAACTTGAAAAGTCTTGTGCATTAACAAATAATGAACAAGAAAAAGTAACTAAAGTTATAAGTATTCGTTTCATAAAAATAAAAATCAAATATATTTATAAGTAACGATTTAATTTAAATAATCATACATTATATCATAAAAAAAGCTCTCAATTAATTATTGAGAGCTTTTAAAGTTTATTTCAAAAGTTTATACAACACCTTGATCTAACATCGCATCAGCGACTTTTACAAAACCAGCGACATTTGCTCCTTTTACATAATCAACATAACCATCATCATTTGTTCCATAAGTTACACATGATTGATGAATATCATCCATGATTTTGAGGAGTTTGGCATCAACTTCTTCTCGTGTCCAATTCATACGTAATGAATTTTGACTCATTTCCAAGCCTGAAGTAGCAACTCCTCCAGCATTTGATGCTTTACCTGGAGCAAACAATATTTTAGCATTTTGAAAAGCTTCAATAGCTTCTGGAGTAGTAGGCATATTTGCGCCTTCAGCTACAGCAATAACATTATTATTAATTAAAGCTTGAGCTTCATTTCCATTCAATTCATTTTGTGTTGCACATGGTAAAGCAATATCACAATTTACAGACCATGGTCTTTCTCCCGCATGATATATAGCAGATGAATATTGATTAACATACTCACTGATTCTTCCACGTTTAACATTCTTAAGATTCATTATAAATGCTAATTTATCAGCATCTATACCATCAGCATCATGAATATATCCACCAGAGTCAGACAGTGTAAGTACTTTTCCGCCTAATTGTGTGATTTTCTCACAAGCATATTGAGCTACATTTCCAGAACCAGAAATTACAACTGTTTTACCATCGATAGAATCGTTTTTTGTTTTTAGCATATTCTGTGCAAAGTAAACACAGCCATAGCCAGTTGCTTCAGGTCGTATTAAAGATCCGCCGTAAGACATTCCTTTACCTGTTAAAATTCCAGTAAATTCATTTTGCAATCTTTTATACTGACCAAACATATATCCTATTTCTCTTCCACCAACACCAATGTCTCCAGCAGGAACATCTGTATTTGCACCAATGTGTCTAAACAATTCGGTCATAAACGACTGGCAAAAACGCATCACTTCAATATCACTTTTTCCTTTAGGATTAAAGTCAGAACCTCCTTTTCCCCCTCCCATTGGAAGAGTTGTTAGAGAATTCTTGAAAACTTGTTCAAATCCTAAAAATTTAAGGATACTTAGATTTACAGAAGGATGAAAACGCAATCCTCCTTTATAAGGGCCAATAGCAGAGTTAAATTCAACTCTAAAACCTCTATTTACCTGAGTATTCCCTTGATCATCTATCCAAGGTACTCTAAAAATAATTGTGCGTTCTGGCTCTACCATACGCTCTAATAGCATTTTCCCTTGATATTTAGGATTAACTTCAATAAAAGGAATTACTGTTTCTGCAACTTCATGCACTGCTTGTAAGAATTCGGTTTCATGACCGTTTTTTTCCGTAACAAGATTTAAAAAAGTTTCAATTTTATCTTTCATCTATTAAATTATTAATAATCAATGTTCATTTTAGTAGCACAAATATACATTATCTTTAAAATTTACGTATATATATATTTATATTCTCAGTATGAGATTGACAAAATAATTATAATCTAATATAAAAACTACAAGAGGAACTACTTTTGTTTGGTAGTTAGGTCAGTTTTTATATATTTGTTAACAAATATGCCCTTGGTAATTTAGATCCTATGACGCTTAATTTTAAACAATTAACATTTGTATTCGTTTTAATAATGGGTATCAATGAAGCGAATGCTCAACTCGGCTTTTCGCACGAAATAGGTATTATAGCTGGCCCTGTAGCCTTTCAATCAGATTTTGGAGTTCGTAGTGATTTTGAAACTAACTCTGGTAATACTGGTATTGGAATAGGTATAGTTCATTATATTAATTTTGCTTACCGAGCAGATTGTAACTGTTATTCTACAGACACCTTCTTTAATGACCACTTTAAGTTAAGAAATGAAATCTCTTGGAATAAAACCAAATTAAACCATTTTGGAGAGTGGGTTGATCGAGCGTCTACTAATATAAACTACGAAAAATTGCGCCAACATTCTGGAGTTTCAAATAATTTTGATATTGGTACACAAATAGAATTTTTCCCTAAAAGTATTCGTTCGTTTCAAGCGTTTAGTTATTCATTCGCACCATTTGTTAGTTTAGGTGTGCATTTCACGTCTTACAATCCTGAAGTAGAGACTTCCTTTGGTGATGGCAACATAAACAACGAGAATAACTTTTTCGGAGGTTGGGTTAATGCAACTGATCCTAATTTCCAGGAAGATCCCTTTTTATTTGATGGAAGCGGCACAACATGGTCAGTAGTTGGAAGTGTTGGTACAAGATATAAGTTAACTATCCTTTCTGATTTAATGATTGATTTAAGATGGCAATACTTTTTTAATAATGACGTAGACGGATTAGACCATAATTTAGATTCCAACAAAGCTAATGATTGGTTAGTATGGTTAAATTTTGGATACATTTACTATTTAGATTAAAATATAAGCACATATAATAAAAAAGACCAAGTTAAAAACTTGGTCTTTTTTATTTGCGACTATTCCTTTTCTCTAATCATCAATTGCTTGTTTTAAATCTGCAATTAAATCATCTTCATCTTCAATACCAACACTCAATCTAATTAGAGAATCAACAACTCCCGTTTTCTCTCTTTCTTCTTTAGGAATACTTGCATGTGTCATACTCGCTGGATGTCCAGCTAACGATTCTACACCACCTAATGACTCAGCCAGGGTAAATATCTTTAGGCCTTCTATGATCTTTATTGCCTCTTCATAGTTATTTCCATTCGTTGTAAAAGAAACCATACCTCCGAAATCAGTCATTTGCTCTTTTGCAATATCATGATTCGGATGACTTTCAAAACCAGGCCAGTAGACCTTCTCAATTTTTGGATGACTCGCTAAAAATTCTGCAACAGCTTTTCCATTTTCACAATGACGTTGCATTCTAATATGCAAGGTTTTAATTCCTCTCAATGCTAAAAAACTATCTTGAGGACCACATACTGCTCCACTTGCATTTTGAATAAAATATAAACGATCTGCCAAATCCTTATCCTTAACAATTAGCGCTCCCATAACCAAATCACTATGTCCACCCAAATACTTGGTAGCCGAGTGCATAACGATATCTGCACCTAAATCTAAGGGTCTTTGTAAATAAGGTGTTGCAAAAGTATTATCAACAGCTAACAAGATATTATGCTTTTTAGCAATTGATGCAGTGGCTTTAACATCAATAATATTCATCATCGGATTTGTTGGTGTCTCAACCCAGATCAATTTGGTATTTTCATTGATATAGTTTTCAATATTGGAAGCATTCTCCATGCCTATAAAATGAAATATAATACCAAACTTCTTAAATATACTTGTAAACAATCGATACGAACCACCATATAAATCATTGGTTGAAATTACTTCATCTCCTAGTTGTAATAGCTTTATAACGGCATCAATGGCAGCTAAACCAGAACCAAATGCTAATCCATGGTTTCCATTTTCAATACTTGCAAAAGCATTTTCTAAAGCATTTCTAGTTGGATTATGCGTTCTAGAATATTCATACCCTTTATGACCTCCAGGTGTAGATTGTGCGTAAGTTGATGTTTGATAAATTGGAGGCATTACACTTCCATAAGCTGGATCGTCCTCTTGTCCTCCATGTATTGTTTTTGTATTAAATTTCATAGTCTTACTTTTAGAAAATCTTAAGTCGTTGAAAGGCAAAAATCATTTCAATTTATTGCAATGTGCAACAAATTAAAACTTTAATTCGTTGTATTCAAATGTATGTAATACCTTTATTGAATGTTTAACAGATTGTACCAAGTTTTGAAAAAAAAAATCCTTTTAGTTGTCGCTTTAAGTTTTCTTTTTTCCTGTAATGAAGAGGTGAAAATTGATTTCTTAGAAGAAAACATTGAAGCATCCAAAGATGCTGAAATATCTATAAACTATCCAAAAGCTGATGGTAGTAAAGTAGTTTCAGAACTCATAAATAATACCATTAAAAATTACATTGTAAGTCAAACTAACTTAAGTGAAGATTCTTTAACTAATCTTTCAATTAATGATGCTGTCGAACGTTTCAATACTGAATATAAAAACTTTAAAAACGATTTTCCTGATAGCTCTCAAAAATGGGAAGCCTTTATTGATGGTGAAGTTACTTATCGTTCTCCCGAAGTTATTAGTATTGCTATAAATTCGTATTTAGATACAGGTGGAGCTCATGGTAATACCAATATAAAGTTCTTTAACTTCAATCCACAATCAGGTGAATTATATTCTAAAACTGAACTCATTAATAATACTGTAGGGCTTTCAAATGTTATTGAAAACAAGCTAAAAGAAGAAGTTAAATCAAATTCAGATGAACCTATAGAAGATTTTTTCTTCGGAAAAGATTTTCAATTACCCGAAAGTATTGGTTATAGTGATGAAGGCTTAATCATTTTATACAATCCATACGAAATCGCATCCTACTCTCAAGGTATCATAGAATTTACAATCCCTTTTAATGAAGTTAACTCGTTACTGAACATTAACTAATCTGCATTTTTTGTCAATCTTTTTATAATCGGTTCAACAGTTAAACCTTGACCAATTATTGACACTACAACTATAATGTAAGTAATTACTAAAAATAATTCACGATGCATTTCTTGAGTTAAACTTAATGCTAACGCAATAGATATTCCACCTCGTAAACCTCCCCAAGTCATAATCAAATTAGTATTAGGGACAAATTGAAGTTTCTTTGCATAAAACTTAATTGGTAGCCATAAAGACAAATATCTGCTAAATAGAACTAATGGTACAGCTATTAATCCTGAAATAATATAATCAAGCTCAAAATTTAGAACAAGCATTTCCATACCAATCATAACAAATAAAACTGTATTTAAAAGCACATCTATCAATTCCCAAAACTTATCCACGTAAGCCTCCGTAATTTCAGACATAGAAGAGTTTCTAATCGTATCATGGCCAACAATAAGTCCAGCAGTAACCATGGCTAAAGGTGCAGACATATGTAATTTGTGTGCTAACAAACTTCCTCCCATAACAGTAGCAATCGTAATGATAACCTCAACCTCATAATTGTCAATTGACTTTAATAGTTTGTAGGTTACATAGCCTAAAATGAGCCCAAGACCAATTCCGCCCAGAACTTCAATACCAAACAATTGTACTATTTCTGAAACGTCTATTGCTGCATTTGGTGATTTAGCAATAGAAAAAATCGTTAAAAAGATAACAACTCCTACTCCATCGTTAAATAAAGATTCGCCAACGATTTTTGCTTCCAATTTTTTTGGAGCGTTGGCCTTTTTTAAAATCCCAAGTACTGCAATCGGATCTGTTGGAGATATTAATGCTCCAAATAATAAACAGTAAATAAAATTAATATGAAAGCCAAAAAGGCCAAACATATAATACATGAAAATCCCTACCAAAAATGTAGAAACTAATACTCCCAGAGTAGCAAAGACAAGTACTGGTCCGCGTTGTATTTTTAGCTGATTAAAATTAGTGTGCAAAGCTCCAGCAAATAACAAGAAACTTAACATTATATCTAATAGGACAGTTTCAAAGTCTATTTGAGAAATCAATTCTTTTTCACGTAAATACAAGGTGTCATCAAATTGACCAATAGCGACAATTATAATAGTAAAAACTATAGTTATTACCATGAGCCCAATGGTAATTGGCAGTTTTAAAAATCTAACATTTATATAACCGAAAAGTGCCGATAAAACTATTAAAATTGATGCAATAGCAAAATAATCCATGAGCTTATAAATTTTAGTTAAAAGTAACTAATTTTCTTTTTAAATCTAATTACCTTGCATTGATTAAACCATCATCTTTCTAGAGTCTTAAAGCCATGAAAAAAGTTTATCACCTTAAAACTTGCAATACTTGTGATAGAATAATAAAAACATTGGACCTTCCTAATGATTTCATTTTTCAAGATATTAAATCTGACGAGATTTCAGTAAAGCAAATAGAACAGCTTAAAGAATTGGCAGGTAATTACGAAGCCTTATTTAGCAAAAGAGCAAAGCTTTACAAAGAAATGGGATTAAAAGATCAAACCCTAAGCGAAGCTGATTTTAAACACTATATCTTAGATCATTATACGTTTTTAAAACGTCCTGTTATTGTGTTCAATGACCAAGTTTTTATTGGTAATAGTGCTAAAACTGTAGAAGCTGCAAAGGCTTATATCCACGCAAATGAATAGTAGGAAATTTGCACTTATTGCAGTGTTTTTAGTTCAACTTTTATACGGACTAAATTACACCTATGCTAAGAACGTTATAAATGAAGGCTTCATACAGTCCTTTGCTTTTGTACTATTAAGAGTTATTGGTGCAACTATTTTATTTTGGGGATTTAGTTTCTTTTTCAAAAAACAGAAAATAGAACCAAAAGATTTTGTAACCATATTCTTTGCCGCAGTTTTTGGTGTTGGTATAAATATGCTTCTATTTCTAAAAGGCTTAGAGTTAACAACACCTATTCATGCTTCAGTAATTATGACGATCACACCTGTAATTATTCTGGTTTTATCTATCTTCTTTCTTGATGAAAAGTTAACAAAATTGAAAGTCTTCGGAATTGTTATTGCTTTTTCTGGAGGTATTTTGCTTACAGCTCTAGGAGATTCTACTAGAGTTGGAGACAACGTTGCATTAGGTAATTTATGTATTTTTATAAATGCCATCTCTTACAGTATATATGTAATTATCATTAAAAGACTAACCGCAAAATATCATCCATTTACATTTATAAAATGGCTGTTTTTATTTGGTATCATTTTGACTCTACCTTTCGGATATCAAGAAACTTTAGAAATTCAATGGCACACATTTACACCATACATTTGGTTTTCAGTATTATTTGTGATTATTGGAGCAACATTTGGAACCTATCTTTTAAATCCTCTCGCTTTAAATTCTTTAAAAGCATCCACTGTTGGAACTTTTATTTATTTACAGCCTGTTATTGCTGGTGTTTTTGCAATTGTCATGGGAGTTGATGCTGTAAGTCCTGTAAAGTTAATCGCTATGTTATTCATCTTTTCAGGTGTCTATTTAGTGACTAAAAAAACCAAAGTATTAGCTTAAATTCTTAGGTGCTTTTCCAGATACTCTTGTGTCTTCTTTTGTCAATAACTTAAAGCGTTCAGTCTTCGGAAAGGATTCCGACTGTTTCAATAAAACATCAGGCAATATAGTAAGCTTGCGCGTTTTTAAATCAATCCAAGACCCTAACATATCGCTCGTTGCTAAGTGTTGTCCTTTTTCATCATATAAATTATGTTCAAACTTAAAAAACATTCCGTCTTCACTTAATCCAGAGACTTCAACACTCACAGTTATTGGTTTCCCTATAAAAGATTCTTTGTAATAGTAGGTGTGTTCAAAAAATACAACTGGTCCAATATTGAATGAAGCCAGTTCGTTCATCGAAAATCCATACTCTATAAAAAAGCCCATTCTTGCATGGCTCATAAAGTTTGTATAGGCTGAATTTGCCAAATGGCCATTAGCATCAATATCACTCCAACGAATTTCAAAATCTTTTTTATACATGGTACACATTTAAGTTTTCAAAGTTATTAATTTTTATAATGCTCAACCATGAATTATAACGTTATGATTTTCGTTACCTTTGTTCAACTTTTTTTTTAAAACTCATATGATACAATCAATGACTGGTTACGGAAAATCTGTAATACAACTTCCGACCAAAAAAATATCGATAGAAGTAAAATCGCTAAACAGCAAAAACTTAGATCTTAATACAAGAATGCCTTCATTGTATCGTGAAAAGGAACTAAGCATTAGAAAGCTCATTGCATCTAAATTGGTGAGAGGTAAAATAGATTTTTCATTATATATGGAAATCACAGGCGAAGAAACGTCGACCCAAATCAATAAAACAGTTGTGAATCAATACATCAAACAACTCAAAAATGTTGTTGATGGTGATGAAACCGAATTGCTAAAAATGGCGATTCGCCTTCCAGATGCTTTAACTACTGAACGTGAGGAAATGGATGAGAACGAATGGTCTCAAATTTCAAAAGAAATTGACAGTAGTTTAGAAAAGATTCTACAATATAGAGTTGACGAAGGGAAAAGTCTTGAAGATGAATTTGTGTCTCGCGCTCAAAATATTTCAGATTTGCTCGACGAGGTTATTGCCATGGATCCTGATCGTATTGATGGTGTTCGAGAACGTTTAAATAAAGGTATTTCAGATATTAAAGAAAAGGTTGATGAAAATCGATTTGAGCAAGAACTCGTGTATTACATTGAGAAATTTGATATCACTGAAGAAAAAGTGCGTTTAAAAAACCACTTAGACTACTTTCAAAAAGCATTACAATCTGACGATTCTAATGGTAAAAAACTTGGTTTTATCTCTCAAGAAATGGGTAGGGAAATCAACACCATTGGTTCGAAATCAAATTATGCACCAATGCAAAAATTGGTTGTTCAAATGAAAGACGAACTCGAAAAAATTAAGGAACAGTTATTGAACGTACTTTAATAAACCTAATTTAATTCAAATTTGTGTCAGAAATAAAGAATAAAAATAGAGGAAAGTTACTAGTGTTTTCAGCACCTTCTGGTTCTGGAAAAACAACTATTGTTAGACATTTACTCAAACAGAAGGAGCTTAATTTAGAGTTTTCTATTTCAGCAACGTCTAGAGAAAAACGCGGAAATGAAATCCACGGAAAAGATTACTACTTCTTAGATATTAAAGATTTTAAAAACAGAATCAAGAACGATGAGTTTTTAGAATGGGAAGAAGTCTATAGAGATAATTTCTACGGAACTTTAAAAACTGAAATTGAACGCATTTGGGGAAAAGGTAAAAATGTCATTTTTGATATTGATGTTTCTGGCGGATTAAGAATTAAGAAGAAGTTCCCAGAAGAAACTTTAGCTGTTTTTGTAAAACCACCAGATTTAAATGAACTTATCATTAGACTTAAAGAACGTGGAGAAGAAAGTAAAGATAAGATTAGCATGCGAGTTGCAAAAGCTCCTGCTGAATTAGCGACTGCACCTTTATTTGACGAAATTGTTCTCAATAAAGATTTAGATAAAGCGTTAAATGATGCTCACAAATTAGTGTCTAATTTCATTAATTCATAACTCATGAAAATTGGATTGTATTTTGGGACGTTTAATCCAATTCACGTTGGACATTTAACCATTGCAAACCATTTAGCTGAATATAGCGATTTAGATAAAATCTGGTTTGTTGTTACACCTCACAGTCCGTTTAAAAAGAAAAGCTCATTGTTGAATGACCGTCAGCGTTATGAAATGGTGTATCGTGCAACAAAAGATTATTTAAAACTTGAGCCAAGTGATATTGAGTTTGATTTACCACAACCCAATTACACGATTAATACGCTTACCTATTTAAAAGAAAAATACCCAGATTCTAAATTTGCTCTTATAATGGGTGAAGATAATTTGAAGAGTTTTCACAAGTGGAAAAACTACCAACTCATCTTAGACAATCATGATATCTATGTGTATCCTAGAATTTCAAATGGTTCAACAGATGCTAAATTTAATACACATTCAAAAATCAAGAAGGTAGATGCTCCTATTATGGAATTGTCTTCAACATTTATAAGAAAATCTATTAAAGAAGGCAAAAATGTAAGACCAATGCTTCCTGAGTACGTTTGGGAATATTTGGATGAAATGAATTTTTATAAGTAAGTCTTAAAAATGATAATAGGCATTTTCTAAATGCTCAATATCAAATTGATTTCCATTTTTTACGATAGCAATAATATCAAAACGCACCTCAATATCAAGTTGGTTGGACGTTACATAATTATCTACCGCTTTAACAATCCTTTGAATTTGCTTCGGTTTTAAAAAATCTTGAGGGTTGCCAAAAACATTAGTAGAACGTGTTTTAACTTCAACAACAGCAAGTACATTTTCCTTTTTAGCAATAATATCAACTTCAGCTTTCTGAAATATATAATTACGTGTAAGAACCTTGTAACCGTTCTTTTCTAGAAAAACTGCAGCTAAGTCTTCACCTTTTTTTCCTAATTCGTTATGATTTGCCATCTAGTTTTTATAATGGGTATCAATATACACAATTGCTTCATCTTGACTCAATATCGCAAATTTCTTGTATCGATTATGAACATCTACAATTTCGTCTAAAGCTTTTTCAACTAAAGGTTTGTTTTTCCATGTATTAAGATGTGCAACAACTGTTTTTAAACAGCCATTTTTATAAGCAATTTGCCCAAGAACATGAACTAAAGTATCAGAGACTCTTTTTGTGTCATCAAACTCCAATTCTTTTAATAGTGGTAAAATATCCTGTGGATGTGTACGTCCACGAAGTTCAATACCATGACAAATCTCACGTCTAATTTCTTTATCAGGATGTTTTAGATACGCTTTAGCCCATTCTAAAACAGGATTAGGGTTCTTCTCTCCCATTTTCTTAATAGATCCAATAACGGCATTCCGAACACGATGGTGATCATCAAATAATCCTGAATTCATAAAATCTTCGATCTTATCAAAATGAAATTTCCCGATTTCGCCAGATGCATTAATTACACTCTGTCGAATTAACTCGTCATCAGATTGCATTAAAGTTTTTAAAACTGAAAAAATAGAGGTTTGTAACTGCGTCTGTGAATAGAAGATTTTACCGATTGCTAAATATCCCGTTTTACGAATGTAAGTGTCGTCGTCTGAAAAATATATTGCTATTTTTTCACTTGAACCTTTTGACAAATCAGTTGCAATCTCACGATTGATCTTTTCAACTAATTGATCTCTTTCAGGTTTTGGTAGGTCATAAAATGCCATGACAAATATTTATTTAAACTATTCTTTAGTCACCTCTAACTTATAACCTACACCATGCACGTTAGTGATTTTGATAGAAGTATCTTCATTTAGTTTTTTCCTTAATTTAGAGATATAGGTGTCGAGGCTTCGTCCAACAAAAACACCATGATCTTCCCATACTCGTTTTGATAATTCATCTCTTTTTACGACATCATTTAAATTATCACACAAAATTTCTAATAGTTCACACTCTTTTTTTGACAAGCCTATTTCTTTTTCTATGTAAAGTAATTTGCTTTGGTCTTTATCAAATTTATAATTTCCAATCGTATAAAAAAGATGATCAACAGAAGGTTTAATAGACTTCCTTTTTTGTCTGTATAAAAACCCTAGAATTAAAAGTAGAGGAACGATCAACCAAAGATAAATAATTGATGATTGTTCTTTTCCATTTTCAAATCCTATTTGGATCGTATAACAATTAAGAGGCAGAGCACGTCCGGCACAAGGAATAATGCTTTCTTCTTCGTTATTTTTTATCTCATAACTATAAGCTACTTCATAGTCATTGCATTGTATGACCTCAACACGATAATCTCCTGGTAGGTTTGCTTTGGCAAGGCTGTTTTTGACAAATGTGACGAGTTCGTCTGGTTTAAAAGATAGCTCTTGTTGAAATGACAACTGATACTTTTCTGTATCAATTTTAGTAACTGGTAAAACTAATGATGTAGAATCTTGATTGGATAATAATAACTTATTTCCAATATCTCTAATTGCAATTTTTGTAATTTCTATTTGCGAATCATCTCGATTACAAGACGAAAAAATTAGAGTTACAAAAAGCACTAAAATTATGTAAGCATATCTTTTCATAGGCTTTACAAATAAATGATAAATAAGCGAACTATAGTATCCATTCACATTTCTTTTACACTTTTTTGACACTTACTTTGCCCATAAAAAGGTTTAGTTTAAAAACAGAAAATGAAAAAAGGAAAATCCTGAAAGCTTTATTTTTTGAAAATCAAAGATGACATTTCTTTCTCTACCTTCAAGGTAATATCACTACCTAAAACCATTGCTCGATTATCCTTTTCGTGACCTGCTGGCATATTGAAGGCTATTGGAAAATCATAATCTGCTAATGCATCTAAAATGAGTTGTTCAACAGAGGTTCCCCAAAGCGTCGTATTCTTTCTAAGTTTACTCATATCTCCAACTATAAGACCTTTACAATTCTCAAAATAACCTGCGCGCTTTAAACTTTGAAGCATACGATCTATATGATATTTGTATTCACCTATCTCTTCTATAAACAAGATTTTACCTGTCATATCTAGACTCGTTTTAGATCCAAGCATCGTATGCAACATGGTGAGGTTTCCACCTACTAGCTGACCACTAGTCTCTCCTGTTCTATTATAACTAGATCCTTCTAAGGTGTAATTAACTGGGTTCCCAAAAATGGTTGATCTAAACGTCGCTAACGCTTCTTTAATATCATCCAAATCTTTAGTAAGACTAACACACATTAACGCATGAATAGATTGAAAACCTTCGTTATGAATTTGATTATGTAAAGCTGTAATATCACTATAACCAATAATCCATTTTGGATGATCTTTAAGTTTCGTGTAATCTAATTTATCTAAAATCCTTACCGTTCCGTAGCCACCTCTTGCACACCAAATAGCGCTAACCGTTGGATCATCTAAAGCTGTTTGAAAATCTTCACAACGTTCATCATCAGTACCTGCAAAGTGATCTGCTTTACTAAATATATGTTTACCTACAACAGTCTTCAATCCCCAACTTTGCAGTAAATCAACCGCTTGTTGCACTTCATTATTTCTGTTTTTTAGTATTCCTGAAGGCGCAACAATCGCTACAGTATCTCCAGCTTTTAGGTATGGTGGTTGTATCAAAGCAGTTTGGTTTTGTTGAACAGATATATCTTGAGCACTAATTTTTCCGAAGAAAAAAAAGACACAACTCAAGACAAAAAAATAGCGGAATTTCGACATATTGTAAATGTACATTTTTTTTCTAAATCCCTTGCAAAATGCGTACTTTTGTGGCTTGTTAAAACGAATTCAAGATGTCTAAAAGATATACAATTACTGCTGCATTACCATATACTAATGGTCCGATTCATATTGGCCACTTAGCTGGTGTTTATGTGCCTGCAGATATTTACGCACGCTACAAACGCTTAACTGGAAATGATGTCGCATTCATTTGTGGAAGTGATGAACATGGTGTTCCAATTACTATTAAAGCCAAGAAAGAAGGCGTTTCCCCTCAAGATATCGTAGATAAATATCATGAAATTATTAAGAAATCGTTTGTAGACTTCGGTATTACGTTTGACAACTATTCACGAACATCTGCTAAAATTCATCATGATACTGCATCTGAATTTTTTAAAACCTTATATGATAAACACGAGTTTATTGAAGAGGTTACAGAACAATTATATGACGAAGAAGCAAATCAGTTTTTAGCCGATAGATTCGTAACAGGAACATGTCCAAAATGCGGAAATGAAGAAGCTTACGGAGATCAATGTGAAAATTGTGGTTCAAGTTTAAATGCAACTGATCTTATCAATCCTAAATCAGCTATAACTGGAAATGTTCCTTCTTTAAAAGAAACTAAGCATTGGTTTTTACCTCTAAATAAATATGAAGACTTTTTAAAAGAATGGATTTTAAAAGGGCATAAAAAAGATTGGAAACCTAATGTTTACGGACAAGTAAAATCATGGATTGATGATGGTTTAAGACCAAGAGCTGTGACTCGTGATTTAGATTGGGGAATTCCTGTTCCTGTTCCAGGAGGAGAAGGCAAAGTGCTTTACGTATGGTTTGATGCGCCTATTGGTTACATTTCAGCAACTAAAGAATGGGCTCAAAACGTTGGTAAAGATTGGGAACCTTATTGGAAAGACAAAGACACCAAATTGGTTCACTTTATAGGAAAGGATAATATCGTTTTTCACTGTATTATTTTTCCAGCAATGCTAAAAGCAGAAGGTTCATATATATTACCAGATAATGTACCTGCTAATGAATTTTTAAATCTTGAAGGCAAGAAATTATCCACTTCTAAAAACTGGGCTGTTTGGTTACCAGATTATTTAGAAGATTTCCCAAACCAACAAGATGTATTGCGTTATTCATTAACTGCTAATGCTCCAGAAAGTAAGGATAATGATTTTACTTGGAAAGACTTTCAAGCAAGAAATAATAATGAGTTGGTAGCTATCTTCGGAAACTTTATCAATCGCGTTGTTGTTCTTACTAATAAATATTATGGCGGAATTATTCCTGAAGCTTCGGAATTTTCAGAAGTTGATAATGAAACCTTAGCTGCTATAAAAGCATATCCTTCAGTGATTGAAAGTTCTTTAGAACGTTACCGTTTTAGAGAAGCAAGTCAAGAATTGATGAATTTAGCGCGTTTAGGAAATAAATATTTAGCTGATGAAGAACCTTGGAAATTGGTGAAAACAGATGAAGTTCGTACAAAAACAATCATGTATGTTGCACTTCAAATAGCAAGTGCATTGGCGACATTGTGTGAACCTTTTTTACCATTCACTTCAGATAAATTAAAAGGCATTCTAAATACTACTGATAATTCTTGGGCTGATATTTCTACGAAAAATATTCTCATTCCAGCTGGACACCAAATAGGTAAAGGTGAATTACTATTCTCTAAAATTGAAGACAAGACCATTCAAGAACAACTTGATAAATTAGAAGCTAGCAAGAAAGCTAATGAAGCTGCTAATAAAGTATTAGAACCTCAAAAGGATATCATCACTTTTGATGATTTCACTAAATTAGATATGAGAGTTGGGACTATTCTTGAAGCCGAAAAAATGCCTAAAACTAAGAAGTTATTAGTTTTAAAAGTAGATACAGGTATCGATATAAGAACGATTGTGTCTGGTATTGCTGAGAGCTTTACTCCAGAAGAAGTGATTGGAAAGCAAGTGACTGTTTTAGTGAACTTAGCACCAAGAGCATTGCGAGGTGTTGAAAGTGAAGGTATGATTTTAATGACCGAAACTCCTGAAGGTAAATTGGTGTTTGTAAATCCAGATACAGCAGTTAATAGTGGGTTGCAGATTAGCTAGACTATTGCACAACAAGCTTTTTAATGTCTTGTCTATCATGTTTGTCAATCACTTTTAAAAGGTAAATCCCGCTTTTTAATTCAGAGAGATTCATTCTGATAATACTTTTATCAAATTGGTAGAGCGCAACACTAGTTCCAAATGCATCGATAATTTCAATGCTTTTTATTTTATGAGTTCCTATTACAAATAAGTCATCTACAACAGGATTTGGATGGAATTTAAAGACCGGTTCTTCTGCCTCATCAATAGTCTGATTTTCTAGAGCTAATTCAGTCTTTTTTTCTTGAGAAAATGATATATTACAAACGATTAAAATCGAGAAAATAGTGAGTGCACTTTTCATAATTTCAGACTTAGTGATTGATGATGAAGGACTATCATTAACGATTTAAAAATCAATTAATTATAAGTTATAGTCAAAATAATTGCAATGATTCAATTAGTACCATACATAATTTCTAAAACCAAACTATCTGAATCTTCAGTAAAAAACACAGTCAACTTACTAAATCAAGACTGTACCATTCCATTTATTTCAAGGTATAGAAAAGAAGCAACTAGCAACTTGGATGAAGTTCAAATTGGAGATATCGTTAAATACAAAGACCTTTTCGAAGCCTTAGAAAAACGGAAAAAAGCAATCCTAAAAGCATTAGAAGAGCAAGGGGTTTTAACTTCAGAATTAAAAGCAAAAGTAACCGCTTGTGCAGATTCTACAACACTTGAAGATTTATACCTTCCATACAAAAAAAGCAGAAAAACAAAAGCAGAAACCGCTCGAAAAAACGGACTAGAACCTTTGGCGAAAATCATTATGTCGCAAAACGCAAATGATATTGAATCTATAGCTTTTAAATACGTAAAAGGTGATGTGTCATCTGTAGAAAGTGCATTGGAAGGTGCGCGACATATTATTGCAGAGTGGATTAATGAACGTTCAGATATAAGAAACAATCTTCGAAACCAATTAGAACGTCATGCAATGATCTCTACTAAAGTTGTTAAATCAAAAAAGGATGATGAAAATGCTCAAAAATTTAGAGATTATTTTGAATGGGAAGAGGCATTAAGTAGAATTCCATCACACAGATTATTGGCCATTTTGAGAGCAGAAAACGAAGGTTTTATTCGAGTAAAAATTGAAATCGATAACGAGCGTGCTTTAGAGCGTATCGAACATAAAATCATTCAAGGTCAAAATTCATGTGCTGACCAAATTGAACTTGCCATTTCAGATGCTTATAAACGTTTATTATTACCATCATTAAGCAATGAAGGTTTACATAAAGCAAAAGATAAAGCCGATGAAGCAGCCATTTCAATATTTGCAAAAAACTTAAAGCAGTTACTTCTTGGTTCGCCTTTAGGTGAAAAACGTGTTTTAGCTTTAGACCCTGGGTTTAGATCAGGATGCAAAGTTGTTTGTTTAGATGAAAAAGGTGATTTAAAGCATAACGAAACCATATATCCTCATCCTCCAAAAAACGACCAAATTGGAGCAATGAAAAAAATAAGTTTTCTAACCGAAGCTCATCATATCGAAGCGATTGCTATTGGAAACGGAACTGCATCACGAGAAACCGAAGCATTGATTAGGAAAATACGGTTTAAAAACGACATCCAAGTGTTTGTTGTTAGTGAAGCTGGAGCAAGTATTTATTCGGCATCTAAAATTGCTCGTGAGGAGTTTCCTAATTATGATGTAACCGTTAGAGGATCCGTTTCAATTGGTCGACGTTTACAAGATCCCTTAGCAGAATTAGTAAAAATTGATGCCAAGTCCATTGGTGTTGGTCAATATCAGCATGATGTAGACCAAAATAAACTCAAAAAAGAATTGGATGTTGTTGTTGAAAACTGCGTGAATGCGGTTGGTGTCAATATCAATACAGCCAGTCATAGTTTACTAAGTTACGTTTCTGGAATTGGTTCTAAATTAGCTGAAAACATTGTAAACTACAGAAGTAAAAACGGTGCATTTCAGAATAGAAACTCTATTAAAAAAGTACCACGTTTAGGTGATAAAGCATTTGAACAAGGTGTCGGTTTTTTAAGAATTAAGGATGGTGAAAACCCTTTGGATGATTCTGCAGTACATCCAGAAAGTTATGCTATCGTTAAAAAAATGGCAAAAGATGAAGGTATATCGCTTTCAGAATTAATTGGAAACAAAACCATTCTTCTAAAGATAAATTTAAAAAATTATTGCACTGAAACTGTTGGTTTATTAACCTTAGAAGACATTATAAAAGAACTCGAAAAGCCTGGCTTAGATATTAGAGAACAAGCCAAAGTATTTACTTTTAATCAAAATATCAAAACGATTTCAGACTTAAGAGAAGGTCAACTTCTTCCTGGAATTGTCAATAACATTACAGCATTTGGTTGTTTTGTAGATGTAGGGATTAAAGAAAGTGGATTGATTCACGTTTCTAACTTATCTGATAGTTTTGTTAAAGATGTAAATGAACATGTGAATTTACATCAGCAGATTGTTGTTAAAGTTTTGGATGTTGATATCCCAAGAAAACGGATTCAATTAAAATTACACAAGATTTAAATACTCAAGGTGTTTTCTTATAAAAGAACTATTCCAAATTAGAAAACCTTGCCAATCAATTATTTTATTTGTCTTTATAACTGCTTATCTTTGTTTAAAATCAGGAATTATGTTATCAAAAACTATTGAAGCCGCATTAAACAAACAAATACGAATCGAAGCAGAATCGTCACAAGTATATTTAGCAATGGCTGTTTGGGCTGAAGTTAAAGGACTAGAAGGTATCTCTAATTTTATGTATGACCAATCTGATGAAGAACGCGAACACATGCTTAAGTTGATCAAGTTTGTAAATGAACGTGGTGGACATGCACTTATATCAGAATTGAAAGCACCAAACGTTACGTTTAATTCGTTTAAAGAAATGTTTGAAAAACTATTAGCTCATGAGATCTTTGTTTCTGAAAGCATTAATGACTTGGTTCACATCTCTTTAGAAAACAGAGATTACGCTACACATAACTTCTTACAATGGTACGTTTCTGAACAAATTGAGGAAGAAGCAACAGCTAGAACTATCTTAGATAAAGTGAATATGATTGGCGATGATAAAGGTGGTTTGTATTTATTTGACAGAGATATTCAACAACTCACAGTTGTAAGTTCTGCAGGGCCAAATGGTGCTCAATAAATGTTAAAGTTTATTTAGATTCAATTTAAATAATTATTTTTGCGCTGTTGTTTTCTAGCAAATTCGATGGGCAAAAAAAATAAAAATAAGAAACTTAAAAACGAACGTATTAAAGTTCTTCAAACTTCTGGCTTGGACCCCTTGGTTAAAGCAAAAACTGAATGCTGCAAAAAGTATAAAAAGTCAGAATTCAAGCGCTGTAAAAAATGTCCTTGTTTTGATTTAATCAAAAAAGTGGCTTAAATCTTCTCATATTTTGTAATTTTTAATTCGCTAAACAGACTTAGTGAATATGATACATACTTTTAAAGAATTTTCTACCAATGCCATTTTCAATGTTGGAAATGAAACCGATTTAAAATCATTTCAAACACCCAAACAAACTGAACTCTATACTTTTATTTGGGCTCAATCGGAAGCTATAGAAATCATTATTGATAGTATCCCATTTATCATTGAACCTCACAGTATTTTAGCACTCACTCCTATTCAGTATTTACAGTACATCTCAGGTCAAGATGCCATTGTCTATCAATTTAATAGAGAATTCTATTGCATTAAAGATCATGATCAAGAGGTGAGTTGTGTTGGTATTTTATTTTTTGGAAACACAAACATTCCTATTATTCATCTAGATAAAATTGAACAACACAAATTTCAAATACTACATGAAGTGTTTATTGATGAGCTAGAAACTAAAGATAATATTCAAGCAGAAATGTTACGGATGCTTATGGCTCGTTTTATTATTAAAAGCACACGTTTACTTAAAGCAAAAGAAGGCATTGTTGAAACCGCTAAAAGTTCAAAAGTAGATTTATTAAGATCTTTTAATTTTTTAGTAGAACAACATTTCAAAACTGAACATAGCGTTTCGTTTTATGCTGAAAAACTATTTAAATCTCCAAAAACCTTATCTAATAATTTCGCCAAACTAAACCGTAGTCCGTTACAAATTATTCATGAGCGCGTCGTTTTAGAAGCCAAACGTCTTTTAATATATTCAGACAAATCAGCTAAAGAGATTGCTTATGAAGTAGGTTTCGATGACGCCTCACATTTGAGTAGACTGTTTAAAAAACACACTTCACAGTCACCTTCAGACTTTAAAAAACAATTAATAACTTCAAGTTAGGAAGAATTGACAAGTTCTTGGGCAAATTCTTCATTCTTTAACTACATCTCCTATCGCATCTTTGCATTGTAATATTAAAACAATCATACGATGACAACACCAAACAAATCACTATTCAATTTAATAGAAATATTCAGAAGAAGCCCTAAACGAAGTACAAAGACTCTGGTTACTAAAACACATTGTGAGCAGAGCCACCTTCACGATTACTATTGTGATGCCGAAAAGCCATATGTGAATCCGAATTAAACTTAAAGGGAAAAATTGACAAGCACAAAGGAAGAATATTCATTTTATAAGCTTTATTCCCGACTCATCTTTGTACCAACAAAAAAATCAAATAAATAATAACAATACTCTGAGTAACATCAGAGCTAAAAATTTAAAATTATGAACACATTTAATGTACCAACTAGAGAAGACGTAAGTACCAATAACCAAACAATTTTTGACAACCTAAATAAAGCGTTAGGTTTTGTACCAAACTTATATGCTACCTACGCTTATAGTGATACAGCACTTGAGAATTACTTAACATTTGCTAATGCAAAAACATCTCTTTCTGCTAAAGAAAAAGAAGTTATAAACTTAGCCGTAAGCCAGGTAAATGATTGTAATTACTGTTTATCTGCTCATACTGCAATAGGGAAAATGAATGGATTTACAGATGAACAAATCTTAGAGTTTAGAGCTGGATTTTCTTCTGTAAACACGAAATTAGATACGCTAGCAAAACTATCGAAAAACATTACTGAAAATAGAGGAAAAACTGATGAAGTAGTATTAGAAAATTTCTTTAATGCAGGGTATACAAAAGGGAATTTAATTGACGTCATTTCTTTAGTAGGTGACAAAACAATTTCCAATTACATAAACAACACTACAGATGTTGCTATAGATTTTCCTGTAGCACAACCATTAGAATTAGAAACAATATAATTATTAATCCATAAAAAAAACAAAAATGAATAACACGATCGAGAATGCACTTTCAGATTTAAAAACTTTATTAGGAAACGGACAGTTTTTAGAAGCAATGGACAAGTACTTAGATGATAATGTAGTACTTCAAGAAGCAAATAATACGCCTAAAGTAGGTAAAGAAACGGCAATCATTGCAGAAAAAGAACTGCTGGCTACAGTAACAGAATTTATTGGGTATGATATTAAAAACATTTCAGTTTCTGGTGATATATCTTACTATGAAGCTACCATGGAATTTAAAACAAACGATGGTCAACATCACAAATTTGAACAAGTAAATAGAACCCAGTGGAAAGATGGCAAAATTATTAACGAACGCTATTACCACGCTTAATTTAACCAAATACATATATTTAAAATGAAAAAAATTATCTCAGTACTCGTAATTGCTTTAGCATTTTCAGTAAACACAAATGCTCAAGACAAAATGATGAAAGACACTAAAGCAACTGTAGTTACTTTAGAACAAACGGAAGGAGAATTTACCCAAAAGGAAATCACCTTAGAAGCAGGTGCTTATATATTTGAAATTGAAAACAATAATGTTGGCCATCAAGTAGGATTTGTATTAATGTCAAAAGGCAAGGATGCTTCAAATCCAGAAAACCACATTAAAACAGCTTATGTAACTAAAGTCGTTGATAACAACTCAAAGGAGACATCAAATGTGACAAACTTGGAAAAAGGGGAGTATGTATATTTCTGCCCAATGAATCCGACACCTCAATATACGTTGATAGTGAAGTAGACTTATTGAATTGATTAATAGCTAAAACAGAGTGTCTTTTAATGAAAGGCACTCTGTTTTTTTATGGGTATTAAAGTGTCTCCATATAATTACTACATTTGCAGTGTTAACTTTTCAAATCAAAACTATGTACAGTACTCTTCAAATGATTCATTCTTATTGGGCCTATTTGGTTTTAGCAATGATTGTTATTGCCAGTTTTAATGCGATAATAAAATACTTAGGTGGAAAAGAATTTCATGCTATAGATTTTAGAATAGCATTATTCACACTAATTGTATCTCATATCCAACTATTAATAGGTTTAGTGCTCTATTTTGTATCACCTAATGGATTAAAAAACATAACCGCCAATGGGATGGGTGGATTAGATCCATTTGCAAGACTATTAGCTGTAGAGCATCCATTTGTTGGAATTCTTGCAGTCACGTTTATTACAATTGGGTATTCAAAACATAAAAAGAAACTCACATCAAAACCTAAATTTAAGGTGCTTTCAATATTTTACACACTAGGTTTACTTTTAGTATTATCTAGAATTCCTTGGTCTAATTGGTTTTAATCTTAATTGTATTATATAAAAAAAGCGCAAACATATGTTTGCGCTTTTTTTATATAAGTTTTTATTTAATTCTTATTTGGCTTCTTTAACAACATAAACATAAACTGGAAAGTGATCACTAAACCCATTGGTAAAGCCGCTTGAGAAACTTCTAAAAGGATACCCTTTCCAACGACCATGCTTACTAATTAAATAGTTACGGCTAAATATTTCAGCTCTATAAAACCTATAAGACGAATAATCTTTTTCTAATAAAGGCTTTGTAACTAAAATTTGGTCAAATAAACTCCAAGCATCTCTATATGCTGTAGTACCTAGGCCTACTTTTCTAAACATGTTTTCATAAGGATTATAAATTCCTTTTAAACCAACATCTTCTTTATCACCTTCTGCTTTTAAAACTTTTTTAACGCTCTCGTTAGTTGGGTTGTCATTTAAATCTCCCATGATTAAAATCTTAGCATAAGGATCAATAGACTGTAAAGAATCTGAAAGTCGTTTACTCACCTTTGCTGCAGCAACACGATTTACTCTACTTTTTGCTTCACCACCACTTCTTGATGGCCAGTGATTTACTACAAGATGAATAAGATCTCCATCTAGTTCTCCAGAAACTAATAATTGATCTCTTGTTTGTCTACGCTCTTTTGTATTATGATCATAGATTTTCACTTCATGAGAACTATGACTTATTGGTCTGAATAGTTTCTTCTGGTATAATAATGCAACATCAATTCCTCTAACATCTGGAGATTCGTAATGAATAATTCCATAATCTCTACCAACTAATAAAGGATCGTTTACCACATCAACTAATACTTGTCGGTTTTCAACCTCACAAACTCCAATAATTGCTGGGGAATTCCCGGTAACATCAGCGCCAATTTCAGCTATAACTCGAGCCATATTTTGCACTTTCTTAATGTACACTTCTTCTCTATTAGCCTTCATTTCCATTATTGGACTTCTCTCATCAAATTTGGTAGTATCATTGACAGTGTCAAATAAATTTTCTAAATTGTAGAATGCTATTGCATGAACTTTAAATGGTTTTTTCTCTTTTGGCTCTTGAGCAAAAAGATTAAAAGTCAATAAAAAACAAATGACTGTTATTGAAATATGTAGTGGTTTCATCTAGTAGTATTATTATGTTATTATTATAATCTATACAAATGTTGAGCCAAAAGTATGTATTTATTATAAATAATGTAAATTTGCAAGCCTTAAATAACTATTATTTAATGCGAAACGACTATTAACTTTTATAATTAAGCATGAAAAAAAGTATTTTTATTTTTTTACTTGGGATTTTTTCTTTTAGTACAGCGTTTGCTCAACAGACTCTAATTAAGGGTAGTGTTAAAGATGCTGTTACCAATGAACCCATACCAGATGTTACTATTACTATTGAAGAAACTTCACAAACTACAACCACAGATGGTTTAGGTGTATTTACATTTTCTTCGAATGTTCCATTAGGAGAACAAGTTTTAAAAATATCTAAAGAAGGTTATATCACTAAAAGATATCCTATTGTAGTAAACGAAGGCCAAACTGTAGATATTACAGATATGTCCTTAGACATTGATGTCACAGATTCTGTAGACTTGTTTACAATTTCATTAACAGACGATGAACTTAATGACGACACTAGTGGCTCAGACAATATTTCTGGGTTATTACAATCGTCTCTAGACATTTTTCAACGTACAGCTGCTTTTGAGTTTAGCTCTTCTTTCTTTAGAGTTAGAGGTTTAGATTCAGACAATGGTTCTGTTTTGATTAACGGTATTGAAATGAACAAGCAATACAACGGAAGACCACAATGGAGTAATTGGGGAGGACTTAATGATGTCATGCGTAACCAAGAATTAACTTCTGGGTTAACACCTTCAGCATATAATTTTGGTGGTATTTTAGGAACATCTAACATTAGTACTAGAGCTTCAAAATACAGACAAGGTGGTCGTATAACATATTCATCATCTAACCGTAGTTATACTAACCGTTTAATGGCTAGTTATAATTCTGGACTTGTAGAAGGTGGATGGGCTTATAGCTTTGCTATTGGCAGACGATGGGGAAATGAAGGGTATCAAGATGCTTCATTATATGATTCTAATTCATTTTTCGCTTCTATTGAAAAGAAAATTAATGATAAGCATAGTATAAACTTTACGTCTATTTATGCACCAAACAGAAGAGGTAAATCTTCACCTAACACTCAAGAAGTATTTGACCTTAAAGGTATTAAGTATAACGAATATTGGGGTTATTTAGATGGAGATAAACGTAACTCTCGTATTAAAGAAGTGAAAGAACCAATAGTAATGTTAAACCATTATTGGACTATTAGTGATAAAACATCTTTAAACACAAACGTAGCTTACCAATGGGGTTCTTTAGGAAATAGTCGTTTAGACTATTCTGGAGGTGGAAATCCAAGTCCAGCTTATTACCAAGATTTACCTAGTTACTTTTTAGCTGACGATGATGGTCCTGACTATGCTGGAGCATATATTGCAGAACAGAATTTCATAAACGATGGACAAATTGATTGGAATCGTATTATAGATGCTAACGTAACTAATAACATTCCGACTAATGGAGGGGCAAGACCTGCTGCTTATGTTCTTTATGAAGACAGAGCTGATGACAAACAATTGACGATAAATTCAATTTTAAGTTCAGAAATTAATGAGAACATTTTATTAAATGCCTCTATTAACTATAAAAGATTAAAGTCTGAAAATTTTGGAGAAATTTTAGATTTATTAGGATCTAATGTAGGTTTACTGAATGTAGATTCTTTTGACGGTTTCCAATATGATGTTCAAAACCCTGACCGTTTAATCGGTGAAGGTGATAAATACAGATATAATTATAATTTGTATGCTAATGAAATTTCTGGATATGCTCAAGGACAATTTAAATACAACAAAGTTGACTTCTTTTTATCTGCAAGTATTACAAATACAACATATCAAAGAGAAGGATTATGGGAACACAGTAGATTTGCTGGAGACTTATCTTACGGTAAAGGAAAAGAATTAGATTTTACTGGATTTGGTGGAAAAGGTGGATTTACCTATAAAATAACTGGTAAGCATTTAATAGATGTAAACGCTGGTTATATTACAAGAGCTCCTTCATTACGTAACACGTATTCTAACTCTAGAGAAAACCACAATATTGTTAGAGATATTGAGGAAGAAAAAGTAAGCTCTTTTGATGCTAGCTATATTTTTAGATCTTCAATTGTAAAAGCAAAACTTACTGCATATTACTCTAAAATACAAGATGCTAACGAAGTTGGATTTTATTTTGCTGATGGTCTAAGTGGTGGTGCAGATATTGAAGACAATGACACCTCTGCCTTTGTACAAGAAATATTACAAGGAATTGATAAAAAACACATTGGTATAGAATTAGGTATTGAAGCACAAATTACACCAACTATTAAATTAAAAGGTGTTGCTTCTGTAGGTCAATATACTTATGATAACAATCCTGATTTATACTTAACATCATCTAGTATTAATACTCCAGATGGTTCTATAAACTTTGGTCAAGCTAATCTAAAAGATTACAAAATTGCTGGAGGTCCTCAAAGAGCTGCATCTATTGGATTCGAATATCGTGATCCTGACTACTGGTGGTTTGGAGCTACAGCTAACTTCTTCTCAAATGCTTATGTAGATGTAAATGCATTAACTAGAACTGAAAACTTTTATTTAGATGCTGATGGTATACCATTTAATGATTACGATGAAGACTTAGCTACAGAATTATTAAAACAAGAAGAGTTTAACGATTATATGGTTGTTAACTTAGTAGGAGGAAAATCATGGAAAATAGGTGACAAATATATTGGCTTTTTTGCTAGTGTAGGTAACCTGTTAGACAAGAAATATAAAACTGGAGGTTTTGAGCAAGGAAGAAATGCAAATTTCAGAGAATTAAGAGATGATAATTCTAATCCTAAACGTTCTTTCGGACCAAAGTATTGGTATGGACGTGGTACAAATTACTTTGTAAATGTGTACCTTAGATTTTAAAAAAAAACAATTATGAAAAAATTAATATTAACACTTATGAAAACGAATAAAATTTTTACACTTTTCACGATTATAGCTATGAGTTTTGCTGTAACTTCGTGTGTACAAGACGACGACTTTACGGTACCTAGTAGTTTAGGTGACGAAGAAAATGCACTTTTAAATAGCTTATTAACTGGAGGCGCTACTGAAAACACAATTGCTCAAGTAAAAGCAATGTATTTAGTTGAATCTGATCCAGGAGATAATGCAGCTGTACTTATTGATACTGATATCTATGTTAAAGGATATGTATCTTCATCTGATGAAACTGGAAACTATTTTAAAGAATTTTATATTCAAGATAGTCCTTCTAACCCTACAGGTGCTTTAAAAATAGCAATAAATCAAGTAGATACTTATAATCAATTTAATATAGGAAGAGAAGTATATATTAACTTGAATGGTCTTTATGTTGGTGAAGAAAGAGTTGAAAACGGAGTTATCACGATTGGTGGTGATTCTGAAACAGATGATTTTGGTACTACGGTTGTAAGATTAAACGAAAACCAAACAGCAAGACAAGTACTTAGATCTCCTACAACTGAATTAATGACACCATTAGTGGTTTCTTTTTCTCAAATAACTAATAACCAAGTTGGCCTATTAGTAAGCATTGAAAATGTTGAATTTGCTGCAAATTTAGCTGGACAAAATTATTTTGATCCTGCTGAAACTTTTGATACTCAAAGAACACTTCAAGCATGTGAGGGAGCTACTTATACAGAGTTTAACCTAGAAACTAGTAGTTTCGCTAATTTTAAAAATGATCCATTACCTATTGATAATGGAACAATTACTGCTGTTGTAAGTAAAACTTTTGATGGTAGTCAATTAATATTAGCCTTAAACTCTCCAGATGATGTTATTATGAACAATACAAGATGTACATTATTAACACCAATTTTCATTGAAGATTTTCAAGATGCTCAAGATAACTCAAACTTGGATACACCAGGTTGGGTAAACTTCGCAGAAGAAGGTGGTGAATTATGGACTGAACAATTATTTAGTGGTATTGGAACAGCTGAATTCTCTTCATTTAGTACAGGAGATTCTTCAAACATTGGTTGGTTAGTATCTCCAGGAATTGATATGGATGCTCAATCTGGTGAAGTTTTAAGCTTCAAAACAGCACAACACCATTTAGATGTTGATTCTGAAGATAATGGAATTAAAGTATTTGTTTCTACCGATTTTGATGGTACTAATGTATTATCAGCTACTTGGGAAGAGCAAACAGCAAGTTTTCCAACTATGGATACTTCATGGTATGATTTAATTGGATCTGGTCCAATTGATTTATCATCTTATACTGGAACTTTATATATAGCTTTTAGAGTTACTGGTTCTGGAAATGATTCTGATCTTGATGGAGCTTTTCAAGTTGATGACGTTGCAATCGTAGGACTCTAGTATAAAACAATTATATATAAAAACCTGCTAATTCACGTTAGCAGGTTTTTTTTTAACCATTTACTCGCTATGACAACATTTGATTCCATTTTTTTTAGCGTTTTTAATCACTATAAAACAACGCATAAACAAAAAGCTAACACAATAGCTCTAGTATATATTTCGCTCTTGCAAATCGCCTTAGTTTTAGTATTAGGCGTATTCTTCTCTATCTTTTTAGAACAAATGCACGTCAATACGTTTTCTGCTACTAAAGGATGGACTCTTTTTGTTATGATAAGTGTCTTTGTTTACTTTAGAAATTGGATTGTTTACAGCGGAAGAAAACGAAAAGTCTTGAATGCAAAAACTAATAAAAACAAGCAATCAATACATAACATATGGTTATTATGGTTCCTTTTATTAGGTTGTATTTCTTTAGCTTTTATCTTATTAAACGCATAAAAAAAAGCCTCTATATAGAGGCTTTTTTATTTATATACTTATTTATTAATTCTCTCTTTGAATATAAACCCAAGCGGTTCTTCGCTTTCCGTTTTGATATTCCATAGTATAGAAATAAGTTCCAACAGGCAATGCATCACCATCATCTGTTTGTCCAAACCATTCGTTAGTATAGTTCTTCTTAGTGTAGACTAAGGTACCATTTCTATTAAAAATTTCTAGTTTAGTAACTCCATAACTACTCAAATCAAAGACATCATTGCTACCATCTCCATTTGGAGAAATTCCTTGAGGAATAACACATGTCTCTAACTCTATAACTGTAATAAATGTACTATTAGAACATTGAGTATCATTAAAAATCACTTCTATTTCGTAATCACCAGCATCAATAACTGGTAATGTTAATCCATTTTCATTTGATACTAATCCATTATCCAAGTACCAATTAATAGTTACTTCAGATTCTGTATAGTTTCCAGGAGTTGCTTCAATAATAATTGGAACTATAGCATTTGGACACACTTCATAATCAAAATCGGTCGTAAATGATGTTAGAGGTTCTGTACCAATAATTAAATCAAAACTATTAGTCACATAACAATCTGCAAAAGTTAATGTCTCAACTCTAACAAATACAGTTTCTCCAGAACTATCATAAGGACTTGCTAAAGCTCCAGTTGCAGCCATAGCATCTGCTTGAGATACGTGATATGTAACAATAAACTGAGAAGCATCTTGACCGTTTAGAACATTTACATCATTAGAAATCAAATCAAATTCGGCAATACCATCATCATCGTTATCACATCCTATCATATCAGCACTTTCAGCTGTATGTGATGGACTAGAAATAGATAAATCAAAGCTAGTTGTTTCGTAACAGCCTGTAACATTATCTTCAATTCTAATATAGATTGTTTGAGGGTTTGATGTATTCGTGTAAGGTGACATTATATCATTCACATTTGCATCTGCATTTGTTTGAGACTCATGATAAGTCACAGTGAAATCAGCAGGACTCTGTGTGCCTAATACAACACTGGTATTTACACTAAGGTCAAATACAGCTTCATTAGTAGTTGAACAAGCCGTTAAATCATCTGGAATATTTGCCACTACAGGTTTTGGTAAAAATTCAATTAAGACTTCATCATCAATTATACAAGATGGTGAGAAAATAATCTGAACAGTATATAAACCAGCTTCGGTTACGTTAAGTGTAGAAGCTATTTCACCAGGAATAACAAAGCCATCCAGGTACCAAACATGGTCAATATTCGGAGCTGAAGTATCTAAAATAACAGGTTCATCTTCACAAACTGCATTTCCTCCAGCAATAGTAATATCTCCACCTAAATCTACTTCTCCAATATCAAAACTTCCTGCTTTTAAGAAAACACCAGAATCATATATATTATCTCTTGCATCAGCAATAACTAATTTAATATGATACGATTCACCGATATTTACTGGTGAAAATGCAGTAAACACATCTGTTCTTCCATCAAAAGAAATTGGAGGCAAGTTATTTGGAATATATTCTCCAAAATATTGCTCATTTATTGCTGGGCAAACACCATTATCTGGATGAATATTTGTTACCAAAATTGGATCTGTAGTACCAGGTACAACAGCTAAATTTGTCGTTACGTTATTTGAATCTGTTAATAAGAATGCAAATGCATCAGAAAATTGACACTCAAAACCACCCATATCATATTCTTCCGAAGCCATTAGGAAATCAAAACTCAATTCATCATTTAATGGTACGAAATCAAATTCTATAATGGTCGCATTGTTTGTAACATCACCAGCGATAGCAGTTAAATCTGCATCTCCAGGCCATGCTCCTGTTCCACTAGACACAAAATTAGTATTTGGTCCAGCAGCTTGACTTGCATCACCTGAAGTTAACAATAATCCGTCTTCAAAAGGGAATCCACCATCTGGGTTAGAAAAATATCCTATTCCGTTTGCTTCACCAAAATTAGTACCAGTTGAGAACGTAATATTAGAAATTTGAGCACAAGGGCTATCAATTAAAACATCTATTATCAACTCATCTACTGTATATGTTGTTTGGTCAACTAAAACATTGCCAGACCCAGGTCTAATACAAAGATCAAATGTATAATCAACTGGATCACCACCTGCTGAGAATATTCTAACATAATATGTATTTCCGATAGTCAATACTGGAGTCACACTAGCATCGGCATCAGAACAATATAATTCTATTGGAGCGCCACAAGTTCCTTCATAAACCGCGTGATCTACATCTTGGAAGAAACCTCCTCCATTTATATTTAATATAGAAATAATTTGAATGTCATTTAGCGCAGTAAACTCAAACCATACATCATCATCGGCATCTCCTGTACAACTGCCATTTGGCACACCTGAATCTGTACCCTCTAACAACGTTCCTGGAGTTACTAAAGTACAAGAGTCATCTGCATTAACTTGAGCAACAGTAGCATCACATGGGTTATCATTGTCTGGTGGACAAGCTAACAACTGAATTGCTGAGCTATTTATAATACAATTTGAATCTTGGTCATTACTTGTAGTAATAATTACATCTACTCCAAAAGGAAATGGTCCAACTTGATAAACGCCTACAGCGGTTGCTGATGCTGTATTAGCATCAATATTATTAGAAATTGTTAATGATGTTGCATCACCTAATGTTGTAACATTGACATTAACTAAAAATTGATTCCCATTTGCACAATCATCAATAACTTGATATGTTGCTGCAGGATTTATACACGTCGCACATGATACTGTAAAATCAATACCATTTGGAAAAGCTCCTGACGTACAACTTACAGATCCATCTGATAAAATTTGAATAGTAATCGTATCTCCTGGTGATTGGAATGATAACCCTGATATATCTCCATCATTTCCTTCACCATTATAAAGTACTGTACCATTTCCATCTGTGACTAACAAAAAGTCAAATGGATCTCCTTCTATTTCTCCTTGGTTTATTGCCAAATTAAGTGGAGTTCCGTCTGAACTAGTATAAGTTAACGTTATAGAATCACCATTATCGTAACATAAATAGCCTGCTACTTGTCCTCCAGTACAATCTACTATTGTATCTAAACAAAGTTCTTGTGTTAATGCGCCACTTGTTATTTGACAATTGGTATCATCATCATTATCAACTGTAATTACTACTGGTACATTATTTGCAAATGGACCAAAAGTCACTATTCCTAATGCACTTACTGTTTGTGGTGCACTACCTTGATCATCACTTATTGTGATTGAAGTCGCTGAACCTAAATTTGTTAAATCTACATCTACAAAGAATTCTGGGCCTACAACACAGTTTGAAACTACACTATACGTCGCCTCTGGATTTACACATGTTGCACAAGCAACTGTAAAGTCCCATTCTGCTGTACAACAACCACTGCCTGATGCACAACTTACTGAACCATCTGAATCAATCTCAAAATACATAGAGTCACCTACTGAATCAAACGTTAATCCTGTTAAGTCTCCTCCATTATTACCTTGGAATAGTAATGTTCCTGTGTTATCAACGCCATCATATATTAGTATATCATCACAACAACTCTCTATTCCTCCTGCATTAAATGTAATTCTTACTGGACTTCCATCTGATGATGTAAATGTCCAATTCGTTGTATCATTGTTATCGTAACAGTATGTGATATTTGTTGGTGCCTGAGTACAATCTATAAGAAAATCAGACTGTATCGTTGTTGTGAAATTAACAGGTCCAGCCCAAGAGCTAAATACGCCACCTCCACAATCTGCTCGTAACCACACTTCATAATCTGTTGAGAAACTTAATCCTGTCTCATTTACTGTCGTAGCTCCTACTGTTGTTCCTGGTCCACTTGGCTCTCCTGAACCTGCTGGTACAACAACATATTCCCATGACGTCTCGCCATTGTTACCATTCCAGTCTATATCTGCGTTTGTTCCGCCTACATTAGATACTACAATACTACTTGGTGCTATACAAAATGATCCACATGTTTCAACACGCATTAAATCAATTGACATATCGCCTTCAAAATCTCCTGTTCCTGTATGGCTAAACTCTACAAATATCGTCTGACCTAAATAAGCATCTAAGTTAATTCCTATTGGAACCCAAGCTTGAGCTCCATCGGTTTGTAATTCTCCTGACCACGTAAATAAAGTTGTAAATGGTCCTGCCGCTGAATTTGAAACACCTACATTCATAACTCCCATATCTGCACCAAAAGCATGCATATAAAAAGATAATTCTGCGCCATCAATTGCGCTTGTTAAATCTATCGATGGACTTACAGCCGAAGCTGTATCTGTTGTTCCACCTGATGACTCATAATTCATAAAGCCTGCTCCACTAAATGCTGCATCAGCACCTGTTCCTCCTGAACCTGAATCATTAGGAACTTCCCAGAATCCATCTTGATTCGTATTCGTTAAATCACCAGTCCATCCATCAAACGTATCAAACTCTGCAGTATAGATAAAAGATGAACTTCCTGAAACGCACGTTACACCAACTGGTGCTGGTGGTGGTGTATTAAATGTTCTAAAGTTGATTGGTCCTGACCAAAAACTAAAACCATTAGCTCCACAATCTGATCTCACCCAAACTTCGTAATCTGTAATTGCTGTTAAACCAGCAACATTATACGGATTATTTGCTGTTGTTGGAGTTCCGGAACCTGTTGGCTCTCCTGTTCCAGCTGCCTGAACTACAATTTCCCAGTTGGTTTCTGAGCCTCCTGTTGTCCATGTAACATCTGCAGATATATCTGTAATATTATCAACTGTGAGTCCTGCTGGAAAATCACATGTAGAATTATAAACTATTATATTATCAAGTAACCAGTACCACGCCCAAATATTTCCGTCATTATAAACAAAACGTATTTGCATATTAGCATTTGAAAATGCGGTTATATCTATATGTTGCCCGTCTGGAGCATCAAAATTACCAATGTCTGCAGTTTGGTTTAAAACCTCAACCCAACTAGTTCCGTCAAAAACTTCAACAATTGCTGAATCTCCTCCTCCATTATTATAGAACTGGTCAAAATCTAAATAAAGCAAAGCCGCGCCTGTTGTATCAAACACAGGTGATGTTAGGGTCTCGATGAGCTCAACACCGTCTCCATTGGCATCACTATCAACAATGGCAACATTACTCCCATTTAAACCATTAGCTCCACCTTGCAATCCAGAAATCCAAGAATCACCAGTGGCTCCTCCTGCATCTGTAACTGTCCATGTTGCTGGAATATCTGCGTCAAAATCCTCTTGAAGATAGGTCTGTGCATTTATGCTAATGGATAGCATAAACAGCATACTTGTTAATATAATTTTTTTCATTTGATTTAGTTGATCTAGTTAGTCTTATCTTTTGGTTTGACTACTTTATTAAACACAAAAAGCCCTGCTATATAACAGAGCTCTTATGGTTGGTTGGTTAGTCATTATATTTATTTAATTATTTTGCTTGTGGTCCTCCGCTTACAATAATAAATTCTGATCTTCTATTTAGTTGATGATCCTCTTCGGAACAATTTGAACCACAATCAACTTTTGGTTCGCTCTCTCCTTTACCAGATCCAGTTATTCTAGATTTATCAACACCTTTAGAAATAACATATTGAACAGTTGTTTTAGCTCTTCTATCTGATAACTTCTCATTGTATGATGCCGAACCTCTACTATCTGTATGAGATTTAGCATTAATAACCATATCTGGATATTTATTCATAATCTGAACTAATTTATCTAATTCAAAAGCGGCTTGAGCAGTCACATTTGATTTATCAAATTCAAAGAAAATAGGATTCAAAATAATTTCTACTGGTCCTACAATAACCTCAATAGGATCAAGCATTATACTCACCTTCTCTTCTTCTTCGCTAGAAGCACCAACTGTTATTTTTTGACTAACATAGCCATCCATAACAATTTCTAATACTGATTCCTTTTCAGTTTCAACAATAAAATCAACAGTACCATCAGAATTAGTTACTTTAGATAGCACTTTATTTCCTTGATCATCATATAAGGTTACACTTGCTGCATTTATTGGATTTCCAGTTTTTGAGTCTACTACTGTTCCAGCAATTAACACATCATTTAATGGTTGTAATCTTTTAATACCATAAACATCATCACCACCTAATCCACCATCTCTATTAGATGATACATATCCTTCTTTTGACTCTTCATCTAGATTGAAGGCAAAATCATCGGCACTACTATTAATTGGAATTCCAATATTACGTACTGGCCCAGTTTTACCATCGACTACTTTAGTATGAAATACATCAAGATTTCCAAGTCCTAAATGACCATTAGAAGAAAAATAAAGCGTGTTATTACTACTTATAAAAGGGAACATTTCTTGAGCTTGAGTATTTACTTTTTGCCCTAAATTCATTGCCTCTCCTAAAGAACCGTCTTCATTGATAGCTGCCTTGTAAATATCAAACATTCCAAAACCTCCTGGCATATCTGATGAAAAGTATAGCATTTTACCATCTGGACTTACAGAAGGGTTTTTCACTGAATAGTCTTTACTGTTAATATCGAATCCTTCAACATTACCCCAAGTACTTCCTGATTTAGTAGCTTTAAAAAGGTGTAATAAACTATATCTTACTTTAGTTATTGAATCCTTTTCGTATTCTTTTTCAAAGTAACTTTCTCTAGAGAAATACATTGTTTTACCATCAGGAGTAAAAGATACTATCCCTTCATGATGTTTTGTGTTTATTTCGTCTTCAACTAGAGCACCTGCAAGGTAAGTACCATCTTCATTTTTCACCATCTCATAGATGTCTAAAAATGGTTCTTCATTCCATCCATAAGTTTTACGTGATGTATTTCTTGCAGATGTGATATAAAGTTTTCCATCTTTTAAAGTACCTCCAAAATCAGCATACTTAGTATTAAATCCTAAATTTTGAATATTGAATTTTTTACCTTTTTCTAAAATTTTAGGAAGATAATCTGGATTATTACTAAATGCTATACCTCTATCATCACTTGGGCGCATTTTAGCAAACTTAGCCATTTGTACATTTGACTCTTCATACTTACCATTAGCTTTAAGCATTTGAGAATACTTAAATATCATTTCTGGATTATCTGCCGTTTCTAATGCTTTAGCATACCATTTTTCAGCCTCTTGCGTATTAAATACGTTATAATATGACTCGGCTAATTGGCTATAGACATAGGTGTCACCTTTACCATTTTCAATTAGTTTGGCATAAACTTCAGCAGCTTCAACAAATTCAAATCTTGAGAAGTGTTTATCTGCTTTTTTTGTGTTCTTATTTTGAGCCATTAAGCTAAAACTACTTAATGCTACTATTGTAAAAAGTGTAAATATATTTTTCATAATGTTTAGCTTAGCTGGTTAGAAATATCTAGGTGAACGTGAAACTTTTCTCGGGAAGTTCAAATCGAATAATAGCATGAACTCATGAGATGCAGGTGCATATTTTTTAATATCTGAAGTTACAGCATCATATGCATACCCAATTCTAATTACTGGAGTTACCGCAAAATTAATCAATCCAGAATACGAATCATCTAATCTATAAGAAGCACCTATTTCAAATTTATCGAAAAACAAAGCGTTTAAATTAACATCATATGATGTAGGCGCATCAAATGCAGATTTAACTAAAAAAGAAGGTTTTAATTTTGTGTTCTTTGATACGTCAAACACATAACCACCAGTTAAGAAATAATGTGTTTCTTCAGACCCTAATTTATAACCATCTGAATCTAAATGAACCGAATTCAAAATGTTTGGTACAGAAAAAGACAAGTAGTAGTTATCCGTATAATAAAAGACTCCAGCTCCAACATTAGGAGTAGTGGAGTTAATATCTTTAAATAATGGATCGTCCTCATCAATTAGGTCAATGTTTTGTGCACTAATTCCTATATCGTGAAATGTTGCTCCTGCTTTTAAACCAAAAGCTAATCGATTTGCTCCTCCAAGTCGTAATGTATAAGAAAAATCTGCATAAGCATTTGTTTCTTTTACAGGACCGATTTGATCTGATATAACAGATAAACCTAAACCTACATTTTCACTCACAGGAAGATGTCCAAAAAATGTAGCTGTTTCTGGTGCACCATCTATACCTGTCCATTGTGTACGGTATAATAATCCAAACGAAAGATTTTCTCTAGATCCTGCATAAGCTGGATTAATCACATTCATGTTATACATGTACTGTGTGTATTGTGGATCTTGCTGTCCATACATTTGTGTTGCAATGAGAAATACAACAATAATATAAAGTTTTTTCATCTGTTAATTTTTAGTTGTTTTTAGTTGTTGGGTTAAATTTGTACAGTATTTATCTACTTTATAAGACAAATACTGTACGCCTTAATATTAATTGGTTGAATAGTTATTTTAATTTAATCTCTGAATGTAAACCCATGCTGTTCTTTGTTTACCATTCTCATATTCCATAGTATAGAAATATGTTCCTACTGGTAAATCACCACCATCATCAGTTTGTCCATACCATTCATTAGTATAATTTTTCTTAGAATAAACTAAGGTTCCATGTCTATTAAAAATTTCTAGTTTAGTAACGCCATAACTACTTAAATCAAATGTGTCATTACTACCATCTCCATTTGGTGAAATTCCTTCAGGAATAACACAAGTTGGTAATTCTATAACAATTTGTTCAGCAATACTAAAACACATAGTTTGATTATTTATAACTTCAATCTCATAAAGACCTGCTTCTAAAACCGGAAGGGTTAAACCATTCTCACCTGCAATTAAGCCACTATCAAAATACCAGTTTATTGTCACGTCACTTTCTGTATAATTATTAGCTGTTGCAGTTATTAAAATTGGAACTGTTGCAGCAGGACATACTTCGTAATCAAAGTTCGTGGTGAATGAAGTATCAGGTAATGGATCTACTACTAGTTCCATTGTGTTTGTTGAAAAACAATCAAAAGCTAAATTACTTTCTATTCTTACATATACAGTTGTTGTTCCACTACTATATAATGAAGAGGTATCAATTGCTCCAGATCCAGCATCAGCGTCAGCTGGAGTTTCATGATATGTTACTGTAAAATCCATTGCACTTTGACCTCCTAGTACATTTCCATCCTGAGAAGCAAGATCGAATAAAGTAATTCCATCAAAATCATCATCACATTCAGGATAAACTACACTAGCTACTGTAGGTGTTGGTCCTGAAATAATCAATTGAAAACTTGACGTTGCAAAACAGAATGTTGCACCAGCATCTTCAATTCTAATAAATATTGTTTGAGGGTTTGTTACATTAGTATAATTTAATGGTAAAGCTCCAATACCTTGCTGTGCTTCTGCTAAAGTTAAATGATACGTTACATTAAATTCTGCCGGATCTTGTAATCCAAGAATAGTTGCTGTTTGAATACCCAAATCAAAATCTTCAATACCATCTGCTGAAGCATCGTCACAAGTAATTATATCTGCAACAGGGTTCGCAATTGGTTCTGCTCCAAAAGTAATTGTAATATCATCTTGTGCTTGCGACTGACATTGATCATCAAAAGCAATTACGGTATATGTACATGAATCAGTTACTGTTAAAATAGAAGTCTCTTCTCCTGTAATAATAAATCCATCACAGTACCATTCGTAACGATCTGCAAATGGTGAATCTGCGACAATATCATAAGATGCAAAACCACATAATTGTTGATCCATACCTACTTCAACCTCAATCTGTGCTGTAACATTACCATCACCTGGGTCTCCTGTATTAGTTTGACTAATTGAAATTGTTCCCGGATCATCAGAGAAATTCGTTACAAGTAACATGTAAATTTCACCATTAAGTGCATTATCAATAGTTAAGTTTTCCGTATCAGCAGCATCATAACTACAATCTACAATATTACCGAATGGATAAAAATTGGCATCTGCCGTATTATTAGGGCAAGTTGGGCAATCATCAAAAACAATGTTTAAACATGCATCTTCAACAGTAACAAATGGTCCCCAAAGAACAAAATCCACATCCAAACCGTTTCCAGCATCATCAACTTGAGCAATTTCAATTTCAATTAATCCAGGGTCACCAATTTGGATAATATTCCAAGTTGGGTTTGGTGCACTTGCTAAACATGCAATGTCATTATTATCTGGAATACCAATAATATTAGAAGTTACTAATGCTCCACCTTCTTCACAGAAATTTTCAGCGTTTTCACAAATAATATTTGTAGGAGCATTTTTAATACATAAATCAAATGTACTCGTCTCAGAATCACTTCCGCCTGAGAACACTCTAATATAATATGTGTTACCTACTACTAATTCTGGTGAAACACTTGCTGCATTATCATTACATTCTAATTCAACTAAATTATCGCAAGCACCATCGTAAATTGCGTGATCTATATTGAAAGTACCACCTGCAATATTAAGTATTGAAATAAGTTGAACTTCACTTTCTGCTACAAATTGAAACCATACATCATCATCTGGATCGCCAGTACAAGTGCCATCTGGAACACCAGAAGGTGTTGCTTCAATAAGAGAACCTGGAGTTAATAAATCACATGTGTTATCAGTATTAACTACTGCAATAGTAGCATCACATGGGTTATCATTATCTGGAGGACAAGCTAACAACTGAATTGCTGAGCTATTTATAACACAATTTACATCTTGGTCGTTGCTAATTGTAACTATTACATCTACTAAGAATGGGAATGGCCCTATTTGGTATACTCCGACTCCAGTTACTGGAACTGTAATGGCATCTATGTTATTAGAAATTGTTAAAGATGTTGCATCACCTAATGTCGTAACATTAACATCAATTAAAAATTGTTGCCCATTAGCACAATCATCAATAACTTGATATGTTGCTGCAGGATTGATACATGTTGCACATGCCACTGTAAAGTTTACACCATTTGGAAAAGCTCCAGACGTACAACTTACAGATCCATCTGATAAAATTTGAATAGTAATAGTATCCGTTATAGATTGAAATGTCAATCCAGATAAATCACCATCATTTCCTTCATCATTATAGAGTACTGTTCCATTTCCATCTGTCACTAACAAAAAGTCAAATGGAGCTCCTTCTATCTCACCATCATTAAACGTTAAGTTTAAAGGTAAGCCATCAGAACTAGTATAAGTTAAAATCACAGAATCACCATTATCATAACATATAAAGCCTGCTATTGGTCCTCCAGTACAATCTACTATTGTATCTAAACAAAGTTCTTGTGTTAATGCGCCACTTGTTATTTGACAATTGGTATCATCATCATTATCAACTGTAATTACTACTGGTACATTATTTGCAAATGGTCCAAAAGTCACTATTCCTAATGCACTTACTGTTTGTGGTGCACCACCTTGATCATCACTTATTGTGATTGAAGTCGCTGAACCTAAATTTGTTAAATCTACATCTACAAAGAATTCTGGGCCTACAACACAGTTTGAAACTACACTATATGTCGCCTCTGGATTCACACACGTTGCACAAGCAACTGTAAAGTCCCATTCTGCTGTACAACAACCACTGCCTGATGCACAACTTACTGAACCATCTGAATCAATCTCAAAATACATAGAGTCACCTACCGAATCAAACGTTAATCCTGTTAAGTCTCCTCCATTATTACCTTGGAATAGTAATGTTCCTGTGTTATCAACGCCATCATATATTAGTATATCATCACAACAACTCTCTATTCCTCCTGCATTAAATGTAATTCTTACTGGACTTCCATCTGATGATGTAAATGTCCAATTCGTTGTATCATTGTTATCGTAACAGTATGTGATATTTGTTGGTGCCTGAGTACAATCTATAAGAAAATCAGACTGTATCGTTGTTGTGAAATTAATAGGCCCAGCCCAAGAGCTAAATACGCCACCTCCACAATCTGCTCGTAACCACACTTCATAATCTGTTGAGAAACTTAATCCTGTCTCATTTACTGTCGTTGCTCCTACTGTTGTTCCTGGTCCACTTGGCTCTCCTGAACCTCCTGGCACAACAACATATTCCCATGAAGTTTCGCCATTGTTACCATTCCAGTCTATATCTGCGTTTGTTCCGCCTACATTAGATACTACAATACTACTTGGTGCTATACAAAATGATCCACACGCTTCAACACGCATTAAATCAATTGACATATCGCCTTCAAAATCTCCTGTTCCCGTATGGCTAAATTCTACAAATATCGTCTGACCTAAATAGGCATCTAAGTTAATTCCTATTGGAACCCAAGCTTGAGCTCCATCAGTTTGTAAATCTCCTGACCACGTAAATAAAGTTGTAAATGGTCCTGCAGCTGAATTTGAAACACCTACATTTAAAACTCCCATATCTGCACCAAAAGCATGCATATAAAAAGATAATTCTGCGCCATCAATTGCGCTTGTTAAATCTATCGATGGACTTACAGCCGAAGCTGTATCTGTTGTCCCACCAGATGACTCATAATTCATAAAGCTTGCTCCACTAAATGCTGCATCGGCACCTGTTGCTCCTGAACCTGAATCATTAGGAACTTCCCATAATCCATCTTGATTCGTATTCGTTAAATCACCAGTCCATCCATCAAACGTATCAAACTCTGCAGTATAGATAAAAGATGAACTTCCTGAAACGCACGTTACACCAACTGGTGCTGGTGGTGGTGTATTAAATGTTCTAAAGTTGATTGGTCCTACCCAACTACTAAATTCACCACTACAATCCGATCTTACATAAACTTCGTAATCTGTAATTGCTGTTAAACCAGTAACAATATATGGGTTATTTGCTGTAGTTGCTGTTCCTGAACCTGTTGGAGCACCTGTTCCCGCTAATTGAACTACAACTTCCCAGTTGGTTTCTGTTCCTCCAGGAGTCCATGTAACATCCGCAGATAAATCTGTAACATTACTAACTGTAATTCCTGATGGTTCTGGACAGGATACTTCAAAAATATTAATAGAGTCAAAACCAACTCCTTCATCTTGAACACTTCCATCAGACCCAAATCCAACTCTTAATAAAACGTTACTTTCTCCAGCTAATCCTACTAATGCATGGCGAGCAACAACCCAGCCACCTGAACCATTAGTTGATGAATTTCTACCTGTCCATCCAATTGCTTGTCCTCCTGGATTTCCTGCAATAGAATCATCATTATACCAATTATTCGGATCATTTAAATTTCCAACATTTTGCCATGATGTACCATCATCAAGTGAGGACTGTAAAACCATACCATCCCAACTAAATTCTGAATTCCACCAAACACTCAATTCTATTGATGGAGCACTTAAAGATGACAAGTCAAATACTGGACTTACCACAGAAGCAGCTTCATTTGTGTTATATTCACCTGTTAAGTTAGTCACCCATGAATTTACACCAGTATCGGCACTATTTATAATTGTGTTTGCTGGTGTTCCAAGTTCCCAAGTACCGGCTGCAGGATCATCAACTGTCCATCCTCCGTCACCAGATTCAAAATCTTCAAAATATGGATAAGAAGTAATTTGAGCATTTGAATTCCAAGCAGATAAAATGAGGAGAAATGCTAATAGAAAAGTAATCTTTTTCATGTGATATATACTATTAATTATTTTATATAATTTATTGACATTAAACACCTTAACCCTAGCTACTCAAAATTGAGGCTAAGCAAATAAGGTCAAACATAATAAGAATAGGAGCGAATAAGTATCCGAAGATAAAAAAAATGACTATTAACGTAGCCTTAACATTGTTATAATAGATAAAGCGCTGTTTTTATCGATAAAAAGAATTTAGCTATTAATTCGTCATACTTAATCGCATATAGACCGGAAAATGATCACTAAATCCACCCTTGTACTTTTTTCCTGAATAAGTCCTAAAAGGTTGTCCTTTAAATTTACCTTGATATTGCGTTAAGAACTTCTCATCAAAAATGTCAGCCTCTTCAAATTTTAAGCTTTCATCGTCTGTTTCAAAAAAATTGGTAGAGAATAATATTTGATCAAAAACATTCCATTTAAATTTATGGTTTTGAGTTCCTCTAGAATAGGATACTAACGTTTTCATTGGGTTAAACAATTCTCCTTTTTCATTTAGCATTTTTACGCTTTCATTATTTGGATTATCATTAAAATCACCCATAACTATAATTTTAGGATTGGCTTCTTTAGTTCTTATTGTTCCTATGATTTCAATAGCTTTTTGAGATGCAGCTATTCTATTAAGAGATGATTTCACTAGACCATCGCGACGAGAAGGCCAATGATTAATGATACAATGAATTAATTCACCATTTAGTTTCCCCGAAACTAATAATATATCTCTGGTGAAATCTTGTGCACCACTCTCTTTTTCAAGGTAAATAGAAAAAGGCATTGAAGATTCTAATTCAAATTCATCTTTGTTATAAATTAAACCAACATCAATTCCTCGTTCGTCTTTAGAATCATAATGAACTATACCATAATTATAAGCCTTCAAATCTTTTGTTTCAATGAGGTCTTGTAATACCTTTTTATTTTCGGCTTCAGCTATTCCAATTAATGTAGGAGGTTTTTGAACATCATCAAAACCAATCTTTGAAATCACATCTGCTAGTTTATATAATTTTTTCTCATAGCGATTTTTTGTCCATCGCTTAGCTGAGTCAGGTAAAAAATCGTTGTCGTGCGTAAGTCCGTTGTCTTTAAAATCAAAAAGATTCTCTACGTTATAAAATGCGACTGTGTACTGATGTTCTGTTTTTATTTCTTTTCCCACAAGACAAATTTAAATTTTAAAATACAATCCACATACTTTCAATTATGTAACTTTGTTATTATTTTGATTTATGATAGAAAAAAAAGACTTACAGCTTGAAAAGGCTGTGCTGATAGGAGTTGTTACAAAAGCACAAAATGAAGAACGTTCTAATGAATATTTAGACGAGTTAGAGTTTTTAACTTATACCGCTGGTGGCGAAGTGCTAAAACGTTTTACTCAGAAAATGGAAATGCCAAATCCAAAAACGTTTATTGGTACGGGTAAAATGGAAGAGGTGGCGAACTTTATTAAAAACAATAACGTTGGTACTGCCATTTTTGATGATGAATTATCTGCAGCTCAAGAACGAAATATCAGTAAAATTTTAGAATGCAAAGTTTTAGACCGTACAAATCTAATTCTAGATATTTTTGCTCAACGTGCCACAACAAGCTATGCTAGAACTCAAGTAGAGCTTGCTCAATGTGAGTATTTACTTCCAAGATTAAAAGGAATGTGGACTCACCTTGAGCGACAAAAAGGTGGTATAGGAATGCGTGGTCCTGGAGAAACGGAAATTGAAACAGACAGACGTATCGTTAGAGATAAAATTGCTTTGCTAAAAGCCAAAATAAAAACCATTGACAAACAAATGGCTGTGCAGCGTGGCAATCGCGGTAAAATGGTTCGAGTGGCATTAGTTGGTTACACTAATGTTGGAAAATCTACTTTAATGAATGTCGTTAGTAAAAGTGATGTGTTTGCTGAAAACAAATTATTTGCAACTCTTGACACAACTGTACGAAAAGTAGTAATTCAAAACTTACCATTTTTACTGACTGATACCGTTGGATTTATTAGAAAATTACCAACACAATTAATAGAATCTTTTAAAAGCACACTTGATGAAGTTAGAGAAGCAGATTTACTTTTGCATGTTGTAGATATTTCACATGCGAATTTTGAAGAACACATTGAATCTGTAAACAAAATTCTTGGCGAGATTGAAAGTTCTAACAAGCCTACAATTATGGTTTTTAATAAAATAGACGCCTACAAAGCTGAGCCATTAGATGAAGATGATTTAATAACTGAAAAAACATCTATGCATTATACATTAGAGGAATGGAAAAACACATGGATGAATAAAGTGGGTAATAATGCTTTATTTATTTCTGCACTAAATAAAAAGAACATAGATGCATTTAAAAAACGAGTGTATGATGAAGTTCGAGAAATTCATGTAACCCGTTTTCCTTATAATCATTTTCTATATCCTGATTATGAAGATCAACAATAAATCTAGTTACAAAAAAAAGGCTGTCTTAATAAAGACAGCCTTTTATATTTTTTATCAAATTTGATTACCAAATTCTAACACGATCTTCAGGAGCGATCCACATTTCATCTCCTTCTTTTATATCAAATGCTTCATAAAACGCATCAATATTTTTTAAAGGTTGAGTTGCTCTTACTATACCTGGTGAGTGTGTATCAGTTTTAACAAGTCTTCTTAATGCATCATCTCTTGTTAACGTTCTCCAAACAGTAGACCAAGACATAAAGAAACGTTGCTCTGGCGTAAACCCATCAATATTTTCTGGTCTTCCATTTTCTGCATAATGCAACTGTAAACCGTCATATGCTCCAAGAACTCCTCCTAAATCACCAATGTTCTCTCCTAATGTATATTTACCATTAATGTAAACGCTATCTAAAACTTCAATAGCACTGTATTGTTCAGCTAAAGCATTTCCACGCTTAGTAAACTCCTCAAGATCTGCATCTGTCCACCAGTTATTTACGTTCCCATCAGCATCAAAACGAGATCCAGAATCATCAAAAGCATGAGAAATTTCATGACCTATTACAGCTCCAATTCCTCCATAATTTACAGCATCATCTGCAGTATAGTTATAGAATGGTGGTTGTAAGATTGCAGCAGGAAATACAATTTCGTTGTTTATTGGATTAAAATAAGCATTCACAGCTTGTGGTGGCATTCCCCATTCTGATTTGTCAATCGGTTCTCCAATTTCAGCTAAATTTTTATCCAAAGCCCATTTACCAACAGCCATCATGTTTTCTGCATAAGTATTTCCGTCTTTAACCATTAAAGCCGAGTAGTCTTCCCACTCATCTGGATAGGCAATTTTAACTGTAAATTTATCTAACTTTTCAATAGCCTTTAATTTAGTCTCTGGAGTCATCCAATCTAATTTCTGAATTCTATTTTGGAAAGCTGTAATTACATTAGCAATCATTTTCTCCGCTTTCTCTTTGGCTTCTGGCGGAAATTTAGCTTCTACATATAATTTACCAATAGCTTCACCAACTGTTCCTGATGCTGTTCCAAGTGCACGTTCTTCAGCTGATCTTTGTTTTTTTGCTCCACTTAATGTTTTAGAATAAAATTCCCAATTTGCTGTTTCAATTTCAGTTGTTAAATATCCAGCTGCAGCATCTATTGTACTCCAATCCATCAAAGTTTTTATATCTTCTATTGATGTGTTTTTCAAAAAGTCACTCATTGCAGCCATGTATTTAGGTTGCGCAACAAGTAATGTGTCAATCTTTTTTGTAATTCCAAGGTCAGAAATCATTTTACTCCAATCAATAGCAGGAGACATTTTTTGTAAATCTTCTAAAGAGGTTGGATTATTCATATTTCGTATATCTCTTCTAGCTACTTTATCTAATCTTGGCTCCACCAATTGAGTCTCCATTGCAATAATTTTCTCTGCAGCAGCATCAGCATCAGCTTTGCTGTATTCGATAAACTGAAGCATTCTCGATACGTGCGCTTTATATTGTTCTCTTATTTCTTTAGACTTGTCGTCTTGATCTAAGTAATAGTCACGTTGTAATCCTGTTCCTCCTGGTCCTACCCATACGGTATTCATACTACTGTCATTTAAATCAGGCCCAGCTCCGATTCCTCCAAATGGAGATGCAACTCCCATAGTCGTTGCTTCAACTGTTTGCATGTCTTCAATACTTTTAATCCCAGCAATTTTGGCTAGGATTGGTTTTAAAGGATTAATACCTGCTTCATCACGAGCAACCGTATCTAATTCTGATTCAAAAATAAGTAATGCCTTTTTTTGATCTGTTCCTTCTCCATACTTCCCTAATTCTTTAGATGTTTTTAAAATTTCTAAAACATCTGCTCTCGTATCTTTACGAAGTACTCCAAATCCTCCCCATCGTGTTTCATCTTCAGGAATTACTGTGTTTTTAGCCCAATTACCATTTACATAATTGTAAAAATCGTCTTTTGGACTTATTGTAGTGTCCATGTTATCGAGAATAATTCCAGGAATTTTCTCAACCATTGCCGTTTCCTCTTTTGGCTCTTCTTTACATCCTAAAAATGCAAATACTGCCAATACAGAAACTATCAAAATACTCTTGATATTAGTTTTCATAGTGTTTGTTGTGTTTAAATTTGATTTAAAATTAGTTATTAATTAGAAGTCTTAACGAACCATTTGTTACATATTAACAAAACATTAAGAAAATCAAACGCTTCATTATTAAGATTTACTGTGGCTTAGAAATGTTATTTGCCTCAAACTCAAGGTTTTTGTTGATTTGAAGATTAAGGTTAGAAAAAGCTACAAACACTTCCTTTAAACCTTTAAGTTGTTCGTTTTTAGGAATATTATCAAGCAACAGTAAACTATTTAACTTGAGCATTTTAGTTTCTAAAGCTGTAATTCTGGAGTTAATCTCATTAGTACTAACTGCTTTTGGAATTTCAGTTCTAAAATCATTTATAAAAGTAGAAATTAAGGTTAGATCACTTTTAAAAAATGATAAATCACCCATTTTTAAATACTCTATTTGTGTGTTTAGCTCTTGATATTTTTGCCAATCATTTAGTGCTTTTTTAGCATCAGCACTTAATCCGTAGTCATTATACTTTAGGTTTTCAATCTCGGCTTTTGTAATGGTTTTAGATTGTTTCTCATCTACCGTCGATTTAATCTCTACTTTTTGAGTATCAGTTTTACAACTAACAATCATAATACAAAGAAGGCAATAAAAAAAGAGCTTAAAACGCATAAATTAAGAAATAAATTTAGTTGTAAATATACTTAATACGAATATACTTTGAAGTTTATCATAACGGATTTAACAAAAAAATAAAGTGTTGTTAATTTTAAGCATTAAAGTTTTTTGTCCTTTTTATTCTTAGTATTTTTGATTCGCATTTTAACCGTATAATTTTTATGTCAAAAGTATTAATCATTGGTGCTGGTGGTCAGATTGGTTCAGAACTAACCCATAAGCTGCGTGAAATTCATGGTAATAATAATGTTATTGCCAGTGATATTAGTTTTTCAAATAAAGATTTAGTTAACTCTGGTCTTTTTGAAATTCTAGATGCAAAAGACTACAATGCAATTAAAAACTGTATTGAAAAGTACAATATAGATACAGTATATTTAATGGCTGCGATGCTTAGCGCAACGGGCGAAAAACATCCAATGATGGCTTGGGATTTAAACATGAATTCTTTATTTCATGTCTTAAATCTAGCAAAAGAAGGCGCTATTAAAAAAGTGTTTTGGCCGTCAAGTATTGCTGTTTTTGGACCCACAACTCCTTCAATTCAAACGCCTCAGCATACAATCATGGAACCGACTACAGTTTACGGCATTACTAAACAAGTTGGAGAACGTTGGTGTGAGTATTATCACAAGCAATACGGGGTTGATGTAAGAAGTCTTAGATATCCTGGAATTATAAGTTGGAAAACAATGCCAGGAGGAGGTACTACAGATTATGCTGTAGAAATTTATCACAAAGCTATAACGGATAAAAGCTATGAATGCTTTTTATCTGAGGAGACTGAACTTCCAATGATGTTTATGGACGATGCAATTAATGCTACTGTAAACATTATGCAAGCGCCTTCCGAAGCAATAAAAATAAGATCTGCATATAATTTGGCAGCCATTAGCTTTACTCCAAAAGAATTAGCTGCTGCTATTAAAAGGTTTATTCCTGAATTTGAAATCAACTACAATCCAGATTTCAGGCAAAAAATTGCAGATAGTTGGCCTAAATCTATAGATGACACTTCAGCTAGAACAGATTGGAACTGGAAACATCATTATGATTTAAAAGCTATGACTTTAGAAATGTTAAAACAACTAAAGTCTAAGTACGATTCCGAAGCGGAATTCTCTTCTTAGGATTCCTTCAAATGGACTCATTATAAACTTATTATCCAAAATTTAAAGCACAAAAAAAGCCACTATTACTAGTGGCTTTTAAAACTTGCTCCTCCTCTTAGGCTCGAACTAAGGACCCTCTGATTAACAGTCAGGTTTCAATCCTTTTACTTGATTGCATCACTTACATCAAATAGCGTACAAATAAAGGAGTTTAATCAAATAGGTGTCATTTTGTTATCATTTTTTATTACATTTGTTCGACCTATGTTCGACCCAAAATCATTTTATGGCAACTGTAAGTATAATTAAAAGAACCAAACGCTTAAGAGACAACTCGTTTCCTATAGCGCTACGAATCACAAAAGATAGAAGGAAGAAAATAATTTCTTTAGGATTCTCCTGTCAAGATAACGAATGGAATGACCGTAAATCTGAATTTAAGAAAAACCACGAAAACTATATCCAACGAAACGCGCTTTTAGATAAGTTTAAAAGTAATGCTTCATCTATAATTGATGATTTTAAAAGTGAGGGGGTTGATTTTACTCTAAGTCAATTTGAAGAACGATTCAGAGGTGATTACAAACGTAAGAGTATTTCTGTTTATGATTTCTTTGATTATAAAGTGGAATTACTAAATGAAGCTGGAAGAACTGGAAGTGCTAAAGCATATAAAGATACTAGAGATGCTATTTTTAAGTTCTGCCCTCGTAATAATTTAAAGTTTCAAGAGATTGACATGAACTTTTTAGATGATTTTGAAACTCACTTACGCTCTCGAGGTAATGTTGATGGCGGTATTGCTGTTCGTATGAGACAACTACGTGCCTTATATAATGATGCCATATCTAAAAACGTTATTGATGAGTCCTTTTACCCTTTTAAGAAATATAAAATTGCGAAACTAAAAGGGAAAGGCATAAAGAGAGCTTTATCTAGAGATGAAATTCAGAAAATATTTGACTTTGATATTAGTGAACATACAAATCTAGTTCACTCCAAAAACTATTTCTTATTCTCGTATTTTACTCGGGGGATGAATTTTATTGATATAATGTATTTAACATGGGATAATATTAATGATGATACTATTACCTATATACGTTCTAAAACTAAAGGACGTTTTAGTATTAAAATACTTCCTCCCGTAAAGGAAATACTGAGTTTTTATTCAAATCATCATACCAATACTAACTATGTATTTCCAATTCTGTTAAAGGAAAACCTTACACCTACTCAAATTCAAAACCGAAAATTCAAAACGCTTAAAAAATTTAATAAAGACTTAAAGCAGATTGCTTCTTTGGTTGGTATCGACAAAAAACTTACTAGTTATGTTGCCAGACATAGTTTTGCAACTAACTTAAAACAGCTTGGTGTATCTACAGATATTATTAGTGAATCTATGGGACATCAAAACATAAACATTACCAATACCTACTTAAAAGAATTTGATAGCGACGTCATTAACGAAGCGAACGAAAAACTACTATTATTTTAATAAACCCTAAATCAACCTAACTATTTATGCCAATAGAAGAAACCACATTCTCTAATCCAATTTATACTCGTAGAGATAAATTTAATCATGAATATGATATTACCCTAAATGAGATTTCAATAAACTCAAACAAGAAAGGCTTTTATAATTATGGATATTGCTATACTCTTATTAAAAGGATTCATGAATTAAGCCATCATGAAAGATTATTATTTATGAGACATCAGCTAAATGCATCATCAGATCCTATGCGATGGTTATTAGATTTAGAAAACCTGATTGAAGTCAATAGCTGGGAATCTTTTGAAGAATTTTATAATCTCTATGAAAAACTATTAAAAGAAACCAAAGGAATTATTAGTGATTCATTTAAGGCTATTGAGTCTGGAGAGTTTAATGCTAAAATAACTAATGGTAATGACATTAATAATAATGTTGATATTATATTCAATACTGGAGAAGCTTGTACGTTTTTAAACATTTCCAAATCTACAATCTACAAAATGACTAGTTCTAAAAGCATTCCTTTTTATAAACCAAATGGTAAGAATATGTACTTTAAAAAAACAGAACTGGAAGAGTACTTATCTCAAAAAAGACAGCTGTCCAATAGTGAAATAGAAACAGAAGCTATTGACTATTTAACACGAAATCATAAATTTTAAATTTCTAGTCTCAATTTAATACCAGTTAATTTCTAACTGGTTCTAATTATGGACTAGTCAGAATAAAGACTAGTATCAAACTAAAACTTAAAATGACAAAAAAATCGTATTGCCCTGTTTATCAATCCCTAAACACTATTGGGGATAAGTGGTCTCTAATAATTATAAGAGATATTATATATCACCGTAAACATCATTTTAATGATTTTCTATCATCCAAAGAAAAAATTTCTAAAAGCACACTCAGCAATCGTTTAAAAAAATTAGTTGAAAATGGAATTATTATGAAAGTTCCTGATGCCTCTCATAAGCAAAAAAACAAATATGTCCTCACCCTAAAAGGCATTGAATTAGTTCCAATTATAGCAGAATTATATTTGTTTTCTGGGTCATTAGATGATGTCAATATGAGTTTGAATGATAATAGATTAGTTCGTGCGTTTATTGATGACAAAACAAATTTTATAAACATCTCAAAAAAATATTTAATCGAAGAAACTGAAAAAGTGTTTGAGGATTATCCTGAATTATTAATACAACAATAAGAATTGTCTCAGTTATGAAAGGCATTTAATAAATGGCGATGATTATCTACTTTCCATATAATCTTGCCATTTTACTAAAATAAACTTTTCAACTCCATGTTCGTTCCTTTTAAGAAAACCATATTCATAAATAAATAGATAAACGTCTTCTTTAGTATTCTTCCAATAGTGTGTGAAGAAATTGGGGTTAAATCCTTTTTCCGTTAAAATATTTGATCTTACCGTTACCTTACCTCCTTTATTATATTCCTTTAATATTTTACGATTAAGTTTTAGTTGGTTGTCTACTATATTATAAAATCGTTCTGGTTGTTCTTTTGATTTCTTGTATTGATAACCACTTTTACACTGTGGATCGCAAAACTTCTTATCAGTTCTACCAACTAATAGCTTCTTACAGTGCAAACATTCTTTATGAAATCTCATGAATTTTAAATTAAACGTATTTTATACGCATCCTATTCGAATAAGATACGCTTAAATCATTTATATCCACTAATTTGTAAAAAAAATCATGGAACTACAAAAAAGTATAACACTAAAGCATTTACTTATTAATCAAAACAAATGTATTGGACTTCAATTTAATACCAATAAGGTTATACAAGCACTTATTGATACACTGCCAGATATATCTTGGAGTAAAGAATATAGTATGTTCTATGTTTCAAACAATAAAAGCAACTTAGAATTAATATTTAAAACTTTTCACGGTGTTGCTTGGGTGAATGGTAACTATTTCTTTTCTGATAAAATTATAAATGCTGATAATCCTAAGCTTAATCTGGAACGATATAGAAATAGAAAACCTAAAGAAGGCTTTAAGCCTTGCCCTGAAGAATACTTGCTAAAGCTTGAACTTAAAAGATATTCTGACAATACGGTTCGTAACTACGTTTCTTGTTTTGAGACTTTCATTAATTACTATTATGACCAAGATCCTATCACTCTAAATGAAATAGATGTTCGAAAGTATTTACAAAAGCTGATACAAGACGGAAAGTCTAATTCTTATGTGAATCTGGCTGTTAATAGTATAAAATTCTTTTACGAAAGTGTCCATGGAATGCCCAATAGGTTTTATTCAATTGAAAGACCAAGGAAAGAAAAACAACTGCCTGAAGTTTTATCTAAAGAAGAAATCATAAAAATTATCAATAGCTCCAATAACATTAAACATAAGTGCATTATGGGGCTACTTTACTCATCTGGACTACGTAGAGGAGAGTTATTGAGTCTTAATGTTACTGATATAGATAGTAAAAGAATGGTTGTGAAAATTAAGAATGCAAAAGGAAATAAAGATCGTATTTCTATATTAAGTCCTAGTATTTTGAAAAACCTTCAACAATATTATAAAGAATATCGACCTGAAAAATATCTTTTTGAAGGTCAAAAAGGAGGTAAATATAGTGCTACCAGTGTTTTAAAAATTATTTCAGTGGCTGCAAAAAAAGCAGGTATTTTGAAAAAAGTCACACCTCACATGTTTAGACATAGCTTTGCAACACATCTATTAGAAAATGGAACTGACATCAGACATATTCAACTTTTACTCGGACATAGTTCTACTAAAACAACAGAAATATATACTCATGTAGCCAATAGGTCTTTCATGGAAATTAAAGATTTACTATCTTAGCGCTATAGTACGGATATAGGCAATAGTCTATATCCAATTGTTAGCTGTAATTGCTTACTGATGGAAGAATAATGTTAGAGAGTTAATACAATAAATCATTCCGTAAATAGAAAGTGGAATGATCAATGTCAGTTTTCCTGACCAACAATTAATTTATGTGATTAAAACTTGAATAATCAGATTGTAACTGGACTTCTTGTACGCATTAATACTATTTTAAAATTTGAAAAAGAAAACTGCTAATGCCCAACCTTGAAGTAGTACATGAAAACAACGATTATATAGTCGTAAACAAAATGGCTGGACTTATAAGTGAAAAAAGTCCTTACGAGGATTGCACTGTTGAGAATCAAGTTCTTGGTCACCTTTTAAAAAGCAAACGAAAGCCCTATATTGGAATAATACATAGATTAGATCGCGTGACAAGTGGAGTATTGATTTTTGCCAAGAAAAAAAGTATTCTTGTGGAATTTAATAATCTATTAAGTAGCCGGAAAGTTCAAAAAACTTATTTGGCAATAGTTAAAAACAAGCCACCAAAGAACAAAGAAAACCTAATTAATTTTATCGTAAAAAACAACCTAGAAAAAAAAGCAGATATAGCCCAATCAAGATCAAAAGACTCCCTGGAGTGCATGCTTTCCTATAAAGTTATAGACAAAAACGATTTTGGCTATCTTTTAGAAATAAAACCAAAAACTGGTCGATTCCATCAAATAAGAGCTCAATTAGCAAATATTGGGCTCCCTATTATTGGAGATGAAAAATATGGTTCAGTACAAGAATACTACCCTCTATCTATTTGCCTTCATGCGTGGAGATTAACATATCAAGTCTCTGGCTCTAAAGAATTCAAAACCTTTGAAGCACCCTTACCAAAAAACGCTTTTTGGAATAGTTATCGCCTTGGCCTATCCAATTGCTGACATACTTTTAATAATCGGAAAAAACAAAAACTACAGCTAACAACGTGTATTGCTAATTGCTGGTTCTGTGTGTACTCGGAAAATTCGTAGGATTTTCCTCTGGTTCGTTTTCTTTTATTAACTTAGTTCCAGCCAATGCAACTAACCATACACGCCACCGTTGTGCTTCATTATCAGAAACCGCTAACCAATGATAAAATTCTTTAGAAAAATACGATACGACCTTATGGAAAAAAATAAAACTGGAAAGTATTTTAAGTATGCTATTGGAGAAATAATACTTGTCGTCATTGGAATTCTAATTGCTCTTTCTATTAATAATTGGAGCCAAAAAAAATCAGAACGTAAAATAGAACAGAATTATCTTTTTTCACTAATTGAAGATGCAAAAACAGATTTATCAAATTTCAAGAATATAATTTCTATAAACGAGCAACGCATTGCAAACCTAGATTCTTTTGCATTTAGATGTTATAATTATAATGTAAAAGAAGAAAAAGATGCAGAACTAATGCTTTGGTATATGTATAGTTTAGCCCATCCAGATTTTATAACCCAAACTGACAGAACCTTATCACAACTCAAAAATTCTGGCGGAATGCGATTGATTGAGGATAAAACTAAAATAGATGCTATTATAAAATATGAAGAGTCTTTTGAAAAGTTATATAATCAGCAAATTTGGTATGAAGGCGGATTAAAAGATTTACTTAATGCTGGAGTTCTTGTTTTCAATTTAAAGTATCTACCAAAACCTAATAAAAAATTTGATCAAGAAACTTTTTTTAAGACAGCACGACTTCTTGATACAGATAAAAGATTAATTACCGAATTAGGTAATAGAGCGATTAATTATAATTTGCTTACAGCTTCTTATCTATCTTTTTTGGAAGAGGGGAAGCAAGAATGTATTAAACTAATCGATGTTTTGGAAAATAAGGATACAACAGATTTAAAGGAATAAGTTTCAAAATAATAACTATCGAAGAAAAATAACGAAAGCACAACAACGTGTATAACCAATTGCTGGTTTGTGTGTACTCGGAAAATCCTAGCGGATTTTCCTATTGGTTCGGTTTCTTTTGTTAACTTAGTTTTCGCCAACGCAACAAGCCATACACGAACACGTTGTGCTTCATTACACTCAACCGCTAACCAATGATAAAATTCTTTCGAAAAATTCGCCAAAACTTACTAATGGAAAACAAAACTGGAAAGTATTTTAAATATGCAATTGGAGAAATTGTACTTGTGGTTATTGGAATTTTAATAGCGCTACAGATTAATAACTGGAATGAATCAAAACAAGACCAAATTCAATTGAAATCTTCACTTGAATTTGTAAAGCAGAATCTTAACGAAGATATCAAAAATCTGAATAAGCAGATTGAATACAACGAAAATATTCAGAAAGCAATTGATATTTCATTTAGAATTATCTTCTTGCCAGAAGATGAAAATTACACATTAGACCAAATAGGCAACATAGTTAAAGAAAGAGAATTCTACGCTGTTAAAACAGCATTTAAATCAATGGAGACTGGAGCTCACTTTAAATGGATTAATGACCAAAATCTAATTGAAGCCATTTATTTATATTATACTGACACAGATAAAATGTCAAAAATGGTAGAATATAACAACAAATTTGCAAGAGACAAGATAGAGGATTTTGTTTATGATGAATGGGAATTGGGCACTTATTTTTCCGATTTAAACCCATATGATGACAAGCGAATTCCTAGAATAGATAACACTAAAGTAATTAAAGAAAGTATTGTTTTTGAAAACCTACTTCTTGGTAGAAAGTCAAAAACATTCTCTGAAATAAGATGGTCTAAACGCGCAATCAATGATGCAACAAAATTGATTAATCAAATTGAAGTTTATTTGATTGAGCAGAATAAATAACGAAAGCACAACAACGTGTATATTTAATTGCTAAGTCTAGCCTACTTACGAATATTCCTGCGGAATATTCTATTCGTTTTTTATTTACTAAATTAGTTGCTTAACCACGCAACTAACCATACACAATCACGAGATAAATCGTAACAAATAATTAGATTATACTACTAATCAGTTAAATATTAACTTGACAAAAATGAAAAAAAATAAAGGGACAACCCTATTTGTAATTGGAATGATGTTTACAACACTCGGATTAACAATTTTTTCAGATAATAAAATCTTACTGTATAGTGCTCTAATTCTTGGATTATTAATATCCATATATAGTGTATTTGTAACTGACAAGTGGAAGAAAAGCCAAAAGAAAACGAAAGAGTAAAATTAAATCAAATTTTGGGCGAACGGAATTAAAAAAGTCTGAATAAATTACACAAAACCATTACAAACGCTGAATTTACTCTTGTGAAATTATCACTCAATCGGAATTTATAAACGTTGCGTAAAAACCTGAATGTTGAAATTTACTCTTACGGAATTTAGCAAGTTTATGGAAATGATAAACTGAATGAAAAATTAAGCGGAATAAAAACTGCGTAGAACAACGTGTATAACCAATTGCTTGATGGTGTTTAATGATTACCACGGAAATTCTACCGAATTTCCTCTACGCTCTTTCTTTTTGCTATCTTAGTGCTCACTGCAACTAACCATACACGAGCACGTTGTGCGTCATTTAACAACTTGTCGCTAAAATTCAACAATTCAGAATAAAAAAGCTCACCGACCTTCAAAATAGTCGGAATTTTGGATATATATTAAAACAAGATTAATGAAAATGCTTAAAAATTGTATCTCGGAATACGCTATCTCAATAATTTTAGTTCTCTCATTAATATTTGTAGGCTGCAAATGTGAACCTACTATACAATATTCTTATCATCAACCTAAATATATTAACGATGGATTTGAAGTTGGCTCTTTAGAAGAGGTGAATATTGATTCAATATTACTTAAAAATGCTGTAGATAAAATAAATTGTGGTAAGTATGACGAAGTACATTCTATGGTTATCTTCAAGGATAGCAATCTTGTCTTTGAAGAATACTTTCAAGGACATAAATACAAATGGGATGGTGAAAATCATCATGGTGAATGGACTAGTTGGGATAAATCAACTCCGCATGGTGTTAAATCTGTATCTAAAAGTATAACTTCATTATGTGTTGGAATTGCTATTGACAAAGGTTTTATTGAAAGTGTTGATCAATCCATTTTTGATTATTTACCCGATCACCAGCATTTGAAAACGAATGGTAAAGAAAAAATAACTATTGAGCATCTGTTAACCATGACTTCTGGTTTAGAATGGGCTGATTTAGGCAATGCATCAAATGACATTGTTGGTATTTGGTATCAGGATAAAGATCCTATTACATTTATTTTAGAGAAACCTCTGACACATAATCCTGGAACTACTTTCAACTATTCAGGTGGAAATACAATAATATTAGGGGAAATCATCAAAAATGCATCACATATGGAACTTGATAAATTCTCGGAAGAAAATATATTCAAACCATTAGAAATTGACTCTTCCAATTGGCCTCTTCGATTTGAAAATGGCGTTATTGAAGCAGGTGGTGGCTTGGAAATGACACCAAGAGATATGGTAAAAATTGGTGTTACGTACTTAAATAATGGAATTTATAATGATACCCAAATTATATCCAAACAATGGATTGAAAAAAGTTCCACCACATATTCAAATAACAGGAATATAGACATACAAGGACACTCTTCCGGAAGTCATGATTATTCATATTCGTGGTGGTTAAAATCCTACACAAAGTCTGGGAAAGAAATTAACATGTATCATGCGGTAGGCTGGGGAGGACAGGAGATTATAATTCTACCAAAATTAAACACAGTAGTTGTTTTTACGAGTGGGAATTATATCCGTAAAGTAAAGGTAATTGAACTCCTTGAGGAATACATTCTACCTGCTATTAATTAGATTAAAATAATAACGAAAGCACAACAACGTGTATATTTAATTGCTAGTTATAGCTGGCTTACGAAAATTCCTGCGGAATTTCCTATTCGTTTTTTATTTGCTAAATTAGTTGCTCAAACACGCAACTAAGCATACACAACACGTTGGTAGTCATTGAAACGGAAATGCATTTATATAATAATATTCTGAATAACCAAGACCTTACTTAAATTCAAACTTTAAACTATTTTTTATGAAAAATTTTAAATTCTTAATATGTCTATTACTTGCTGCAGGACTATACTCTTGTAATCAAAATCCAGAGAATTCAGTAGCAAAAGAAACAACGACCGAGAAGGAAATGACAATTTCAGAAACAGAGCAAGCCATTAACCAACTAATAACGGATGCCTATAAAGTCATTTCTTTCGAGAAAGGAACAACACCTGACTATGTTACTATGAAATCCCTTTTTACGCCTAAGGCTACCTTGATTAATTTTCGTGAGGATAGCTTGAATTCCTACTACATTGATGAATTTATTGAAGAATTCAAAGCTGGTAATTTTGCGGGTGAATTAACTGCTTTTGACGAAGTAGAATTAGGAGGTGAAACCGAATATTTCGGCAAAATTGGACATCGTATTAGTGCATATGCCACTAAATTTAATGGCGACGAGGAAATTGGTGAAAGAGGTGTTAACAGTTTTCAGGTCTTAAATGTGAATGGAAAATGGTTAATTAGCTCGATAATATGGGATATTGAAAAAAGTGGCCAGCCAATTCCGAAAAGATACATAACTGATTAATAGGAATAAAACAACGAACTACCAACAACGTGTATAATTAATTGCTGGTTTTGTGTGTACTCGGAAAATCCTGCGGATTTCCCTCTGGTTCGTTTTCTTTTACTAATTTAGTTGCTAGCCAACGCAACTAACCATACACGAACACGTTACCAAATATACGGAAGAATCGTTAAATTATAGAATATAAAATTCGAAAAAAGAATAAAATGAACCTCTTAAAACAAATCCCTAAGAAAGGAGTATTGCTAGCATTGGCAATAGCTGTTGGTATTTGTGTTTTTGTGTTTACTTTTTTATATGCGCCTGAATATGCAAGATCTGTACAAGTGAATTCAATCAATTCAATTATGATAATAGCATTTTTACTTCTCGTTTTACTATTTGGAATTATTCTTGGCAGAACCAAAGAATCTACAGAAGTAATTGCCAAATTTGAGACCAACTTAACAGATAGAGAAAAAGAAATTGTACTGTTAATCATACAACGTAAAAAGAATATAGAAATAGCAAATACTCTTTTTGTTGAGTTATCGACTATAAAATCTCACATCAATAATATTTACAAGAAAGAAAATGTAAAAAATCGCAAAGAGATTATTCAAAAATACAACCTGATATCTAAAAAGAAAGAAAAGTAACTTGCTTAAAAACTGCATATTAACCAATTTACACCCCTTTTTACACCCTTGATTTTTTTTAATACACATTGAATTCATACATATTTGCCTGCTTTAAAACACTTAAAACACATGTATGAAAAGAGCCTTTCAGTTTTCAATTAAATTTATAATCACCTTTTTTGCTACTGCATTATTGGGAATGATTTTATTTTCAATACTCAATTTTGACCAAGCCATCAATTTATTTTAAAATTCAAAACCCATAATCATGAAAAAAATCAATTTCAAATCCCCATATTTCTGGGGGTTATCATTAGGTCTATTGTTTATTGCTTTTAATGTTTTATCAAAACCCTTGATTAACTCCTATTCAGAAAGTCAAATTAACAAGATTGATTTCGCTTCACTACAAGTAAAAAAATTAAATGGAGAAACTGTTACTCTAAAAGAATTATCCAAATCAAAAAAAGTAGTCATAAATTTTTGGGCAACTTGGTGCAGACCTTGTTTAACAGAAATGCCAATATTACAAGAAGCATATGAAGAAATTAATGAGGAAACAATTTTTATACTCATTAATGATCAAGATTTAGACTTGACAAAAGAATATAAAAATAAGAATAAATACACCTTTGAGTTTGTTCAATTAGGAAGAGAAGTGTTTATGAAACATGGGATTATGGAACGCCCAACCACGGTACTTTTAGATGCTGATTTTACAATCAAAAAAATCATCACACAACAGATTGAGCAAGAAAGTGGAAAAGAATTTATTGAATTTTTAAAAGAATATATATAGTTATATAAAAAGTTGTTCACAGAACGAGCAAGAAAAATCAGGACACTAAAAAACTCAAATTCAATCATATTCGTAAAAGCCTTTTTATTTAATAAAGTGGTTTTTTTTGATTCCGTATTTGATACAAATTGATTATCAATGTCTATTCGGATTTAGCTAATTTATGAAATTGAATGAAAAATAAAAAATAGTACATTTGGTAACAACGTGTATAATTCATTGCTAGTACTCGCCTATTTGGAAATTCCTTACGGATTTTCTATTCGGTTTTTATTTGCTAACTTTCGTGCTAAACCACGCAACGTATCATATACAAACACGTTAGCCTTCATTATGACCAACGAATAACCAATGATAAAATTCTTTCGTAAAATTCGCCAGAATTTATTTGCAGAAGGCAAAACTGTAAAATATCTGACATATGTTATTGGAGAAATAGTGCTTGTGGTTATTGGGATATTAATAGCACTTCAGGTTAATACATGGAGTGAAAATCAAAAAAAAAATCTATTAAAGAGCAATTTATTCTTGTAAAATTGAAAGCTGATATAATTACTAATCTCTATAAAAATTTTATAAGTATAAAAAAATCACGTCTTAAAAAACAAATTATATGCTTTTTAAGACGTGATTCTAAAAAATATTCTTTTACTATTTTTTTATAAATCTTTTAACAGCAATACCGTTTGTTGTTTCTAACTTCAATACAAACATTCCTTCTGATAAACCTGAAATATCAATTTGAGCAGAAGTACCACTCAATACTTGTTTTCCTAACATATTATAAACAATAATTTCTTTTATATCAACAGCAAGTGCTACTTCTAAAAATAAAGTGTTTTTTGCCGGATTTGGATATAAAGTCAACCCTTTAGTTAATGCAATGTCTTGTACACTTAAGGTAATATTGTTAAAATCTTGCCATCCTATTGCAGCACCATATGCTGAAACACTACCGCTAGGAACCATTAAAGAAGTGGTGTTTTTATCTACATCAATAAAAACAGCACTAGTAATAGTAGGTGGTGTTGTCATCATTACTTTTATACTTGTTAATCCTATACAATAAGAAAAAGCTTCATCCTCAATAGTAGTCACAGAAGCAGGTAATTCAATACCTGTCAATCCTGTGCAATTTGTAAAAGCACCATAACGAATAGTAGTGAGCGAACTAGGAAGTGTAAGTGTACCCGTCAATCCTGTGCATCCTGAAAAAGTAAGATAATTAATAGAAGTTGTTGAAGCGGGAAAATTAATACTTGTTAATCCTGTGCAAGACTGAAAAATAGCTTGACCAAAAGTAGTAGAAGCAGGAAAATCAATACTTGTTAATCCTGTGCATCCTGAAAAAGCGTGATTATTAATAAGAGTCATTAGTGAAGCAGGAAAATCAATACTTGTTAATCCTGTGCAATTCGTAAATACTCTGTCTTCAATAGTAGTCAGTGACTCAGGAAGCGTAAGTATTCCTGTTAATCCTGTGCAAGCATCAAAAGCGTTATCCTGCATACTAACTAGCGAAGATGGAAATATAACACTTGTTAATCCTGTGCAGTTATAAAAAGCGCTATCACTAATGTCTGTTACTGAATAAGTTATACTGTTGTAATCAATTGTAGCCGGTATTATAAGAACTCCTGTAGGGCAACCACTTGCTCCACCAGTAACTGTTGCTTCTAATCCATTTAAAACTGAATATGATAATATTCCGTCATCAAACGTTTGTGAATACATAAATGTCATATTAAATATAACAAATAATAATAATATTTTTTTCATAGATTGATGTATTTTATAAGTTAAAAACAAAGTAAGTTACTCATTTTTAATTAAATCGTTATTTTGAACCTTGTTGCTAATTTTATATATTATTTATTTCTATTTTAATAAAGCAATAATAACGAAAGGCTAACAACGTATAAAAATAATTGCGGTTAGTGCTTAATCAAAGGTCGTTGCGTGTTTGTAACGTCTGATTTTCCTTCGGAAAATCCTCGCATACAAACCCGCAACTATTCTTATACATAAACGTTAGCAAACATTAAAAACAAATTTCAAATGAAAAATACCATGATTACCTTTAGAATTAGTTTGACTATCGCAATAATTTTTTTTTCTCAGCATTTATCTGCGCAATGTATTATTACGTATGGCGAAAATGTTGATATTGTTGAACACAATGATACTTTTCTTTGGGGTCAAGGTTTTGTTGCGGAATGCAATGGATATTTAGAATACCTACAATTAATATCAAATGAAACAGGAACAGTATCTGCTGGAAATTTAAATATTTATAGTGGAAATAACGTCAATAGTACACCGATATATACACAGTCACATCCTTCAATAACGATAAATAACATTGGTGACCCTATTAGAATAAATATTACTGGTACTTTAAATTTAACACAAGATAGTCAATACACCTTTGAATTTACTGTTAATAGTATAGATGTTTTATACAATTCTTTTAATGGTTATCCAGGTGGAACCGCATTTCAAGATGGATCAGAAGAAATTTGTTGCGATTTCTTTTTTAACGTTTCTATTGCAGATGCCCCCTTAAGTATAGACAATTATGAAGTGCATAAGGCGGTTAGTATATTCCCTAATCCTTCTAGAGATTATATTACGATTATGATGCCTAATTTAGAAACAATTAAAAAATACAGTATTTTAAATGCGTTAGGGCAGGAAGTCATTAAAGGTAGTATTAAAAGCAATGAAGAAATTGATATCAGAAACTTTATGAATGGACTATACTTCATGAAATTTGATGACGGAAACACTTTAAAATTTTTGAAAGAATAAAAAACGTTTGCTAACAACGTGTATAATTCATTGCTAGTTTTAGCCTACTTGGAAATTCCTTCGAAATTTCCTCTGGTTCGTTTTTGTTTACTAAATTAGTTGCTGAAACACGCAACGAAATCATACACGAAGACGTTGTGGGTAATTGCCTGCGGCACATAGAAACCGCGTTTTGCAAACGCTCCTTTTCTACTAATTACCCACAATGCTCCCTGTTGATCGCACCTCGACTAATTAATGTATATTTATGCAGTTCCTTGTGAGCTCCTCAAGAAACTACACACAACATAATGTATAGCGAATGAGGCGCGAACATAGCTCTTCGTGAGGCGCGCCTCACTACGCTATACACAGGGAGCATTGTGCTTCATTATGACAAACCGCTAACCAATGATTAAATTCTTTAGAAAAATACGATACGACCTTATGGAGAAAAATAAAACAGGAAAGTATTTGAAATATGCTATTGGCGAAATCTTACTTGTATTAATTGGAATGAGAAATGTAATTAAAAAACAATCCAAAATAAATTATTGCTTAAATGGGTAAAATAAAAAAAACACTAATTGGTTTAGTGCTAATCATAATATTAGTTCTGATTTTTTTACCAACTATTACAAAAAATTATGCCATCAATAATAGTAAAGAACTTATTGGCCGAAAAATAGATATTGGAAAATTAAAATATAATTACTTCTCGAGTACAGTTAAAGTCTATGACTTTAAAATGTATGAAAGTAATGATAAAGATGAGTTTACAACTTTAGATACCCTCATTATAAATTTAGAACCTTTACAATTATTTAAAGATAAAATTGAAATCGAACAGCTTTATATAAAAGGATTAATGGTTAAAACCGTGATGAAGGATTCTACCTTTAATTTTGACGATTTATTAGCCTTCCATTCTCAACCAGATGACTCTATAAACACAAAAGATCCAGAGCCTTTTAAATACAGTATTTCTGATATTGAATTGAAAGATTCAAATTTCTCCTTCGACGATAAAAATGTTGATAAAGAAACACTTATTGAAGATTTATCATTTATGATTCCTCATATAGGTTGGGACCAAAAAGAAAAAAGTAATGCGGATGTGAAGTTTCATTTTAAAAATGGCGGGTACTTTCAATCAGCTATAAATGTAAATCCTGTAGATGGTGAATTTGATGCGGTTATCACAATAAAAGATTTATACCTGAATCCATTCTATGAATATGTCGCAGAATATGCAAAAATTAATGATTTTAACGGTCTTTTAAATTCGCAAATAAAAATTGAAGGAAACACAAATGAAGCGATAAAATCGATTGTAACCGGCACGGTCAGTGTTAATGACTTTGAAATGGTTGATACTAGCGGCAAAACATTTATGTCTGCCAAACATATTAATACAGAAATTCAGTCTATCGATTATTATAACAGTAACTATGAGCTGGCTTCAGTGACTATAGACGATTCATATACTTATTTTCAATTAGATTCCCTTTCCAATAATTTCTTTCGCATTTTTAAACTCGATGATATTAACGTTGAGAACACTCCTGAAACTTCTGCTGTCGTCTCTGACACAATTCAATCACAAACTGAGAACGCGCTAAATTATGCCATAAACAAATTAACACTAAATAATGGGATCTTAGATTATACAGATAATTTAACCGGACAACCCTTTAATTATAACCTGAGTGAGATTGAAATAGATTCAGATAGCATCACCAACACGAGCGAATGGATAGACATTTATACAACAATGCTACTCAATGAACGTGGTACCTTAAAATCTGAATTAGGTATTGATCCGAGTAATTATTTGAATTCCACCTTAGACATTGCCATAGAAAATTTTTTATTATCAGATCTCAACATTTACACGAATCATTATATGGGTCACAGTATTTTGAAAGGAGATATGTACTACTTTTCAAAATCTAAATTGACTAACGGGCAAATTGATAGTAAAAATAAACTGTTAGTTAAAAATGCGTCTCTCGAAAATTCTAAGGGAGGACTTTACGATCTGCCATTAAAGTTTGCCTTTTTTCTTTTAACGGATAAAAACGGAGACGTTAATTTAGATATTCCAGTGAAAGGAGATTTAAATGATCCTAGCACTGATATTGGTGCCATTGTCTGGAAAACCTTCAAAAATGTCATTGGGAAAACAGTAGCAGCACCAATTAACTTTTTAGTAGGTCTTGTAGGTGGTGATCCAAAGGAATTAGAAGAATTGAATTTTACGTATACAGATTCTATTCTTAACCCAAAGCATGAAAGGCAGTTGTCTAAATTATTAGATTTAGAGCGACAGAAAGATTCCTTAAAAATAACAATGACTTATTTTGTAGATTCAACGCTATTAACGGAAGCTCTAGCGGCCGAATATATTGGATTACAGTTCAATAAAGATACAGGAGATGACTATTTAAAAAACGAAAAGGATTTTAACGCATACGTTTTTAAGAAAGTGGGTAATGATTCTTTGAACATCACAATAGCCATTAAGCAGCTAACTAAAGGCCAACCCATAGACAGTTTAGCTAGAACACGAAGAGAAGTCGTTATGAAAAAAGTAGACAGCTATCTTAAACTAGAATATCCAATTACAAACATTGAACTTAAACAAGGGAAACCTGAAGCTCTTGAAAATTCTGGTGCGTATCCAAAGTTTTTAATTACTTACGGTTTAATGGGAGAAGAAGAAGAAGAAGAACCTACTAAAGATACAATTGCTAATTAACATGAAAGCTCTTTTTAAATGTTTAGGTTATTTAGTATTGTTAATAAAGATGCTAGAGAACGTTTAATAGAACCGACAGAAAAATTCAAATATTATGAGAATTTTTATTGGAATAAAGATTAGGTGTTAAAAAGATTATTTGAGAGATTTAAAAGAAAATACTATCAACCTCATAAATAGCATTGAAAAAAGAAAATCATTAAAATAACGAAAGCACAACAACATGTATAATCAATTGCTCAGTTTGTTTGTACTCGGAAAATCCTATCGGATTTTCCTCTGGTTCGTTTTCTTTTACTAATTTAGTTGCTAGCCATCGCAACTAACCATACACGAACACGTTGGCAAACATTATGACAAAATCATCATTTATTATAATATTTCTAATATTTATCTTTAGCTGTTCTAAAAATAATGACATTGAAATTTTAAATAAATCAACTCAATTAAAATATAAAAACACATACTCAGTTAGAGAAATAGAATTCAATAAAAAAGAAAGCTATTTTGACTCTCTTAAAAATAATTACAGATATAAACAGAAAAATGATACGACATTTTTAGTTGTTGAACTTAGAAAAAATGAATTCAGTCAAGTTGCTTGGATTTATCCAATACAGAAAATATCTTCAAAATTGGAATGCGAAAAAAAAGCAACTATAAAATCTAATGAAATTTCATTTACATTTTGTTTTTCAGATATTTTGATGTTCATAGATAAAAAACTAGAAAAAGGTAATGTCAGAGATTTTTACTTAAAAGAACTTAAAGACATCTTGTTGAAAATGGAACAAAATAAAAAACATGAACCGATTAAATCTGGTGATAAATCAATTTACAAACTAATTAGAAATATCCCGTTTGAATTATTTGACAATAAAACAAAGTCTATGATTCCAAAAACGTTTATTAATGAATTCAAGGTTAGCAACTGGGAAGGTTATGAATACTTCTTAATTAGTAAACAAGAAGATACAATTGCATCTTTTTCATGTTTAGATATACATCATTCTGTAGAACTTTGGAAAAATTGGTAAAAACGTATTTAAACATCATGAAGTATTTACATTTATGCACAATTCTATTAGCAATTCTATTAGCAATTCTATTCTCAAGTTGTGGTCATAATGAGGATAATCGGAATAGTCAGGATATTGAATTAAACTGTACTTCAGATTTAAAATACATAAAGAGAAACGGAAGAGTTGATAGTACAATGATTGATTATATAAAAGCTGATTGGTCTAAAAGACATAAAATTGAATTTATAGCAATAAATGACACCTTATTTGCTTATGGTTCAAAATTAAATGAAAAAGACAAAAATTATAGATTGTCACCTTATGTAACTTCTATAATAAAACAGAATTCTAAATTGGTCTGTTCTAAAAAATTAATAATACACCAGAATGAAATTAAATATTCATTTTGTTACTCAGATGTCATTGACTTTTTTGATAAGAATATTAAAAAGGGTGAAAAAGATATTAAGATCTATTTGATGTACACAAAAGGAAAAGAAAAGTTGCAAAACCACATAGCAGATAAGGAATCAATATTTTATTGCGATTATATTATGTACGAATTACTTATGAATTTGTCTTATAGAGCTTATGATAAATACACCAAAATGGAAATTTCAAAAATTATTTTAAGTGATTATTATGCTGGTTGGTCTGGTGGAAGCGAATATTATTTGTTAGATAAAAAAAATGATACAATATCTTATAAGTTTATTAATCGATGGGTGAATTAAAAACGATTTGCCAACAACGTGTATAATTCATTGCTAGTTCTAGCCTACGTGGAAAATCCTGCGGATTGTCCACTGGTTCGGTTCATTTTTACTAATTTAGTTGCTTAACACGCAACGAAATCATACACGAACACGTAAGCAATTTGACAAACCGTATCGTCCTTAAACATTGGTTACAAATTAGTACTTTCTCAGTATTTAAAATCATTTTATGGCATATTTATTGATAAGTTAGAAGAAACTTAAAATCCATAATTATGCGAAAATTACTAATAGTGACTATTTTGCTTTTTACAACTATTAATGCATTAGCTCAAGATAAAGAAGAATCAACCAATCCTACAGACAAAGGAAATTTTATTGTTGATGGTTCAATATTCTTTTCAACTAACAATTCAAAATCTCAACAAGACGGAATTAAAATTAAGAATAAATCGTTTGGAATTGGAATTAGCCCAAAAGCAGCCTATTTTATCATCGACAGGCTAGCTCTAGGTATTGAAACTTCATTCAATTACACTGAAAATGAATTCACAAATATTGATGGCAATAAATCTTCTAACATTAGCAGAAGTTTTTTAATTGGTCCTTTTGCTAGATATTATTTAAAAAATGGTCTTTTCGGCCAAGCATCTTTAGGTTTTGGTTCCAGTAAAAGTGACAGTAATAGTTTTGAAAATAGGAGTGATTTTTTTAGATATCAGTTTGGTTTAGGATACGCATTCTTTTTAAATGAACATACATCTTTAGAACCCATCATTACTTATCAGCATAATAAAACTACAAGTGACCAATCTACTTTTGAAACTACTAATAATGGTTTTACTTTAGGTATAGGTTTTACTATTTATTTGTGAGTTCAAAAGAGCTGTTTAACATAGGTATATTTAATAATATTATTTTCAAACAATTTGACGCAACCATTCTACACTTTTTGCGTCTTAATATAAAACATTATGAAAAAGACTCTATTTACAATTATTTTGATAAGCATATTTTTTTCTTGCTCTAACGATGAAAGCACATCAAGTGTTGATTTAAACATTCAGTTAACTCAATGTATTCCATCTGGATTACAAAGTAATTTAATTGCCTTTTATCCTTTCAGCAATGGTAGTCTTGATGATGTGTCTAATTCAAATGATTTAACCAATTTAACCACAGCTTCTCCAACTACTGACAGGGATGGAAATATTGATTGCGCTTACAAATTTGAATCTATTAATAATGAATATCTTACTACAACAAATACTGCTTTTTTAGATAATCTTTCGGAATTTTCAATTTCTCTATGGTATAATGCAACATCAAATGGAGTTTTAGTTAGTAGAGATGATATTGATTTACATTGTCCAGACACTATTGGTCAATGGTCAATACGATTATTTGAATTAGCACAACCAGTGTTTAGTCATTTGAATTCCGTACATGAACCTTCAGAAGATTTAAATAACAACATTAATAATTGGCATCATCTAGTAATTACTTACAATGAATTGAATAATACTTTAAGTATATATAGAAATGGTGTTTTAAAAGATACAGATACTGGCATTGCAGACTGTGGCAACAATCCACCAACAGTTCAAGATATTGGAGATTTATTTTTTGGCAAGTTTAATGGTAAACTTGATGATATTGGAATTTTTAATGTTGAACTAACTCAGTCAAACATCTCTTTGCTTTACGAAACAGAACCTTGTTGTGAATAAAAACTGCTTACAACAACGTGTATAACCAATTGCTTGGTTCTAGCCTACTTGGAAATTCCTGCGGAATTTCCTCTGGTTCGGTTTCTTTTGTTAACTTAGTTCTCGCCAACGCAACAAGCCATACACGAACACGTAGCACATTCAGCGAAAAGCTGACCAAAATTGTAACTCCTATCTAAACTCTGTTACTTAAATTTCAAATTTGGAACTATTGCCACTCATACTCTTAAAGGTGAAGCTTACTCAAACCTTTAAGGGAAAACTCACTCGAACTCTGAATTTCTCTATTGCGAAAAAAAGCTTGGTTTTTTTCGCGGTTTATTTTTTGAGTTTAACAACCATGTTACAAAAAGTTGTTCTATGAAAAATTTTGATTATTTAAAAATGAATCTAAGCTGGTTGCAGATTTTACAACTAAAATTCCAAATAGGAACATCAAATCAAAATTAATCTTCTTAAAAATCTGAATTCACATTAACATATAATTAGCAGAACTCACTCTTATATTTCAAAAAAGCATATAAAAAAAGACTGAGATAAAATACTAAACAACTCAATTTGTTCGACCTATGTTCGACCCAAAGGAAATAAAAAAGCCTCTACATCTCTGTAAAGGCTTTTTCTAACTATGCTCCTCCTCTTAGGCTCGAACTAAGGACCCTCTGATTAACAGTCAGATGCTCTAACCAACTGAGCTAAGGAGGAGTGTTTATCGCTTTTGCGAGCGCAAATATAAATTATTTTTTAAGTTTAGCAAGCATTTTTTTTAAAAATAATGCTAAAAAATAATTAGATCCAATCATTAATATTGGCAAATAAGACTAAAGTAATTAATATGATGAATCCAACAAGTTGAGCGCGTTCTAAAAACTTCTCACTTGGCGCTCTACCTGAGATCATTTCATATAACAAAAACATTACGTGTCCACCATCTAATGCTGGTATTGGCAGTAAATTTAAAACGCCTAACATAATTGAAAGAAATGCCGTTAGAATCCAAAAGGCTTCCCAACTCCAAACGCTAGGAAAAATACTGTATATCGCTTTGAAACCTCCAACACCTTTATAAGCTCCTGTACTAGGATTAAAAATTGCTTTTAATTGTGCGCCATATTTGTTAACTGTGTCTACAAAATCTGTTCCACCTGCTCCAAAACTTTCACCAAACGTGTACGTTTGTATAGCAATGTCATAATATCCTAATTCAGCAAAGCGCTTATTATCAAAGGCTGGTTGAAATCCGAATTTACCATTTTCATTTACTTTTAACTGACGTGAAATTGTTTCTTCACCTCTCAACAGTTCTATCGTTAAAGTTTCACTCTTGTAGTTGGACATTATTGAATCTAATTGATCGAAATACCTTATTGGTTTTCCATCAATTTTAGTGATGATGTCTTCAGCTTTTACATCGAACGATTTGTTTAGAGATGAGTCAGCTACTTTTCCAATCATAAACGGAATACGACGTTCAAAAAGTTCTTTGCTTTTTGCAGAAGTAAACTGGCCAAGAAAGTCTTCTGGTAAATCGATAACTTTCTCTTTACCGTTTCTAAAAATAGTTATTTCTTCGGCTCCAATAATGTTTGAACGTACATCATAATCATTTATAACTTTGATATCGTTAACAGCTAATATTTTGTCTCCTGTTTTAAATCCTAAATCTTGAAGAAACTCATTTTCAATCCAATATCCATCTTTTAAACTTTCTATTTTTGTTGTTTTGTCTCCATATGTAAATGCTAGGAAAACATAAATCACATAAGCCAAAATGAAATTAACCGTTACACCACCAAGCATAATTATTAAACGCTGCCAAGCTGGTTTAGAACGGAATTCCCATGGTTGTGGTGGTTGAGCCATCTGCTCTTTATCCATGCTCTCATCAATCATTCCTGCAATTTTCACATAACCTCCTAAAGGAAGCCAGCCAATACCATAAACTGTATCACCAATCTTTTTCTTAAACAGGGAAAATTTAATATCAAAAAACAAGTAGAACTTCTCTACTTTGGTTTTAAATAGTTTTGCAGGTATAAAGTGTCCTAATTCGTGAAGTACGATTAGAAGGGAAAGGCTTAATAAAAATTGTGATATCCGTATTACAAACTCCATGTATCTCTAGTCAAAATTTTACAAGCCACAAAAGTAGTGTTTTGGTGGCATTTAGAAAACTATATTTAGTGTTAAGCCTAATTTTTTAACAGGCTTTTATTAATTATGCCTTTATCGGTTTGGAATCGTATGAAAAGTAATCCATCTGAAAAAGACGATACATCAATCCTTTCTGTCCATTCTGAAGTAAATAACAATTGACCAACTGCGTTATAAATTGCTATAGATTCGACTTCTAATGTTTCGGGTTTTTGAATGTTTATGCCTGAAGAAGATGGATTAGGAAATATTATAAGTTCTCTTTCAATTTCAAAAGCCTCTACATCAAGCACTTGATTATTAATAGAAATAATATCAAATTCTGGATTAAAAAGTACGTCTACCACTTCAAAACCTACAGTTTCAACAAACTGTTGCATATTAGAAGTATGGTCTAACACCAAATCTTGTTCTTCACCTAAAGCACCAATTAAACGAATAGGTACTGGAGCTTCAAAAAATGATACAGATGGATGACTTTGTGTTTGTGAAAGCTCAATTGTAATGTCACTACCAGAAGACTGATTCCAATTAACTGTATAGCTTGGGTAACCTTGATTGAAGAGCCAATCATCAAAAAATTCGGTTAAGTCTTCACCTGAAGATGTTTCTGCAATAGCTATAAAATCTTCAGTTTTAGCATAACCATAAGCATGTTCTGGTGTACTTAGATAATCTTTTAAAGCTTGAAAAAAGTTAGCGTCACCTAATTTTTTTCTAAGCATATGTAATACCATAGACCCTTTATTATATGTAAGTCTTCCGCTAAAAATTCGTCCAACATTAGTGGTGTCAATATCAGTCAAATAAACAGCTCCTCCAGGTTGTGAGGTAATTGAATTAATACGTTGTTGCTTCCAAATGGTAAAAACAGAATTCCCATCTAAATTTTCAAAAACAAGACCCGATAAATAAGTAGCAAACCCTTCGTTTAGCCATATATCTTTCCAACTACCACATGTAATTTTGTTTCCAAACCATTGATGAGCAAGTTCATGAGCTATTAAATTTCTGCCATAGGCACCCATAAATGAGACTGTTGTATGTTCCATACCACCTCCAAAACCAAATTCGGCATGACCATACTTTTCATTTTCATAAGGATAAGCCTCAAAAAGATTTATAAATAAATCCATAATATCAACTGTAACTGGAGTACTCGCTTGGGCATTTGCTAAACTTTCAGGATATACATAGTTTACAATCTCAAATGGGTTTCCATTATTAGGTACTGTATGAGAATATACTTCATAGTTTGTAACAGAAATTGCAATTAAATAAGCAGGAATCGGGTAACGATGCCTGAAGTGAGTTGTTTTATCATCTCCATTTATTATCTGACTTTGCTCTAACCCATTGGAAACAGCAATATATTCTTCATCAGTTGGATTGAATTGTGGTGATGTTATAAATACATCTATAGAATCTATTTTGTCTATCAAATCTTGTTTACAAGGCCACCAAGCTTTTGCGCCATAAGGCTCCGACAAGGTCCAAATCGTAGGATCACCATTATGTGTTTGTTGAACAAAAGAACCAAGACCAGAGCTAATTGGGTTTCCAGAATAGCTAATAGTTAAAGAATCTAAAATACCAGTATTCTGAACAACAGGTAAGGTTACGACCAGTTCATCATTTGAATTTTGTGTAAAACCCAAAACATCTCCTCTTTGCTCCACTTGAGAAACAGTCATATTACTAGATAAATCAAAAGTAATTTCACTCATATTATCCTTAGCTTCAAAATAAGTGGTAATGTCGCCTGAAATAAAAGCAACCGATGGATCTAAATCCAATTCCAATCTGTGGTATTTTAAATCATAATTTCCCGTGTTTAAATTGGCACGATGCATAATTTGATTTAATGCTGATTTTGCTTCTGCAACACGAACTTCATCTAAAGTTTCGTTGAAATCTTGAGAAAACAAATTGATAGATAATAAACAAAAAAGTGTAAGTAATGGTATTCTCATAAGAGTCAAATTTTTCTTTTCTAAAGCAATATAGCGTGTTAAAAGTACTGAATTTGTAGTAAATCTGTCGTATTTTTGCATTCAAATCTCACATTAAAGCCTTAAAAACCAAGTCATGCTAGCGTTTTTTAAACAGTTTAAACTCTTTTTCGTAGTACTATTAATTGTATCTGGAATTATTATTTCTATTTTCTACTCTATCCTAAAAGTAGAACAACCTTTACCTATCTACCAACCAAATAGAATTGATGCATCTCTTGTAGATAGTACCATTCAACATAAAAAGAAATACCACACCATCGCAGATTTCAAACTCATTAATCAAAATGGAGAAACTATTACACAAGATAGTTATGACAATAAAATCTATGTAGCAGATTTCTTCTTTACAACATGCCAAACCATTTGCCCAGTAATGACAGATCAAATGCATCGCATTCAAGAAGAAATAATAAATGATGAGGATGTCATGCTCTTATCGCATTCTGTAACTCCTGAAATAGATTCTGTTGCGCAATTAAAAAAATATGCCATTGAAAAAGGTGTTAATGATTCCAAATGGAATCTTGTGACTGGTGATCGAAAACAAATCTATGACTTGGCAAGGAAATCGTATTTAGTTGTTAAAAATGATAATTCAGAAGACTATGGAATGGTGCATACTGAAAACTTCGCCCTTATTGATAAAGACAAGCAAATTAGAGGTATTTACAACGGAATTAGTCCAACCTCTGTAGACTCTTTAATTCAAGATATTAAAAGACTGAAAAAGGAATACCAATAGTTTTATCACAACAATTTCTTTACATAGATTATTTGACTTATTTTTGCTTCTTTAAAATCAATCTAAATAAGCTTGCAAGTAACATTAGCAGATATAAAACGAGGGCAACAAGGCATCATTACTGATGTTTCTTCAATTCATATTCCTCTTAAACTATTAGAAATGGGTTGTTTACCAGGTAATTTAGTCGAGCTTGTTCAAGTTGCACCATTTGCAGATCCTATGTACCTAAATATTAACGGAACTCACTTAGCGATTAGAAAAGAAACTGCCATTCACATTTTAATCGATATTACCAATGCCTAAACAAATTAATGTTGCGCTAATTGGGAATCCTAACACAGGAAAAACATCGGTTTTTAATGCCTTAACAGGTTTAAATCAAAAAGTTGGTAATTATCCTGGCATCACTGTTGAAAAAAAAGAAGGTGTTTGCAAATTACCAAGAGGCGTAAAAGCACATATCATTGACCTTCCTGGAACTTATAGCTTAAACGCATCCTCTTTAGACGAAAACGTTGTGATTGAGTTGTTGCTTAACAAAAAGGATAAGGACTTTCCAGATGTTGCAGTTGTTGTTAGCGATGTTGAAAACCTAAAACGAAATCTGCTTCTTTATACTCAAATAAAAGATTTAAAGATTCCGACAATCTTAGCTATTAATATGTCTGACCGAATGAAATACAAAGGCATTCAGCTAGATATTCCATTTTTAGAAAAAGAGTTACACACTAAGATTGCGCTTATAAGTACAAGGAAAAATAAAGGCATAGACCAACTTAAAGAACTCATTATTAATTTCAAGGAACTTTCTACCGAACCTTGCGTTAATGCTTCTGAAGTTGATTCCAACTATTTTGATGGTCTACGAAAAGCATTTCCAAATCAATTATTATATAAGCTTTGGTTAGTAATTTCTCAAGATGTAAATTTCGGGAAAACAGATAGAAATGAAGTTGATGTCATTAATAGTTTTAAAACTAAAAGCAAGGCAGATTTAAAACGATTACAGCAAAAAGAAACTATTAAACGTTATCAATTTATTAATAATACACTTAAAATAGGTCAAACAATTGATCTAAAATCTGCTAAAGATCTACGTATAAAACTAGATAGAATTTTGACCCATAAAGTTTGGGGTTATTTAATATTCTTCGTCATTTTACTAACCATTTTTCAAGCTATTTATGACTGGTCTAGTGTTCCAATGGATTTTATAGATAGTGTTTTTGCTTCCCTAAGTGAATTGACGAAAAACAGTTTACCTCAAGGTGCATTTACAGACCTCATAGCCGAAGGAATTATTCCTGGTCTTGGAGGTATTGTAATTTTTATTCCTCAGATAGCCTTTCTGTTTTTATTTATAGCTGTTTTAGAAGAAAGCGGCTACATGAGTCGTGTCGTTTTTTTAATGGATCGCATCATGAGACGTTTTGGATTAAGTGGAAAAAGTATTGTTCCGTTAATTTCGGGAACAGCTTGTGCAATTCCAGCAATAATGGCTACTCGTAATATAGAAAGCTGGAAGGAGCGATTAATTACTATTCTAGTCACCCCTTTTACGACTTGTTCGGCGAGACTACCTGTATATCTTATTATTATTTCATTGGTAATTCCTGAAGGTAGATTTATTGGGTTAAGCTATCAAGCACTTACTCTAATGCTTTTATATCTGATTGGATTTGGAGCTGCAATATTTTCTGCTTGGCTTCTAAACAAAATACTTAAGATTAATAGTAAAACTTTTTTCGTTGTAGAGATGCCGAATTACAAATTGCCTTTATTCAAAAATGTAGCTTTAACGGTTATTGAAAAAACAAAGTCATTCGTGTTTGGAGCAGGTAAAATAATTCTGGCTATTTCCATTGTATTGTGGTTTTTAGCCTCTTATGGTCCTGGTGATGAATTTAATAACGCGGAAGATATTGTAACTACAGAATATGCTTCTCAAAATTTATCTGATGTTGAATTGCAACAAAAAATAGCATCTCATAAACTCGAACATTCATTTATTGGTATTGCTGGACATGCAATCGAACCTACAATTCGACCATTAGGTTATGATTGGAAAATTGGAATTGCACTTGTAAGTTCATTTGCTGCTAGAGAAGTTTTCGTTGGAACTTTAGCTACCATATATAGTGTTGGAAGTGATGAAGAAGAGACCATCAAAAATCGGATGGCAGGAGAAGTTAATCCAATTACTGGTGGACCATTATTTAATTTCGCTAGTGGAATTTCACTTTTACTATTTTATGCCTTTGCCATGCAATGCATGAGTACCTTGGCAATTGTAAAACGTGAAACCAATAGCTGGAAATGGCCAATACTACAGCTTACAATTATGACTGCATTTGCTTATGTAGTTGCATTAATTGCTTTTCAAGTTTTAAAATAAAGGTTTATATTTATAGTACGACTAAAACAAAATGAACATCATAATACAAAACATACTTGTCTTTTCTACTTTAGGTTTAGCCTTAGCATTCTTAGTGCGTAAATTCTTCTGGAAACCCAAAAAAGCATCCGCTAAATCTTGTGGTGGAGATGATGGCTGTGGTTGTCATTAAATATCATTTAAAATCTTCATTAATTAATTAATTATTTTATTACTAAAACTAATGTTTTCAATAGTCTTAAGACTATCACCCTTTCCATTTTCTTTCATATCAAACCTTTGTCTTCTCTAAACTTCATATAACTCTTTACGAGAAAGCTGTACTAACTAAATTTTTTAGTTACATTTGTAAAATATTTAAGTAAGCTTAAAAATTAATTAAAGCAATCAAAAAAATGTCTGTAGCAATTGAGAATTTTGTAAAAGCTATTTACAACAATGACAAGCATGATATCAAAGACACGAAGCCTGGTAATATAGCCAAGCAACTTGGTATTTCAAGTCCAGCAGCAACAGATATGGCTAAAAAATTAGCTGCGAAAGATTTACTGCATTACGAAAAGTACCAAGCGCTTCAGTTGACTGAAAAAGGCAAAAAAATGGCACTCAATGTGGTGAGAAAACATCGCCTTTGGGAATCTCTTTTATTTAAAATGTTTGATTTATCACTTCATGATATTCATCGAGAAGCGGAATTACTAGAGCATCAAACTTCAGATTTACTTGCAGAAAAAATTAGTGAATATTTAGGACATCCAAAGTTTGATCCTCATGGTGATCCAATACCAAATGCCGATGGTAAAATTACGACAACAGACACCTCTATTACTCTTGCTGATGCAGAAGAAGGGAAAACATATACTATCGCTAGATTAATGAGTGACGATAAAGAATTCTTTGATTTTTGCGCTCAAAATGGAATTAAATACAGAAATACACTAACCGTTTCAAAACAATTTAGTGGGAATAAAATGACCCAAATAGCAATAGGTTCTAATACGATTGTTTTGAATGAAAACTTTACTAAAATTATATATGTTGATGAAAACTAAAAACACTTACCTACTACATTTTTTAATGATTATATGTTGTTCAGCAAGCTTATTTGCTCAAGATGACAAAACATCAAATGCAAATTCCGAACCTTTTATTACCGATAGACCAGATGCTACAGAATCACCTCAAACAATTGCTCCTGGTTTTGTTCAAATAGAAACTGGAGGTTTTTATGAAAGTTTTGAAGATAATAATATCAAATCTGAAACTTTTACATACAATACAACTTTAGTGCGTTTAGGATTACTTGATAATCTAGAATTACGTGTTGGTTGGGATTTTGTAGAAGGTCAAACCACAATAAATGGTACTAAATTAGATGATGTTACTAGCGGATTTAATCCATTGTTATTAGGTGTGAAAATTGGAATTGCTCACGAAAACGGTTGGATGCCTGAAATAGGATTCCTAAGTCATTTATACCTTCCGTTTACAGCGAGTCAAGATTATAAGCCTGAAACAACTGGTGTCGACTTTAGATTTTCATTTGCACATACATTAAGTGAAAAATCAAGTATCGGTTATAATATTGGTGCTCAATGGCGTGATGATTCACCTGCAGCAGCATATATATACACATTATCATATGGCTATAGTGTTACAGATAAAATAGGTGCTTATATTGAATTATATGGTGATTTTCCTGAGGATAATAAAGCCAACCATCTTTGGAATACTGGATTAACCTATTTAATAACAAATAATGTTCAGCTAGATGCAACAGTGGGTTCAGGGATTACTGAAGGTCAAGATATATTGCTAAGTGCTGGAGTAAGTTTCAAATTGCCTACTAAATAAAAAACGAAATGAATACAATAAAAAACCTATTAATATTAGTAATGATTGTAACTGTTTTTAGTTGCAAAAATGACAAACCATCTGATGGAAAACTAAACGTGGTAACAACAACTTCCATGATAACAGATTTAGTTGAAAATATTGGAGGTGATTACATCAATATTGAAGGTTTAATGGGAAGTGGTGTCGATCCGCACTTATATAAAGCTAGCGAAGGAGATGTTACCAAATTAGTTAAAGCAGATATTATTTTTTACAATGGTCTACATCTTGAAGGTAAACTTGTAGAGGTTTTTGAAAAAATGGGTAGCCAAACTAAAACACCAATAGCTCTAGGAGAAGAATTAGACAAAAACACCTTAATTGGTTCAGATTACTTTGCGTCAAACTATGATCCACATGTGTGGTTTGACATAAATTATTTCAAGCAATTTGCTCAAAAAACAACTCAAGTTCTTTCAGAAAAAGATCCTGAAAATGCTGAAAACTATAAAACGAATGAAACTTCATATCTCAAAAAGTTAGATGCACTTCAGTCAAAATTGAAAGGTATTATTAAAACACTTCCAAAAGAAAAAAGGATTTTGGTAACAGCTCATGACGCATTTAATTACTTTGGTAAAGCATACGATTTTGAAGTAGTTGGACTCCAAGGTTTATCTACAGCAACTGAAGCTGGTGTAAAAGATGTTCAGAAATTATCAGCGTTTATTATTAAAAAAAACATCAAAGCTATTTTTGTGGAAAGTTCAGTGCCAAAGCGAACAATCGAAGCTTTGCAAGCAGCAGTAAGATCAAAAGATCATGAAGTGTCTATTGGTGGAACTTTATATTCTGATGCTTTAGGAAATGCAGGAACTATTGAAGGCACCTACATTGGCATGTTTGAATACAATGTAAATACAATTGTTAATGCATTAAAATAATGAAGAACAATATTGCAGTACAAATAGATGATTTAACTGTAGCTTACAATTATAAGCCGGTACTTTGGGATATTGATTTAGAAATTCCAGAAGGCGTACTTATGGCTATTGTTGGTCCAAATGGTGCTGGGAAATCTACGCTAATAAAATCCATTTTAGGTATTCTAAAACCTATTGCTGGAAGTGTAACTATTTATGGGAAATCTTATAAAGAACAACGCTCTTTAGTAGCATATGTGCCACAAAAAGGAAGTGTAGATTGGGATTTTCCAACTACAGCTCTTGATGTTGTTATGATGGGAACCTATGGAAGTTTAGGTTGGATAAAGCGTCCTAGACAAAAAGAAAAGAAAGCCGCTTTAGAAGCTCTTGAAAAAGTTGGAATGCTTCCTTTTAAAAATAGACAAATTAGTCAGTTATCTGGTGGACAACAACAACGGATATTTTTGGCAAGAGCTTTAGTTCAAGATGCTTCAATCTATTTTATGGATGAGCCTTTTCAAGGTGTTGACGCAACAACTGAAATAGCAATCATCAATATTTTAAAAGAATTAAGAAAAGCTGGCAAAACAGTTATTGTTGTACATCACGATTTACAAACAGTTCCCGAATATTTTGATTGGGTTACCTTTTTGAACGTTAAAAAAATAGCTACTGGTCCTGTTAAAGATATTTTTAATGATGACAATTTAACCAAGACTTATGGTATTAATTACAAAGTAAGTATTCAGGAATAATGGATATCCAAGAGTATTTTTCTTTAGTCTTTACAGACTATACACTTAGAACCATCACACTAGGAACAGCTATTTTAGGGGCTGTAACTGGAATGTTAGGTAGCTTTGCTGTGCTTAGAAAACAAAGTCTTTTGGGTGACGCTATTTCTCATGCTGCCTTACCTGGAATTGCTATCTCATTTTTAATTACAGGTGCAAAAGACAGTAATACCTTGTTGCTTGGCGCATTGGTTAGTGGCTTGATTGGAACCTTCTGGATTAGAAGTATAATCACTAAAACTCACCTCAAATCTGACACTGCTCTAGGGCTAATTTTGTCTCTATTTTTTGGCTTCGGAATGCTCCTCCTTACGTTTATACAAAAACAACCAAATGCTAATCAAGCTGGTTTAGATAAATACTTATTTGGACAAGCCGCAACTCTTGTTGAAAGTGATGTTTGGATGATGGCAATTGTTACGGGAATTTGCCTCTTTGTATTACTTCTATTTTGGAAAGAATTCAAGATTTTACTATTTGATAAAGATTATGCTAAAACACTTGGATTCAATACCAACGCTATAGATATTCTAATTACAAGCTTTATTGTTTTAGCAATCGTACTAGGTCTTCAAACAGTTGGAGTTGTATTAATGAGTGCTATGTTATTGGCTCCAGCAGCTGCAGCTCGACAATGGACAAATAGTCTTGCTAAAATGGTGTTTCTTGCCGCTTTATTTGGAGCATTCTCTGGGGTTTTTGGAACAGCAATTAGTGCGAGTCAAAACAACTTATCAACTGGACCAGTAATAGTAATTGTTGCTGCCGTTTTTGTGTTTATATCTTTTGTGTTTTCTCCTAGTCGTGGTTTACTTTTTAAACAAATCCGTTTCATAAAAAACAGACGCGATTTAGAGTTACATAAAACATTGGCTTTTATGTATCATATTGCCGAAACACACGAAAATATTTCTCATCCTCATGAAGTTAAAATCTTAAATAATTTTCACGGTTTTACAAAAGGTACCTTAAAAAAACTAGTTGAGAAAAACTATGTTACTCTTCAAGGTTCAACTTGGAGTTTAACTAATGAAGGTTTTCAATCGGCTTCAAATCTGTATAATCAATTAACCAAACAAGATGAGTAGCGCACAAATAGAAATACAAATCATAGCAAGTCTAGTTGCCATTGCTTGTGCTATTCCTGGTACTTTTTTAGTGCTAAGAAAAATGGCAATGATTAGTGATGCGATTAGTCATTCTATATTGCCTGGAATTGTTATTGGTTTTTTTATAACTCAAGATTTAAATTCGCCCTTACTCATTTTACTTGCTGCAATTACTGGTGTAATCACAGTCGTTTTAGTTGAATACATTCAAAAAACTGGTTTAGTAAAAGAAGACACTGCAATTGGATTGGTATTCCCAGTATTGTTTAGCATTGGTGTCATTATGATTGCAAAAAATGCTAATGATATACATCTTGATATCGATGCTGTATTACTAGGAGAATTGGCCTTTGCGCCTTTTGATCGTTTACTCATTTCAGGAATAGATGTCGGTCCGAAATCACTTTGGATTATTGGAAGTATTCTAATCATTACCATTGCATTATTGTTTGCATTCTTCAAAGAATTAAAACTAAGCACTTTTGATAAAGGTTTAGCGGCTTCATTAGGATTCTCACCAGTAGTTATTCATTACGGGTTGATGACAGTTTCCTCAATAACTACAGTTGGAGCGTTTGATGCTGTAGGCGCTATTTTAGTTGTTGCATTAATGATTGCTCCAGCAGCAGCAGCTTACTTACTAACTACAAACCTTAAAAAGATGCTAATCTTGTCTATTGTTTTTGGGGTTTTTAGTGCAATTTCTGGCTATTGGTTTGCACATTGGTTAGATGCTTCTATTGCTGGATCCATAACTACAATGCTTGGTCTGTTATTTTTAATGGTGTATTTGTTTGCTCCAAGCAAGGGTATAATCGCTGTAATTTATAGAGAAAAGCAACAGCGAATAGAAGTGTCATTACTTACATTTCTGTTGCACTTAAAAAACCATGACGACCAACGTGAACGGCATGTAAATCATTTAAATGAACATATTAATTGGCAAAAAGTACGTTCAAAAACGGTTTTAGAATTAGCTATGAAAAATAATATGATTCTCATAAATAACAATATTGTCTCCCTAACTCCTAAAGGCGACAAATTTACTACCCAAGCTATTGATTATATTATCACTAATGAAGATGCTCAAATTGAAGGCATGAAAGAAGATTTCTTCTTGTTTAGAGGTTGATTCAATTATTTTTTAATTCAAAAACTGTATTTTTACAAAAAATATAATCTGTTCAAAATGAAAAAAATAACTGTAATTTTAATCTGTTTAATCTTTAGTGCTTCACTTCAAAACTGTTCTAGTGTAAAAGTTTTAGACTCTTGGAAAAGTGAAAACATTTCAAACACTAAAGAAAATAACTTTTTAGTAGTTGTAAGAACCGATAATGAGCAAGCTCGAATTACTTTCGAAAATGAAATTGTAAAGCAAATGAAAGAAAAAGGCTTTAAAGCAACGGCAAGTTTTTCTAAGTTTGGTAGCTTGAAGCCTAACGAACCAAAATCTGAGGGTAGTAAACAAAAATTACAGGAGCTTCTAAAATCTCAAGGATTTGATGGTGTTGTCCTTACAGTGATGAAAGATTATCAAGAAGAAACAAGAGTAGATAAAGAAGGTGGCTATTATGCTGGAGGAAATTATTATGGTTATTACCCAAGGTATTATGGTGGTTTCTATGGCTATTATTACAATCCTATTTCGTATCATACTTTAGGAAATTACGTGCCAGAAACTATGACAACAAGTACATCTAAATTATATATTTTAGAAACAACGGTTTACGATCTTAAAAAAACTGATGAAAACCAATTAGTTGCAGTAGTTACTTCTCAATTAGATAACCCAGAAAGTGCAGGTCTAGTTGCTACAGACTTTGTTAAAAAAATTGCGGCTAGCCTAAAATAAAAGCAATTAAACATAATTTATAAAAGGACAGCAAATGCTGTCCTTTTAATTTTTATTATTGTTTTAGAAGCTTCATACCTTTTACCCAAAAGATTTCGGATTGGTAAAAAATTAATGAAGTTTCTACCACACGATCTGATTTGTCTCTTAATGACTTTTCTTTGTATCGTGCTCTAGTAGTATTGAAATTTAATACATGTGTGTCGTCAATATCTGAAGATTCTGCAGAAAATATAATCACATTCTTATCTGAAGTCCAAGTGCCCTTAGCGTAAAGATGTTTTTCTGGTGGAATCCCAATGTCATGTCTTTCGTAATTATAAAACTCGAAAGTACCATCAGCGTTTAATGTTAATGTACGTGATAACTCAACATTTGTAGCATCAATTTTTAATTGATATTTTCCAACTACATCCTGAGCACTTATGATTACCGAACTTAGTAACATAAAAAATGATATTAGATATTTCATAGAGGAGTATACTTTCTAATATGTTTTGTGTTTTCTATTTTATAATAACTTTCTTGGTTGATATACCCAATTCATTAGATGCTCGAATAAAGTAAATTCCAGAAGCTTGATTAATATTTTTAAGAGAAACAGAACTGTTTCCTTTATCTGCACGATTAGAAATAGTTTGTACTACTTTACCAGAGATATCTAATAATTCAATTGTAATTGAAGTGGAATTTAAATTAACCAGATTTATTTCACTTGTAGTATCAATTGGGTTTGGAGACACTGTAAAATTAAATTTGTTTATGCTAAATTCTTCTACAGATAACACTCCTAAATCCACAAAAATAACTGAGCTTCCCATTGGAATTCCCATGATACCTGTAGCTTTATTAATACCAATATCTGCAGGATTATTTAAAGAGGGTGTCGTTACTGTTTCTGGATTTTGAAAATTAGAATCGTACTTTGTTATTCTATCTGGAGTCCAAGATGACACATAAAAGTTACCGGCTGCATCATCATCAATTCCATCAATATTACCAAGCGATGTCGTTATAATTGTCGATACTTGATTGTTAGATAAATCAACTTGTTTAATTTGCGCATTGTTTCCCCAAGATGTATAAATTAAACGATTATTATCTCCATCATATAAAACACCATTTGGTGTGTTTTGAGTATTAGCAACGATTTGGGTTGCAACTGGTGTCGCAAAATTTGAAAAATCAATTTCATGAATCTTATCTTGACCAAAATCGGTAACATAAATAGTGTTTACACCATCACTTGTCATTCCATTCAAGAAAGATGCTCCAGAAATTGTTACTGTTGTCACTTGTTGCTCTGTGGTTAAGTCATAACCTACAATATTTGAACCTTGAATTCCAAAAACTGTATTCCCCATTACTTCTATTCCGTAAGAAGTGGTTCCTGTTCCAAAATAACTAAGATTACCTTGACCATCGTCACTTAGTATTCTATTTCCATTTGACACTAACCATCTATCATTAATAGGATCGTACTCAACACTTTCTGCATTAGAGTAGTTTTGAGAAAAGCTTAAATAAACAGAAAATAATAAGACAAGACAAGTAATTTTTGATTTCATAGAATTGCGTTTTTTTGTAAAAATAAGGAATAGAAATTTATACAAATATTTTATCTCGCACAGTTCACACAAAACAAACTTTCTGGTCTAATAAGTATTCTACCTAATGGAATAGCTTGATTGCATTTTAAACAGATCCCAAAATCATCGTCATTAAATTTAGAAAGAACAATTTTTAATGCATTGAGTTTGCTTACAGCTTGACGCAATGAGGCTTCATTAATGGTTTTATTATTAATAGCATCCATTCTACTTACACGTCCAATAGCATCATTTGGTGCAATTGGTTTGGAAAGTTCTTTATATTGTCCAATGGATACTTCAGTTTTTGAAATCTCATCTAATATGGTAGTCTTTACTTTAGCTTTATCCATAACGTTTAATTACGTAATTCATCTAAAATAAGCGATTTAAATGAAAGTTTTGCCTTTATTGTCGACTATAATGTCCTCAATCTACTCGCATGGAAATAATTGAATACATAACGGGCAAAGGCGGAATAATGATTCTTGGCCTAATTGTCGTAGTTATATTTGTCTACAGAAAATATAAAGAAAAACGTTACTTTAAAGATATTGAGAAACGCATAAATAAGAGAGATCAAAGTAATTAAAAGTCTCTTTCTTTTTGCAATTGTTCATAAGCCTTTTGGACTTGTCTGAATTTTTCCTCAGCACCTATTTGATGCTCCTTTCCTAAATGAATAACTTTATCTGGATGGTATTTCTTAGCCATTTTTCGATACGCTTTCTTAATCTCATCGACGGTTGCGCCTTTAGTAATCTCTAATATTTTGTAAGCATTGTCACTACTATCGTAAAACATTGCTTTAATACTTTCATAGTCACGAGAACTAATGCCCAAATATCCACAAATAGTATAAATTTGTTTCACTTCAACTTCGGTTACCATGCCATCCGCTTTAGCTATTCCGAAGAGGAAATGAACAAGTTGTAAACGTGATGAATGATCCATCATTTGTTTAATCTGTAGACAAACTTGACGTGTTGGAACTTGCTGCTGAGTAATGTTTTTAAACAAACGAAATGCATGATTAGCACGTTCTTTACCATACATGCTAACAAACTGTTGCCTTACGTAATCCAATTCCTTTTGATCTTGAATACCATCAGCCTTAATAACTACTGTAGCCAAAATAAGCAAGCTCACTTCAAAATCGCCAGATTGTGTTTGTGAACGTTGTTTTTGTCCACCATAGTTAGGCGTCTTACGAAAAGTTCCTCGAGATCGTTTTTTTGTGGTCTGACCATCACCTAGTAAAAAGCCACCTTGTTCAGAAGCGCCATCAATTAAACTCCCAATCGCTAATCCTATTATAGCCCCAATTGGTCCACCAAAAGACCAACCTAAAGCACCACCAATCCATTTTGCAAAACTCATGTATGTGTTTTATTTTTAATTAACTCAAATATACTACAGTTAGTAGTTTTTTATTGTCATTTGTTACCGAAATTAACCATAGAAAACTGTAATAGCACCATTTAAACTGCTTACTGAAAACTAAAAACCACCTACTATTTTTCCGTATCTTTGCAATCTAAATATTAATTTAAAAATTTTAAATATATGTATCCAGCAGAATTAGTAAAACCAATGCGTGAGGATTTAACCAACGTAGGTTTTGAAGAATTACATACATCAGATGCTGTAGAAGCAGCATTAGCCAAAGAAGGTACAACTCTAGTCGTTGTAAATTCAGTTTGTGGTTGTGCAGCAGCAAATGCTCGTCCAGGAGCAAGAATGAGTTTACAAAATGCTAAACGTCCAGATCATATTGTCACTGTCTTTGCAGGAGTTGACAAAGAAGCTGTTGATGCGGCAAGAGCACAAATGGTGCCATTCCCTCCAAGTTCGCCAAGTATGGCTTTATTCAAAGATGGTGAATTGGTACACATGCTAGAGCGTCATCATATTGAAGGTCGTCCTGCAGAATTAATTTCTGAAAACCTAATGGACGCTTATAACGATCATTGCTAGAAAAAGTAAAATTGCTACAGAATTAAGACCACGATTTAGTCGTGGTTTTTTTGTGTATTATTGGCATTAAATTACATTTGCTACATGAGAAAACTATTGGCTTATCCATTAACAGTTTTATACTTGTTTGTCTTTGGAATGACTTTACTCATTTTTCACCCAATACAATGGTTCTGTTTTAATGTTTTCGGTTATCAAGCTCATAAGAAAAGTGTTGACGCTCTTCAGTTTTGTTTAGTAAGATGTTTGCATATTTTAGGAACACGTATTACTTGGAATAATCTGCATAATATTCCAAAAAACAAACCTTTGATCATTGTTTCCAATCATCAAAGTATGTACGACATTTCACCAATCATGTGGTTCTTGAGGCAACATCACATTAAATTTGTTAGTAAAAAGGAACTCGGCAAAGGTATTCCAAGTGTATCGTATAACTTACGTCATGGTGGTTCTGTTTTAATAGATCGAAACAATCCACGACAAGCATTACCTACAATGCTAAATTTTGGTTCATATATTGAAGAAAACAATCGCACTGCAGTTATCTTCCCGGAAGGTACACGAAGTAAAGATGGAAATCCAAAACCATTTAAAACAAAAGGATTGGAGTTGTTATTTAGAAAAGCACCTTCAGCATTTGTAGTTCCAATAACCGTAAATAATTCGTGGAAAATGTTGCGATATGGTAAATTCCCTATGGGAATTGGAAACCACATCAAGTTTACTGTACATCAACCAATTGAATTAAACGCGGTTGAAAATCAAAAAGAACTTTTAAAAGATATTGAACATACGATTACCAATGCCATAACTTTAGATTAATGACAAAAGACCAAATTCATCATATACAACTAACAGAAACTTTTGTAAAAAAAACCTTAGAGTCTGCAGAAGGTGGTCATGATTGGTTCCATATTGAAAGAGTTTATAAAAACGCTTTGCTCATTTCTAAAAAAGAAGATGTAGAACTCTATATCGTTTCCCTTGGAGCGTTGCTACACGATATTGCTGATAGTAAATTTCATAATGGCGATGACGCTATTGGTCCACAAAAAGCACGTGAGTTTTTATTTGGTATAAATGTAGACTCCGTAGCTATTGAGCATGTTGTAAAGATTATTGAAAATGTATCTTTTAAAGGCGGAAATGTAGCACGTAAATTTTCTTCAATAGAACTAGATGTTGTTCAAGATGCGGATAGATTAGATGCTCTTGGAGCTATTGGAATTGCAAGAACATTTAATTATGGTGGTTATAAAAATCGTAAACTATATGACCCTTCCATACAACCTGATTTAAACATGACTAAAGAAGCCTATAAAGCTTCAACAGCACCAACTATAAATCATTTCTATGAAAAGTTACTCTTATTAAAAGATCGAATGAATACCAAAACCGGAAAACAAATTGCGTTAAATAGACACAACTATATGGAAGGGTTTTTAGGTCAATTTCATGCCGAATGGAATGGAGAACAATAAAAATTATTATTGTGTTATTTCCCTGGAAATTCTGCCTTTCTTTTTTCTAAAAAGGCTGTAGTGCCTTCATTAAAGTCTTCTGTCCCAAAACATTTACCAAACTGTTTAATTTCAGTTTTATAACCATCAACTCCATCTTTAAAGTTTGCATTTATAGATTTGATTGCAGCTTTAATTGCTACTGTAGAATTTCGCATGATTCTACTAGCAATTTTTTCAGTAAAAGGTATTAATTCATCTTCTGAAGTCACATGATTTACTAATCCATAATTCAATGCTTGGTTAGCATCAATCATTCCAGCAGTCATAACCATTTCCATAGCGCGACCCTTACCTACAAGTTGAGGTAAACGTTGTGTGCCACCATAACCTGGAATAACTCCTAGAGAGACTTCTGGTAAACCCATTTTAGCATTTGAACTAGCAATTCTAAAATGACAAGCCATTGCCAATTCTAAACCTCCACCTAATGCAAAACCATTAACAGCGGCAATTACAGGTGTCGATAAGTTTTCTACGAAATCAAATAATAACTCCTGTCCTTTAGCAGCTAATTTACCGCCTTGTTTTACATCAAAATCAGCAAACTCACTTATATCTGCACCAGCTACAAAAGCTTTTTCACCACTTCCTGTGATAATAATGACTTTAGTACTTTTGTCTTTATTGGCGTCGCTAAAAGCGTCATGCAACTCTTGTATCGTATCCTTATTTAATGCATTAAGTTTATTTGGACGATTAATGGTAATTGTAGTAATACCACCTTCAGTGTTCGTTAGAATATTATCGTAACTCATAATAATTTACAGTTATATTTTTGGAAAAGTTACAGAAAAAGTTGTTCCAATTCCGTATTGAGATGTAAAGGTAATACTTCCTTTATAAGTTTCAACAATATTTTTTACCATCGCGAGTCCTAGTCCCATTCCACTAGTTTTAGTCGTGAATTTAGGTTCAAAAATCTTGCTTTCATTTTCAGGAGAAATACCTATCCCATTATCTTCAACTGTTATTACTACCATATCGTTTTTGGAAGTTACCTTAACCTCAATCTTTGGATCTTCTTTATCATGTGGAATAGCCTGAATTCCATTTTTGACTAAGTTGGTAAGAACCCTAATTAACTGTGTACGATCAAAACTCGCCATGAGTTCGTGATTATCTGAAGAAAACTCAATGTAATCTTCGCTAAAAATATCCAATGCTAATTTTACAATATTCGTGACATTGAGTGTTTCATTCTTTTGTGCTGGCATTTTTGCAAAGTTTGAAAATGCAGATGCTATAGAACTCATTGTATCAATTTGCTGAATAAGTGTCTTACTGTATTCATCAACTTTTTGATGAATGTTTTCGTCTTCAGGATTAAACTTACGCTGAAAACTTTGTACACTCAATCGCATTGGAGTTAATGGGTTTTTAATTTCATGAGCAACTTGCTTTGCCATTTCCCTCCACGCCTGCTCACGCTCACTCGTAGCTAATTGAACTGCACTTTCTTCTAACTCATCTATCATGCTATTATATGAGTTAACCAAAGTTGATATTTCTTCGCTCGAAGACTCAACATCAATCTTTTTGTTGCGTTTTTCTAAACGTGTCTCATTGATTTTATCAGCAATAGTTTTTAAGGTACTTGTAATGTACTTTGACAGCAGTAAAGCTAAAATGATGGCAATAAGCATCATAAATAAATATGCATAACCTAATCGTTCTAAAAACTCGATGAGCTCTTTATTTAAAAAGTCATCATTTTCTAAATAAGGTAAATTTAAAATGGCTAAAGCCTTAGATTTCGAATCATATATGTAAGTGTAAGACGACTGAAATGTCTCTCCATTCTTTCTGTTTTTAACCACATACCTATGTTCGGCAGTATTCGAAATCGCATTAAGGACATCAACATCGATACATTGTAAAATAGTGTCTCTTGTGAAGCTAGCTTTAGATGATTTTAACAGTGTGCCATCTAAATCGTATAAGTTAATCTTTAGACCGTGAATAGCGGCTATTCTATAGATATCATCCTTAAAAATGAGTGGTATTTTTTCGGTTTCAATTGGATATGTAGTTTCCTTTATAACATAATTAATATCACTAATAATAGCGCGTTCTTTACGTTCTAGCCTCTCTTTATGATAGTCTCTGGCTTCTTCGTTGTATTGATAAATGGTAACGGCTGCAATCAAAATAGAAGCAATAAGCACCAATAATATCATGGCAAAAAAGATACGAACGCGTAAAGACAGTTTTTTTAACCTCATCTGAAAATTTGTAATGAATCTAGGTAATTATTCGTTTAAATGTAACAATAATTAAGCCAATGTTATGCATCTGGATTTTTGCTTCTTATATTTTTATATACTTTAAAGCCTAACATTAATAAAACTCCAAGTACTAAAATTCCAAGAACACCAAATACCCAATTAATTGCACTCTTAAGAATTACAAGAAATACAACAGCAAACAATATAAATGTGGCGCCTTCATTCCAAAGCCTCATAAAACTAGAAGATTTCATTACGTCATCACGTTGAAGCTGATTGTAATATTGATGTGTTTTCAAATGGTAAAAAATCAACAATGCAACAAAAGCCAGTTTGACCTGCATCCAAGGTTGCTCTAACCAAACTGGCTGTAATAAAATTAACCAAATTGCAAAGATGGTAGCTAAAATTGCTGAAGGCCAAGTTATAATATTCCACAAGCGCTTAGCCATTAACTTAAGTTGTTTGCCTAGAATTTCCTTTTCAGGAGATGGCTTATGAAAAGCTTCTATTTGATATACAAAAAGTCTAGGAATGTAAAACAAACCTGCAAACCAAGTCACCACAAAAATGAGATGTAAAGCCTTTATATAGTTGTAATATTCCATTAGTTTTCAACAAATAAATAGTTCAATTCCTTAGTATTAAAAGCTGCATTAAATGCACTAATTTCATTACTTATTAAAGCATCAAAAGCATCTAATTGGGTTTTAATTTCGGCTGTTAATTCATTTTTCACAACAATGTCTTGATCTGTAGGTGCAAAATCTCCCATACTTACCAAAGCGTTTAAATGTCCTAGTTTATTAGTTAATCTAATTGGGAAATTTAATGGGTCTTGACGACTTCTGTTTTTAGTTTGATATAAAGCTTCTTCAATTTTAGTAAAGTCTTCTTTTAATTTTTTTGCCTTCTCTAATAAATCTTTCAGGTCTTCATTGCCCTCGTATTGAGTCTCAAATGCAGAAAGCTGTTCTTTTATATTTCTAATTTTCTTAATAGATTTATGAGCATTATCTATTGTTTTATTGACATCAGTAATAAAATCAAATTGCTTTTGCATATCTGTCTGAGTACTTTCGGCTCGCTGATCTGCAACAATATTAAACGATTGTGGTATTGCAGTTCCATTTATATTAAGATGCACTTTGTACGTTCCAGGAATTGCAACTGGGCCATCTAAACTTGCCCACCAAAAAATCATACCATCTAGTTTTTCAGCACCTTCATAAGTCATGTCCCAAATAAATTGATTCATACCCTTTTTAACCTCAAGTTTATTCTTCTTTTTATTCTTAGTAGCATACGTTTTTATGGTGTCTCCTTTTTGATCAAAATAAGTTAAAGAAACCTCATCATTTTCTTTATCATAATCTTTAAGATTGAAATAAGTCATTATCCCATTTGGATGGTTCGTACCCGAAGTTTTACTGTTTTTATTATAGCCACCTAATATTCTATAGGTGTCTTTTGGTTTAAATAATTTATTGTCTTGAGAATCTGAGCCATTCAATTGATGTAACACTGTCAAATCATCAATTATCCAAAGGCTTCGTCCTTGTGTTGCCACAATTAAATTATTATCCTTTATAGCTAAATCTGTAATTGGGACAATTGGAAGGTTTAACTGAAATGGTTGCCAGTTTACACCATCATTAAACGAAATGTACATCCCAGTTTCTGTACCTGCATACAACAATCCCTTCTTTTTAGGATCTTCTCTTAATACTCTAGTGAAGTGTTCTGAATTAATACCATTCGTGATTTTCTTCCATGTTTTTCCGTAGTCTGTAGTTTTGTATAAGTAAGGTGCAAAATCTCCTGTTTTGTATTTTGTTCCTGCTACGTAACATGTTCCAGCATCGTAAGCACTTGGTTCAATACTATTGATCATCATCCATTCTGGCATCCCTTTAGGTGTAACATTTTCCCAATTTTGTCCACCATCTTTCGTTACATGAATTAACCCGTCATCACTTCCTACCCAAAGTAAGCCTTCAGTGATAGGTGATTCTTGAGCTGCAAAAATGGTACAGTAATATTCTACAGACGTATTATCTTGCGTTATTGGCCCTCCTGAAGATTTTAGTTTTTCAGGATCATTTCTCGTTAAATCCGGACTTATAATTTCCCATGATTGCCCTTCGTTTTCCGTTACATGTACATGTTGAGAAAAGGTATATAAACGATCTGGATTATGCTTCGAAAATATAATAGGAAAATTCCACTGAAAACGATATTTCATGCCTTCTGCACCATGACCCATTGGATTATCAGGCCATACATTAATAGCTCTAACCGTTCCCCTTTTGTGATTTACTCTTGTTAAAAACCCATCGTAACTTCCTCCATAAATGATATCATTGTCTTCTGGATCTATAGCTATATGAGCAGATTCTCCTCCAGCTGTAGATTCCCAATCATCATCAGTAATTGACCAACCATCTGTTCTGTGAGGAATTCTAATTGTTGAATTATCTTGTTGAGCTGCATAGATACGATATGGAAAATGGTTATCTGTTGTTACCCGATAAAATTGCGATGTTGGTTGATTGTGATAGGTGCTCCAAGTTTCTCCTCCATCGTATGTGATTTGTGCTCCACCATCATCACCAATAATCATTCGATTTGGATCTTCTGGAGCAATCCATAAATCATGGTGGTCTCCATGTGGTGCATTATACGTACTGAATGATTTTCCACCATCTGTACTTTTATGGTAACGTACATTTAAAACATAAACCACGTCTTCATCTTTTGTGTCTGCATATAATCTTGTGTAATACCATGCACGTTGACGTAATTTCCGTTCGCTATTCACTTGTGACCAAGTTTCTCCTCCATCCTCACTTCTGTATAAACCACCTTTATCTTTATTTTCTACAATGGCCCAAACACGTTGATTATTTACTGGTGACACAGTTACACCAATGATACCTAAAGTCCCTTCAGGAAACCCTTCATTAGTTGAAATCTCTGTCCAAGTTTCTCCTTTATCTGTACTTTTCCATAGTGCTGAACCCTCACCTCCTGAACTCAAACTATAAGGCGTACGTTGCACTCTCCATGTTGAAGCGTATAATATTCTTGGATTAGTCGGATCTATTAATAAGTCTACAACTCCAGCTTGCTCGTTCGCAAACAATGTTTTCTTCCAGGTTTTTCCGCCATCAATACTTTTATAAACACCACGATCTTGTGTTGGCTTATAGATGTTTCCCAAAACACCTGCATACACCACATTATGATCAGTTGGATCAACAGCAATTCTTGGAACGTGGCGTGAATTTTTTAGTCCAGCTGAAGTCCAAGTTTTTCCCGCATCAACACTTTTCCAAATGCCATAACCTGAAGACACATTACCACGAACCGTTTTTTCACCACCTCCTACATATATGACGTTAGGATCACTTTTTGAAACAGTAATCGCTCCAATACTTCCACCAAAAAATCCATCAGAAATATTTTCCCAACTTCGACCTCCATCCAGCGTTTTCCAAATCCCTCCACCTGTAGAACCAAAATAATATAAATTAGGTTTATTAGGAACTCCTGTCACAGCAGCACTTCGTCCACCGCGAAAAGGTCCGAGTAGTCGATATTCTAAAGCATCGTATTGTGATTCGTCAAAAGATTGGGCTTCTAATTGTGTGAAATTTCCAATAAAAAAAAGGCAAAAAAGAAGGGTAAATAATCTCATTATAAAGGTGGGTTTGTTAGTTGCATAAAAATAAGCATAAAAAAATATTATGCAGTCGTCTTACTCAATTTTAACTTCACTTCACGATGTAAAAATAAGGCAGTTACAATAGTAGATAACACATCTGAAATTGGGAAAGACATCCAAACACCTAGTTCGCCAAAATACTTTGGTAAAATAAAAATCAATGGAATAAAGAAAAACCCTTGACGTGTTAATGTTAATAATAAAGCCGGAATTGCTTTTCCCACAGCTTGAAAATACGCGGCTCCAATGAGCTGGATAGCAATAATTGGAGTAGCAGCAAATACCCAACGCATTGCTGAAGGCGTTTCTTTAATGACTTCTGCATCAGTAGTGAATAATCTTGTAATTTCTTCTGGAAATATCATCAACATAATAAACACTAAGGTAGCTAAAGCTGCTGCATATTTTAATGCTGTAGCTATGGCTTCTTTAACACGTTCATATTGATTGGCTCCATAGTTAAAACCGGCAATAGGTAAGAACCCTTGAGTAATACCAAAAACAGGAAATAAGGCAAACATGAGCATTCGCCCAACAATAGCATAAGCAGTTACTGAAGTTTCTCCTCCAAGATCATATAAAATATTATTCATGAATAAATAGGTGATACTAACAACAGCTTGTCTAGAAAGTGTGACGAATCCTAAAGAACCTATTTCTTTTACGATAGGAAGTTTCAAATTAAATTGGCACTTATTTAGTTTTAAATCTGAATTTTTAGACATGAAATACCAAAAGACAAACAAAAAACAAAGTAGATATGATATTGTCGAAGCCCAAGCGGCTCCAGCCATTCCTAGGTCCATTAAGTTTATAAAGACATAGTCCAATACCAAATTCCCTACCGACGGAATCATCATGGCATACATAGCGAATTTAGGTTTCCCTTCTGCTCGTATAACAGTATTTCCCATCATACAAAGTGCTAAGAACGGAATCCCATAAAGTACAATAGTATAATAGATTTTTGCTGGTTCAAAAATGGCTCCTTTACCTCCAAACACAGGAATAATATCATCCACAAATAAGAGGCCAGGAATAATTAATAACACTGTAAATAGTAGCGTTAGTGTAATTTGGTTTCCAAACGTTTGTAGTGCTTTGTTAACATTATTCGCGCCTAATGCTCTTGAAATAATAGAAGAACCTCCTACGCCAATACTCATACCAAGAGCCGCAATGAAAAAAGAAACAGGAAGTACAACATTAATGGCCGCTATAGCTGTTGAACCAATCCATTGTCCGACAAAAATAGTGTCCACCAAAATATTGAGTGACATAACTAAGATTCCAATAGATGCAGGAACAGCCTGTTTAATAAGTAGCTTACCTATAGGCTGAGTTCCTAAATCTTTTGAAGCCGTTTTTGCCATTATGCCTTAACGGTTTCAGATAATGCCCATTCATTAATCCAACCAGATAACAAATCAACAAACTCTTTGTCATCATTTAAACATGGAATGGTCATAAAGTCTTTTCCTCCCATTTCGTGAAAGATTTCTTCACCTTCCATCGCTATTTCTTCGAGTGTTTCTAAACAATCACTAACAAATGCTGGAGTAACAATTGCCATCTTTTTGATTCCCTCTTTTCCTAATCTTTCGATAGTTCGATCTGTATAAGGCTGCAACCATGGATCGAAACCTAATCGTGATTGAAATGAAGTAGAAAATGTGCCTTCCTTAAGATTTAAGGCCTGACCAACTAATCGCGTCACCTCCTTACATTGGTGTCTATAACAAAACTCATGTGTTGGAGATGCTGTTGCGCAGCAACTACCATCAATTTTGCAATGCGATTTCGTAATATCACTTTTTCTAATATGACGTTCTGGAACACCATGATAAGAAAATAATAAATGTTCATAATCCTTTCCTTCTAAATGCTTGGCAACAGAGTTAGATAAGACTTTGATATAGTTTGTGTTGTTATAAAATGCTTTCAAATCTTGAATAGCTAATTGAGGAAAATGCTCTTTTCTAATGGTTTCTGCCAACACCAAAATAGTTTCTGTTGTTGCCATAGCAAACTGAGGATAAAGCGGAATTAAAAACACCTCATCAACACCTTTATCAACCAATTCTTGAAGTCCATTTTTTATTGTCATGCTTCCATAACGCATAGCCAAAGCAACTGGAAAGTCAATTTGATTTTGAATCTTGTTTTGCAATCGTTCTGATAATACGATTAAAGGAGAGCCTTCTTCCCACCATATTTTTTTATAAGCTTTCGCAGAAGCTTTTGGACGTGTATTTAAAATAATACCTTTTACGAGTAATGTTCTAGCCCAAAGTGGCACATCAATCACACGTTCATCCATTAAGAATTCACCTAAATACTTTTTAACATCTTTAGGTTCCGGAGAATCTGGTGAACCTAAATTTACGAGTAAAACTCCTTTCATTTAATTTGTTTTTCTTTTAGCAATTTTATTGTGCAAAAATACGATAGTATTATTTAAGCTTAATTAACTCAACGACATCAAATACTTCTTTGGTGTCGTTCCATATTTCTTTTTAAATGCTGAAATAAAATGACTTGACGTGCTGTAACCTACTTTAAGTCCGACCTCATTTACATTATGATCACCTGCTTCTAATAGTTTTCTGGCGACTTCCATTTTATAATCAAACAAAAAGCTAAATACAGAATCACCATAAATTTGTTTAAACCCTTCCTTTAACTTTTTTAAACTGAGACCAATTTCTTCTGAAAGGGCGTGTAAAGTTGGAGGCTCGGACATTCTAGAAATAATGATATCCTTTGCTTTTCTTATTTTAATTACATTCGTTTCATCAACTAAAAACGGACATTGTTCAATGTCGGCATCTTCACTCCTATTAAAATACAAGCTCAATAATTCTAATCCTTTTCCTTTAAAATAGAGGTTCTTAATAGAACTATTCAAATTATAATTAATGATTTGATTTAGAGAAATAGCCATTGAAGGAGAAATTTTTCCGTCTTTATAATATTTCTTGTCCTTATTATCATCACTTAAAAACGTGATATAATCGGCCTCTTGAGAAAATAGTCCGTGAAATTTCTTTATAGAAACCAATACAGATACCAACCAAGACTTCGAATGTACTTCTAAATGAATAGGCAAATCTCGCTGTGGATTATACAATAGCAAAGAGTTCTCTTCCTCAATCTTAAGGCGATAAGCACCATTATTGAAGATAAACTCGCTAGAACCCTTGACACAAAAGTGAAACTGAATAAAACTACTATCAATCTCACGTTCAGCAATTTGAACTTCATTAGTGTCGTTTTGATATGTTAGTACGAAAAATCCGTCGTCTAACTTTGTCTCTTCAAAAGAACCTCTAGCGATATTTTTTGAAGCTGATAAATCAGTATTATTTTTATTGTTATTTAGATTCATTCTAAACAGAAGTGTTTTAAAGTGTTGTATTCACTACAAAAATATGACATTTATCATGTTATTATAAGAAATAACATTAAAAAACCACAAACGATACTAAAAGTTCCTCTAGCGTTGTTTTTTATCTTACAAGCTTTATATTTTTGCTTTGGTATTATCCAAATCAGGTATGGAGCACTACAACATGTCGAGAGGCACAACATTTTATGCAATTGGCCTCAGCTATAAAAAAGCTGATGCAGAAGTGCGTGGTCATTTTAGTTTAGATGAGAATTCCAAACTTGCTGTATTAGAGCAAGCCAAACAAAATGGAATTGAGAGTCTTATTGTGACTTCAACTTGTAATAGAACTGAAATTTACGGATTTGCACAACATCCTTTTCAATTGATCCAATTGCTTTGTGATAATACAAAAGGAACAGTTGAAGAATTTCAAAAAGTAGCATACGTTTATAAAAACAGAGATGCTATCTCTCATATTTTCAAAGTAGGTTCTGGATTAGATAGTCAAATCTTAGGTGATTTCGAGATAATTAGTCAGTTAAAAATTAGTGCAAGATTGTCTAAAAAGTATGAGTTACTCAATCCATTTTTAGAGCGATTGGTAAATGCAGTTATACAAGCTTCTAAGCGTATAAAAACTGAAACGGATATTTCATCTGGCGCAACATCTGTCTCTTTTGCTTCGGTTCAATACATTATGAATGAAATTGATGTTGTTTCAGAAAAAAACATTTTACTTTTCGGAACAGGGAAAATTGGAAGAAATACTTGCGAAAACCTAGTTAAACATACCAAGAACGAACATATCACTCTAATCAATAGAACCAAGACAAAGGCTGAAGCCGTTGCTGGAAAGTTCAACCTCGTGGTGAAAGACTATGCTAATCTTCAGGAAGAAATTAATATATCAGATATTTTAATAGTTGCAACAGGAGCTCAAAACCCAACAGTAGATAAGCATTGCATACAAACAACAAAACCATTGTTGATTTTAGATTTATCTATACCAAAAAACGTTAACGGAAACGTAACCGATTTGGATAACGTGACCTTAGTTCACTTAGATGATTTATCACAAATTACTGATGAAACTTTAGAGCGCAGAAAAGAACATATTCCCGTTGCTGAAGCTATTATTGAAGATGTAAAGTCTGAGTTTAATGCTTGGTTAGCAACACGAAAATTTGCACCTACAATAAAAGCCTTAAAACATAAACTTACAGATTTTGCTTCGGCAGAATTAAATACGCAACGTAAGAAAATGACTGACTTTAATGAAATGCAGGCTGAAGTCATTAGCAATAATATTATTCAGAAAATAACAAATCACTTTGCGCATCATTTAAAAGGCGATGATGTATCTACAGATGACAGCCTTGAACTCATAAAAAAAGTGTTTCAACTAGAAGCAACTACAGACAATGTCTAAAATTATAAGAATTGGAACTCGTGATAGTGAATTAGCACTATGGCAAGCCAAAACCGTACAAAGTCAACTTGAACATTTAGGTCATAAAACACAATTAGTCCCTGTTAGATCAACTGGAGATATTGTGCTTGACAAGCCAATTTACGAATTAGGTATTACTGGTGTTTTTACTAAAACACTGGATATTGCATTACTTAATGAAGAAATAGATATTGCTGTTCATTCCTTAAAAGATGTACCAACATTACTTCCAAAAGGAATTGTACAAGCTGCTGTAATAAAACGTGGAAACGTAAGGGATTGCTTGGTATTTAAAAACAACGAAGAGTTTCTATCTGAACGAGATGCAATTATTGCAACTGGTAGTTTACGAAGAAGAGCACAGTGGTTAAACCGATATCCAACACACACAATAGTTGGTTTACGCGGTAATGTAAATTCACGTTTGCAAAAGTTAGAAGATAATGATTGGAATGGTGCAATTTTCGCAGCTGCTGGTTTGGGCAGACTAGATATTAGACCTGACGAAAGTTTTAATCTAGAATGGATGATTCCTGCTCCTGCTCAAGGAGCTGTTATGATTTCTGCATTAGAAAATGATGAAGAAACGCTAGCTATTTGTGCTGTAATTAATCATAAAGAAAGTGAAATCGCAACATCGATTGAGCGTAAATTCTTAAATCTTTTAGAAGGTGGATGTTCTGCTCCTATTGGTGGTTTAGCATTTGTAAAAGATGAAGAAGTACACTTACAAGGTGTTTTATTAAGTCTTGATGGAAGCAAAAAAATTGAAGTTCAACGCACAGTTGCTCTAGGAGAGCATGAAGGATTAGCTCAGTTTTGCGCTGATTATATTATAGAACGTGGTGGAAAACGTTTAATGGACAATATCAAAAAATCGTCGCAAGGAGTTAACGTCTATTCGACAAAATCCTTAACCGATGATCAAAAACAGTTGTTTCATGACGATGTGGTTTCGGAAAGCTCAGATTTCATAAAGATTAACCTAAACCGAATGGCTCCAAAGATCTTACGTCCTTTGCCAAGAAATGTTATTATTACCAGCAAAAATGCAGTTGAAGCTTTACTAATGAACTTTGCACCACAAGAGTTGCAATTTGAGAACATCTATTGTGTTGGTAGACGAACTAAACGTTTTGTAGAACGCAAAATTGGTAAAGTAAAACATACTGAAAATAACTCAAAAGCCTTAGCCGAATATTTAGTCGATTACATTGAAGGAACCGAAGTTACTTATTTCTGTAGTGATATTCGATTAGATGAATTGCCTACGATTTTAAATGAAAATAATATTGAGGTTAATGAAATTACGGCTTATGAAACCAAATACGATCCAATAAAAATTAATGACACTATTAAAAGTGTTATGTTTTACAGTCCGTCAACAGTACAAAGTTATAAGCAAGAAAATGACGATGATGTTATTGCATTCTGTATTGGAGAAACAACAGCTAAAGAAGCAAGTAAACACTTTGAAGACATAAGAATTGCAAAAATCCCAACGGTAGAAAGTGTCATAGAATTAGTAAACGAACATTACGTTTAACATGATAAAGAACGATTTATTTTTAAGAGCATTAAAAGGAGAAACAGTTGATCGTCCACCTGTATGGATGATGCGTCAAGCTGGACGTTATCTTCCAGAATTCATGGAGATCAAGGCTAAATATGATTTCTTTACACGATGCCAAACACCAGAATTAGCAAGTGAAATTACAGTACAACCAATTCGTCGTTATGGCATGGATGCTGCAATTTTGTTTAGTGATATTCTAGTGATTCCTCAAGCCATGAATATTGAGGTAGAAATGAAGCCTAATTTTGGTCCTTATCTACCAAATCCTGTTCGTACACAAAAAGATGTCGATAATGTTATTGTTCCTGATGTAAAAGAAGCATTGAACTATGTATATGAAGCTATTAAAGCGACCAAAGAAAAGCTTAACGATGAAATTCCGTTAATAGGATTTGCTGGTTCACCTTGGACAATTTTATGTTATTGTGTGCAAGGACAAGGCAGTAAAAACTTTGATAAAGCAAAAGAGTTTTGTTTCACAAACCCAATAGCTGCTCATCAATTATTACAAAAAATCACAGACACAACTATTGCTTATTTAAAAGAAAAAGTAAAAGCAGGATGTAATGCTGTTCAAGTCTTTGATTCTTGGGGAGGCATGTTATCGCCTGTAGATTATCAAGAATTTTCTTGGCAATATATTCAGCAAATTATTGATGCTGTAAAAGATGATGCTCCTGTAATTGCTTTTGGGAAAGGGTGTTGGTTTGCTTTAGGTGATATGGCAAAATCTGGAGCTTCTGCTTTAGGTATTGACTGGACATGTTCTGCAAGAAATGCAAGATACTTGACTGGTGGAAATATTACTTTACAAGGTAATTTTGATCCAACACGATTGTTTTCTCCGCCTTCCGAAATTAAAAAAATGGTTCACCAAATGATTAACGAATTTGGGAAAGATAGATATATTGTAAATTTAGGTCATGGAATTCTACCAAATATTCCATTAGACAATGCAAAAGCATTTATTGATGCTGTAAAAGAATATAAGGCTTAAAAAGTTGGGCGATACCACTTGTGGTCGTGCTCTTGCAAGTCGCCATCAGAGATGAGCTTCAACAATTGCTCCATCACTAACGCAAAATTGAGATACAATTGTTACTTTAGTTCTATGATTAAGAATATATTAAAAGGTATACAAGCGTATTCAGGCGCTTTAACATTGATTTCAAAATTAAATCTTTGGAAGTTCTTTTACATTCCTATAGTCATTAGTGTAATTACAGCTACCATTATTGGTTTTTCAGCTTACATCCTTTCAGATAATATTGGTGAATTCATTGCTAAGGCTTGGATTTGGGATTTCGGTAAAGAAACCTTTACAGCAATCTCTACTTTCATAGGAGCCATTTTTGTTTTAGTTATTGGCTTAATTCTATACAAACACATCATAATGGCATTATCTGCGCCATTCATGAGTCCTGTTTCAGAAAAAATTGAAGTCTATTTAACAGGAATTAAAAGACATAATTATAGAAATACAACCTTCCAGGAACAGTTATGGCGAGGTATTAGAATTAATATGAGAAACTTGGTTAAGGAACTCCTTTTTACCATTCCTATTCTATTATTAAAGTTCATTCCTATTGTAAACATTTTTTCAACAGTTTTACTATTCCTTGTTCAAGCATATTATGCTGGTTTTGGAAATATGGATTATACATTAGAACGTCATTTTAAATATCGTGAAAGTGTTCAGTTTGTAAGGAAACATAAAGGCGTGGCAATTGGAAACGGAATTGTATTTATCTTATTTTTATTTATTCCTATTATAGGCGTTATTTTAGTTTTACCATTGAGTGTGACTGCAGCTTCATTAAAAACGGTTAATCTTCTAAAAGAAGAAAACCGCCTATTAGAATCCAAAATTTTAGTGCCATGATTGCAGAATTTAATGGTTTCGAAATCAACCCTATAAATGAAGGTGATGCATGGAAAATTTGCGACTTTGTAATTACAAATGCTGATCGTTTAAAACGTTATTTTCCGAAGACGCTAGAACAAAATTTAAATCCGACCTTATCACAAATCTATGTAGAGAAACGCGTGAAAGAGTTTCGAAATAAAGAAATGTTCGTGTTCACTTTAAAACAAATAGAGACACGAAAACTTGTCGGGTTAATAATTATTAAAGAACTAGATTGGACAATAAAACAAGGCGAGTTTGCCTATGCTATAGATTACAATTGCAATGGAAAAGGCGTCATGACTAAGGCAATAGAAAAGCTTTCAACATATGCATTTGAAACCTTAGGATTAGAACGACTTCAAATCATCGTTCATAAAGACAATTTGCCTAGTGTTAAAGTCGCTTTAAATAATAGTTTTGAATGGCAAAACACGTTAAAAAACGGATTCACACCTATCGGTGAACAACCTTTAGATATGGAGTTATACGAATCATATAAGACTTAAATTTTGAAAGAAAAATTTTTCAATTACATACACGAATTACAGGACACCATTACTTCTAAATTAGAAACTATAGATGGTAAAGCTATGTTTCAAGAAGATATTTGGAAACGTCCTGAAGGTGGAGGTGGAAGAACACGAGTGATTGAAAATGGGAGCGTATTTGAAAAAGGTGGCGTGAATGTTTCTGGAGTTCACGGAAAGTTACCAGAGAGTATGCAAAAATACTTCGGAGTTGAGGATGCAAATTTCTTTGCCTGTGGATTAAGTCTCGTTCTTCATCCTAAAAATCCAATGGTGCCAACAGTTCATGCAAATTGGCGCTATTTTGAAATGTATGACCAAGATGGGAATATCGTTGACCAATGGTTTGGTGGTGGACAAGATCTTACGCCATACTATTTGTTTGAAGATGACGCTAAACATTTTCACCAAACCTGTAAAACAGCTTGTGACAAACATAATCCAGAATTTTATCCAAAATACAAAGCGCGTTGTGATGAGTATTTTTACAATACACACAGAAATGAAGGTCGTGGTATAGGTGGTTTATTCTTTGATTATTGTAAGAAGACTGAAGACATGAGCATGCAAAATTGGTATGACTTTGTTACCGAAGTTGGTAATAGTTTCCTTGAAGCCTATGTTCCAATTGTAGAAAATCGAAAAAATATTGAGTTCACTAAAGCACAACGAGATTGGCAAGAAATAAGACGAGGTCGTTATGTCGAATTTAACTTGGTTCATGATAAAGGCACGCTTTTCGGATTAAAAACCAACGGAAGAATTGAAAGCATATTGATGAGTTTACCACCACATGTACAATGGGTTTACGACCATCATCCAGAAGCTGGAAGCGAAGAAGAAAGATTATTAAACGTATTGAAAAGCCCATTAGATTGGGTTAACGCATAAACTAATTAATATTTAAACAGTTTTAAATATGTATCCATTAAGAAGAAACCGAAGATTAAGAACTAACGACGCTATTAGAGGTTTAGTTCGAGAAACGATAATTACACCTAATGATTTCCTTGTTCCACTTTTTGTTGTGGAAGGAAAAGGCATCAAGCAAGAAATTGCTTCAATGCCCAATTACTATCGTTTCAGCTTAGATTTGTTAGAACATGAGGTCAAAGAGCTATGGAAACTAGGTTTGAAATCGGTTTTATTATTTGTGAAGGTACCTGACAATCTAAAAGATAATAAAGGTACTGAAGCTCTTAACCCAAACGGTTTGATGCAACGTGCGATTAAAACCGTAAAAAATGTATGTCCTGGAATGCTAGTAATGACAGATGTTGCTCTTGACCCATATTCATCTTATGGTCATGATGGCATTATTTCAGACGGAAAAATAATAAATGACGATACTATCGATGTTTTGGCAGAAATGAGTCTATCTCATGCAGAAGCTGGAGCCGATTTTGTAGCACCTAGCGATATGATGGATGGACGTATTCTTTCTATTCGTGAAGCTTTAGAAGATGATGGATATACTGATACTGGTATTATGAGTTATTCAGCAAAATATGCTTCTGCTTTTTATGGTCCATTTCGTGATGCCTTAGATTCTGCTCCTGCAGATATCGCAAATATTCCAAAAGACAAAAAAACATACCAAATGGATTTTGCTAATCGTTTTGAAGCCCTTAAAGAAACCGAAATGGATATTGATGAAGGCGCTGATATCGTAATGGTAAAACCTGGATTGTGTTACTTAGATATAGTTCGAGAAATTAAAAACGAAGTCGATGTTCCTGTAGCGGTTTATCAAGTATCAGGAGAATATGCAATGCTAAAAGCTGCTGCCGAAAAAGGGTGGTTAGACCACGATGCTGTGATGCTAGAGCAAATTATAGCAATCAAACGTGCTGGAGCAGACATCATAGCCTCTTATTTTGCTAAGGATGTAGTGAAATTATTATCGTAAATTGCAGCAACTAAAATAGTTTTAATGGGTTTACTTGTTTTTTACGCTATCATTTCCATTTTCTTTTCCTTTTTATGTTCCATTTTAGAAGCCGTACTTCTAAGTGTTACACCTACTTTTATTAACTTAAAAAAGAATGAAGGGAAAACATATGCTGAAGACTTAGAGGTCCTTAAGAAGGATGTTGATCGTCCTTTAATTGCTATTCTTACTTTAAATACAATTGCGCACACAGTAGGTGCAATTTTAGTTGGTGTACAAGCAAAAGTGGCTTATACAGAATTATACGGTTCGACAACAAGAAGTATTTTAGGCATTAAATTTACAGAAGATGTTATGGTGGGAGTTGTATCTACCATCATGACCATTCTAATACTTGTGGCTTCAGAAATTATACCTAAAACCATTGGCGCAACCTATTGGAAACAACTTGCTAATTTCACTACTAAAGCATTACATGTTTTAATTTTTCCTTTAAAATGGACTGGAATACTTTGGCTATTACAACTTACCACAAAACTTATTGGTGGTAAAGGTCATGGAAGTGTTTTAAGCAGAGAAGGTTTTTTAGTCATGGCAGATATGGCACATGAAGAAGGTGTCTTTCAAGAGAATGAAAGTAAAATTATTAAAAACCTTTTGACTTTTAAAGACGTGTTTGCAAAAGATGTCATGACACCTAGAACAGTTATGAAATCTGTAGATGAGAAAACAACTGTTGAAGATTTTTTTAATAAAAATATGAATCTTCGATTTTCGAGAATTCCTATCTATGCTGATGATGCGGATAACATAAAAGGATTGGTTTTAAAAGATGAAGTCTTTAAAGAAATGGCATTGGATAACGGCTCTAAAAAGCTTTCAGAATTAAAAAGACATATCATTGTAGTGTCTCGAGAATTGCCAATTCCTAGGCTTTTTGAAAAGTTAGTAGAAAGCAGAAATCATATGGCTTTAGTTGTAGATGAATATGGATCGGTAAGCGGTTTAGTCACAATGGAAGATGTTATTGAAACACTTTTAGGTCTAGAAATTATGGACGAAAGTGATAATGTATCTGACCTTCAGCAAATGGCTAGAAAAAGCTGGGAAACCAGAGCAAAAAAATTAGGTATCCTTGAAGATAAACCATCAGAAGAGAACGAATAACATTGGAAAACTGCATTATAAAATCGCCTTTAGGTTATACCAAAATTGTTGGTGACGAAGAAGGTGTTTGTGAAGTAACTATTCTAAATTCAGAAGAAAAAGAAACAGACATTATCCCTGTGGAACTAGAAGATTGTGTCACACAACTTAAAGAATATTTTGAAGGTACTCGAACTGAATTTGACCTCATTTTAAATCCACAAGGGACTACCTTTCAAAATAAAGTATGGAAGCAATTACAGCAAATTCCTTTCGGAAAAACATTTTCTTACCTAGAACTTTCTAGACAGCTTGGTGACATAAAAGCCATTAGAGCAGTTGCTAATGCTAATGGTAAAAATCCATTATGGATTATTATTCCTTGTCATCGCGTTATTGGAAGTGACGGAAGTTTAACTGGATATGGTGGTGGATTATATAGAAAACAATGGTTGTTAGAACATGAAAGTCCGTACAAACAACAAACTCTTTTTTAATGTACAAAGTAGCTTCCAAATTTTTAAATCGCTTTTTTAAACCGGCAATCATTTACAAATATGGGTTTAATTGGTCGCCAATGTATAGGAGAACAACTGCCAAAATTATTGAAGTAAGTGACGATTTACACAAAGTGGTTATTACTATAAATCTCAATTGGAAAAATCGAAATTATGCAGGTTCAATATTTGCAGGAAGCATGTTATCTGCTACAGATCCAATCTACATGATACAGCTCATTCAAATTCTTGGTGATAATTATGTCATTTGGGATAAATCGGTTGAAGCACGATATAAAAAACCTGCAAAAAGTAGAGTTTTTGGTGAGTTCATTTTCACAGCTGAAGAAATAGAAAACATCAAACAAGGAGTGGCAGATAAAAATGAAATTGATATTATCAAAACCATGCATCTTGTTGATGCCAAACAAAATAAAATTGCTACTTTTAATAAAACACTTTATATCGCTGACAAAGGGTTTTACAAACAAAAATTAAAACAACGTCGAGCGAATAAATAACTTGCATTTTCATGAAATTTTTAAAAAAATTCCTCAAGCGAACACTTATCATAATTGGAGTATTAGTCCTTATAATGTATGTTTTTGATTATGGTTATATCTTAAGAGGCGTTCGTGTCGTCTATTTCACAGGTCATAATACAGCCTTTATTGACGATTTCCCTTATTTTGAAAACGATATCATCGAGAAAGGAGATAAAACAGATGTTTGGTCAAATCACAAAGATTATAATTCGGTTGAAGCTACGGGAATCTTAAAAAGAGCAAATGAAAACTGGGGAACCGTTGCCTTTGTAATCATAAAAAATGATAGCATTTGGTTTGAAGAATATTATGATGGCTTTGACGAAAACTCGAAAACAAATTCGTTTTCTATGGCAAAAAGTTATGTTTCAGGTTTATTAGGTAAAGCGATTATGGACGGTCATATTAAAAGTTTAGATCAACCTATAAGTGACTTTTATCCAGAGTACAGTTATGCAAAAACTACTGTTGGCGATTTAGCATCCATGGCTTCTGGTTTAGACTGGGTTGAGCATTATACTAGCCCTTTTTCTGTTACAGCTAGAGCTAATTACGATGATGATTTGGCCGAAACAATTTTAAATCAAAAGGTAATCAAAACACCTAGTGTTGAATTTGAATACTTAAGTGGAAGCACACAATTATTAGGAATGATTATTGAAAAAGCTACTGACAGAACATTATCAAATTATCTATCTGAGAGTTTCTGGAAACCTCTTGGCTCTTCAGATAATGCTTTATGGCAATTAGATGATGAAGATAATAGACTGGCTAAAGCATTTTGTTGTATTGGAAGCAGCGCAAAAGACTTTGCACGTTTTGGAAAACTATATAAAGATCATGGAAAATGGAATGGTCAACAAATTTTAGATTCTGCATTTGTAGCTAAATCTGTAGTACCTCGTTTTCCTCAAAGTCCAGAATATGGATATGGTTGGTGGTTAAAAGAACATCTAGGGAAAGATTTTTTTATGATGCAAGGACATCTAGGTCAATACGTAATGGTTGAGCCTAATGATAATATTATTATTGTTAGATTAGGCCATTCTAAAGGGCCAGGTAACCCATTAGAAACCTATACTGACGACATTTCTATTTATATTGAAGAAGCTTACGAAATGCTAAACAAATAGCATTTATCTAAATTAATATTATCAATCATTTAGTATTATAGAATATATTCTATATATTTAATGCTGTATACTTATACACTTATGAAATACATTAAGCTCATTACATCCCTTTTAGCTATGATGGCTATATTTTATGTTTTGAATACAAAACTTGGTAGTCTTCCTCCTTTAGGAAAGTTTTTAGCACCATCTGAAGGTATTTGGCAAAACGAAACAGATGATTCTACCAATGGTATTGTTTCCATTAACGGTCTGGAAGATGAAGTTACTGTACATTACGATGCTCAACTTATTCCTCATGTATTTGCGAAAAACGATTATGACCTATACAAAGCTCAAGGCTATATTACAGCCAAACATCGTTTATGGCAAATGGAATTTCAAACTTTTGCTGCAGCTGGACGGATTTCAGAAATTATTGGAGAAAAAGGTTTGAATTTTGACAGAGCACAACGTAGAAAAGGAATGCTTTTTGGTGCTGAAAACAGCTTAGAAGTTATAAAAAATGATCCAGAAGCGCTGAAATATCTTGAAGCTTACAGCGACGGCGTGAATGCTTATATAAGTCAACTTCAACCAGAAAACTATCCTGTTGAGTATAAATTATTAGGCTATCAACCAGAAGCTTGGAGTATTGATAAAACCATGAATTTGTTAATGTATATGACAGATATGCTTTGTGGAAGAGACTCTGATCTAGAGTACACTAATATGCTTCGTAAATTTGGAAAAGAGCGTTTTGATTTATTATTTCCAGACTTTTTTGATGTCAATGATCCTGTAATACCAAGTGAAAAAGATTGGAGTTTTATAGATGTCGAAATGACCGAAACACCTCTTGGAGAATTACCATTAGATTCCATTTCAGAAACTATGGAGAAACCGCATCCAAATAATGGAAGTAACAATTGGGCTGTTGCTCCACAAAAATCATATTCTGGTAATGCCATTTTAGCCAATGACCCACATTTAGGTTTAAAATTACCATCTATTTGGTTTGTGATGCAATTATCATCTCCAAATCAAAATGTGTTTGGCGCGACACTTCCTGGCGCATTAGGAATCATTATTGGATTTAATAATGATATTTCTTGGGGAGTTACAAATGCTACAAGAGATGTAAAAGATTGGTATAAAATTGAATTTCAAGATAAAACTAGAAAGGCTTATAAATACGATAATGCTTGGAAAAAAACGTCGGTACGAATAGAAGAAATTAAAATAAGGGATAAGAAAACTTATATCGATTCTGTAATATACACACATCATGGACCAGTGAGTTATGATCACACATTTAAAAGTAATGACGAGAAAAAAGGGTATGCGATGAAATGGGCTGGACATACTGGACATAACTTTACTAAGTTGTTTTTAAATCTAAATAAAGGGAAAAACTATGATGATTATTTAAATGCAATTTCAAATCATGTAGCACCAGCTCAAAATTTTGCTTTTGCTTCTACTAAAGGTGATATTGCGCTCTGGGTTCAAGGTCAGTTTCCTAATAAGTGGGAAGGTCAAGGAAAGTTTCTACTCGATGGAAGTAATCCAGAACACGACTGGCAAAGTTTTATTCCAAAAGAATTCAATGCACATATTAAAAACCCAGAACGTGGTTTTGTGGGATCTGCCAACCAACATCCAGTTGATGAATCATATCCGTTTTATGTATTTAATGATGGTTATGGAACCTATAGAAATCGAGTGATTAATGATTATTTCAGAGCGAGAGAGACTGTTAATATTCAAGATTTCAAAAACCTTCAAAACAATAACTTCAATCTAAAAGCGAAAGAACTCGTTCCTTTTATGCTTGAAAAAATGGAAACACCAGCACTAACAGAAAACGAGCAACTACTTCTTAACCATGTTAGACATTGGAATTTTAATAACAGTATTGATAATGTTGGACCAAGTATTTGGTCTACATGGATTAAACATTTGTATAGAATGACTTGGGATGAATTTAATGTAGAAGACGAAGCACTTAAAACCCCTTTTATATACCAAACGATTTATATGCTGAAGAACCATCCTAATGATCCATTTATGGATATTGTAGAGACGCCTGAAAAAGAAACAGCTATTGATTTATTTAGTCTCTCATTTAAGGCTGCATCCAAGGAACTAAATGAATGGAAAACTGAAAATGGAGACTACGAATGGAAAAACTATAAAGGCGCATATGTTGGTCATTTATTACAAGCATTACCTGCCTTTTCAAGGTTTGATATTCCTGTTGGAGGTGACCGAAATACTGTAAATGCCTCAGATGTTAATCATGGTCCTTCATGGCGAATGATTGTTGAAATGTCTTCTCCTCCTAAAGCCTATGGAATTTATCCTGGTGGTCAATCTGGAAATCCTGGAAGTGTCTACTACGATAATTTTATAGATGATTGGGCCGCAGGAAACTATTATGATTTATTATTTATGCAAGACCAAAACACAACTGAAGGTGTTACATCTACTCAAAAATTAACTCCAAAACAATGAAGAAGAACCTTATAAATTTTATTGCCACGATTATTATAGCTTTACTCCTATCTCAAATTTTACCTTGGTGGTCAGTTATGCTTGCGAGTTTTATAACTGCAGTTTTATTGAGTTTAAAAAGGAGTGCAGTATTTTTTGTTCCTTTTTTAGCTATTGCAGTGTTTTGGATGGTTTATGCCTTTTGGTTAACTAACGCTAACGATTTTACACTATCTAAAAAAATTGCTGTCTTATTACCGCTTCAAGGTAATCCTTACCTACTCATATTGGTAACAGGAATTGTTGGTGGATTAGCAGCAGGTATCGCAGCGATTTTCGGAAAACAATGTGCTTCTTTATTAAAACCTAAAGCCTAATAAAATGATATCTAAACTCAACTTAGAGCATATATTGTTTTTAGATATTGAAACTGTTCCTGAAACAGAGAGTTATTCTGATTTAGACGACACCAAACAACAACTTTGGGAGTCAAAATCGCAATATCAAAGACGAGATGATTATACAGCAGAAGAATTTTATGATCGTGCTGGTATTTGGGCAGAGTTTGGAAAAGTAGTTTGTATTTCAGTGGGATATTTCACCTACCAAGGAGATTTAAGAACATTTAGAGTGACTTCCTTCTATGGTGATGAAATTAAAATATTGAAAGATTTCAAAAACCTTTTAATCTCACATTTTAGTCAAACAAAGCATTTGCTTTGCGCGCATAATGGTAAAGAATTTGACTTCCCATATATTGCAAGACGAATGATCATTAACAACATTGAATTGCCTTATAAATTAAATTTATTCGGAAAAAAGCCTTGGGAAGTACCTCATCTTGACACATTAGAATTATGGAAATTTGGTGATTACAAAACCTATACGTCTTTAAAATTATTGACGAACGTTTTAGGGATTCCTTCTCCTAAGGATGACATTGATGGCAGCGAAGTATTTGCGGTGTATTATAAAGAAAATGATATAGATAGAATCGTTACCTATTGCGAGAAAGACACCATTGCTGTGGCTCAAATCTTTTTACGATTGCGAGGTGACGAATTACTTCATGATAATGAGATTGTTCATATTTAAGACCGCAAAAAGGATTGAATGGTTTGTTTGAAATCCTTTTTTTTAAAAAAAAGATTGAGCAGTGAAAGCCTGTTTTCTAGCATTACTAGAAATTTGCTCAAATAAAAAAAGCCCAGACATTACATCTGGGCTTTCTCTTTTTAATAATTGTATCTTAATTAGTTTCTAATAAACTTTTTAGTTAAGATTTCATCACCATCATTTACTTCAATAAAATACATTCCAGCCTCTAAACTGCTCACTTTAATTTGACCAGTAGAGTTGCCTTTCGTTATTATTTGACCTAACATGTTTTTAATCACATATTCAAATTTACCGCCTTCAGATAATTCCACATTTAGAATATCTCCTTTAACAGGGTTTGGATGAATTCGTAAATCCATTTCAGAGATTTCTGCTTCATTCAAACTACCGACAATTGCTAAATTGTTAATCTCTCCTCGACTCGAATTAGTTCCTGTAATAGTCACTTGATCTATATGAATATAATCTTGATTTCCAGAGGCATCATTTCTAAATCTAAATCCAGAATTCACCGCAAAATTATATTCAGAAGGTGTAAGTGTAATGGTTGCGTTATAGAAATTACTATTTTCTATTCCTGATCCTGCTACCCAGGTTGCAGCTGTAATATAGCTAGAACCATCATAAAATTGTAACCAGAAATCTTCACCGCTTTCCATACTAAACACATAGAAATAGAAATCTACTACCACTTGTGAGTAAGGTGTAACATCAATATTAGATAATGTCATCACTGATGAACTTGTATTATCTCTTAGTCGTATTGAGTAACTTCCTTCATAAGATCTAGTACCAGTATATCTAAAAGAATCACTTCCTCCATCTACCCAGCCGTCCCAGCCAGTTTCAAAATATCCTTTATTTAAAACTACGTCACTTGTAGAACAAGGTGAACAAGAAGAGCCTCCACAATCTACGCCTGTTTCATCTCCATTTTGAATACCATCATTACAAGTTGGTGCCACAGGTTCTAATAAATTGATATTATCAATAGCTATATCTGCTTGCCATGTGTTTCCTACAAAACGGTTAAACCTTAATTGAACATTACTTCCTGCATAAGCAGAAAAATCTAATTCAATTGTATTCCATTGGTCTCCTTGATTTCCTGTTTGATTCCAAATACTTGTCCAAGAAGCACCATCATCATCAGATAATTCAAGATCAATAGATCCCATATTTGCTGCACCAAACATATGATAATCGAAACTAAATGTTGGTGTTGAAACTGCACTTAAATCAAAACAAGGTGAAGTTAAAATTGCTCTTTTATCAGGATATCCTGTTCCATTACCCGATGCTTCGACATAAATATAACTAGAACCTTGATTTGCTGAAGAAGGTCCAGTTCCAGAAGATGGTGTTGTTCCAGAATTAACTGCCCAATCTATATCATCAGCAGTTGATTGTGACCAAGCTCCAAATGAGCCTTCAAATCCTTCGGAATAAGGGTAAGATGTAATTCCTCCTGAACATCCAGTTGAAGGGTCAGAAACATTTACTGTTCTTGTTACTTGAGCAGCTGCATTTCCTGCTGCATCACTTACGTTATAGTTCACAAAATACGTTCCAGCCAAACTGGTGTTTACAGAACCTGTTGTAACAATACTCGAAGTAAGATTGCCATCTATGTTATCCGAAGCAGTCGCACCTTGTTCGCTATACGTATCTCCTACTAATAAGTTTATTGTAGATGCTCCAACCAATACAATAACTGGTGGTGTTGTATCTGCAGCTACATTTACTGTTCGTGTCACTTGAGCAGCTGCATTTCCAGATGAATCACTTACATTATAATTTACAAAATATGTGCCTGCAGAAGCTGTATTAACTGTTCCTGAAGTAACTATACTAGATGTTAAGTTTCCATCTATATTATCTGTTGCAGTTGCTCCTTGTTCTGAATAAGTGTCTCCAACATTTAAGTTTATCGTTGAAGCTCCAACCAATACTATTACTGGTGGTGTTATATCTTCAGCTACATTTATTGTTCTTGTTACTTGAGTTGCTGCATTTCCAGACGAATCACTTACGTTATAATTCACAAAATATGTACCTGCAATTGTAGTATTAACTGCTCCAGTAGTAACTATACTAGATGTTAAATTTCCATCTAAATTATCTGTAGCAGTTGCACCTTGTTCAATATAAGAATCTCCAATATTTAAGTTAATTGTTGAGGCTCCATTCAAGGTAATAACAGGAGCTGTTGTATCAGGATTTACAGTAACCGTTCTTGTTACTTGAGTAGCAGCATTTCCAGCAGCATCACTCACATTGTAAGTAATTGTGTATAATCCAACCACATTAGTATCTACTGTATCTCCACCAACATTAATACTACTTGTTAAATCACCATCAATATTGTCTGAGGCTGTTGCGCCTTGATCAGAATAAGAATCACCAAGTTCTAAACTAATATTTGCAGACCCAATAATTGTAATCACAGGAGCTGTTGTATCAGGAATCACATTTACAGTTCTAATCACTTCAGAAGCGGCATTACCTGCAGCATCACTTACATTATAAGTGACCACATAAGTGCCTCCTAAGCTTGTATTGACTGTGTCTCCACCAATTATTATACTTGACGTAAGATTACCATCTATATTATCTGTAGCAGTTGCTCCCAATTCTGAATAGGTTTCGCCAACATTTAAATTTAATGTTGAAGCACCATTCAATGAAATTACTGGAGCTTCAGTATCTGGTCCGTTGCCTTCAATAACAACTGTATAATCTTCAACTTCACCATACTGAAAAGTTTCACATTCTGTTGGTATACCATTATACTTCATAGAAACTCTCATTCTTGTAGAATTCTCAACAGCACCTGATGGAATTGTAAAACTACCACTTACAGGAGTTGATTGCGTTGCAGCTTGAGACCAAACAAGTTCTCCAGCATCTCCAAAATCACCATCTCTATTATAATCTATCCAAACAGCATACCCTTCGCTATAAACTGTTCCAGTCCAAGTTGGTGTTACTGTTATTGTATATTGAGTATCTATTGTTAATGTTGTTGATATACTTGTAAAATCTGTATAAAACTGACCACCTGATGCGTTATCAATCGTATTTAATTGAACACGACCTATATATTCATCGTTAATATTTGTACTTGCTGAAGCGCAATAATTTAACTGTACATCAGTAGTTGTAAAGTTTACTGAACTACTATAAACTGAATTACTTCCACCAGAACATTTACTTCTTACTTGAGCTTCATACTGAGTTAAAGCAGTTAGACCTGTAGCATTTAAAGAAATTCCATTAACTGCCGTAGTTATCCAAGTAGATGCTCCAACTTCACGATATCTTAAATCGTAGCTTGCGCCAGGAACAGCGGTCCAACTTATAGTTGCTGAAGTTGTAGACACATTAGATGCTCCTAAACCAGTTGGTACGTCAGCATTACAAACAACTGGAGCTCCAATTGTAAAGTTTGTATTTGAAATATCAAAGAAAATATTATTAGCTCCTCGAACCATTACTCTATTTTGATTTCCTTGACTGTTTGGTACAACAATATCATGTGAACCATCATTTGTCACTCCAGAGGCCAACGATACTGAATAGGTATCACCTCCATCAGTTGAAAGAAAAATATCAACATTTGCAGCATTAACTCCATTTCCTGTAGTACCAGCAACATTCCATGTGACAGTTTGTGTAGTACCAGCATCCCAAGTCACATTTGTATTCGGTGAATTAAGAACGAATGGTCCAGCTGTACCATTTACAGTAACAACCATATCATCACTACTATTTGTTCCTCCTCCTGCAACATTATCTCTAACGGTTAATCTAAAATTAAGCGATCTAGCAACATTAGGAACAGCTTCCCATTGCCATGATGTTGCACCAGTTTTTATAGTTGAAAGTCTTGGAAAATAACGACTTGTAGATGTCGTTGGTTCATAAGCTCTAAAAGCAACACCTGTTGTTGCAGTTGTACTTGGATATGTAGAGGATGCATTATTTTCATCCATCTGTTCCCAACTATAAGTCAATGCGCCAGCTGCTGTATCGGCATCAGTTGCTGACCCGTCTAAAACAAAAGCAGTTCCATTTGGAATTGTATAATTAGAACCTGCGTTTACTGAAGGAACAGCGTTCCCAGTATTTGTATTCGTTTGGCAACTTGTACTTTTAACATAATCTGTTACTTGTTCTATTGAAGCTGCATGGAAATTAGGATGTACGTTAGGCTCAACATCTGTAGCTCCTGTAATTCCAGCATAACTCATAATAGTAGTTCCACTTCCTGGTTCCATTTGAACATTAGTTCCTTCATTACCACCATGTGTCCATGTATGATTAGCGCCAAATTGATGGCCCATTTCATGTGCTACATAATCTACGTCAAAGAATTCTCCTGTAGGCACTGTTGCAGAAGTCCACCCACTACCTTTTTGATTATTTACACACACGCATCCAATACATCCAGCATTACCATTGTTTTGTAGATTAGCAAATAAGTGTCCAACATCATAGTTTGCCTCTCCAATTGTACTTGTAAGTTCTGATTGAAGTTGTCCGTTATAAGATCCTGTAGTTGTATATGGGTCACTTCCAGAGTTCGTGAAAATAACATCATCTGTATTATTAATCAATATCATAGTCACGTTGAAATCGGTTTCAAAAATCCCGTTTACACGAGTCATCGTTTGAACAATTGCAGCCAATGCTAATGCTTTTGTGCCTCCATGGTAATTGGTGTATTCTCCTGTAGCAGAAACCACTAATCTGTATGTTCTCAGGATACTATCATCTGCATTCCTCATAGACATGCCGCTATCAGAATTCATGGATCTATTCATACTTTCTGTTACAGAGCATTCAAAATCATTATTTACATTTAGTTTATTTGCTCTAGTAAATACTGAATAGACAGAAGCGTCTTCAGTCACAGCTTCAATAAAAGAAGCAGGTTTATTAGCCGAAAATCTAATACTTTGAAAACCTAAAGGTGTTACACTAAATCTTATAATTGCTGTAGGATCATCTATTCCTTGACCAGCATATGATTTAATTTCAGGGTATCTCGCAGCTAATTCAGTATCCATTACTGAAGCTTCAAAAACTCTAAAGCGTTCGAATTCGCCATTAGCATTCGGAAATGATAAAACCACATTAGATGATTTGGATAAATCTCCTCTTTTGGGAGTCTTTTCTAAAGCTTGCCTTAAACCTTCAGTGTTTAAAGAGAAGGTTTGTGATCTTGGAAGATCTTGTTTACTTGGTTTTACTCTAAGATTGTTGTCAATTGGTTGTTTTTGCCAAAGTGCTTTACCTTGAGACATTGCAAAACTTGTGCTCATCAAAAAGACGAGTAGGAGTAATTTAATTTTCATTATTTAGAAGGATTAAAGGATTAATTTAATAGCGAAAAAATTCGATAATGAAAATAGGATTTTTCACAAAGAAATTACCAAAATGTTAATAAGTTTGCATCAAAAATCAAAAATATACGGTTTTTCCGCATGTATTTAAAAGAAAAATACTACAATCAATAATTAATCACAAAACCGTTTTATGCTCTATAAAAAAGAGCCCAGATTAAAACCTGAGCTCTTGTAATTATATGTGATTTAGGTTTACCTAATAATTAGCTTTTTACTAATTGTACCTTTAGTATTGGTAAGTTGAACTAAATAAACTCCTTTTGAATAATTAGAAGAATCTATAACATTAATAGCGCTATCAATATTCAAGTCTGTTCTTATAATTTCTCTTCCTTGTATATCATACAGAACAAACGATGTGTCTTCTGTCAATTGTCCATTTACAATAATCTCTTTAAAATCAGAATTATTATAAATTTGAATATTATTAAGGCCAGCTTCTACAACAGATAACGTCTCAGTCTCAAATCTCAGATAAAAACGTCCTGTACCTAATAAGTTTGTTTCTGCAGTTAAATTATAATCTGATGTGTTCAATAATGTAACTGTATTTGTAAGCGTGTCTTCAAAATACACATTATATTCTAAGTCTGTAGTGTCCATACTTATACTTACTTGCTGACCTTGTAAAAGATTAATACCTATAGGAATTAAAGTGCTTCCGTTTACATCATTGAATCCAATAGTTTGAATTGCCATGTTTAAATCTTCACCACCTTCAGTTAGTTCAGAATAAATTGAAAAAGATGAAGGTTCTTCTGCATATAATTCGGCGTCATAACCAATATCAAGGCCTAAAGAAGCATTATTCTCAAAATATATATCTGTATTATAGGTTTTATCTGGTCTACTCATTGTGATTACAAAATGAGCCAAGTTTGAATTTCTTCCGGCTATAAAATCGTCTGAAGTCCCAATAGTTCTCATTGAAGGATTAAAGATGACGTTTGAACCACCAACTTTAGACGACACAAAGAACCCTTGTCCAGGCGCTATTAAACTACCAGGATTATTATCTGAATAGGCCATATTCCAAATCGTCCATTCGGTTCCAAATGTTATGTCTGCATCATAACCATATACTGCTACAGTATTAGGATCTAATTCGGTTAGGTTTGCCAATAAGAAATCTTCTACTTTAATATAAGATGTATATGGGTTACCGACTAAATTCCATTTTGCATATTCTGTACCTGAACTCACGATAGGGATACTTAATGCTGTATTAGTAACTGAACCTTCAAAAGTAAAAGTCCCGTCATCGGTAGATGCTGCTCGATAGCCTTTTGCAACTTCGAGATTTACAGCTTCAACATTAGAAAACAATCCATAATCATTTAATGGTTTCTCAAAAGGTCCAAACAAATATAAAGTTTCACCTGTGTTAGCAAATACATTTGAGTTATTAGAGATAAAGCTTGTAAAGGCTTCACCGCTTACTGGTGGAGAAATTAAATCATTCCCTCCAGCATTATCAGTGACATGTCGATTATATTTAACATCTCCTGTTACTGTGCCATCAACTAATAAACTTGAAAATATTGTTGAACTAGAATTTAATACAAGGTTTCCGTTATTCATAACATCGATATCTCCTCCAACGGTAATATTGTTTGCTTGATCAATATCAATTGAAGCACCTGAATTTACAGTTAAATCATTTATACTAATGTCAGTTGTATTCACATTATACAGACCATCCAATATTAATACATTATCGGCCGTTGTAGTTCCGTCAGGCGCACTTGGATCCCAAGTACCTCCAGAAAATAATAAACCATCATATTTGACATTAACCGTGTAATCTTCTACTTCACCATCAAAATTTGTTAGACAAGACGTTGGATCCACATTGTACTGTGCAGATACTCTCATTCTTGTATTACCAAAAATCATACTTTCAGGAATGGTAATAGGTAAGGTAGGTAAAGCTCCATCTGGTACATCAGTTACATCTCCTAAATCATACTCTTCTCCAGGATCATCAAAGTCGCTATCTTGATTCCAATCAATCCATACAAATGCATTAACCGTATAGTCTCCATCTGTATCTACATGAACAGTGAGGTCTACGTTTGTCCCTTGAAAAATATCTGTGCTAATATTTGTAAAATCTTCATAACCTACATCTTTTGGAGAACCATCTGCATTATCAATTGTTCCAAAAATCACTCGAGTCACTCCGGTTTGAAAAGATGTATCTCCAGAAGATTCACAGTAGGTTGCTTCAACTACATTTACAGTTCGTGTAACTTCAATAGCATCATTTCCAGCAGCATCACTTACATTAAAGGTCACAAAATAAACACCTAAACTATTTGGGTCAACAGTATCTCCACCAACGACAATACTTGAAGTTAGATCGCCATCCTCATTATCGGTAGCAGACGCACCCGGTTCTGTGTATGTTGATCCCATTATTAAATCGATTGTAGAAGCACCATTTAAAGTAATTACAGGAGCTTCTGTATCTGGGATTGGAGCTCCAATTCCAATATGATCTATAGCCATATCACTCGCGAAACCGTTTCCTGTTGTTCCAGTAATCCTTAGTTTAACATTTTGATTGAGGTATGAAACTAAATCAATATTCTGAATGTTCCAGACATCACCTTGATCTCCGGCTATTGCAAAAATACTTGTCCAGATAGTACCATCATCGTTTGAAATTTCCACTTCAAGAGAACCAGTATCAGCTCCATATAAATGATAGTAGAATGATAAGGTAGCATCTGTAAGACCATTTAAATCAAAACATGGGCTTTCAAAAACAGCCGCTGCATTAGCTCCTATTTCTCCAGGAGATCCGTTTGAAGAAGCTTCAAGAAATAAGTAGTTTCCACCAACTGTAATATCATCTGAAGGTCCAGTACTTCCAGAAGGAGTCGTACCTGAGTTTAAAATCCAATCACCAGCATCTCCAGATCCTTGATTCCAATCTCCTAATCCACTATCAAAAGTTTCTAAATAAGGATAAGATACTATTTGAGTTCCGGAACAAGGTGGTAACACTGTTGTAGTAAACGTAATTATTCCAGAGTAGGCAGAAGTTGAGTTGTCTGGACAACGGCTTCTTATTTGTGCCTCATAATCTGTTTCTGGTGATAATCCCATTAAATCAAAAGTTGCATTACTAGTAGAAGCATCTAGCCAAGTACCAGATCCAACTTCTCTATATTGGATGTCAAAAACTACAGATGCGATAGCATCCCAAGATAAGGTTGCTGTAGTCGCTCCAACATTAGAACTTGCAAAATTAGCAGGTACTGTAGCTGTACACGTAATTGGTGCTCCAATAGTAAAATCGGTATCTGAAATGTCGAAGAAGATATTATTCTCTCCTCTTACCATGACTCTATTTTGATTACCTTGATTGTTTGGCACTACAATATCATGTGAACCATCATTTGTAACTCCAGTAGCTAAGGTTATTGGATATGTATCTCCACCATCTGTTGATAGGAAAATATCAACATTTGCTGCATTAATTCCATTTCCTGTTGTACCAGCTTCATCCCAAGTTATTGTTGCAAAAGCATCTGCATTCCAGGTTACATTTGTGTTTGGAGAATTGACCACAAAAGGTCCAGCAGTACCATTTACGGTAACTACCATATCTGCACTACTATTAGTTCCTCCTCCGACAACATTATCTCTAACAGTAAGTCTAAAATTAAGGGTTCTACCAATATCAGGTACAGCTTCCCATTGCCAAGATGTAGCTCCTGTTTTAATTGTTTCTAGTCTAGGAAAATACCGATTCGTTTCAGTAACAGGTTCATAAGCTCTAAAAGCAACACCTCCTGTTTTCGTTGGGCTTGGAAATGTTGATAAATTTCCATTATCATCTATTTGTTCCCAACTATAGGTTAATGCACCCGCTGCTGTATCAGCGTCAGTTGCTGATCCATCTAATTCGAATGCTGTTCCGTTAGGTATTGTATAATCTGAACCTGCATTTACAACAGGAACAGCGTTGCCTGTAGGGAAATCAGTTTGACAATTTGTAGTCTTTATATAATCTGTAACTTGTTCAATAGACAAAGAATGAAAATTAGGATGTACATTATTCGCCACATCAGTAGCAGCACCTGTAATTCCTGCATAACTCATAATGGTCGTTCCACTTCCTGGTTCTGCTTGTACTCCAGAACCTTCACTTCCTGCATGAGTCCAAGTGTGATTTGCTCCAAATTGGTGTCCTATTTCGTGAGAAACATAATCAACATCGAAAAATTCTCCTTCTGGCACTACAGCTGTTGTCCATCCACTACCTTTTTGTCCATCAACGCAAACACAACCTATACAACCTGCATTTCCGCTATTTCCACCTGTTCCAAATAAATGGCCTATATCGTAATTGGCTTCACCAATTTCTGCAGTTAAAGTAGCTTGTAATTGACTATTGAGATTTCCAGTATATGGATCGGAAGTTCCATCTGTGTATATCACATCATCAGTATTAGCAATTAATGTCATTGTAACATTGAAATCAACTTCAAAGATCCCATTAACTCTTGTCATGGTTTGGTTGATTGCTGCTAAAGCATCTGCAACAGTACCGCCATGATAAGCTGTATATTCTCCAGTCGCAGACACTGCTATACGATATGTTCTTAAAATACCATCATCGGCATTTCGCATTGCCATGTCATTATCTGAATTTAAAGTGCTGTTCATACTCGCTGATACTGAACACTCAAAGTCGTCATTCATGTTGATTTTCTGTTCTCTAGAAAACACAGCATATACACTGGTATCATTTGTTAAAGCTTCTATAAATACTGCTGGTCGATTTGCCGAAAGACTAATACTTTGAAATCCTAAGTGGGATATACTAAATCTTATTATTGCAGTAGGGTCGTCAATTCCCTGACCTGCATATGATTTTATATCTGGATATCTGGCTGCCAATTCTGGATGCATTATAGACGCTTCAAAAACTCTAAAACGCTCAAATACACCATCTGCATTAGGAAATGATAGAATCAAATTAGATGATTTACCAATTTGTGCTGATTGTTCTAAAGCTTGTCTTAAACCATCGGTATTTAAAGAAAACGTTTGTGATCTTGGAAGATCTAGTTTACCTGGCTTTACTCTAAGATTGTTGTTAATTGATTGTTTTTGCCAAAGTCCTTTATTTTGAGCCATTGCAAAACTTGTGCTCATCAAAAAGATGAGTAGGAGTAATTTAATTTTCATAATTTCAAAAACCTTTAGGGAGTTAATGTTTGCAAATATATCACATTTGAGAGCTTTTTAATCCGTAACATGCATTAAAAATCGTCAAAACGCAAACGCACAAAACACAACTACCTAATAATTAGCGAATTAATATATCTGGGGTTTTTGGTTTGTGAGCTTATAAATGATAAGGATAATGAGGTCTCTTATCTTCTTAATAAAAAAGAGCCCAGATTAAAACCTGAGCTCTTGTAATTATATGTGATTTATAAAGTTTACCTAATAATTAGCTTTTTACTAATTGTACCTGTAGTATTGGTAAGCTGGACTAAATAAACTCCTTTTGAATAATTGGAAGCATCTATAATATTAATAGCATTGCTTGTATTTAAATCTTTTCTAATAATTTCTCTTCCTTGAATATCATACAGAATAAATGATGTGTCTTCGGTCAACGGACCTTTTACAATTATCTGTTTTGTATCAGAATTATTAAAAACTTGAACATTACTAAGACCAGAGTCTACAATTGATAATGTTTCTGCTTCAAACCTAATATAAAAACGTCCAGTACCAATTAAATCTGTATCTGCCGTTAAATTATATTCAGATGTATTTAAAAGTGTGACTGTATTTGTAAGTGTATCTTCTAAATATACGTCATAATCTAAATCTGAAGTGTCCATACTTATACTTACTTGCTGACCCTGTAAAAGATTAATGCCTAAAGGAACTAAAGTACTTCCATTTACATCGTCGAATCCAATAGATTGAATTGCCATGTTTAAGTCTTGACTCCCTTCGGTTAATTCTGAATAGATAGAATATGATAACGGTGTTTCTTCAAAAAGTTCGGCATCATAACCTATATCTAGCCCTAAAGAGGCATTTTCTATAAAATAAATATCAGTACCAAAAACTTTATCAGTAGACGTCATTTTAATTACAAAATGAGAAATAGTATTATCCGCGTTTCTTCCTTCTATAAAATCGTCTGTAGAACCTGTAGTTCTCATAGACGGTGTAAATGATACATTAGATCCGCCATCTTTTGAAGAGACAAAGAATCCTTGACCAGGAGCAATTAAAGTATTAGGGTTATCCTTTGAATAAGCAACATTCCATATGGTCCATACACTTCCGTCTGTGATATCAGCATCATAACCATATATGGCAACACTTTGAGCATCCAACTCAGTTAAGTTTGCATTTAAAAAATCTTCTAATTTTATGTATGAAGTATAAGGGTTACCTATTAAATTCCACTTGGCAAAATCGATTCCTGTTTTCACTATAGGAACATTTAATGATCCCGTAGTAACTGAACCCGAAAATGTAAACGTCCCACCATCTGTAGAGCCCGTTCGATATCCTTTAGCTGCTTCAAGATTTACGGCCTCAACATTAGAAAATAGTTGATAATGATTTATTGGTTTTTCAAAAGGTCCAAAAAGATAAACCGTCTGTCCAGAATTAGATAGTATGTTGGAATTATTAGAAATAAAGCTTGTAAAGGACTCACCACTCACTGGTGGCGAAATAATATCATTTCCGCCAGCATTTGATGTGACATGACGATTGTACTTTACATCTCCAGCTACTGAACCCTCAACAATTAAACTAGAGAATTCATCAGAATCAGAATTTAAAATAAATTCACCAAAATTTCTTATGTCTAGAGCAACTGCTACAGATTGTCCTTTTTCAACATTAATTGTTGCTCCAGAATTTACAATAATGTTGTTAACACTAATTGCAGAGTCAACATTATATATTCCATCTAATAATAGAACCTTTTCAGATGTAGTTGTACCATTTGGAGCGCTAGGTATCCAAGTATTATTTGTGAATAAAAGACCATCGTAAACAATATTGACTTTATAATCTTCTACTTCACCGTAACCAAAGGATTCGCATTCTGTTGGTATTCCATCATATTTCATTGAAACTCGCATTCTAGTCTCTCCATAATTAATGTCTGTAGTTGGTAATGTAAAAGTTCCAGAAACTGACGCGCTATTGGTTGCAGCCTGTGTCCAAACTTGCTCTCCACTATCTGAAAAATCACCATTATGATTATAGTCTATCCATACAGAATAGCCTTCATTAAATGAATTACCTGGCCAATCTGGTGAAACTGTTATTGTATATTGTGTACCTGATAATAAATTAGTGATTAGAGAAGGAGTGTCAGTAAAATCTGAATAACCTGTTCCGTCTGTTCCGACTCCTGAATTATTGTTATCTAAGGTGTTAAGTTGCACTCTATTTATGTATTCGTCAGAAGTATCATTTCCGTTAGACGCACAATAGTCATAGTCGTCAACTATAACAATATGGTCAATTGCAATATCACTACTCCAACCATTACCTGTTATACCAGTAAATCTAAATTTTACGGTTTCGCCGAAATAACTACTTAAGTCTATGTTTTGTGTATTCCATTGATTACCAAGATTACCGGATTCTGTAAATATATTTGTCCAATTATCACCATTATCTGATGATATCTCTAAATTTAATGTCCCAACGTCTGTTCCGAACATATGATAATAAAATGAAAAAGAACCCGTAGTAAAGTTTGTAAGATCAAAGCATGAACTCGTTAAGATAACAGTGGCATTAGAACCCACACCACTAGATGATGCTTCAGTAAAAAGATAATTACCATTACCAGTATTATCATCTGAAGGTCCTGTATTATTTGAAGGCGTTCCATTTGCATCTAAAGACCAATCTCCGGAATCTCCAGAATCTTGTGTCCAGTCTCCTAATCCAGAATCAAAAGTTTCTAAATAAGGGAAAGAAGATATCAATGTTCCCACACATGCAACTGCATCTGAGGTTGTAAATAGAACCGAACTGCTATAAGCAGAATTGAAATTACCACAATTACTTCTTACTTGAACCTCGTATTGCGTTAATGCAGTTAAACCCGTTAGCTGTTTAGTTGCCTCTGAAACTGTAGTTGTTGTCCAAGAAGGCTCTCCTTGTTCCCTATAGCGCAAGTCGTAAGTTATTCCAGATATTTCATCCCAACTTAATGTTGCTGAAGTAGTGCTTACATTCGAAGCTTGCAGTCCTGTTGGTATACTCGCTAAAGGAGTCAATAGAACATTTGCTAAAACAACTGTATTACCATCAGTTATTGATTGGCCTGAAACCGTTACTGGTTGATAACATGGCGCTTCGAATAATAAGTCATAAGTACCTGCTTTAATTGGTCTGTAATAATCGCCATCCACATCTGTATAAATTTCAGAACCATAATCATCATGACCTACAATGGTTACTTTTGCGCCTTCAATTTCTAGAGAAGGATTCGTTGCATCTGCTACAATTCCTCTAAAGCCATAAGTTCCTTGAGTTAAAAAATCTAATAAGGCATCTCTATTATAATACCAATAATCAACTAATGAACTCTCGGCTAAAATTTTAACATCGGAAAGCTCTATTGTAATTTCTCTACATTGCTCATAAAAATTCATGTAATCCTGTCTTCCTCCATAAACACGATACCATTCTGCTCCATGAGTTACACCAGGACTTTGTGCATAATCATTATGCCATGCTTGGTTACCTGCACTCTCATCCCAGTCATCATCATCAGTCATATATGAAGCTTTATTACTATATGATGGTGTTGAACTTGGTCCTGCGTTTGCATCTGTTTGACAATGTGTGGCATATTCTATACCAATGTGCTCAAACCAATCATTATCTGCATGAATATATTGAGCGGAATACGCATTATCAAAAGGATAATTAACTAATTCTGTTCCACCATGAAAATTTGCTGACAATACAAAGTTATGTGCCTCTGCAAAAGCCATAAACGCCAAAGTTTCTGTTTGATAAACTTCGGTATCAGGATGTGCTCCAGCAACGTTATCTGGATAATTTCTATTCAAATCAATATTTAAGGCGTTACCTCTTCTTGAACCAGTCACTGAAGTATTACCCGAACTATTATGATAAGTCCCATCTGGATTTGCGCTTGGGTTAATCCAAATTTCTGCATTCTCAACTAAATTTTTAATTCTAGCATGATCTGAATGACCAGTATTATTATAAACCGTTAGTATATAATCTATTAATGATAGCATCATTGGATAGCCAGCAATCTCATCTCCATGCATTGAAGAGGTTAGCATAAGTTTTGGCTCTTGCTCATCTGTAGCAACATTATCTGATATTTTTACAAATAGTAAATCTTTATCTCCTTGATGAGTCGCACCTATATTTACCATCTCAACTAATCCAAAATTATCATCTTCAAAATGTTGCATTTGATGTGCATACTCTGCATAAGTTGGATAAGAAGCTAGAGGAAATGTAAGTTGATCACCAGGAGCTCTAGCAGCCAAAGGTCTTACATCATATATGACAGATTCATCAACTTCATTTTCGCTTTTGGGTATACTGTAAGGAATGTTTTTAGTTACAAATCTTCTAAACTGAGCTTCGTTTGCCCAGGCCTTAACAGTATTAGTGTTAGGGTCATAATTAACTAGAGACATGTCACGTGTTAAAGCTTCTACATCTCCACCTCTTTCTATTTGAAACGTAAAGGTAAGTTCTCCCTTTGATGAAAGGTATTTTTCTGCTTTTTCTTGTTCTAAATCCTGTGATTTAAGTATTGAATTTTGTGCATTTACATTAAGTAAAAGCGTCAATAAAACGGCTAAGGTTAAAGTAATTCTTTTCATTTAATTTGGGGTATCAATGAATTTGATTTCAACAAATATATAACATCTAAGTGTGTTTTTATCCATAAAGCGCATAAATAATCGATGAAATGCACGATTTAAAAATAGTAAAAAATGTAAATTGTTGAAAACTAATAATTTACGTGAAAATGAATTTTAACTTATTTATGTAAAAATAGAGGTGAATGAAGGTTTTTAGTGTTTTATGGTACTTAAAATTGTCTATTTTTACATATGCCAAATACAGTTTTACTGCAAGTAAAAGACCTTTCAATCTCATTCTTTAATAACGAAAACGAGACCAAAATTATTCATAATATTTCCTATGATTTAAACACCAATGAAATCCTTGGTATTGTAGGTGAATCTGGTTCAGGGAAATCTGTATCATCATTGGCTATTTTAGGATTACTCCCTAAGGCTATATCAAAAATTACTAGCGGAGCTATTCATTTTAATAGTCAAGATTTAACTTCGCTTTCTGCAAAAGAGTTTCAAAATATTAGGGGAAATGATATTGCAATGATCTTCCAAGAGCCTATGAGTTCTTTAAACCCGTCAATGACCTGCGGAAATCAGGTTATTGAGATCATACTTCAGCATACCAACTTATCAAAAACTGAAGCTAAAGCAGAAACTATTGCGCTTTTTGAAAAAGTAAAATTGCCACTACCAGAACGTGTATATAAAGCCTATCCTCATGAAATTTCTGGAGGGCAAAAACAACGCGTCATGATTGCCATGGCTATTGCTTGTAAGCCAAAACTTTTAATTGCAGATGAACCTACAACCGCTTTAGATGTAACGGTCCAAAAAGATATTATTGAGCTTTTAAAGCAGTTACAAGCCGAAAAAAACATGAGCATCATATTTATTTCTCATGATTTAGCTCTTGTTTCTGAAATAGCAGATCGCATTTTGGTCATGTATCAAGGTGCTATTGTTGAACAAGGAAACGTATCTGATATTTTTAATAAACCTCAGCACACCTATACTAAAGCATTATTAAGTTCGAAGCCTTCATTAGAAATTCGTTTAAAACGCTTGCCAACCATAAAAGATTTTATGGAGGGTAATTCTATAACAGAGACAATAAGTATGGCTCAACGTAAAACGGCTCACGAAGCATTATACAATAAACCAGCATTACTAGAGGTTAAAAACCTTGAAAAGGAATACCTATCAAAATCTGGTTGGTTTGGGAAAGCTGAATCGTTTAAGGCTGTAAACCAAGTAAGTTTCGAACTTTATGAAGGCGAAACATTAGGTTTGGTTGGCGAGTCTGGCTGTGGTAAATCAACTTTAGCAAATGCTATTCTTTTATTAGATAAATCGACAGCTGGACAAATTTTATATCATGGTATTGATATTACCAAACTCAATACAACTGAAGTAAGAAAACTAAGAAAAGATATTCAAATTATATTTCAAGATCCTTATGCTTCGCTAAATCCAAGAATTCCAGTTGGTAAAGCCATTATGGAACCTATGAAAGTACATGGTATAGGATCATCTGATTCTGATAGAAAAGAAAAAGTATTGAATTTACTACTAAAAGTGGGTCTTGACGATAGTTATTTTAATCGCTATCCACATGAGTTTTCTGGAGGTCAACGTCAAAGAATTGGAATTGCTAGAGCCATTGCTTTAGAACCAAAGTTAATTATTTGTGACGAATCGGTTTCTGCTTTGGATATATCGGTTCAAGCACAAGTATTAAATTTATTAAATGACCTTAAAGATAATTTTGGGTTTACTTACATATTTATCTCTCACGATTTAGCTGTGGTGAAATATATGTCTGATCAACTTTTAGTAATGAATAATGGAAAAGTAGAAGAAATGGACGATGCAGATATTATATATGAAAACCCTAAAAAAGAATACACTAAAAAACTTATTCATGCTATCCCTAAAGGATTATAGCATGAATATTTTTTTAGTTAGGTTTAAGATATTTTTGAGCAATCTTAATGTGTTTCTGAAATTAATTTTCAGCTTATTTTCAGAAACTGTAGGTTTAAGTAGATTTGGGGCAAAAAAGTTCATAGGTTAAAATTTATGATAGATTTGGGGCAAATCATAAAGTTAAGTTTATGGTAAATTTGGTTAATATTTGTTTCGATTTGGTTTTGTAAATATGTAACATGTTTTTAATTAATCAGACAAAACACGTAATTAATCGATGAAATGCATTAAATTTTAACATTTACTATATGATTTGACGTTTTTTCTTACAATATAACATGTATTAGAGCTCTCGGATTAGTTTACAAAACATAAAAAAACCACTAAAAAAGTGGTTTATTAATATCTCTACTTAGTTGAAATAGTCTCAAATCTGCATTTCAGGAATATCTCCTTCAATAATTAGAGTCCCTTGAGTAGCATTTTTAATATCCTCAACTGAAACACCAGGAGCGCGCTCTAAAAGTTTAAAGCCATTGTCTGTAATTTCAATTACAGCGAGGTTTGTTACAATTTTCTTAACGCAGCCAACTCCAGTTAACGGTAAAGAACATTCCGCTAACAATTTAGATTGTCCAGCACGATTAGTATGCATCATGGCCACAATTATATTTTCAGCACTTGCTACTAAATCCATTGCTCCTCCCATACCTTTAACCATTTTACCTGGAATTTTCCAGTTAGCAATATCTCCATTCTCAGAAACTTCCATGGCACCTAATATTGTTAGGTCTACGTGCTTTCCTCTTATCATAGAAAAACTTGTAGCTGAATCAAAGAAACTTGCTCCAGGTAATGTTGTAATAGTTTGTTTTCCTGCGTTAATAATATCTGCATCCTCTTCTCCTTCAAAAGGAAAAGGTCCCATTCCTAAAACACCATTTTCACTTTGAAACTCAACTTCAATGTCGTCCCTTACATAATTAGCAACTAAAGTTGGGATACCTATCCCAAGGTTCACATAATAACCATCTTGAACTTCTTTTGCGATTCGCTTTGCGATTCCGTTTTTATCCAACATATTAATCTCTTTGTCTTACAGTTCTTTGTTCAATTCTTTTTTCAAAACGCTCACCTTTAAAAATGCGCTGTACAAAAATACCTGGTATATGAATTTGATTTGGATCTAATTCACCAACTGGCACCAATTCTTCAACTTCAGCTACTGTTATTTTAGCTGCGCCACACATATTAGGATTAAAATTACGAGCTGTTCCTTTAAAAACTAAGTTTCCAGCTGCATCACCTTTCCAGGCTTTTACAAATCCAAAATCAGCATCAAACGCATGTTCTAATACATACATTTTTCCATCAAATTCTCTGGTTTCCTTTCCTTCAGCCACTTCAGTTCCGTAACCAGCAGGTGTGTAAAACGCTGGGAAACCTGCTTGTGCAGCTCTACAACGTTCAGCTAAAGTCCCTTGTGGAATCAATTCCACATCTAATTCACCTGAAAGCATTTGTCTTTCAAATTCATCATTCTCACCAACGTAAGATGACGTCATTTTATCTATTTGCTTACCTTGTAATAATAAGCCTAATCCAAAATCGTCTACACCTGCATTATTAGATATACATTTAAGACCTTTAACTCCTTTTTGCACTAGTTCTGCAATAGCATTTTCTGGTATTCCCGATAAGCCAAAACCACCAAACATAAAGGTCATATTGTCTTTTACGCCTTCTAAAGCTTCAGAAACATTAGCTACTTTTTTATTGATCATTACTATTAAATTTTGATACCGAAAAATACGAAATAAAAAAGCCATTCTACAATGAATGGCTTTGGATTTTTACTTAAAAAACAGTCTAACTATTAAAAATCTAGAACATCTTTTAATTCATCAGCTGTGTCTTTTTCATTAGAATCATCATCACCTAATTTACTACAATCTACTTCGATTGAAAGGTTTTGAGGTCTCTCAAACTCCCCTTTTGATACATTTAACTCAGAATCTTCATAACATGCTTTCATATACAGCGCCCAAATTGGAAGCGCCATAGCAGCGCCTTGTCCATAAGTCAGAGTTTTAAAGTGTGTAGCCCTATCTTCTGCACCTACCCAAACACCAGTCACTAAATTTGGAACAATTCCCATAAACCAACCATCACTTTGATTTTGTGTAGTTCCTGTTTTACCAGCTATTGGGTTTGTAAAACCATATGGATATCCTGTTATTATTTCTTTGTAGACACCTTGATCTGCTCCCCAAGTTCTGCGCAATCTAGCTCCCGAACCTGATTCGGTAACACCTTGCATCAAGTTAACTGTAGTATAAGCCACTTCGTCACTCAATACATCACGACTTTCAGGAGTAAACTGATATAGAATAGTTCCATTTTTATCTTCAATACGAGTTACCATTACAGGTTTGTTATAGACCCCTTTATTGGCAAACGTTGAGTATGCTGCCACCATTTCATAAACACTTAAATCTGGAGTACCTAATGCAATTGCTGGAACGGGCAAAATATCTTGCTCTATACCCAACCTTTTTGCCATATCAATAACTGGTTGCGGACCAACCTTATCCATTAATCGTGCAGTAATGGTATTAACCGAATTTGCTAGTGCATCTTTTAGTGTTAAAAATCCATCATAACGACCATCAGAGTTTTTAGTTGTCCAAGGTTCTGGGTTTCCGTATTTATCTGCTTCTATAGTTATTTGTTGTCTTGGCAAGGTATCACAAGGCGATAAATGCAATTGATCTATAGCAGTAGCATAAACAAATGGTTTAAAAGTAGAACCTACTTGTCGCTTTCCTTGTTTAACATGATCGTACTGAAAATGTCTATAATTCATTCCTCCAACCCAAGCTTTAACATGTCCAGTTTGCGGATCCATTGACATCATACCTGGATGTAAAAACGATTTATAATATCGCATAGAATCGATAGGTTTCAGAATGGTATCAATCTCTGACGCTTTACCATCTTTCCAGGCAAATACAGACATTTGTGTTGGCTTATCAAATGAAGCCTCAATCTCTTTTTCAGTCTTCCCTTTATTTTTTAAAACTCTCCAACGCTCAGAACGTCTCATCGAAGTCTTCATTAATCCTCTTATTTCACTTTCTTCTAGGTCTAAAAAAGGCGCTGTTTTATTTCTATCTGGTGAATTCTGGTGGTCAAATTCAGCTTGTAATCTTGGCATGTGTCTTTGAACGGCTTTCTCAGCATACTTCTGCATTCTTGAATCTATTGTCGTGTAGATTTTTAGTCCGTCATTATACAAGTTATAGCTTTCTCCATCTGGTTTTGGATTATTTTTAATCCAATCTTTCATAAAGCGGTCGAGATATGCTCTAAAGTATGTCGCAATTCCTTCTCTATGAGATTCTGGAGAATAATTTAAATCTAATTCTGTTTTTTGAAGTGAATCTTTTTGAGCTGTCGTGATATACTCATACTTTTCCATTTGGCTAAATACTACATCTCTTCTGTTTTTAGTGCCTTCAGGATTACGATGCGATCTTGGATTATACAACGAAGAATTCTTAAACATACCAACCAACATTGCCGCTTCTTTTATATCTAACTCTTTTGGTTCCTTTCCAAAATATATACGAGCAGCACTTCTAATTCCATCTGCATTATTTCCAAAATCGTAGATATTGAAATACATGGCAATAATTTCTTCTTTAGTGTATTGACGTTCTAGTCGAATAGCAATAACCCATTCTCTAACTTTTTGAAATACACGTTGTATTTTATTTGAAGAGACTTGTTTAGTAAATAATTGTTTTGCCAATTGTTGCGAAATGGTACTAGCTCCTCCGCCTTTTCCAAACTTGGAAACTGCTCTTAGTGTTCCTCTAGCATCAATTCCTGAGTGCTCGTAATATCTTATATCTTCAGTCGCGACTAAAGCGTCTACCAAATGTTTTGGCAATTCACTATAATCAACAGGAGTACGATTATCATTAAGATAAAACTTACCTAAGGTTTTATCATCAGAAGAAATGATTTCAGTTGCTAAATGAGTTTTAGGATTCTCTAGAATAGTATGATCTGGCATTTCTCCTAAAAAACCCCAAGATGCCAACAAAAACATAAGTATGAATAACAAAACGCCACCTGTAAATGTCATCCAAAACCAACGTATGTATTTAGAAAAATCAACGATTGTAGTCGATGCTGATTTCTTTTTTACTGTCTTTTTTGCCATAATCAATTTGTATTATCTCGCTCAATTCTAAAACCAACATCAGTAATGCCTTCAAGATTAAGAACGCCATTTACTTCACCATTTTTGCGCATAGCATGTTGCACTTTAATTTGGTAATCTCCAGATTCATTAAAAACAAAAGGTTGATCATAACCTTTATACCAGAGTTTATTTTCTTTTAAATCAGTGAACCCTGTGCCTAGAAATGTGCCATCTGGCGCAGACATTCTATACTCTAATGTATCTTTTAATGTTTTACCATTGGGATAATTTAATTCTACTACCAAGTAAAGATTACTGTACTTATAGTTGCTAGTATTTCTCAAATTTACAAACAAATTGTAATTGTTAATTGTATCTGGTGGTGTAACCTTAAAAGAGATAACTGAATCTTTATGCCATTGATCTGGTATGGACTTATATTCGTCATAAATGCGATTAGAATCGCATGAGACAGCAATTAAGAACATTAAAAAAACAATGCAATACTTACTTTTTGGCATTATTCTGAGGCTTTTGACGACGTCTTTGTTTCCCTTTATTATTTTTACGTTTGTTTTTATGTTTTGGACTATCGAAACGTGTTAAACTATCTTGACCAACAACGTTTTCAAACTCGGTTTTAGTATCTTCAATAAGCTCAGCAGCATATTCTTCTAAGCTTGCCACTTTTTGTTTCGCCTTGTTTTTATCAATAATTTCTTTGACCTGATCTGTAGTAAGAACATGCCAATTCATCCATTCACCTTCATAAGCATACCAAAGGTGTCCTTTAAAAATATCCGTTTTTTGACAAACTGCTGTTCCTTTTTCTGTATATAATTTGGTGTCATTTTTCGGAAATGCTTTTAAAGCATCTAAATAAGCATCCAGCTCATAATTTAAACAGCATTTAAGTTTACCGCATTGACCAGCAAGTTTTAAAGGGTTTAGAGAAAGTTGCTGATATCTAGCTGCAGATGTACTAACAGATCTAAAATCTGTTAACCAAGTAGAACAACATAATTCTCTACCACAAGAACCTATACCTCCAAGACGAGCAGCTTCCTGACGGAAACCAACTTGTTTCATCTCAATACGCGTTCTAAATTCGCGAGCAAAAAGCTTAATAAGTTCTCTAAAATCTACACGCTCTTCAGCTGTGTAATAAAATGTAGCTTTACTGGCATCACCTTGATATTCAATATCAGAAATTTTCATTTTAAGCTGCAAATCAATAGCAAATTGACGTGCTTTCACCTTCATTGGCTCTTCTTTATCTCTGGCTCCTGACCAAATATCAATATCTTTTTGAGACGCTTTTCTATAGATTTTCATGACATTTTCTTCATCATTAATATCTATTTTTTTGCGCTTCATTTGCACTCTTACCAATTCTCCTGTAAGAGTAACCATCCCAATATCATGTCCAGATTGTGCTTGTGTAGCCACTATATCACCAATACTTAAAGTAAGACTTTCGGTGTTTTTGTAGTATAGTTTTCGTCCATTTTTAAAACGCACCTCAATACCGACAAAGGCTTCTTCTCCTTGAGGTAACGACATATTAGCCAACCAATCAAAAACAGTAAGTTTATTGCAGCTATCTGTGCCACAAGTCCCATTGCTTTTGCATCCTTTTGGTTGTCCATCCTTTCCAGTTGAGCAACTGTTACAACTCATAAATTTTATATATAAATTCTGAAAGGATCTCTTTCAGAAGACGATTCATAGTTCTTTTGAAATGTAAAGATAAGATTATTTATTGAGTATGATAATTGAATAAACCTAACACCATTACATCATGTAAATGTTGTATATCTAATTGATTTTTAGTAATTTAAAGAAATAATTTGATGGAATGTTTTTATTATGCTCACAATCATAATTCTTTTCGATGATAACATATAAACTTAAAACTATAAATTATGAATTCAAAAATTACACTTTACATTTTTGCGCTTTTTTTTATCGGACATATTATGGCGCAGACTCTAGATTAAAAAGTCGATAGTGAATTAACGTCACCCGCCACTTTTGGAGAAAAAATTGTAACTCAACCAATTAATGTTATTAGAATTAATCAGGTTAGTTTTAATCAAGCTTTAAATTTCTCAAATGGAATGTGTTTCGTTAGGCTTGAAAGCGATTCAAACGAAGTCAAAACAATTAAGTTAATTAAAGAATAAAAGAATAAGGCTCCATTTTATAATGGAGCCTTATTTTATTTTTTTAAGACTTCAAAAATATTTCTTAAGTCTTTTTTAAAAGGTAGGTGATCTGCTCTTCCTTTTTTGAAAATGTCGTTGCTATTGCCTTGGCCTTTTCGTAATTCCTTTTGCTCTTCAAATGGCAATCTACTAATTTCCTTACAGCTTGTAGAACAACAGTTTTCCATTTGTTCCTTACAATCATCACATTGAATAAATAACAAATGACAAGCTTCATTAGCACAATTTGTATGCATATCTGCAGGCTTGCCACATTGATGACAATTAGATATTACATCATCAGAAATGCGTTCAGAGCGACGTTCATCAAATACAAAGTTTTTTCCTAAAAATTTATTTTCTAAATCATTGGCTTCAACTTGTCTCACATAATTGATAATACCTCCTTCTAGCTGGAATACATTTTTAAACCCTTTGTGTTTGTAGTAAGCACTCGCCTTTTCGCAACGAATTCCTCCTGTACAATACATGACTAGGTTTTTATCTTCTTTGTGTTCTCTAAGATCTTCTTCAATAAGATCTAAAGATTCTCTAAACGTATCCACATCTGGAGTTACTGCATTTTTAAAATGACCAATCTCGCTTTCATAATGATTACGCATGTCAACCAAAACGGTATTTGGATCTTCAATTAAATAATTGAATGTCTCTGCATTTACATGAACACCTTTATTTGTAACATCAAAGGTATTGTCATTTAAACCGTCTGCAACAATCTTATGACGTACTTTAACTTTTAACTTTAAAAAAGCAAAATTATCATGCTCAATGGCAATGTTTAATCTTACATTTTCTAAAAAAGAAATTGTGTCTAAATGGTTTTTAAAGGGTTGGAAACTTTCTGCTGGAACAGAGAGTTGGGCATTAATACCTTCATTAGCAACATATATTCTACCCAAAACGTCAAAATCGTTCCAAGCTATAAACATGTGGTTTCTAAAAATTTCGGTATTGCCAATTTTGGCGTACTTGTAGAAAGAGATAGTTAAGCGATCTTTTCCCGCTTTCTCTATTAGTTCTGCTCTTTCATTAGCACTTAAGTTATTGTACAGTTGCATGCTATACTAATTTTAGGTGTTAAAAAAATATGAATTGCAAAGGTACAAAAACCATTGTTTAACAATATCCAAAAAAACAAAAAAGCACTTATGGATTTTCCAAAGTGCTTTTTTTAGACTTACTCGTTATTAATATTTTTAATTTAATCTTAAAAATATTTTGCGAGTTAGCCGCCATCGGCTTTACAGTTACTGTTAACTTGAACAGCTCCTGAAAGACCTAATGCGTTGTTAAAAATAATTTTTCTAAAAAATCTCATCCTAATTAAAAGAATTAAATTTAAGTGGATAAGTCATGTAACTGACCATTTTCATAGCAAGATTTCCCAATCTCAATTAGTAGATGCAAAATGTTTAAAAAGGTTGCGTCAGAAGATTGAAAATAATTAAAAGTTGTTGTAATTTAGCAGACCTATCAAATAAAAACAGATTGAAATGAGTAGCGAAAAAGAAGCAAAATTAAAAGCATTAAAACTAACGTTAGACAAGCTAGACAAAGCCTACGGCAAAGGTACAGTGATGAAAATGAGCGACCAAGCAGTCGTTGATGTTGAGGCAATCTCTTCAGGTTCTTTAGGACTAGATATTGCATTGGGTGTTGGAGGTTATCCTCGAGGTAGAGTAATTGAAATATATGGACCAGAATCTTCAGGTAAAACAACATTAACACTTCATGCTATTGCCGAAGCCCAAAAAGCTGGAGGAATAGCGGCATTTATTGATGCAGAACATGCATTTGATAGAACATATGCTGAAAATTTAGGAATAGATATAGACAACCTTATTATTTCACAACCTGATAATGGTGAGCAAGCTCTTGAAATTACAGATAATTTAATTCGTTCTGGAGCAATTGATATTGTGGTTATAGATTCTGTTGCAGCACTTACTCCTAAAAGTGAGATTGAGGGCGAAATGGGAGACTCAAAAATGGGACTTCATGCACGTTTAATGTCTCAAGCTTTAAGAAAATTAACAGGTTCTATTAGTAAAACTAATTGTACAGTTATTTTTATTAACCAGTTAAGAGAAAAAATTGGTGTTATGTTTGGGAACCCAGAAACGACTACTGGAGGAAACGCCCTGAAATTTTACGCATCTGTAAGATTAGATATCAGACGATCTACTCAAATTAAAGAAACTGATGGTAATGTAGCCGGAAACAAAACAAGAGTTAAAGTTGTAAAAAACAAAGTAGCTCCACCTTTTAAAATGTGTGAATTTGATATCATGTATGGTGAAGGGATTTCTAAAGTAGGAGAAATTTTAGATTTAGCTGTAGAACATGAGATTGTCAAAAAGAGTGGCTCGTGGTTTAGCTATGGAGAAACTAAGCTAGGACAAGGTCGAGACGCCGTTAAAGCGTTAATAAAAGACAATCCAGAACTAATGGATGAACTTGAAGCGAAAGTGAGAGCGTTAATTAAAGGAGACGCTTAAAATAACCCAACAAGACAAAAAAATCCCTTATTCGGGATTTTTTTGGTTTTTAGACGCAACCTTTATACTCCTATTGCATCTATATAGTGATTGAGGCACGTGTTGCCTAAATATTTAATTATATGAAGAAATTATTTTTATTAAGTTTTTTAATTTGCTCGGTATTATCTTGTAGTGAAGAAGGTGATGATTCATCAGATTTTTACTATGAAACCTTACCTGTTGAAAATGTTTATATGCCTGCAGAGTTTCAGTTTGGAAGTACACATGAAATCATAGTGACATATTTAAGACCTTCTGGTTGTCACGTTTTTAATGATTTTTATTATCTAAGTGAACTAAACCAAAGAACTATTGCAATTATCACTTCTGTTTTTCCTGATGAAAATTGTGAAACTTTTGAATATGAAGAGGTAGAAGCTACTTTAAACTTCAGAGTAAACGATATTGACCCTTACGTGTTTAGATTTTGGCAAGGCGAAGATGAAAGCGGAAATGATATCTACTATGTTATTGAGGTTCCTGTAGTAGACTAATTAAATTTATATTAATTAATAACACCAACACGTTTGAGTTTAGAACAACTCATAGCACAATGTAAAAAAAATGATGCTCAGGCACAAAGTCAAATATATAAGCTCTTTGCGAGTAAACTGTTTTCGATTTGCTTGAAGTATTCACGTAATTATGCTGAAGCCGAAGATAATTTGCAAGACGCATATGTTACTATATTTAAAAAAATAGACCAGTTTAAAAGTAAAGGCTCTTTTGAAGGATGGTTAAAAAGAATAACAATTAACACAGCCTTGCAACGCTATAGAAGCGTTGGTGTTTTTGACATAATTAATGAAGACCAAATTGAAGATGTTTCAGTTGAAGTTGATGAAGACAACATTAATATAGACTTCTTATTGCAAATCATTCAAGAGCTACCAGATCGTTACAGATTGGTGTTTAATTTATATGCTTTGGATGATTATTCACATAAAGAAATCGCAAAAATGCTTGACATCTCGGTTGGCACATCAAAATCAAATCTTGCTCGAGCAAGGTTGATTTTAAAAAATAAAATAGAACAATACAAAGCGAGTAGTAATTCGCAAAGTTTATAATGAACGAAAAAAAGAATATAGATAAACTCTTTAAGGAGCAACTCAAAAACTTTGATGTTGCACCTAAAGATTATGTCTGGGAAAACATAGAGGAAAAACTCCATGAGGACAAACGTAAAAAACGTCGCGTTATTCCTATTTGGTGGAGAGTTGCTGGAATAGCAGCAGGTTTAGTCCTTTTGGTTACAATTACTAATCAGTTTTTTAACACCTCTGATACAGATGGTATTTCAAAAGATACTATTGTAAATGAATCTAAAACGAACAATAACTCCAATTCGCAAGACGAAAATAATACGTTAGATCAAAATGATCCGTCAAAGGTGATTTTGGAAAACGATACAGAGGAACAAATTGTTGACGCTAACTCTAAAACAATAGTTGAAGAAGGCCAATCTTCAGTAAACAAGAATAAAAGCAACGTAATCACTTCAGAGAACAAAGAGAATCCTTTAGTAGCTTCAGAAAGTACTAACAGAGATAAACTCAAAGAAAAAACTCAAAATAGTATTGCTACCAATACAAATGATTACGAAAAGTCTCAGAAAGACGAGAAAAACTCGAATAACAACCTTTTGACAAAAGATGCTGTAGCAAGTACTACAAAAACATCATCTAAAACCATTCAGAATACACAAAATACAATTAAAGATAAATCAGAAATAGATGTGCTTCTTAAGTCAACCAAAGAAGATACCAATGTTACTGTTGCTAATGTAGACACTAAGGATAAAGATTCAGTTACAAATACTTTATCTAAAACAAATAAGAGTACGCAAAACACAATTAAAGATAAGTCTGAAATTGACGCACTGCTTAAGTCAACTCAAACTGGCATAAAAGCAACAGTTGCTAAAACAGACATTAAAGATAAAGATGCTTTAGAAAAAGATAATAGCACCATAGAAGACACTCAAAATAAAGAAATAGAAAAAGAAGAAAAGGAAGAAGTTAATGCTATTGAAAATGCAATAGCTGAAGCCGAAAACACGGAAGAATTAGAAGAAGAGGAAGAGAAACTAAACAGGTGGAGCGTTTCACCAAGCGTAGCGCCTGTTTATTTCAGTTCGTTGGGTGAAGGTTCTTCCTTGGACAATCAATTTATTGAAAATACTAAAGAATCTGAAATTAACATGAGTTATGGTATTAAAGGAAGTTATGCCTTAAACAAAAAACTCAAAATTAGAGCAGGTATCAATAAAGTCCAATTAGGTTATAAAACAAATGATGTTCTAATTTTTGAAAACACAAATCCTGTTGCTCGTGGAAATCGTCAAATTGCAAATGTAAACTTAGTGGATAGCATGAGTCAACATTCAATTTACAGTGCAAGGAACTTTAAATTTGAAAATGCACCTGCTACCTTATTCACACAAGAACTAGGTTCATTAGACCAACAACTTAGTTTTATTGAAGTCCCAGTTGAACTTGAATACAATTTAGTAGAAAGTAAATTAGGGTTAAACCTTATAGGAGGATTTAGTGCGCTAATTTTAAGTGATAATGATGTGTATGCTGTTTTAAACAATGGTGACCGTTCACGCTTAGGAGAAGCTTCAAATGTTAAAGATTTGAGTTATACAGCAAATATTGGAATCGGTGTTGACTATAATTTTTCAAAACAGTTTCAATTTAATCTTGAACCCACATTCAAGTATCAAATAAATACGTTCAATAATACATCTGGTGATTTTAAACCATTTTTTATAGGTGTATATACTGGACTTAGTTTTAAGTTTTAGGTTTTTTTAGTTGGTTAGATAGTTATTGTGTTGATTAGCAATAACAACTTAAAAGCTACTCTGTGCCAAGAGTAGCTTTTTGGTTTTTATTAAATTCTAATAATTGGTTTAAAATTAGAGTTTGTGCTTCTACGTTTAACTTCCTTGTGTCTTCAACAGCCAATCCTTCTGTAGTGATGAACTTATGAATTTTAGCTCTCATAAGGCCTGGACTTCCGCTGAAAAAAGTATATGAAAATCGTTTTTTATTATCTCCGAAAGTAATAGGTACAATAGGAATATGATGATTTATAGCCATTCTGAATGCTCCATCTTTAAAATTATCTATAATAATCTGCTCGTCTGGCACTCCTCCTTCCGGAAAAATACAGATGCTCATTCCTTGTTTTAGTCGTCGTTGTGCTCTCAGAAAAACAGCTTGTCTACTTTTAAGACTACTTCTATCGACCAAAATACTTGTGCGTTTATAGAAAAAACCAAACAATGGGATTTTAGCCAACTCCTTTTTACCTACAAAAACAAACGGATTTTTTACAGTAACCAACATGAGCATAATATCTGCCATCGAGGTATGATTAGCAACAAACATATAGCTTTTTGTAGCTTCAGGAATTTGTTCTCTTTCAATTTTTACATTAAAACCCATGCCAATCAAAATAAAACGTGCCCAGAAACGAGCAATCTTGAAAAAGAATGGATACCAAGATTCTTTAAGAATAGAAATAACAAGTATTGGGAATAGAAAAATAATCGGAAGTGCTACTAAAATGTAGAACCAGATTCGATATAAAACCCAAAAGATGTACTTAAATAGCTTCATGTGGCTCAAAACTACTCAATTTAATTCAACAATTCTACTAAAAAAAGTACCTTTGCTGACGATATAAGTTGAAATAGTAATTAAATATATTTCCGTTTTCGCGGAAAGTAATTATGGCAAGAATACTTACAGGTATACAAAGTACAGGAACACCACATTTAGGTAATATTTTAGGCGCAATAATGCCAGCAATAGATATGGCAAACGATGAAAAAAATGAATCGTTTTTATTTATTGCAGATATGCATTCACTAACACAAATAAAAGATGCTGAAACACTTCGTCAAAACACCTACTCTACCGCAGCCACATGGTTAGCATTTGGATTAGATGTTCATGAAACTGTATTTTACAGACAAAGTGATATTCCTCAAGTTGCCGAATTATCTTGGTATTTAAGTTGTTTCTTTCCTTACCAACGATTAACTCTTGCACATAGTTTTAAAGACAAAGCAGATCGATTAGAAGATGTAAATGCTGGACTATTTTCATATCCTATGTTGATGGCTGCAGATATATTATTGTATGATTCTGAAATTATTCCAGTTGGAAAAGATCAGTTACAACACATAGAAATGACACGTGATGTTGCTGCCCGTTTTCATGCTAAAATGGGAGAAACATTTGTATTACCAGAAGGAAAAGTTCAAGAAGATACCATGTTGATTCCCGGAACTGATGGTGCTAAAATGAGTAAAAGTAAAGGTAATATCATCAATATCTTTTTACCAGAAAAAAAACTACGAAAGCAAATCATGTCTATCGAAACAGATAGCACGCCTTTAGAAGACCCAAAAGATTGGAAGACTTGTAACTGCTTTGCTATTTATAAATTATTGGCTTTAGAAACTGAAATTGAAACTATGAAATCTAACTACGAAAATGGTGGTTATGGTTATGGTCACGCAAAACAAGCATTGTATGAATCAATACTTTCAACATTTGCCAAACAACGTGAACGTTATGATCATTATATGGCTAATCTTAATGAAGTTGATGATGCCTTAGCTATTGGAGCTGAAAAAGCAAGAACTGTTGCTAATGATGTGCTTAAACGTGTAAGAGCAAAAACAGGCTATTAGGATGAAAAAACTAATCTGGTTTACTGTTTTAAATACCGCTGCAATGGTATTATTGATTGCTTCAAGAATTGGTTCTGAAAAGGACAGAATTGACTGGGTTCTTATTGCTATTGCCTTTATACTTATAATAGTTAATTTGGTTCACTTTTTTGTTGAACGCGACAAATTAAACAAGCTCAAATAGTTTTCCTGGAAGTGGTCGTGTCACGCCTTTTAACTCCATAGTTAATAAAACACTTGCCACTTTAAAAATTGGCATTTGACACTCTAAAGCAATACTATCTAGAAGTTGCTTCTCATTATCTTTTAAATAATTATAGATTACTTTTTCTTCGGAAGTGAGCTCAACAAATAATTGTTTCTGAATAACTGGTTGTTTAGTATCTAGCTCCCAATTTAAAATATAAGGAATATCCAAAGGATTCGATAAGACATGAGCTAGTTGAAATTTGATTAGATTATTACAACCAAGACTTTGACTATCAGTGACACGTCCAGGAACTGCAAATACATCTCTATTGTATGAGTTTGCTATATCTGCAGTGACTAAGCTTCCTCCTTTTTCGGCAGATTCTATAACTATAGTCGCTTGGCTCATTCCTGCGATAATGCGGTTCCGCTTTAAAAAATTGTTTCTATCAAAAGTGTCTGAACTCCAAAAATCAGTTAGAAATCCGCCATGTTTTTCGACCTCAGCGATATACTTCTTATGTGTTTTTGGGTAAATTTGATTTAATCCATGCGCCAAACAACCTATGGTTTGTAAGTTATGTTTCATTGCTGCCCTTTGTGCAGTAATGTCTGTTCCATAAGCGAAACCAGACACAACTATTGGGTTAAAAGGCGCTAATTGTTCAATTAACTTTTTGCAAAATGCAATGCCATAAGTTGTGATTTTCCGTGTACCAACAATACTTATTATGCGCTGTTGTCTTAGATTCACGTTTCCTGTTTGAAACAATAATATTGGTGCGTCTATGCAATGTTTTAGTTTTTCTGGATAAATATCTTCCGTAAAATACAAGCAAGAGATCTTATTTTCTTTAATAAACTGTAGTTCGCATTCTGCAGCTTTAATATGCTCAGAATTATATAAACCTTTTATAGTATTCATTCCAATACCATCAATTTTAACGAGATGATGTCGTTTTTCTTTCAATACAGCTTCCGCAGAACCACAAAAATTGATCAACTTTTTTGCTGTAACATCTCCAATCTTTGGAACATGCTGCAATGCTAAAACAAAAATAATATCGTCATCTGTCATTTAATATAGATTATTTTCTATGAAAATAACAAAAATTCCCTTGTTAATAAATACTTAAGTGGATGTTTTATTCGCGCGTAAATTTTTTTAACTTTGTTTCTATGCAACTAGAGACTTACATCAGCGATTTACTATATAGATACGATTGTGTTACTGTACCTGCGTTTGGTGCATTTTTAACGCATCGTGTATCGGCAAAAATTCACGAAACTACTCATGCCTTTTATCCTCCAAAAAAAGCCTTGTCTTTTAACGAGCAATTACAAAACAATGATGGTTTATTAGCAAATTATATAGCTGATGTTGAGAAGTTACCTTATGAAGTTGCAGTTGAAAAAATAGCGAAGCATGTCAAATCAATTAAATCCTATTTAGTTGAAGGCGAAACGATTGCGTTTGAAAATATTGGAGAGTTGATCTTGAATAAAGAAGGAAAAATTAACTTTGAACCTTCACTTCATATCAATTACTTAACAGATGCATTTGGATTATCTCAATTGACGTCTGTAGATATTACTCGCGAAGTTTATAAAGAAGAAGCAGAGGCTATCGAAAAAGTGATTCCGCTTACTATTACTCCAGAAAAACGCAAATCTCGTCCGTACTTAAAATATGCTGCAATTGCATTAATTGCACTGACAGTTGGAGGTTTTGCAGCTTCTAATTATTATGTAAATGGAATTGAGAACCATAATCAATTAGCTCAAGAAGAAGCTAATCAGCGATTAGATGTTAAAGTACAAGAAGCTACTTTTATTATAGATAACCCATTACCTGCTGCTACACTTTCAGTAGAAAAACAACAAACAGGTAATTACCATATTGTTGCTGGTGCTTTTAGAGTAGAAGCTAATTCTGACAAAAAAGTTGATCAACTTAGAGCTCAAGGTTATAAGGCTAGAAAAATTGGAGCCAATAAATACGGACTTCACCAAGTCGTATATGCTAGTTATTCTGATAGAATAGAAGCTTTACAAGCGTTACGTCAAGTAAAACGTGAGCACAATAGAGAAGCTTGGTTATTGGTTAAAGCTTTAGATTAAAAAAAAAACAATAAAACTAAAAAGCGCTTTTTAGTTTTATTGTTTTATTAGTGTATAAGAACCATAAGGAACTCTAGGCTCTTTTGGAGCATTATCATAAGGAGACACATAACTACCAGCAGACACTAATTGAATTTCAATTGATTCAACTCCCTTATCATCTACATAACGTACTGCTAATTTATTATGTAAGTATTTTCTTTCCGGATCGCTAAAAAATAATAATACTCGCCTTTCGGCCATATCACAGTCATCACATATAATGGTTTGCATCTTTTTTAAAAGCTGATTTCCATCTAAATAATGTTGTGCATTATTAACTAATGAACTATTTAATCTAGAAAGTGAATTAAATACTTCAACTCCATTTTCTATATATTGGTATTCGCCAATTAACATATCTTCATACCATTCACCATTATAATTCTGTTCAACTTTCTGGAGCTAAATTACAAGGGTTGTGTTTCCATCATTGTAAACCCATGTTCCAACAAATTTATTAAGCTCGTTATTTAAATCTTTAAAATAAGCGCCTTCTACTGTATCTTGATAATATGTATCTAAAGAAACCACAGGTGTTTGAGCTTTACACGCAAACACTGTCACTATTAAACTTAAAAAAATTATATTTCGTTTCATTATATTTAGCTTACCGTAAACATATGGCAGTTTGTCAAGTTTTAAAAATAACAAATAGTAAAGTCTATATCTTGTTGAGTGAACATTAGTTTTAAATGAGGCTAAAATTTTTATAGTCTTAATTTATTAAATCGCTTAGCTAAGATTGAAAATCATCTTACCTTTGCATGAAATTAAAAAGTTGATGGAACCAAAAACAGCATTTCAGACTAAAACCATAATGACCGATTTGGTCTTACCTAGTGAAACCAATCCAATAAACAATCTCTTTGGAGGTGAGCTTTTAGCAAGAATGGATCGTGCTGCTAGTATTGCTGCTAGACGTCATAGTAGACGAATTGTAGTTACAGCTTCTGTAAACCATGTTGCGTTTAACAGATCTATTCCCTTAGGAAGTGTGGTGACTGTTGAAGCCAAAGTATCTCGTGCATTTACTAGTTCTATGGAAGTGTACATGGATGTTTGGATAGAAGACAGAGAATCTGGTGAATGCATTAAGGCTAATGAAGCTATTTACACCTTTGTTGCTGTTGACGAAACAGGACGTCCAGTAAAAGTCCCTCAGCTTATTGCAGAAACTGCTTTAGAGAAAGAACGTTTCGAAGGTGCTTTACGTCGTAAACAATTAAGTTTGGTTCTTGCTGGTAAAATGAAACCAAGTGACGCTACAGAGTTAAAAGCCTTATTTGAGTAATAAGGTTACATCTTAAACAACCAACTTGCTGGATTTTGTGTTTTAGAATCTTTATAAACACCAAAACCTAACATAGTTTCACCATTAGAGCGATTAGTAAACACTTCTCCTATTTCCTGTTTTGTAGTGACTTTATCGCCTTTTTTGACGTAAATTTTTGACATATTTTTATACACAGTAATATAATTACCATGACGTATCATCACTACAGGATTGGCATTTGGAATCACTAAAATTTGAGATACTTCACCATCAAAAACAGCTCTTACTTTAGTGCCTTTTTGAGTCGCTATTTTAACACCTTGACTATTTATAGTAACTGTCCTGTCAATTGCTGAAGGTTGCTTGCCGTACTTTACCTTTACAACGCCTTTTTCAACTGGCCAAGGTAATTTCCCTTTATTGGATTCAAAGTTTCTAGCGAGTGCTTTAGATTCAGGAGTTAACACAAACTTACTTGTAGACGTTGTTGTTTTTCCCGCTTTCTTATTTGAAGCTGCAATTGCTTCACGAATTAAGCGATCAATTTCTCGATCAATTCTATTTATTTCCTGCTGTTTTTTCTTAGCTTGAGAAGCATATGTATTTAGGTTCTTTCGAATTGAAACCATCAACTCCTCTTGCTCCTTGAGTTCAATCTCCAATTGCTTCTTTACTTCTCTATTCTCTAAAACCAATTTATCCTTGTCCTTTTTTTGACGTAATAAATCGGTATTAAGCTCTTGAAGTTTAAGCGTCTTTGTTTTTATAAGATCACCTTGTTCCTTTTGATAGCTAGCATATTGCTTTATATACTGCAACCGTTTATACGCTTGTTTAAAATTATCTGAAGACAACAAAAACATGACTCGACTTTGTTCAGACTTGCTCTTATATGACTTAACAACCATAGCAGCATAACTATCTTTTAATTCTTTTAGCTGGTCTCTTAAACTGGTAATCTCATTTTGATTTGCATTAATTTCACGCGTCAAGAGATTCGCTTGATCGTTTGTTACTTTAATCAAATTACGCCTTACTCTCACTTTGTAACTCAAATCTTCAACTAATGACACTAAGGATTTTTCTTTTTTCTTATCTGAAAACAAGAGTGCATTAATCTGCTTTAGTTCGTTTTGATACTTTTGACGTTTCGCTTCAAGTTCCTTCTGCTTACCGCTTTGAGCATTAGCTAAAGGAATGCTTAAAAACAAGCATAACAATAAAATGATGTAGGTTGGTTTATTGCGCATCGTCTAATATAATTTCTTTAAATCCTGAAGGTATTTTAAATGGAAAGCGAATCTCTTCATTAAGAGATACAGATTTATACTCCATAGCAATGATGACTTCATCATTATCTTCAACTGCAATAATTTTAATGTCTTTTGGCAAAATCTCCTTGTCTACATCTTGGTAAGCTAGATAATCTACTTGCAGGAATCGTTTCTTTAATGGTTGTAGCAATTGCTGTGAGTCCATTTTAAAATGAGAAGGATTTAATAATAGAAAAAGTTCTAATAAAACTGTTTGTTCTTTAGGTTGCAAAATGTAAGACTTGCTCGTAGAGTCTACAATATACTTTCCGTCTTTTAAATTGAAAAGAGACTCGCCTAACAACAAACTTTGAACCTTCTTAAAATTAAGTTCGACTCCTAATAAATTACTAAGTAATGTATAATCACCTTTAAAGTATTGGTTATTTATTTTATCATAAAAACTCACCTCATCAGGTGTAATCATTGCTCTTGCTAAACCCAAAGTTGCGCTAATCCAAATGGTTTTGTCCTTTTCCATTCTGAGAGTTACTGTATAACCTTGTTCTTGTAAGTCTTGAGTGTAATCAATCTTAACTCTTGCCTGTAGTGTTTTAAATTTAGAATCTTGTCTTGTGTTTTCCTTTATCAATTGTTTGGCAGAAAGGCTACTATTAATTTCTCCAGAACTAGCAACTGTTCTTGCTGACTTGCATGATGCTGCAAGACAAATTAAAAGAACGACAATACTGAGTTTAAAGGTTTTCATAACATTATTGCTGTTTAGACAATGCTTCTGCCTTTTTAGCAAACGCTTCAGATTTGGTAATATTATTATTTTGCTTGTGCGCCATACTTAATTGGGTATAAAAATCGGAAAGCATTTTGGGATCATCAACTACAAAATCAGTTCCCATTTCTAGACTCTCAATGGCTTTTTCGGGTTGATTCAATTTGTTGTTTGCAACACCATTAACTAAATATAAAATAGGTTGCGCTGGATACAATTCTAATGTTTCTGCACTTAATTTTGCAGCTTCTGCATCCTTGCTTAAATCCAATTGTAACAAAAGCACATCTTTAATGGTATTAAAATCATTGGGGTCTTCTTCTAAAATCTCTTCAAAATATCCTAACGCTTTTTCTTTATCATTAACCTTAAGGTGATATTGTGCTAATTCTTTTAATGTTTTAGCGCTTTTATTATCATCAATTAAAGCTGTTATTTCGACAAGTTGAGGTTCGTATTCAGGATTTTTAGATACAAAATTTACGAAATCGCTTAACACTTTAGCCTTGGCTTCAGGTTTTATATTTGGACTCGTTAACACAGTCTTCATCGAGCTAATAGCTGCTTCTGTATTATTACCGTCTAAATAGAATTTGTATAGCGCTAAATGAACTAATTGTGATTCTGGATTTGATTCTAGCAAATCTTTGGCAGTATCAAATGCTTTTTCAATATCACCTGTTTCACTATATCTATAAATAAGTCTAAGATAATTTGCTTCATCTTCAGGATTACTTTTAACACGATCTTCAAGGTTTTCAATGCGATCATCATCATTGCCTGTCAAATCATAAATTTGATTCCGTAAAAAATCTCTGTCTTGATTATATCCAAATTCTTCATCAAGTTCATCAAGAATTTGAAGTGCGCTTTTATACTTTTTGGCTTCAATGTAAAGACTCGCTAAATCCTGTTTGTAGTCTGGATGAAATTTCACCAGTTGCTTAACCGTTTTTAATGCTTTATCTATGTCATTTTGCTGCATATAGACATCATAAAGTTCATCTAAGAACCATTCATTCTCTGGAGATTTTGAAATGGCTTCTTTAAGTGCGTCTTCAGCAGCACCAAAATTTTTAAGAGCTTTATAATTTTTTCCTAACTCAAAAAACAGTGTAGGATCTGCATCATCAATTTTAATACATTTTAGTAACGCATCAACCGAGCGTTGGTAATTTTCAATTCCTTTTTGTTTTAAGGCCTCGAAAAAGTGCTCTTGGTAAGCATCTTCATAATTTCCTAAATCATCATCTGGTCGTTTATTAAAATCGACTTGAGCATATGTGTTCCCGGAAAACAAAAAGATTCCAAGGACAATAAGCAAGATGTGATATTTAGTCTTCATATAGTAGGTGCTTTGCGATGCTATGAATGATAGATTCAATAATTATTCCAAAATTGAATAATCACCAATGCTAATACTCGTATAATTACCATCATAACTAACGTGATTACCAATCATAGCATTGTCCAAGTTAGCGTTTTTAATAGTTGTATGCGTTTGTATTAAGCTATTTTTAACTGTTGAATTATCAATAGTACAATTATTTCCTATACTAACGTTGGGACCTACCGTTGCATTGTTCAAGACAACATTTTCTCCAATACAACAAGGTTCTATAATAGTAGAATTGGTTTTAGTTACAGAATCCGCTATTAGCTGTTCTTCTCCATCTGCGGTTAAAAAACCAAGCATTTTAGAATTAGTTTCAAGGGTTACGCTTTTGTTTCCGCAATCCATCCATTCATCAACAGTTCCAGTTTTAAAGATTCTACCGTCTGCCATCATACGTTTAATACCATCATTAATTTGGTATTCACCGCCATTCATGATGTTTTCGTCTAAAATCTCTTGCAGTTTTCCTTTTAAAACAGCTACATCTTTAAAATAGTAGATTCCAATCACAGCTTGATCACTTACAAAGCTTTCAGGTTTTTCAACCAGTTCTACTATTTCTTGATTATCGTTAAGTTTTACAACACCATAAGCTTCTGGGTTTGCAACACATTTTGTCCAAATCACACTATCGGCTTCTGGATCTAAATCAAATTCTGCTCGAATTAAAGTATCAGCATATGCAATTACTGCTGGACCAGACAATGAAGGCTCAGCACACATAATAGCATGACCAGTTCCTAAAGGTTGATCTTGACGATAGATAGAAGGCTTTGCTCCTAAACTAGTTGCTAGATTTTTTAAACTATCTACAACCTCGTCTCCAAACCAAGCTGGATCACCTAAAACAAAGGCTATTTCTTCAACAGGCTGCTTTAAAACTTTAGCTATATCTTTTACTAGTCTGTGAACTATTGGTTGTCCGGCAACTGGTATTAAGGGTTTTGGAACAGTTAAACTATGTGGTCTAAGACGAGAACCTCGTCCAGCCATTGGTACTATTATTTTCATCTATATAAATTCGTTGATAATTATTTATTTTACTCCTGTACTTCCAAAACCACCTTCTCCTCGAGCTGTATCTGAAAGTTCATTGACCTCTTTCCATTCTGCGCGTTCGTGTTTTGCAATCACTAGCTGCGCAATGCGTTCACCATTATTAATCACAAAATCTTCACTTGATAAATTCACTAAAATCACTCCTATTTCTCCTCTATAATCTGCATCAATAGTTCCAGGAGCATTCAGAACTGTAATTCCTTTTTTAGCCGCTAACCCGCTTCTTGGTCTCACTTGAGCTTCAATACCAACTGGTAATTCGATAAATAACCCTGTACCTACAATACTTCGTTCTAACGGCTTTAATATCCTAGATTCAGAAAGACTAGCTCTTAAATCCATTCCTGCAGAAGCAATGGTTTCGTAGTGAGGCAAATCGTGGTTGGATTTATTTATGATTTTAATTTGCATGTTTTGTTTCTAATTTGAAATTCTACTTCTTTTTTAATATCAGTTTTAGTTCCTTTCGTTCTAAAAAAGCAACTATAGCCACAAAGAGTAACAAAAATACAGTTCCTACTAAAATATTTCTATCTAAATGATAATAAGTTATGAAACTTAATGCTGTACTTATTAGAAGGTAAATTGCGATTCGGCTCACATCATAAGGCACTGGATAATACTTTCGACCTAATGCATATGAAATTAACATCATCAAACTATAGGCTATAAGTGTTGCATAAGCACAAGCCATGAAACCAATTTCAGGAATAAAAACGATATTAAACGCAATGGTAATTGCTGCTCCAATAAGAGAAATATACATTCCAAAACGCGTGCGATCTGTAAGTTTGTACCAAATTGAAAGGTTGTGATAAATCCCTAAACAAAGATTGGCTAATAATACAATTGGAACAATGTCCAAGGCCAATAAATAACTTTCTTTTTTAATAAAAATAGGTCTTAATAAATCAATGTAAATCACAACAATCATTAAACCTAAAGCTCCAACAATGGTGAAATATTTTAAAATGGTAGCATAGGTTTGTGTGGCATTTTCTTTATCGGAATGATTGAAGAAAAATGGTTCTGCTCCCATTCTAAATGCTTGAATAAAAAGCGTCATAAAAACTGCCAATTTATAACACGCACTATACGCTCCATTAATAAACTCGCCTTCAATTTGTGGCAACAACCACTTGTCTAAGTTTTCGTTAATTACGAAAGCTAAACCAGCAATCATAATAGGCCAACCATAGTTTAGGAGTTGTTTTAAAACTTTAGGTTCAAAATTTAGTTTCGCCTTAAAGAAATAAGGCAATACCAGGATTAAAACAACTGCGCTTGCAATAAGATTTGCGATAAATATATACTCTACCTTATTTTCAACATTAAACATAGCTCTCAATCCGTCTGAACCATGCGTTGTAGACAATAGAAGCACGTTTAAAAGCACTATAACAAGCACATTAATCAATTTGATTGATGCAAACTTTAAAGGCCTTCCTGTGACTCTTAAATAGGCAAACGGAATCACAATCAAGGTGTCAAGAAGTGTAATTCCCACTAGAAGCGAATAGAAATCGGTATTGATTCGTAAGGCTTCAGAAATAGGTATTCTAAACAGAAATAGAAGTATTCCAAATATAAAAGTACTTACAACAATGGTTATCATTGCAGTAGACAAAACGCCGTCTTTGTCTTTATTCTTACTGAAAAACCTAAAGAAAGATGTTTCCATTCCATACGTTAGGATTACATTAAAAAAAGCGGCAACTACATAAAATTCAGTGTTTTCAGAATAGTCTTCATTAGGAAGCACATCTGTATGCAAACGCACTAAAAGAAAGTTAATCAATCGAGGCAATACAATAGCCAAACCATAAATAACTGTGTCTTTAAAAAAAGTTTTAAGTACGCTCAAGGATAGTGTTTTGTTCTGCTAAAAATACGTTTTTAGCAAACGTTTACCAAAGATATATTATTGACCATTTGGTGCACTAGGATAATGAACTGGTTGTTCAATTTTAATATTTGAAATTTTATAGTACAGCGTTTGGTCTCCTTTGCGATATGTGATCACGCATTCGTCATCATTAAACTCAAATGGCATATCAACTTTAGGTTTTGGTAGTTTGTTTTTAGACTCTTCATTCATATCAGAGCTCAATATGATATCTTGTTTCTGATTAAAATCTGTTGAAAATCTACCAACATATAACGCTTGGTTCGCTTTAATGAATTCAAGTTTCACTTTTTGACCTCTAAAAAACATACTATCTAAAGAAACTGAATTGTCTTCAATAGGAATAAATACATTAATACCAGATCCTGCGCCTTTAACACCTGCAACCCATTTTTGGGCATAAGTTTGTCCAAACTCAATTGGAGCTTTCTTTTGTAATTTTTGAGCCGTAGAACATTGTGAAAAACTAGCCATAAGTACGAGCATTACTATTAAAGATGATATACGTTTTAACGATTTCATATGCGTTATGTTATAATTATAAATATACGATTTCAAATTTAATGCCATAAAAAAACCTAACTCGTTAAAGTTAGGTTTCGCTTTTATATATTCAACTGAATTAATCAGTAAATAAGTATAGTTTTCAAAGCTTCAGCTCTTATAAACAATCTGGCAAATGCCTAATTATTTAATGCTTCTGCACCACCAACAATTTCTAAAATCTCATTAGTAATTGATGCTTGACGTGCTTTGTTATAAGTTAATTTCAACTGATCTCTTAATTCAGTAGCATTATCGGTCGCTTTATGCATTGCTGTCATACGTGCACCATGCTCACTTGCAAAACTATCTCTAATACCTTTGTATAATTGTGTTTTTAGTGACTTAGGAATTAATTGTTCTACGATTTCAGCTTTTGAAGGCTCAAATATATAATCTAAATTCACATCAGAATCACTTTCAAAAGCAACGATTGGTAAGAACTGTTCTGTCATTACTATTTGAGTCGCTGCATTTTTGAACTTGTTGTAAACGATTTCAATTTTATCAAATTCGCCATCAACAAATTTTTCCATTAGCATTTCAGCAATTTCAGCAACGTTATCAAAAGTTAAGTTATCATAAACTTCACTTTTATTATCGATAACCATGTTGGTTTTCTTAAACGCATCATTACCTTTTTTTCCAATAGCTAAATAAGAAACATCTTGATTAGCATATTTGCCTGCTGCCAATCTAGTTACCTCTTTAATAATATTAGAGTTAAAAGCTCCAGCAAGACCTCTGTTAGAAGTAATAGGTACTAAAAGTACTTTTTTAACTTCTCGTTGATCTGAATACTTGCTTCCTGAATCTGCATCTAAAGTCGCACTTAAACTCTGTAAAAGTTCTGTCAACTTATCTGCATAAGGTCGCATAGCTGTAATAGCATCTTGTGCCTTTTTCAATTTTGCAGCAGATACCATTTTCATGGCACTAGTAATCTGCATCGTTGAAGACACTGATGATATTCTATTACGTATTTCTTTTAAGTTTGCCATATTGAAAATATGAAAATATCCTACTTTCTAAATAGAAAGCAGGATTATTAATTATGCTCTATACTTACCTGATAAATCTTTAGCAACACTAGTTAATGTGTCTATAACTTCATCAGTTAATTTACCTGCTTTTAAAGAACTTAAAACATCTGAATGCTTCGCTTTTAAGAATTCTAGATAATCTGTTTGAAATTCTTTTATTTTTTCTACAGGAACGTCTCTTAATAAGTTTTTAGATCCAGCGTAAATAATTGCAACTTGATCTTCAACTGTAAATGGATCGTTTTGTGCTTGCTTTAAGATTTCAACGTTACGCTTTCCTTTTTCAATTACATTTAAAGTAACAGCATCTAAATCTGAACCAAACTTCGCAAACGCTTCTAATTCACGGTATTGAGCTTGATCTAATTTTAATGTACCTGCAACTTTTTTCATTGACTTGATCTGTGCATTACCACCAACACGAGATACAGAAATACCTACGTTAATTGCTGGACGAACACCAGAGTTAAACAAATCACCATCTAAGAAAATTTGTCCATCAGTAATCGAAATTACGTTTGTTGGAATATATGCAGAAACATCACCTGCTTGTGTTTCGATAATTGGTAAAGCTGTTAAAGAACCTCCTCCTTTTACCAATGGCTTTAAGCTATCTGGTAAATCATTCATTTCTTTAGCAATGTTATCATCGTTGATTATTTTAGCAGAACGCTCTAATAATCTAGAGTGTAAATAAAATACATCACCTGGATACGCCTCACGTCCTGGTGGACGACGTAATAATAATGATACCTCACGATATGCAACCGCTTGCTTTGATAAATCATCAAATACAATTAAGGCTGGTCTACCAGTATCTCTAAAATATTCTCCAATAGATGCTCCTGTAAAAGGCGCATAAACTTGCATTGCTGCAGGATCTGATGCGTTTGCCGCTACTATTGTTGTGTATGCTAATGCTCCTTTTTCTTCTAGAGTTTTAGCAATTAAAGCCACTGTTGAAGCCTTTTGACCAACAGCAACATATATACAATATACAGGCTCACCTGCATCGTAAAATTCTTTTTGATTTAAAATGGCGTCAATACAAACGGCCGTTTTACCAGTCTGTCTATCTCCAATAACCAACTCACGTTGACCTCTACCAACTGGGATCATAGCATCAATTGCTTTAATTCCTGTTTGTAATGGTTCAGTTACTGGCTCACGATAGATAACACCGGGAGCTTTACGCTCTAATGGCATTTCGTAAGTCTCACCAGAAATAGGTCCTTTACCATCAATTGGAGTACCTAGTGTATCAACTACACGACCAACAATTCCTTCACCTACGTTAATAGATGCTATTCTATTGGTTCTTTTTACTGTTGATCCTTCTCTAACTGCTACTGAAGGGCCTAACAATACGATACCTACATTATCCTCTTCAAGGTTAAGTACGATACCTTCTAAACCACCATCGAATTCTACTAATTCTCCGTATTGTGCATTTGAAAGTCCGTAAGCACGTACAATACCATCACCAACAGTTAATACTGTTCCTACTTCATCTAATGAAGCGCCTGCTTCAAAACCTGAAAGTTGTTGTTTTAAAATTGCTGAAATTTCAGCTGGTTTTACTTCTGCCATCTTTATTTAGATATTAGACGTTAGATATTGAGATATAAACCTCTCCTCTAACATATTTTTAGTTTAATGTAAATTCTCTTTTTAACTTGTTTAGCTTACTAGCTATACTTGCATCGTATTGAATATCTCCAACACGCAAAATGAAACCACCAATAATGCCTTCATCAACAATATTTTCTAACTCAACAGATTTGCTAGTCAACTCCTTGATTTTAGCCATCACTTTGATTTCTAAATCTTCAGTCATCGCAACTGCAGTTGTTACTGTTGCTTTTTCTTTACCAATATGAGCTTCATATAACTCATTATATTTACGAGCTACTTCTGCAACAGCATCAATTCTATTGTTATCAACTAAAACATCAAACATTTTTGATGTTAAGGGGTTTAAACCTGTAAAAATTTGGTTTAAAATCTCTTTTTTGGTGTCTGGTTTTGCAATCGCATTTTTTAAAGCCAAGTCTAAATCTTCATTTTCTGATACCGTTTTAGCGATAAGTTTCATATCGTTATTAACAGTCTCTTCTGACTTTTCATCTATAGCTAAGCTTAAAACTGCTTTTGCGTAACGTATTGCTGCTCTTGTTCCTGACATAGTCGTTTAGTTTAATGTCGCTTCACCTAACATAGACTCTACCAATTTGATTTGCTTGTCTTTGTTAGAAAGTTCTTCACGTACTACTTTTTCTGCAATCTCTATTGAAAGATTAGCAACTTGAGACTTTAATTCTGCAATTGCTGCTTTCTTTTCTGATTGTATAGATGCTTGTGCTTGAACTACTAATTTATTAGCTTCTTCTTTTGCTTGATCTTTAGCATCTTCAATCATTTTATTCTTGATCTCACGTGCTTCTTTAAGCATAGATTCACGCTCAGCTCTTGCTTCTTTTAATAATTTCTGGTTATCAGCTTGAAGGTTTTGCATTTCAAGTTTTGCTTTTTCAGCAGAATCGAGTGCATTTCTAATACCTTCTTCTCTATCGTTAACTGCAGTTAACATAGGTTTCCAAGCATACTTCTTTAAAAGAAGTAATAAGAACACAAATAAAAGTGTTTGCCAGAAAAATAAACCAATAGAAAAATCTTCTAATAAATTCATAATATATAAATGTTATAACAATTTAATTCTTAATTAAAGTAACCTTGCAACCAACCGTTACAAGGTTACTTTTGGGTTCTGATTATACTGCAAATAAAGCAGCAAATCCAATACCTTCAATTAAAGCTGCTGCAATAAGCATAGCTGTTTGGATCTTACCGTAAGATTCTGGTTGACGAGCGATCGCTTCCATAGCAGAACCACCAATTTTACCAATACCAATACCAACTCCGATTACAACTAAACCTGCACCTACCATTACTGGGATTTCCATAATAAATATATTTAAAAATTAAACATTCAAATTAATTCTCAAATTAATGAGAGTGTGCTTCTTCACTATGATCATGCTCTTCTGCAGCAAAACCAAAATATAAAGCGGATAACATTGTAAAAATATATGCTTGTAACAATGCTACTAATATCTCAATAAGTGAGATTGCGAAAGCCAAACCAAATGATAATGGGCTTCCTAACCAACTTTTGAAAATAAACATTAAACCAATTAAACTCATTAATACAATATGTCCTGCTTGCATGTTTGCATATAGACGTATCAATAAAGAAAAAGGTTTGATAAAAATCCCTAAAACTTCAATAGGAATCAATATAATATATAAAGGAATTTTAGCATACCAAGGCATAGAATCTCCTAATGGATCGAAAATATGCTTCCAGTAATCGCTAGTTCCTGTTAAGTTTGTTAATAAGAAAGTTAATATCGCCAAAGATGCAGTTACAGCTATATTCCCTGTAACATTAACTCCTAATGGTGTTAAACCGAATATGTTTAAAAACCAAATAAAGAAAAATACAGTTAATAAAAACGGCATGTACTTCATGTATTTTTTCTCTCCAATATTAGGAATCGCAATATCATCTCTAATATAAAGAACGATTGGCTCAAAGAAACGACCAAATCCTTTTGCAATTCCACCATTAGTAGCGTAAGATTTTGCTAAGCCTCTAAACAAGAAGAACATTAGCAAACCTGTAATGATAATCATTACAACACTTTTAGTGATTGAAAAATCTAAAGGCTTTACGTTTGTTGGATGATGATCTTCATCATAATTAATGGTTCCCTGAGCATCTGTTTTGTATATTTTACTGTGGTATAATTTGTAATAGTCACCATCAACCTCAGCTAGTGTTTCACCATGATGGAAATTTGAAGACGAAAATACTTTCAAACCGTTATCCCAAAGAATAACAGGAAGTGGAGCTCCAATATATTTGTGTTCTCCTGAATCTGTAGTGTATGAAAAAAGACTGAAATCATAAGAATCTTTCAAGTGATGTTGAATGTATTCTTTTATTTCGCTTTTTTTATCTCCTTTAGCAGCATCGTCGTTTTTACCAAACGAAACGAATGAAACTAAACACAGTAATAAGGTAATTGTCTTAACGGTTATTTTTCTTTGCATATCACTCAAAATAATAGTGGCCTAAAAATCGGTGCAAAGGTAGGTTATTATCTCAAAAACAAAAACAATTTCAAACTTTATTTTTGGGTGTTAATTTGAGATGAAGAGTGAAAGTAATTATTCCATTTTATTAAGCCATTTAGCAAGGCTAAATGTTTCAAGAACAAGACTTAAAAGATAAGGCACAAAAAAGGCCGCAAACTCTAGTTTTGAAATATTACCATCAATTTTATAAAATGGATAAAACACAATAAAAAAGACCAAAAACTTAAGTAGGCTTCCTCCTAAAAACAAAAATCCTAGTTGGTCTTTATATTTCTCTTTCATTTTAAACAAAAAGCCAAAAATTGTAATTGCCAAAACAGCATTAACTATATATGCTAGCACAATTTTATCATCGAATAAAGGAAGTGAGTTTACACTTAGTATAAAAAGATGAATCGCAAAGGCTGCGGCTAATACAATAATAAGTTTTAAAGAAAATAACGTAAATGTGTGTTTCATTTAATATTTAATTCGGTTGAGTTGTTTTACGACAACAAATAGTGAAATACCAACTCCTAAAAGTGTACAGATCACGACGTAGAGTTTACCGCTATCGTTATATGAAAGATCAAGCCATTTTCCTAACATGACAAACAAATAGATTATCACACCCATTTCGATGCCAATCCCAGAAAGGATTGCGACGTTTTTAAGCGGACTGACCTTTTTCTGGTTGTCCTCCTGTTTGTGTTGGTCTTTGGATTGTGGTTTGTTGTCCGGTTCTTGTACCATTATTAAGTTCTTTTAAAGCGCCTTTCATTGAACAAGTTGCATTAAATGTTGCTCCAGGTTCAACTGCTAATTTACCAACGATAACTTCTCCTTCAACATGAGCAGAAGATTTTAAAGACAAAGTATCTGAAAGCAATAATTTACCAGAAAATTTACCTTCAATATCTGCATTGGCACTTTTAAGTGTCCCATTTATTATTCCGGTTTTACCAACAACAACTTTTCCTGGTGTTTTGATATTCCCTTGAACAGAGCCTTCAATTCTAAAATCGCCATCACTTATAATATCACCTGTAATGGTTGTTCCTTTAGCAATAGTGTTTTGCTGTGAGATTGTTTCTGTAGCCATTTTTCCTGTTTTTTTATCTGAAGAAAACATAGGTTTTTCTTTTTATTGAGATGCTAAATATTCATTTAAGTTTTTATGCCTCTGAACAATTTCATAGTTAGGAGATGAAATTGAATAATAATCATGGACAATTTTGTGTTTGTTTTCCTCAATTATTTCAGCAAAACCGGAAGCACCTTGAACACTTTTTAAACCATGAACTACCACAAAAATTGTATTGGTGTCATAGACATCAATAGAGGTCGTTAAATCAAAATAAGTTATCTTAGAAACAGCATCATTTAGCTTTTCAACAAACTCATTAATCTCTTCTTTTTGACTAACTTCAAATGGGTATAATACATTAAAATGATTTGCCGATTCATTATCTACAAACTCTTTTTTAGCCAAAAGGGGTATTACTTCACTTAATATTACTTCTGCTCTCTTTCCTTCTTCTGAATTTGGATACGTTAAAGCAATATAATTAACGCCATCTTTATAATCTTCAAAGCCGAAGAGACGCCCTTTTGCTGATGCCTTTAGTATTTCAAACTTTGGAACTATTGGATCGCCTTCAAATTTAAGAATGTTTGCTTCTGCACCTGAAATGACCTCAGCATATTCTTGATTATTGAATTTTTTATAAAGGCCTTCATAGATTCGCTCTGGACTATTTTCATCCTTCGCAAATTCTGAAGTAGGATTCAATAGAATCTGTGCATATCTAGAATCTGAATGATTAGAAATGATATCAGTTTTCATGTTTTCTGCTTTAGCGTCAAGGCCAAGTTCAACATAAATTTTATATAAGTTATACTTTGAAGGAAGTACTAATCGTTCCTCAGGATTATTAATCAATAATTTCTCTAGTTTGTCTTGAGCAAGTTCATATTCTTTAAACTTTTCTTTATAAATAGACCCTAACTGGTAGTATGCAAAATTTCGTTCTTTACCTATACTGTCTATTACTTTTTGATCTGAAGGAATTTTAGAAATGTAAAACTCTGGATCAAATAACTCATCATTTGAAGCATCGGCAACAACAGAGCTTCCTGATTGATTTTTAGCTTTATTTATTGCACTACTTGAGAGTCTCCAGTTATCTTTAAGTTCTCGATCTCCCCAAACTTTTACAAATTCGTTTTTACCAAAAGATAGTGTCGTTTGATTGTAGAAATAAAAATCTTGTTTTCCACCTGGATCTGCTCTTTGAGTTTTACCTACTTTGTTGGTTGTTTGAGCAGTTGCCATTCCTGAATTTACGCGCTCAGCAGCTTCAGCCTTTTCTTGTGCTTCTTCCGCTTTGAGTTTTAAGTCAGCAGTATATTCAGTAAATATCGCTAATCTATCAGCCTCAGATAAACTAACTAAGTTTAAAATACTATCATTAACCTGAGCAATATCTTCGTAATAGATAACATCATCTAAGTTTTCACGTTTCTTTTTAATTACTCTAAATGGCTTTGAGTTTAATTTTAGATTGGTCATTGTGCTATCGTAATAAGCACCTGCAATTCTATAATTAGCTTCATCAAAATTCATGTCACCAAGGGTTGTATATTCAAACGATTTTAATTGCTTGTCTCCTGTATTAGTGCGTAAAGACTTATTGTAGTAAACTACAGCCATTGAATCTGACTCATTGGCTCTGTGATACTCACCAATACGATAGTAAATCTTGTCAAGAAAAGGGCGATTTTCACGATTCTCTTCTAGGTCTGCTAAGTATTCTTCAAACTCCAGTTTATCACCACTGTCCATATCAAAGTTTGACACTTTTGCTAGATGAGCATTTATGTAATATGGTCTTGGAATTTTTCGATGCATATCAATTATTTTATCGAAAACTAAGTTCGCACTATCTTTTTGTCCAAACTCATTGTAAAGTTGTCCGATTATAAAATTGTATCGTGCTTTTTCTCTATTTTTCTTGGTAAATTCAGCAGCAACCTTTAATTGAGTTAATGCACTATCTTTTGACTTGATATTAATATACGCTTGAGCCATTATTGCTGTGGCATCTGCTAAATCTTGATCTTCTAGTTCTTCTTGATCTAAAAGGCGTTTCAAATTTTTAAGAGCAAGCTCATTATTCTCTAAACGGATATTCGTTTTTTCTCTCCAGACTTTGGCTGTGTTAATTTTATCACTAGCTGGATACTTATACAAGATGTAATTGAATGCTTCCAGAGCAGGAATAAAGCGTTGGTCAAAATAACGTGCTTCTCCTAGGAGTAGATACGCTTCATCAATTTGAGGATTATACTCTTTGCCTTTTATATTCATGCCGTGCTTTTGCACAGCTTTAATTGCTTTTTCTTCAGCACGCTCAAAATCTTGATTTCTGGATTGTCCTGGCATAAAGACATCTTCCTCTAACTGCATACGTTCAACAGGTAGTAGCTCCCAGAAGTTATCTGTTGAAGCATTATCGACAGTTTCTCGTCCTTGTTCAAGAGCAATATAACCGTTATAGAGAATATTATATTTGGTGCCTAAGGCGTGGAAGTTTCTATTTATAAACGAGTCTTTTTTACGCGAACAACCAGTAACTAAAAGGGTCACGCAAAAGATAGAAATTATGATTTTAAACGATGTATTCAACGTGGTTGTATTTGGTTAAGGTATAACTAAAAACGACTACAAATATTATGTAATGCTGTAAAAATAAGCATCTTTTTGAATTATCGTCTAAAAATGCGTGCTTTTTAGATGTGTTGTTAAGGCTTAAACAAGCTCAGAGCCTGCAAAATGCGCCTCTAATTCTTTTAATGTTTCAGTACTTGTAACTAAATCTTTAACCAGTTCACCTTTTTCTAAAACTACAATGCGCTCACAAACGTCTGTAACATGAAGTAAATCGTGACTTGAAATTAATACAGTTACACCTTGCTTTTCAGCTAGATTTTTAATGATAGATTTTAACCTAATTTGGGTCGTTGGATCTAAATTAGCAAAAGGCTCATCAAGAATAATTACTTCTGGATTACCTATAAGAGCCGCAACAATTCCTGCTTTTTTCTGATTACCTTTACTTAAATCACGTAGATATTTTTTCTTACCTAAAATTTCATCGTGAAAAAAATCTTCAAATTGAGACACAAGAGCGTCAACATCAGATTTGTTTTGTCCTCTCAATTCTCCAATAAAATAGAAATATTCTTCAGCAGTTAAGTACCCAATTAAAAAGCTTTCGTCAATAAAAGATGACGTAAACGGCTTCCAATCTTCGCTTTCATTTACTAAAATATCTTTGTTTTTAATATGCCCTGTTGTTGGCTGAATTAGATCTAATAATAAACTAAAATATGTAGTTTTTCCTGCACCATTATTACCTACTAATCCAAAGCTTTGTCCTTTTGGAATATCGAGGTTTTCAATGTTTAAAACTGTAACTCCGTTATATGCTTTTGTAAGATTTGATGTTGTTATCATAAGTGTTCTGTCTTTATATTCTAATTATTTTTTTTCGCTAAATGCAGCTATAGTTTTGTATTTCCCTTTTTGATAAACCTGCTCGATTTGATTTAAGAAAAAGTTTTTAAATAAAATCCCTATAACACCAGATAATGCTAATGCAACTAGTCCAGCATTAAAGCTGATAAAATGATATGGTATAAAAAAGATTATTATTGGCAATATCATTTTTGGCAATGCAATAAGCAATTGTGTTGGATTAAAACCATTGGTATTACTAAAGGCTTTTGCCTTTGTGTCTAATTCTATTGGAACTCTGTTTAAGGCACCTCCAAATAAAGTGATGAATGTGTTTAATCCTATATTAAATAATGCTCCAGCTGCTATTATTAAATAAATATCCAGCCCAAAATACAAGTATGGTGTGCTTAAAATAAATGCTACAATTACGGCAAAAACCATTAAATACCATTTAGATTCTAAATATTGGCGATATGGAATATTTTGACTCATTAGTAATTTATAATATTCACTATCCCAAGAAGGCACCAATTGACCGAAGCTTAAAAGAAATCCTCCTGTTATAAATATTGAAGCAAAACCGAGTAAGTATGGCATTTCTTCAATGTACATTTTTTGAGTAAAAAAGAATAAACCATAAAACAAAAAGAAAAATGACATTAACACCACTTGTTTTGGTCTTGCGTTACGTGTTATCATTTTTATGTCATTTTTCAGAAAAGGTGCAACACTTCCAAAACGATCCATCCAGGATAAATCAGTAGCATTTACTTCTTTTACCTTTTTAGAAATTGCTCCATCCAAATAAAACCCTTTTCTAATAAAATCAAAATTCGCTTTATATAATCCTATCATCATAAGTAATGGGATAATTGCTAAATAAGGCTGATTATATAATCCATTAAAGATTTTCCCTACTGGTTCTGTTATATCAAAAATGTTAAAGTACCTTAATGCTACAATTGCAATCACTGCAGATGCAATACCATAAAAAACTGTATTGCTTTTATTGACTAAAAAATTCAGAAAGTTAATAGACAAGGTAATACACATTAAAGCAAAAAACCATAAAATCACATTAACAACTGGATAACCTTGAAATAATAATACAATAGTAAAAGGAAGAAATAATAATGGTGAAATAAAATTGAAAAACGATAGTGTTGTTTTTCCTAATAAATAGTGAATTACAGAATTTCGTTTTATAGGAATAATCATTAATGGTTTAATATTCATTACAGGTAGTTGCTGCATAAAATATCTAATCATTAATTCAAATAATACCCAATAGACTAAATAATTATTTACCATAACTATTGGATCTATATCTGGAAATGTTTTTTTAAGTCCAAAGAACATTATACCTCCAATAAAAATTGCAATTCCTCCAAAATATAAAACCGCCAGAAAAAGTAATATTTTTATGGCAACCCCTTTTTGAAAATAAGAAGCTCTTCTAAATTGTTTCCACTCTAAACTTAAAAAACGTTTAATCATAATTTTTGGTTGTATTACAAGGGTTAGTAATATTAATACACTTTTTGTTACAAACAAAACCAAATTCAGTATTCGATTTCTTATTTTTGATAAAAATATTTTTATGTCAAAGTTTCACTCACTCAAGATACAAAGCTTAGAACGAATTACAGATAAATCTGTAGCTATTAGTTTTGAAATCCCACAGCATTTAAGAACTGATTTTGCTTTTAAAGCTGGTCAATATATAACTCTAAGAACCACAATAAATGGCAATGAAATTAGGCGAGATTATTCGCTTTGCTCATCTCCAAAGAGTGGCGAGCTAAAAGTTGCGATTAAAGAAGTTACAGACGGTACATTTTCATCTTATGCCAATAAAGAACTTAAAGTAGGCGATGTTTTAGAGGTCGCTACTCCAAATGGTCACTTTGTTTTTGAACCGAATGATTCTAAAACAAAACATATTGCTGCGTTTGCTTCTGGTAGTGGAATTACTCCTGTGTTAAGTATTATAAAATGTGCTTTAGAAGAAGAGGTACAAAGTAATGTTGTTCTGGTTTATGGAAATAAAACAACTAAAGACACTATGTTTTTAGATGAATTATTACAACTACAACATGAATACAGTAATCGATTTTCTATTCAATTTGTATTTAGTCAAGCTCAAGAAAACGATGCTATATTTGGAAGAATTGAGAAAAGCACTGTTAATCTTGTCGTAAAAAACAAATACAAACATCTTGATATTGACGCCTTTTATCTCTGTGGTCAAGAAGGGATGATTAATACAGTAAAAGATGTGTTGGAAGAACACGAGATCAAAACAGATACTATTTTTTATGAACTTTTTAAAGCTTCAAAACCTGCAATTATAGATACTGGAGAAATCGCTAGTGGCAGCACAAAAGTTACTGTGATTCTAGATGATGAAACAACATCATTTGAAATGCCACAAAAACAAACCATCCTTGAAGCGGCTCTAGATAAAGATATAGATGCTCCATATTCTTGTCAAGGCGGAATTTGTAGCAGTTGCATTGCAAGAGTTACGGAAGGCGAGGCTAAAATGAGACAAAATAATATTCTTACAGATGGTGAATTAGCTGAAGGTTTAATTTTAACGTGCCAAGCACAACCCACTACCGAAAAAATCACAGTAGATTACGACGATGTTTAATTTGTTGGAATTGAGTTTTATCTGATAATTTTGCCTTTAAGCTTGATTAATAAGCTTTTCGTCGAATATACGGAAGTTATTCCTACAAACATTTGATGCTGAAATTTAAACAAAATATCTTAGCCAAAGATTTAGGACGCTATTTTCATTTGGGATTATCTAAGAGTTCTTAATCAGAGCCTTACTCTAAAGAGTAAGGCTTTTTTTATTTAAGAATGGTATCTATTTTATTAAGAATTTTTTCTGGAGAAATAGTACTAAAAACAGCATCGTAACCTTCTGGAAATATGTTGCCATATACCGAAGTTGGAATATTAGGAAATTGATTTCTGTCTGCTAATATCGCATTTGATTCATCTTGATGAAATGGGTAAAAGCCTGCATAAGGATGCGTAACTCCCCAAATCGTCAAAACCTTCACGCCTTGCATTGCAGCTAAATGCGCGTTTCCAGAATCCATAGATATCATCAACTCTAAGTTTGAAATGACATCTAATTCATCATTAAGACCTAGTTTTCCTGCTAGGTTGACAACGTTATCATTCTTGTCTGCTATACCTTGAAGTTGATTGGCTTCATTTCCTTTAGCTCCAAATAGCAAAACCTTATTTCCTTTTGAAAGTGCTTCAATAACTATTTGCATTTGAGATAAAGGATAAGCCTTGCCTTTAAATGCCGCAAAAGGTGCAATACCAAAAAGTGGTTTAGAATCATTCCCAATTAACTGAATGGCATTTGCATTTAGTTTTAAGTGTTTGGGTGTTATTCGATTTGATAAATCAATTGGATACCCTAAATGTTCAAAAACATCAGCATAGCGTTGATGTGTCGTTTTTAATTGTTCAAATATTTTACCGGAAGTTAATGCCTTTTTCTCTGCTCTACCCTTATCAATTTGTATGACTTTCTTTCCGAAGAAAAAGAATTTCAATAGGTTACTTCGTAATATATTATGTAAATCTGCAACACTTTCAAAACCAGTTTTCTTAAGTAATCTTGAAAGTTTATACAAGCCAAAGATGCCTTTGTGATCGCCTTTTATGTCTGCTTCGTAAACAGAAACATTAGCTATATCTCTAAACAAAGGTTTAAAAAAAGCTTTAGTTAAAACCGTAAGTTTTAAATCTGGATATTGGTTGGTTAATGCCCTTAACACAGGAACAGTCATGGCAACGTCACCCATTGCAGAGAGACGAATGACAAGGATGTGTTCGGGTTTTGACATCTCAATATTTTAGGTGAGATCCTGAATTAAGTTCAGGTTGACAACTCACTATTTTTGCGAACGTAGTACTGGATTCAACTCGTCGTCGTTATACATTTTCATTTGCTTGTATACTTTCATATACTTATCACCTTTACTAACATCGTCCAAAAGTGTATCTATAGCTGTTGACAAATCAACACGTTGATCTAATAAAATATCCAACTTCAATTGGCAAGCTGCCTTATGAGAATCTGAAGCATTTTCACGAGTTGCTTCTTCATTCATGTGATAAACTTTAAGTGCCAAAATTGATAATCTATCAATTCCCCAAGCAGGACTTTCTGTATTGATCGTTGCATCTGCTTTAGCAGCTACATTTTTATGTTTTTCAAGAAAATAACTATCAATAAATTCAACCATATCTGTTCTGTCTTGATTAGAAGCGTCTATTTGACGTTTCAATTTTAAGGCAGCAACTGGGTCTATTTGAGGGTCGCGAATAATGTCTTCATAATGCCATTGTACAGTATCTATCCAACATTTTCTATATAGTAAATGTTCTAATAGATTAGAGTCTTTATCATATACATTTGTAAATGATTGATCAACAGTATTAATAATATGGTACTTTTCAATTACCTCTTGAAATATCTTATTTGCTTTTTCCGAAAACATAATGTGTCAATTTAGACTACAAATATAGAAGTAATTATTAACTTTATCTCCCATAAAAACCACACTATGCACATTCATAATCTATCCGAGTTAAATTCTATTTTAAATTCTTTTATTGCTGAAATAAGAGATGTAACTATTCAGCAAGACCGAATGCGTTTTAGAAGAAATATAGAACGCATAGGCGAAGTCTTGTGTTATGAAATGAGTAAAACTTTGGATTTCAAGGCCAAAACTATTCAAACTCCTTTAGGAGAGAAGGCAACAAGTATCTATCAAAATGAAATTGTGTTATGTTCAATTTTAAGAGCTGGTGTGCCTTTGCATAATGGTTTATTAAATTATTTTGATGATGCAGAAAACGCCTTTATTTCAGCATACAGGCATCACAAACATAATCCTGAAACATTTGAGATTGTAGTGGAATATCTCGCTTGTCCTGATTTAAACGGGAAGACTTTAATCCTAGCCGATCCAATGTTAGCTACAGGGCAATCTATGGTGGCTACTTTTGAAGCTTTAAAGCCTTTTGGAACTCCTAAAGAAATTCATCTGGTAAGTGTAATTGGAGCACAAGCTGGTGTAGATTTTGTTAACTCACACTTTGGTGATTCATCCCATCTATGGATAGCAACTATTGATGAGCAACTTAATGATAAAGGATATATTGTTCCTGGCCTTGGAGATGCAGGTGATTTAGCTTTTGGTAAAAAACTACAACAATAATGTAATGATTGGAGTTAGTAGTAATATCCAAAGCAAGCTTTCTTTAAACCATTTTTCAGAAATTACTTCTAAATAATTAGTCATTATAATTGCCAAAGGCGCAAAAAGAAAAATAAACTCACTTCCGTTCTTTTCTGGAGATATTATAATAATTACTAATCCGATTATTGCTGCAAAAACAATTAATGAAAATGAAGGTCTTAAACTTTTAGTTTTAGACTTAATATTTTTAATGTAATAAAAAAGAGACCATACTCCAAAAGATAGCAAAATAGTAGATCCAATGATAATGCGCTTAGAATTTAATGAGCTAAAATCGAAACTCACATCAACTAGGTTATTAAAGAAACTATAGATATCAATATTCATTAAAATCATGTAAGATGCGCCTATTATGGCTACGGCTAAAATTCCCATTATTGGTATCAGCCAGTTTTTTAAATCTGTTATGGAATAGACTATTAATGCGGCAATAATCAGAACAAAAAATAAAGCTGACCAAAAGAATAATAGCGAAGCAACTGTTATCCAGAAAGAAGCATCAAAGAGTTTCTTTTTAATTTCTTTTTTTGATCTTAAACTAATTATACGTCTTAGCGCAAAGAGAATAAAAAGGTTAGCAATAAGTGTTTCGGAATTAAGCAGTGTTTGTGGTAATACAGCTATAAATAAAATAAACAATAAGATTTTATAACTGTTTTTCTTAGTGAGGTTGTTTTTATTTACCAGAAAATCAAACACAAAAACGGAAAGCAAACATACTCCAAAAAGAAGGATTTGTTTTGTGATTAAAAATGCATCTAACTCAAGCCCAAGTGTCATATACTTTGTAATAACAAAAATAACAAGAAGCATTACACTTATTACTACGAAGTTTATGGGTTTTGACTGACTAAAAAAACTTGAGATCATTAATTAAGTTAAAAAGTAAAAAGACAACACTAATATTTATAGATTTTTTCAGTTTTAAATTGAAAAAACGTAATTTTGTACTGTAAAGATATAATTTAAACCTACAACAGTATTAATTTTTAGACTAATGAAAGACTTTTTTTACGCTATAGCGGATTTATTTGTAAACGTTTTATTCGCTCCATTTGATGCTCTAAGAGCACTTGAATTAGAAAGCTGGTGGTCAGCAAACTTCCTGTCTTGGATATTTATTGTTATTGGTTTAGTTGCCTTTACTTATTGGATGCTACAATTGAAAAAACACAGTGCAAACGGAGAAGAAGATAAGAGCATTACATCACACTCTTATTTATAAATCGAATCCGATATCCTGACGATAATACATCTTATCAAAATGTAATTTATTTATATTTTGATAGGATTTTTTTATGGCTTCTTCATACGTGTTTCCAAAAGAAGTAATAGCCATAACACGTCCACCTGATGTGACTACCTTTTCATTTTTTATGGTTGCTCCAGCATGAAATACAAGAGAATCAGATATGTTTTCTAAACCAGATATTTCTTTTCCTTTCTCATAAGCTTCTGGATAACCTCCAGAAACTAGCATCACTGTCGTTGCGGCTCTTTCGTCTAATTCTAGATTAATTTCATCAAGACGTTCCTCAGAAATGGCTTTAAAAATCTCTACTAAGTCTGTTTTTAATCTAGGCAAAACCACTTCGGTTTCGGGATCACCCATTCTAACATTGTATTCAATTACTTTTGGATCATCTCCTACTTTTATTAAGCCTATAAATACAAATCCTTTATATGGTAAATTATCCTTTTGAAGTCCTTCAATTGTTGGCTTAACTACACGTTCTTCTATTTTGTCTAAAAATGATTCTGTAGCAAATGGCACTGGAGAAACAGCTCCCATTCCGCCTGTGTTTAAACCAGTATCACCTTCACCTATGCGTTTGTAGTCTTTAGCAGTGGGTAGAATTTTATAGTGTTTCCCATCTGTTAAGACAAAACAGCTAAGCTCTATTCCATCTAGAAATTCTTCGATAACCACTTTAGCACTAGCCATTCCAAACTTAGCATCAACTAGCATGCTTTTAAGTTCAGCTTTTGCCTCGTTTAAATCATTAAGAATTAAAACACCTTTGCCAGCTGCTAGTCCGTCTGCTTTTAAAACATAAGGAGGCTTTAGCGTCTCTAAAAAAGTGTAACCCTCTTCAACATTTGAAGCATTGAAACTTTGGTATGCAGCAGTTGGGATATTATGTCTATATAAAAATTCTTTAGCAAACTCCTTACTTCCCTCTAATTCTGCCGCAGCTTTTTGTGGGCCAATAACAGAAACGTGCTTAAGTAATGTGTCATTTAAAAAGAAATCATGAATGCCTTCTACTAATGGATCTTCAGGTCCAACAACAACCATGTTTATTTTGTTAGCTAAAACTACCGTTTTAATAGCTTCAAAATCTGTAACCTTGATGTCTATATTTTGCGCTATTTCAGTCGTTCCTGAATTACCTGGTGCAACATAAAGTGAGTCGCATAAAGGGCTTTGAGCAATTTTCCAAGCAAAAGTATGTTCTCTTCCGCCAGAGCCAAGAATTAAAATGTTCATGTAATCTGTTGTTTGCACAAAAATAATTGGTTTTAACTTGAAAAAATAATTAATTTACACAAACCTTAATTGTATTCTAAAATCTTGCGTTTATTTGATTTTTCTTTAAAAATGAATGGCTTTCCTCTTGGTAAAGCTAAGTTGGCTTTGTCAAAAATTCAAGATAAAGATGCTGTTGGTTTTGAGAACTATGTAAAGGAGCAAAGAGATGCTATTGTATTGTATCATTTACAAAATACCTCCTTTTATAAATCAATGGGAGAATCGATAGAACTGGACGATTGGAATTCGGTTCCAATCATGACTAAATCCGATTTGCAGCAATCACTAGATCAACGATTATCTAAAGGGTACACAAAATCTAATGTTTATATAAACAAAACTTCTGGCTCGTCTGGTGATCCTTTTATTTTTGCTAAAGACAAATTCTGTCATGCATTAACATGGGCGGTTATTCAAGATAGGTTTAGTTGGTTTGACCTAGACTTTAATAGTTCAAAACAAGCCCGTTTTTATGGTATTCCATTAGACAAAAAGGGATATTATAAAGAACGATTTAAAGATGTTTTGAGTAATCGCTTACGTTTTTCGGTATTTGACTTGAGTGATATTGCATTTGAGAACCTTCTAAAAAAATTTAAAACCATTCCTTTTAAATATATAAACGGTTATACTAGCGCTATTGTTCAATTTGCAAAGTTTTTAAAGCGAAAAGAGATCGTTTTAAAAGAAATATGTCCCAGTTTAAGTGCGTGTATTGTAACTTCGGAAATGTTATTTGAAAACGACAAAAAACTACTAGAAAAATATTTGGGAGTGGCTATAGTTAACGAATACGGAGCATCTGAACTTGATTTAATTGCGTTTCAAAACAAAGAAGATGAATGGCAAGTGAATAGTGAAACCTTGTTAGTTGAGATTTTAGACGAAAACAATAAACCTTTACCTAATGGTGAAGAAGGTCGAGTTGTAATTACGTCTTTGTATAACAAAGCACATCCGTTTATTCGTTATGATATTGGTGACGTTGGCATACTGTCAAAAGCAAGTACATTTAAGAAACCAATTCTTGAAAAACTAATTGGTCGTACTAATGATATTGCTATTTTACCAAGCGGAAAAAAAGCTGCTGGATTAACATTTTACTATATAACCAAAACCCTTATTGAAGATGATGGCAATGTAAAAGAGTTTGTTATTGAACAATTAGAAAAAGATACGTTCAATATTATATATTCCAGTGATGATGAATTATCAAAGGAAAAAATGGACATTATAAAAAATGAAATGGAGCGTTATTTAGAACCTGGAATAAAAATCTTTTTTAAACGAGAAATAAAACTAAAGCGATCTAAAAGTGGGAAGTTAAAACAATTCACATCGCAAATAAAACAAGACTTTTAATGAAGAATTTGCTTATTATTACAAGCTATTTTCCACCTGAAACTGGTGCTGCTTCTAACAGAATTTTTCATTTAGCCGAAGGCCTAAAAGGACACGACTTCAATGTTTCGGTATTGACTCCTTTACCAAACTATCCAACAGGAGAAATCTTTAAAGATTATAAAGGTAAGTTTAAACACACCTCAACAGAGAATGGAATTTTAATCCATAGACTTTGGATTTATGCTAGTAATTCAAAAAACAAATTATTACGATTAATCGCTATGCTGTCGTACAGTTTTAGTTTGCTGTGGTTTTTTATGTGGAACAAAATTCCTAAAACCGTGATTGTACAATCTCCACCTCTATTGGTTGCCTTTACTTGCATGCTGTTCCTTAAATCTAAGAAACGTCGGCTCATTTTAAATGTAAGTGACCTCTGGCCTATTGCAGGTTTTGAATTAGGCGCTTTAAAAAAGAATTTTAGTTATAAAATGCTTGAACGTATTGAGCATTTTAATTACAGAAGAGCCGATTTGGTTTTAGGGCAAAGTATAGAGATATTAACGCATGTTAAATCTATTTGTTCTGAAAAGGAAACCTTTTTATATCGTAACTATCCAGATTTTAAAAGTCCTGAATTGAATTACAATCCAACAGATGGAAGATTAAAAATCGTTTATGCAGGATTACTTGGAATAGCTCAGGGCATCTACAAATTGTGTCAAGAATTAGAATACAGTAATATTGAACTTCATATTTACGGCTCTGGAGCTGAACAATTAAAAATTGAAACTTATATTTCGAATCATCCTGAATTACCAGTTGTATACCATGGTCAGGTTTCAAGAATGGAATTACATGAAGTTCTTTTACAATATGACATTACAATTATACCTCTGTTAAAGAGGATTTACGGGTCAGTGCCTTCTAAAATTTTTGAATACGCTAAGTTAGGTTTACCGATGTTATATTTTGGTGGAGGCGAAGGTGAATCTATAATAAAAACGCATGAATTGGGTTGGGTTGCAGAGGCAGGAAACTATGCGGATTTAAATTCTATTATTGCATCTATTGACGGTCAAATACTGTCTCAAGAATTACGTCACAAGATTATGATAAATGGTAAGAAAAAATTTGATTTTAGTTCTCAACTAACGAGATTAAAAGAAAAAATTTAGTAAGCCTTATCTTCTCCTTTAATTGCATTTACAAAGGTTTTGATAATAATTTTAAGATCTAATATCAAGGACCAGTTTTCTATGTAAAAAATATCATATTTAACACGGCCAATAATATCTTTATCAGACTCTACCTCTCCTCTAAATCCACTTATTTGTGCAAGCCCAGTAATGCCTGGCTTCACAAAATGACGCACCATAAACTTATCTATTTTTTTGGCGTACATATTAGTATGACTTACCATATGAGGCCGTGGTCCAACCACAGACATGTCTCCAAAAAGCACATTAAAAAACTGTGGTAATTCGTCAATACTCGTCTTTCTAATAATCCTACCTATTTTAGTAATCCTGTTATCTCCTCTAGTTGCCTGATACAAATGAGCATCTTTATTAGGCGTCATAGACCTAAACTTATAGCAATCAAATTCTTTGTAGTTAAATCCATTTCTAGATTGTTTAAAGAATACAGGTCCTTTAGATTCAAGCTTTATTAAGATAGCTATTAAAGGAGTTAACCACGAAAGTAAAAATATAATAACTAGACTTGAAAAAATAATATCAAAGGTTCTTTTTATAACCATGTTAAAAGACTCTTCCAGAGGAATATCTCTTAATGTTAAAATTGGTATATAATCGTAATACTCATATTTTAATTTTTTTGAGTATATCTCTTTACTATCTGGTAAAAACTTTAAAATTTTCAAGTTGTTATCTGCAAAATCTGCAATCTCATTTATTTGATTATTTGTAAGTTCAGATATTGAACAGTAAATCTCATCTACAGCTTCCTCTTTTATAAATTGAAAACAACTATCAAGGTTTATTGCTTTTTTGTCTTTAAAGTTGAATGTTTTTTTGTGAATATATCCGTATTCAGGGTTTTTATTAAAAAAATTCTCTAATGCTAAAGTTTTCTTGTTGACACCAAAAATGACGGTTTTTCTATAATTACCACCAAAAGAAACTCTATACTTTTGAAGCAAATAATACAATGCAAATTTAAAAAATATGATTCCTAAAAAACTAACCAAAACATAATTAAAGACGGTAATTGGGTATATGTCTAAGTCATGATAAAATCCTGCAAAAGCGAAAACAACTAAAGTAAATAGCACCATCTGCCTAAGTGCTAAAGAGAAAATAGTAACCTCTCTGGTATATCTATATACTCCATAAAAGCCAGAGTATATTGAGAGTATAATCCAAGAAACCGAAACAAAAAGGATAAACATTTTAGGGTCTATATCCTTAAAAAAATAAAGGATGGCTAACCCATTAATAATACTTAAATCAATTAAGTATGAAATTGGACGTAAATAACCCGAATATCTTCCTTGTTTAAATAAGCTCAACTTATGTTTTTATATGTTTAGAAAAATCTCTGTGTTCGCTTTTATATAACTCATCACGTGATAATCCTTTAAAGTAGTCGTATGTTTTTTTCATGCCTTCAGCTCTCTGAACTTTAGGCTCCCATTGCAATAGTTTTCTAGCTAAAGTAATGTCTGGTTTTCTTTGCATTGGATCATTAACCGGTAAATCTTTATAGATTACCTTTTGATCTGTATTAGTTAACTTAATAATTTCTTCAGCAAAATCTGATATTGAAATTTCGTTTGGATTACCAATATTAACAGGATACACGTAATCACTAAAGAGTAATTTAAAAATTCCTTCAACTTGATCATCTACATAACAAAATGAACGTGTCTGTGAACCATCTCCAAAAACGGTAAGATCCTCTCCTCTTAAAGCTTGTCCCATAAATGCAGGAATAACTCTTCCATCATTTAGACGCATTCTAGGACCATAAGTATTGAAAATACGAACGATTCTTGTTTCAACACCATGAAATCTATGATAAGCCATAGTAATGGATTCTTGAAAACGTTTTGCTTCATCATAAACACCTCTTGGGCCAATGGTATTAACATTGCCGTAGTAATCTTCGGTTTGAGGATGCACTAGTGGGTCTCCATAAACTTCAGAAGTCGATGCAATTAGCAACCTTGCGTTCTTTGCTTTTGCCAAACCTAGAAGGTTATGCGTTCCTAATGAACCCACCTTAAGTGTTTGTATTGGTATTTTTAAATAATCTATTGGGCTTGCTGGAGATGCAAAATGAAGTATATAATGCAACTCTCCTTCAATAGTGATATGTTTTGTAACATCATGCTCAATAAACTCAAAATCAGGATGGTCTTTAAGTTGTTTAATGTTTTTAGGATCACCTGTTATAAAGTTATCCATTCCAATAACACTAAAACCCTCTGCTAAAAACCTATCACATAAATGTGAACCTAAAAAACCTGCAGCTCCTGTTATAAGTACCTTTTTTTTCATTTTTATATGCTTTTTCTTCCTATTGACACATAATTAAAACCTTCGTTTTTAATATCATTTATATCATAAAGATTTCGGCCATCAAAAATTATAGATTCAACCATATTCTCCTTCAACTTTGAAAAATCTGGTGTTCTAAATATACTCCATTCTGTACAAATAATCAAAGCGTCTACTCCCATAATCGCATCATACATGTTATCTGAATAATTCAATTTATCTCCATATTTCCTTTTAACATTTGGCATAGCTTCAGGGTCAAAAACATTGATTTTAGCTCCTCTCTTCATTAACTCATCAATCATATACAATGCAGGAGCCTCTCTAATATCATCTGTTTCAGGTTTAAAGGCTAGTCCCCAAATTGCAAAGGTTTTTCCTTCTAAATCATCGTTGTAATGAGATACTATTTTCGGAATTAGAATTGTTTTTTGCTTACTATTGACTTTAATAACTGAACTTAAAATTTCGAAATCATGATTGCTTTCTTTTCCTGATTTATATAATGCTTTTACATCTTTAGGAAAGCAAGAACCTCCATATCCTATACCAGGAAATAAAAAGCGCTTACCTATTCTAGAATCAGTACCCATTCCGATTCTTACCATATCTACATTAGCACCAACTTTTTCACAAAAATTAGCTATCTCATTCATAAAGGTAATCTTGGCAGCTAAAAAAGAATTTGCAGCATATTTTGTAAGCTCTGCAGAACGTTCATCCATAATTAAAATTGGATTTCCAGATCGCACAAAAGGTTTATATAGTTTGTTCATTAATTTTGTTGCTCTCTCTGAATTTGAGCCAATAACAATTCGTTCGGGTTTTAAAAAATCATCTACTGCAAAACCTTCACGTAAAAACTCTGGATTCGAAACAACATCAAATTCAACATCAGTTTCATTAGAAATTGCAGCCCTTACTTTATCTGAAGTCCCAACTGGAACTGTACTTTTATCGACTATTACTTTGTAGTCTTTTATATACTTCCCGATTTCTTTTGCTACACCTAAAACATAAGATAAATCAGCAGAACCATCATCATCTTCTGGTGTAGGTAAAGCTAAAAATATAATATCTCCATGATCTAAACCCTCCGTTAACGAAGTAGAAAATTTAAGCCTATTCGCTTTTATGTTTCTTTCAAATAATACATCCAAGTGCGGTTCATAGATAGGAACTTTCCCGTCTTGCATTTGTTTAACCTTGTTAGTGTCTATGTCTATACATAAGACTTCATTGCCTGTTTCGGCCAAACAAGTACCTGTTACTAATCCAACATATCCTGTTCCTATTACTGATATTTTCATGCTTTACTAATTAAATTTCCACTTCTTAATAGTTTGATCTAAACTACTTGAATATATATTATTGTTTTCGTCTTTCTTAATACTAATAACAGCTCTTTTATGAAAGTTGAATTCTTGATTAATTGTAAAATTATTAATGTCTAAAACATATATTTTACCGTTCCAGCTTCCGCAAATTAGCTTGTCATTAAAATTTAAAAAGGTGCTTATAAAATTATTGTCAATTTTAATTTTGGCCTTCTCATTCGTTGCAAGGTTTATTTTAAAAATGTCTCCTTTAATTGTTGTGTAAAGTAGTATCTCATTGACTAAAGTAAACTCGGTTATAACATTATTACCATTATGAATTAATGTTTTTTTATAGTTTAAAAAATCGTATTTATATATATTTCCATTGTCCGTTGCAAAATAAAGCATATTGTCTTTATAAAGTAATTTTCTAGATAAAGAATTTAAATTTATTTCTATGGTTTTATAGTATTCAGGCCTGTCTTTATAGTCTATGAATATGATTTTATTTGTAGTGAGACTTAAAACGAATAGTTTTGCTTCTTCGAGAAGTAAGAAATCAAGTATTTTCCCTTTTTTGTAGAAAAATTCAGCTTCAAATTCTCCTAGTTTTTTATTATAAACTCTTACACTTGATACAGTGTCTACTAATTCATTGGCAACGGTAATAATAGTATTGGAGTTTTCTTTCGCTTTTATTTTTAGCCCATAACCTCCAATAAAATAATTCTTTGACGATTTAGTTTTAATATCAAAGAGAAACGCATTTCTTTTTTTTATGTAAAAAATAGAGTCCTTAAAAACCTCAAAATCTCGTATTACGAAATCTGATTCAATAACAGTTTCGGCCTCTTGTGCTCTATATTGTTGGATAAAGAGAACCTGAACTATGACAAATATAAATATTGATCTAACTTTCTGCATTTTCTAAAGCAACTAAATAGTAGTTATAAAAGAGAGTTGTATATACAATTCCATGATGTCTGTCTAGTATGTTTTCAATATAAAAGACCATTAAGATTATTACAAAAAAACCAAAACCTTCTCTAATGTCAAGTCTTTTTGTTCGAGGGTTAACTTTTCTAAAAACATTAATAACGAATAAAAACAAAACTAGAAAACCAAAAACTCCAAACCTCATTAAAATAGATAAAAATTGATTATGACTATTTAAGTCTGAGTCTAAATAATAATATTTTCCGTTTATAAAATGATTGTAATTTAATAGGTCTTTTTCAGAGAGCGTGAGGTTTCCAAAAATAGGATTGTTTTCAAAAACTTGAAAAGACACTTCCCAGATTTGAAGTCTAAAATCTAAAGCCCTTTCATAATTTACATTGACTTTATTAATGAAAGCAGATATTACGAAAAGGATTAAAACTAAGAAAAAGATATAATAGCCGGTGTTTTTTTTAGATAATTCAGGTAGTGAGTGAATTAAAAATAAAAATAAAAAAACAAACATGGACACTTTACTATCGAGCAAATACATTAAACCAAGTGAAAGGGCTGCTAAAAACACATACAGTGCTTTTAAGGCTATATTGGCGTTTGATTTTCTTATAAATATTTGTACCACACTATAATTCACAAATGTAAGTACAAACATCGATAAATAGGTGTGGTGCAAATCAAGAAGGTTTTCAAAAGCGTACTTATCAAAGGTCAAATTATATAATACCGCCGAAAAAAATACGTAAAGAATAGATATGGCAACTCCCAAAAAAAGTGCATAAATAAGAATTTTATTTTCTCTCTTATTTCTTAAAAGTATAGGTGTTAGAAAGAATAATGCAAAGTGCATGTATTGCTTTTCAAAATGGAAAAAATTATAATAGATGTCTGACTGCAAAATTGAATTTATCTCAATGAATGTAAAGAAACAAAGGCCAATTATTGATGAGTGTTTTAAGGCTTTAGTTGCAAAAAGTTTATCTCTTTTTAACGCAACCTGAATGAGTTTTAAAGCAATTGATAAAACAAATGTAAATGTGCTCAGATTTATAGACAGTGGCAAAAGAAGTATTGAAAGTGTAAACACAAAAAAAGACATGTCCTTTTTATGTATCGTTTCTTTTAATATTACGCTAGATTCTTTCAGCATCTGCTAATTAGATTTAGAAAAGAATTTCTGTTTATATACTTCTATTAAGAAAAGCGGTGTTGAATATAGATATCTTTTAGTTAGGCGCCATGCAGTAAAGCTCCTATAAAGCCATTCTAGTTTTAAACCAATTATCCACTTTGGTGCTCTTTTTTTGGTTTCAGCTATAAAGTCAAATACAGCTCCAATAGAGCATATTACATTAGCATTAATTTTATCTTTATTATCTAGAACCCATTTTTCTTGCTTTGGTGCTGTCATCCCAACGAAAACTACATGAGGTTGAAAAGTATTGATTTTAGAAATCATTTCTTTATTTTCTTCGCCTGAAAAAGAAGCTTTAAAAGGAGGTGAAAAAAAGCCGAATGTAATATTTGGGTGTGTTTTAGTTAGTTTGGCTTTCATCAAATCAAGGGTCTCTTGGCTTGAACCTATATAAAAACACTTTAAGTGTTCCTCTTCTGATATATTTAGCAAGTGATCGTGAATATCTGCACCTGCTATTTTTTTGATTTTTTCGTTCTGATTTTTTTTGGCCATCAAAACAATACCTTCGCCATCGGGAAGTAAAATATCACTTTTTATTAATGCTTGCTCAAATTTCGAATCGTTCTTTGCAACTATATAAGAGTGTGCATTAATCGTATTAATAATAACTCGTTTTTTGTCATCAATATTAATGTCTACAAGGTTAGACGCATAAATATTATAGTTTTTTATTTTTATTGATTTCAATCTTGATTCTTAAATTATGATAATAGGGAGCAACTCCTTGTGGCAAATATAATTAGTTAATAACTTATGCCATTACTTAAAAATAGATAATTTCAATTAATTTTTAGACCATTTGTCTATTACTTTCGACTTGTCTTGTAGATAAAAATTTTGGAAAAAGTCAGAGTTAACTATTTGACTAATCGCTTTCTGGTCTAGTTTTATGTTATTTTTAATGTTATTATACGTACTTGCGTAGAACTTATTGTCACTAACATTTGACTTTTGAAGTTGCATAGGAGCGTCAAGACTTAGAAGATCTTTAATAGCCACTGGAAAAACCGAGTCTAGGTCTTCCATTTTTAATAACAAAAGGTGATTGTGATTGTTTTGTGAAATGACATATTTGTTATCGTAATCAAACTTTTGGGCAAATACATCTATTCCAAAATTACCTTTGATCTCAAGATCAAACCAATCTTTAAGTTCTTTACAAATATCCGTTTCAAATTTTTCCTGGAGTATTTTTTGAGCAATGTTTATATCGATTTCTAACTTTTTGTTTTCCAATATATCTTTATATTGATCTGTATTTTGAAAAAAAGAAGATATTGCCCTGGAAATTGGTTCTCTTATGATGCTTATGATGAATAGTTTTCCGGTATAAGTTTTGAATTTTTTTCTTAAAATTTTCGAAATAATTAAATGTAATGGTTTTGATTTTCGATTAGAATGAATATGATCTCTAATTGACTTCTCTATTCCTTCTTTTGAAAAATTATGAATGTGAAAAACTTGATTCGGAGCTTCGTTTTTTAACGTATAGTAAACACTTGTAGAACCAACTTTTCCTGGTGTTAAAATAATAATTGGTGGTTTGTTAAAACGTATAGTTTTGAATTTAATTAGATATACTAATTCAACTAGTGAACTTAAGTATTTAGCAATAAATCTACGAAATCGAATTTTTAAATTCATTCACTTATTATTATTTACCGAGAGATTTTTTAAAGATATTATCTAATCTCTTTCCATACATTTCTACTGTAAATTCTTTTTTATATTTTTCATTTCCAGCATTACCCATTTCAATTTGCAATGAAGGGCTTTTTATTAATATTTCCAATTTATCAGCTAAACCTTTTGCATCTTTTTGTTTTACTATAAATCCAGTTTTATTATCGTCAATTATATCTCTAACTCCACCTTCTGGACAAGAAATCACTGGTAAACTATATTGCATGGCTTCTAAAAGGACTAAAGGGAAGCACTCGTTAGGGTAGTGTGTTGGAAAAGCAAAAATATGAGCGTTTTGAAATGCGTCATGCTTTTCCATATCATATTTCTTTCCAGCGTAATGTACTTTGTTTTCTAGTTTAAGCTTTTCAATTTCTGATTGAAGTTCTTCAGCTTTTATATCGCCAATATTACCAACATAAGTACAGCGAAAATCCAATCCTCTTTCGTCTAAATGTTTACATGCATTAAGTAAAGTATAAACACCTTTAGATTCTATTAAGTTAGATAAGAATAAAATTTCTGTTGGGCTGTTTTCTAATTTTAATTCTCTTTTCTTTATCTCATGGGTAACCTTAGGAATTCCGTTATGGCAATATTGGACTTCATCAAGACTCACATACTTCTGAATGTCTTCATAAATCCATTTCGAACCTAAAACAATATCTACATTTTTTAATACTCTCTTATATAAAAAGTTATCTAAAAATTTATGCTGATGATTTTTTATGCCTTTGTTATGAAAGTGATACACTAATTTTGCTCCTTTAAGTTTTAACATAAAAACGATTAAAGCGTCTTTATAGAAGCCCATTCCATTAGAGGTTAAACTTATGTACACTAAATCTGGTTTATAAGAATTGTAAGTTGAAAAACAGCTCTTGAAAAGGTTAATGAAATTTGACAGTTTACTAAATGTTATTCTCTTTCTTTCTTTAAACGTCTTGGTCGTTCCTAAATTAATATATTTAGTTTCGTAATTTGAGTTAATTATTTTACTATCAACTATAAATTGGCCTAACATTGCTGCGCCATGAATAGGTGGAGGAAGGTGAAGTATAAATAGTATTTTCTGTTGTTTCATATAAAGTTTAAATTTAAAAAATTACTCATTGAGTAACTTCTTTTTTTAAAATAATTGTGCTAAAATCTCTATTTTCTATTTAGGACAAATTTAATTATTTCCAGACCTAATTTGCAACCAATAGCGATGGTACTTGTAAACAAATTCATTCCCGAGTTTCTTCTGGCAATATAAGACTCTTTAAGAACGTCTTTAAGTGGGATTTGTCCGCTTACACCGCCAAGCCTAAAGTTTACGGTTGGCTTGTTGATATAGGTAAATTGATCTTTGTTTTTTAGATATGAAGTTAGCGTAAATTGATAATCTGAATATACCTTTAAGCTCGTGTTATAATTGTATTCTTTATATACTTTTGGTGACACAAACATAGATGGGTGATTATATGTCATTGCAAAGTATTTGAATTTAATTACAGAAGGGTTAAATGCAAATACCTTTTTTTCTCCATCAGGATAGACATCATACCTGTCTGAGTGAAAAATTCTTTTATCTGGGTTTTTAAGATATTTATTAACTGTTGTTTCTACTGCATCCACCTCATACCAGTCATCACTATTAATCATGCCTATAAGCTCTCCTTTTGCCTTACTGATGCCTTTATTCATGGCGTCATAAAGACCTTTGTCAGGTTCGCTAATCCAATGGTCAACATTTGCTTCATTCGCTTTAATTAAGTCCACAGTTCCATCTGTAGAACCACCATCAATAATTATATATTCAATATTCGGATATGTTTGATTTGCAACACTATCAATAGTTTGTTGAAGATATTTTATCCCGTTAAAAACTACCGTTACAATGCTTATTAGGGGCTGTTCTGTCATTTAATTTTTAATTTACTTTCAATCTCTTCATTGGTCATCATTCTATTCTTCTTGCTTAAAACAGTTCCTATTGACATCCACAATAAAATAAATGTAGGAGTGAAAGCTGGTCTAAAAGAAATTAAACTTAACAAGGTAAGTGACAAGATGAAAAGTCCAAGTCGCTTAACAAAGTTGTTATTTGATTTAAAAACGGCTAAATAAACAGAAGATAACATTAAACCAAAGTTTAACAATAATAATAAAAATCCACCTTTTAAAATCATTTGGAGGTATCCTACTTCTACTGTAATTCGAGTTGGGTTATCTAGTGCAAACCAATATTCTCCAATATGCTCAAAATACCTCAATACCTTGCTAAAAAACGGGCTGTAATAGGTTCCTAATGAACCCTTTCCGAAAATTTTTTCAACAGTATTCAAATCAGTTAGTAATTCTGTAAACAAAAATGTTCTTGAATCTTTAAACTCTATTATTTTATTAATAAGCAATGAAATATTTTCGTACCCATAAGTGAAGACCAAAACCATCAGTATAGTAAATCCAATTATAATATACTTGAATACTGTTTTTTTTATTTTAACATGCTTAAGTTTCGTTATTAACAAGAAGAAAAAAACAAGTGTTAAAAAAATAAACTCGATTCTTTGCTCGGTAAATACCGCAACAACAATGTAAAGTATAAAACTAAAATATATAGTTATTCGTCTTGTTATATTAAATCTATAGACACCTATTAGGAGCAAAAAGTTGATTGGTCTTAATAACCATGTCCACTCTGTTTTTAGCTTTCCTGCCATGGCGTTATATTGAAATAAAAACAAAATTGAAAACAACATTAATCCAAACATAAACTGTACAGATTTAAAGACTGGGTTCCAATTTTCAAGTTTAATCCCTAAAATTAATACTACTGGAACAAGCCAAGCTAAGCCCATATAAACATTTCCGAAGTTTGTAACCCAATCTTGAAGGTTAAGGGTGAACCCTCTTAATATGGTTATTAAGCTCCAAAAAAATAAAAGATAAAAAAGTGTCCTTGAAGATCTAGAAAGCTCGTTTAATAAACCTCTATTTCTGTAACCAACATAAAGAATAGTAACTACAGAAAACAACAGAAAACTTGTTATCGCCAATTTCTCTAAGTTAAGACCGTTTGGTCTAAACAGAAAAAGAAAGAAAACGTATAACGCATTACTGCATATTGCGTATTTAAGTAGCTTTTGTTCTGTGATAAACATGTTATTCTTTTATGAAAGGTATTTCTTTTTAATCCAACTAAATTTCTTACTGAATACTAAAGTCAATTTAAATTTTCTAGTTAGAAAGTTGTTGAAATAATCAAAACAGTCCTTTATTATTAAATGATTGTTTTTTGAATCTAACCGTTTAATTTCTTTTGTTATATTTTCTTTACTATATCCTTGAGTCCTTAAGTGTTTATCGTTTATTTCATTTAACAACCACAAGGCATATTTCTTTCTAATACTAGAATTAAACACTTTTTCCCAAGTAGTTAAACTCTTATTAGATATCGATGAATATTTTTTAACACCTGTGGGATCTCCTAAGGAACCTTTAGTATCTTGAGTATGAAAATCATTTAAAATTGAATGATTTAAATCAAGATCTAGATAGTCTGTTATGTGTTTTAATTCGGTTTCAAAATTGACAACAAGCTTTTCGTAATTAACAGCGATACTTTTATCTTTGTGCTTATTATATCCTTCACTCAACAATTGAGTACCAAGTACAATATCATCATACGATGATCTAATTTTATTAAATCTATTATTTCCCCAAGTTTTCACAACTGATGCATAGGCCTGTATTGGGTTTCTAAATAAAAAAATAAATTTTGCTTCAGGGAATAAGTTGACTATCTCATCAATAATCAAATAATAACGAGGTGTTTTATCTAAAAAATAGCGTTCATTATTTTGACACTGTTTTGAATATAAATCTAATATAAATGTTTTAAGCGATTCGTTGTAATCTATTTCTTTATTAGGTAGATTATTTATAAAATCCTTTACCGCCCAATAGGTTGTTAAACTTGAATATTCTGAAAGGGTTCCTTTTTCTTTTAGTAAATACATTTGTGGCAAAAGCACCCAAGGTTCTGCAACACTACAAACATCTTCATGAGACATCAATACTCTTTGTAAAAGTGTTGAGCCAGATCGTGGAAGTGAAAATATAAATATAGGTGCTTGCATTTTATTCTACTTTACTAAAAACGGAATATAAAAGGTCCAAAAACCAAGTCGCTTTTTTATAATAATCACTAAGGTAACATTCCAAAACACCATAGCAATTGAACTTGATAAAGCTGCTCCATTTATACCGTATTTAGGTATAAGTAAGAAGTTTAATATCAGATTGATAATAAAGGCAACAATAATAACGTATTGATATGTTTTTTGATTGTCTGTCATTTGCATTAAATGACCAACAGAGCCAGAAATTGAATTTATAAAACGTCCTGCGCATAGCAATATTAACACAATATAACCAGAAACAAATTCAGGCCCAAAAATGCCTAAAATAGTTTTTGGTAATAGTATGAAAATTAATAAAATTGGCGCCGAAGTTATAAACATTATTTTAGTTGACTTTTGAACGACTTCTTTAAGTCCTTTAAAATCTTTTTTAGAGAAAAACTCAGCAAATTTCGGACTGGATATTGAGTTTACTGAAGCTAATGCAATAAGCGTAATAGACGCCAGCTTAAGTGCTGAGCTATAGATCCCAATATCTTTGGGAGCTTTATAATATGATAGCATTAAAATATCTGTCCATCCCATTAATAGTGCAAATGAACTTGACAACATCATAGGAAATGAAAGGTAGATTATTTCTTTAAAACTATAAGTCTTACTTGAAAGTTCGCTATTGCCGTCTTTGATAGATTTCGAAAAGAAAAACAATGCTATTGAAGCAATAACAAGCGTACAAAGAATTGCATATATATATATTTCAAAAATCTTAGCATCAATTTTTAAAAAATAGAAAACACACAATAATATCAAAAACATAAAGCTCAATAATGCTGATTTGAAGAGCATAAACTGAATAATACGCTTATACGATTGAAAAACAACACTTATTAAAATCAGAAATGCCATTGGCAAAACTGCAATTCGAACTAAAAGCAGATAAGGTTCGAATCCTTTTTGCCTTAGTACACTATTTGTGATAAAACCGGAATAATAATTTATTCCTAAAATAACAACTACAGAAAGTATGATTGTAATAGATGAGGCCTTTAAAAGAACCTTATATATGCTTGCTTTATTGTTGTTTTGCTTAAGTTCGGTAAGCAAACGAATTATCGAATTGTCAAATCCAAAAACTGGAATAACTACAGCAATACTTAGAACAGTAAATCCTAGCGTATATATTCCCCATGCCTCAGCACCAAAGAATCTGGTAATAAACAGCATCGAGAGATAAGTGAACAGCATTCCTGCTATCTTTACAAAAAATGCAGAAGAGCTACCTTTAATTAGCTCTTTTAAATTTTTATCATTCGTGTGAAATATTTTCATCTTACCTCTGCTCCTATTTCAATATCTTTTTAATTCTGTAAAACGAAGTTATTATTCAATGATGTTAAGTTCTATTTTATCCCTTGAATCTTATCAATATATAGCTTCCTTAAAATTAAGATTGGATTATGCTTCCCATCTACTCGTTTCGTTTTAAAAACTTTTGAAGTTTCGTCATAATCCACAAATTTATTAGTCTTGAAAAAGTCTAAAACAGCTTCAGAAGGAATATTGTAGTTTAAATCTCCAAATGAAAGGTTGATACTTTTAATTTTAACCTCTTTAATCGATTTTGTTCCAAACGAAATCCCTAAGAAGTTGTCTGGTGTAATGTTTTCAGGCATTTCAAAACGGATTTTTTTAGACGTTTCATTCGCGTTTATTTTTTGAGTAATTAACAAGTCCATAAACTGGCCATTATTCAAAAACGTATTTATAGACATTAACCTCATATCTTCTGGAACTGAAGTTTCTAGATCTATTTCTAGTATTAACACCTTGGGCTTTGTTACTTGCTCTTTGTTCTCAGTAGTATTAGTCTCTTTTTTAGTCTTATTAGGTTCGCTTTGACATGATAATAATACCATTGTAAATAGCAGTACAAATACTTTTTTCATTTTTTTAAGGCTTTAAAAATTAAACGATCATACCAGCCGCAACAGTTTCATTTGTAGCATCATCTACAAGAATAATACTTCCAGTAGTTCTGTTTTCTCTGTAAGAATCAATCATCAAAGGTTTGGTTGTTCTTATTTTAACTTTAGATATATCATTCATGCCTAATTCTTTGTCATGACTGTTTCTCTCTAAGGTGTTAATGTCGAATTTATAGACCACCTCTTTAATCATTGCCTTTTGCTCGTTTGAAGTATGCCTAATACTATATTTAGCTCTAGGCTTTGCATTATCCTTGTGAAGCCAGCATAGCATAACTTCAATATCTTGTGACGCCTCTGGTTTGTTGTTAGACCTTACTATCATATCGCCTCTGCTAATATCAATATCATCTTCGAGAGTTACCGAAACAGACATTGGAGCATAAGCTTCCTCTAATGGTTTATCTAAGGTGTCTATACTTTTTATAGTAGATGTAAATCCAGATGGCATGACTGTAACGTCATCTCCAACTCTAAGAATACCACTAGCAACTCTTCCTGCATATCCTCGATAATCTCTATGAGTTTCATTTTGTGGTCTTAAAACGGTTTGCACAGGAAAACGAGTGTCTACTTTATTAATATCACTACTAATATGCATGGTCTCTAAGGTGTGTAATAAAGGAGCGCCTTGATACCAATCCATGTTTTTAGATCGATTTACTACATTGTCACCTAATAAAGCGCTAATTGGAATAAAACGCACATCTCTAACAAGCATCTTAGAAGAGAACTCCTCAAATTCATTAATTACTTTATTATAAGCTTCTTCTGAAAAATCCACCAAATCCATTTTGTTCACACAAACAATAACGTGAGGAATCTGCAGTAAAGAAGCAATAAATGAATGTCGTCTTGTTTGTTCAATTACACCGTGACGTGCATCAACCAAAATAATTGCCGCATTAGCTGTTGATGCTCCAGTAACCATATTTCGTGTATATTGAATATGACCTGGTGTATCAGCAATTATAAATTTACGCTTTGGTGTTGTGAAATACCTATAAGCAACATCTATTGTTATCCCTTGTTCTCTTTCATCTTTTAAACCATCAGTAAAAAGCGCTAAATCGACTCCATCGTGTCCTTTCTTTTTACTTGTGTTTTCAATTGCTTGCAATTGATCTTCAAAAATTGATTTTGAATCATAAAGTAAACGGCCTATTAATGTGCTTTTTCCATCATCTACACTTCCTGCTGTAGTGAAGCGTAATAGTTGATTGTTATAAATTTGCATTTTTTATAAATTTTAAATCTTTTATAGTCAAGAATTTTGAGGCTTTTTTAGTCTCTTTATCTAAAAAAAACACATCAAATTTTGAAATCACTGATGTATCAATTAAGACTCGAGCAAATATAAACTTATCTTTGTTAATATCTATAACCTTTAAGGGAAAGCCATTCACGTTTTTATTATCTTCAGTTATCTCTCCTTTATAATATCTTACAAATCCAGTATACTTATCCAACTCATTTTCTTTGAAAAGATTGCCTTCTAATTTCATTAAAAAAACAAATCTATTATCACCTTCTTCAAAATATCCTAATTCGTTTAATTTAATTTCTTTATTAAATTCAAATGAGCTGTCAATTATTTTATTTACATGTTCCAAATTGGACAGTAAATGGTAGGTGATATTATTATTTAAACTACTATTTGAACTAGCCATTGTAGATGTTAAGTCATAGTTGCTTTTTAAATACTCAGCTAGGTGTTGTGATGTTTTAGATCCACCAGTATAATTTAAATGAACAATGTCTTTAAAATCTTTAGGCTCTAAAATATTGTCAAACTCCTTATAAAGGTTAAGATAGTTTGTGTTAATATCCTGAAACACTTGTTCTAAATCTTCATAAAAGGAGAGATTCGTATTGTAATCTCTAATTGTTGGTGTTGAAATAAATAAAATATCAACGTCGTGTTTGTCGGCTATGTTTTTGATATTCTTTAGTATCTCGATTTCTTTTTCACCAACCTTAGGGTTTTCTGTTTTTAATAATTTATTAGTAGCTTGATCAAGGTCTTCAGCTTCTTTAAGGTCACTATTGCTTAAATACTGTAGCGTACCTATATATCCATTGTTGGACAGGAAAATATTATTCTTATCTTCTAGGTAGCTCTTCTTATAATTGCAATTAAAAACATCCATCCATTTCCCATGGTTCCTAATTATTGGACTGGTTGCATAAAAAAAACGCTCACCTTTGTATATGCTTTTGAGGTGTGTTATTTTATTAAATGAAAGGCCATAATTGTCATATGTCGGAAACTGAAGCGATTTTCTGTTGGTAAAAATGCTATCAGATTCTTTTATAAAAAACATCGATTCTGCAACATCAACAATGATTAATTTAGGTTTGCTTTTCTTTAAGGCTTCTTCAATAACAAAACTTGTAACATCAAGTGTTTGATCTTGTCCAGCTAAATTAAAAGTGTTAACATTAAGATTGTTTTGAAAAATTGCTGGGTTATATGCACAATAACTTTTAGAGCTTCCGAAAAAAATTAAATCAAATTCTAAAACCTTATTCAGTTCATTAAATTTATAGTTCGCATAATTAAATCTATTTTCTTTAATAAAGTATTTCTCACCTAACTTGATAAAGAGAAGCGTAACCAAAGAGAGTAATATTGATTTTATGATTAGCTTTTTCATTATTTAATTAGATCAACAACTTGGTAACGTTTTCTCCATATATCACTAGGACTAATATACATGCAACTTACAATCAATAAAGTAAATCGCTAACACTTCAATATAATTCTAAATTTTCTTACACGTTTAAAAACATCATAAGTTTAAATTTTTTATTGAAAATAATTTGGATACTTTTTTGTCTTTTTTCCTAATAAAAAAAATATCAAACTTTAATATGTCAGGATTTGGTATAATAATTCTATTTATGAAATATTTCTTATTCAAAACGTTGACGCTCCTTAATTGAAAACTTTCAACGGTTTTATTTTTATCATCTAAACTTGTATTGTAATATCTTACATATCCAACATAATCATTGTAATGTTCAACTCCTTCTTGTCCTTCTAAAACAAATACATATTGATCTTTTAATTCATTAAAGTATTTTATTTTACTAATTCTAAGTTCATCATTAAAATCAAAAGAAGTATCTAATATAGATTTAGCTGAATCTAGGTTATTATATAGATGGCAAGTTATATTTTCACAATCTTTACTTTTACTGAAGTTAAATTTATACTTTTCTTTAATATACTTAGAAAGGTATTCTGACACCTTTATACTTCCGTTGTATGTCAAATGATTTTGATCATAGAAATCAAATGGTTTTAATTTTATTTCAGCAACATGTTTGTTAAGGTTAAGGTAGTTAATCCCTAAAGAATCCATTTTAGTTTCAAATTTTTCATAATATTCTAAATTATGATTATAATCTCTAATTGATGGTGAGGTAGTAACAAGTAATTTACTATTACTCTCATTAATTATTTTTTTGATAGAGGTGATAAATTCAATTTCTTCAGCATTCACTTTTCCATTAAATTTTGAATTTACCAATACTTCATTATATGGTTTTTTCAAAATTTGTCCCTTTTCCAAAATATTATTGTTGGGTAAAATATTACTGGTTGTAAAGCCGTTATTACTGAATGTAACATCTCTTTTATTATATATAAATGGCAGTTTCTTTTTGTCCCCAAACAGAACAGAATCCCATTTTGAATGATTTCTATATGTTGGGCTTAAAGACGATAAAAGTTTCCCATCTAAATTTGATTTTATTTTATTTATAGAAAGCCTGTAATTATCATAAACTATATTTTGAAAAAACACACTTTTCACAAATTTTAAGGTGTCTTTTGTTTGAGGTAATACAACTAAGCCTCTTGAGAAATTTAAAACTATTAATTTGTAATCTGTTTTGTCAATATTTTCTTCAATTAAAAACTTCGAGGTATTTAATAATTGGCTACTAGAAGATAAATTGAAACTTTGTCCTCCTAAATAGAAATCAAATACCGCTGGGTTAAACGTGCAAAAACTTCTAGAACTACCTACAAATAGGATGGATTCTTCAACATTTGTTTCAATTGATTTATTAAATTCTTTAACTACACCGTTAAATCTATCTGGATTAATGAAATGTCTATCTATAACACTTAGTGAAAGCAGAATAAGTATAAAAAATAAAATCACCTTTAAAACAAACCTCTTCATCCCTTAAAATTGAAAATATATAAATTCTTTCACTGTGTTTTCTCCGTAAATGCCAAAAATTAAAATGCAAAACACTATAACTAAATAAAAACTCCATCGTATTGGTAAATAGGTTTTATTTAAAACATGAGTTACCTCAAAGCGTTTATGAATAATTTCAAAAACTAATAACAACACTATCATAACAAATAATAGATTAAACTCCGACTTCTTTAGTCCAAGACTAAATAGATTGCCAGTTTCTGATATTTGAAATGAATTACTAATAATTATAACGGCATCTTTAAATGAATTGGCTCTAAAAAATACCCAAGCAAAACACACAATGAAAAAAGTAAATGGCAAGGCTATAAGGTAGTTTAAAGCTTTGCTCTTTTTAAATATGGCCATCCTCAATTTTGTTAGTGCCTTTTCAATAACAATAAATACACCATGAATCGCTCCCCAAACCACAAAAGTCATTGCTGCCCCATGCCAAAGACCACTTACTAAAAACACGATAAACAAATTAGCGTAAGTTCTGTATGTCCCGTTTCGGCTTCCACCTAATGGAATATAAACATAATCTCTAAACCATGTTGAAAGGGAGATATGCCATCGTCTCCAGAACTCTGTAATAGATTTTGAGAAATACGGACTGTCAAAATTCTTCATCAAATCAAATCCCATGGTTCTGGCAATTCCAATTGCAATGTCTGAATATCCTGAAAAATCACAATAAATCTGGAATGCAAACAGTACCGTTGCTAATATCGTTTCGTAACCATAATAATCTGTTGGATTATTATACACCTGATTTACCAAAATTGCAGCACGATCCGCAATCACCATCTTTTTAAATAACCCAAATGCCATTAATAACAAACCTGATTTTACTAAGTTGTAATTAAATTTATAAGTCTTATAAAATTGAGGTAATAAATGAGATGCCCTCTCTATTGGTCCAGCAACTAATTGTGGAAAAAATGCTACAAATGAGAAAAAAGCTAACCAATCTTTCGTTGGTTTTAATTGCTTTCTATAAATATCTATTGTATAACTTAAGGTTTGAAATGTGTAAAAACTAATCCCTACAGGAAGTATAATGTTTAACGTAGACACCTCTAGTTGTTTACCAAATAATCTAAATGAATCTACAAACGACTCAATAAAAAAGTTCGTGTATTTAAAATAAATTAAAAAGCCAAGGTTCACAATTAAACTAATTATTAATAAGCCTTTTCGCTTCTGAAGATTCTCTGTCTTATGTAGTTTTTGGCCCACTATAAAATCTACAATAGAACTTATGACTATCAGGAATAAAAAACGCCAATCCCACCATCCATAAAAGACATAACTGGCAATTAAAATAAGAAGGTTTCTTAAAAAAAGCTTTTGAGAAACTAACCAATAAAGTATGAATACTATAGGGAAAAATATTGCAAATTCTAACGAATTAAAAAACATACTTTTTGAGGTGGGTTTTTAAAAATAACCTAAAGGCTTCCTGTCTTTAGTGGCTGATTTGACACACTTGAACATTAAGCCTTACAAATGGTTACTATCTATCATTCTTTATTAGTTTTAAATCTTTAGCTATATAAATCTTAGAGACTTCTTTAGGGTTTTTCTTAATAAAGAAGAAATCAAGTTTTGACAGATTTATGTTATCAATTTTGATAGCTACAGATATATACTTGTGTCCCTCAAATTCAATATATTTTAAAGGAAAACTAGTAACGTGTTTGTTTTGTTCATCTATATCATCATTATAATATTTTATGTATCCAGTAAAGTTTTCAAGTTCTTTATAAAGAGAATTGTTATCTAATTGAAATATAAAATTATAGTTCCCTTTTTGTTCACAGAAATAACCTATTTCATTTATTTTTATTGCCTCATTGAATTTAAATGGATTGGTCAATATTTTTTCTGTATTAATAAACTGTTCCTTCAAAGAATTGCTTTTTTTACTTGACCCTATAACGGCTTTTTCTTTTATTAAATCATCTATATTCAATTCTAATTCATAATTTTTACTATTTAAAAATCTTAAAGGAGAATTAATTTTTTGTTTTAAAAGTAGCTTGTCAAGATAAAAATCATATAAGTACAATGAATCTGACTTAAATTTAATTAAATATTTGTCATTAACTTTTAATTCAATTTTTGAATTTAAATTCATTACATCCTTTACTTTAATGTTTTGGATAACAATACTTTTATATTTAAAAATAATCTCTTTAACCGAAGGCTTAATAATATATTCTGGCCTACTGTCATATTTTAATACATTATCGCAAGTAAATTGTGCTCCTTTAATGAGATGAACATCCAATATTGTAAAAGTATCATCCATTTTCAAATCTCCAGCATCAAAAGTAATTCCTATGGAACTATAGCTATTGTCATTTGAAGCTGTGATTGTTTTAGAAAGGTTTTTACATAAAACATGAATGTTATCTGCTACAGAGTTTTTATTATCAAAATCATATTCCGCAGCGCCTCTGAATTTTAATTTCTCTAATACATCTGGTTTACATTTAACTTTTATTTTAATGAGATACCCAGAATAATCTTTTAATTCAGTTTTATACTTCAAAAACCCAACTTTATCATTAACCTCAGGCCCAATGGTTATTGAATCTTTACCAAAACGTTTTATTTTTATTTTGTAATTCATTTTCATTTGGTCTAGTTCTATTCTTTCAAAACTAGCCTCCGATAGTATAATCTTTTGTTTTTCTGAAATAGGTTTGTTTTTTAATATATCTTCCTTAATGTCATTAATTAGTTGTTTTGTTCTGTATCTTCTTCCAGTATAGTTTAAGTGATATTCAGAATCAAAAAAGTATTTTCTTTTAAAAAAATAATCGTAATTGTTGTTCAGGATTGGGATTTCACTATATTCACTAACAGCCTTAATAAATTCAGTAGTATTTTTGATTTTGAATGCTTCATCTAGTGCTGAAGGTAATGTCATATAAAATTTAATGTTTTTAGAATCAAAATATTTCTTTTCACTTTTTAGTTTTTCCCAAGAAGTGTAGTTTTCGTGAAATATTAACTCTTTGACTGGTACTTTTTTAGTATACGTTTTATTTAGAAAATCTGCTTTTATATTATCACTATCAAATGACCTAAAATCGAAAGCTGTTTGGCGTGTAGTTGGTTTAAATGGATATTCTTTCCAATAAGATTTTATAGTCTCAAAAATCCCAACGATGGTGTTTTTAAAAAGAGAATAATCAGTAAATAATATATGTAATTTTGAAGGTGTGAATAAAATAGTGAATGGAACTGCATTACTTTTTGTTCCATACCAGCCTTTTTTGGATAGCATCCCAAATTCTGATGACATAATTAATATATCTCCTTCTTTCAAATCATTCTTAACGTATTCAATCCAAAATTTAGGGCCAAGAGATGCATGTAAACTTGTATTTACAACCGGAATACCAAGTGTGTTTTCCATTAAATCGCTATCAATACCAAAACAAGCATTACTTCCTCCTATGATAACAATTTTTCTCCCTTCAACTTTATTGAGTTTCTTTAACTTTAACTTGATAGACTTTAGATAATGAGTATTGTACTGTGGATTTAAATACAATGCAGCAAAACATACAATTAAAATTAACGTAATAAACAAAAAGGACTTAAATAAAAGCTTAAACATTATCACAAACTTAAAATTGAAAATATATAAATTCTGCAGGAGTATCATCTCCATATTGCCCGTAAAAGATAATAGATAAAACAATAACTAAGTAAATTAACCATCTAAAAACAATATTTAGTTTATTTAAGTTTTCTATCCATTTGTCATTTCTATCAATGAAATCCTTTAATAACAAAATAACTATTGCGACAATTAACACCCAATATTCTCTTCTATCAAATTCTTTAGAAAGAATATTATCTAATGAAAAAGGAGGGAAAATAAATGAATTATTTATGACGATCATTGCGTCATTAAATGAATTTGCTCTAAAAAATATCCAAGCAAAACAAACAATAATAAACGTTAAAGGAATCGCTAAAAAATAATTTAAAAAATGGTTTTTTGATGTAAATATCTTTTTCCTATACTTTGTTAGCACCTTTTCTAACACTATTATAAATCCATGAATTGCTCCCCAAACCACAAAAGTCATTGCTGCTCCATGCCACAATCCACTAACTACAAATACGATAAATAAATTAGCATAGGTTCTATATTTACCATTTCTACTTCCTCCTAATGGTATGTAGACATAATCCCTAAACCATGTTGAAAGTGAGATGTGCCAACGTCTCCAAAACTCTGTAATAGATTTTGAAAAATACGGACTATCAAAATTCTTCATCAAATCAAAACCCATAGTTCTAGCGGCTCCAATTGCTATATCAGAATATCCAGAAAAATCACAATAAATCTGGAAGGCAAACAATACAGTAGCTAATATTGTTTCATAGCCATGATAGTCTGTTGGATTATTATAAACTTGATTAACTAATATTGCAGCGCGATCTGCAATCACCATTTTTTTGAATAAACCAAACGCCATTAATAACAATCCTGATTTTACAAGGTTGTAATTAAACTTATAAGTTTTATAAAATTGAGGTAATAAATGAGAAGCTCTTTCTATTGGTCCTGCAACTAACTGAGGGAAAAAGGCAACAAAAGAGAAAAAGGCTAACCAATTTTTTGTTGGTTTTAATTGTTTTCTATAAATATCAATGGTATAGCTTAATGTTTGAAATGTATAAAAACTAATGCCAACAGGAAGTATTATGTTTAAAGTAGATATTTCTAACTCCTTCCCAAAAAGCCTAAAAGAATCTACAAAAGTGTCTATAAAAAAGTTCGTGTATTTAAAGTAGACTAAAAATCCTAAATTAACTATTAAACTAATTGATAATAGCCCTTTGCGTTGCTTTAAGTTTTCAGATTTGTACAGCTTTTGACCGACTATAAAATCTACTAATGAACTTATAACTATTAAGAGTAAAAAACGCCAATCCCACCATCCGTAAAAGACATAACTCGCAACTAAAACTAGAAGGTTTCTTAAAAAGAGTTTTTGAGAGACCAACCAATAAAGTATGAATACTATAGGGAAAAATATTGCAAAGTCTATGGAATTAAAAAACATTTCTGTTGGTGTGAGTTTTTAAAAATAACCTTGACGCTTTCTGTCCTCCATAGCGGATTCTGAGCGTTTATCATCACTTCTATTACCTCTTTCCGTTTGACGCATCCCAGAAACTTCTTCTGCAATTTTCTCTAAAGTATTTGCATCAGATTCAATTCCTCCAGTAATTGTGATATCACCTAAGGTTCTAAAACGTATTTTTTTAGTAACGATTTCTTCATGGTCTTCAAGTACCAAAAATTCAGAATTTGGTATCCAAGAATCTTGCCTCCAAACCACTTCTCGTTCATGAGCATAATACAAAGATGGAATGGCTATATTTTCTCGTTTGATATAATTCCAAACGTCCATTTCTGTCCAATTACTTATTGGAAATGCTCTAAAATGTTCTCCTTCAAAATGTCTTCCATTAAAAATATTCCAAAGCTCTGGTCTTTGGTTCTTTGGATCCCATTGCCCGAAATCATCTCTATGTGAAAAGAAACGTTCTTTAGCTCTGGCTTTTTCCTCATCTCTACGACCTCCACCAATTGCACAATCAATCTTATTAGATTCGATTGCATCAAGTAGAGTTGTGATTTGAAGTGCATTTCTAGTTGCGTTTTTTCCTTTTTCTTCAGCAACTCGCCCTTCGTCTATAGATTCTTGAACAGATCCTACGATAAGTGCGACGCCTAAATCGTTTATAATATCATCTCTAAATTGAATGGTTTCAGGAAAATTATGTCCTGTATCAACATGCATTAATGGAAAAGGAATTTTAGCTGGAAAGAATGCTTTTTTTGCTAAATGAGTTACAAGTATCGAATCTTTTCCTCCAGAAAATAAAATTACAGGGTTTTCAAATTGAGCCCAAACTTCACGTAATATGTAAATGGCTTCACTTTCTAATTCGTCTAAATAATTTAAATAATATTTACTCATTATTTCCTTGACAATTTTGGTGTTATAAAATCTACTATTCTTTTTACAGAATCTTCAACAGATTCTATCTCTGTTTTTATTTCAATATCAGGGGTTTTGGGTGCTTCGTAAGGCGCAGAAATACCAGTCATATTCTTAATTTCTCCTGCTCTTGCCTTTTTATAAAGACCTTTTACGTCTCTACGTTCACACTCTTCTACACTCGTATTGATATAAACTTCTACAAAGTTAACATCTTTAACGATAGTTCTAATATTCTCTCTATCTTTTTTATATGGAGAAACAAATGCTGCCAACACCACAGAACCCGAGTCTATCATTAAGTTTGATACTTCAGCAATACGCCTAATATTTTCTTTTCTGTCTTCAGGAGAAAAAGTTAGGTCGTTGTTAATCCCTTTTCTAATATTATCACCATCAAGCGTATATGTTCTTATACCTTGTTCAAATAGTTTTTGTTCAACAACATTTGCAATGGTTGATTTCCCAGAACCGGAGAGACCTGTAAACCATATTAAAAATGAATTGTGTTTATTAGCGTCCAACCTATCTTTTTTAGATATTTGGTAGCTATGTGGAATGATATGTTTTGACATATTATCTTTTTTTGTCGAAAAAAAACTGTCTAATTTTTCCCAAAGGAAGAATTAGCCAAAGTCTTTCGTGTAAGTAATATAATACGAATTTCGTAAATAATTCTGTAAGTGCAATGTATAAAGCGATTTCATCAAAGGACTCTAATACCGAACCAGAGATTAAAAATGTCATTGTTGTTGCAATAACACGCCATGATATCGTTTTTTGAAGAGTTTGTTTTTGAGTAACAGCTTTATTAATTAATCGCCTTTGCCATATTCTTTCGTGCAAGTAGTATGCAATAAACTTAATCAAAAACTCAATCGTCCCAATTTTAATTGCGCTTTCTAGGCTACAATTTCCAGTAACACATGTAATCAATAAAACTACAAGTATAGTGTCTGTTGTTGCAATAGCTCTCCAAGAAATACCTTTTAAAAGGCTTCTAATATGTGACTCTTGTTTGTATGTAGCCATTAATTTTAGTGCTTTGAAACCACAAACCAAGGGTTTAGTAGGTTTTCTTTATTGTATAAAAGGGGTTGTTTGGTGTCTTCAGAAATAACCTCAACTCCAACTGCATTACAAATAGCTTGGCCTGCTGCTGTATCCCATTCCATGGTTGGTGCAAATCTCGGATAAATATCAGCATTACCTTCTGCTACTAAACAAAATTTTAGAGAGCTTCCTTTTGAAACTATTTTCACTTCTTTACCAGACGTCTTTAATGCTTCAACAAAATCTAATGTTTCCTGACTCATGTGAGATCGACTTCCAACTACTTCTACGTTGTTTGTCACCTCTTTTGTTTGAAGAGCTGTTGCCTGTTCAAGCGCTTCTTCGATTGTTGTATTATGAGAGTTTAATTGTGCTTTATGCGCTTGTTGTTTTAAAACGTCAGCAAAATATAATGTTTTGGTTGCTGGAACGTAAATGACACCTAACACAGGTTTACCGTTGTTAATTAAAGCAATATTAACTGTAAATTCTCCATTCCTTTTGATAAACTCTTTTGTACCGTCTACAGGATCAACAATCCAACAGGTTTCCCACTGTTTTCTAGTAGAATAATCCGTTTGTTTGTTTTCTTCACTTATAATAGGAATTGGTGTAGGCTTTAAAAATGTGTTAATTATATCATTTGCTTTTTTGTCTGCTTCAGTTAAAGGTGATTTATCATCTTTAATTTCTACATCAAAAGCCGTATCGTAAACTTGCATGATTACTTCACCTGCTTTTAAAGAGGCTTCTATCGCAATTTTTAAATTCTTATTTATTTCTATACCACTCATACATATTCTTTATTCCGTCTTCCAATTTTATTTTATGCTTCCATCCTAAAGCATTCAGTTTAGATACATCTGTCAATTTTCTAAGCGTACCGTCTGGCTTATCTACATTGTAAACCAATTCTCCTTTAAAACCTATAATTGCTTTAATAGTTTCTGCTAATTCTGAAATAGAAATGTCTTCACCTGTACCAATGTTGATATGAGTGTTCCGTACTTCTTTTTCGTCTTTTGAAAATGTATCCGTAAAATCTCTATTTTCCATAATGAAAACACAGGCATCTGCCATGTCTTTTGACCATAAGAATTCTCTTCTCGGATTTCCTGTTCCCCAAATTTCAACTTGAGTCTCAGAGACTCCGAATGAAGACAAATAGGTTTTAGCTTCTTCTATAGTTGAAAACCCAGTATCCTTCAAAACATCAGAATATGAATTTTCATTTAATAATTTTGCCAAATGGATTTTTCTAATTAGCGCAGGAAGAACGTGAGATTTTTCTAGATTAAAATTATCATTTGGTCCGTAAAGATTTGTAGGCATTACAGATATGAAATTTGTTCCATATTGTAAATTGTAGCTTTCGCACATTTTAATACCCGCAATCTTTGCTATAGCATAAGGTTCATTGGTATATTCCAAAGTATCTGTCAGAAGGTAATCTTCTTTCATTGGTTGCGGAGCATTTTTAGGATAAATACACGTACTTCCTAAAAATAATAACTTCTTGACACCGTTTACGTAGCTTTGATGAATCACATTGTTTTGAATCATCATATTATCATAAATAAAGTCCGCTCGGTAAACATTATTTGCTACAATTCCTCCAACTTTTGCTGCAGCCAAAAACACATAGTCAGGTTTTTCGACCTCAAAAAAAACGGCGACTTCATTTTGATTAGTAAGGTCTAATTCTTTATGAGTTCTAGTAATAATATTATGAAATCCTTTGTTTTTTAGGTTCTCTAATAATGCACTACCAACTAAACCTCTATGTCCTGCAACGTAAATTTTAGATTCCTTTTGCATAAAATATTCTACTCAAAGTAATTTTTGATTCTGTAACCTCCATCCTTGAGGTATTGTTTCTTTTTCATAAGCTCTAAATCACTAGACATCATGTCTTCAACAAGTGCAGGTAAATCATATTCTGGAATCCAACCTAGTTTTTCTCTTGCTTTTGTTGCGTCTCCTACTAACAAATCAACTTCAGTAGGTCTATAATATTTTTCATCAACAGCAATAACTTCTTTACCTATTTCTAAGCTATATTCCGAATTACTACAGGATTTTATGTATCCTTTTTCATCAGAGCCTTCTCCTTTAAATTCTAATTCAACACCTATCTGAGTAAAACACATTTTCACGAAATCTCTAACAGATGTCGTTTTACCAGTTGCAATTACCCAATCTTCAGGCTCGTCGGCTTGAAGAATCATCCACATCATTCGAATATAATCTTTAGCGTGCCCCCAATCTCTTTTTGAATCAAGATTCCCTAAATAGATTTTATCCTGTAATCCCAATGCTATTTTTGAAGTTGCTCTTGTAATTTTTCTGGTCACGAAAGTTTCACCTCGAATTGGAGATTCATGATTAAACAAAATTCCGTTACAAGCATAAATTCCGTAAGCTTCTCTATAATTTACTGTAATCCAGTAAGCATACATTTTTGCAACTGCATAAGGGCTTCTTGGATAGAATGGTGTTGTTTCCGTTTGAGGAACTTCTTGCACTTTTCCGTAAAGCTCAGATGTTGATGCTTGATATATTCTGGTCGTTTTTTCTATCCCTAAAATTCTTATAGCTTCCAAAATTCTAAGTGTCCCTATCCCATCGGCATTAGCGGTATATTCTGGTGTTTCAAAAGACACGTGAACATGGCTCATTGCAGCTAGATTATAAATTTCACAGGGTTTAACTTCTTTAATGATTCTAATTAAATTTGTGCTATCTGTTAAGTCGCCATAATGTAGAAAAAAGTTTCTATTTTCTACATGAGGATCTTGATAAAGGTGATCTATTCTATCGGTATTAAACAACGAAGATCTTCTTTTAACACCGTGAACTTCGTATCCCTTTTTTAAAAGAAATTCACTTAAATATGCGCCATCTTGTCCTGTTACTCCTGTAATTAATGCTATCTTTTTTTGCATTTATTATTATTTTTTTAAAAATATAAATCTTATTTAGATTTAAAGGTTTATTTCTTTGCAAATGTAATGCTTTTGTTGTTGATTTCTAAGCATTGAAATCATTAGAAATTATTAGAGTTTTTTGTCGTTTCTAATATATTCTTTACCGTTTGGTTTACATGGTATTTCCAACTATTCCTTTTTTCAAAAATCTGATTTGCCTTATTATTACTCAAAACGCTAAATTTCGGTCTTTTTGCTTTTGTTATAAAGGTTTCTGTTGGTTTGATTTTCTGTTTATTATAAAAACTAAAATGCTCAGTGATTTCTAAAGCAAATTCATACCAATTGGTTTCTCCTTGACTACTATAATGATATACTCCAAAAGCGTTCGAGTTGGTCTTCATTAGAAAAACTATAAATTTAGAAAGCTCTTCACAACTTGTTGGAGTACCTGTTTGAGATGTTGTAATATTTAAATCGCTATTAGTTTCGATTTTACCAATTATTGTTTTCACAAAATTCTTACCATAACTCGAATAAAGCCAAGAGGTTCTAATTATAAAATAACGGCTTAAAACATCTTTAATTGCTTGTTCTCCTGCAAGTTTTGATTTACCATACTCGTTAATAGGATTGGTCTCATCCTCTTCGGCATAAGGCTTATTGGTTTCTCCATCAAACACATAGTCTGTAGAAATATGAATAAGAATTATATTATTATTTTCACATACTTCAGCTAAAGTTTTAACAGCTTCTACATTAACTTCATGTGCTAAGTCTGGTTGAAGTTCTGATTGCTCAACATTTGTATATGCTGCACAATTAACACAATAATCGAATTCATGTTTATTGAAAAAAGATAGAACTTGGTCTTTGTTTGTAATATCTAAGTCAGCTTTAGAAGCAAATACAAACTCTAAATTATCTGTATTATTGGAGTATAGGTTATTAATGGTTTTTGCCAGTTGTCCTTTTGCTCCAGTGATTAAAATTTTTGTTTTCATACAAACAGACTTTCGAATGTTGGTAATTTAGAATCTTTTTCAGATAGAATAAGATCTTCAGTTTTATTGCGCCAATCTATGTTTAGTTTTTTGTCATTATAAATAATACCTCTTTCTGAGTCTTTGTTATAATAATTATCGCATTTATATGAAAACACAGTGTCGTCCTCTAAAACTAGAAAACCATGTGCAAAACCTCGAGGAATAAATAGTTGTTTTTTATCTGTACCATCTAAAACCATAGAAAAATGATTTCCGAAAGAATGAGAGGCTGGTCTAAGATCTACACAAACATCAAGGACGCTTCCGCTAATTACCGTTACAAGCTTAGCTTGTTCAAATGGTCCAGTTTGAAAATGAAGTCCTCTTAAAACCCCTTTGGATGATTTAGATTGATTGTCTTGAACAAAGTTTACAGAGGTTCCTGTAAGCGTTTTAAATGCTTCTTTATTAAAGCTTTCAAAAAAATAACCCCTATCATCACGAAAGATTTTAGGTGAAATTATAAAACAGTCTTCTAATTGAGTTTGTTCAACTATCATTTTATTTCAGTTGTTGTAAGTATTAACCATATTCGCTTTTTAATAATGGCTCAGTTAGTTTATGAATTGTATTTATTAAGATACCAATGAATGCTTTTTTTTATGCCAGCTTCGAAATTTTTATCCGCGTTCCAGCCAAGTTATTTTTCAATTTTAGAAGCATCAATAGCATATCTAAAATCATGTCCTGGACGATCTTTTACAAAAGAAATTTGATTTTTATATGACTGGTCTTTAGGATCTATTTCGTCTAACAATTCACATATTGTATGAGCAATATATAAATTTATAATCTTTATGTTTTTCTAAAAAATAAGGCAAGAAGTTAGATCCAATAAAACCTAAACCTCCAGTAACTAAAAAAGTTTTAGGCCTCATAGTTTTTGACATATACAGTGAATTTATTTAACATAAATAATAAACATAAAAGTAAAAACCCTAACATAGGGAAAACAACAGTATACTTTTCATACCAATATTTCACTTCATTACCCACCACTTGAAAACTAGAAATCACATCGTAAAAAACATTTTCTTCAAGCTTCTCTTCTTCTAATGTCCTTAATTCATCTCTAAGTTTTATTTCTTTATCAAGAAGTTGATACTCTTTTGTTTCCGATTTCTCTTGTTTTAATGGAAATCCATCACTGAAACTTAAATTTGCTTTTGTGTTTTCAGATTCATTTTCAATTACTCTTATGTACACTTTTTTAAGTGAATCAATCTGCTGTATTGAGGTTAAAATATTTTTCCTCTTTATCACAATCATTGAGTCTCTTTTTCCCATCTGCTCGATAGAATAAATATTTTTAAAAGACTTGTTAATTCCAGTTTCCAAATTCTTGAAAATATCACGTTTTGTTGACTCAACCCTTATTTCAAATAAATTACCTGAATAAATATCTCTGTTTAAAATGAAATCATCATAATTTATATCTTGAGCCCTGACACTATCAATCGAACTAACAAATTGATCGTATTCTCTAATTCTTTCGTTTTCTGTTTCCGGACCCATAGCCATCTCAAAATTAACGACTTTAGCTATAGTGTCTTCGTGAATTTCGAATATAGATGCTAGTGTATTATAATCTTCCGATTCGATTAAAGCATTATAATAGTTGATGTTAGTAGATAGTTGGTATTTAGAACCAAAATGTGTTCTTACAAGCATTGCAGAATCATACTTTTTAGTTCTTGTCTTTTCTAGCAAAAATCCTGCAAATCCCGAAATCACCACAACCAATGCAATAACTTTTATATTGTTTATAAAGGCTCTAACAGCATAAATGAATACAGAAAATATTGATATAATAAGCTTTACAACAAAAGCAAAAAACTTATTGATTTTGTCGCCTAAATAGTTGAACAAAACTAATAAATCTACTTCTTCGTTATTTTTGTTTTGATCCTGTAAATCTTTGCTCATGGTTAATTAATTATTATTAAATATTTGTTGTAATATTTTTCTAGTTATTAAATATGTTGGCTTTACCCCCGAAGTACCTAGGCCTCCTGAAGCTAATGTACTCCCTGTTTCTAATGGATTATCACTAGCATAATAAGCATATCTAACCTTTACATTTGGATTGATACTAACCCTTACTTTTGAAGCGGCTTGAATTGCTTTTTGGTAATGCGCACCTTCCATTTCGAGTCCGATAACATTCCATGTTGAATTATGAAAGAACTTTAATATCTCTTTGTTTTGAAGCGAGGTTCCTAACACTGTTATCATTGATCCTTCATAAACATCAACACCTTGACCTTCTAGATCTGATTTGCATAATTCATTTTTAAAAGGATAATTATCAGCTGTTCCTTCAAAAATATGTGCTGAAGGAATCATAATATCGCCTTTTCCACCTTCTAAAATTCCTGCTTTACCCATTATAGAAACCGATTCAACATTAAGGTACACCTTTTCTTTATCAGCTTTTATAGGTTTGAACAACTCATCAATTGTCTCATAAGCTTGCTCACCAAAAGCATAATCCATTACAAAAATGACTGGTTTTTCACTTTCATTAAAATCTTTTCCGACCTTAATATCTGTTTTTGAAAAATCTATCTTATCCGTATCAAAAATCTGAACATCTATGTTGGTCCCAGAAGTATCTTCAATATATATCATTCCATTCTGCAACGCCTCTTTGGTTACTTTATTGCGTAAAGTCTGATTATCTTTTTGGCTTAAAGCTTCGTAAACTTCAAAAATGCTCTTTTTTGCTGTTAAACTCTTTAACGCAATTGGTGCAAAAACAGAGTTCATTACACTATGCATGTTAGCACTTATAACGTGTATTGGACGCTTTAAAAGACCGTGTTTATGTAAAACATCCTTAATGTGATCTGCCCAAATTTCTCCATGAATATGGTGTCCTAAACGTTCTCTTAAAACTGGACTAAAAGTCACAGTTCTCTTGTCGTTATTGATCACTTCCTCTATTGCTAATTTTCCTAACCAATAAATAATATGTAATAAACGGTCTGGATTTGAGCTTGAAGTAAATTGTTTATGAGCTTCGGTAAGTTCATTAAATGTTCTACCTAAAATATTTGCGGTATGTGTAATTGCAATTTCTCTTTCTTTTTGGCTAAGCTTATCTTCTGAAAGCACAGCTTTTTCTAGCTTAATCCAGTCACGAATTGTCGTTCCTTTTTCGTCTATTAAAACACGTTTACTAATTTTATGAGACTCAACAAAAAGAAACGTTATATGAGTTAGGATATCATAAATCTCAGAACGTCCCCTCGTAATTTCGATGTTCATTTGCTCATCATCTATTCGATAACAGTTGCGACGCCTTTTAGGTGGAATAATTACTTTAAAATGAGAATTGCCATAACCTTCATCACTTGTAAGGTTAATAAATCGACACTGTTCAATGCCTTCAGGTAATCTGTCTATCACATATAACAAACCTTCCAATTCAGCTTTCTCTTCTGAGATAGACCCATAAATTTCTGGTCTTAAAAGCAATAGTGCTTCGCGCAGAGTTTCACCAGAAACTCCCATTGGCTTGTAGAATCCTCGATTAAACAAATGCCTCATAGTAATGTACATTCTTTCAATGGCGCTTGAGCTCTCTTGAGCTCTCGTTCTTCCGTGATTTTTTTTCTTACTCATATGCAATGTTTAGCTAGCAAATATAACATTATTTAGTCAATTTTAATGCGTATAGAGTCTCTGCTATTTTTCGGTCATTAGAAAGTCTAGGAAGCTTATTTTGCCCTCCTAATTTACCTATAGATTTCATATAATCCTGAAATCCGTTTTTCTGTATTGTTTTAATTTTTAGTGGCTGTAAGATTTTACCTTTAATGAGATCAAAATAATAACTGTTTTGCTGCTGTAATGATTGATCTATTTTTTCAGCTAAGGCAGAAAAGTCTTCTGGAGCATTTTCAAACTCAATAAACCACTCGTGATAAGGTAGACCAGATTCCGGATTAATTTGAGGCGCTACCGTAAACTCTGAAACTTGAATATTTGAACCCAAAATCGCTTCTTGAAGCGCTTGTTCAACTTCTTTACCAATAACATGTTCGCCAAAAGCCGAAATAAAATGTTTTATTCGACCTGAAACAATAACACGATAAGGGCTTACGCTTGTGAACTGAATGGTATCTCCAATGTTATAAGCCCAAAGCCCTGCATTAGTTGAAATAATAATCACATAATTAATACCAACCTCAACATCTTTAATGGTTAAACGTTTAGGGTTTTCATTAAAAAACTCATCCGCTTTAATAAACTCATAGAAAATGCCCGAGTTTAATTGGAGTAGCATCCCTTTTTCGTTTTGTTTATCTTGAAATGCGAAAAAACCTTCACTTGCAGGATATAATTCAATACTATCCACTTTTCGGCCTATAAGATTTTCAAACTTTGCTCGATAAGGCTCATAGTTTACACCGCCAAAAATAAATAGATTGAAGTTTTTAAAAACGTCGCCCACCTTTTGTCCTGTTCTTTCTTGAATTTTCTCAAAATACATTTGTACCCAAGACGGTATTCCAGAAATTATGGTCATGTCTTCAGGTAAAGTCTCATCGACAACCGCTTCAACTTTTGTTTCCCAATCGTCAATACAATTAGTTTTCCAAGAAGGCATTCTGTTTTTTTGAAGATATTTCGGCACATAATGGGCTACAATTCCTGAAAGTCGACCAAGCTGAATTCCGTTTTGCTCTTTCAAAACAGGACTCCCTTGAAGGAAAATCATTTTCCCATCAACAAATTTACTGTTGCCTTTTTCTGCAATATACATGAGTATCGCGTTTCTGGCAGCTTCAACATGTGTCGGCATGCTTTCTTTTGTAATAGGAATATACTTGGCTCCAGAAGTTGTACCTGATGTTTTAGCGAAATAAATAGGTTTCCCTTTCCAAAGAATGTCTTCTTCGCCTGCAACTACGCGTTCAACATAAGGTTTTAAAGCTTCGTAATCTCTTATAGGGACTTGTTTTTCAAAATCTTCATAAGTAATAATGTTGCTAAAATTATGGTCTATTCCAAACTGTGTTTTAGCAGCATCTTTTATGAGTGACTGAAATACTTTTTCTTGAGTTTCAATTGGATTATTAGCCCATTTCAAAACTGATTTTCTTACTATTTTAGCAAATGGAACTGCTAATAACGATTTTATAGACTGCATTACTTAAAATCAATAAAGTTAGTTGGATTAACAGGATAACCCCTGTTCCAAAGTTCAAAGTGCAGATGTGGACCTGTTGTTAATTCACCAGAGTTTCCTGCTAAAGCAATAACCTCTCCCGCTTTTACTAAATCACCTTGCTGCTTTGTAAGTGATGCATTGTGTTTATATACAGAGATTAGTTCATTGTTATGTTCTATAATAGCAACGTATCCTGTTTGTACTGTCCATTCTGCAAAAATCACTGTGCCATCTGCTGTAGCTTTTACAGGCGTATCTTCGGCAACCACTACATCAACAGCATAGTGTTTTTCTTCAACATTATAGGGCTCAGATATAGTTCCATTAACTGGTGGAAATAGCACAAAGTTAGTATTAGGCAATCCTGATTCAAAAACGTTATACTTATCTTCTTTATCTATAACATCTCTTAAAAGGGAATCTTCTTTTGTTGGTGCTAAATTTAATTGTCCTGCATCAATGCTTGCTGCATCAATTATGGAATCTCTATTAAATTCAACAGTATTAACATCACCTGTTAATACACGTTTAATCGATGCGTAATATTGCTCATTTAAATTTATAACCTGCTGTAATGAATCTGTTTTATTGTTGAGTTCTGTTGCTTTCTTTTTTAATGCCGTTGAAGAATAACCAGGAATGTACTCTTTTAATGACGTGAATGATATTAGAAAAATAGTACCTGCTATCAATAAAATTGTAGAGATTGATGCAATAACAAAAACATTCAATCGTGTTAATTTGATAGCAAAACGCTCTTCAAAAGTGTCTTCGTTTAAAACGACTAAACGATACTTGTGAAGTAGTTTTCTAGCTATTCTTTTTTCTTTCTGCTTTTTTGCCATTGTTCAACAAAATTAAATAAAATTTATACTACAAGTTCAAGGCTTATCTTAAAGTTTGCATTAAAACGTTTATTCTTAAGTTTAATTATTAAATTTGCAATTCAAAATTACTCATTATGATAGCATCTAGCATATTTTTAGCTTTTGGAGCATGGCAAATTGTTTTAATAGTTGTTGTAGTATTACTAATGTTTGGCGGAAAGAAAATCCCTGAACTTATGAGAGGTCTTGGCAGTGGTATTAAAGAATTTAAAGATGCCAGTAAAGAAGAAGACAAACCAACTACTACAGATAAAAAAGAATAAAATTCTATAAACTAAAAAAAAAGCCAACATTAAAAATGTTGGCTTTTTTTTATTTAATTGTAATCGATTTTATAATAGCCTCTAATTCAAACATATACTCTCGTTTTGCTACCGAAGGAGCAAACACATAGCCTTCAACAATAATCAATCGATTGTTTACCTTGTCTTCAATAGCATAATTTATAAATGGCCCAGACATAAATGCATTTTTTACATCCCAAAGTCCTTTAGTCTCAAAAGCGGGTTTATTATCTAAAATAGTTTCAGAAATAAATGGTGTATACTTGTTTTCAGTTGCCATATATGAACCCTCAAGTGGACCTTCAATATGAATTTTACCTACCGAATCTCTTAATCTTACAACATCAACCACTGTGCTGTCTCCTTTTCTTATGGCAGACAATGGTGCTTCATATAACATGATGTCTACAGTTCCTGTTTCAATATCTCGTCTTAACCAGAAAAAACCATCTTCATTTTTTGCAATTCTATATGCCGTTGGAAACCTTAAAGATAATCCTAATTGCTCCTGAATGTCTTTGTCATTAAACAATGAGATCTTAATTCTGCGTTGTTTCTCAATGAGTTCTTCCTTTTTAAAAGCATCAATAATCTTTGCTGAATTATTACTTATTTGATCAATAATTTCAGCATTTGTATTCCCGGAAATCACTACCACTGTTTGTGGCTTTGCGTATTTATTTGAAAGTATTACAGTTCCTGCTGGTTTTCCTTTTTCAATTTTTAAAACGGTTCTGTTTTTAGTAGCAAAACCTGTAAATATTGAAGGAGGCATTTGTCGTAATCTAAATCGAGGTTCCTCTATGGATAGCCCTTCAACTGGTGATGCTAAAGTATCTCTTATGACTTCGCCTATATTGTTTTCCCAAAGTAAATTATCAACTACTACAGTGATGTCATTTAAACTTCCTCCAGAAGATTTAGGAACAATTCGTTTAGCATTTTTGTCTGTACATCCATAAAAGAAAGTAATAGCTATTAGCAATAATGCGAGTGTTTTTTTCATTGTATGTGTTTTTAATTAGTTTGACACAACAAGTGTCATTCCAATTTTTAGCTTGTTACCGCTAATATCGTTCCAATCTTTGATATTTTGAACAGAAACTCCAGGAAGTTTTTGAGAGATACTCCAAAGAGAGTCTCCTTTTTCAACTTTATAAGTTGACTTGCCTTCGGTATTTATTGTTTTCTTTAATTTAGAAGTGCTCGCTAATTTTGAAGAAGCCACAGGTTTTCTAGGATAAATAGTTAGTCGCTGACCAATTTTAAGGTTATTACTTCGTAAGCCGTTCCATTGTTTTATCTGACTTACGCGAACACCATAATTCCGAGCTATTTTACCTAAAAAATCTCCTGATTTGACACGATATCTCACTTTTGATTTTGAATCAAAAAATTGAGGTAATGGTTTTTCTCTTTTATTAAGTTCCTTCTCGGCAAATGCATAAATCTGTTCTTCATTTGTAACAAATTTACCAACAGCTTCTCGAGGTAAACGCAAAGTGTAATCCTCTCCCTTTATATATGGAATCACATCCAATTTGTATGAAGGGTTTAAAAACTGAAGTTCTTCAATTGGAACATCAAGTAATTCGGAAACCTGATCTAATGTGATCATTTTTTTTACATGAATAGTATCGGTTTCAACATAATGAAAATTTGGTCGTTCTTTTTTAAAGCCATGTTCTTCAGCAAATTCAAAAATATACATAGTAGCCAAAAACGCAGGTAAATAACCCGCTGTTTCACGCGGTAAATGCGGTCTAATATTCCAGTAATTTTTATAACCTCCTGAACGTCTAATCGCCTTGCTTACATTTCCTGGCCCAGAGTTGTACGCAGCTAATGCCAAATCCCAATCACCAAAAATGCGATATAGTCTAGCTAAATATTTACTTGCCGCTACTGTAGATTTTACTGGGTCACTACGTTCGTCTACATAACTACTTACATTTAGTCCATATTCTTTTCCTGTTCCAAACATAAACTGCCATAAACCTGTTGCTCCAACTCTAGATTTGGCTTTGGGTTTTAATGCAGACTCAACAATGGCAAGGTATTTTACCTCTAATGGAATGTCATAATTATCTAATGATTCTTCAAACAGTGGGAAATAGTAATCACTCAAAGACATTAATCTCTCCATAGAGTGCCTTCTGTTTTTTAAATACGATTTTATTACACTTTCTAGGGACGGATTATACTCAATATTAAATGGTGTTCGAGCATTTAGTTCTTTAAGTCTTGCTTTTAAGGTGTCAGTAGGCAATTCAGGGTAATCAACAGGAGTGTATTTTAATTCTGAAACCGTTTTATAAATGGTATCGAAAAGATTATTACTATAGAGTTCTTCTAGCCATTTTTGATCAATTTCTGCCGCCAGTTGGTGATCTTCTAATTTTCTTAAATCGGTTGAATCTAATTCAGCCTTAATTTCTGTTTTTATAACTTTTTCACCATCTATAAGAGAGTCAACAACTATTTTGTTGTTTTCCTTTACAATAGGTTCTATTGTTTTTTTAACCTCGGTTGTTTCGGGAATGCTGTCCTGTCCAAAACTAAAGATACAGCTCAATAGAATGCTAAAAGTTAGAGTTTTAAGCTTAAGGTTCATTAGTAGATTATTTAACTATCTAAACGATAGGTCAGCTAAAATCGTATTTTTTTAGCTAAAATGAAAGTTTGACAAGATAAATTAACAATGTGCGTAAGATTCTTCTGAATAACAAAAAAGGAAAGCAAATAGAATCTATTCTAAAATAGCAGCAATTCCTGGTAATGTTTTCCCTTCAAGACTTTCAAGCATTGCGCCTCCTCCTGTACTCACATAGCTTACCTTGTGTTCAAAACCAAACTGTTTTACAGCAGCCACAGAGTCACCACCACCAACAAGTGAAAAAGCACCATTTTTAGTTGCTTCAGCAATTGAATTTCCTAAAGCTATAGTTCCGTTAGCAAAACTTTCCATTTCAAAAACACCAAGTGGTCCATTCCATAAAATGGTTTTGCACTGCATCACTACATTATGAAAAATTTCTTTAGATTTTGGTCCAGAATCAAGCCCTTGCCAGCCATCAGGAATTTGAGTTACATCCATAATTTGCGTGTCTGCATCATTACTAAATGCATTTGCTCCAATCACGTCAATAGGTAAATGAATTTGCACATTCTTAGCTTCGGCTTGTTTCATAATCTCTAAAGCAAGTTCCATTTTATCGTCTTCACATATTGAGTCTCCAACAGAACCTCCTTGAGCTTTTATAAATGTAAACGTCATTCCTCCACCAATTATCAAATGATCAACCTTGTCTAAAATATTTTCAATAATTGTAATTTTAGACGACACTTTTGCACCGCCAAGAATAGCTAAAATAGGTTTCTCTCCAGTTTCCATTACTTTTTTAATACTATCGATTTCTTGAGCCAATAAATGACCAAAACATTTGTGCTCTGGAAAAAACTGAGCAATAATAGTTGTAGAAGCATGTGCTCTATGTGCAGTACCAAACGCATCGTTTACATAAATATCGCCTAGCTTTGATAACGACTCGGCAAAATCCTTATCGCCTTGTTTCTCTTCGTCATGAAAACGTAGGTTTTCTAATAATAAGATTTCACCTGGATTCAAATTCTCTGCAGCTTGTTCGGCTTTTGATCCAACACAATCATCAACAAACTTTACTTCAACCCCTAGAACATCTTCTACCTTATTTATAATATGTTTCAATGAAAATTCATCCTGAACGCCATTAGGTCGACCTAAATGCGACATCAAAATACAACTTCCACCATCCTCTAAAATTTTAATAATTGTAGGTTTAGCAGAAACAATTCTTGTGGCATCTGTAACTTCAAAATTATCATTTAAAGGCACATTAAAATCTACACGTATTAATGCTTTTTTATTATCAAAATTGAAGTCGTTTAAGGTTTTCATAAGTCTGCTTTTTGAAAATTGTATCACAAATGTAACCAATAAAAGACACTGATAAAAGTTGTTTTTTTACGAAAACGTTTGCATGAATTAATATTATAAAAAAAGTATCTTTACAGCATGTTATTTTCAGAAATTTTAGGGCAAGAGCATATTAAAAACCACCTTACAAAAAGTGCGGATAATGGTCGTATACCACATGCGCAAATGTTTGTTGGTCCAGAAGGGTCTGGAACACTTCCTATGGCAATTGCCTATGCGCAATACTTACTATGTAAAAACTCAGATGGAAAAAATACGAATGGAAACGAAGCGTGTAATATCAAGTTCAAAAATCTCTCGCATCCTGATTTACATTTTGCATTTCCCGTTGCGACTAATGATAAAATAAAAAGTCACCCTGTGTCTAACCATTTCATGGAAGAGTGGAGGCAACTTATTAACAGACAGCCATATGGAAATCTTTTTGATTGGTATCGTATATTAGGAATAGATAATAAACAAGGTCAAATTGGTGTTGATGAAGCTCAGGACATTGTCAAGGCTTTAGCTTTAAAATCTTACGAAGGAGGTTATAAAGTGATGCTGATTTGGATGGCTGAAAAAATGAATACTTCTGCTGCCAATAAACTTTTAAAACTCATAGAAGAGCCACCTAACAAAACCATCTTTATTCTTATTGCTGAAGATGAAGAACAAATTATAAATACCATTAAGTCCAGATGTCAATTATTACATTTTCCTCCTTTGGCAGAAGAAGTGATAAAAAAAGCGTTAATCAAAAATTATCAAATTCCAGAAGCAGATGCCATTAAGATCGCTCACCAAGCCAATGGAAATTATAACAAAGCTTGTGATTTAGTTTATAACGATAGTGAAGACACACAATTTGAAGACTGGTTTGTGCTTTGGATTAGATCTGCTTTTAAGGCTAAAGGAAATAAAAGCGCCATACATGATTTGATATCATGGAGTGAGACTATTGCAAAAACAGGAAGAGAAACTCAAAAGCAATTTTTAAACTTTTGTCTTGACTTTTTCAGGCAAGCATTACTAATGAATTATAGCGCAGACGAATTGGTTTTTATGGAACCTAAGACATCTTTCAAGCTTGAGAACTTTGCGCCTTATGTTCATGGAAATAATATATTGGAAATTTCTAATGAACTTCAAGACGCTATTTACCATATTGAGCGCAACGGAAATTCTAAAATTATCCTTACCGATCTTTCAATAAAACTCACGCGTTTATTGCATAAAAAAGCCGATTAATTTATAACCGGCTTTTAAATTAATATGTGAATTAAAACTATTCTTCTTTTTTAGCATCTGCATTCAATGCATCGATAACAGTTTGTGTAATATCATTTGATTCAGTTCCGTACATAACACTTCCAGCATCGTTAGCTCCAAGAATATATGTATAACCATTTTTCTTACCATAGTCCTTAACAAACGCTTTCACTTCTTTAATAAGAGTATCTATTTGTTTTTGACCTTCCCCTTGAAGACTTTGCTCTTCTCCTTGTAACTGATAATCTTGCATTTGCTTTTTCTGAAGCAACGCCTGATATTCTGTTTCAGCACTTTTTTGAGGCATCTTAGCTGCTTTTGCTTGAAATAATTGCGCTTCAATTTGAATCGCTTGTTCTAAGCTATCCGCTTTTTTATTAAACGCTGCTACTTTAACTTGAAATATCTTTTCGAAATCTACTTTCTTTTGAAATTCATTTACAACTTTAGCGTTATCTACGTAAGCAATTTTTTGTTGCTCTTGACAAGATGTTAAAACAAATACTACTGCCAGTATTCCAAATAATTTTTTCATTTTAAGTTCTTTTAATTTTTGCAAATGTAAGAAAGTGCTTGTACTTATTTTTCAAAATTTAGCACTATTAATAATATGTATGGAAATCAAAAAACCTATTAATTATATCTATTATAAAATCAAGGCTTAAAACATGCTTAATTTCATCAAAATAAATTAGAAGTATTCTTTTAAGGCGCAAGCCTTAAGTGGTCCTTAAATCGCTTAAAATTGGTTTTTAGCTCTTTTTAATGATGTAAATCAAAGACGAGAACTCTCCTGAACGTTTTGCTTTAATATTTGACTGCCATCCAACCCAAAATGCTTTGATAGGGTTCATAGATCCATTTTTATATTTTTCAGAAAGCAAAGACACATAATAAGCATCAAATGTCATTGGCTCAGTTTTTATAACATCCATTCCTTTTTGCTGTACTAATTTTGAAATGGCGTTTTGAGAAAAATGCCAAAGATGTCTAGGAGCATCAAAAGCTGCCCAGTGGCTTTTATAATAATTAGCATCGTGGCTTTTATAATTTGGCACAGCAATTACTAATCGACCGCTTGGTTTTAAAAGTGATTCAAATACAGCAATATGGTTTTCTAATTTTGGTAGATGTTCCAAAACATGCCAAAGGGTAATTACATCAAAACTATGTTTTTTAAATTTTAATAATTGGTCAATATCAAAAACAGAATTATTGGTTTTTTGATTAGCGATTGTTCTTGCATTTGGGTTTGGTTCAACTCCAGAAACATGCCATTGATTATCTTTAGCGACTTTTAAAAAATCACCTGTTCCACATCCAATATCTAAGAGCCTCTTGTCTTCAGAATTAAATGAATCGATAAGTTTTAGCTTTCTTTTTAAGGCAATTGTTTTGATAAAATGATACACTTTTTCAAACCAATTCCGCTTGGCATCTGTATGAGAAATATAATCTTCGCTTTGATAATATTTTGGCAATTGTGCTTCTGAAGGCTGAGGACAAGTTTCTAACATCTCTAATTGATCATTATAAATCAATTGGAATTCTTCTCCAGAAACAGAGTGGTCTTTAACAGTTAGATATATGTTTTTTTTACTCATTAAAAGTAGTGTTCCACGTGAAACATCTTTAAAATTATCGTCCTAAATAAACTAACAAGACAGAAACATCTGCTGGTGAAACACCAGAAATTCTAGACGCTTGCGAAATGGTTACGGGTTGAATTTTTGTTAATTTCTGTTTTGCTTCCGTGCTCATAGATTTCAATTTCTCATAATCAAAACCCTTTGGAATCTTTAAATCCTCGAGACGATTCAATTTATCTGCATTATTCTTTTCCTTCTCAATATATCCAGAATACTTAATTTGAATTTCTGTTTGTTCTATTACTTCACGATCTAATTCGTTCTCCTTTATGTAATTCTCTACAACTTCAAATTGACGCATGTCCTGAGCGGTAATATTCGGACGAGAATACATTTTAAACATTTTATCAGATTGCTTTACAGGAGAAGATCCTTTAGCTTCCAATACTGGATTTGCTAATTCAGGCTTTATACTTGTTTCTCTGAAAAAATTCACAAAGTTATTAGACTGTTTTTGTTTCTCTTCCATTCGACGTAAACGAATCTCACTTGCTAAACCTAACTCATGCCCTTTTGGTGTTAATCTAAAATCGGCATTGTCTTGTCTTAAGAGTGTTCTATACTCCGCTCTTGACGTAAACATACGATACGGCTCATCTGTTCCTTTAGTGATTAAATCGTCTACAAGAACTCCTATATAGGCTTCATTCCGCTTTAATATAAACTCGTCATTCTCTTGTACTTTTAATGCAGCATTTATACCTGCCATTAGTCCTTGAGAAGCAGCTTCTTCATAACCAGTTGTTCCATTAATTTGTCCTGCAAAAAACAAACCATCAATCAACTTAGTTTCTAACGTATGTTTTAATTGTGTAGGTGGGAAATAATCATATTCAATGGCATAACCAGGTCTAAAAAATTTAACGTTTTCAAAACCAACTACAGATTTTAGAGCCTTAAACTGAACGTCTTCTGGTAAGGATGTTGAAAATCCATTCACATAAACTTCAACCGTATTCCAACCTTCAGGTTCAACAAATAACTGATGACGATCTTTATCTGCAAATCGATTAATCTTATCTTCAATTGAAGGGCAGTATCTAGGTCCAGTACTTTGGATTCTACCATTAAACATTGGAGAACGCTCAAAGCCCTCACGTAATAAATCATGTACTTCAGGGCTTGTGTACGTCATATGACAAGAACGTTGTTCTGTCAAGGGTTTAATACGATCTAAATAAGAAAACTTTTCCGGCTGTTCATCGCCAGGTTGCTCAATCATTTTAGAATAATCCAAAGAACGACCATCAACTCTTGGAGGAGTTCCTGTTTTCATTCTTCCAGATTCAAAACCTAAACCAATAAGCTGTTCAGTAATTCCAGTAGCTGCTCTTTCTCCTGCTCTTCCTCCACCAAAATTTTTATCACCAATATGGATTAATCCATTTAAAAATGTTCCATTGGTTAACACAACCGTTTTTGCTTTAATCTCAAGTCCGAGAGAAGTTTTAACTCCGACAACTTTATGGTTCTCGACTATTAAACCTGATACCATTTCTTGATAGAAATCAAGGTTCTTTGTTTGCTCTAAAAGCAATCTCCAGTCTTCAGCAAAACGCATTCGATCACTTTGAACCCTTGGACTCCACATTGCGGGCCCTTTAGATTTATTCAACATTTTAAATTGAATGGCTGAAGTATCACTTACTATTCCACTATAACCTCCTAGAGCATCAATCTCTCTTACAATTTGTCCTTTCGCAATTCCTCCCATAGCAGGATTGCATGACATCTGTGCAATGTTTTGCAGATTCATGGTAATGAGTAGCGTTTTACTTCCCATGTTGGCCGCAGAAGCAGCGGCTTCACTACCTGCGTGGCCAGCACCAACTACTATGACATCATATACGTCGTTGAACATAATTTAAAATATTGTTCCACGTGGAACATTAGGTTTTCGAAATTTTCAGTTTGCAAATATACGTCTAAATACTAATATATTAAGACAGTTGCTTTATGTAGAAATCTTCTTTAGAACGCATTACAGATTTATCATCATCAGTCTTGTCCTTATATCCACAATAATGAAGAACGCCATGAACCATAACTCGATTCAATTCTTCACTAAATAAAACCTTAAAATCTTTAGCGTTATCAGCAACTCTATCTACAGATACATAAACATCACCATGTAATTCTTTTCCTACAGAATAATCAAAACTAATAATATCAGTTAAGGTATCGTGATTAAGGTATTTCATATTAATTTCATGCAAATAATCATCGGTACAAAAGATATAATTAATCTCTCCTTCTCGACAATTCTCTGAAATAATAACGCCAGAAATCCATGTCGAAATTTCATTTTCATTGGATAACTCAAAATCGGTTTCGTAATTAAAGCTGATCATTTGTTTTTTTAAAATACTCTTGGACTTTCTTTTTGTAAACGTCCTGCAAAGGTAGTGCTTGCCTATTTAAAATTTCAGTAGTGTTGAAATACTCTTTTGCGGTAGGCAACTTGTTATTTGTTGTGTTCTTAAAAGTAGTATTATCTGTTTCGGATTTACGCTTATTATCTTCGCCTTGCATAAACGTCGCATTTTCCATTTTCAACAGTTGATGTTGTAGGTCCATCATTTTTTGAAGAGTTTGGTTTGTAAACCCTTTATTTATTAGATCCAATTCAACTTCCTCCATATCTTTTAAAAGCTTCTTTCCGTCGCCTTGCTTACCTAATTCTCCTAGTTTGTTTTCTAAAGCCTGACGTAGTTGTTGTTGTTGTTGATAAATACGATATAATTCGCCATTAAGGTCTTCATTACTACCTTCTCCATCACCTTGGGAATTTCCGTTTTCTCCGCCCTCTCCATCTTCACCTTCTTTACCTTCTTTACCTTTTTTACCTTTTTCACCTTCTTTACCCTTTTCACCTTCCTTTTCACCTTCTCCATCCTTTGGTTTTCCTTGCTCGCTTTTTTTTATGCCGTCCTTCATTTCCCCATTCAACTGTTCTTGACTCATGATAATATCTGGCAATTGCATATCGCCTCCTCCTTTACCCATTGAAGGCTTCATTTGAGCATTCATATTATCAAGAATATCACTTAAGAAGCTAGCCAGCTCATTCGTAGCTGTAATAGTATATTGTTGAGCAGCGACCCCTTGATATAATCGATTTTCAGACAATTGTCCGAGTGACTTGTCAATATTAAAAAACACTTCTGTAATTTGTTTATTGACTTGTTCCGAAATTTTTGGTTGCCTTAATGATAATGCAAACAAACTATCATCAACATGTTCGAAATGTTCTCTCAAATTACTCTGCTTTCTTAAGAACTTTCCATATTCGTTGTGGTTAATTTCTATGCTCTTAAATTGATCCATTAAATTTTCTTGATCAAACGAGAACAACACTAAATTATCTAAAACTTGTCTAAGCATGGTTGCATCTTCTTGCGCCTGATCTCCACCTCCCATTTGCATCATTTGAGCCATTTGCCCACTCATTTCTTTCATTTTCTGAGCGGCCTGCTTTTGTTTCTTCTTTGCTTTTTCCTGCGAATCTTGAGGTTGGCTTTCTGGTTTTTCTCCTGGTTCACCTTGTTCACCCTTTTCGCCAGGATCTTTCTCTTCTTGTTCTTCTTGTTCTTTTTGCTCTAAAGCATCCGTTGCCTCCTGTTGGTCTTGCTTTATAGATTCCTCCGTTGGTTTATCTTGAGGTAATTCCATTGGCTTTTTAAGACCCTTATTTTCTTTCTGAAGTTCATCCATTTCCTTTTGGAAATCTTCAAACTTTTTATTTAGTTTTTCCTGCTCTTCTTTCGTGTTGTTTTCTTCGCTTTCTTCAGACAATTTCTCCTGTTCTTCGGCCAATTCCTCCAACTCCTGTTGTAGTTTTTCGGCTTTCTTGGCTACATAATAGCGTTTTGTTAGCTCTAAAAGTTGTTTTAAACTTCTCTCTTTGTTTTTATTCTGTTTCGCTAATTCTTCAAGTTTTTGAGAAAGTTCTTCCTTTTGGATTTTCTCTTGCATTTTCTCAAGTTCTTCTAAAAGCTTTTCGTCCTTCTTGAGTTGTTCTTCATTCTCCTCAAGACGTTGTTTTAAATCCTCTTTAAACTGGTCCTTTTCTTCGTTTTCGTTTTGAAACTCCTCAAGGTTTTCTTTCAATTTTTTATTGAAATTTTGCATGAGTTGCTCTTGCTCTTTTTGACGCTTTAAGAAATTTTCAAACTTCTTTTTGTCATTAAAATTTAACTCTTCCTTTTCCTTTTGGGTTTTAGAAAACTCCTCAAGTTTCTTGTCCTGTTCTTTAAGCTTTTCGAACGTTTTACCTATATCTTTTATTGTTTCATTTTGCTCCTGAAGTAGTTTTTGCTCTTCTTCTTCCTTGGTTAGTTTTCTGTAATTGTAAACAGTGCTCTTTGTGCTTTTATAATTATGAATAGCATCATTGTCGAATACTTGAAAATAGAATTCATAATCTACGCCGTCAGTTAAATTCAACTGATTTGGAAACGCGCTTACAAACTCATCAAAATTTGATTTTGCTATAGGTATATTCTCAAATGACTTTTCACTCGGGTTTGTTGATGGATAATACACCAATCGCAACTTACTCAACCCATAATCATCACTAACTTGACCGAAAAAATAAAGTGTTTGATTATCTATAGAATCTCTTTCCATCTTTAGATTAAGCTCAGGATAACTGTCCTTAATAACGTTTAATGAAAATGCCAAATTCTCATAGTCTTTAAGATTTGCATTGCTTGTACTAATGCTATAATCCGTATTATTATAAATACGTTTAGTCGCTTCAAACTTTCCTTCGGTTAAATTTTTAAAATTAATCGTGTCCTTAGAATATAAAGCCACATCATCTGTAGATCGCGTAGATACTTTCCATGTAACATTTGTTCCTTCGGGAATTGTTGAGTTCCCTGTACTCTTTAAAATCTCATCTCTTTTTTGAGTGTAGGCTGGATAATCTAAAACCATTTCAAAATTCACTAAAGTAGGCACTTTAATCACATTGACACTGTAATCTTTTGAACGCACTTCGTTAGCCGACAAATTAAAACTCAAAGCATCTTTTAACTGAGGAAATAAATATTCAAATTGACCTGGAGCCGACTGCTGAAGGAAATAGGATTGACCATTGTAATGAATTTGAGCATTTTCCGGAACGACATCACCTGCAGTGTTAACAATAAGTTTAAACTCTTTGTTTTCTATAGCATTCATATCTTCATTAGCAACAAAAAACTGAAAAGGCGCAGGTGGCTCGTAAGCTGTTTGATAATTAATGACTCGATCGTAACTATCACTAAACCAATCTATTTTACCCGTAAAATATGATACTAGTAAAATTGCGATTGGAATTGCGGCATATTTTAAATACTTGGTGTTCTTATTAAAATTAATAGCCAGTTTGAATGGAATCGGACTTAATTCAGACGATTTCTGTTCGATACTTGCTTCAAGAAGTTCAGATTGGGTATTATTATGATTTAGCTGAAGCACGTTTAGTAGCTTGTCACTTACTTCAGGGAAATGATTTCCAATAATTTGAGAAGCCTCCTCGTAATCTATACCTTTTTTAAGTTTGAATAATTTCGCTAATGGAAACGCAATAAACTTTGTAAATAATGCTAATTCAACACTGATAAAAACCCAAAACAAAATAGTTCTAGCTGTTGGGTTTAACCACAAGAAATACTCAATTAACAAGGTCACAATTAAATACAACAAGCCAATAGCGAAAAACAAAATAGCGCCTTTGACTAATTCATTAGTATAGAATCTCCTAATGAATTGTTCTAATTTGGATTGTATGTTCTTGAAATTATTCAACATTAACTATTTAACTCACTAAACTACAATTTTATTTTAACCTGCAAATGCCTAAATTTGGTAAGTTTCTGTTAATTTCGAGGAGTTGTGTTAAAATAAAGACCAACTCGCATTACCATTTGTATGAAAGACTTAAAATATCTCGCTGCATTCTCCATACCACTTGTTGCTTTTTTAGGATTATATTTTAAAGGAAGTTTCGTGTTTTTAACTCCCATTTACGCTTTTGTAATGATCCCTTTGCTAGAGGTTGTTTTTCCGGTTGAACCTAGTAACCTGTCTTCGGAAGATGCAGACCACAAATTAAAGCAAACCGTTTTTGATTGGTTATTATACCTCAACTTTCCTGTCGTTTACGGATTATTATTCTTTGGAATATATCAAGCAGCCACATCAGTTATTGAAACTTATGAACTTACAGGAATGATTATTACTGTTGGTATTGTCTTAAGTGTAAACGGAATTAATGTCGCACACGAACTTGGCCACAGACAAAATACAAACGAGCGTTTTATTGGTAAGGCTTTACTCCTGCCTTCACATTATATGCATTTTTACATTGAACATAATTTTGGTCACCATTTACATGCTGCAACTCCCGAAGATCCAGCAACTGCAAGATATAATCAAACGGTGTATTCTTTTTGGTTTACCTCTATTTATAGGCAATATGTTGGTGCTTGGAAAATTCAGAACAAACTATTAACAAATAATAATCAAAGGTTCTTTTCTTTAAAAAACGATATGTTTTGGTATACGATTTTTCAAATTAGTTATTTAGCAACTATTTTCATTTTACTCGGAAATATTGGATTATTGTTTGCTGTTTCCGCAGGAATTATTGGAATTCTTCTCCTTGAATCAGTAAACTATATTGAACATTATGGATTAATGCGATTAAAAACCAAATCTGGTCGATACGAGCGTGTTAAAGAAATGCATTCTTGGAATTCAAATCATGTCATTGGTAGAATTGTGTTATACGAACTAACAAGACATAGCGATCACCACTTCAAATCATCTAAAAAGTATCAAATATTAGATTGCCATGACGAAAGTCCGCAAATGCCATTTGGATATCCAACCTCTATGGTTCTAGCAATGATTCCTCCTTTATGGTTTAGGATTATGAATAAACGTGTGCCTAAGGAAATGATTTTAACTTAACCATTTCTATTCATAAATATCGTTTTACCTTTGCAGTCATAAAATAAAAACCATGACCAAAGACGTTCGTGTGCGTTTTGCACCAAGCCCAACTGGACCTTTACATATTGGAGGTGTGAGAACAGCCCTTTTTAACTACTTGTTTGCAAAAAAACATAACGGAACTTTCATACTACGTATTGAAGATACCGATCAAAATAGATATGTTGAAGGTGCTGAGGATTACATTGTTGAATCCTTAAATTGGTGTAACATACCGTTTGATGAAGGGCCAAACAAGAATGAAAAATTTGGACCTTACAGACAAAGCGAACGTAAGCATTTATATAAGCAATATGCAAATGAATTAATCGAAAAAGGTCATGCATACTATGCGTTTGATACTGCTGAAACTTTAGACTTTCATAGAAAAGATCACGAAGCTAAAGGAAAAACCTTTATCTACAACTGGCATAACAGGTTAAAATTAAGTAACTCTTTATCTCTTACTAAAGAAGAGGTAAAAGCAAAAATAGATGCTGGTGACAATTATGTGATTCGGTTTAAATCACCTCAAGACGAAATTTTACGTCTTAAAGATATTATTCGTGGTGATATTAAAATTGACACCAATGTTTTAGACGATAAAGTTTTATTTAAAAGTGATGGAATGCCAACTTATCACTTAGCAAATATTGTTGACGATCACTTAATGGAAATTTCTCATGTGATCCGTGGCGAAGAATGGTTGCCATCTTTAGCATTGCACTATCAATTGTACACTGCTTTTGGCTGGGAAACACCACAATTTGCACATTTACCATTAATACTAAAGCCAACAGGAAAAGGAAAATTAAGTAAGCGAGATGGTGATAAATTAGGTTTTCCTGTATTTCCCTTAGAATGGACAGATCCAAAATCTGGAGATACTTCAAGAGGTTATAAAGAAGACGGTTATTTTGCTGATGCAATGATTAACTTCTTGGCTTTTCTTGGCTGGAATCCAGGTACTGAACAAGAAATATTTAACCTAGAAGAATTAACTAATGCTTTTGATTTAGACCGTGTAAATAAAGCTGGAGCCCGTTTTGATCCAGATAAAATTAAGTGGTTTAATCATCATTATATGCAAGTTCAAGACAATAATGGTTTAGCTGATGCATTCAAAAATTCGAGAACTGAATTAATTGAAATTGACTCACAATACATCGAAATGGTAGTTGCTTTGGTTAAAGAACGCGCGACATTTGTTGGTGATTTTTGGGACTTAAGTCACTTCTTCTTTGTTGCCCCTATTTCTTATGATGAAAAAGCTTCAAAAAAGGCCCTAAAAGAGGATACGGCTGAAATTTTAACTACTGTCAAAGATTTAATTGATAGCTTAGAAGACTTCACGGTTGAAAACCTTCAAAATACTATAAAAGGATGGATTACTTCTAACGAAATTGGTTTTGGGAAAGTAATGATGCCTTTACGACTAGCTCTTGTTGGAGCTCTGCAAGGTCCAGATGTTTTTGATATTATTTTTATGATTGGAAAAACTGAAACATTGAATCGTATTGACGCTATTATAAAGTCAATTTAAAGCGTAATCATCAACGAAAAGGCGAGCATGGTTTGGTTACCCTCAAACTTTTCAGAAGAAGGAGTAGTTGTTAAATCCTCGTCATTGAGTTTATTGAAAATATTTGTAAATCCGTAGCTATAGGTTGCTCTTAGCTTAAAATTACCAATGCCAGCTGTTGCTCCTACTACTCCATTGACATTAAAAGGAGAAATATCGCTTATGTCTTCAGCTAACAATGCATCATAACCATTAATAAAAAATTCTTCTTGACTACTGCTCTTAAGATCTAACTGACCATTGTATTGAAGTTGTGGTCCTACATCTAGAGTAAGATTATTACTTATTAGTTTCACGTGAAGCATAAATGCCAACTGAACAGCCATTAAATCATATTCTAACATTTCGATGTTTTTCGATGTTGCAGTAGATCGACCTTCAATTTCAATTGAATTTTGAGATAATTGCAAACCATAGCTTACAGTAAACCACTTGTGAGGAATATCAACTGTTGCAACCATGCCTCCTAGAAAACCTGAACCGCTTTTAGTTTTAAAGTTATCGGTTGTAATATCATATTGGGTTAATCCTCCAACAAATCCTATTCCGTTTTTTATCGTGTATCTTTTATGTTGTGCTGTCGATATTGTAACAAAAGCAACACAAAACACTACTAATATAATAAACTGCTTCTTTTGCATCTCTAAAGTGTGTGATTTGAGCAAATATAACTTAATTTAGTAACTGATTATTTTCTTAACCATTTAAAAAAACTTGTTATGGGTGAATTTATTTTAATTCCAATTATATTTTTCGGCTTAATCGTATTGATTTCGTCATTCTTCGTTGTTAAACAACAAACAGCCGCTATTATTGAACGCTTCGGTAAGTTTAATAGTACTAGGCAATCTGGATTACAGCTTAAAATACCTTTAGTAGATCGCATTGCTGGTAGACTAAGTTTGAAAATTCAGCAGTTAGATGTTATTATAGAAACTAAAACTTTAGATGATGTGTTTGTGCGTTTAAAAGTGTCTGTGCAATACAAAGTGATTAGAGAAAAAGTTTATGATGCGTTCTATAAACTTGATTATCCGCATGATCAAATAACATCTTATGTGTTTGATGTTGTTCGTGCCGAAGTGCCTAAAATGAAATTAGACGATGTTTTTGTTCGTAAAGATGATGTTGCTATTGCGGTTAAATCTGAATTAAATGATGCGATGGCTGAATATGGTTACGATATTATTAAAACCTTAGTAACTGATATAGATCCAGATGCACAGGTAAAAGAAGCGATGAACAGAATTAATGCGGCAGATAGAGAAAAAACTGCAGCTCAGTTTGAAGGTGATGCAGCTCGTATTTTAATTGTAGAAAAAGCAAAAGCTGAAGCTGAAAGTAAGCGTTTACAAGGACAAGGTATTGCTGATCAACGTCGTGAAATTGCTCGTGGTTTGGAAGAGTCGGTTGAAGTATTAAATAAAGTAGGCATCAATTCTCAAGAAGCCTCTGCACTTATTGTTGTAACACAACACTACGACACCTTGCAATCTATAGGTCAACACACAAATAGTAACTTGATTTTAATGCCAAATTCACCTCAAGCTGGAAGCGAAATGCTAAATGATATGGTTGCTAGTTTTACGGCAAGTAATCAAATTGGTGAGGCTATGAAAAATTCAAGAAAAAAAGATGAAGAATAGAATTAATGCGTTTCTTTTTATAGCATTACTCAGTTTTAGCTTAGGGCATTCTCAAACAAAAGAGGGTGCCTTAAGAGATGCTAAAACCACAAGTAAAGCCACTTTAGACCAGGATTTTAAAACGGTATTAAAGCACACTCTTCCTAAGGTTGTGGAATTAATGGGAGGTCAAGAACAGGCTATTCCAATGTTAAAGAAAACCTTTGATGATTTAAATTCTCAAGGATTTGTCTTTGAAAAAGCAGATATATTAAATGTTTCTGAAATTGTATTCGAACAAGATCAGCATAGGTGTATTGTTGAAGGCTACAATGTGATGAAAATGAATGACAAGAGAATTAAATCAAAAAGTTACTTGCTAGGAATCTATAATTCAGAAGCACAATATTGGTGCTTTATTGAGGCTAAACAGCTTAAGAATCCAAATATGATGAATATGGTATTCTCTGACTTCCAAACCAAACTAGAAATTCCAGATGATCAATTAACAACCGAAGTTATAGAAGAAAATTAAGGTTTGGTAATAATCGAGTTTTGAGCGAAAGGATGTCTCTCATCCCAATCCCTTACTGGATTGGCATATTTTACAATCAGTTTTAAAACGGTATTGGCTATAATGTTATTGGTATGCTTTAAATAAATATGCATATTGTATGGTTTCGCGCCAATTGAACTCTTTATTTCCATAGCGGTTCTCGCAAAAATAACTTGCTTAAACTGGTGTTGAATTCCGAAAGAGGCCATATCAAACAACATATTTAAATACATTTGATATTGGTGTTGCAACTCTTGATTATATCCTAAAAAGTAGGTCTCTAGTTTGTCGTGGTTTTTAATAAATGAATAAAAACCTATTAGTTCTTCACCTGAAAAATAACCATATAGTTTAAAGTCGTCCTTAAGCTCTTTTTTGAGTTGAAAGAAATGGTTTTCGTGTAGTTTAAACGAATTAACACCTGCGTTGTCAGACACGTTTTCATATAATCTATAAATTTCACCAGAGTGATTTTCAACGTCTTCCAAATTGAACTCGTTACACTCAATACCTTGACTTTTTTTACGGGCAGTCTTAAACCGTCTTCGATATTTTTTATTAAAATCCGCAATATAAGTTTCTGGCGAAGACCAACTATCCCTGACATCGAAAATCATGTTTGGTTGTGCCTGAGCTTTGTATAACTTTTCTTTCCGGAAGAAATCTCTACTAGAATGAAATGAATCATTTTCAAAATAATCTTTAAACCCTATGATTCTTATTTTTTTACCGAATTGATCCTTAATTGTTTTTGCAAGCTCATGCAACCCTTTAGAAACTTGATCTAAAAAAACATCTTGAGAGATAGATTCGGAATTGAAATACAAACCATGTTGTCCTGTATGCATAAGGTTTCCTACTATTAAAGCATTGCCTTTTACAATCTTTGAGATGAGGAATTTTCCGCAGCGTTTAAAAAACTGATTAGAGGTTTTTCTAAACACATCATCTAAATACATTTGAACACGTTGAATAATAGCAATACCTACTAATTTCTCTTCTTGATAAACACCCAAAAAGTAAGTAGAAAAATTACTCGGACTAGAATTTTCAAGCGCCTTAAGAAACGGTGTTTTTAAGAATACATCATGCGTAGGAAGCGTATTCCAAGCTTGAGGCAAGTCTGATGTTGAATTATATAATTTAAAGTGTGTCAATATGATAAAATAAAAAGACTGAAAACTTAAGTTATCAGTCTTTAAAATTCTTTTATGTTACAAAATTATAACCAACCGCAAACAATGGCTCCCATTATCGTTAAGGATATTGTCCAATACATTCCGTTAATAAGGATATATTTCCAGCTTTTACGTTCAAACATTCCGTTAATTGCAATTACAGGTAAATACATAAATATACCAGCAATGGCTCCATGTAAAGCGCCATGCTTAAAGGTTCTAAAAACGTTTCCATAATCAGCCATAAACGCCTCATAAGACGGTTTTGCTAAAGTAGGATCTCCACCCATTAAGCTAAAAGCTCCCATTTGGTGGTTTGTAAGTGCTTGAAGAAAAAAAGCAAGAATAAAAGATAATACTAATGACACTAAAAAAATAACTGGCATATTACCACTTTTCATTTTTTCTTCTGTCATTTCAGCTTCACGAGCCCAAGCGGTTCCAAAAACTTTTGGATTATACCAAATAAAGCCTAAAACAATAGGTACGATTGCAGCAACAAAAATTGCTAAATAATTAAATTCCATGATGTAAATTGATTATAGTTAGTGACATAAATATACTTAAAATCGTTTATAGGGTTTAATTTTTAACGTTTAGCAAGGATATTTGAAAAGGAAAACCCATAAAACATTAGTCTTATGGGCTTTTAAAGGTTTTCGGTATATTAAACTAAATTAGCTTCTGCTACCAATAAATCATTACTATCTTCTTTTGCCTTTTCTATAAAAGCATCGATATCTTCATTTCGTTTTTGACCGTTTTTTAATAAAACACTTAACGTAATCATTGTTGCAATACGAGTGCCTGCTTTTTTTGCTGCAGTATTAAATAATGGTTGCAGATCGTCATAGCTAACTTCTTCTGCTAATTTTAAAATTTCAGCTCTTGACTTTTCCTGTTTTGCTTCTGGTACATTTGTGTACTTCTTACCAAGTTGCTTAATCACTTCAATCGCTGGCCGCTTTTGTTGTGGTTGCTGAGGTTTATTTTGATTTTGTTGAGGTTTTGGCTTTTGTTTTGCCCATGAATCTCTTAAACCAACTGTTTTATTGAATATTAAATGCTCAGCTGTAGAATCATCATCAACATTAAAATATCCTAAGCGTTGAAATTGAAAGGGATCACCAACTTTCACATCTGCAAGACTTGGCTCAATAAATGCTTCGATAGTTTTTAATGAATTAGGATTAACAAACTCCATGAAATCTTTGTCTTGGTGACTATCTGGAGCTTCATCCACAAATAATCTATCATATTCCCTAACTTCAGCTTTTATAGCGTGCTTTATTGATACCCAATGTAATGTTCCTTTTATTCTCTTTTCGGTGTCTGTTGAATATGTACAATGAATCTCCTTAATGTTACCTTTTGCGTCTTTAACAACACTTTCACCTTTAATTATATAAGCGTTTTTTAGTCGTACTTCGCTACCAAGTTTTAATCTGAAGAATTTGTTACTTGCTTCTTCCTTAAAATCGTCGCGTTCAATATATAATTCTTTAGAAAATGGTACTTTTCTAGAACCAGCTTTTTCGTCTCCAGGATTATTTTCTGCTTCAAACCACTCCTCTTTATCATCAGGATAATTAGTAATTACTAATTTCACAGGATCTAAAACAGCCATAACTCTTGGCGCTGATTGATTTAAATCTTCTCGTATACAAAACTCTAAAAGTGAAACATCAATCACATTTTCACGTTTTGCTACGCCTACCTTTTCAATAAATTTACGAATAGAATTTGGTGTATAACCACGACGACGCAATCCAGAAATTGTTGGCATTCTAGGGTCATCCCAACCAGAAACAAGGCCTTCCTCTACGAGTTTGAGTAATTTACGTTTACTCATAATCGTGTAACTCAAGTTTAATCGTGCAAATTCACGTTGCTTAGGAGCCATTGGAAGCGCTTCTGATGCATAACCATAAACATGTTCCTTGAACCAATCATAAAGCTCTCTATGAGGCTTAAATTCGAGAGAACACAATGAATGAGAAATTTGTTCGATATAATCACTTTCGCCATGTGTCCAATCATACATTGGATAAATACACCATTCATCACCTGTTCTGTGATGCTGCTTCTTCAAAATACGATACATGATAGGATCACGCATTAGCATATTTGGATGCTGCATGTCTATTTTTGCTCGAAGAATATGTGATCCTTCATCAAACTCACCGCTTTTCATTCGCTCGAACAACTCAAGATTCTCTTCTACAGTTCTATTGCGATAAGGACCATCAACACCTGGCTGTGTTGGCGTTCCTTTTTGTTCAGCCATTGCTTTACTTGACTGAGAATCTATATAAGCTTTTCCATCTTTTATAAGTTGAATTGCCCAATCATATAGCTTGTGGAAATAATCTGAAGAGTAAAATTCATTTGCCCATTCATATCCTAACCATTGAATATCACGCTTAATAGCATCAACATATTCTTGTTCTTCTTTGGCTGGATTGGTATCATCAAAACGAAGGTTAACTGGCGCATTATATGTTTCACCTAAACCAAAACTAATTCCGATGGCTTTAGTGTGACCGATATGTAAATATCCATTAGGTTCGGGAGGAAAACGAAAACGAAGCTTATCTTTTGACAAACCATTTGCTAAATCTTCTTCTATAATGTGCTCAATAAAATTAAGCGATTTTGTTTCTTCAGACATCTCTACAGAATTATTGCACAAAATTAAGTAAATATCCCTTTTATTGGTTATAAATCTATTCTAGTTTGATTAATTTTATAGAAAATTAAAACCCATGGAACACGTAAACTACAAATGTCCTAAGTGTGATAACAGAACATACAAAACAGGACAAATGAGAGCAACAGGAGGAACGCTCTCGAAAATATTTGACATACAAAATCAAAAATTCACAAGTGTAATCTGTGAGCGATGCACTTATACTGAGTTTTATAAGACCAAAACAAGTGGCTTAAGTAATGTATTTGACTTTTTTACAAATTAGAGATGGGAATCATAAAAGTTGAAAACATACGTGTTTATGCACATCATGGTTGCTTAAAAGAAGAAACAAAAATAGGAAGTGATTACCGTGTTGACTTAAAAGTAAAAGCGCATTTAAAAACCTCCTCACAAACTGATGAATTATCAGATACTGTTGACTATGTACTTTTAAATAAAATCGTGAAAGAGGAAATGCAACACCCTTCAAAGCTTTTAGAAACTGTAGCAAAACGTATTTTAAAACGTATATTTAAAGAGGATTCATTAGTTAAAAAAGCGACCATTAGTGTGAGTAAATTAAACCCTCCAATAGGTGGTGATGTTGAAATGGTAACGATAAAAATGACCGAAAGAAGAAAAAAGTAAGGGTTAATAGTGTAAAATGGTTATTTTTTTTACATTTGCTGACTCGCTAGAAATAACGAGCTACCTTTTTAGAAAAGGTATAAAAGGCGTCTTGGCCGAGTGGCTAGGCAGTGGTCTGCAAAACCATCTACAGCGGTTCGAATCCGCTAGACGCCTCAAGAACCTTCAAGTTTATGCTTGGAGGTTTTTTTATGTCTAAAATTTTATGAAAATTTAATTAAACCAGACTGCATATCGCTGTCTTCTTAATTCTAAAGCTAATGTTTCTTCCATTTTTAATGCTTCTGCTCTAGTTGCTAATGGCGAAATATGATTGTAAAGACTTGGTCGTAAGTACGATCCGTATTTCTCTACAATATTTGAAGATAACTTATATCCCTTTTTATTTCGATAGCCCGTTCTGTGCTGTTCGAATCGCTCTTTAGGTGTTTTACTTGTCATCCCAACATAGAGACATTCTAAAACGCCATTAAATTGAGGGTTAGCTTCTCTAAATTTCCTATTTTCAGTAAATACTCTTTTAGATAATTCGACAACGTAAATGCGATATTCGGTTTTAGCCATCAGTTTTAAATAAATTATAAACGATGTTCAATTTCTTCTTGTAGTCGTTCTTTTCCTGCAGGAAATAAACCTTGAACCAATAATAAGACTCCGAAACCTAGCACTACAAGTGCAATAATTTTTTTTGTTTTATAGATAAGACGTGGTGTAAGCTTGTTTTTTAATCGTTTAGCTGCTGCAATTTTAACTAAATCTGTTAGGAAGTAAACCGTTAGCATCGTCACAATAAAAACAGTTACACCGTTTTCGGATTCTGTGATTGAGCTTCCAATAACAATAAAACCTAACCAACCTATAAGTACACCAATATTTATAAAATTGAGTAAAAAGCCTTTAATAAAAAGTTTACCGAAAGCATTCTTTTCAATTTCAACTTTATGATACTCTCTAACAATAGATCTAAATGATTTAGAAGTTTTTATGAAAGAAATAATGCCATAAACCAACAGCAGTACGCCTCCAAAAATTAAGAAATTTGGATCGTCTTTTATTTTATCAATAAGCATATTGGTACTGTAAAACGCCAAAAGAATAAAGACAATGTCTGCTACTATAACTCCTAAATCGAAAATTAAAGCGCTTTTAAATCCTTTGGTAGCACTAGTTTCTAGCAGTACGAAAAATACTGGACCAATAGTGAATGCAAGGATAATTCCGAAAGGAATAGCTGCTAAAATATCATCAAACATATTTAGGAAATAGCTTTCCTACAAAACTAATAAAAAAAGACGTTTTCTCAGCTTAATAGCTCAAGGATTAGTTCATGCGTTTAACACGACCTCCAAAAGTTGTGTTTTCTTTGATGCTTTCTGGGTTTCCATAAACATAAACATCACCACCTGCTAATACTTTAGCATTGACAAGTTTTGATGCATGAACATCTGCTTCACCAGCAGCTTTAATGCTTACAGTCGTATTTTTAGTCTCAAAAGATTTACCTTCATAAATACCTCCTGTGTTTAAGGTAATATCTTGCGATGTAGCTTTTCCTCTGGTTTCAATAATACCACCTGTAACAGCTCTTATATCAACTTTATCAACATCCAAACCTATTTTTAAACGCGAACCTTCTTGTGCTCTGAGCTCAATATAATCTTGAGTGATTAATTCATTTGAAGAAATAAAAGCACCTTCATTACCATCAATAACATTTAATTTCGTGTAATACACAGCTACAAATGTTCTTTCTCCATTGAAGGATTTATCAAACTTCATTCTAATTTTTAGCTTTCCGTCTTTATTGATTACCTCTACATCTTCAATATCGTCTCCAGTTATTTCTACTTTATTAACATCACTTTTAATTAAGTTGACTGCAATTAAGTCAAATACCTTTACTTCAGTAAAGTCACCTACTCCTTTTTCTTTTGGGTTCTGTGCTGTTAATACAGATGTAACCACCAATAATGCAATCGTTAAAATAGTTTTCATTTGAATATAATTTTATGTGTTTCTTTCTGGTTTCTGTTATTAAAGAGTGTACAGAAACAAAAATGTTACAGTTTTAAATGAATTAATAAAACTAAGCTACAGAAACAGCGGTTCCTGTAACTGAAACAAAAAAGTATGAACCACTAACTGTTTCTATATCTACACTAATTCCCACAACAGCATTTGCCTTTAATTTGCTAGCATTGGTTTGAAGTTTTTGAAAAGCTTGTTCTTTAGCCTCACTCATAATATCTTCAATAATCTCCATGTTTTTATCATTCTTAAAGGAGAATTTTGTTTTAATCTCAGAAGAAGTACCTGATACAATACCCTTGTATTCGGTAATTTTAAACCCTTCAATATTATTTGTTGTCGTTAGAATCATAACTTAAATTTCTTTGTATTAGAATAAAATATTTAGTCTTGTTGGTGCTTACCTATTAGTGTGAAATCTAAATGCTTTTTAACTAAATCGGTGTTTTTAACCCTAACAACAACCTCATCTCCAAGTTGGTACATGATTTTAGAGTTTTTACCAACTAATGCATAATGATCTTCATCAAAAGCATAATGATCGTCTTTCATGTCTCTAACACTTACCATGCCTTCACATTTATTCTGTATGATTTCAACATAAATTCCCCAATCTGTAACTCCAGAAATTACACCAACAAAATCTTCATTTTTATGATCTTCCATAAAACGAATTTGCATGTATTTTATAGAATCACGTTCGGCTTTAGTGGCCAAATATTCCATTCTACTAGAGTGATTACATTTATCTTCATAAACATCTTCATTAGCAGATTTTCCTCCATCTAAATAAGTTTGTAATAAACGATGTGCCATCACATCAGGATAACGGCGAATCGGCGAAGTAAAGTGACTGTAATAATCAAATGCTAATCCGTAATGTCCAATATTCTGAGTCGTATATTCAGCCTTACTCATCGTTCGAATTGTAAGTGTATCTACTAGATTTTGTTCCTTTTTACCATTTACTTCTTTTAATAAATTATTCAATGAAGACGCAACACTCTTTCGATCTTTAAAGTTTAATTTATATCCAAATCGACCTACTACATTTTGTAATGAAGCTAATTTACTCTCATCTGGCTCGTCATGAACACGATATACGAATGTTTTCTTCGGATTTTGTTTACCTACAAATTCTGAAACTTTTTTATTAGCCAATAACATAAATTCTTCAATCAATTTATTAGCGTCTTTACTTGTTTTAAAGTAAACTCCAACTGGATTAGCTTCTTCATCTAAATTGAATTTTACTTCAACTTTATCAAAAGAAATAGCACCAGAACTCATACGTTTACGACGCATAATTTTAGCTAGCTCGTCTAATTTTAAAGTAGCTTGAGCAATTTCTGGGCTCGTTTTGTATTCTTTACCTGTAAGAGAAACTTCTTTAGGGATTGTGGTATCAATTTTATTTAATTGAGATGTTTCAGCTGGATTCAACGCAACATTTCGTTCTATAATTGCTTGTGCTTCTTCATAAGCAAATCTAGCGTCAGAATATGTTACAGTTCTTCCAAACCATTGGTCTTTAATTTCAGCCTTTTCATTCATTTTAAACACTGCAGAAAACGTATATTTTTCTTCATGTGGTCGCAATGAACACGCTCCATTTGATAAGATTTCTGGAAGCATTGGTACTACTCTATCCACCAAATAAACTGAAGTTGCACGTTCATAAGCTTCATCATCTAAAATTGTATCTTCTTGTAAATAGTGAGACACATCTGCAATATGAATTCCAATTTCATACAATCCGTTATCTAATACCTTAAATGATAAAGCATCATCAAAATCCTTTGCATCTTTTGGATCTATGGTAAAGGTTAAATCTTTACGCATATCACGACGTTTTGCAATTTCTTCTTTAGTAATAGATGTATCTATTTTGTTAGCAAATTCTTCTACATCGTGCGGAAATTCGAGTGGCAATCCATACTCTGCAAGAATAGCGTGTATTTCGGTATTATGTTCTCCTGGCTTACCAAGAACCTTAAGTACGCGTCCGTTTGGAGAATCGGCCTTTTCTGGCCATTCTTCTAAAGATACCAATACCTTATCGCCATCTTCGGCTTTACTAATTTTATTAATAGGTACAAAAATATCTTTATACATTTTGTTTCCATCAGGAACTACGAATGCAAAATTCTTTTTTTCTGAAATTTGAATCACACCAACATATTCGCTTTTTGCGCGTTTGATGATGCTCGTAACTTCACCTTCAAGCTTACCGCGTTTTCTGCGTTTGTACGCATAAAATTCGACCTCATCTCCATGAAGTGCTCTATTCATATTGTTTGAAGCAATATAAGTATCATCTTCAAAATCATCACAAATAATATATCCTGATCCTCTAGAAGCCATATCTACACGACCTGTATGATATTCGGTATTTACGATGGCTTTAAATTTACCGCGATCTACTTCTTCAATCTCTTGCTTTGCTTTGAGTTGATGTAGCGTTTTTATGATTTGATTTCTACTACTTGCATCGTTAACGTCAAGTATAGCAGCAATTTGTTTGTAATTAAATGTTTTGTTTCTGTCTTTTTTTAAAATACTCAGAATTGTATTTGTAAGGTTTGAAATCCCTTTATTGGATTTCTTTTTTTTTCGTTTTGTCATTATAATTTGTAATCATTTTCTATTCCTAAAAGTATTAGGAATTTTTTATTATTCAACTTAATTAAAGTGAAGAAGAGCTTATTAAGTTTCTGCAAATCTACGGTTTAATTATTTAATCGTGTTTAGAGAACGTTAAGTTAATGAAAACAAGTTGTTATAAACAGATCTACATATGTCTTCATTTTCATTTAAAAGTTAATAAACTACCATCTATAAACAATTAATAACCGACTATACTTTTTTTAATAAATGTCTCATAAAAAAAGCTTTATTTAGGATAAAGCTTTAAAGGTAATAGGTTTTAAATCAAAACTTTAATCTATTAATTAAAAACACATATTATGAAAACAAAATTACTTCATGTCTTATTTTTTTTTAGTTTATTCATTTTTAATTATTCATTTTCCCAAACTCAAATACCAGATCCAATTTTTGAACAGTACTTAATTGACGAAGGTTATGATACAGCTCCAATTGATGGATCAGTACCAACAGCTAATATAGTAAACGTAACTATAGTAGATTTAGGTTTTACTGGAGTTAGCGATTTAACAGGAATAGAGGATTTTACTGCATTAACTGATTTATATGCTTATAACAACTCAATAAGTAGTTTAGATTTGAGTAGTAATACCGCATTAACTTATTTATCTATTTCTAGCAATCCATTAAGTGGTTTAGATCTGAGTAATAATATAGCATTACACACTTTAATAGCTAGTGTAGCGTCTTTAAATAGTTTAGATCTGAGTAATAATATAGCATTAACTCAATTATATGTTGATGGTAACTCTCTAAATGATTTAAATCTTAGTAATAATACTGTATTAACTTATTTAGAAGCCAGTTATAATACTGGGTTAACTAGTTTAGATATAAGCACGAACACCGAATTAATTCATTTATCTATTAATAATACTTCTATAAGTAGTGTAAATGTGAGTACAAATACAGCATTAACTACTTTATTTACTTATAACATGCCTCTTAGCAGTTTAGATGTGAGTACGAATAGCGCATTATCTTATTTAATTACTTCAGACACACCACTTAGTAGTTTAGATTTGAGTAATAATAGCGTATTAACTGGTTTTAGTGGCACTAACACACCAAACTTAGATTGTATTACTGTAGCAGATGCAAACGCTGCAACAGCAGGTACAGGTATCTATATTTATTGGCAAAAAGATGTAGATGATACTTACAGTGAAGACTGTGATGCTTTAAGTCTTTTAGACTTTGATATATCTAAAGTGTATGTTGGTCCAAACCCTATAAAAGATGAATTAGATATAGTATTAAATAATTTAGCTATTTTAAATAACGTTTCGCTATTTGATATCACAGGAAAATTAATACTAAAATCTATTAGTACTAATATTTCTACAAGCTATATAGAATCTGGTTTATACCTAGTAAAAATAACAACAGATAAAGGTAGTTTTACAAAAAAACTAGTAAAAAACTAATAACACTTTATTTATTATAAACTATTCTATAATTAATTTTTTTGTTGCTTTACCATTATTAGTTATGACTTCAACGATGTACTATTCCGAAGTTCATTTTGTAGTTATCAACATATATATACATATTATCATTTTTCTTTTAAAATTTAAAAAAATAAATGATGATGATTATAGTGTGTTAATAGTAGCTATAACTTTTTAATATTTTGTTTTGATATATGACTTATATAATTCGATGAATAGGTAATGAACAATAATTTTATATCTAAATATCTCATTATAAAGCTAGTTTATAAATATATTAACAGGTGTTCATAACCTATGTTGACAACTAAAATTTAATAAGTATTTTAAGTTTTAGTGTTAGTATCTTAGTATTTGAATACTGATAACTTCACTAAAAGAAATGACTAACTTTTTAGGTTATCAATTATAACTTAGTGGTTGTAAAAATTACTGGATAATCCTAAGAAAACTTTTAAGTACTTAGAAGAAGATATGAACAAGTAATGAATACAAATCACTAGAGATGTTAACAGCACTTATTTCTTAAGCACAACAGTTTTAAACCAAACTTAATTATTATGAATAACTAAGTGTTTTATCCTTCGGTTTATTTATAAGCAATTATTAACTTTAGACTTTTAAACAACACCTCATAACTATGACTATTTCTATAGGTAACGATCATGCAGGAACCGAGTATAAGCAAGCTATAAAAGCACATTTAGAAGCTAAAGGTTTTACTGTTAATAACTACGGAACAAACACAAACGATAGTGTAGATTACCCAGATTTTGTGCATCCTGTTGCTGAAGATGTGGTTAATGAAAAAGTAGATTTTGGGATTCTAATTTGCGGAAGCGCTAATGGTGTTGCTATGACAGCTAATAAACATCAAAAAGTAAGAGCTGGGATTTGTTGGACCAAAGAAATTACTGAACTTACTAGGCAACATAATAATGCTAATATTTGTTGTATTCCTGCACGTTTTACGGCCATACAACAAGCAATTCAAATAGTAGATACGTTTTTAAATACTGAATTTGAAGGAGGACGTCATCAAAATCGTATAAATAAAATACCTATTTCATGTTAAATGGGTCATTCACACTCTCATAATCACTCTCATTCTCATAATGACTTAAAAGGTAGAAACCTGTTTATTGCTATCTTATTAAACATTGTGATCACTGTTGCTCAAGTAATTGGTGGATTAATTTCAGGAAGCTTATCATTATTAAGTGATGCACTGCATAATTTTACTGATGTTGTTTCATTAATTATCAGTTATATCGCTAATAAGCTTACTAAAAAGAATGCTTCTCTTAGTAAGACATTTGGTTACAAACGTGCTGAAATTTTAGCAGCTTTTATTAATTCAGCAACACTTATTATTGTTGCGGTTTTGTTAATTATTGAAGCTGTTAAACGATTTCAAAACCCTCAAGAGATTGAATCTAATCTAGTTATTTGGTTATCAATTGTTGCTATTTTAGGAAATGGTTTTAGTGTTTTACTTCTTAAAAAAGATAGTGAAGCTAATATGAATATGAAAAGCGCCTATTTGCATTTATTAACCGATATGATGGCTAGTGTGGCAGTGTTAATTGGCGGTTTATTAATGAAATACTACCAAATGTTTTGGGTAGATAGCGTGTTGACCTTTGCTATTGCAGTGTATCTTATTATAATGGGTTACAATTTACTTAAAGATTCGTTTAAAGTTTTGATGCTATTTACTCCACAATCTATTGAAATAGAAGATATTGTTAAAGTTGTTCAGCAAATAGAGGTAATTAAAAACGTACATCACATTCATATTTGGCAATTAAACGAAGAAGAAATTCATTTAGAAGCACATATTGATTTTCATAAAGACATCAGCTTATCTCAATTTGACATCGTGTTACGCGAAGTTCAATCTCTAGTTTTTGATAACTTCGGAATAAATCACGTAAACATTCAACCGGAATTTGGAAAGTGTGATGATAAAGATGTTATTGTTCAGGATTAAAATATTATGATAGAAATAAAAGTAAAAACCTTCCAGGAATTAACTACTCAAGAGTTGTATAATATACTTCAGCTTAGAAGTGAAGTATTTGTTGTAGAACAAGATTGTGTGTATCAGGATATTGATGGTAAAGATCAAAACGCATTACACGTCATAGGTTATAAAGATGAAAATGTAGTGGCTTATACCAGGATTTTTAAACCAGGCTATTATTTCAATGAAGCGAGCATTGGTAGAGTAGTGGTTAAAGATTCTGAACGTCAGCATAAATATGGTTATGATATTATGAATGCTTCAATTAAGGCTATTAAATCTCATTATCAAGTAAACACCATCAAAGTATCTGCGCAAACGTATTTAAAACGTTTTTACAATAATTTAGAATTTTTTGAAGTAGGAGAGGAGTACCTTGAAGACGGTATTCCGCATATTGGAATGCTTAGAAATTAATTTCGTTTACTTGCCACACCAACATAAGTAACTAAAATCTCAACACGACGGTCAAATTTTGGCTCACCACCTAACGGAAATTTACGTCGCATACCGACGTATTTCATTCGCCGTTTATTGACCCCTTGTTTAACTAAATAATCATATATAAATTTTGCTCTTGCAACCGAAAGATTTCGCTTTTTAGATTGTCTATCAATAGCATCTCTACTGTTTTGAGTACAACAGACATGGCCTTGAATGGTAAAATAGATATCTTTTCGCTCTAATAAAGCTTGAGCTAAGCTTTCGAGAGTTGGCTTAGATTCAGGTAATAACGTGCTATAACCTGTTTTAAAAAGAATGTTATCTAATTTAAATTTATCACCTGCTTTTAATTCCCCTTTTATAATATCTTCAACCTTCTCAGGTTTTTTGCTCACTACTTTTTTAGCACGTGATGGATTGTAAGGCTCAACAATAATTTCAACCTTTCGATTAAGCCCTCTAATTTTATGTATATCCTCTTCTTTAACGAGTTTTAAAAGCACCTCTCCTTTTCCGTCAACATTAGTAATGATGGATTCGTCAAATTCATTATTTGAAAAAATAGTTTTAATAGCATTAGCTCTATTTTGAGATAATACCAGATTATAAGAGTCGTTACCTCTATCATCTGTAAACCCATAAATAGATACTTTTTTAATATCTAGTGTTTCGATTTCAGACATAAATAAAAGCAGTCTATAGTGTTCAGTTGGTGGCACTTCAAATTGATCAGTTTCAAAATATACCTCATGTGTCATGATTTTTGTTTGAGCAAACAAAAACGAACTAAAAAATAATATAATCAGTGTTATTTTTTTCATACTGTATTTAAAACAGGGTTTCTAATATAGTTTATTTTGATTCTTATATCAAAATTTCAGGGCTTTTAATCTAAATAACCTTTATAATTAGAGGTTGAATTTAGAATTTCCCTTCCTTTTTGAATCTCAGGATTCGTTGCTTTATAATATGTATAAAGCCCTTCTCTATAAAAATAACGTTTTACAATCTCGTCTGACAATAACGCTAATAACTCCGTTTTATTAGTATCGATAGCCTGAGTTTTATAGGTGTTTAAGGCATTTAGTAAATCTTCATAATCTGAATCAATAGCTGTTCCTATTTTTTCTTCTTTAGCAACTAAAAAGGCTTCAGCAAATGCTTTTTCAGCTTTAGTTTCAAAATTAAAGTTGTTACTTTTTAAGAAGTTTTTAAAGTTAGAAAACTCTGAACTTGTTAATTCAAATTTTGTAACATCTGCTGGTTCAGGATGACTATAATAGTAATCTGTAGCGTATTTAAAAAGTAAATTTTCAGCCAAAATAGCATTGGTTATAGGACTCTGTTTTGAGTCTTCTAATTCTAAATCTGGTTGAATTCCACCACCATCATAAACAGTTCTACCTTTTTTAGTTTTAAATGCATTGTAGTTTTCTCGCTTTACACGAGTTGCTTTTCCGTTTTCATCTCTATTCCAATAATCCAATGCTTGAATGCATCGACCAGAAGGCGTGTAATAACGAGATATGGTTATCTTTATTTGTGTCCCATAAATTAATGGTTTTGGACGCTGTACTAATCCTTTTCCGAAGCTTCGAGCTCCAATAACAACAGCACGATCTAAATCTTGAAGTGCTCCAGCTACAATTTCACTTGCAGATGCACTACTGCCATCAATAAGAACAACGACAGGGATTTCAAGATCAACAGGTTCTTTTTGAGTGTAATAGGTTTTGTTGTATTTTTTAACTTTAGATTTTGTAGTTACTACCAATTGGTTTTTAGGCACAAAAATATTAGTGACATTAACCGCTTCTGTTAGCAAACCTCCAGGATTTCCTCTAAGATCTAAAATAAGCTGTTTAGCACCTTGATTTTTTAATGCCCTTACGGCACTTTTTGTTTCTGAAGAAGCTTTACGAGTGAATTTGCGAAGAACAATATAACCTGTTTCCTCATCAATCATTGAAAAATGTGGAACCGCATTAATTTCTACAGCTTCACGTTTAATAGTTGCAGATTCAGTTTTCCCTTGTCTTATGTAAGTAACTTTAACATCTGATCCAGCAGCACCTTGAAGCAAATTCCCGGCATCATCTTTAAAGTCAGTAACCACGACATTATCTACTTTTATAATTTCATCACCTGCCTTTAAACCGGCTTTATCAGCAGCATAATCTTTATAAGGTTCAACAATAACCAATTTATCTTTCAGCGTTAATACATTAGCACCAATACCTGTATAATCACCAGAGTTATTGATTCTAGAAGCTTCAACATCTTGTTCATTATAATAGTTAGTATAAGGATCAAGATCATTCAACATGCTTTTAATCGCTGTATCCATTAGATCTCCAGGATTGGTATCATCAACATAATTCATGTTGAGTTCTTTAAATACCGTTGTGAAGATTTCGATTTGTTTTGCAATTTCAAAAAAGTCGCTTTTGAAAGCAGTTCCTCCAAAAAATATAGTGACCGCAAATAGCGGAATGAGAATTCGTTTATGTAGTATTCTTTTCATCATTTTCAGCATTTAGTTTTGGGACACTTTTTCAGAAAAAGCATCTAAAAGTTGTTTCATTTTGGTTTCAACAGAATCAAAATCTGTTCCATCTTTACCAATGTACAAAATCATTAACGCATAAGACCCAGAAATGTTGTTAAAATATGCAGTTTTGTTGAGTCTGTAGGCTTCTCTTAGTAAGCGTTTGATACGATTTCTATCTACCGCATTTTTGAAATTTCGTTTACTAGTTGACACGCCAGTTTTGAACTGAACATCATCTTCAAACTCGGTTTTTAAATATACCATTCTAAGTGGAAAAGCAGAAACAGACTTTCCTTCAGAAAATAGTTGTTCGATTAACTTCTGACTTTTTAGTTTTTCTTTTTTTGGATATGAAAATGACATTTAATGCTTTTCTTGGCTTTCTAATTTGCAAATAATACGTTTTAAAACGAATAATTGTTACGGTTAATCAATTGATAATTATTGTTGTTTATTCATCTATATGGAACACTATGAAGTGCATTGAATCTCGTTTTTAGATGTAAGAGCCAAGATACTAAAAGCACACTTAAACCAAACATTTGTTATAATATTTTATAAAAACTGAACCTAGTTCTTTTTAACCACAGACAACGTATTGTCTTCTAAATATATATCAGCCATTAAACCCGACGGATCAATTTGAACAGATGCCACGGTTTTTGAAGCTTCAAAAGTATAGGTTGGAAATGTCCAGGCCCAATCGTCAAGAATGGTGGCTGAGGTTGGCTTTTCGCCACGCATTTGTCGCAAAGCTATATAAAAATCTTCTGAAGTACCATCAGAATAAGTTACTGTAACATCTATTGGCATTGGCATAAGTTCGAAACGCTCTAGTGTCACCATTTTTTTATCAATGCTTTTAACCGTATAATCGATGACGTTTGTGGTTTGTGTGAAATCCATTAAATACCAATCTAGTTCAAGTCCAGAAATTTTTTCCGCAGTACGAATAATATCCAATGGTTTTGGGTGTTTAAACACAAAGTCTTTATAGTACTTTTTAATAGTTTTATCTAAGTTGTCTTCACCAATCACATAGCCCAATTGTGCTAAAAACACACATCCTTTATAATAAGAAGCTGCTGTATAAATCTTATTTAATTCATACCTATCTGCATAATTAGTTTGTGATTGCTCCATTCCAGAATTTACTATATTCTTATAATTAGTATATGATTTCTCCCAAGGGTTTGTTTTATTCTCGTTATAAAAATCATCCATTGCTTTATATTCGATATAAGTTGCAAAACCTTCATCCATCCATTCGTGTTTGGCCTCATTACTGGCTAATAAAAACTGAAACCAAGTATGAGCCATTTCATGAGAAACTGTAGACCTAAACATTTTCTCAAATTCCCTTTCGCCATTAATAAGGGTACACATTCCATATTCCATACCTGAATCACCACCTTGTATTATAGAGTATTGTTCGTAAGGATATGTTCCTACTAAATCACTGTAGTAGGTCATTAATTCAGCAGCTTTTGGCTGCAGTTGTTTCCAATTATCCAATTTTTCTGGAGCCATTGTATTCTTATACAAGAAATGTAGCATTGGACCATTTTCAACTTGTAATGTATCATGAATGTAATCAGGATCTGCAGCCCAAGTAAAATCATGAACATCAGGCGCAATAAAATGCCAGGTAAGCTTATCTCCTTTTGAAGGCTGTACTTCTTCTGAAGTTTCGTAACCATGACCAATCTCGTTTGGGTTTTGAAGATATCCTGTTCCTCCTATAGTGTAATCTTTATCTATGCTGATTTTTACATCATAATTACCCCAAACACCATAAAACTCTCTTGCGATGTATGAATAAGCATGCCAACCTTCGTCATCATATTCTGCTAATTTCGGGTACCATTGCGACATGGATAAAGCAACACCCTCATTATTGTTTCTTCCCGATCGACGAATTTGAGTAGGAACCTGTCCTTCAAAAATCATATCAAATTGAACCTTTTCTCCAGGCTGAACGGGTTGATTTAATTTAACCTCTAAAACAGTTCCCACAACATCATAAGTGAGCTGTTTTCCGTTTTGAAGAAGTGATTTTACGTTGATATAGCCAATTTCATTAGGTTTGAGTATAGAAATTCTACTTTCATAAATAGGATCTTCATCAGTACCAATATTTGGAGCAAGCCGCTTATCTGGATCTGGAATAGTTTGTGCCCTCATATCCATTTCGCTTCCGGGTTGAAATGCATTGAAATATAAGTGGTAAAAGACTTTATCTAATTCGTCAGGAGAATTATTAGTATAAATAATGTTTTGTTTTCCTTCAAACTGATACGATGTTACATCCATATCAATCTCCATAGTATAGTCTGCTTGCTGTTGCCAATACCCATCAGTTTTATATTCTATTTGAGGTGATTGCGATAAAGCTTCAGAAGTAAAAAGAGTAATACTTAATATTAAAACAAAAAGATGTTTCATTAGTAGGATTTAAGTTTGATAATTATTGATTTGTAATTTGTGCTGCCATAATTAAAGCATTATATGCATTAACAATTTTACCTGATTTTGAGATATCTTTAAGGTTTTCAATATCTCTTGATTCGCCAACTAAAACTTTAGTATTAATTGGTAATCCAGAATCCATTATTATTTGTTTTACTTGAGGCGCTGTTAAGCTTGGATATTGAGACCGAATTAAAGCAGCTACACCAGCAACATTTGGAGCTGACATGGACGTTCCATTTTGCGATTCGTATTCGTTTTCAGGAGTTGCTGAATAAATTTCAGATCCAGGAGCAAATACGTCAACACTAATTTTTCCGAAGTTAGAATAATCTGCAACCATACTCGGACCATACCTTGGTGTTAAAGCGCCAACCGTAATGAAATTATCAGCAATCTCTTGTCCTCCACCAACGACATCGTTGGGGAAATTTACATGTACATCTACACTGTGAGCGTCATTTCCTGAACCATGAACAATTAGTACATCTTTAGTGGCAGCATATACAATAGCATCTCTTACCCAATCGCTATGAGGTGAAAATGATTTACCAAAACTCATGTTGATAATTTTCGCACCATTATCTGCAGCATAGCGAATCGCTAAAGCTACGTCTTTATCATACTCATCACCATTGGGAGTGGTGCGTATAGCCATTAATTTTGCGTTATTGGCGACACCTTTTACTCCTTTATTGTTATCGCGTTCTGCTAAAATAATACCACTTACGTGTGTCCCGTGGCTTTCAGTTTTGATAGTTGGTCTTGGATTGTTATTACCATATCCAACATCTGATAAATCATTTGAATCATCACTTGTTTTTCTGCCTTTGAAGTTTTTATTTAAGTGGTAATCTAATCGCGTATTAATTGTAATTAAATCCTTTTCAAGTGCTTTTTTAAAGGCGTCAACCGTATCGTAATCTAGGCTTAATATATAGCCAACCAATGCAATCGATTCTTGAAGTGCTTTGTCTTCGGTTTTAATAGCAGAAGCCTCCTCTTTAGTGTAGTCTTTCTTTTTTAAAAACTTTGAAACTGCATTATCCGCATCAACAACTTGTTGTAGTAATTGTGAAGATTGAGTTTTATACTGAGAATACTTTTGAAATTCGATATTGTATTTTTCTCCGGCTTCTGTATATCTTGGGTTTTGTTTGTCCCCAGAAACCAATAATCTTACATATTCTAATTGCTCATAATAAGTGTCACCAATAAAATTCCAGCCATGAATATCATCCACATAGCCATTATTATCGTCATCTTTTCCGTTGTTCGGAATTTCATCCTTATTTGTCCATAATACATCATCTAAATCTTCATGGTCTATATCAGTTGCAGAGTCAATTACAGCAACAATAACAGTTTTCCCTTTTTTATTTTTTATGATGTCTGAATATGCTTTTTCAACACTCATTCCTGGAATTGTGTCTTTCACTAAATCTAAATGCGACCATGTTTTTAGCTCATTTTCGGTTAATGGAGATACTTTCAATGGCGAATGGTCTATGTTTTCAGCTGGAGTAGATATAATACCTGATGAACCACCGCAACTAGAAAGTAATACTGAAGCGAAAAATGGTAAAGCGAAAGATTTAATGCAGTTATTCATTTTAATTAAAAATATCATTAGTAGTGTATACGTTTTTAAGTCTGACACCTTTTTCAGTATGCTGCACAGTAATAATTTCGTTGTGTGCATCATGTTCTAAAAACAAGTAATAGTCATAGTCTGCTGCCATTTTGAGAAATTTTTCTTTTTCATCCAATGAAAGTAACGGCCTTGTGTCGTAACCCATAACAAATGGCACAGGTAAATGTCCTGCAGTAGGAAGTAAATCTGCCATAAAACAAATGGTTTTGCCTTTATACTGGATCATAGGAATCATTTGTTTTTCGGTGTGACCATTAGCAAAAAAAATATCGAAACCAAGTTCTGAATTTTTAAGCATGTCTATTTCTGGAAGTGACGTAAATTTTAATTGTCCACTTTCTTCCATTGGCAAAATGTTTTCTTTTAAAAAAGAAGCTTTTTCCCGTTTGTTAGGCTGTGTTGCCCATTCCCAGTGATTTTTATTACTCCAAAACTGAGCGTTTTTAAAAGCTGGTTCATAACCGGTTCGGTCCTTATTCCATTGAACACTTCCTCCACAGTGATCAAAATGTAAATGCGTCATAAACACATCTGTAATATCATCACGATGAAACCCATGAGCTTTGAGCGACTTATCAATAGAATCATTTCCCCAAAGAAAATAATATCCAAAAAACTTATCACTTTGTTTGTTTCCCATTCCAGTATCAATTAAAATTAATCGATTACCATCTTCAATTAATAAACAGCGAGCCGCTATATCAATCATGTTATTGGCATCTGCAGGATTAGTTCTTGTCCAAAGTGATTTAGGGACAACACCAAACATGGCACCACCATCAAGTTTAAAATTACCAGCGTTTATTGGATATAAATTCATGATTGCAAATTAATAAATATGACCATGAACACGGTAGGTTTTAGCACTTTATTAAGATATCACGGAATTTTGTCGGTTTGAAAAGTGAAATTGTAACTCAAGAAACATGAATTTATTCATAATGTATTAATTTACTGATGTTAAGCCCACTAGAAAAAACAAAATTATTTTTTTAGCTTTTTAAATGATTTCATTTTTTTGAAAAACGTATATTATGCCATAATTGACCTTTTTTTGAAATATGATAACTAAAAATGCGATGCCTGCTTCTGGAATTAAAGGATTAAAAGAAAATTGGCGTAATGATCTTTCCGCAGCCTTAAGCGTCTCACTTGTAGCCCTACCTCTAGCACTTGGAATTGCTGTTGCTTCTGAAGTAACACCAATGGCCGGAGTTCTTTCCGCAATAATTGGAGGAGTTGTAACAACATTTTTTAGAGGAGGTCACTTGGCAATTAATGGTCCAGCAGCTGGATTAATTGCAGTCATTTTAGGAGGTCTAGTAGTGTTAGAAGGTAATATTAATTATGTTTTAGCTGCAATTGTTATATCTGGTGGAATTCAAACTCTTTTAGGATTCCTAAAAATGGGGCGATTTGCTAAACTATTACCATCATCTGTTCTTCATGGAATTTTAGCCGCAATTGGTGTTATAATTTTCGCAAAACAAGCTCATTATGCACTTGGAACCACATCTGATGCTGATACTACCATTGGCACTTTATTAGATATTTTTTATAAATTACCAGAAGCAAATCCTTTTGTTTTTTTGGTAGCATTATCCGGGATTTTAGTTCTTGTTTTTTATAAAAAAATAAAACATAAATTTATTCGAATTATCCCTGCGCCAATGTGGGTTTTGTTATTAGCGATACCGCTAGTCTTTGGTTTTGATTTTTTTAATGAACACAGTATATCTCTTTTTGGAAACACTTACAATGTTGGTCCAAATTTATTAATAGATATTCCAGACAACCCGTTAGATAGTATAATGCATCCTGATTTTGGTATGATTGGGACCTCAGCTTTTTGGCTTACCGTTTTGTCTATCACCATGATTGCATCTGTTGAAACCTTAGCTAGTGCACGAGCTGTTGATAAGTTAGATCCATATAAACGAACAACCAACCTTAATAAAGATTTAGTGGGTGTTGGATTAAGTACTATGGTTTCGGGCGCACTAGGTGGACTTCCAATTATTACCGTAATTGTTAGAAGTACAGTTAATGTTAATAGTAATGCTAAAACCAAATGGTCTAATTTCTATCATGGAATCTTTTTAATTCTATTTGTTCTTATTTTGGCACCAATTTTAAGAAGTGTTCCATTAGCTGCATTAGCTGCTATTTTGGTACACACTGGATTTAAATTAGCTTCACCCAAAGTTTTTAAGCATGCATATGACCAAGGAGTTGAACAATTATTGTTTTTATCGTCTACACTTATTATTACCTTATTTACAGATTTGCTTTATGGAATTGTGGGAGGTATTTTAGTGACACTAATTTTACAAATGTTATTAGCCAAGGTAGGTTTTATGGCCTTCTTTAAAAAAGTCTATAAATCTGGTTCGAAAGTGTATGTTTTAGAAAATGGCACTTATGATGTTAAGTTAAAAGGTATTTCAAATTTTTTATATGCTTTACAACTTGATAAACTATTAGGTGATATTCCGGCAGGATCAACTGTGCGGATAGATATGTCACAAACTCGTTTGGTGGACCTTACAATAATGGAAAACCTGATTGAATTTAAGCGCATTCATGATAATGATGGAGGAGATGTAAAACTAATTGGTCTAGACAATCATGTGGCGTCTACAAGTCATAATAGAGCTTTAAGAATCATAACTGGTCGTGTAAAAAAGAGAATTACCCAACGTCAAATACGCTTACAGAAGTTGGCTATTGCTAACCACTGGTCTTTTGAACGAGAAATTGATTGGAATACATCCTATCTAAGGAATTTCACATTCTTTGATTCACGTCCAATAGAAATGAAAAGCAACTCTTTACAAGGGGTTGATGTGGAAAATAATGCAAAATGGGAGATCGCAGATATCGTGTTTGATGAAGGCGCCATGCTTGCATTAGAAGTATATCAAACGACGGTACAAATTGTTCGATTACCATCGCCTATACCTCGATTTATTATTGATAAAGAAGGACTTTTTGATAAAATTTTCGAAAAAGTGAAGGTTTTTTCTGGAAAAAGACGAGATATTAATTTTGTAAAATATCCAGGATTTTCAAACAAATTTCAATTAAGCGGAGAAAATGAAGAGGTTATAAGAGCCTTTTTCACTGATGAGCTTATTCGTTTTTTAGAACAAAATGAAATTCATCATATAGAAAGTAACGGAGAAGCATTGATGATATTTAAATACCTCCATATTGCTCGTACAGACGAAGTGAAAAACATGCTTACTTTTTCACATAATTTATTAGGACACATGACTTTAAAATAGAGTTTTCAAAAACAATTGATTTGCTACTAAGAATACTCAAGACCAATAGCCTAAATATAAAATTGTAATTTTTTAGTATTTTCACAAAAAAGAAAGAATGTTAGAATTAGCAGGAATCATCATCTTAGGTATATTAGCACAGTGGGTGGCTTGGAAATTTAAAATTCCAGCAATTCTACCTTTAATCCTTATTGGCTTACTTGTTGGACCAGTTGCCGCGGAGTTTTTATCCGAAGATGGAACAAAATGGATTGAACCCATTTGGAATGGAACTGAAGGTTTGTTTCCCGGCGAAAGCTTGTTTTATTTTGTATCTCTGGCTATTAGTATCATTTTATTTGAAGGTGGATTAACACTAAAGCTTAGTGAAATTAAAAATGTAGGCCCAGTTATTAGTAAGTTAATTACTCTAGGTGCCTTAGTTACTTTTTTTGGAGCTGCAGTTGCTGCTCATTTTATTTTTGAATTAAGTTGGGAGATCTCATTTTTATTTTCTGGTTTGATTATAGTTACAGGACCAACTGTAATCACGCCTATTCTGCGAAATATTCCATTAAAAAAAGATGTTTCAGCAGTGTTAAAATGGGAAGGTATTTTAATTGATCCTATTGGAGCATTAGTTGCAGTATTAGTGTTCGAATTTATAAGTGTTGGAGGAGGAGGAGAATTTACAAAAACTGCTTTTATAGAGTTTGGTAAAATCGTTTTATTTGGCTCTACCTTTGGATTCACATTTGCACATGCACTTAATTTTTCGATCAATAAGAAATGGATTCCACATTACTTATTAAACGTTTTTGCTTTAGCAGCTGTTTTAGGGGTTTTTGTGTTATCAGATAATTTTGCTCATGAATCAGGATTATTAGCGGTAGTTGTTATGGGAATGGTTTTGGGAAACTCAGATTCACCCTACCTAAAAGAGTTACTATATTTTAAGGAGTCACTTAGTGTATTATTAATTTCCATCCTATTTATTCTTCTCGCTGCAAATATCAATATGGAGGATTTAATGCTTATTTATAATTGGGAAACTGCAATTTTATTCGCAATAGTAGTTTTTGTAATTAGACCCATTGGTGTTTTTTTAAGTACTCACGGTTCTGATTTAAAGTTGAATGAAAAACTATTTATAAGTTGGGTTGGACCAAGAGGTATTGTAGCAGCCGGAATCGCTTCTTTATTTGGGTTAAAGTTGGCAAAAAATGGAGTTTTAGGAGCTGAATATATAACCCCTTTGGTGTTTATGATTGTTCTTGGAACCGTATTACTGAATGCTACAACAGCACGTTTTTTCGCAAAAACGATAGGTGTATTTTTAACTAAGTCTGAAGGTATTTTAATTGTTGGCGCTTCAAAAGTATCTCGTCTGTTAGGTCATTATCTTGAGTCTAACGGAAGACATGTGGTTTTAATTGATAGTAATGAAACCAACATTCAAAAAGCAAAAGACCTTGGTCTTGAGGCTTTGAATACCAATATCTATTCAGACAAACTACTTGATAATATTGAACTTAATGACATTGGATACCTTATGGCATTAACAGGTAGTGCTGATATTAATAAGTATGCTATTAATAAATTTAGTAAACAGTTTGGAGAAAACGGAAGTTTTCGATTAGTAACAACTGATGAAATGAAGGACAATAAAAACAATCCAAAAGAAGGTTTATTTTCTCACACGGACGATTATCTTCAGCTATCTGAAGTTACACGCAAGTTTCCAACAGTTAATGAAATAGAACTTACTGATAAGTCCCATTATGACACGTTAATTGAAATGACTAATAAGGATAAAGATATTATTCCTTTATTTTTGAAAGATGATAATGATGAATTAACGATTATTTCTTCTAACAATAAAGACGTGAACAAGATTGGCGAGCACTGGAAATTGGTTTACTTAGGAAAGCCTTTTGACATAGAAAATGTTTAAAAACAAAGAGGCTCAAACATTAGTTCAAGCCTCCTCATTTAAGACCAATTTCAAATAATCAATTTTAAAAACCGTGTCTCAAAATGTCTAAATATTATTTACCAAGACCAATACGAGCATAAGCCATAACCATATTGTCTTTGTTTAAGCCTAGCCACGTATTACTAATCTCCCTTTCATTGTCTTCATACTCATAAGTACGTTGAGAATAAGATAAAAACGGAACTGTAACGCCAACAGCAATTTTATCGTTGACATTAAAATTTGCACCAAAAATCAAGGAGGCACCATAGCCATTAAAGTCCTCTTCAAAACCGAAATTTTCAAGATTTCCAATTTCATAATTCGCCTTAAGACCATAAGTAAGATCTAATTCAGCATTTTTTGTAATTCTATCAAAATAGGTGTATTGCAATCCAAAACTAGTCCTATTAAATTTGTATTCGTCTGCATTACTTATGTGATGACTAACAGCAGCACCTACATAGCTTGCTCCATTATAATTGTCTTCAGAAATCCTATAATTATATTCTCCACCAAGACAAAAGGAAGTTTCACTCTCGCCTTCAGAAGAGTTTAATCCAAATCCTCCTGATGCTGCTACAAATTGAGTTGGATAGTGGTATGCTATAAGTTCTGGTTCTTGATCTGCCTCTACCCATTCCGAAAGTTTGTTCAAATCTAACAACCCTTCTTTTGTAAATGGTATAGTTTGCTCTCCGTTTAATTCGGCGTCAAACATTGCTTTACATCCATAATTTGTGGATATTAAAAAAGAAAGCAGAATTAGATAAATTAATCTCGTAAAAAATGTTGATGTTTTCATAATAAAATTTATTTAATTATTTTTTAGTTTTTCGAATTTGCAAAAGTGTAAACCAGAGAAAATGCGAGTAGATTTCTTTTGTTAATTAATCCCCATCTTGAAAACGTTTTTGTTTCAAAATCTTCGTATTTACGGGTTTGTTCTTGATAATTGAAAACATTGGTTTGAATCATTAATGCCCACTGTTGTGCCATCATGATTTGGAAACCGAGAACTATTCCAATAGTAAGTCTGGTTATATCATAGGTAAATCCATCTTCAAATTTTTCTTTACCAAAACCGTATCCACCAGCTAAACCGTAAAGAAATCTAACTTGTTGAAATTGCTTAACTAATTGAGCGAACATTAGAACTTTTAATGTTATATCAATTAAAGATGTTGAAACAAAATCACTATTTGAACCATTATAGGCTACGCCTAAAGCTCCATATACAGCTGAACGCTTTAGCATTGCCAATCTATAATAATATTCAGCGTGTAGGCACCAGAGAGTTTGATCGCCATTAAACCCAAAACCAAGGCCAAACGCAGCCATACTAAGTGCATACGCAATAGCATTAACTTGGGCATCATTTTGAGTAATACTCGTGGGTGCATTTTCAACACTATATGCTATCTTATAATCATCTATGTTGACTTCATATGATCTAAGATCTATTGTGCTTGACGACATAGAGACTATATCTAAATCTTGAAAAGATATTTCATTCTCATTTAAATTTTGAGATTGTAATTGAGTAGCAGTGTTTATTAAAATAAACGCTAATACCATTAAAAAAAGTTGTGTTGTTTTCATAATATAAAGGTTTGGTTAATTTCTGTTTATAGTTTTATTTTATTTACGCAAAATGCATGATATACTCTTAATTCCTTTGTGCGAATCTTTATGTTCGACTTTGCTTCAAACTCCCATGAATCAGGCTCGTTTTGAGGAGCTTCTTCATCTCTACTAAATAAACGTGTAGAACAAGCTTTATCTTTGCAATGGGTGTTGCCTTCACACCAAACAAAACCATTTCCGAACAATACTTTCTTTTTGGAGGCACCACAAAACTTATAGCCATCTAAAATGACAATTGCCTTTTTCTTAAAAGATGTGAGTACTCTTTTCACTACTATTAATATGAATTGAAATAATTAATATGAAATGAAATTACAAGACAATGATTGTGAAGGCTTTAAGTATTTCAAAAATTACTAAGAGTAATGTTGCATTAATAGTAATTCGCATATACTATTCTTGCATTTTAATGGTAGATTATAATATAAGTTTTTGAATTACAGCTATTTACGTGTTTCATTTGGAGCATAGCCAAATTCAGCCTTAAATGCTCTGCTAAACCAACCAGGACTATTAAAACCTGTTTGATAAGCGATTTCAGAAATAGTGAATTCTGAATTTTGAAGTATTGTTTTTGCTTTTTGAAGACGAACCCTTCTAATAAAAACAGCTGTAGACGCGTCAGTTGTTGCTTTCAATTTTCTATAAAGCTGTGATTCACTTAAACCTAGTTCTCTTGATAATCGCATTGAGTTGAATGACGCATCATCAATGTTTTGTTCAATATAAAACAAGACCTTATTCATAAATGCAGCATCTTTGTCTTCAAGGTCTTTACTTGGAATTGCATCCCAAGATGAAGCGCTAGTGTATTTTTGATATAGTAATGTTCTAAGTTTAATAAGCTCTTGAATTCTTACGAATAGTTCTGCTTTATTAAAAGGCTTTGTTATAAATGCATCAGCACCATTTGAAAGACCTCTTATTTTATCTTGATCTGAAGCTTTTGCCGTCAATAGAATAATTGGAATATGTGATGTTTTTTCATCACTTTTGAGTGTTTTGCACAACTCAAATCCGTTTTTTTCCGGCATCATGATATCACTAATTATAACATCAGGTATGTGTTCTAAAGCTTTTTCAATTCCAGTTTTTCCATTGATAGCAGAAATGACATTATAATGGCTTACTAATGATGTTTGTAATAGGTTTAAAATATCTTTATTATCATCAACAATTAAAACGATTGCCTTTTCATTCGATTGATTATCAATTGTCTCTATAAAACTGTCTTCTAAAGGGCTTGAAGTAATTAAAGCATCTAACAATTGTTCTTTTAACGCTTCTTTTGGTGCGCTATTGGTAATTGGCAATGTAATGTTAAATGTTGTTCCTATATGAATTTCACTTTCAACGCGAATGGAGCCTTTCATTAAATGCACGAGCTCTTTTGTTAGGGTTAATCCAATTCCGGAACCCTCTTCGGTATATTCGGTTGTATTATCAACTTGGTAAAATCGATCAAAAATTGACGTTAAATGTTCTTTTGCAATACCCTTTCCAGAGTCCTTAACTTTAATTGAAACTGTATTTTTCCCAGTTTTTAAGTGCACTACAATTTGATCGTTTACCTCACTGTTTTTAATAGCATTACTGAGGAGATTACTCATTATTTTTTGTATAGAATTAGCATCAAAGTCACAGATGAGCTCTCTTTCTTCGGTGTAAAAAGTAAGTTTTATATCTTTTGATTCTGCATAAGATGAAAAATGCGTAACGATATGTTTTAAATACCAGACCAAATCTGCTTGAACAGGTTTTAATGTCATTTTTTGCTTATCAATTTTAGCAAGATCTAGCATTTGATTTACTAATTTAAGAACAGCATTACTATTATGTTCAATAGTTTTTAGTGATTTTACGGAATCGTCATCTTTTAATTTTTGAAAATTTTCACTTAAGTTAGAAGTGATGCCCTTTATAACCGTTAAAGGTGTTCTGAACTCATGGGTTATATTGGTATATAGTTTGGTTTTCAGAGCATCTAGTTCTTTTAGCTTTTGTGTTTGTTGCTCTTGAAGTTTTTTCTGTAACTGAAAATAATATAAGGCTGAAACGAAAGACAAAAACAATAAGGTATAAATAATGTATGCCACATGAGTTTTCCACCAAGGAGGAGTAACTTTTAAGGCTAGTTTTAATGGCGCAGAATTCCAGATTTCCCCTCTGGTTTTACCTTGGACCAATAGAGTATACTCTCCTGAAGCCATATTCAAAAACTGAATTTCTTTCCTTTTTTGAAGGTCGTTCCATTCAGTATCATTAGGTAATAATTTATAAACGTAACTATTGTTTTTTTGAGGATTGAAATCCAAATCTGAAAACTCTAAATAAAATGGAAATTGATTAAAAGCTAATTCAATTTTTGAACTCCTATCTTCATTTTTATTAATTAGAGCTTTAAAAAAATGATTGGTGTCATCAATTTTTACATTAGTAAAAGTTAACTCACCATCACTGTCTAATTGACCAACGTCATAAGGGTTGAAATAATTATAACCATTTGTTCCTCCAAAATAAAGAATCCCATTATGATCTTTAAAGCTAGCGCCTAAATTAAACTCGTTTCCCTGTAAGCCATCATTTTCATTGTAATTTGCAAACTGTTCTGTGGATTTATTAAAACTGAAAATTCCAGAGTTTGTTGATAACCATAAAAGTCCGGTTTCATCTTGTTGAATAGAATAAACCACACCATTTGTTAGTCCGTGTTCTTCGTTGAAAACTTTAAACCCATTAGTTTCTGGATTATATCTATTTATCCCATTGAGAGTTCCAACCCATAAGGTTTTGTCAGTATCCTCAAGAACACTTAGAATAGTATTATTGCTAATGGAATTGGGGTTTTCTTCGTCATTCTTAAACCTAGTAAATTTTGGATTTCCAAATCCAGAGGAATTGAATTGTAAATGATTGAGTCCATTTTCAGTACCAATCCAATACCCATTAGATTGATCCTTATAAAACACATAGTTTACATTCGTGCTAATACTATTTTTATTTTTCGGTTTGTTTTTAAACTGTTGAAATTTGAAATCTCGGGCGTCAATATCTCCAATAAACCGATGGGTTCCACCGCCTAAAGTTGCTATCCAAATATCGCCATTAGTATCTGCATGAATATTTCTAATTTTAAGGTTACTTAAACTTAATGAATCAACAGCGTGTTTATTAACAGTAATAAAACTCGGAGCTGTAGGATCAAAACTATTAAGATTGGTCAAGGCCACACCTTTTTGAGTTCCTATCCATAAATTATTTTTAGTATCTATAGCGATACTTCTTACTGTATTATGAGGAATGTTGTTGTAATAGTATGTTTTGTTTTCAGTAATTAAATGTAATCCATCTAATGTTCCTACCCAAAGACCATGTTTGCTCTTTGCAAACGTATAAACGTGTTCGTTTTTTAAAGTGTTTTTTTGAGGTTTATTTTTTTGTACTAACTTAAAGACAAGGTCTTTTAAAGCGGCTTGATAAAGTTTGTCGCCTCCAAGCCATAGAAAATCATCTTCTACAAATACACTATTTATTCTATTAGTTAATAGACCAGTTTCTTCACTTGTATTAGTGTCAAATAGTTTAGTCTGTAAAAACGAATTATTATTTTTATTGAAGTTGTTGCACCATATAAATCCTGAATCTGTAGCTAAATACAATTCATTTCCTTTTGAAACCATATCGAATATCGCAATAGGGTTACTAGATTTCAAGGCTATAGTATTTATTTGACTTGTATTTTGATTTAAAAGATATAAACCTTCATCTGTACCTATCCATAATCCGTTTTTTGAATCTAAAAAAGAATGAATTTTTAGCTCATTAAACTCAGGCATTAGCCTATTAAATGTAAACTCAGAACCTGTAATTTTAGAATAGTAAATTTCACCATCTCTTGTTCCAACCCAAACATTGTTTTTCACAATTTTTAAAGCGGTAATATTCGCAGGTGTATTTTCAAAAAATGAAATTTTTGATGCTGCAATTGTATTTTCAGAAACAGTAATTGTTATCAAACCCTGATCTAAAAACGCTGCAAAAACATTTCCTTTATTGTCTAATGATAGTTTATTGCATTGTGCATTATTGGGTAAATTAGGAATTATGATTTTAGTAAAGGAATCTGTTTTTGGAGAGTAGTAGCATAGTCCATTGTTCTTTGTGGCTATCCAAATATTTCCACTCTGATCTTCAGCTAAAGCATTTATAAAATTTCCTGAAATGCTTTCTGGATTCTTTTTTTGAGATTTATAAACCTTAAAGGAGTGACCATCAAATCGATTTAATCCATCTTGTGTACCTAACCACAGAAAACCATTACTGTCTTTTAGTATTGTATTTATGGTTTCTTGAGACAATCCTTTTTCAACGCCATATTTAAAAAAATCTAATTGTTGCGCATTAAGATTTGATGTTATTGCAAAAACAAAACACAATACAAGAGGTATTGATTTTAGAGTTGTTAATCTAAAACACATGTATTTATTAAGGTTGGTTGACCTAAATGTACAAAAAAACCGAAGTGAAATACTTCGGTTTATATTATAAAAGTTTACTTGTAAGATTAATCATTCAATTTTAACACAGCCATAAATGCTTGTTGAGGAATTTCTACATTACCCACTTGTCGCATACGTTTTTTACCCTTTTTCTGTTTTTCTAAAAGTTTACGTTTACGAGAAATATCTCCACCATAACATTTGGCGGTTACATCTTTTCGCAATGCCTTGATAGTTTCTCGAGATATGATTTTAGCACCAATAGCTGCTTGAATAGGAATATCAAATTGCTGTCTTGGAATTAATTCCTTTAGTTTCTCACACATTTTTTTACCAATGTGTTGAGCATTATCCGTATGAATTAATGCAGATAGTGCATCAACAGTTTGGGCATTTAATAGAATATCTAAACGCACCAATTTTGATACTTTCATTCCAATAGGTGAATAATCAAATGATGCATAACCTTTAGAAACTGTTTTTAGGCGATCATAAAAATCAAATACAATTTCAGCAAGAGGCATTTCAAAAGTCAATTCTACGCGTTCTGTTGTTAAATAAGTTTGGTTTAAGACAACGCCTCGTTTTTCAATACAAAGTGACATCACATTACCTACAAAATCTGATTTTGTAATAATAGTTGCTTTAATATAAGGCTCTTCAACACGATTTACGGTTGTCGGTTCTGGTAAATCAGAAGGGTTGTTTACAACAAAAGCTTCATCTGGATTTTTATTAGTGTAGGCGTGGTAAGATACATTAGGAACTGTTGTAATCACAGTCATATCAAACTCACGTTCTAATCGTTCTTGTATGATTTCCATGTGAAGCATTCCAAGGAATCCACACCTAAAACCAAAACCTAATGCAGCAGAACTTTCTGGCTGAAACACTAAAGAAGCATCATTTAATTGTAGTTTTTCCATAGAGTTACGAAGCTCTTCGTAATCTTCTGTATCAACAGGATAAATTCCAGCAAATACCATAGGTTTTACATCTTCAAAACCTTCTACGATATTAGTTGTTGGGTTTACAAAATCAGTAATGGTGTCTCCAACTTTTACTTCTTTAGCGGTTTTAATTCCTGTAATTAAATAACCAACATCACCAGCTTTTACACTTTTTTTGGCAACCTGTGTAAGCTTTAAGGTACCAACTTCATCTGCAAAATATTCTTTGTCTGTAGCGACAAATTTAATTTTTTGTCCCTTTTTAATCTCTCCATTAAAGACTCTGAAATAAGTTTCAATACCTCTAAATGTATTGTAAACCGAATCAAAAATTAGAGCTTGCAATGGCTCATCGGGATCTCCTTTTGGAGCCGGAACACGTTTTATAATAGCTTCAAGGATATTATCAACTCCAAAACCTGTTTTACCACTAGCGTGAATCACTTCTTCAGGATCACAACCTAATAGATCAACAATATCGTCTGTTACTTCTTCTGGATTTGCACTAGGTAAATCAACCTTATTAAGCACAGGGATAATTTCTAAATCATTTTCTAAAGCGAGATAAAGATTTGAAATGGTTTGCGCCTGTATACTTTGAGCTGCATCAACAATTAATAATGCGCCTTCACAAGCAGCAATAGAACGAGATACTTCATAAGAAAAGTCAACGTGACCAGGAGTATCTATAAGATTAAGTACATACTCCTGACCTTCAAAAGTATATTCCATTTGAATGGCATGTGACTTAATGGTAATTCCACGTTCACGCTCCAAATCCATACTATCTAAAAGTTGGTCTTGTTTTTCGCGATCAGTAACTGTACCAGTAAAATCAAGCAAACGATCTGCTAGAGTGCTTTTTCCGTGGTCAATATGTGCTATAATGCAAAAATTTCTGATATACTTCATAAATCAAATCTCCTTTAAAAGATGCTGCAAATATAATTGATTTCTTACGCATAAAATGGCATAAATGTTTACAAAAACCCTAACATGTGAGGAAAATCAGTTAATTCTATTAAAAACAAATGTTATATTGCGTTTCAAAACCCTAACTAAATTTGAAATCCCTACTCAATTTTACATTCTTACTAGTATGCTCACTTATGAGCTATGGGCAGAGTCTATCTGTTTCGGGAACTGTAATTGATGCAGACAACAATCCAATTGAATTTGCAAACGTCATCATATTAAGTGAGGATGAGAGTGAAATATTAAAGGGTACTTCAACAGACCACAGAGGTTATTTCAATATTCTAAATTTAGAAACCAATACCTACATAATAAAAGTTAGTTACATAGGTTTCGATGATTTTAATCAAAAGATTGTCCTTTCGGGTAATTTAGATTTACAAACAATTCAACTTAATCAAGTTTCAGAAACCCTGGATGAGGTAAGTATTTTTGTTAAAAAACCAACTATAAAACGAGAAGCTGATCGATTGGTTTTTAATATAGAAAAAACTGCTTTAGTTGAAGGCGATATGCTTCAGGTATTAAAAAGCACTCCTGGTGTTTTGGTGATTGGTGATGAAATTACAGTTAAAAACTCAAACCCAACAGTATACATTAACAATAGAAAAGTCAATTTATCTTCTGAAGATTTGAATCAATTATTGGAAGGGTCTTCTGCCAATTCTATAAAATCTGTTGAAGTGATTACAAACCCTTCTGCTAGATATGATGCCGAAAGTGGAGTTGTAATTAATATTATTATGAGTAAAAACCTCATAACAGGTTACAGAGGAAGTATTTTTGCAAACTATACGCAAGGTGTTTTTCCGAGATATACCGCAGGAACAAGTCATTTTTTCAAAAACGAAGACATCAGTTTAAATATCAATTATAGTTATTCTAAAGACAAAATTAATAGAGAGGGAGACGACACGGTGAATTTCTTAGATAGTTCAAATGAGGTCGATCAGAGTTGGCGTTCTTTTACAAATAGAAACACGTGGTCTGAAACTCACAACCTCAACACAAACTTTGATTATTTCATTAATGATAATAGTACTTTAAGTATCTCTTCTAACGCACTGTATTTGCCGTACTTTAAATACGAAATCGCTAGTAATACTGTAATTAATGATGAGAATAGTAATTATTTATCTCGATTTACAGCAGATAATTTATCAAGAGATAATAAATATAATTTAGCTTTTGACGTAGATTTTAGTCATAAATTCTCAAAGGGAGAATTGATGATAAATGCTCATTATACGACTTATAATTATGAAAGAAATCAAGGCGTAATTAGTAACTTTTTTGATGTGAATAATACGTTTCTAAGCGCAAGTGCATTCAATACTGATAATAATCAAAAGACTGGTATTTTTGCTGGAAAAACAGACTATAGTTTACCTATAAATGAATTTTCAAATTTTGAAACAGGGTTTAAGTTTTCTAGTACAAGTACAGAAAGTGATATCACACAGTTTGATGTAGATATCATTACCGGAAACGAAATGATTGATGCCTTAAATTCTGACGCTTTTAATTACGATGAAAAGATTTACGCGGCTTATGCAAACTATGATATGAGTATTGAAAAGTGGAGTGTCAATGCTGGTTTGCGAGTTGAACAGACTAATATTGAAGGAGAATCACCTTTAACAAATATTACCAATACACAAGACTATTTGGAATGGTTTCCAAATGCAAGTTTGCAATATAATATTTCTGATGATTACAATGTGTATGCAAATTACAAACGAAGTATTGCTAGACCAAGTTATGCAGATTTAAATCCGTTTAGTTTTTTCTTAAATGATAATTACGTGGTTTCTGGGAATCCGTTTTTGGTTCCAACCTTTACCGATCAAATTGTTTTTGGAACAAGCATTACCAAGTATTTTACTTTTGAAGCTTATTACAAAAACTTTGATGGCGCTATTTCTGAAATTCCAAGACAAAATAACACCACAAATGTTATTGAATATATTTCAGTAAACTTTGATAAATCTGTTGAATTTGGATTCGATTTCATCACCAATTTTGATGTCACTAATCGATGGTCAATTTATGCCGTTACTTCTTTTTATAATTTTGAAGAAGAAACAGATTTCGGACAAGGTTTTGTAACCAAAGATCAGTGGTCTAATTATTCTGAGTTACAAAATGATTTTACATTATTAAAAGATAATAGTTTAAATATTAGTTTCGCTTTAACTTGGCTTGGAAAAAACCTACAAGGCTTTCAAATTGTCGAAAACAGGCTGTTTTCAGAATTAGCCGTCTCTAAGTCAATTTTAAATAAAAAAGGAGTAATCTCATTATCTGTAAGTGATCTATTTAACACTCATGATTTTGATTATAGCACACAATATCAAAACCAATTTAATTTTGGACATGCAGATATTGATGATCGCTATGTGAGATTGGGTTTTAGATATAAATTCGGAAACACAAAATTAAACAGCAATGCTCGTGCTATTGATACTGAAGAACGTGAGCGTATAGAAAAAAAGACAACCAATTAACCTAATCTAGCCATTCTGCAATAAATAGATTTGTATCTCTTCCGCCTCCATTATTTCGGTTAGATGAAAACGCTAAATATTTTCCATTATTTGAAAACACCGGAAACGCATCAAAAGTTTCACCATGAGTTATACGTTCTAGATTTCTGCCATCTAAATCAATTAAATATAAATTGAAAGGGAAACCACGTTCAGCTTCAAAGTTAGAAGAGAATAAAATTTTCTTTCCTGAAGGATGAAAAAACGGACTCCAATTGGCATTTCCTAAATCGGTTAATTGACGTAAGTCACTACCATCTGCATTACAAATGTATAATTCCATTTCTGTTGGTTCCACTAAACCTTCAGCTAATAAATCTTTATATTCTTTGATTTCTTTTTCCGTCTTAGGACGTGAAGAACGGAAAATCAATTTGGTACCATCAGGAGAAAAGAAAGCACCTCCATCATAACCTAATTCGTGAGTAATTTGCTTTACATCACTTCCATCAATATTCATCGTATATAATTCTAAGTCTCCACTACGAGTTGAAGTAAATACAATTTTATCACCTTTTGGAGATACTGTTGGTTCAGCATCATAACCAATTTCATTTGTTAATTGGCTAACAATATTACCATCTAAGTCTGCTACAAAAATATCATAGCTATCGTAAATTGGCCAGATATATTTTCCGTTTTTACGTAAAGGCGTATCTGGACATTCATCTTGTTTTAAATGTGTAGATGCATAAATAATATGTTTGTTATCTGGTAAAAAATAAGCGCAAGTCGTTCGGCCTTTTCCGGTACTAATCATTGGAGGCATATTCTCTTTAAATGTCTCATCAGCATTCATCAAGAACATTTGGTCACAGCCTACATTCCATTCTTTATAATTAGATTGAAATACGAGTTGTTTATCATCAAAACTCCAATATGCTTCAGCATTATCTCCACCAAAAGTCACTTGACGAATAGATTTAAAATGTTTTTCACCAGGATAAATTAATGTGTCCTTTGAAGTCTCTATAGCTTCGGTTTGAACTTCTTTTTTAGCTTCAGAGGTAGTTTTAGCGTCGTTTTTGCAGCTTAAAAAAGCTAACATCAATATGATAAAGTATGTGTATTTCATGCTATTATTAACTAAATTTGTTCAAAATTAAGACTTCATAAGATGAAAAACATATTATTTATACTTTTTTTGACTGTATTAATTGCGTGCAAAACAGATTCTAAGGAAAACCTTAAACCAATATCTATCGAAGAAGACGTTGCTTATTTAGCTTCCGACGAGTTAGAAGGTAGACAAACAGGAAGTGATGGAGAGAAAGCTGCTGCTGATTACATTGCTTTGCGATTTAAAAATCTTGGACTTGAAGCTAAAGGCACAAAAGATTATTTTCAATCCTTTTCTTTTAAACCTAAGACAGATCCACATCAAGAGGTTAACTACACGGTTAAGGATGGAGACAGTACAATTACGGGAACAAATGTGATTGGATTTATTGATAATAAAGCCGAGAATACCATTATTATTGGAGCACATTATGACCATTTAGGGTATGGAGCAGAAGGCTCATTATTTAGAGGTGAATCTCAAGAAATACATAATGGTGCAGATGACAATGCAAGTGGAGTTGCTGTAATGTTAAACTTAGTGGAGAAACTAAAAGAAAAAAACACTGGAAACAACTATCTATTTATGGCTTTTTCCGGAGAAGAAATGGGATTATTGGGCTCTAATTATTTTACTAAAAACCCTACTATTGATTTAACAAAAGCGAATTTCATGTTGAATATGGATATGGTTGGTCGTTTAAAACAAGATAGCACCTTGGCTGTTTATGGTGTTGGGACATCTCCTATATTGAAACAAGTTGTAAAGGCAAATAATATTAAGTTTAAAATTATTCAAAAAGAATCTGGAGTTGGACCAAGCGACCACACGTCGTTTTATAATAGTGATATTCCAGTATTACACCTTTTCACAGGTCAGCATGAAGATTACCACAAGCCAGGTGACGATACTCAGAAATTGAATTATGAAGGAATGGAAGCGATTTCGACTTATATTTTCGATATCATTTCTGACCTTGATGATAATGGAAAGTTGCCATTTAGAAAAACTAAAAATGAAAGCGAAGATGTACCAAGATTTAAAGTTGGATTAGGAGTTATTCCAGATTATTTATACGACGGAAAAGGCATGCGTATTGATGGTATTAGTGAAGATAAACCAGCTGAAAAAGCGGGACTTCAAAAAGGAGACATTGTCGTAAAGCTTGGCGACAGCTTGGTAACTGATATGATGAGTTACATGAGAGCACTATCTACTTTTGACAATGGAGACAAAACGAAAGTAACTGTAAAACGAGGTGATGGTGAGGTTGAAGCAGATATAGAATTTTAAATCATATCAGTGTTAAAATCCAAACAAGACTTCATAAACAAAATACATTTAATCATTTCAGTGGTTATTGTGGTTCCGGTAGCTTTTGTTTATGGGTTTTATCCTGATTCACAATTTGAATTATTTCCAAAAACGTTAGATGAACACAACTTCTACAAAGCTATTATGGGTTTGTATTTAGGGTTTTCTGCACTTTGGATTTTAGGCATTCTTAAGCCGATTTACTTAAAAACAGCCATTATTACTAATATCATTTTTATGCTAGGTTTAGGGTGTGGAAGAGTCCTCAGCTTGATTTTAGACGGACAACCAACTTTCGGCTATGTTTTCGGAACGGCTGCTGAATTAATTTTAGGAATTTATGGTATTTGGGTGTTGAAACGGTTTCAAACTTGAATACAATTTAAAAAACTGTAATTTTGCGCAAAATAAATCGAGTTTGGTAAAAATTGGTGACATAGAACTTTCAGAATTCCCATTGCTTTTAGCCCCAATGGAAGATGTTAGTGATCCTCCGTTTCGCGCATTATGTAAAGAGCAAGGCGCTGATGTTGTTTATACTGAATTCATTTCTAGTGAAGGACTAATTCGTGATGCTGCTAAAAGTGTTATGAAACTCGATATTTATGAAAAAGAGCGTCCTGTTGGTATTCAAATTTTTGGAGCCAATATGGAAAGCATGTTGCAGACTATTGATATTGTTGAGAAATCAAACCCAGACATTATTGACATCAATTTTGGTTGTCCTGTCAAGAAGGTTGTAAGTAAAGGTGCAGGCGCAGGAATTCTAAAAGACATATGTTTGATGGAACAGCTGACTGCAGAAATGGTGAAACGCACGAATCTACCTGTTACTGTAAAAACTCGATTGGGTTGGGATCATGATTCTATAAAAATTGTTGAGGTAGCTGAACGTTTGCAAGATGTAGGCTGTAAAGCGATTTCTATACACGGAAGAACTCGTGCTCAAATGTATAAAGGTGATGCCGATTGGAAACCCATAGCTGAAGTAAAAAACAATCCAAGAATGCATATTCCAGTGTTTGGAAATGGTGATGTCAATACACCAGAACGTGCTGCCGAAATGAGAGATAGTTACGGTTTGGATGGATGTATGATTGGTCGTGCTTCTATTGGAAACCCTTGGTTTTTTAAACAAGTAAAGCACTATTTCGAAACTGGAGAACATTTAGCTCCGATTTCATTGGCAGAACGTGTGGATGCTGCGAGACGTCATTTGCAGATGTCTATAGATTGGAAAGGTGAAAGATTAGGTGTTTTTGAAACTAGACGACATTATACTAATTATTTTAAAGGGATTCCAAACTTCAAGGAGCACCGAATGAAAATGGTTACCAGTGACGATTCAAAAGATGTATTTGCTGCTTTTGATGAGGTCTTAAACAAGTTTTCTGGTTACGAATTTACTACTGAATAGTTTTGCAAGAAGGATTAAGCAATCTGTTTGAGCTCTCTAGATCTACCTTAGTCTAGAAGCGAGTTGCGAGAGCTTGTTTGCGTTAGCAACTTGCCCAAATAAGGTTAATTAGATTTCACTAATTTTTTTGTAATGCGTTGAGAAGCCAGTTTTGAAGCTAATATGCCTAGCGTTGTTATGGTAACCAAAACAATGATAAAGTTGATGACTTTAATTACAACTGGATATGGCTCTGAAGGGATAATCATAACTAGGGAAAATTGCTTTTGTAGAAACACAATGAAAAAGCCTAAAATCAACCCGATTATTCCACCAATAATGGTCATCAAACTACCCTGAAGAAAAAAGACACGTCTAATTTCTTTTGTTGTTGCTCCTAAGTTAAAAAGCGTGTGTAAGGATTCCTTTTTGTCAAGAATCATCATTATTAAGGCACCAATTACATTAAACAATGCAATAATGATGACCAATGTAAATATGAGATAAACAGCTACATTTTCAGTGTTTAACATTTTGTAGAGCGCATCGTTTAGTTGAGTTCTGTTTTTAACTTGAATGGTGTTCCCTAAAACAGTTTGTAAAGTTTGAGCAATTTCCGATTCGTCTATATTAGGTTTTAATTTAAATTCTAAAGCAGAGATTTGATTGTCATTATAATTTAGGAGTTGTTTTACTGTGTCAATATCGGCATATATATACTCGTAATTTAGTGTTTCATTAATATTAAATACACCAATATTAAATACTTTAACCGTATTGAATGCACTTTTTACAGAAGTGATTTGCCCTTTCCCAGGCTTAGGAACAGAGATGGTAAGGCTCTTCGTCATATCTAAGACACCAAAGGATAGTTTATTGGCAATTCCGCCTCCTGACACAATTTGAGACGTGCCGTTTTCAAGCCAACGACCATAGATTACCATGGAGTCTATTGAAGTTACTTTTTTGTAGTTAGCATCAACTCCTTTTATTGTAACAATTTGTTGTTTTTGGTCGAACTGCACAATAGCGCGTTCTTCAATTATTTTAGAATAGGATGCGATTCCATCAATAGCATTTAGAGCTTTTAATTGTTGTTCAGTTAAGGAAAATGATTTGCCTTGAATAGCAACAACTTTTAAATCTGGATCGACATAAGAAGAAAATTTAAGACTGAATTCTTTTAATCCAGCAAAACCAGAAAGCACTATGAATAAAGCCGCTGAAGCGATAATAGTTCCTGAGGCTGCGATAATGGTCATTATATTAATTGCATTATTACTGCTTTTTGAAAACAAGTAACGTTTTGCTATGTATAATGAAAAGTTCATTCTTGTGCTTTAGAAAATAAACGCCTAAGATTTTTTACGTCTACCTAAAAGGTCTTCATCTTTTATAGGATTTTCTTCGCCTTTTAATGATTTTTCTATGCCGTCAATATATTCTAATGAGTCATCAATAAAGAATTCTAAATTAGGCATACGTCGCAATTGGTTTTTGGTACGTTGTGCCATTTCATGTCGAATTAAAGGAGTATTTGAACGAATGCCATCTAAAAGCGCTTGCCCCTCTTTGTTAGGGAAGACACTAAGATATACTTTGGCTACTGACAGATCTGTGGTTACGTTTACTTTGCTTACCGAAATAATTACACCTCGCAATCCACCATCAGTAGCTGCTTTTTGTAATATGTCTGCGAGGTCTTTTTGTAAAAGTCCTCCAATTTTTTTCTGTCTTTGAGTTAATTCTTCCATTGTCATAAATTTAAGTCGTTATCACTTCATCATCAGTTATTCCAATATAACGACTTTTATCAAAAATGAAACCAAGTTTTGGTTTCGAACTGCAAAAATAGGCGATAATTGAGGAATATGTTAACTTTGAACAGATAAAAGAGTCAATATAAATAAAAGGTAGTCCGTTTTCACGGTACATTAAAGATGAAAAAAATTGAACATATAGGTATTGCGGTAAAAGATATTGAAGCTTCTAATGATTTATTTGGAAAACTATTTGACAAAAAACACTATAAAGCGGAAACCGTAGAAAGTGAAGGCGTAATAACATCTTTTTTTAAAGTTGGTCCGAATAAAATAGAGCTACTACAAGCAACAAATGAAGAAAGTCCGATTGCAAAATTCATAGAGAAAAAAGGAGAAGGGATTCATCATATTGCCTTTGCCGTAAAAGATATAGAGGCAGAAATTGAAAGACTAACCAATGAAGGCTTCAGGATGATTCATGAAAAACCAAAGAAAGGTGCCGATAATAAGTTAATAGCTTTTTTACACCCAAAAACTACAAATGGCGTTCTCATTGAGTTATGTCAAGATATTAAGGAATAAATTTCTTGTAGAGTTTTAAAATATGTAGTAATATTGCACCCTTATTGGTCCCATAGCTCAGCTGGTTAGAGCATCTGACTCATAATCAGAGGGTCCTTGGTTCGAGCCCAAGTGGGACCACTTTTAATAAGCGTAAAGCCTTACAGAGATGTGAGGCTTTTTTATTTCTCAACCTTATGAGGTCTAGAACTGCTGGTTATATTTGAAGAGTGGGTGTGTTGTAAATTTATCTACGTTTTCTTATTTTGTGTCTTTTAGATATTCGAAAAATGAGATTAGAGTGTCATAACTCGTAAGACCAATTAGCCGGAATGAATGGTAAAAAAATAAGAGTAATCTGTAAATCACTAACTTTATGTAGATTAAATACCCAATTGACATGAAAATTAGAATATATATATACTAAGAAATATAATCAAAAGAAATTTTGTTTTTTATATGTTTTTAATGATGATTTCTTTTTCTTACGCTTAAGTAGGCGTAGGTAATACAAGTCCACAAGCAGCATTAGATATCACAGCTTCAAACCAAGCCACACCCTCAAACGAGGAAGGAATATTAATTCCAAGAGTTGATGCATTTCCTGCAGCAAATCCTACTGCAGCACAACAAGGCATGCTTATTTACCTTACAAAAACAGTTGGATTAAACCCAAAAGGATTTTATCACTGGGATCAAGCAACGACAAGTTGGATTGGATTTTCGAGTGTTGAAAGATTAAATGACCTTACTGATGGTAAATCAGATGTTGGTGGTACTGATAATGGTTCTTCTGTTTTTATTGGCATAGATGCGGATTTAAATGACGATAGTGATAATCGTAGAAATATTGGTATTAGGTATAACTCTATGAGTTTAAATACTACTGGAACTTCAAATACAGCGATAGGTAATGCTTCATTAAGTGTTAATTTAGTTGGCATCGATAACGTTGCTATAGGTACTGATGCGTTATCAACTAGTGCGGGAAGTGGTAATACAGCGGTTGGTAATCAAGCGTTGCAAGATAACATCGCTAATCAAGCTACGGCAATTGGTTGGCATGCGCTTTTCAAAAACACAAATGGGGCTGGTAATACTGCTGTGGGTTATGCTACTCTAGTTGAGAATCTCACTGGCAATTATAATTCGGCTTTTGGTTATCAAGCTTTGCAACTAAATTCCTCAGGAGATGGAAATTCAGCTTTTGGATACAGAGCTCTTCAAGACAATTCTTCAGGAAATTCAAATATAGCAATAGGCACTGTGGCATTAACCGCTAATGACGATGGTGATCAAAATATAGCCATAGGAGCTTTAGCACTGACAGCAAACGATAGTGGTAGTGAAAATATTGCTATTGGAATAAATGCACTATCCTCCAATACTGCTGGAATAAATAATACGGCAGTTGGTGCTCAAGCACTGCAAAGTAATATAGCCAGTGAAAGTACTGCTTTTGGTTATCAGTCACTTACAGGAAATACAGGTGGTTTAGGAAATACAGCGATGGGTTTTACTTCTCTATCCACAAATAGTACAGGTTCATATAATACAGCTTTTGGGTATTTCGCTTTGCAATTAAATACCACAGGCTTCAGAAATTCAGCATTTGGATTCAGAGCTTTAAATTCTAACATTGGAGGTAGGGATAATACCGCAATAGGAAATGCAACCATGTCCAATACTGCTACGGGAACTTATAATACCGTTATAGGCTCTCAAGCAGGTTTCTCACTTGATGGTGGTTCTAATGTATTGCTTGGCCATGAAGCTGGCTGGAGTTTAGATGGCGATAACAATACAATAATCGGAGTTAATGCAGCACGAGATATTACAGGAAGTAACAACGTATTTATTGTTTATAACACTGGGCTAGATACTAGTTTTAATACAAGTTCAAATACTTTGGTAATTCAAAACTCTAATTCTGCCATACCATTAATACATGGAAATTTTACTACTAATTTAGTTGGAATTGGTAAATTAGCTACAACCAACACTTTAGAAGTAGAGGGCACAACGGAGTCAACTCAATATAAAGTTTCGGCTTTAAACACTCCTCCTGCTACTGATACTGGTAGTGAAGGAGAAATTAGAATTACAGCAACACATATCTATATTTGTATAGCCACTGATGTATGGGTTAGAGCTCTCTTGTCAACTTGGTAAAAGAATATTAAATTTTTTATTCAATCAATCTTTTAGTGTGTTTCAGTTTTAATCCTCAATAATTAGTGCTGGAATGTTTAGCGACTTATACAATTCGTTATAAGCATTCATTTCAGCCGTTGTGATGGCGTCACGTTCCGTTTTATATACTTGCCAGTCTTTCATTAAATCATTAAATCGTTCTTTTGCACCTTCTGTTACTTGCGGCTCAGCTTGATCTATATAACCCAATAATTGCATGAGTTGAGCGTTAAGCATATTATTAAAATTAATGACGTCCTGGAATGTTTTTTGTTTGGATTGAATTAGGTTTTCTTCCCAAACATTAATGCGTTCAATTAATTCTTCTCCTTTATCTAATAGAGGTTTTACGTTTTCGTTATTTTCTAAAAGGGATGCATAACTATTTAACTGCTTTTTAGCTGATTGCATTTGATTAACAGACTCATGAATCTCTCGAACCGTATTTTCAATGGAAATCAATAACTCTTGCTGCTCACTAAAATCTTGAGGTGATGATTTTACGGAAGGATTAGGCAAAATAGTGACTTCAGTTTCAGAAGATAAACCCTCAAGAGTTAATCTCAACACATATTTTCCTGGAGCTACACTTGAACCACTATGTCCTCCAAAAACAAAGACTTTGTGTATTGACGGAAGTGCTTCACGATTAAAGTCCCAAGTAAATCGATTGTATCCTTTTTTTGAAGGTAATATTTGTGGTGCAGATGGTCCTCCTGGCCAAGATTTAAAACCTTTAGGCTTTTCGTTAGTATAAGTTCTAATCACCTTAGAATTTTGAAGCACCTCAAGTTTTAAACCTAATGTATCGGCATCTTTAGGCAGATAGTAATCAAATGTAACTCCAGTTTTTGGGTTTAAGCCTTGACCAATCCCTTTAGATGTACCACCAAAAATACGATAGGTTGGTTTAGGCTGAAAAACGGTTATTTCTTTTTTATCTAAACTCAAGTTTTGGAGCGCATTTATGTCATCAAGAATCCAAAATCCTCGACCAGACGTTGCGGCTACCAAATCGTTATCTTGAATAATCAAATCATTTATAGCAACCACAGGAAGATTAAGTTTAAAAGGTTGCCAGTTGATACCATCATCTAAAGAGAGGTACAAACCAGTTTCCGTTCCTGCATACAGCAAACCTTTTCTTTTTTTATCAGCTCTTACAACGCGAGCGAATCCGTTTGGATCATCGAGTCCGTTTACAATTTTTGTCCATGTTTGCCCATAATTAGTAGTTTTAAAAACATGAGAATTTAAGTCCATAGACTTATATCGCATAACCACAACGTATGCTGTTGAAGGGTTGTGTTCTGAAATATCAATACTATTAACAATACCATCAACCAAACCTTTAGGCGTTATGTTTTGCCATGTTTGTCCTCCGTTTTTTGTGATATGAACCAAACCGTCGTCACTACCAGCATAAAGCACTCCTTCTTCGTGTTGTGATTCTACCAAAGAAGTTAATGTATTGTAGTTTTCGCCACCAGCTGCCTCATTGGTAAAAGGCCCACCTCCTGGACCATGTTTGTCCTTTTCGTTTTTTGTCAAATCAGGACTTACGGTTGTCCAATTAATTCCTCCATCAGTCGTTTTAAAAACTACATTTCCTGCATGGTAAATTGTATTTCTGTCATGAGGAGAAGAAATGATTGGCGCATTCCAGTTGTATCTGTATTTAGAGTCTTTGGGTGCAATACTCAAGCCTAATTCTGGATATTCTTTGATTGATTTTTGTTCTCTAGAGCTTTTAGTCCATTTACCTATATTTCCTTGATATGTTCCACCATAAACAGTTTCTGGGTTGTCTGGGTCGAATGCAATAAAAGCACTTTCGCCACCAGCCACAGAATACCAATCTTTCCAATCAATTCCAGCGTCACTAGTTCTGCTGGCAATAGCAATGGCCGAATTGTCTTGCTGACCACCATACACATTATATGGAACAAGGTTATCTGTTATCACACGATAAAATTGAGCAGTAGGTTGATTTTTTTGAGTACTCCAACTTTTCCCTCCATTAAAAGACACATTAGCACCTCCATCATTAGAATTGATGAGGTTGTTATTATCATATGGATTAATCCACAAATGGTGATTATCTCCATGAGGTACAGAAATGTTATTAAAGCTTTTTCCGCCATCGATTGATTTCATCACTGGTGCATTCAATACATAAACAATGTTTTCATTTTGAGGATCAGCAAAAACCTCCATATAATACCAAGAACGAGCAATATTAACACGATTACTATTAACTTGTTTCCAGGTTTTTCCAGCATTATCAGAACGGTAAACACCTCCTTTTTTGTCTTCGGCTTCAATTATTGCAAAAACACGTTCTGAATTTGCTCGAGAAACCGAAACTCCAGACTTACCAAAGCCTTCTGGAAGCCCATCTTTTAATTGTTCCCATGTTTCACCTCCATCTATTGATTTGTACAAACCTGATTTTTCTCCACCAGATTCCATATACCAAGGATAGCGTTGATGTTGCCACATAGAAGCATATAAAATGCGAGGATTATTCATATCCATAGATAATGAAGATGCTCCTGTAATTTGGTCTATGAATAATACATTTTTCCAAGTTTTTCCACCATCAGAAGTTTTATAGATTCCTCTTTCTTTTGAAGGTGCATATTGCGCACCTTGAGCAGTTATGTATATGATATCTGGATTGGTTGGATGAATAATAACATCTGATATATGACGTGATTTTTCTAAACCCAAATGTGTCCATGTTTTACCAGCATCCATTGATTTATAAACACCATCTCCCATTGAAGTCATTACCCCTCTTGCTGCATGTTCTCCCATGCCCACAACAATAATGTTAATGTCGTTTTCTGAAACTGCAATTGCTCCAACAGACCCTGTTTTAAATGAACCGTCTGAAATATTTTTCCAAGTGATTCCTGCATCAGTGGTTTTCCAAACACCTCCACCAGTAGAACCCATATAATAAGTATGAGGTTGACCAATAACTCCAGTTGAAGTGACACTTCTTCCGCCTCTAAATGGACCAATATTTCGCCATTTCAATCCGTGAAAAAGACTGTCCTCAACTACAATTGTGGAGTGATTACTTCGCTTTTTTTGTTTTTGGCCAAAACTGGTTATTGGAAGGACTAGGAGGCAAAATAGAATAATTTTAAAAGAATTCATGTGGTTAGCGTTTGTTAGTGGTACCTAAAGATATGATGAATATTTTATATAAATCATTTAAGACTTTTCAAATGCAATAAAATGAAATATCTACGAATTCTAGTTTACATCCTACGAATTCTAAAAGCACTCAAATTTAGCTTCAACACGAGCCTATATTTGAATCAAATAAGTATAAACCCATAAAATCAAATTAATATGAAAACCTTAAAGAACACCCAGAAAAACGAAACGATGTCTATTTCAAAAAGAATAGTTCAAAGCCTTTTAATTGTAGCCGTATTATTTATTGCTTCAGATGTTTTTTCACAAACAAAAGAAGTAGAATTTGATGTCTACACAACATCAGCTACAAAAGCTTCAAAATATTTGTTAGCAGATGATGTTGCACTTCGTGATTGCCCATCAGTTCAATGCGAACAATTGACAACAATTAATATTGGAACTAATGTGAGATTATTAGCAAAAAGTTCTACACCACATACTATCAACGGAATTAAAAGTAGATGGTACAAAGTGAAAATGGGACCACAAGTAGGATGGGTTTGGGGAGGAATGATTTCCCAGAAAACCATGGTCAGCAATGCTAATCCAGAAATAAAATTTGTTTTTGGTGAAGCAGGGTATGACTTTAAAGGGAACAAACTATTTCAAGTAAGAGCCTTAAAAAACGGTATTCAAATTGATAAAATTGTTTTCAAGTCAGAGCGATTAAATCAAAGTAAAATCTCATTATTGAATCAAAAAGATGCCAAGTCAGAGGTAGATGTTATTACACTTAGTGGAACTCAAAAAACTTTAGCCGCTGATTCTGCATCTTACATAGTATTTAAAAATAATAAACTTCAAAAAACAAGTGCCTTAGTGGCTAGCGTCGGCACCAAGCCAACTTTCACAGGACTATCTTATGTTTTTTGTAATGATGAAGAGAATTAATTAATGTTGTAGTTGATGTTTTTAGCGCTGCGTTTCTTTAAAGGGCGCAGCGCTTTTTTATATGACATCAAAAATGTATATACTACAACGCTTAAAACTGCGTTCAAAATTGTAAGTTGCAAATAGATATCTATACCATATTGAAACATATTTTATCATATTACCTCTTTGTTTTTTGTCTGTTTGTTGTTGCTGATTTACAATCACAAAACAAACAACTTAGAGCCTATACTCTAGAAGACGGATTGCCTCAGTCTCAGGTATATGCTATGACATTAGATGTTAAAGGGTATTTATGGCTAGGTACTCAGGGAGGAGGTTTAGCACGTTTTGATGGAAGCGATTTCAAAGTGTTTAATAAAACTCATGGATTAGCATCTAATTATATTCAAGCGATTAAATCGTCGAATGACACACTTTACTTAGGAACCCAAAAAGGACTTTCAGTAAAGACTAAAGATGTTTTTCGCAACATTGATAGTCCTCAAGTAAATGAAATTCTAAAGTTTGGGAATACTGTTTATTTGCTGACTAATAAAGGAGTTTATAAACTTTCCAAAGATGTTTCCGTAGAAAAAGTAAACTTACATTCAGGCATAAATAATAGCCAGATCAACGATTTGGTTTTTGATGGGAATCACTACTGGTTAGCCACCAATAATGGACTTTGGAAATTAAGCTCTCTTGATTCTGAAGAAGGAACCATAGAACAACTTGATTTTATTAATTATATAGGACTTACAATATTAGATTCAAAGATTTTTGCATCTACATTTAATAGTGGCATATTGGTGATTGAAGCTCAAGACTTTGAAGACGCTTATTTAATTAGAGAGCCATTACGAATTAATAACATTTCTATTCAAAATAGTAACCAGCTTTGGGTTGCTACTGATAGCGAAGGCATTTCTGTTATTGATACGGAAACGTATACGGAGCTTTTCACAATCAAAAACACTAACGGACTTTCCACGTCGCACGTAAGAGATGTGTTGTCAGATCAACAAGGAAATATTTGGATTGGAACCTCTGGAGGTGGATTGTATAAATATTTTCAAAATAGTTTTAAGCACTTTAATACAGATACAGGTTTAAACGGGAATCGTATTTATGCTGTTCATCATAGTGATAATGGAATTTGGATTTCAAACGCTGAAACTGGATTAATGAGAATTGATCAAATGGGAATTCATAATATAGAATTGCCTAAAACTTTTTCAGAAGTAAAAATAAAGACCATTACAAGTGATAAAAAAGGGCATATATGGGCAGGATCTGATGGTAGAGGTATCCTTTTTAAAGGAAAAGTACAAATAGATTCAATTGTCTTGGACACCATAAAAAAATCAAAAAAGAGAATCCCTATTGAGCGCATCAAGACTAAAGTGTTAAATAGAGAAAATGGTTTTCCTTTTGATTGGATAAGAACAATACACGCCGAAAATGACACTGTTTGGGCAGCAACGTATTCTAGCGGAATTGTCAAATTTAGTTATAACCCTAAGTTAGATGACTTAACTATTTTTAAAACTTATTCAGGTCCTGAGGGCGTTGAGGATCTGTATATAAAAGACATGATTAAAGATAATCAGGATCGATTGTGGTATGCAACTCAAAATGGTCATTTGGGTTACTTAAAAGGAAATCGGGTTACACATTTAGGTTTAGTTTTAGATCAGAACATATCAATTAATTCCATTTTAGTTCAAAACAGAACTATATTTTTAGGTACTGCTGGTAATGGAGTTTGGTGGTCTGACGATTCTAATTACAGTGTGTTTAAAAAATTGAAAGGAGCCAAAACGTTATCTTCAGAAAATATCTATCAGCTCATTTTTGATGATCAAGACTATCTTTGGGTCGGCTCAGAACGAGGTGTAGATAAGATTGAATTAACTAAAGATATTGAAATCAACGATATTTTTTTCTTTGGTAGAAACGATGGGTTTCTGGGTATCGAAACTTGCTTAAATGCGGTTGACAAAGACAATAAAGGTCATTTATGGTTTGGCTCTATTAATGGTCTAACCGAATATCAATCGATAGATATAAGCCTCAACCCTAAAAAACCTAACCTCTTTTTAGAAGATGTCAAAGTTGCTTATAAAAGTATAGATACGATTAATCTATCTGTTTGGAGTAATTCAAATAAGATATTGAGTCTAAACCCAAATCAAAACCAAGTCAGTTTTTCTTTCAAAACGATAGATGTTGATCATCCAAACGGAATAGAATATCACTATAAATTAAATGAAGGCGATTGGAGTCCTTGGTCTGCAAGTAATACTCAGGATTTTTCCGAACTTAATTATGGGTCTCATGATTTTGTTGTACAATCTAGAAATTACAGATGGATTGAAAGTGATCTAATACGATTTTCATTTCATATTGAAAGGCCTCTACACAAAAAAGCATGGTTTCAATGGATACTTATTGGAATAGTCGCTTTGATGCTAATTCTTTTTATAGTTCTGTATATAAAACGCTTGAAGAATAAGAACATAAAAGAACAAGAGCGCTTACAACTAGAGAATCATTTATTGACACTTGAACAAAAAGCTTTGCGTTTGCAAATGAACCCACACTTTATTTTTAATGTACTTAATGGAATTAAAGCAATGGCGCAAACAAAGCCTGAGAAAATGAATGATACGGTTAACAGTTTCGCAATACTTTTAAGAGATACTTTAGTGAATTCTAGAAAAGACAAGATTAGCTTAGATCAAGAAATCAAAACATTAAAACATTATATTGAAGTTGAGCGTTTAATGACTGAAGAATCTTTTGATTATGATATCGTTTTGAATACCGACTTAGATGTAGAGGAAATTTTAATACCTCCAATGTTAATTCAGCCTTTTGTTGAAAACGCAATTCGACATGGAATTTTGAAAGGACCAAGAAAAGGCGAGCTTAAGATTCAATTTGACACAACAGAAGAACAATTGAAAGTAATCATTGAAGACAATGGTATTGGAATTTATAATTCCCAACAACAAAAGCCAAAATCAGATCATCAATCAATGGCTCTTAACGTAACACGAGAACGATTAGAATCAATTTCGGGCGCAGGCGCCATGGAAATAAAAGAAATAAAACAAGACGACGGAACAATTGAGGGCACAACCATAGTGTTTAAAATTCCGTTAGAAACTGATTATTAAATATGTTGACAGCAATAATAGTAGAAGATTTAGTGGATGCAATGCAGCTTTTAAAAAGTGATATTGCAAATAATCATCCCGAGATAAAAATCATAAACACCGCTAAAAGTGTAGTTGAAGCTGCAAGGGTGCTTCGCAATAATGAACCAGATATTCTATTTTTAGATATCATGTTAGGCGATGGCACAGGATTTGACGTCCTTGAGATTTTTCCAGAATTAAAAGCGAAAATCATTTTTGTTACTGCAAGTGATGAATTTGCAATCAAAGCATTCAAATTTGCAGCAATAGATTACGTTTTAAAACCTTATGCTCAAGAAGAATTATCACAAGCAATAGAAAGAGCTAAGCAGCAAATCCAACCCAATAAGGAGCGGCTTGACATTTTAAAGCAGACTTTAAGTTCACCTGAAAAGAAACCAGACAAAATCTCTTTACACACTTTGGATAAAATCATAATAGTCAACTTAGATGATATTATTCGTTGTGAATCAGATAGTAATAACACAATGTTTCATCTTCAAGATGGAAGAAAAATATTCGTAACCAAAACATTAAAGTATTTTGCAGACATGCTAAAGGCTTATGGTTTTTTGAGAGTGCATCAAAGTCATTTAGTGAATTTGCAATGCATAAGCGCTTTTATTAAAACTGATGGAGGCTATTTAATGCTTAAAAACGGAAAGAGCGTCCCTGTTTCGGTTAGAAAAAAATCTGAGGTTATTGAAGTCTTAGATCAAATGCACAGATAGGAAGAATTTATTTGTACTGAATGCATGTGGTTTTTTTAAATCATAAAACAGAAAGCTTAATTATGAATAATATCGCATATATATTGAAAGTAAAATACAATATAACAATGCATTAAAAGTAAAATAAAGTTGAATTACTTTTAATTATGTCAAAAAAGCATATATTTGACATTAGGAAAATTTTAACGACTTTAATACAAAAAATTACATTTCATCGATGTTTTTTGGTTTTTAGGGACGAGTTTTCACATTTTATTTTGTTGACACAGTTTTTTTTATACTTTTACCGCCTAATGAAAATACAAAACAGGAAATATATAGCCTCAATCTTATTTGTATTAATAAGTTTTGTATGCAACGCACAAACCGATGGGACGCCACCACCACCAGCGCCACCACCACCTCCGGGCATGCCTATTGATGATTTCTTACCTTATTTATTAATTGTTGCGCTTATTTACGGAGTGGTAAAGCGATTTAAATTTTTAAAACGCTAAGAAGAGATTGCGTTTATATCGTAGAGTCTCTTTATATATTTCCCAACGACATCAAATTCTAAATTCACAACAGTTCCTGCGGTAAATGTATTAAAATTAGTATGTTCATACGTAAAAGGAATTATAGCTACACTAAACGTATTTGCTTTAGAATTCACCACAGTCAAACTCACACCATTAACTGTTATTGACCCTTTCTCTATGGTTATATTATTTAAAGCATTGTCATATTCAAATGTAAATACCCAGCTGCCTTCAACTTCTTCTACAGATTTACAAACGGCGACTTGATCAACATGACCTTGAACAATATGGCCATCAAGCCTATCTCCTAATTTCATAGCGCGCTCAATATTTACGTGGTCACCAGTTTTTATGTCGCCAAGATTTGTCTTGTCTAATGTTTCTTTAATTGCGGTAACTGTATAGGCGTCATCTTTGATATGTACCACAGTCAAACAAATACCATTATGAGAAACACTTTGGTCTATTTTTAATTCATGTGTTATTTTAGAACGCATGGTCAGATGAAGGTTTTCTTTCTCATTTTCTAATTTGGTCACAATCCCTAAATCTTCAATAATACCTGTAAACATAATGTCAATTAAATGGTTAAATTTGCAATGACAAAAATACACACAAAAGATAGGATTTAATTAAAAGGACTTATAAATTTTAGCCAAAATCGACGTGAGTGTGTGTTAAAGCACTAAGATTAAATCCATGAAAAAAGAAAGCAAGATAAAATTAGGGATTTCGATTGGAGACCTTAACGGAATAGGATCGGAAATCATAATTAAAACATTTGAAGACAATAGAATGTTGGAGTTTTGTACACCAGTTATTTTCGGCTCTATAAAGACCATGTCTTTTTTCAAAAAACATTATGGAAGCGCTATAAGTTTTCACGGAATTAATCATATAGATCAGGTTGTTGAAGGCAAAATCAATGTGCTTAATGTTTGGAAAGAAAATGTGATAATTAATTTTGGAGAAGAGAATGCAAAGGTTGGAGAGTATTCGGTCAAATCTCTTGAGGCAGCAACCCAAGCATTAAAAAGGGAATCTATAGATGTACTAGTTACTGCGCCAATACATAAACACAATATCCAATCTGAAAGTTTTAAATTCCCAGGCCATACCAATTATTTAGCAGAAAAACTAGGAGGTAAAAGCCTCATGTTTATGGTTACTGATAACTTAAAAGTTGGTTTACTTACAGATCATGTCCCAGTTGGAGATGTACCTGAGCATATTACTTCTGAGGTCATTGAAGAAAAAGTTGAAACCGTTTATAATTCTTTAATTAAAGATTTTAGAATTAGTAAACCCAAAATAGCAGTTTTAGGGATCAATCCACACGCAGGAGATAATGGTGTTATTGGAAATGAAGATGATAATGTATTAAAACCAACCTTAGAAAAAATCAGAGAAAACAAAAAACTTGTTTACGGACCATATTCAGCTGATAGTTTTTTCGGTTCAGGTAATTATAAAAACTTTGATGCCGTTATTGCCGCTTATCACGATCAAGGTTTAATTCCTTTTAAAACCATAGCTTTTGGAAATGGCGTAAATTATACAGCAGGACTTAATAGAGTTCGTACTTCTCCAGACCACGGAACTGCTTTCGAAATTGCAGGAAAAGGTGAAGCTGATAACGGTTCATTTAAAGAAGCCGTTTTTACTGCCATTCAAATTTTTAAGAATAGAAATGAATTTGAAAACATCTCCAGTAACCCACTAAAATCAAGGCCAAAAAAGATATAAACATTTTTTGTTTATAAGACATAAGAAATAAATAAAAATGTATATATTTGCAGGCTCAAAATGAATGCGATGATGAAGCCCTTAAAAGACTATACCATACCTTATGTTGGTCTCAAGCTTGGAAAGCATCATTTTGATTATCAGATTGATAAAAAGTTCTTTGAGTATTTTGAGTATGATGATTTTAATAATGTAGACGTCAAAACAGAATTAGTTTTCGAAAAGAAGTCAACACTATTAGAGTTACATTTTCAAGTTTCAGGTAGTGTTAATGTCAATTGCGACCTAACAAATGAGCCTTACAATCAAGACGTAAATGGAGATTTCAATTTGGTTGTTAAGTTTGGAGATGATTATAATGATGATTTTGAAGACATTGTTATTTTACCTCATGGTGATTACGAAATAAATGTTGCGCAATATATATATGAGCTAATCATATTGTCAATGCCAGCAAAACGTATTCATCCAGGAGTTGAAGATGGTACAATAGATTCAGACATACTTGAAAAATTAGAAGAGTTAAGCCCAAAAGGCTTAAAAGAAAAAGAAGAAACATCAGAGGAAATAGATCCTCGTTGGAATACATTAAAAAAACTATTAACGGATAAATAACATATAAAATGGCACATCCTAAAAGAAAAATATCTAGAACAAGAAGAGATAAGAGAAGAACTCATTATAAAGCATCAGTTCCGACTATCGCTACGTGTCCTACAACAGGAGAAGCACACCTTTACCACAGAGCTCATTGGCATGAAGGTAAATTGCATTATAGAGGTCAAGTATTAATTGACAACTCTGAAAAAGAAGAAAATTTAGCATAAGTATTATGCACGCATATAATAAAACGCTCAGCAATGAGCGTTTTTTTTATGTTTAATTTCTATAAGTCTTAAAAACGACTTAATTTGCGTCATATGCGTTCAAAATTTAGTAAATTCATTAAAATTTTGCCTTTTTTGGATGATTTTTGTCTTTTTTGGACTGTTTTTTAAAAACACAATATGAGTAAAATCACAGCTGCGATTACAGGTGTAGGAGCTTATTTGCCTGAATATAGATTGACTAACCAAATTTTGGAAACAATGGTCGATACTAATGACGAATGGATAACTTCACGTACAGGTATTAAAGAGCGCAGGATTCTTAAAGAAGAAGGCAAAGGCACATCATTCCTTGCCATAAATGCAGCCAAAGACCTTATTAATAAAAGAGGCATTGACCCAAAAGATATAGAATTAGTGATTGTTGCTACTGCAACTCCTGATATGAAGGCTGCTTCAACCGCAGCTTTTACTGCAACTAATATTGGTGCTACAAATGCATTTTCATTTGATTTGGAAGCTGCTTGTTCAAGTTTTCTCTTCGGAATGTCTGTTGCTTCAAGTTATATTGAATCTGGTAAATACAAGAATGTCTTGCTTATTGGTGCAGATAAAAACTCATCATTTATAAATTATAAAGACAGAGCAACTTGTATCATTTTTGGAGATGGAGCAGGAGCCGTTCTATTTGAACCTAATCATGAAGGTCTAGGATTACAAGATGAATTATTAAGAAGTAATGGTGAAGGACGAGAGTTTCTTCAAGCGACTTATGGAGGATCTTCATATCCAATTACGGCAGATACATTTAATGAAGGAAAACAATATGTGTTTCAGGAGGGTAAAACTGTATTTAAAAATGCAGTATTTAACATGGCAGATGTTACTGAACGTATTATAGAAAGAAATAACTTAACAAATGATGATATTTCTTGGTTAGCCGCTCATCAAGCTAACAAACGTATTATCGAGGCAACGGCTAAAAGAGTATCTTTAGATCCTGCTAAGGTAATGATGAACATTCATAAGTACGGAAATACAACATCGGCAACATTGCCATTACTATTGCACGATTACGAATCACAATTAAAAAAAGATGATAAAATTATATTCGCAGCATTTGGAGGCGGATTTACTTGGGGCTCAATATATTTAAAATGGGCTTATAATTCCTAACGTTTTAACTAACTAACTAAAAGACTAAAAAATTATGGATATTAAGGAAATTCAGAACTTAATCAAATTTGTAGCCAAATCTGGCGCAAGTGAGGTTAAATTAGAAATGGATGATATTAAAATCACCATAAAAACTGGCGGAGATGATAAAGGGGAATCTACCACTTATGTTCAGCAAATACCAATGAATCAACCAGTGGCTCAGGCTATGCCAGCAGCACCTACTGCAGAACCAGTAGCAGAAGCACCTGCTGCATCTGACGATTCAAAATACATAACAATTAAATCTCCAATTATTGGTACGTTTTATCGTAAACCGTCTCCAGACAAACCAGTGTTTGTTGAGGTAGGAACTTCAATAGGAGAAGGCGATGTACTTTGTGTCATTGAAGCAATGAAATTGTTTAATGAAATAGAATCTGAAGTATCAGGAAAAATCGTTAAAATTTTAGTTGACGATTCTTCACCAGTAGAATTTGATCAACCACTATTCTTAGTTGATCCATCATAACCAAATTTAAAATTCCAGAATGCAATTCCTAATTTATAGGGATTTGGAATTTGAGATTTTAAATAGCAATAAGTTATGTTTAAAAAAATATTAATAGCCAATAGAGGTGAAATAGCACTGCGTGTTATTAGAACCTGTAAGGAAATGGGGATCAAAACTGTTGCAGTTTATTCAACAGCTGATGCCGAAAGTTTACACGTGAAATTTGCTGATGAGGCAGTTTGTATTGGACCTCCTTCAAGTAGCGAATCTTATTTAAAAATACCAAACATTATAGCAGCAGCAGAAATAACAAATGCTGATGCCATACATCCAGGTTATGGATTTTTGTCAGAAAACGCTAAGTTTTCAAAAATTTGTGAAGAACACGATATCAAATTTATTGGAGCTTCTCCAGACATGATTGATAGAATGGGAGATAAGGCAAATGCAAAAGCGACAATGATTGAAGCTGGAGTGCCATGTGTTCCCGGAAGTGAAGGTGTTATAGAGGATTTTGAAGATTGTAAAAAAGTAGCAAAAGAAACCGGTTATCCAGTAATGCTTAAAGCATCAGCTGGTGGAGGAGGAAAAGGAATGCGTGCTGTTTGGAAACCCGAAGAACTTCAAAATGCTTGGGAATCTGCTCGTGCAGAATCGAAAGCTGCTTTTGGTAATGACGATATGTACATGGAGAAACTTATTGAAGAACCTCGACATATTGAAATTCAAATTGTAGGAGACTCTACAGGTAAAGCTTGTCATTTGTCAGAACGTGATTGTTCAATTCAAAGACGTCATCAAAAATTAACAGAAGAAGTACCTTCTCCTTTCATGACGACTGCTTTGCGTAAGAAAATGGGAGACGCAGCTGTAAAAGCTTCAGAATACATCAAATATGAAGGTGCAGGGACTGTGGAGTTTTTAGTAGATAAGCATCGTAAATTCTACTTCATGGAAATGAATACTCGTATCCAAGTTGAGCACCCAATTACAGAACAAGTTATTGATTTCGATTTAATTCGCGAACAAATCTTGGTAGCTGCAGGAGTGCCAATTTCAGGTAAGAACTACACACCAAACTTACATTCAATTGAGTGTCGAATTAATGCAGAAGATCCATTTAACGATTTTAGACCTTCACCAGGTCGCATTACGACATTACACGCTCCAGGTGGTCACGGAGTACGTTTAGATACACATGTATATGCAGGATATGTAATTCCACCAAATTACGATTCTATGATCGCTAAGTTGATTACAACCGCACAAACGCGTGATGAAGCAATCAATAAAATGAAGCGTGCTTTAGATGAATTCGTTATTGAAGGTATTAAAACAACGATTCCTTTTCACAGACAATTGATGGAGCATCCAGATTATCTGGCTGGTAATTACACCACCAAGTTTATGGAAGATTTCGAAATCAAACCTGAAGAAGAATAATATATCAACTCCGAAATTAACGTTTCGGAGTTTTTTTATGCTGTTACTCTTTTCCGCTTAAGCTACAAAGTGTCAGGCTATCCGTTAAATCTTTTTAGAAAAAGCAAAAAAGGATATCACTTCTATACTTAACAGAAAAACAGTTAAATTAGCAATATGAACTTATCCTATTGGGAAATAAAATCATGGCTTACCAATGTCGATTTTACAATTGTTGGTAGTGGAATCGTAGGTTTAAATTGTGCATTACAATTAAAGCAACGATTTCCAAAAGCGAATATCTTAATTCTTGAAAAAGGAATGTTGCCACAGGGCGCAAGTACAAAAAATGCAGGTTTTGCTTGTTTTGGTAGTCTAAGCGAAATTATTGACGATCTTAAATCACATTCTGAAGAAGAGATCTTTCATCTCGTTAAAAAGCGTATTGACGGTTTACAATTATTGCGAAAAACATTAGGCGATAGTGCGATCAATTATCAACAATTAGGAGGCTATGAGTTATTCTCTAATACCAACGATTTACTAGAACAATGCAGAGCAAAACAAGATAGTATAAACTCTTTTTTAAAACCATTGTTTGGACAAGACGTGTTTAGTTTTCAATCCAACACATTTGGGTTTAAAAACTGTCAAGACGCAATGAGTGTTAATCAGTTTGAAGGTCAACTTGACACCGGAAAGATGATGACATCTTTGACGCAATTGGTATTAAATAAGGGAATAAAAATTCTAAACAATATAAAGGTTGAGTCCTTTTCCGAAGATTCAAAATTTGTAAAAGTTAAAACAGATCAGTTTGAATTCACAACGTCCAAGCTATTAATAGCAACTAACGGCTTTGCTTCAAGTCAAGGTATTTCTGAAGTGAAACCAGCGAGAGCTCAAGTTTTAATTACAAAGCCAATAGATAATTTAAGTATAAAAGGAACGTTTCATTTAGACAAAGGGTATTACTATTTCAGAAATATTGATAACAGAATTCTATTTGGTGGTGGACGAAATCTTGATTTTAAAGGCGAAGAAACAACCGAGCTAAAACAAACAGAGCTAATCCAAAATAAATTAGAAGAGCTTCTAAAAACTACAATTCTACCCAACACATCTTTTGAAATAGAACATCGTTGGACTGGAATTATGGGAGTTGGACAACAAAAGAAACCGATAGTAAAACAAATGAGTAATCAGGTGTTTTGTGGTGTTCGTTTGGGTGGTATGGGAGTTGCAATTGGCAGTTTCGTAGGAAAAGAATTAGCTGATTTATTGTAATCATTTTCAATGAAATTCATAAAACGTTTCTTTAGGTTTATCTTCAAAACACTGTTTGGGCTGTTCGTGTTTTCTGTGGTCATTGTGGTTGTTTTTAAATGGGCTCCTGTGCCAATTACACCTCTAATGGTAATAAGAAATATACAGAAGACAGAAACCAATAAAAAAGGATGGGAACATAATTGGATTCCTATTGAAGACATGTCAACCAATGTGCAATTAGCAGTTATTTGTAGTGAAGACCAGAACTTTTTGAAACATCATGGCTTTGATATTAAAGCTATCGAAAAAGCATATGAGAATAATAAAAAAGGAAAAAAAATAAAAGGAGCGAGTACAATTTCTCAACAGACAGCAAAAAACGTATTTCTTTGGTCAAACCGAAGCTGGTTACGAAAAGGATTAGAAACCTATTTCACGTTCTTAATTGAGCTCATTTGGAGCAAAGAACGCATTATGGAAGTCTATCTCAATAGTATAGAAATGGGTCCAGGAATTTATGGAGTGGAAGCAGCTTCTCAATATTGGTTTAAAAAATCAGCATCCAAACTATCAAAATATGAAGCAGCAGCAATTGCTTCAATTTTACCGAACCCTTTAAGATATAAAGCTAATCCAGCAACATCATATATAGAAGGAAGAAAATCGTGGGTTGTCAAGCAAATGCGTTATTTTGGTCCATTAAATTATCCTAAGCGAGATGATAATTATGAATAACTTAAAGCAAGAATTATACATTCAATGTCAAGCATTCGTGGATACACGTCTACAAACTATCCAGAAAACCATTGATGAGATTCAAGAATCTCTAACATCTGAAACAAAAAGTTCTGCAGGAGATAAACATGAGACAGGACGAGCGATGTTACAAATAGAACGAGAAAAAGCAGGACATCAATTAGCCGAAATTCAGAAACTTAACCAATTGCTATCTAAAATTGATGTCTCAAAATCATCACAAACCATCGCGCTAGGAAGTGTTATTTTTACATCTCAAGCCAACTATTTCATTGCTCTAAGTGCTGGTGAAATAAAAGCAGAGAATCAGTCATTCTATGCGATTTCTGCAAACACTCCTATTGCTTCATTACTCATGGGTAAACAAAAAGACGATCAAATTAAATTTAGAGACCAAGAGTTTAAAATTACTGAGGTTATCTAAATTAATTTCGACTTATCTTTAGAAAAAAATTTGAAAAAGAAATTGAGCACAGCAAATAGAACTTTTGATGTCATTGTTGTTGGTGGTGGATTAGCAGGTTTATCTAGCGCAATTCATTTATCCAAAGCAAATTTGAGTGTTTTAGTGATTGAAAAAAACAGCTTTCCAAAACACAAGGTTTGTGGTGAATATATTTCTAATGAAGTCTTACCTTACCTTGATTTTTTAGACATTGACGTCTTTAAATTAGGCGCTAAAAAAATTGATAAATTTCAATTATCTACTACGAAAAGCAAACTTATTTCTACAGCATTACCATTAGGTGGTTTTGGGATTAGCCGGTTTTGTTTAGATAACGCTTTAGCAAAACGAGGTCTTCAATCTGGAGCAGAAATTCTGCAGGATTCAGTAGAAGATATTCAATTTTCAAATGATGTGTTTTCAGTTGTAACAAAAAGCGATAAACAGTTTGAAGCTAAAATTGTAATTGGCGCATATGGAAAACGGTCTAATCTCGATATCAAACTTAAACGTCAATTCATAAAAAGCAAGTCCCCATATTTAGCAGTGAAAACTCACGTTAAAGGAAGTTTCCCTGAAGATGTAGTTGCGCTACATAATTTTGAAGGTGGTTATTGTGGTGTTTCTAAAGTAGAAAATGACAGTATTAATTTATGTTATATCACCAATTTCAATTCCTTTAAAACCTATAAGGACATTGACGAGTTTCAGCAGAAAGTCCTATATAAAAATACATTTCTTAAAGATATCTTTACTAATTCGAGTCCAGTATTTAAAGAACCTCTAACTATAAGTCAAATTTCATTTGATAGTAAAAAGCCTATAGAAAACCACATCATTATGTGTGGTGATACCGCAGCTTTGATTCATCCGCTTAGTGGAAATGGGATGAGCATGGCAATAAGAAGTGCTCAAATAGCTTCAACATTAATTATTAATTATTTTAATTCGGAAAACCTTGATAGAGAAACATTAGAAAAGAAGTACCTTAGAGCATGGAATACAGCGTTTAAATTGCGCTTAAAAACAGGTCATATTATAGCAGATTTATTTAATCAACCCAAATTATCAGAAGTATTGATGCAAGGTCTAAAATGGTTTCCGGGTATTTTACCTTATATCATAAAAAGAACACACGGTAAAGTAATGAAAGCGGAATGAGTTTGTTAGTGAGTACGAAATACAGAAGTGAAGCTGAAGAAATTATGGATGATTTGGACTATAATGGTCCGATACTTCATGATGCCCTTGATAAGCTGGCCAAAATAAATCAATGGTTGGGCGGAAATATAGTCACAGTTAACGGACTTAAAAAAACGCTCAAAAATCATTCAAAAAACGAAGCCATAACTATTGTTGATTTAGGTTGTGGAGGAGGTGATATTTTGCGAGAAGTCTCATTATTTGGAAAGAAGAATGGCTATCAATTTCACTTAATTGGAATAGATGCCAATCAGCATACAGTTGATTATGCCAATACATTGTCAGAAGCTTATGATAATATAGAATTTAAAGCGATTGATATTTTTTCAGAAGAGTTTAAATCACTAAACTACGATTTGGTATTAACAACCTTATTTTTGCATCACTTTAAGAATGATGAATTGGTGTCGTTTTTAAAACCAGTCTTGGAAAAATCAAAATTAGGGATCGTTGTAAACGATTTACATAGACACAAACTTGCTTACTATTTGTTTAAGTTGTTATGTACAACTATTACAAACAAAACCATTATTGAAGACGGATTAACATCAGTATTACGAGGATTTAAAAGAAAAGAGTTGAAATCTATATCAGAAAAGTTAGAAGCAAATTATCACATACAGTGGAAATGGGCTTTTCGTTTTCAATGGATTTTGAAACAAAAAAACATATGAGTGTAAAAATCACATCAGTAGCTAAACAGTTACCAAAATATACTAGAGAAACTAAGGATATTATCCCGTATTTAAATATATGGATGTCTGGACAAGAAGAGCGGTTTCAACGAAAAGTAATTAAGCTGTTTGAAAACGCAGGAGTCGATAGACGCTATTCAATTATGGATGCTGAAGAGGTGTTTTTAAACACTTCTTTTGAAGAGAAAAATAACATCTATTCGCGTGAAGTTGTAAAGTTAGCTGAACAATCTTTGGTTAAAGCCTTAGACAAAGCCAGCCTAAAGCCAACAGATATTGATTATATTATTACGGTTAGTTGCACCGGAATTATGATTCCGTCAATGGATGCTTATTTAATCAATAGCCTTAAAATGAAACAGGATATAGTACGACTTCCTGTTACCGAAATGGGTTGTGCGGCTGGAGTTTCAGGAATTATATATGCCAAGAATTTTTTAAAAGCAAATCCAAATAAACGTGCCGCAGTTATTGCAGTAGAATCTCCAACAGCAACCTTTCAACTAGATGATTTTTCTATGGTTAATATCGTTAGTGCGGCGATTTTTGGTGATGGAGCATCGAGTGTTATTTTATCATCCTATGACAATGAAGAAGGTCCCAAAATAGTTGATGAAGCCATGTATCATTTTTATGACGCTGAAACAATGATGGGTTTTAAATTGGTGAATACAGGTTTGCAAATGATTTTAGATAAGGCTGTTCCTGAGACGATTTCAGAACATTTCCCCATGATTGTGCACCCCTTTTTAGAACGAAATAACATCACAATTGAAGATGTAGACCATCTTATTTTTCATCCAGGAGGAAAGAAAATCGTGCAAACCGTTGAAGATTTATTTGGTTCGCTTGGAAAGAATATTGATGACACTAAAGACGTTCTTAAACTGTACGGAAACATGAGTAGCGCAACTGTGCTTTATGTTTTAGAACGCTTTATGGATAAGCAATTACCGAAAGGAGATAGAGGGTTAATGCTAAGCTTTGGGCCAGGGTTTTCAGCACAACGAATACTATTAGAATGGTAAAAGAATTTCAAGATAAAAACTATTGGGCACTCATTTTGGGTGGTTCTAGCGGATTGGGTTTAGCAACGGCTAAAAAACTTGCAAAACATGGAATGAATATTTGTGTCATTCACAGAAACTCTAGAATTCAGGAAGATGAGATTAATGCTGAATTTGATGAAATTAAAGCTGAAAATGTACAATTCAAAGCGTTTAATGTAGATGCTTTTAAATCTGAAAAACGTGATCAAATTTTATCAGATTTGATAGACTTATTTGGACCAGAAGGAAAAATAAGAACACTCGTTCATAGCGTTGCAAAAGGAAATCTAAAACCAATGATTTCTGAAGAAACACCAACATTAAAAAATGATGATTTCAGTCTTACTATTAATGCAATGGCAATTAGTTTATACGATTGGACAAAAGCCATTTTTGAAGCTCAATTGTTTACAGAAGATGCTAGAATCTTAAGTTTTACGAGTGAAGGGAATACGAAGGCTTGGAAAAATTATGCAGCTGTTTCTGCTGCAAAAGTTACCTTAGAGGCTATAACAAGAAATATTGCTTTAGAGTTTGCGCCTTTTGGAATTAGAGCAAACTGCATTCAAGCTGGAGTTACAGACACCGCATCTTTACGAATGATTCCTGGAAGCGATAAAATAAAAGAACACAGTTTGAAGCGTAATCCATTCAAAAGATTAACACAACCTGAAGACATAGCAAATTCTGTTTATCTTTTATCTAAAGATGAAGCATCTTGGATAAATGGTTGTGTCATTCCTGTAGATGGAGGTGAACATATAAGTTAACAAATGACATCAAACCAAATCATATCATTATTACCATATCAAGAACCATTTTTGTTCGTTGACGAATTGACTTCAATATCTTCCGACGGTATAAAAGGGTATTACTCGTTTAAAAAAGACGCGTATTTTTATGAAGGTCATTTTAAAGACAACCCTATTACACCAGGAGTAATTCTAACGGAATGCATGGCACAAATAGGCGTGGTGTGTTTAGGAATTTATATAATGAAAGATGAGGTTTCAGAAAATAGCCATCCGCAAATTGCTTTGACCTCAAGTCAAGTTGATTTCTTTTTACCAGTTCTTCCAGGAGAGAAAGTGACTGTGATTTCAGAGAAAGAAGTCTTCCGTTTTAACAAGCTTAAATGTAAGGTCAAATTATATAACGAAAAAGAAGAGTTAGTGTGTCGAGGAACGATTTCAGGAATGATAAAAGCATGAAAAACAGAGTAGTCATTACAGGTCTAGGAGTAGTAGCACCAAACGGAGTAGGAATCGATGCGTTTTCAAAAGCGATTAAAAAAGGAGAGTCTGGTATTACCTTTCATCAACAATTGGCTGACTTAAATTTTTCGTGTTGTATTGGTGGAATTCCAGAAATTTCTGAAGAAAAAAAACTTGAATATCTAACGCCTTTGCAACTAAGAGGTTTTAATAGTTCTGGAATTTTATATGGATGTATTGCCGGAATTGATGCCTGGAAAGATGCTGGTTTTTCAGTAGATGCTGATAGTGAATTAGATTTTGATAGCGGAACGGTTTTCGGGACTGGTACATCTGGAGTTGAAAAGTTCAGAGAGGCTATTTACAAATTAGACGATAATCAAGTAAAACGTTTAGGAAGTACTGTTGTTGTACAAACTATGACTAGCGGAATAAGTGCTTTTTTAGGTGGGATTTTAGGTTTGGGAAATCAAGTTACTACAAATTCATCAGCATGTACAACGGGAACTGAAGCCATTTTAATGGGTTATGAACGCATAAAAAATGGTCAAGCAAAACGTATGCTAGTTGGAAGCTGTAGTGATGATGGGCCTTATATTTGGGGCGGATTTGATGCCATGAGAGTTATGACTTACAAACATAATGATTCACCAGAACAAGGTTCAAGACCAATGAGCAAAAGCGCATCAGGTTTTGTTCCAGGAGCAGGAGCAGGAGCTTTAGTCTTAGAGTCTTTGGAGAGTGCTTTAGATCGAAATGCAACTATTCATGCTGAGGTTTTAGGTGGAAATATTAATTCTGGAGGACAACGACAAGGTGGAACCATGACAGCTCCAAATGCTGTGGCAGTGCAACGTTGCATTAAGGAAGCCCTTTCAAATTCTAATATTTCAGCAAATCAAATAGACACAATTAATGGCCATTTAACAGCGACTTCAAAAGATGGTCTTGAAATAGAGAATTGGACAAAAGCCTTGAGTAGAAAAGGCGAAAATTTCCCTTATATTAATTCATTAAAATCGATGGTTGGTCATTGTTTGGCTGCTGCAGGTAGTATTGAAAGCGTTGCCACTGTTCTTCAGTTGAAAGAACAATTTGTATTTCCAAACATCAATTGTGAAGATGTACACGAAGAAATTCCCGTATTAATTTCTGAAGATAAAATTGTAAAGCAGGTATTGCATACTGAATTGAATATTGCTGCAAAAGCAAGTTTTGGTTTTGGTGATGTAAATGGTTGTATTATCTTTAAAAGATATAATTAAGCCCATGACCAAAGACGAACTTATTGCCAAACTAAAAACAATTGTTCAACCCTATATTCAAGATGAAACTGCTTTTGCTAACTTGTCTGAAAACACTGATTTTATTAGTGATTTAAAAATTAATTCAGCAAATCTAGTTGACGTTATACTGGATGTTGAAGATGAATTTGATATTAGAATAGAAAATGATGATATGGAAAAAATGATTTCCGTAAAAAGCGCTATGGATATTATTAATGAAAAATTGGCTCAAAAATGATAGGCAATGACATTGTTGATTTTAAGCAAGCAGCAAAAGATTCTAATTGGAAACGACCTCGATTTTTAGACAAAACATTTACCCAAAAAGAACAATCAATTATTTTGTCTTCAGAAAATAAAGATCAAACGGTTTGGTTGCTTTGGAGCATAAAAGAAGCAGCGTATAAAGCTTACGTAAGGGAATTTGAACACAGCTTTTTCAATCCCAAACGAATTCAATGTCAATTGGGTTTAAACAATGAAAGTGTTGTTAATATTGATGATAAGATATATTATTCAAGATCAATAATTACTTCAGAATATGTGCACAGCACAGCTAGTAATAATAAAGGAAAGCTCCCGAAAATTGAGCTTTTTAAATTAAGTGAAGCTAATCAAAGTGAAGCGGTAAGAACGCGATTAATAAAACAAGTTTCTAATGATAAAAAGCGTAATTTAAATTCACTGAAGCTTAAAAAGACAGCATTAGGAGTTCCAAACTTGTTTTTAAATAATCAACAAATTTTTGAAGCGTTGTCCATATCGCATCATGGTGAATATGGCGCTTATGCTATTTGTTAATGTCTAAATAAACGATACTTCCTTCGGTCAATTTTTCAGTGTATTCAAAAAATACAGTTTCGTTTTCAAAGCTAGATTCAATTAAATAATAGGTTCCTTTAAAATAGTTTTTATTCACCGTTACTTTAATATTTGATTGTTCAACAACATTGAGTTGATGCGCATAAACGATTTCATTTTTAATGACATTAAACTCGTCAAAAAAGGATGCAACAAGAGGCGTTTTTGGATGTTTAAACAAATGTTCTGGAGAATCGTTTGCTTCTATTTTTGCATTGTTTAAAAGAATCACACGATCCGCAAATCCTAAGACATCATTTTTATCGTGAGTAGCAACAATACACGTTATTTTCTTTTCTTTTAAATATTTGAAAACACGACGTCTAAGCGACTGTTTTTTAAAATTGTCAATGTGACTAAAGGGTTCATCTAACAAAAGAATTTCAGGCTGTTTTGCTAATGCACGAGCAAGTGCAACACGTTGTTTTTGTCCACCACTTAGGGTTTTCACTTTTACATGTGCAAACTTAGTAAGCTCAACAACTTCTAGCAATTCTTGTGTTCGTATTTGTTTTTCTTCTGGAAAGAAATTTGAGAGAAACTTACCAATATTTTCCTCGACACTTATATATGGCATTAAATCAAATTCTTGGGCTACGTACTTTATAAAGTCATAACCAATCACAAGATTATATTTTGGACCTAAAATTTGTTGTTGTTTCCAAAATATAGTACCATGATTTATGTCAAATTCACCATAAAGAAGTTTGAGAAGTGTCGTTTTTCCTGAGCCGCTTTCACCAATTATCGAGATATTTTCGCCTAGATTTACAGAGAAGTTTAGATCATTTAAAATCTTAGTTTTTTTGTAACTAAAAGTGAGGTCTTTGACTTGAAGCATAAAGCAAAAATACTACAAAAAAGCCGCTACAATCACTGTAGCGGCTTTTTTGTAGTAAAAATCTTAAAGTATTATTGCTTAATAAATTTTTGATTTCTAATAGTATTTTCAGAGACAATACTTACAATGTAGTTTCCAGCAGTTAATTGAGACACATCAATTGTCTTAGAATTACTAAGAGAGTTTGTCATTACACGTCTACCACTCATATCATAAATATTATAGAATGCATTTTCTAACTGCAATCCAGTAGTAATATTTAAAACATTTTTAGTTGGATTTGGTGATAAAATGAAATCTGAAGCAAGTTCTTCATCATCAACTCCAAGTGCATCACAGGAAGAATCTCCTGAACCTTCAACAGCATTAAATGCTTGATTAATGTCGGGGTTTAAAAACACTTCACATGGAGAATTTGGCCAGTATACAATAACATGATTGACACTTGTGTCACTTCCAATACCAAAGTGAGTATTTAAAGTACTCATGTATTCAAATCCTTCTCCACTGCGTACATCTCTAATTTGAACTCCACTATCTGTGTAGATTTCAACACGCGCACCAATACCATCAACATTACTTGCAGTACCAACGGTATTTATTTTAATCCAATTGTTACTGGTAGTAAGATTCCAATAAATATTCCCATTATAATAAGCATCAATAAATCCGTCATTATTTAAATCACCTAAAGATCCATTTTTGTAATTGATTTGAGTGTTATCTGCATCTTCGAAAGTAAGATCACCTTTTCCGTACATAATTGTACCATTACATAAAATATCTAAGTATCCATCATTATCAATATCATAACTAACATTTTCATGACCATTAGGAGCACCACTTACACCAGCTCCAGACGTAACGTCCGTGAAAGTACTATCACCATTGTTACGCATAAGTTTGTGTGTGCCAGAACTCGCACCAACAAAAACATCCATATCACCATCGTTATCATAATCAGCCCAAGACGACGACCATGTTTGCATTGGATCAGCAAGACCTAAAGCATTAGCGTTTTCTGTATAAGTACCATCGCCATTATTGGTTAACATTTGATTAGTTCTTCTAGCAGTCTCTCCACCACATTTAGCAATAAACATATCTAAATCTCTATCATTATCATAATCTATCCATATAGACCCATAATTACCTCCTGAAGAATAGTCGCCTAAACCTCCTTGATTAAACGCAAGGTTTCCATTTCCATCATTTATATAATAAACGTTAGGAGCAACATCATGACAAACGAAAGCATCCAAATTACCATCTTGGTTTATATCAGCAAAGTTTGAACGTTGTGAAAATACATATTCAGGGCTAGAGATTTCTGTAAACCCTGTACCAGTATTATTAGCTTTCATAAATGTAACTCCACTACCATTTCCGTATAATAAATCAGTATAACCATTTTCATCAAAATCTGCAGCAGCCATACTCCAACTAGGCATAAAGTCAGCATTTGGAGTTGGTAGATCAACTGCGTTGAAACCACCAGTGCTTAATTGGTAATGAATATTAACATTGGTATTAGAAACGGAAACAATATCATCTAGATTGTCACCATTCATATCCACAACTGTCAAGTCGTAACTACCACCAATTGGCATAGCTTGGAGAGAAAAATTAACTCTAGATGGAATTAGTGTTGTAAAGTTTACTGGTCCAACCCAATTGCTGAAATCTGTTCCTCCACAAAAACCTCTAACATAAACTTCGTATGTTGTGTTTTGGTTTAACCCACTTAAAACATGTGGATTATTTGTAGTTGTTGATGTTCCAGATCCAGCAGGAATTCCAGTTCCGGGAGCTTGAACAGCTATTTCCCATGAAGTTTCTGCGTCTCCAGCTTCCCAGATAACATTAGCACCATCTGAAGAAATAAAATTAACTATAAGATTATTAATATTTGGACAGACTGGAGGTGTTTCTGAATATATTGTAGGAGATTCAAAACAAAATCCCCAACCATAAGATCCGTTATCATCATATGAGATGCGGTATTTGAAGTTGGCTAATTGAGATGCTGTAAAAGAAGTAATACTTATTGTTTGATTTACTTGTTCTGGAGTTCCATTACAAAAATTCACATTTGGCGCGTTATTGGTCTGTGTTAATTCATCACCAAAATCTTGCCAGTTTCCAGCATCATTATCCCAATATTGTATGTTTAGTTCTTCATTTGCGAAAATATTAAAAACATAAGAGCTTGCTACAGTAACCCACGTTTCTCCAGCATTATGAGCCGCAGTTAAATCAATAGTATTAGATTCGGCAGCTATGTTATTTACTGAATTTGGTCCAGCTTCATCTTCATCAAATGAAAAGTTAGATGAACTATCTGTTGGATTGTCAGTAAAGATATCTGGATTAGTGTCATATGAGCCCGTAATTGTCCAGTTATTGTTTGGCCAGTTAGCTGATTCGTTTAAAACCTGTGCAACTGAACAATAAGACATCACAAGAAATGCTAATAATGTAATTTTTTTCATAATAATTTAAATATTAGGTAAGTAATTTGCAAAAGTAATAAAAAAAAGCCACTACATTCAATGTAGTGGCTTTTTTGTAGTAAAAATCTTAAAGCTCTATTGCTTAATAAATTTTTGATTTCTAATAGTATTTTCAGAGACAATACTAATGATATAATTCCCAGCTGTTAATTGGGACACATCAATTGTTTTAGAATTATTTAAATTATTTGTCATTACACGTCTACCACTCATATCATAAATATTATAGAATGCATTTTCTAATTGCAGTCCAGTTGTAATATTTAAAACATTTTTAGTTGGGTTTGGTGACAACATGAAATCAGGCGCAAGTTCATCATCATTAACCCCTAAAGTATCACAAGAATCACCCGCACCTTCAACAGCATTGAATGCTTGATTGATACCTGGGTTTAAATACATTTCACAATCAGAATTTGGCCAGTATACAACAATATGAGATACACTTGTGTCGCTTCCAATACCAAAGTGAGTATTTAAAGAACTCATATATTCAAAACCTTCACCACTTCGTACATCTCTAATTTGAACTCCGCTATCTGTGTAGATTTCAACTCGTGCACCAATACCATCAATATTACTTGCAGTACCAATAGTGTTTATTTTAATCCAATTGTTACTGGTAGTAAGATTCCAATAAATATTACCATTATAATAAGTATCAATAAATCCGTCATTGTTTAAATCACCTAAAGAACCATTTTTGTAATCGATTTGATTACTATCTGCATCTTCGAAAGTAAGATCACCTTTTCCGTACATAATTGTACCATTACATAAAATGTCTAAATAGCCATCATTATCGATGTCATAACTAACACTTTCATGACCATTAGGAGCACCACTTACGCCAGCACCAGATGTTACATCTGTGAAGGTACCATTACTATTGTTACGCATAAGTTTGTGTGAACCTGAACTAGCGCCTACAAAAAGATCCATATCACCATCGTTATCATAATCAGCCCAAGACGACGACCATGTTTGCATTGGATCAGCAAGACCTAGAGCGTTTGCATTTTCAGTAAAACTACCATCACCATTATTGGTTAACATTTGATTAGTTCTTCTAGCAGTCTCTCCTCCACATTTAGCGATAAACATATCCATATCTCTATCATTATCATAATCTATCCATATAGACCCATAATTACCTCCAGAACAGTAATTTCCTAAACCACCTACAGCTCCAGTATCATCTACAGAGGTTGGCGCATCATCACAACCATCATCGTATTGTGCACCTTGATAGAAGGTTAAATTCCCTGACCCATCATTTATGTAATATACATTAGGAGCAACATCATGACATACAAAAGCATCTAAGTGACCATCATTATTTATGTCAACAAAGTTTGAGCGTTGTGAAAACACGTATTCAGGACCAGAGATTTCTGTAAATCCTGTTCCAGTATTATTAGCTTTCATAAAAGTAACTCCACTACCAGAACCATATAATAAATCGGTATAACCATTTTTATCAAAATCGGCAGCAGCCATACTCCAGCCAGGTAAAAAATCAGCACTTGGCGTAGGAAGATCTACTTCGTTGAATCCTCCTGAGTTTAATTGGTAATGAATATTAACATTACTATTAGATGCAGAAACAATATCATCAAGGTTGTCACCATTCATATCCACAACAGTCAGGTCGTAACCAGTTATATCCATAGCTTGCAGAGTATAATTAACTCTAGCTGGAATTAGGGTTGTAAAGTTCACTGGTCCAATCCAATTACTGAAATCTGTTCCTCCACAAAAACCTCTAACATAAATTTCATATGAAGTGTTTGAATTTAATCCACTTAAAACATGTGGACTATTTGAAGTTGTTGATGTTCCAGATCCAGCAGGAATTCCTGTACCTGGAGCTTGAACAGCTATTTCCCATGAAGGCTCTACGTCTCCAGTTTCCCAAAAGACATTAGCCCCATCTAAAGTAACAAAAGTCACAGATAAGTCGCTAATATTTGGACAAGCAGGAGGAGTTAAAGAATGTATTGTAGGAGAATCAAAACAAAACCCCCAACCGAAAGAACCATTATCGTCATATAAGATGCGATATTTAAAGTTAGTTAATTGTGATGCTGTAAATGCCGCTATATCTAATGTTTGATTTAATTGCTCAGCAGTTCCATTACAAAAATTTACATTAGGCGCATTATTAGTCTGTTCTAATTCAAGACCAAAATCTTGCCAGATAGCAGCGTCATTATCCCAATACTGAAGCTTTAAGTCTTCATCTTCATAAATATTAAAGACAAATGTGCTAACTACAGTAACCGAAGTTTCTCCAGCATTATGAGCGGCAGTTAAATCAATGGTATTCGATTCTGCAGCGATATTATTTACTGAAGCTCCACCAGCTTCATCATCATCAAATGAAAAATTAGATGAACTATCCGTTGGGTTGTCAGTAAAGATAACTGGATTAGCGTCATATGAACCTGTAATTGCCCAGTTATTGTTTGGCCAGTTAGCTGATTCATTTAAGACCTGAGCTACTGAACAATAAGACATTACAAGAAATGCTAATAGAGTAATTTTTTTCATAATAATTGAGATTTTTGTATGTAGTTTATAAAAAAAACATAAAAAAACCTTCAAATTTAATTTGAAGGTTTTTAAAGTTATTATTGCTTTATAAATTTCTGAGTAATTATATTCTCACTAGATATAATTCTAAGAATATAATTTCCAGAACTTAAAGAAGAAACATTTATAGTCTGAGTTTCTAATTTAGTACTTATAACTTGCCTTCCATTGATATCGAAGATAGTGTAAATAGCATCATTATCTAAGGGCGTTTTAGTAGTTATATTTAAAAGATCTTTTGCAGGGTTTGGAGATAAAGTTAAATCTAAACCGATTGTTTCGTCATCAACTCCTAAGGTATCACAAGATAAACCAGAACCTTCAACAGCATTAAATGCTTGATTAATAGCTGGGTTTAAGAAAGTCTCACAATCAGAGTTTGGCCAATACACAATAATATGCGAGATACTTGAATCTGTACCAATACCGAAATGTGTATTCATTGAACTCATATACCTGAAACCGTCACCACTTTTCACATCTCTAATTTGAATACCAGAGTCAGTGTAAATTTCAACACGAGCACCAATAGCATCTATGTTACTAGTAGTTCCAACAGTGTGGATTTTAATCCAGTTATTATTTGTTTCTTTATTATTTGTATAAATGTTACTAGAATTGAAGGCATCGATGTAACCATCATTATTCACATCTCCATAAGCTCCTGCTCCTGGAAAAACTCCAGTATGAACTGTGAAATTCATGTTTCCATCTCCAAATAGCATATTACCACCAGATACGAGGTCAAGATTACCATCATTATCAAAATCATAAGTTACAGTTTCTGTAGAAGTAAGTGATAATAAATCTACACCTGTACCTGCCGAGATATCAACAAAAGTACCACCATCATTTCTCATAAGTTTGTGGCTACCTGAACTAGCACCTACAAAAACATCCATATCACCATCATTATCAAAATCTCCCCAAGCAGAAGACCATGTTTGCATTGGATCAGCTAAACCAATCGCTGCAGCATTTTCGCTGTAGTTTCCACTACCATCATTAGTATGCATTTGATTAGTTCTTCTTGCTGTTTCACCACCACACTTAGCAATAAATAAATCTAAATCTCTATCATTATCGTAGTCAATCCAGATAGAACCATAATTACCTCCTGAAGAATAGTCTCCTAAACCACCTTGGTTAAAAGTAAGGTTTCCAGAACCATCATTCATATAATATACATTAGGAGCTACATCATGACAAACGAATGCGTCTAAATGACCATCTTGATTTATATCAACAAAGTTAGAACGTTGAGAAAATACATCTTGAGGTCCAGAAACTTCAGTAAATGCAGTTCCAGTGCTATTACTTCTCATAAATGTCACACCATTTCCGGCACCATAAAGTAAATCGGTATAACCATCTTTGTTGTAATCTGCAGCAGCCAAACTCCAAGAAGGTTCGTAGTTAGCAGCTGTTGTTGGGATGTTTTTTGTTGTAAATCCACCTACAGTTTGTTCTCTAATATTAACATTAGTAGAAGATATAGATACTAAATCATCTAAGTTATCTCCATTCATATCAACACAAGCAAGTCTGTAAGATCCTGAAGACCCTGAAGAACTTGATGTAAATGTTACAGGAGTTGGTAATGGAGCATTGTTTGTAGCTTCTAAACAAAATGCAACATCTGAAAGTCCAGTACCTTCAAAATCATAAATTTGGATAACTAAATCATCTCCAATATCCCATCCACCAATAGTCTCTGTAGCAAAGGTGTTTGTACAAGCAATCTCTATGGTACCTGTAGAATTAAAAACTACAATACCAGGATTACCTGGGTTTTGAGAGAAAAAATTCAAACCTAAAGCAGTTGCAGTCCAAGTGAAAAACTGGTCTAAACCAGAAGCTCTACAAGAACCTTGCACTCCACTATCTGTAGTTCCATCAGTTGAAAACGGAAGAGTAAAAGGTGTACTACAAGCCCCATCTGCAGCAGGAGTAATAGGAATTGCGCCTGAAAAATTATCATTTGCTGGCTGAGCAAATGCCTGAAAGCTAAATGCCATAAATGCCATTGATATAAAAAGTAATTTTGTTTTCATAATAACTTATTTTCTAATTTTAATTTAATTATTCACATACTCCTTCTAAGGAGTTTATCCACTCTTCAATAAGTCTAACTCCCTCAGTATGCTGAAGTGTTCTCCCTAAAAGCGGCATTCTATTTTGTTCTTCTATTGAACTAATTCTAAAGTGTAAAATGGATTTATCTATTTGACCACTTGAAATAATATGGGTATATGGTGAAATTTGAGTGTCTGGAGTTACACACACACCTTTATTCACATCATCATCATTTTCATTGAATGCTAATCGCAAAGGACGATATTCACAATAGCTTTCTTCTGAGTGACAGTGTGCACAGTTAATATCTAAATATGAACGAACTCTAAGTTCTAAAGACAGAGAATCGTCTTCCCAATCAACAGTTGAAACAATAGTTGCAGGCACATTACTTTCTAAATAGCCTACATCAACCCACTTACTCAATTGATTAAGTGCACCATCAGTATAGTTATACTCTTTATTTAAGTTTTGAGGTTTTGGACCAATAGGTAATGGTGTTCCAAATTTATTATGACATGTGAAACATTCATTACGTGATGGAATTCTATAGTTTACAGAATTTGTTGCCCCGTTTTCTATCCAATCAATCTCAATAAAACTTCCATCGTTTGTAAATGTTGCTTCTGTTTGTTCATCATCCCAAACATATTTTGCGAAATCCCAACCCTCTTCTGTCATATACATTAAACGAGTTTCAACGATTCTCGTTGTGTTTTCAGGTTGAACATTGTCATAGAAAAAATTCTTTATTAACATTGCTCCAACTGGAAAATCTAAAGGTGTAAAATCACTATTATAATTAGCTGTTGTCCCGTCAGGCATCCAAACAAAACGTTTCTTGTGAGCATAGTCACTAAAAAGAGGAGAGTTTAAATCGTAAGGTAAAACCCCTGGAATAGGGTCTAAATTCTTTAAATCACCTACAAAAAAGTTATACTCTGAAAGTGTTTGGTAAGGAAGGTCTTCAGGATTATATACAACTAACAACTCAGGAGTCACTGTTACGCTTACATCTTCAGTTGAACAACTAATTGGATCTAAGTTGTTACAAATTGTATATGTAAAAGTATCGGTGCCTACAAAATCAGTATTTGGTGTGTATAAAACCATGTCATCTGAAGGGGTATTAGGTGTGTTATTTATGTCTAACACCTCAATAGTTCCATTTGCAGCATTGCTTGTAACTAAACTACCAGATGTTGGCACATTAGTATCGTTACTTAAAACGTCTATTTCAATAGCGCTATTTTCTACAACCACAGCAAGATCTGGAGATGTTTCTATAACAATAGGAATATAATCGTCACTTTTATCATCATCACCACAAGATTGAATTGAGAATATCAACACAATTAGTAATGACGATTTAAGGTAATTTTTAAGCATTTATAATAAATTTGGATAGTAAATATAGTTATAAGCTACAAGTTTGAACAATTAATTAGACGTAATAGCCTTTTTGTCAGACAACAAGAATACTAAAATAACGTTTCTATGATTAATTCAATATTGATTTATATCAATATAACAACTCAAATGACCAAAACCCTAAGGGGATTAATGATTTTTTTGACTTAATTAAAGAAGATTGTTTTTTAATAAGTACTCAGCAATTTGAACCGTGTTTGTTGCAGCTCCCTTACGCAGATTGTCACTAACAATCCACATATTTAAAGTATTGGGTTGAGACCCATCTCTGCGAATTCTACCAACAAAAACATCGTCTTTTCCATTTGCATAAATAGGCATTGGGTATGTGTTTACATCAATGTTATCTTGAACAACAATACCTTCAGAGTTGTTTAGTATTTGTCTCACTTCGGATATGTCAAAATCGTTTTCAAACTCAACATTTACAGCTTCACTGTGTCCACCAGTGGTTGGTATTCTTACAGCAGTTGCAGTAATGGCTATTGTGCGATCATCTAAGATTTTTTGAGTTTCACGCACCAATTTCATTTCCTCTTTGGTATAACCATTTTCTTCAAAAACATCGCAATGCGGAATGGCATTTTGGTGAATAGGATAGTGGTAAGCCATCTCTCCTTTAATACCTGCAAGTTCGTTTTCTAATTGTTTTACAGCTTTTACACCTGTTCCAGATATAGATTGGTAAGTTGAGACAACAATACGTTTGATTTTATATTTTTTATGAAGAGGTGCCAAAACCAGAACCATTTGAATAGTAGAACAGTTTGGATTAGCAATTATTTTATCTTTAGATGATAATTTATTAGCATTAATTTCTGGTACAACTAATTGTTTTGATAGATCCATTCTCCAAGCTGAAGAATTATCAATAACAGTAATCCCAGCTTCAGCAAATTTCGGAGCCCATTCTAATGATGTGTCTCCTCCAGCCGAAAACAAAGCTACATTGGGTTTCATATTAATTGCATCTTGCATACCAACCACTTTGTAATCTATTCCTTTATACGAAATCAATTTACCAATAGATCGCTTAGAAGCGACAGGAATTAATTCTGAAACAGGAAAATTACGTTCTTCAAGAACTTTAAGCATGACTTCACCTACTAAACCAGTGGCACCAACTACTGCTACTTTCATTATAATTTTGTTTTGATAAACAAAAGTAGCGATTTATTCATTTTTATAATCTAAAAAAAGACATAAAAAAACCACCTCTTTATAAGGAGGTGGTTAAGGTTTAAAAAACATGTAATGTAGCGGTAAGCCATCTTATTTTTTAAGTAAATCTCTAATCTCAGCAAGTAAATCATTGTCTGATGGTCCTGCTGGAGCCGCTTCTGCAACTGGAGCTTTTGTTTTATTGTATGATCTTACAATCATAAACATTACAAGTCCTACAATAAGTAAGTTGATAATAGTATTAATCCAAGATCCGTAAGCAATTACTGCTGCACCAGCCTCTTTAGCAGCTGCTAATGATGCATACTCTGTTCCGTCCATTGCATAATGAAGGTCTTCAAAATTCATTCCACCGGCAAAATACCCAATGAAAGGCATAGCAATGTTAGATACAAATCCGTTAATAACAGCACCTAATGCACCTGCCATAATTACTGCAACAGCGAAATCAATCACGTTACCTGTCATGATAAAATTCTTAAATTCTTTCAACATAATTTTAGTGTTTTAATAGTTAGTTAATATATATTATTAAGACCCTAATTTAGTTAAAAAGTCACAAACGATGATTAGAAAGGTTAACTATATCAAAAACAAACGCTTAACTCTTAAGGAAATAGCGGTTATGATTTCGTAGGAAATCGTTTGAGCAGTTTTGGAAAACTCGGATGCTGAGTGAGGATGATTTCCAAAAATAATGACCTCATCTCCTTCTTTGCAATCAATATTTGTAATATTTACCATAATCATATCCATACAAACATTACCTATAATATGTGCTGGTTTGTCATTAATGATGACATAGCCTTTTCCATTACCATATTGCCTACCAATACCATCTGCATGACCAATAGGAATAGTTGCCGTTTTAATAAAACGCTCACTTTTATAAGCTCTGTTATAACCTACAGTTTCACCTTTTTCAACATGATGAATTTGTGAAATCAAAGATTTTAATGTTGCAATTGGTTTGAAGTTTTTATTTTCTTTTTCCGAATTCCCAAAGCCATATAATCCAATACCAATTCTTACCATATCTAAATGAGCTTCAGGATAATTTATAATTCCCGATGTGTTACAAATATGAAGCATGGGTTGGTATCCTATCTTTTTAGAAAACTCTTTTGCGATTGATTCAAAATTTTGAATTTGTTGACGAGAAAAGTCTTTTTCCGAAAGATCTTCACTAGCTGCTAAATGTGAAAACACAGATTTAGTGATTATAGAATTTGTCTCTTCTAATTTTGAAATGATATAGTCCACATCATTTGCGCCAAACCCTAACCTATTTAAACCAGTATTAAATTTAATGTGAACAGGATAATTGCTCTGCTCTTCTTCTTTAGCTACAGAAATAAATTCATTTAAAATCTTTGCATTATATAGACTTGGTTCAAGACACTTTTCAATAAGTGTTTTGAAATTTATAGCTTGAGGATGTAGGACTAAAATTGGTTTTACAATTCCGGCATCTCTAAGAGCGACGCCTTCAGAGACATACGCTACTGCAAAATAATCAACGTTTAAATCTTGTAGATAGTTTGCAATTGTGCCTGGATGACTTCCGTATGCAAAAGCCTTCACTACAGCCAAGGTTTTTGTATCTTTTTGTGTTATAGATTTTAGATACTCGAAGTTGTGTTTGAGCGCTTTTAAATCTATTTCAAGTACAGTTTCTTGCGCTTTAGGCATTAGAGTTGTTTTTTTTTGCCTCTACTTCTTCCGCATCATTGACTTTCATGTTTCTTACTTTATCACGAAGCATTGCTTTATAATATGCTGCTCTACTTAATGGTTCATATTCATCAACTTCACCAAGAAGAACAAGGCTATCACTAGCAGATTTTCTGTAACTGTATTGTGCTAAATTCCCAGTGCGTGTACAAATGGCATGCACTTTAGTTACGTATTCTGCCGTTGCCATTAAATTTGGCATTGGTCCAAACGGATTACCTTTAAAATCCATATCTAAACCAGCTACAATTACACGAACACCTTTATTAGCTAAATCATTACATACGCGAACAATTTCATCATCAAAAAACTGAGCTTCGTCAATACCAACAACGTCACAGCCATCTGCTAAAATAGGAATATTAGCAGCTGCAGGAACAGGTGTTGAACGGATTTCATTTGAGTCATGAGACACAACCATTTCTTCGTCATAACGTACGTCAATCGCAGGTTTGAAGATTTCAACCTTTTGTCTAGCAAATTTGGCACGTTTGAGTCTGCGTATCAGTTCTTCTGTTTTACCAGAAAACATTGAGCCACAAATAACTTCAATCCATCCAAATTGTTCTTTATGATTTACTGTATTTTCAAGAAACATTTTGTAATTTTAACACTAAAACAAACCCTTTGCTCGTTTTGAATATAGGTGGCGTAAATTTATTAAAAATCAATCGCAAAAATCGGTTTTAAATTTAAAAGTTATGAAGAAGAAGCTAGAATCTGAATTAGTAAGCATTGCTCACAGAATTTTAAAACTAAAAGGGCAGGAGGATGTTTCAAAAATGCATACAGAAGTTTCTGCTCTATATGAAAAGTTGAGTGTTCTAAAATTTGCACATCAAAATTTCGATGGAGACCTGCCTACCATTGGAAGTAATTCTTCTTTCTTTGGTATGTTGGATACTGCTTTTAATAATAAAGTAAGTGATAATATTGAAATTGAGGACAAGATCTATGTTAATCTTGACGAAAATGAAGATGATCATATCTATGAGCCAGTAATGGAAAAAATAAAAGATATGGTAGCCCAAATGCCTCAGGAGTCTCAGCAGGTTGATGAGATGATAGAAACTGTGGTTTCCGAAAAGGAAAACCCAGTAACACATTTAGAAGATATTACTGCTGGTTTTGAGGAAATGCCAGAATTTGAACCTGTTTCGGAAGCTAATGCTAAAAAATCATTAAATGATGAACTTAAAAAAGGTACTTTAAATATCGGTCTTAATGATAAGCTAGCATTTATAAAACAACTTTTTGATGGTAAAACTGAAGACTATGATCGTGTCGTTTCTCAATTAAATACTACACAATCTTTTGAAGATGCCACTCGACTTATAAACGATATTGTAAAACCAGATTATAATGATTGGTCTGGAAAAGAAGAGGTAGAAAAACGTTTTATGGAAATTGTTGAAAGTAAGTTTGCCTAACAAAGAACGACTTTCAATAAATGAAAATTAAAAATATAATTTACTGGATAAGTACAATTGCATTGAGTTTAGTGTTTCTATACTCGGCTCAGATGTATGTTTTTAAAACAGAAATGATTAAAGGTTTTTTCGAAAGCTTTAATTACCCAACCTACATTGTAATTCCTTTAGCTCTTGTAAAGATTTTAGGGGTTGTAATGATTTTATGGCGTAAAAGTAATTGGCTTACAGAATGGGCATATGCTGGTTTTTTCTTTGATTTAGTTTTGGCTACTGCAGCACATGCTAACGCTGGACACGCAATTGGGCTATCTGTGTTTGCGATGCCAATTCTTTTTGTCTCATACTTTCTTGGGAAAGAAGTAAGGTCTTAATAATTTAAATATACCCAACCAATAACCGGTTTTATAGATTCTGAAATTTCTAAAATGTAAAAATAAGTTCCAACAGGAAGTAAGCCTGAATTATTAGGAAATCCCTTGTTTGCTCTACCATTCCAATTGTTCTTATAGGCTTTAGTTTGGAATACAAGTGTTCCGTATCGATTAAATATTTTTATTGAATTTTCTGGATAAAGCTCCAAGCAAGGAATCATGAAAAAATCATTAAAACCATCATTATTCGGAGAAATTCCTTCAGGAATATTTAAACAATTATTAACTGAAGTTTCAGCGGAATCTTCATTATTTGTATCATCTCTATCAATTTCATTCACCTGATTTAAAACAGCAATGTTTAGTAAATCTTCTGAAGAAATCACACGAACAGTAATGGTTAGACTTTCAGATTGATTAGGGCTTAAAGTAGATAGACTCCAAATAGAAGATCCTGTATCGAAAAGACCTTGTGTGGCAGTGTGCGATGTATATTGATAACCAATAGGTAGGTTCTCTAAAATTTCAATTTGAGTGGCGGTTGTTGTACCAATATTAGTTGTTGTAATTGTAAAATCTATTTCATCATTTAAAAACACGGAAGTTTCGGATACCGATTTTAATACTTCAATGTCAACATCTGAAGTGTCCTCAAGAACAGTAAGTGTTGCTTCTGTTTGCGTCGTGTCAATATTATTCTGATCACTAAAACTGGAGTTGTCATTTAGATATATTCCAATGATATCTGAAGTCACCTGTACAGAGAATGTACAACTATTAACACCTTCGGGAAATGTTAAACCAGTTACACCAACAAAGCTGTCTTCTGTATTTCCAATGAAGTTTGCGATACATCCATTAGCATTTAACCAAGCAGGAGAACCAACTAATCGTAACTCTGGAGCAAGATTGTCAGTATACGCAATATCAGTTTGTGCAGGATTTACGGCTAAATTATTAATGGTAAAGGTGAGAGTACTTATTGCTCCTGTTATAATAGTTTCAGGATTGTAACTTTTAGTTAAAGTTGGTGATACGACTTGAGCGTTACTAATAGAAATATTAGTTTCTGGCGTCAATTCTTCATTATTAATGGCACTAGGAAATACATCTGCAGTATTATTAAAAACACCTCCATAATTTGGAGCCATTACAGGAATCAAAATTCGTATGGTTGAACCTGCTTCAAGTATAGGAATAGTTCCAGTAACTATAGAACCATTTACATTAAAGTTAGTAATACACGTCGCTGTTCCGGTTTCTACTTGACAAGTTGGAGGTCCAATAATGGTGAACGCAGGATTTACAACATTAGAGAATGTAGCATCAATGGCTGTAGAGCTTGTATTACTATTCGTAATATCAACAATCCAATTGAATGTTGAATTTACAGAAATAGACGACGACGATGGAAACGTTTGAATAATTAAATCAACACATGGTGTGAAATAAGTGGTTGAAGAAAACCCATTATTAGTAAAATTACCATCAGGAATTCCACCATAGGCCAATACATTTACATTATTGATAACAGGTATTGGCTCGTTATTGCAATCGGGAAACCAAGAATGAACAGTTCTAAATGTAACTGAAGACCCAACTGGCATGAACCAATTATCATCTTCTGTAATTTCCCAAAATGTAGAATCTGCTGAGTTTTGATCTATTTCTATATCAATATTTTGAATCGTTATAGAGCCACAAGATGCTCCTCCAGTTGCAGATATACAGTCTACACTTCTTAAAATGCTCGTGGCACCAAATCCAGAATTGGCATATAAATCTACCAAGGTCATAAAGGTGTCTTCATCACCAATGTTACTAGCTGTAATTTCATAAGTTACATTTCCCCAAGGCATCGGATTTTGATCAGAACCACCAATAGGTAACTGAGGATCTATTTGGGTTTTTGTAACGGCTAAATCTGAAAACGCACATTGTTCAGCAGGAAAAAGGACAACAAAATCATCATCAAAATTATTGCTGTAATCGATATCAATTATATCGTCAGGAATTATATTTATAGCGCTTCTTATTTGTGAAGTAAATAGTTGTGGGTTAGGATTGCATTGAGGTTCTACATAATTTAAAACCGTTTCCACAGTAATTGTTCCTCCTGCAGGAATATCAAAATCAAAAGTATTCCAAGATTCTCCATTCAAGCTAAACGTAACATCACTGCAAACAAAGGGACCAGTTGTTCCTAGGCAAGTCACACTTATTAAATTCCAGGTTCCAGCTGCTGAGGTTAAGTTTTGAAGAAAGAATCGAATAGGCACATCAAATGTTCCAAGATTTGAGACAACGGTTTCTAATATGACAATATCACTCCAATCACTAATACCTCCACTTGCAGGTTGAATCACTTCGGTTTCAATTGCAACATCAGTAAGCAAACAAGCTTCAGGAGTTAACAAAAGGGTATTGACAAAATTTGATTCGTTTGGAGAAACATTGTCGTGATCTAGTCCAATTTCCACGAAACTCTCGATATTAATAACATCAGGAGTTTCAGCACATCGACCTTCAAGGAATTTAACAACGATTTCAAAACTAATAGTGCCATTAATTGGAAACACAACCTCTTCATTAAATGCGAAAATTTCAGAAGTATTCTCTAGACTTACAATGCTTGTCGAAAATGGAATAGATTCAGGACAAAGGACACCATTTGTTGTGGCTATACATTCTATAGATTGAATTTGTATGTCTGGCTCTCCGTTTTCTATAGGATTACTATTCATATTCATATTGAACACATCTATTGGAAACGCAATAATACTGTTATTACTTATTGTAAGCTGATAAGTAACATCGTCTCCCCAAGCATTTATTGGTGTGCTTTCATTTGGTGTAATTTGATTAAGAGTAACCGTAAAATCGATATCAATATCTGTAACATCTAAGGAGATGATAGATTGGTTATTAGCCTCATCAACATCAGTAGTGTTTACAGGAGGAAAGACAGAAACATTAGTTGCAATTCCGCCCACGAATGTTGGTGCAATTACAGTAACTTTTACTTCAATGCTAGAATTTGATGGGAGTGTTGTTATGCTTCCAGATAAGTCATTTGTGTTGTCGTCTAAAACTAAGTCTGTAACAATACCAGCTCCACCAGTTGCATTTTGATATTCAAAAGAAACGACATTTACATTAGCATTAATTTCTTGAGTAAATGTTGCATTGTCAACCAGATTACCAGAATTAAGAATCGTGATGATGTACTGGAATTCTTGGTAAATATGAACTTGGGATACTTCTGTATTACTTGTATTTTGTGCTTCAACCAATACCGCTAAATCTGTAGTTTGGGCTTCAGATTGAAAATAGGAAGCACATAAAAAAAGAAAAAAAAGATACCTTTTTAACATTGGTTGGTTTATTTCTAGATGCCAAATAGTGATAATGGTTGCGTTAATATAGACTAAAGATTGTAAATTTGAAAACAATCAAAATTATTAATGAGTAAACTTTATATTGTTCCAACTCCAATAGGAAATTTAAAAGACATGACTTTTAGAGCCGTTGAGGTCCTAAAGGAAGTCGATTTAATTCTTGCTGAAGACACACGTACTTCAGGAAAACTATTGAAGCATTTTGAAATCGGAACACACATGCAAAGTCATCACATGCATAATGAGCATAGAATGGTTGAAGGTTTGATTCAGAAACTGAAAAGTGGATTAACTATTGCACTTATTAGTGATGCAGGAACACCTGCTATTTCAGATCCTGGATTTTTATTAACGAGAGCTTGCGTTGAACACCAAATTAATGTAGAATGTTTGCCAGGTGCAACAGCTTTTGTGCCAGCACTTGTAAATTCTGGATTGCCAAATGACAAGTTTGTATTTGAAGGTTTTCTTCCCGTGAAAAAAGGAAGACAAACCAGATTATTATTATTAGCTGAAGAACCTCGAACTATTATTTTTTATGAGAGTCCACATAAACTTCTAAAAACACTAGCAAGTTTTTGTGAGTATTTTGGAGAAAACAGATCCGTTTCTGTATCACGAGAGTTAACCAAGCTTTATGAAGAAACAATAAGAGGCACAGCAAAAGAAGTCTTAGATTATTACACGAATAAACCTCCAAAAGGCGAAATAGTAATAGTTGTTGCTGGCAACAAATAGTTCTTAATGGACATTTAATTATTATCACTCAAATGTAAATTTGTTTTTATGGATGCATTATTAAATAGCATAAGACAATGCAGTACCTGCGAAGCACACTTACCACTTGGTCCAAGACCAATTGCTACTGGTCATCCAAATTCTAAAATTGTTATTATTGGTCAAGCACCAGGAACTAAAGTACATGCTTCTGGAATTCCCTGGGATGATGCATCTGGAAGACAATTACGTAAATGGCTAAATGTCTCTGATGAAGACTTTTATGACGAAACTAAATTTGCAATTATTCCTATGGGATTTTGTTATCCAGGAAAAGGGAAAAGTGGCGACTTACCACCAAGACCAGAATGTGCTCCACAATGGCATCAGCCTTTGTTTGACCATATGAATAATGTGGAATTGGTTATTTTAATCGGAATGTATGCTCAGAAGTATTATTTAAAAGATCAAGCTAAACGCACTTTAACTGAAACCGTTGCGAATTATAAAGATTACTTACCTAAATATTTCACATTACCACATCCTAGTCCGAGAAACCGATTTTGGTTAACTAAGAATCCTTGGTTTGAAGGAGAAGTTGTTCCTAAGTTGAAAGAGAAAATTAGTAATCTGCTCTAAAACATTAATTCTTTATTTTAGAAATAATCAATCCTTGATTGATGTATTTTGCAGTAGTATCTTCTAGAGCCAAATCAATTGCAGATTTAATTAAGGTTTCAACATCTTTATTTCTGTAGTCACTTTTTGTTTTAATTGGAATATGACGAATCCATTTCCCAGTGCCTTGCAATAACTTTTTAGGATCATTAATAACAGTTCCTTTGTTAAATCCAAGATTGAGGTGATTGGTATATATAGGAATCATACAAAAGCCGTCACCCATTTTTTCTAAAACCGTATACAATGATGTAAGTGCATGCGTATGATATAATAATTCATTGCTTTTAGGATGCATTTCTAAAACATACTCACGTAAGTCTGTATATAAATCAATTAACGATTGGTCTTTATGCTTTAAATGATTTAAAAAATCAGGATGAATTGTTCTTTTGCTCATTGTTTAAGACCTAAAGCTTATAATTTAATACTTAGAACCATCATGTTTTCCAACTTCGAAACCATGTTTTCCTAGGTATTGATTACCGCTTTCTACAGCGTCTTCTTCTATAGATGTTCCCATAGAATCATTCCAACGATTAAGATATCCAAACAATGAAATTACACCAAGCATCTCTACAATTTCACCTTCATCCCAATGCTCGTATAGGCGTTTTTTAATATCAGCATCTACACCATTTGGTACTTGAGAAGCTGCTAAACTAAAATCAAGAGCTGCACGTTCTGCTTCTGAAAAAGCAGAGTGCGTTCTGTATTCCCAAATATTATCTAACTGTTCTTGTTCAGCACCATAACGTTCTGCAGCACGAATAGCATGAGCTTGACAATAACGACAACCAGTAGAATTACTACTAACCCAAGCAATCATGCGTTTTAAGGCTGAGTTCACTCGACCTTCGTTAGCCATAACAGCTTTATTTAAATTGATAAATGCCTTGCTAATTGCAGGACGTCGCTGCATTGTTAGAACTGAGTTTGGACAAAATCCAAGGGTTTCATTAAAGAACTCTGCAAGCTGTTTTGTTTCCGGATCGTGCTCTGCAGATAATGGTGTAACTAATGCCATATGTTTATTTTTTTAGTGGTATTTTTGAGTTAACAAGTAACGAAAAATTCTTTAGATATGTCTCATAAAGTAGTCACACACTGGAAAGGAAACTTACAATTTGATTCAGATAATCCTAGTGGGAAAACCTTACTTATGGATACATCACCTGAAAATGGAGGTTATAATTCTGGATTAGCGCCTAAAGCCCTGATGTTATCGTCGCTTGCAGGTTGTTCTGGATTAGATGTCGTGTCTATTCTGAAGAAAATGAAAGTCCCTTTTTCCGATTTTAGAATTGATACTTATGGAGAGCTTACAGATGAGCACCCAAAATATTACCATTCAGTTTCTGTTGAATATCATTTGTATGGTGATAATTTAGATGAAGGCAAGATTAAGAAAGCAGTAGATCTTTCAATTGAAAAGTATTGTGGTGTGATGGAAATGTTCAGAAGATTCGCAGACGTAAAAACATCTATTCATTATCATAATATATAGCGAAAATTTTCTATATTAGTGCATGCGGTGGACTTTAAAACCAAAACCAGATTCTAAGATTGTTGAAGACTTACAAAAAGCACTTCAGGTAGATCGTTCTGTTTCGACGTTATTAATTCAACGAGGTATAGATACATATGAAGCGGCTAAAACATTTTTTAGACCGAGTTTAGATGATTTACATGATCCATTTTTAATGAAAGATATGGATTTGGCTGTTGAGCGAATCGAAGCAGCACTTCTTCAAAATGAAAACATTCTAGTTTACGGTGATTACGATGTTGATGGCACAACTTCCGTAGCGCTAATGTCATCTTATTTAAAAACGAAGTCCGATAATATCGCGACGTACATACCAGATCGATATGACGAAGGTTATGGTGTGTCATATAAAGGAATTGACTTTGCTCATGATAACGATTTCACACTAATTGTCGCATTAGATTGCGGAATAAAAGCTATTGATAAGGTAAATTATGCTGCTGAAAAAGGCATCGATTTTATTATTTGTGATCATCACAGACCAGGAAATGACCTTCCAAAAGCAATTGCGGTTTTAGATCCAAAGCGGGAGGATTGTGAATATCCTTATAAAGATTTATGTGGATGTGGTGTTGGATTCAAATTAATTCAAGCTTTAGCATCAAAAGAAGGTCAGTCAGTTGAAGCATTAGCAGAATACTTAGACTTAGTTGCCACAGCAATTGGAGCAGATATAGTTCCTATAACTGGAGAAAATAGGGCTTTGGCCTATTTCGGACTACAAGTCATAAATAATAATCCAAGACCTGGAATCAAAGTTATTATTTCTGAAGTAGATAAAAAAGAGCTAACAATTACCGATGTTGTGTTTATAGTAGCACCAAGAATTAATGCAGCTGGTAGAATGAAACACGGTAATCATGCCGTGACATTACTTACTGAAATGGATTTAAACCTCGCAGCAGCATATGCTATAGATATTAATAAATTCAACCTTGATAGAAGAGAAGCTGACCAAAGAATCACAAAAGAAGCACTGATTCAAATTGAGGAAAACGGAGAAGAAGATAGACTAACTTCTGTAGTATACCACGAGTCTTGGCATAAAGGTGTTATTGGAATTGTGGCTTCTCGATTAATAGAAACGTATTACAGACCTACCTTAGTGTTTACTAAAAGTGGAGATAAATTAGCTGCTTCTGCAAGATCGGTTAAAGGCTTTGATGTTTATAATGCTTTGGAAGCGTGTGGCGAACATATTGAACAATTTGGTGGTCATAAATATGCAGCAGGTTTAACACTTAAAAAAGAAAATTATGAAGCTTTTAAACAAGCATTTGAAGATGAAGTTTCTAAAACAATAGACCGAAATTTACTTACTCCTGAAATTCAAATCGATGAACTCATTGAATTGAGAGACATCACTCCAAAGTTTTACCGGATCATCCGTCAGTTTGCGCCATTTGGTCCTGGAAATATGACACCGATTTTCATGACCGAAAACGTACAGGATACAGGTTATGGTAAGTGTGTTGGAGAAGACGATAAACATTTACGTTTAACAGCATCGCAAGGGTCTCAAAAAATCATTGGAATTGCATTCAATTTAGGAAATAAATTAGAGTTGATTCAAAATAAAAAGCCATTTAAAACAGTCTATTCTATTGACGAGAACCATTGGCAAGGCAAGGTGAGTTTACAGCTAAAAATTAGAGATATTAAGGGATAAATATGGCGAAAAAAGACCCATACGCAGCATTGCGGTATCGAGAATTCAATATTTTTATATTGGTCCGTTTTGCTCTAGTATTTGGTTGGTCTATGCAATTTGTTATTATTGAATGGCAGGTTTATGCGCTAACAAAAGATCCTCTATATATAGGTTTAATTGGGTTAATGGAAATTATTCCAGCCTTAGGAATGGCGCTTTTTGCTGGACATATTGTAGACCAAAGAGAGAAGAGAAATCTACTTGCGGTTTGTATTGCTTTGTTTTCGATTATTAGTTTTGGACTGTTTTGGATTACATCTCCAGAAATATCTGAAACATGGTCTGTTAAACATATATTGTATTCCATTTATGCGCTTGTATTTTTTGGTGGACTTTTACGATCCTTTTTTGGACCTTCAATATTTTCATTAGTAGCTTTAATTGTTCCCAAAAAGGTTTATCCCAATGCAGCCACTTGGAATAGTTCGACGTGGCAAATGGCTCGCGTTTTAGGTGTAGCTTTTGCTGGATTTTCTATTAGTTGGCTTGGTGAAAATGATCAAATGGGAGTCCACTGGTCACTTTGTATAGTTTTCGGATTAGTAATGTTTTCATTAGTAATGTTATTTCAAATTAAAAAGAAACCTGTTTTAAATCCGAATATTGGAGAACCACTAGTTCAAAGTTTAAAGGAAGGTGTCAATTTTGTGTTTAAAACGAAGGCTATTTTAGGAGCTTTGACTTTAGATATGATTTCTGTATTGTTTGGAGGCGCAATCGCTTTAGCTGCTGTATTTGCTACAGACATTTTAAATGTAGGTCCAGAAGGCTTTGGTCTTTTGGTTGCTGCACCAAATGTTGGGTCATTTTTAACAATGTTGGTTACTGCATATATTCCAATTGTTAAAAAGGCAGGTATAAAGTTACTTGTTGCTGTTTTCGGATTTGGTTTAAGTATTATCGCTTTTGGATTGTCCTCAGTGTTTTGGATTTCTGTTATTGCTTTATTCCTTAGTGGTATTTTTGATGGTGTTTCTATGGTGATTCGTCAAACTATTCTTCAGTTGAAAACACCAGACCATATGCGAGGTCGTGTATCTTCTGTGAATTCTATGTTTGTTGGATCTTCAAATGAATTAGGTGCTTTTGAAAGCGGATTAACAGCTAAAATTATGGGAACAGCTACTGCTGTAGTCTTTGGAGGCACAATGACTTTAATTACTGTGATAACAACGGCTACGGTATTGCCTTCGTTTAGGAAATTAGACTTAACAAAAGATATAGAAGAGCATGAAAATGCAGATTAGTTTTTTAAAAATTTTAGAATTAAGCTATTTATTTGCTTAGGTTGTTCTTCTTGAATGAAATGTTTTGCATCTATCAGATGAATATTTTTTTGCGAAGAGATTAAAAATTCATTCACCTTATCCTTCATTTTATCAAAGACTAAAAAATCATCCTCTTTACCCCAAATTATTAATTTTGGCATGTTTAATTGACTCACAATGTTAGTGTAATCAGGTAAATCATTACATGTATTACTGAAGAACTGATACATAGCTTTTGTTTTGCCTTCTAGTAAAGGTGTTTTATAGCCTTCAATATCTAACTGGGTTAGTTCTGTATCACTCTTTAGACCAGTTTTAAACAAGCCATTTAGCATTACATTCGTTGTAATTCCGGTGCTATACATCGCCATAATGCACTTAGCAATAATTCCTTTTTTGAAGCGAATAGGTGGATTAAATCCTTCCTTGAAAATAATGGTGTTTAAAATGATTAACGCATTAATTTTTTCTGGAGCAACCTTTATAAGTTCCCAAGTCCATAAACCGCCTGCATCATGAAATACATGGTTCCAAGAGTTTATGTTAAGAAACGACATTAATTCAAGTAATCTTTTTGCATGTTCTTGAGGCGCATAAATGTCATATCCTTTTGGTGAATCACTCGAGCCAAAACCTAACATGTCTGGAACAATTACACGATAATTGTTTGACAATTCATCTATCATCTTTCTGAAGAGCCAACCAGAAGTTGGAATACCATGAAGTAAAAGCAAAACATCACCTTCACCTTTATCAATATATTTTAGGGTTCCGTTGGAAGACAGAAAGGATTGTTGCGTATCCCTAAATTGAGAATATGTCATGATATTAGTTTCCCTTTTGGTCGAAGGAGTTAGTGTAAACCTACTTAAAGTTTTTTAACTCAAAGTCTTTGCCATCGAAAACACCATAAGTATAATATTGAATCCAATCACCAAGATTTACATATTTAGAGTCGTTTTCTAAATCGACAGTCATTGGTAAGTGACGATGTCCATATACGAAATAGTCGCGATGAGCTTCCTTTAATTTTGTACCACTATACTGAATGAGCCATTCTTTGTCTGCACCTAGATAGGTGGCATCGTGCTCTCCTGAAATCAATTTATTTTTAACTGAAAGATATTGGGCAACCTTCATCCCAATATCTGGATGTAGCCACTTAAACAGAAACTTAAATACAGGATTAGTAAATACTTTTTTCATGCGTTTATAACCTTTGTCAAAAGGTCCTAACCCATCTCCATGAGCAATATAAAAAGAGGTGTCGTTGAAAACAAATTCTTTAGGTTTATGAAATACAGGAATATTGAGTTCGTTTTCAAAATAACCATTCATCCATAAATCGTGATTACCAACAAAGAAATAAATCGGAATTCCAGAATCACTTATTTCAGCGAGTTTTCCTAAAGTTCTTACAAAGCCCTTAGGAACAACTGTTCCATATTCAAACCAAAAATCAAATAAATCACCTAATAAAAAAATGGCAGCAGCATCAGTTTTAACTTCATCTAACCAAGCTACAAATTTCTTTTCGCGAGGCAGAGAAGCTTCCATCGTTGGTGCTCCCAAATGGTTGTCTGAAGCAAAATAGATAGATTTCCCTTCAGGGATTTTTATGTATGTTGGTTTAATCATTATCTGAAGCAAACCACTGCGCATATGAGGTTGCTGTTTCTTGTAGTTTTAAAGAGTGTAGTTTTATATTCTTTGGTAATCTGTTTTTTATTTTTTTCGCAAAATCAATCACCATCATTTCACTAGTTGGTTGATAATCTACAAGCAATACATTATGATCTCGTGCTTGAAGTTCCCTTGCAAGTTCAACATGAGGCGTGTTTTTATTAAAAACCGTTGCATGGTCAAAGACATCTACAATGTCTTCTTTCACTATTTTCTTTAGATCGCTAAAATCTATAACCATTCCGAACTTCACATTGGTACTATCTGAAATGGGTTGACCAATAACAGTCACATCTAATCTGTAACTATGTCCATGAACGTTTTTGCATTTTCCATCATAACCATATAAGGCATGACCTGTTTCAAAAGAAAACTGTTTTGTAATACGAATATTGCTCATTATCGTTTTTTGTTCCGGTTAATGAAATATATAACAACGAGTACTATTCCTAAAATAAGAAACAAACCACTTCCACTTAAAAAAGACATAAAATCCATAAACTATTTTTTAGATTTATTTTTAAAATACCTGAACACAAAAAACGCTAACACTAAAATAATGACATAAGGCAAGTTTTGTCCAATAGCATAACCAACATCATAACTTGAGTTATTAGATTCTGAATCTTGAAATAGAGATATCAAAAGCATATTCATGTTTAAGGTAAATTATCGCTCAAAGTTACGTCTTTTGGGAAAGCGATAAAAATTGTTGTCTGAATTTTATGATTAAAGGTATTCCTCTTGCAATTATCCATAGTGTTAAAGCAATAAATACAGCGTAAAGTTTTAGGTTATAACTGTCGAGCAAGAACAAAACAGGTATGAAAACTAATCCTGTTGATAGTATTAATAAGTTTCTTAAAAATTTCATTTTGCCCATGCCTTTAAATATGCCATCAAAAATAAAGGCTAAAGCACAAAAAGGTTGCATTACTAATACAATCCAAAAGACTTTATAAAATTCATCTAAGACCAATTGATCTTGAGTAAAAATGGAACCCACAAAATTATAAGAAAGCAACCCTAAAGCAGTTAAAATAACTCCGACACCAATTCCACATTTAATTAAGAATTGACTGAGTTCAACCAATTTCTTATAGTTTTTAGCGCCTAGATATTTACCAGATAGAATATTTCCAGCGCTGGCATAACCATCAATTATAAAAGCACCCAAGAACCAAAGATTAATGGCAATGGTATACGCTGCAATATATTCAGTTCCATAAGAAGTTGCAAAACGCGTTGCAAAATACAATGTTGCATTTAGAGCTAATGTTCTCACAAATAAGTTGAGAATCATTATGGTGAAATTCTTGATTTCTGAATTAAAAGGAAACGTAATTCTTAAAGAAATATCTGTCTTTTTCAATAAGAAGTAAGCCGAGCATAATGCCATAATAATTTGAGCAATGACACTTGCATAAGCTGCACCTTTAATATGCATTGGACTAACAACACCTTCAATACCGTAAACTAAAGCAAAATCTAAAATAACGTTTACTATAGTTCCAATTATGGCAATTATCATTGGATAAAAGGTGTTCTGAAGACCTCTAAAAGTTCCAAAAATTGCAATAGTAAATAGAGTAAATGGAAATCCGAAAACTCGAATATGATAATAGTCTATACTATACTCTAAAATAAGATTTGACGCATTATAGAGTTTGAAAATCTGAGAAGCAAATGGCCATGTTGTAATTATTATAAGAATGCTTAAAGAGGTTATGATAAAAATGGCTTGTGCAGGTAAGTTTTTCACTTTATCCAATTCATTAGCGCCAAGGTGCTGTGAAACAATAGACGATATTGCGCTTCTTGTTTGACCTAAGACCCAAATGAGCATAGAAATAAAAGTTCCAACAATACCAACAGCTGCTAATGATTCAGCAGCATTATAATCTACATTACCAATAATTGCAGTATCAGTTAAAGATAGAATAGGCTCCGCAACTCCAGCAATTAATGCAGGAATGGCTAGTTTGTTGATATTTTTTAATGTGATTTCTGTTTTCAAAGGACTAGTTCATAACAATAAAAAGGATGTTTGCTTTGCTTCGGAAAAAAGATATTACTCAATTTTTGATATCCACGAAGTTCGTAAAATTTTTGATTTCTGCTGTTTTGAGAAAAGGTATCTAATCTCACAGATGTATGGTTATTTTCTATTGAATAATTTTCAGCAAAATTCATTAAATCTTGAGCATATCCTTTTCCTTGATGCTTCGGATGAATTGCCAAACGATGAATATAGATGTTATTCTCATTAGGTGTTAACCATTGTATTGGAATGTACTCTTCATCCATGAGTATTGAGATGACGATACAACCTATAATAGTATTTTCAACTTCTAAAACATAAAGTTCATCTCGTTTAACATCATTTTCAAAAGGCGTTCTATTTGGATAGTGTTCGTTCCATTGAAATATGTTTCGAGCAATCATATATCTCGCACAAGCTCTTGTAATATCTATAATGCTATCAATATCTTTTAGTGTTGCTTTTCGTATCATTTTTAATAGTTACCTTTGTCAAAAATTTACACAAAGTTACTTTTAAATATTTGATTATGAAGTCTATTTTAGTTCCAGTTGGTTCATCCAAAAACGCAGTAAGTCATTTACAATACGCAGTTGATTTTGCAAATGCTTTTGGCGCAAAATTATATGTTGTTCAAGTCTATAATGTAGAGACAAAGGCAGGTACGATGATGAAATTAGATGAAATGATAGAACGCGAAAGTTTAGGTTTTTTAAAGAGTCATATCGCTAAAGTTAATTCAAGGAATGTTGAAATTATTTTAAAAACATTTAAAGGCAAACTTGTAGATACATTGGAATCAGTTGGTGAAGACTTAAATGTAGATTTAATTATTTTAGAACCTAGAACGAATTCTATAAAGGATGAGGTGTATTTAGGAAAAACTTCAGGTAAGATCGTGAAGCAAACTAATATTCCAGCTTTAATTGTTCCTGAAGGTTATGCTTACAAACCTATTGTGAAAATTTTATTAGCTATGAAGTCGGCTATCATCAGAAAAGAAAACGCTTTAATTCCTTTAATGGAGATTAAAAACCAATATAAGGCAGTTTTAAATTTACTATTGGTTAAAACTCAATTCCATAATGAAGGTGATTTTAATGTTAGTGATGAATTGTCAAGTCATATAACAAATACGACTACTAGTGAAAACCCAACGACCTATCAAGGTGTCTTAGAGCATTATAAAGAAAACAATCCAGACTTACTTTGTGTTGTAAGACGTAAGCGAGGTTTCTTTGTAAAGAAATGGGAAAAGAACACGATTCTTAAAAAAGACTTTACGAGTAATTTACCTGTTTTAGTATTAAGAGGACTCAAGTAATTTGGGGATGATTTTTCATATCAAGTTAACTTGTTAATTTTCTTTTCTCTATCAGATCATCCATAACCTTTTGACAAAATAATTTTTCCTTTTTTGGCGACTAACACTCATCCTGAATGGCTATTGGTTGCAATATTATTTGCAATAAGCATTTGTTGGAAATAGAGCAATTGTAGTTAAACGCTCTCAACTTTTGAATTCCAAATTCCAGTTGCTGCTGTTTCTTTTATGTACTCTGAAAAATCCTTTGGTTTTCTTCCTAATACGTTTTCAATATCATTGGTGATTTCAGAATTATTAGGATTCCCTAGAACTTCCGAAAATAAATATTCAACTAGCCAAATAAAATTAGCAGGAACACCCTGTTGCTTCATTACCTTTGTGTAAGCTGGCAAGGCAATAGGAGTAAAGGCTATGTCTCTTCCGGTTACTTCAGAAATATCTTTAATAACGTCTTTAAAAGTCAAGACTCTTGGTCCAGTAAGTTGATATATTTTTCCGTTGTGTTCTTTGTTTATTAAGGCAACTACCGCAACATCAGCTATGTCATCCGTGTCAACATAAGGTACTTTCACATCTGCCTGTGGCAATGCAACAAATCCTTCAAGAATAGGTTCTAAAAAGAAACTTTCACTAAAGTTTTGATTGAACCAACTCGCTCTTACTATAGTATAGTCTAAACCAGAATGGATTACTACTTGTTCGCAAAGTTCAGCTTCACGCTCCCCCTTTCCTGATAAAAGCACTAGTTTTTTCACGCCACACCTCTTTGCTTGTTTTGTGAGTTCCTCTATTGCTTCTAATGCTCCTGGCACAGCTAAGTCAGGCTGAAATGTAATGTAAACTTTGTCCATTCCTTGCATGCTCTCAGACCATGTCTCAGAATTATCCCAATCAAAGGAAGGAGATGCTGATCGCGAACCGATTCTAACATTATGTCCAATTTCAATTAGCTTACGTGCTACTTTACGGCCAGTTTTTCCTGTTCCGCCAATGACTAAAATATTGCTTTTGTTTTTCATTTTTAATATGATTTATTATCTAGGTCATTTTGACCTTATTATTTATAGTTTCGATGTTATTTTAAAAGATTGGGTAAGGCTAAATAGTAGAAATAGAAATGATATAATAGATGTCGCAGTTCTAATTAAATGCAAGCGATTCCATTTTACTTCAAACACACTTCGATGTTGTTTTAATTCTTCTATACTTGACGAAGCCAAATCTGTTTTATCTAAAATCTCATTTAGTGGAACATTTCCGAAAATGGTAACTAATACAACTCCAAAAAAGTAGAAGGCTATAGCTAAGAACATTAACCAAATCATTGGATTCGAGGCATTTTTAAATAGATATAAATTAATGAGACCCAAGAAGAATGGACCAAAGAAAACAAGGATAAAAAGGGGGTTTAAAATGCTTCTATTCATCTGTTGGAATGCACTTAAATAACTCAAGTCATCTAACCTCCCAATTCCTGGTGTTATTGCATTAGACCATGTAAAACATAAGCCTGCAGATAAGCCTGTTAATAAGACAAGCGTAATAGTGACAATATGTTGAATTGAATATTCCATAGTACTATTGATTTAAAGTAGTGTGTTTGGAGAACACACGTACATACCAATATAAACTGGCTACAATTAGAAATTCAAAGGCAATGATCCAAAACCCTAGAGAGGTGAAAAAACTGTAGTGATTTCCTCCATTGGGCATTATAAAAAGTGGGACTGTTATGAGCGTATCTAATGCAACAGCAGTTAGTAGCATTGTTTGGCCCACTTTAAGACCATGGGTTTTGTTATCCTTTTTGTAATAGAAATAACAAGCAAGCCAAACTAATGGCATCACAACCACAAACAATACGATGTTCGATTGTGTATCTGCAGGTTCTAAAATGGGTACGTAATAAGAAAAAGAATAAAATAGTATCCCGATTACCCAAATGATGCTGCCGAGTAATATGGCGCGTTTAGTTTTCATGTCTTTATAAGTTTAAATTACAAGACAAAATTATGTTGAAGACAAAATAACGGCTTGTCTTAAAAGGATAAAGATTTGTTCGAAAAGTAGTTTACTTAATTTGGCTTGGTCTGTATCCAAACTTTTTTTCAAAGGCGTTTGAGAAGGAGCTCAAACTATCATAGCCAACATGCCATGCAGCTTCTTGAACCGTTGAATCTTGATTTCTAATCAATTTATGAGCCAAAGTAAGTCGCTCATTTTGGAGGTATTTGAAAACTGGGACTCCAAAGAATTCCTTGAAATCTTTTTTTAATTTAAAAGTATTTAAACCAATTTGTTTAGAGATTTCACTTAACGAAGGTGGATTGTCAATGTTTTTGAGCAAAATATCTTTAGCTTGATTTAATTTCTCGCGTTCAGGAGTCTTTATTTTTTCAGTTTTTAAACTTGCTATTTGTCCAAAAAAATGAGAGAGAAGTGTTGTTATCTGACTTCTAAAAAACATCATTTTGGTTTTACCTTCATACTGAATATTGAATAATGAATCTACAATGGTTTGCATTTCTGGAGTCATTATAAAACTTGGTCCTTCTACATAATGATCTTTAGGATTAACGAGTTGATTGAGCATTTCTCCAAATAACTCTCCTTCATGGTTTGGAAGTTGATGTATTGCATTTGCAGTAGTTGCTATTACAATGCATTCTAATGGTTTGGCAGCAGACACAGCATGTGTGAATTCTACCCTATCATCGGCATAAAATGAGAGCGCTAACCCTTTAGTGTGGTTAAATTCTTTTTGTTTGTCACCATATTTCACTGTTAAATCTACATTGCCTTCACCATAAAAAGCCACAGCAATTATTGGTTCATCAAAAAAGCATGAATCTGTTGTTGCTTCATCAACCTTAGCTTCTTCTACCAAAATGGTAAAATCATTTATATCAATAATATCTCTGTTCATACTTCTGTAGAATACATCTAGGTTCTTTAAAACTACAAATTATTTAAGTTATAAATTCAATGCTTTTTTCTACAACACTTTTTAAGTTTTCTGGAAGCTTATCTTTTCCCCAAGGATGAGATGCTCCAAAAACATGATTGCTGTCTTCGATTTTAAGTAGTTCACTTTTAGAATTCCACGAATTTAGAGAGTCTGCCTCCTTAATAGTAACAGAAGAATCTCCTTTTGCATGAATAATTAAAAATGGTATTTCTAGTTTTTTTACTGAGTGTTCAATATTAAGACGTTCTCTATTTATTTGAAAATCTTCATAAAATTGATAGAGATGAGGCATTTTTTGTTTTGTTCTACCATTTAAAACATACTTTACACCATTTTCTTGCCATTCAATTATCTCAATACTTGAGCCAAAACGAGAGCCATAATCACTTACGCTTGCCCAAGTGATAAGTTTTGTGATTCTTTGATCTTCTGAAGCTTTTATAATTGAAATTCCGCCACCTCTAGAATGCCCAATAAGCGTGATATTTGAGATGTCAATTTCGTTTTTATGTTTGAAGTTTTCAGAAAGAATAAGGTTGAGGATATCATCTAGGTCGATAAGCTCTTTTGTGTAGTTGTTCTCAGAAAAAGCTTTTAAATCAGGGAAATCTATAGGGTTATCTATAGTTCCTCCATTATGAGAAAAATTAAATTTCACAAAAAACAGATTCTGATTACTAAAAGTTTTTGCTACTAAATCCCAACTTCCCCAATCTTTAAACCCTTTATAACCGTGGCAAAAGATGACTATAGGTTTTTTTACACCATCAGATTTAAAATAGGCATCCCAAACAATAGGTTTGTTGTTTTTTCTGTGAAGTATCTGATTTTTTGTAATCATTGTTAAACTTCTTTTTCTACAAAATTAGTACTGGGATTACAGATTTCGAAGATGAGTTTTTTCAATTCTATTTCAAAAGCTATTAATGTTTCTTCTGTTATAGAATTGTCTTTAGTTCTTGTTCCTTGAGTTTCTTTTTTTCCAAATTTTATAAACCCTGAACCCAATTTTTTAAATGATACAATTCCGGCTTCAACAGGCAACTCTATCTTTTTCTGTTTATGCATCATATAGGCATACATTAATATTTGAAAACTTTTGCTATACTTATCATAATCTGTTGTAATGTCTTCCCAATTTACAATTTCGACTTTGTTTTGTTCAACGCGACCAGTTTTATAATCGATAATCCTTGTGACGCCATTATAACTATCTACACGATCTACTTTTCCAGTTAAATTAATGGGAAAACTTAAACCATCAATTTCCAATGATACGTCATTTTTCGTTTCAATAGCCAAGATTTTAATGGAATTCCCTTCTTTGATAGCCTTACTTTCAAGGCTTAAGAAATTTGATATATAGTGTTTAGCTATTTCATAAATTATAAGGTTTTTCCCTCTAGTAACATCACCTTGTTTGTATTCGGTTTTAAAATGATGTCCAACAATAGCGTCTATTTTTGACACCATTTTAGTAATTTCCTCGAGAGTTAAGATGTGACCTTCAAGAGGTTTATAAAAATCTTCAAGAGTGTTGTGAATTATAGTTCCTAAAGTATTTAAGGCAACACTTTCTTCTACATCTTCATATTGTTTTATTCCTAGTATTTTTTCATAGTAGAATGCTATAGGATTTCTAATGTAGTTTGTAAGTGATGATGGTGAAAACCCTGATTTAGAATATCGTTTAAGCCCTTCAATAACATCTGATGATTTTGAAACCTCAATAAGATTTTGTTCAGTTATTGGAACTTTTGGGGTGACTACTACATGTGTAATGTCATGAGTTTTTTCAATCTCTAATTGTGTTATAAAGCGGCTTTTTTCACCTCCATTTAAAACGTCAGGTTCAGTATTATAAATGATGTGTATGTTTTCAGCACGTTGCAGCAATCTATAAAAATGGTAAGTGTATACTGCATCTTTTTCTTTATAGGTTGGCATGTTGTTTTCAAGCTTTACATCAAACGGAATAAAGGAGTTGTTACTTTTACCTGCTGGCAGAACACCTTCGTTAACTGAAGTAATAATAACCGTTTCAAAGTCTAGAACTCTAGACTCTAGCATTCCCATTATTTGAAGACCTTTAAGAGGCTCTCCCTTAAAGTCTAAAGTCTCACTCTTCAAAAGCTCTTTATAAAGCCCGAAAAGAACAGAGATGCTATTTATATATGAATACGTGTTGTTTAAATTATTCAGTTCATTAAAAATGACATTAAATCGATATAAGTATTCTAATGCTAATAAATTATCATGCTTATTCTGATCTAATGAATCTTTTATTTCTAAAATGAGCTGTGTACATTTTTTTAAAGCATTTTCTGAATTGTTTTGCCATGAGCCAAATAGTAATTCTAGAATTTCAGACTTAGTACTACCAAGTGTTTTTAACTTATCGATTGAAATATAACTAATGTTATTTTGTTGGATTTCATAAATAATTTTATCTGAAACATTACTGTTTTCAATATTGAAAAGTGGTTTTACAAACTGATTTGATAAAATAGAAATGACATCCTTATGGTAAAGTGTTGGACTATCTGATTTGTGTAACTTGAAAAGACTCTCAAATAATGAAGCCATTGGAATGGTGCCTAACGGAAGACCCATTGTAATATTTATAGGCCCTATGTCTTTAGGAATAGAATTTAATAACGGAATGAGTAAAGACTCATCTCCTAAAACAATTGCAGTATGCTCTAAGGATTCGTTCTTGTCTTTTAATTTTGATAACAGTTCACCTACATATTTTATTTGACCAATGTTTTTTGGAGTACCTATGCATTTTATTTTTTTATCGGTAGTATAATAATCCGAGAACCAATTAAAATCTTCTTTATTAAAGTAATGCCACTGTGCCTTGTGTGCTCTTATAAATAAACCTGCATCATGAATTTGATCCTTTACAAAGCTATCATCTATATCCCAATATATATGAGCTATATTTTGTTGCAGAAGTTCTTGAATGATTATTTCTTCTGCTTTATTAAGTGCATTAAAGCCAACAAACACATAAGTTTCATTTTTTTGGGAGGCTATAAACTGTTCGAGGTTTTCAATAGCTTCTTTGTAAACAAGGCCTTGATAACCTTTTTTACTACTAATCAATTGATTGTTTAGTTCAGAATAATATAGTTTTAAACGATTCCAGAAGGAGAGATAATTTTTTACATATGATGTTTGATCTTCATCCAGAGACCAATGCTGATGCTCTACTTCTTTTATAGCATTTAGATAGTCAAAGATTTGATTAGGAGGAACAAGATAACGATCAATTTCATTAAAATCTTGAAGAAGTATTTGGGCCCATTTTGAAAACGTATCAAATGGTTCGATGAGATCTTTTGGTGTGTGTGTCAAATAAACTTTATAAAACTCAAAAAGAAGCTCAGTGTTGTTGGCGTATTTAAGATCAGAAAGTGTTTCAACAAATTCTTCAATAGATAGAATTTTGGGAGCAAAAATTGTTTTGTTAAGATGTTTAGAAATGCTGTGCTTAAGAAATACTCCTGCTCTTTTACTTGGTAAAATGAATGTTAATTGCGAAAATTCTGCATTCTTTTTTTGAAGGTCAACAATAACATCATTTAAAAAACTTACCATAGTATAAAAATAAAAAACGCTCCGAATTTCGGAGCGTTTTTTAAAACTTATTTGTAATGTTTGATAAAACTTATTTTATAAGTTTTACTTCAACACGTCTGTTATTTGCTTTACCAGCTCTAGTTTTGTTTGAATCGATTGGGTAATCTTCTCCAAAACCTTTAGAAGTTAATCTATCAGCAGCAATACCATTAGAGATTAAGTAATCTCTAACTGCACTAGCTCTTCTTTCAGATAATAACTGGTTAGATGTTTTTGCACCATCACTATCAGTATGACCTTCTATAGAGAAGTTAGCCTTTGGATATTCTTTAAATATCACTGTCATAGCTTGTAATACTTTATCAGTTTCAGCTTTGAAAGTTGACTTACCTGAATTGAATAAGACATCTCTTGCGTAAGTATTTAAAGCGCTCACAACTTCTGCAGTAGGGTGAATTTCTGGACAACCATTATTAGCTACTGTACCAACTTCGCTAGGACATTTATCATCTTTATCTAAAACACCATCACCATCAGTATCAGCCCAAGGACATCCTTTGTTAGCAGATGGACCAGCTTCGTTAGGACAATCATCAGCATTATCAGCTACACCATCATTATCAGCATCTGGACAACCGTTAAGAGCTGCAAGACCTGCGACAGTAGGACAATCATCATTTTTATCAGCTACACCATCACCATCAGAATCAGGACAACCATTAAATTCAGCTAAACCAGCTTCGTTAGGACAATCATCTTTAGAATCTTCGATACCATCATTGTCAGAATCTGGACAACCATTGAAGGCTTCTAAACCAGGAACATCTGGACAAGCATCGTTTTTGTCATAGATACCATCAGAATCAGTGTCTTTTCCACCAAATTTAACTGATATACCTAATGAATGTTGAAAATGATCTTGTAAGTAATCTTCGAAAGAAGACTTATAAGAAGACTGAGCAGTTAAAGCTAAGTTATCACTAAACCAATAGTTAATACCTACTGTACCATTAAAAGTACCTGCTCCAATTTCATCAATCCAAGTATAACCACCACCAACACCTAAGAAAGGGTCAACGCTATTAGACTTTAAAAGTTTCATGAAACCATAAGAAATTGTACCATCTAATGCATAGTATGATAAGTCATTTACTTTAGTATCACCAAATTTTGAGATTTCGTTAATAGAACCTGCTGCTGTAATGCTAAAACCTTCGCTTAAGTATCTAGAAACAGATACTGTTGACAAAGATGGAAGGATATTCCAATGGTCATCTAAGTTAAAAAATTCGTCAAGGAAGTCACCTCTTGGAGCATCTTCTCCAACTGGATACATGTCAACTGCGTTTACACCAATGTGAATTTTCCAAGGGTTGTTTTCATCCTGTGCATTAGCGCTGAAGCTTAAAGCAAGCAACAAAACGAAAAATAATCTGCTAAGATTTTTCATATTCTAATAATTTTAATTTTAAGTGTTATAAGTGTTAATTCTAAGCAAAAGTAAGTTGTTAAATTTTATTAACAAAGACAAATATATAAAAATATTGATTAGTTCTATTAAATTTAGGGAGTTTGGAGTGATTTTAAATAATATTTAGTTGTTTTCCTACTTTAATAAAGGCTTCGATAGCTTTGTCTAAATGAGCTTTTTTGTGGGCTGCAGACAACTGAACACGTATCCTTGCTTTTTCTTTTGGAACGACTGGAAAGAAGAATCCAATTACGTAAATTCCTTCATCTAATAACATTTTTGCCATGGTTTGAGAGAGCTTTGCATCGTAAAGCATTACAGGTACAATAGCCGAATCTCCATCTATGACATCAAAACCAGCGTCCTTAATACCTTTTTTGAAGTAATTTGTATTTTCTTCTAAAGTGTCTCTAAGTGAAGTGTCGTTAGAAAGCATATCAAATACTTTGATAGAAGCACCTACAATTGCAGGAGCTAAAGAATTGGAAAACAAATAAGGTCTTGAGCGTTGTCTTAACATTTCAATTATTTCTTTCTTACCTGTTGTATAACCTCCCATGGCTCCACCAAGCGCTTTACCTAAAGTTCCAGTAATAATATCGATACGTCCCATTACACCTTTTTCTTCAAGTGTACCTCGACCAGTTTCACCAATAAAACCAGTAGCATGACATTCGTCAATCATAACCATAGCATCATACTTATCTGCTAATTCACTAATTTGATCTAAAGGAGCTACTAAGCCGTCCATAGAGAATACGCCATCGGTTACAATAATTTTAAAACGCGCACCATTTTCATTAGCTGCAATAAGTTGTTGCTCCAGATCGCTCATATCGTTATTCTTATAACGATACCTAGCTGCTTTACACAAGCGCACACCATCTATAATAGATGCGTGGTTTAATGAATCTGAAATTATAGCATCTTCTTTTCCTAATAAAGGTTCGAAAACGCCTCCATTAGCATCAAAGGCAGCAGCATATAATATAGTATCTTCTGTACCATAAAATTCTGCAATCTTAGCCTCTAAGGTTTTGTGAATATCTTGAGTACCACAAATAAATCGAACCGATGACATTCCAAAGCCATGAGTATCCATAACATCTTTAGCTGCTTGTATAACATCTGGATGTGACGAAAGTCCTAAATAGTTATTGGCACAAAAGTTTAATACTTTTTGACCTGTGTTTAATGTAATCTCAGCGCCTTGAGCTGAAGTGATAATGCGTTCTTCTTTAAAAAGCCCATCATCTTTTATGTTTTGTAATTCAGTTTGTAAATGTTCTTGGATTTTTCCGTACATGTTTGCTAATTTTTTACAAATTTAAAATTCTTTTACAGTTATTTCATCATTAATATATATGAGAACCTTTTTAATGACTTTAAAGTTCATTTCTTCTAAAACCAATTGGTAATCGTAAAGTTGCTCTTGGTGTTTGGAATTGGTTTGACCTGTTTTGTAATCGATAATAACAGCTTCATTTTCAGTATTTATAACAACTCGATCTGGCCTAAGAAGAGATCCTCTTTTAGTAATAATATCTTGTTCATTATATATGGTAAGATCAGAATTAAAATAAGATTGTAATTGACTGTGATTAATAATATCATAAACCGTTATTTTTAGTTTATCATGTTGTAACGTATTTATTTTGCCTAAACTTTCAAAATCTGTTAAAACATACTCAACATCTTCAATCGTTTTAATTTCAGCCATGATATCATGAATCAAGTTTCCTTTTTCCTTGGCTTTCTCTTGAAGTGTATCCCATAAATATCCCGAACTTGTTACGATATTTAAATTGTGTTCTTCTTTAGCTGTTGAAATAAATTCACCTTGATATGTGGTATTATGTAAAATTGGTTTTTCTTCGGAAGTCTTTGTTGGATTCCCAAAGCTGTAACTAAATCTGTCATCTTCCCAGTGATTAATTGACTTTAAATAATTAATAAATAAGCCTGAGTAGTTCTTTAGTTTTTCAGTTTGAGTTTTTTTATCCACATCAAATTCTGAGATGATATACAATTGTTCTATTGCTCTTGTAAGAACTACATAGAGTAAATTAATGCTATCTAATTCAAGTTCTGATTGGTATTCATTATATATGGTGTTGCTAACTTCATTATAATCTTCGAAGTCTTTGTTAAGATTCAGATACAAATTAGAAAATCCATTAAAATTATCTTTATCGACAGGAAACCAAACTTTTGGATTTAAATCAAAATAAATACCTTGATTAGCATAAGGAAAAATAACTACCGGAAACTCTAAACCTTTCGACTTATGAATTGTCATAATCTGAACTGCATTTTCACCTTGAGGCGAAACAATACTTAAAGTGTCCTTTTTCCTATTCCAATAATCCAAAAACCCAGAAAGACTTGTGTTATACTTTTGAGAATAGTCTAAAACTTCATCCAAGAAAAACTGAATGTAAGCATTTGACGAAGTATTAAGTTTGAATTGTCTAACAATACTTTCAATAGCTTCGTAAATAGGTAACTGTAAAAATCTAGTAAAATCAAATTCGTAACCAAAATCTTTGAGCGCATCAAATAAGGTGAAAATATCATTGTGAATTAATTGACTAAAAAACTCATGTTTATCATTTAGTGTCAATTGATGTTCTGCCAAATAACTTAAGACTTCCATCTTAACTTCATCGTTATTTGGTTGTATTACTAAGGTTAAAATATTGGCAATAAAATTAACTTCAGGAGAATTTTTAAGCATTAAAGTTTCTGAAGATATTATTGAATAATTTTTTCCGCTTAAATATTCTGCAATAGCAATACCTTCTTTTTTTCTCCTAACAATAATGCAAATATCTTTAAGTAAAAAGCCGTTTAACTCTGCTTTCTTAATGCTATTTAAGACGGCTTCGCAATACACTTCATTCTTGTCTTCATTATCTATATTCAAGAAGGATAGATCCACATAACCTTCATTTTCAAATATCAATTCTTGATGTGCATTTTCATAAATATGTTGATGCTGCGGATTAGAAAATGCGAATTCAGAAATATGATTAAAAAAAGTATTGTTGAATTCTACGATACTTTTAAAGCTTCTATAATTAGAGGGTAAATTTCTAACCGTTTTATCTATATGAAACGGATTTCCTTCAGAGTATAAATCAATAAATTGTTCAGCACGTCCACCTCGCCACCTATAAATAGCTTGCTTTGCATCTCCAACCAACATAGCTGTTCCTGTTTCGCCTTTTAAACTTTGACCAGTAATAGCACTATCAACTAACGGAATTAAGTTTTCCCATTGTAAAACTGAAGTATCTTGAAATTCATCAATAAAATAATGTTTAAACTTTTCACCAATTCGCTCATATATAAAAGGAGTAGGTTGTTCTTTAATTTCTTTATTGATGATCGCATTAAACTCAGAAATTAATAATAGGTTGTCTTCTTCTTTTAGTTCGTCTAGTGTTTTTTTAATGGCGCCTAAAACCGATAGAGGCGTAATATTGTTTAGTGCATTTTTCAGAAATTTAATTTGAAAGACAGCTTTTTTCGTTTTTAGAAACGCATCTGTTAATTGTTGTCGTATGCTTTCAATAGAATTACCAACGTCATCTGAAGCTTTTTTAGGATAAATTGGCAACCCTTCTACTAGGTCTTTTTGCCATTTAGTTGAAAACGATACTTTGAAATTTCCATCAGCTAGTTTAATGAAATGCTTTGGCAAATAACTACTTGAAAAATCATCATGAGCCAGATTAGACTGACTTATTAATTCAAGAATAGTTTCAGCGACTTCTGAAACCTGCTCAATTGCATTTTTGTGTTGCTTTTGCAAATTTGCTTTTAGAGCCCTAAAGTCTTTAAGGGTTTTGTCTTTGAGCTGATCGATATACGCAATTTCATTTTCATTAATTAATAATTCTGCAATTGAATTAAAGTCATATGAAATGTCCCAACTTCTATCGTCATCAGTTTTCTCTATAGCAAAATCAACTAACACTTTTGTTAACTCATTATCGCTTCCTGCCTTATCAATAAGTTTGTCGACAGCCTTTCCTAACATCGTTTTTGTGTCAAGTTCAACTTCAAAATTAACTGGAAGTTTTAAGTCATGAGCAAATGTACGAATGAGCTTATGATTGAACTTATCAATAGTAGAAATGTCAAATGCAGCATAATTATGAACCATGGTATGCAAGAGGATTTTAGACCTTTCATGAAGTGCTTTTGGTTCTAGATTCAAATCTTTTGCAATAGTTTCAAACATACTGTTTGAGCTTTCAAAAATAGATTCGTTAGAAAACGATTTTAGTGTTTCTATAATTCGCTCCTTCATTTCTCCAACGGCTTTGTTAGTGAAGGTGAGTGCCAAAATATTCTTGAAAGTTAATAGACTATTTGATGTAAAGAGAATCTTTAAATAGTCTTGAACCAAGGTATAGGTTTTTCCGCTTCCAGCGGATGCGTTGTAAATTGTAAATGGTGATTGCTTTTGCACGCTTAAAATTATAAAAACTATCAATGAGTTCATAGCTATTTAATATTTTTAATTGCGCTGTATTATATGTAAATTTGGTATCATTACATATTAACATATAAAACATAATATTATGGCTTTCGAATTACCGAAATTAAAATACGCATACGACGCTTTAGAACCTCATATTGATGCTCGTACAATGGAAATTCATCACTCTAAACATCATAATGGTTACACTTCTAAACTTAATGCCGCTATTGCAGGTACAGAATTAGAAGGGAAATCTATTGGAGATATTTTAACAAATCTTGACATGAATAATGCTGGTGTTAGAAATAATGGAGGAGGTTTTTATAACCATTCATTGTTTTGGGAAGTAATGAATCCAGAAGATCGAGGTTATTTATCTGGTGATTTAAAAGATGCTATCGACGCAGAATTTGGATCTAAAGATGCTTTTGTTGAAGCTTTTAGTAAGGCTGCAGCAACACAGTTTGGATCAGGTTGGGCATGGTTATGTGTTCATAAAGGAGGAAAGGTTGAAGTATGTTCAACACCAAATCAGGATAACCCGTTAATGCCTGGTGTTACTTGTGGAGGAACACCAATTTTAGGATTAGATGTTTGGGAGCACGCGTACTATTTAAATTATCAAAATAGACGACCAGATTATATTGAAGCCTTTTTTAAAGTTGTTAACTGGAATGAAGTTGAAAGACGTTACGCAGAAGCAAAGTAATATCTCTAAATATAAATTGAAGGAAAGCAGACTCTATTGGGTTTGCTTTTTTTGTGCTTTAGAAATAGAAAAGGATTTAGTTTTGATATGGACTAAAAATGAAAAAGGTGAACTTACGTTCACCTTTTTGCCCCAAATCTACCATAAACTTAACCTACTTATGTTATGGTGAAACAAATATAACTGGACTTTTTTCTAATTGTTAAATTTATTAGACTAACGACGAATAAATTGGCTTAAACGGGGAAAACGGCATCATTAGTAGCAATAAAGAAATGCTTTAATTGATTGTATAAAGAAATTGAGAAACAAGTCGTTATATAATTATTAACCTATGTTAATAAAAAAAGGTGAACTTACGTTCACCTTTTTTTGCCCCAAATCTACCATGAACTTAACCTACTTATGTTATGGTGACACCAATGTATGTGTATTTTGTTTAATCCTAAACAAAAATCAGACGAAAAGCATTTTTTTCGGACAAACAACACTTTTTTTCGGATAAAACGCTAATATTATGTATTTTGTCTAGTAGGCTCTTTCTTTATTCCCTTCGTAAAAATTAATAAAAGCCTTGTTAACCACACGATTACCACCAGCAGTAGGATAGTTTCCCGTGAAATACCAATCTCCTAAATTTTTAGGACATGCTTTATGTAGATTTTCTATTGGCTGAAAAATAGTTTTCACCTTTGCTTTTACAGTATCGTCTGATATCAATTCTGAAATCTTATCTGAAATCTGATCAACAGTAAATTCACTATATAAATCTTTTACAAAGTTTTTGACCTTACGGTCTTTTAATTTTAGTTGAGCTTTGCACTTATGATATACCTCTTCAATCATGTGGTATTTATCATTTTCTTTTAATAACTCAAGCATGGCTCTAAAAGCGATTAAACCTTCAAGGTTTGCCATGTCAATACCATAACAATCTGGATAACGAATTTGTGGAGCAGATGAAACCACGACAATTTGTTTCGGGTTTAAGCGATCCATCATTTTAATGATACTCTTTTTAAGTGTTGTACCTCTTACAATACTATCATCTATAATTACTAAGTTGTCAGTTGGTTTAATAACACCATAGGTGACATCATAAACATGAGCTACTAAGTCATCACGACTACTGTCTTCTGTAATGAAGGTTCTAAGTTTTACATCTTTGATGGCAATCTTTTCAATTCTAGGTCTTTCAGAAAGAATCTCGGTTACGTTTTCTGCTGAAAGTTTTCCGTTACCATTTAATATTGCTTGTGTTTTTCGTTCGTTGAGATGTTGTTCAACAGTTTCTATCATTCCGAAGAACGAAGTTTCGGCAGTATTTGGTATATATGAAAAGACTGTATTTTTAGTGTCTTCATTTATAGCTTCTAATACTTTAGGCATTAATAATTTCCCTAAAGTTTTACGCTCCTGATAAATCTCTGCATCACTTCCTCTTGAAAAATAAATACGTTCAAACGAACAAGCTTTTCGTTCTAAAGGTTCAATGATTTTTTCAATGAATACCTCTCCAGATTTCTTAGTAATAATAGCATGTCCTGGAGCTAATTCCTTTACATCTTCAAAATCAACATTAAATACAGTTTGTAATACAGGACGCTCTGATGCGACAGCGACTATCTCATCATCTTCAAAATAATAAGTTGGTCTAATGCCAGCAGGATCTCGCAGTACAAAAGAATCTCCATGACCTAATAAACCAGCCATAGCATAACCACCATCCCAGTTTTTAGATGCTTTTTTCAATATTTTAGCAACATTTAAACGTTCTGCAATTAAAGGAGAACATTCGCTTTTACTGTAGCCTTCTTTTTTAAGATTTTTATAAATTTTACTAACCGCATCATCAAGAAAGTGACCAATTTTCTCCATAATAGTAATGGTGTCAACCTTATCTTTAGGATGCTGACCAAGTTCAACTAAGCCATCAAACAATTCGTTTACATTGGTCATATTAAAGTTTCCAGCTACAATAAGATTTCTATGCATCCAATTGTTTTGTCTTAAAAATGGATGAACACTCTCAACACTGTTTTTCCCAAAGGTTCCATAACGAACATGACCTAAAAGCAATTCACCTATATATGGTATATGTTTTTTTTGAAGTGCCACATTATCTTGGTATTCAGGATGCTCATCTAACTCATCATTGATGCGTTCATTTATTTGAGCAAAAATATCTTGAATTGGCTGCTGAGCGATAGATCGTACTCGACTTATATAGCGTTCTCCAGGTAAAGTATCTAATTTAATACTTGCAAAACCAGCTCCATCTTGACCACGATTGTGCTGCTTCTCCATCATGAGATACATTTTGTTTACGCCGTAAAATGCACTTCCGTACTTTTCTTTGTAATACTCTAATGGTTTTTTAAGTCTTACGAGTGCAATTCCGCATTCATGTTTTAAAGCATCGCTCATTGTTGTATTCTTGTTTTTAAGTGTTCCAAAATTATAAATTTCGGATTTAGTATTAAATAAAAAACGCGCTCAATTTTGAGCGCGTTGGTTTATGATAATTCAATATTAAATTGAGTGAGTTGTTTGAACTCTTTTAGTCTGTAGTCAATTTCATCTTTCGTTAAATGTTGCATACGTTCTGTACCAAATTTCTCCACACAGAAGGAGGCCAAGTTTGAACCAAATATGACAGCATTTTTCATGTTCTCAAAAGAATAATCTTCTGTACTTGCTAAATAACCAGCAAAACCACCAGCAAAGGTGTCACCTGCTCCTGTTGGATCAAAGACTTCTTCTAAAGGTAAGGCTGGAGCATAAAACACATTATCCTCATGAAATAATAATGCACCATGTTCTCCTTTCTTAATCACAACATATTTTGGTCCCATCTCATGAATTTTACGAGCAGCTACAACTAAAGAATATTCTCCAGTTAACTGTCTTGCTTCTTCATCATTTATGGTAATAACATCTACTTTTTCTATGACCTTGTGTAAATCTTCAAGAGCACAATCCATCCAGAAATTCATGGTGTCTAAAATAACCATTTTTGGCTTATTAGTCATTTGATTTAATACACTCATTTGAACCATTGGATGCAAGTTTCCTAACATTACAACTTCGGCATCTTGATAGTGAACTGGAACTTTAGGGTCAAAATCTGCAAGTACATTTAGTTCTGTGGCTAAAGTATCTCTTGAATTCATATCATTATGATACTTACCACTCCAGAAGAAAGTTTTTCCTTCTTTAACGATTTCTATACCTTCTATGTTTACGTTTCTATCTGATAATAAGTCTAAATATTCTTGTGGAAAATCACCACCAACTACAGAAACTGCAGCAGAATCTACATCAAATTGAGATGCTGCTAATCCAATAAAAGTGGCTGCACCACCTAAAATTTTATCTGTTTTTCCAAAAGGGGTTTCGATAGCATCAAAAGCGACTGTACCAACTATAACTAATTTGCTCATAAGGCGTTTTAAAATTTGCTGCAAATATACGTTTTTTAAGGACTAAAAAACGAATTTATTTTCGGCCAAAATCTGCAGGAATTTCTCCCCAAGCTTTAGTTTCCCATTTAACAATAGTTGTAGTATAGCTATTGTTTTTTAACCAATCAACTGCACGATCAACCAATTCAAACAAAGCTTTGTTTTTAGCATTACGGTCTAGTTTAGTGTTGCAGGTTTTTTTTCTAACCCAACTCATTGCGGTTCTAGAATCGGTATACATGATGAGGTCGCTGTCTTTCTTTTTCAGAAATGCAAGTCCGTGTACAATGGCTAAAAACTCACCAATATTATTTGTACCTTCTTCAAATGGTCCTTGAATAAAGAGTTGTTTTTTTGTTTTTGTAACCACTCCACGGTATTCCATTTTTCCAGGATTTCCAGAAGACGCAGCGTCTACAGAAATGGATTTGTAATTTGGCACTCCTATTTTTTTGAGTTGATCTTCTGTAAGTTCGCTAGTGAACGATTTATTTTTCCCTATATAATCAAAATAGTTGCCTTTTAGAGCTTTTTTTGCGGCATCAAAAGTGGCGAATGATTTATATTGAGCGCCTTGAAAATCTTTAATTTGTGCTTTACAATCATTCCAAGATTCAAAAACACCAGTATGATGTCCTTTCCAAACGGTGTAGTATTTTTTTTTCTTTTTACTCATTTAAAAGTTTTTCAACTACTTTCGGAAAGTGTTCCATTTCTAATTCATGAATCTTATCGGCTACGTTTTGAGCAGAATCTGAAACATTTACATCACATGTTGCTTGAAAAATAATAGCACCTTCATCATATTTTTCATTTACATAATGAATTGTGATTCCGGTTTTTTTCTCTTTATTAGAAACTACAGCTTCATGAACATGCATTCCATACATTCCTTTTCCTCCGTATTTTGGTAAAAGAGCAGGATGAATATTAATGACTTTGTTTGGGAATGCTTTCAGAATATGTTCAGGAAATTTCCAAAGAAAGCCAGCTAAGACAATTAAATCTGGTTTAGAAGCTTCAAGGATATTAAGTACATCATTTGTTTTTGAAAACGCTATTCTATTGAAAGACAAAGCGCTAACATTTAAATTTTTTGCACGGTCTAAAACTTTGGCACGAGAATTGTTAGTTAGTACCTGAATAACAGAAGCATTTTCTCTGTTGTGAAAAAACTCAATTAAATTTTCAGCATTAGTGCCACTTCCGGACGCAAAGATTACAATACGTTTCATTTACAGACAATCAGTTACTATTATTCAGAACAAAAAAAGGAATAATAATTAACAATTAGACCGCAAAAGATAAATTCTTCAAAGTAATTTTAGTAAATTACAGACACATTTTTAGATTAAAGGCGTGTATTGAAATAAAGTTTTTTTATTTTTGCGACCTAATTAAAACTTAAAATTAAAAAATCATGTCAGACATTGCATCAAGAGTAAAAGCGATTATCGTAGACAAATTAGGAGTTGATGAAAACGAAGTTGTTATAGAAGCGAGCTTCACTAACGATTTAGGAGCAGATTCATTAGACACTGTCGAATTAATCATGGAATTTGAAAAGGAATTCGATATTCAAATCCCAGACGATCAAGCTGAAAACATTGCTACAGTAGGTCAAGCGATCTCTTATATAGAAGAAGCAAAATAATCCAATAAATTTTTATGGAATTAAAGCGAGTAGTAGTTACCGGTTTAGGAGCGCTTACACCTATAGGCAATACCAAAGATGAATTTTGGGATGCACTTATTAGTGGTAAAAGTGGTGCTGCACCTATAACATATTTTGATACTGAAAAGTTCAAAACAAAATTCGCTTGTGAATTAAAAAACTTTAACGCCGAAGATTTTCTACACAGAAAAGAAGCTCGTAAAATGGATAGATTTACACAGTATGCTATGGTGGCTTCAGATGAAGCCATTTTAGATTCTAAGTTAGATCTGGAAAAGGTAAATAAATTACGAGTAGGTGTTATTTGGGGAGCAGGAATTGGAGGATTGGAAACATTTCAAAACGAAGTTTTAAACTTTGCAGAAGGAGATGGAACACCAAGATTTAATCCGTTTTTTATCCCAAAAATGATTGCAGATATTGCGCCAGGAAACATATCCATTAAACATGGATTTATGGGACCTAATTATACAACTGTATCTGCATGTGCCTCTTCGGCCAACGCTATGTTCGATTCATTAAATATGATCCGTTTGGGTCATTGTGATGTTATCGTTACAGGTGGAAGTGAAGCGGCAGTAACCATTGCAGGCATGGGTGGATTTAATGCGATGCATGCTTTATCAACAAGAAATGAAAGCCCAGAAACGGCCTCTCGACCTTTTGACGCTACTAGAGATGGTTTTGTTTTAGGTGAAGGCGCTGGAGCTATTATTCTTGAGGAATATGAGCACGCTAAAGCTAGAGGAGCAAAAATTTATGCTGAAGTACTCGGAGGAGGTTTATCTTCTGATGCTTATCATATGACTGCTCCACATCCAGATGGAATTGGTGTTATCGCAGTAATGAAAAATTGTTTAGAAAATGCTGGAGTAAAACCTGAAGAAGTTGATCACATCAACACGCATGGAACATCAACACCTCTAGGAGATGTTGCTGAACTTAAAGCGATTTCTGAAGTGTTTGGAGACCACGCAAAAAACATCAATATTAATTCAACAAAGTCCATGACTGGACATTTATTAGGAGCTGCTGGAGCTATCGAATCTATTGCATCAATTTTAGCAATGGAATACGGCATTGTGCCTCCAACAATAAATCACAAAGTTGTAGATGAAAATATTGATTCTAAACTTAATTTAACATTAAATAAAGCACAAAAAAGAGACGTTAAAGTCGCTATGAGTAATACGTTTGGATTTGGCGGTCACAACGCTTGTGTATTATTCAAAAAAATAGATTAAAGGCGGATGAACATCATTCGTAACATATTAAATTCCCGTTCTAATAAAGACGGGAATTTTTTTTTAGAACTCTCTAAAATTCTTGGCTATAAGCCTAAAAACAAGGAGCTTTACATTAAAGCATTTACTCATAGGTCTTTAAATTTAAAAGATGATGATGGGAATGCAGTTAATTATGAGCGATTAGAGTTTGTTGGTGATGCCATGTTAAGCGCAGTTATTGCATCCTATTTATTTGAAAAAGTACCTCAAGGAGATGAAGGTTACTTAACTAAAATGCGATCTAAAGTTGTAAGTAGAGAACACCTTAATGAGTTAGGAAAAGAACTCAAACTTATAGATTTGGTTGAAAGTAAAATACCTACCTCAAATTTTGGTAACAATATACATGGCAACCTTTTTGAGTCTCTCGTGGGAGCAATCTTCTTGGATAGAGGATATAAACATTGCGAAAAGTTTATCTTTAAAAGAGTTATAAAGCCTCATGTTGATATTGAAACTTTAGAAGGAAAAGTAATTAGCTATAAAAGCTTACTTATAGAATGGTGTCAGAAAGAAAAAAAATCGTTTGATTATAACGTTTATGAAGACACAGGAAATGATGACTTAAAACACTTCTCTGTTAAATTATCTATAAATGATAAAGTCATTTCAAAAGCTAGAGCCACCTCAAAGAAAAAAGCAGAAGAAAAAGCATCCAGACGTGCGTTTTTTGCCTTCCAAAAAGAGATTTCCAAAGTATTTTAATGGCTTATATTCCATTCTCTGAAAAATATTTGTAGTACTATAACGTTTTCGAAGCCTTAGGCTGTTAAGATTAATAAAAACTTAATCTCAAACTAGTCATAATGTACTATATTTACATTTGATAGTGGTTAAATTATGGCTTTACACAAGTTACTTGTAGACGATTTTTACGACACTTCTTTTACGCTTTTGGCAATTCATTGCAGGCTGGAAGATTATAGATTAGCCTATCTTCTTAATAAACATCTAGGTCTCAATTTAAAGCGTAAGCCTCAAGATTTAGACTATAATTATTTTGCTGCTTCTTACGCCATTTATGAGTGGGATAATATAATCATGGATACTACATGGAATTTAGTGTCTAATATTTGTAAGAAAGAAGAAGCTGCGTTGCAGAGTTCTGGATCATTATTTGAGAGTCAGAATTCAATTATGAAAACCTACAATTTATTACCAGAATTTAAAAATGTAGATTATCTAATTAAAGTAAGTAATGAAAACCAAAATTTTAATGAGAAGAGTATTCTCAATAAAATACAATCAATACCTCAAGTAATTACATCTTATAATATTGATGTAGACCAGATAAAATCAAAAGATCATTTAATTTTTAATTAATGTTACGAAAAAAGAAAACCAAGATTGTTGCTACTTTAGGACCTGCAACGAGTAGTAAAGATGTTCTAAAAAGAATGCTTGAAGAAGGCGCTAATGTTTTTAGAATTAATTTCTCTCATGCCGACTATGATGATGTTAAAGAACGAGTTACTATGATTCGTGAGTTAAATGAAGAATTTGGTTATAATGCAGCAATTTTAGGTGATTTACAAGGACCAAAATTGAGAGTTGGTGTTATGAAAGGTGAAGTAGTTGTCAATGAAGGCGATGAAATTATTTTTGCAACTGGAGAACGTTTTGAAGGCACTAAAGAACGTGTTTATATGACATATGATAAGTTTCCTCAAGATGCAAAACCTGGAGAACGCATTCTGTTAGATGATGGGAAATTAATATTTGAAGTTGTTTCTACAGATAAAAAATCAGAAGTTAAAGCAAGAGTGATACAAGGTGGACCTTTGAAATCTAAAAAAGGTGTCAACCTTCCAAACACAAATATTTCTCAGCCTGCACTTACAGAAAAAGATATTGAAGATGCTATTTTTGCTTGTGAATTACAAGTAGATTGGATGGCTTTATCGTTTGTACGTCATGCAGAAGATTTAATGGAACTTGAAGAATTAATTAAAGAACATAGTGATCATAAAATTCCAATTATAGCTAAAATTGAAAAACCAGAAGCAGTAGAAAACATTGATAAGATTGTTGCATATTGCGACGGACTAATGGTTGCTCGTGGAGATTTAGGTGTAGAAATTCCTGCAGAGGAAGTGCCGTTAATTCAAAAGCAATTAGTATTACGTGCTAAACGTGCTAGAATACCTGTAATTATTGCTACCCAAATGATGGAAACGATGATTACAAGCTTAACACCTACACGTGCAGAGGTAAACGATGTTGCCAATTCTGTCATGGATGGTGCTGATGCTGTAATGTTATCTGGTGAAACTTCTGTTGGAAATTACCCAGTACAAGTTATTACCCAAATGGCTAATATTATTAAGAGTGTCGAAGACTCTAGTTTAATTAAGGTACCACAATCGCCTCCTCATATTCGAACGAAACGTTACATTACAAAATCTATATGTTTTCATGCAGCCAACATGGCTAACGAAATTAATGCTAAGGCAATTTCGACATTAACGAATAGTGGTTATACAGCTTTTCAAATTTCGGCATGGAGACCAAGCGCTCATATTTTAGTGTTTACTTCTAACAAGCGAATTCTAACACAATTAAGTTTACTTTGGGGAGTTGAGTCGTTTTACTACGATAGATTTGTAAGTACAGACGAAACCATTGAAGATGTAAATGCCATTGCCTGTAAAAAAGGCTATTTGGAAGTTGGAGACATGCTTATTAGTTTGGCAGCAATGCCTATTCAAGAGAAAGGAATGGTGAATACATTACGAGTTTCAGAAATCACAAGTTGTAGTTTTTAAAACTCAAACTTCAGCTGTACACTAATTGGTTTTTCAATCACTTTAGGTTTATTAGTTTTTGATGCATCTGTATTTAAATTTGATAGTGAAATACCTAACAAACGTACTGAATTATTCAACTTTTCTTGATACAATAAATCTTTCGCAGTTTCTAAAACTATACTTTTTTCACTTACAAAATATGGTAAGGTTTTACTCCTAGTTTGAAGTGTGAAGTCACTATACTTAATTTTGAGTGTTATTGTTTTGCCTGAGACCTTACTTTTGTTTAAACGCTTTGAAACTTCTTCAGCAATATGCTCAAGTTTTTCAAGCATAAATATTTCTGAAGATAGATTTTCACTAAAAGTGCGCTCGGCAGCAAGTGATTTTCTTATACGATTGGGTTTTACTTCACTTGTATGAATTCCTCTAACAATATAATAATAAGACTTTCCTGATTTTCCGAAGTGTTTATCTAAATATTCAAGTGATTTTGTTTTTAAATCGTTACCTGTGAAAATTCCTTTTTGATACATTTTTTCAGCTGTAACCTTACCAACACCATAAAACTTTCTGATATCTAAATCTTCTAGGAAAGCAATAACCTCTTCAGGGTTAACTGTTTTTTGTCCGTTAGGTTTATTATAATCACTGGCGACTTTGGCAATAAATTTATTGATAGAAATTCCAGCAGAAGCTGATAAACCAACCTCATTAAAAATACGAGTTCTGATTTCTTCAGCAAGGAGTGAAGCACTTGGGTTTCCTTTTTTATTTTCAGTGACATCTAGATAGGCTTCATCAAGTGAAAGGGGCTCTACTAAATCTGTATAATCATAAAATATTTTTCGAACTTGTTTTGAAATTTCAGTGTAACGTTCAAAATCGGTTTTAACAAATAATAATTCTGGACAAAGTTTAATTGCTAATCGTCCAGACATGGCACTTTTCACTCCAAATTTTCTGGCTTCATAACTTGCTGCACTAATCACACCTCGAGTGCCACCACCACCAACAACTACAGGTTTACCTCTAAGTTCAGGATAATCCATTTGGGCTACAGAGGCATAAAATGCATCCATATCAACATGAATAATTTTTCTAATAGGAAAGGTATTAACCATAAAACAAATTTATAATATCTTTGATTCAATTGATGACATAAATATGAAACTTATATATACTCTTTTAGGTTTAACTGTATTATTATTAATCTGGTCTGCCATCAGCCCTTATGAATATTTCACTTGGTTTTTAGAGGTTTTACCAGCAATTATTGGTGTTTTGGTCCTTATAATAACGTTTAATAGATTTAGGTTTACGAATTTTGTTTATGTACTTGTTTTTTTTCATTGTGCTATTTTAATTATTGGAGGTCATTATACGTATGCTGAAGTTCCGTTATTCGATTGGATTCAAGACGCCTTAAATCAAACTAGAAATAATTATGATAAGGTTGGTCATTTCGCTCAAGGATTTGTTCCTGCAATGATTGCAAGAGAATTATTAATTCGAAAACAAGTCGTCAATACAACAAAGTGGCTTAATTTTATTGTGGTTTGTATTGCAATGGCAATTAGTGTCACTTATGAATTTATTGAATGGGCAGTCTCATTAGGAACAGGAGAAGGCGGAGATTCCTTTTTGGGAACTCAAGGCTATATTTGGGATACACAGTCTGATATGCTATACGCCACCATTGGTGCCATTCTGGCTTTGGTTATTTTCGGAAAGTATCATTCAAGTCAAATAAAAGCGATGGAAACTAAAAATTAATTGTGAATATGATAGAAATAGAACGTAAATTTTTAGTGACTTCAGATGATTTTAAAACAGAATCTTTTAAACATACTCGAATCATTCAAGGGTTTTTAAATACAGATCCTTTGAGAACCGTTAGAATTAGACTAAAAGGAGAACAAGGGTTTTTTACTGTAAAAGGAAAATCAACAGATGATGGCTTAAAGCGTTTTGAATGGGAAAAAGAAATTTCAAAAACTGATGCAGAAGCACTTTTAAATTTATGTGAAGAAGGCGTAATTGATAAAATGAGATACGAAGTTAAACAAGGGCAACATGTATTTGAAGTTGATGAATTTTTTGGAGATAATAAAGGTTTAATCATAGCAGAAGTTGAACTTGAACATGAACACGATAGTTTTGAAAAGCCACAATGGTTAGGGAAAGAAGTCACAGGAGATATAAAATATTACAATTCTCAAATAAGTCAAACGCCATATAAAACGTGGTAATTTAAATGTGTTTATAATGAAGAACGTTATAGTTACAATTTGTCTAGCATTAGTATTTTTGGCATGTAAAGAAGATGCTAAAGCTACAACAGAACCAATTAGTGATGCAGCAAAGGAGGTTGTTGAAATCGAAAAGAATCAAAAAGATATTGATACTATTTCTTTAGTTAAAGAAAACAACTCCAAAGAAAAAGTTTCGATGAGCCAACTAAAAGAAGAGCTCACATCAAAAGGGTTTCAGACTTTTGATTATGTAGACGAAAAAACGCAAGACACTATTATAATGCAGCAATATTTTATAGCGTTTTTGAAACGTGGATTGATTCGTAATCAAAATGAAGAGGAAGCTAATCGACTTCAGAGTGAGCATTTAACGCATTTGGGTAAAATGTATGAGTTAGGTTATGCTGATATTTCTGGCCCTTTTGGGGATGATGGTGATATTAGAGGCATCACAATTTATAATGTACCAACACAAAAAATGGCGGATAGTTTAGCCAATTCTGACCCAATGGTTAAAGCAGGACGACTACAAATTGAAATTCATCCATGGTGGGCTGCAAAGGGTTTTTCATTAAGATAGGGTATAAAAAAAGCCACTCAATTTTGAGTGGCTTTTTTTATTATTGATAATGGACCTTAAGCTTTTTTAGCGCAACATGCTTCTTTACAATCTTTAGCACAAGCCATTTTTTCGGCTTCTGTTTTGTTTGCACAAGATGCTTTGTCACAGCTTGCTGTACATTCGTGTTTATCAGAAGAGAAAGACTTAACAGTTTTCATGTCTTTCACTTTATAAGTATCACCTGCTTTTGCAACAGCTTCTTCAAGAGAGTTAGTTGTTACTTTAGCTTCGTCGTATTCTACCATTGCGATTTCTTTTTCAAAATCAACTTTAGCAGATTTTACTCCGTCCATTTTTGCAATTTTCTTCTCTATGGTTTTTGCACAGCCCATAGCACAAGTCATTCCTTCAATACCAAATTCTGCTTTTGCATAAGTGGCATTAGGATCTAATTGTTTAGCCTCGCTTGTATTTACTTCAGAATTAACTTCAGTTTCTACAGTTTTAACTTCAGGTTGAGCTTCATTTTTACAAGCCATTACAACTACTGAAATAAATGCGACAACCAATATGTTTTTTAATGTATTCATAGATTTAAAGTATTGTATTTGTTACAAAACTAAGGAATATTGCCATTTCTTGCACTAAAATTAACGAATTTTGTGACTTAGTTAAGAGATCTTATGAAAAACGCTAATAGTAAGTGGCTGTATTTAATTGTGTTAGCATTAATTTGGGGAAGTTCCTTCATTTTAATAAAGAAGTCATTATTAGGTTTAACGCCTTATCAATTGGGTGCATTACGAACTATAATTACAGGAGTATTTCTTTTCGCTGTTGGTTTTAAAAGTTTAAAATCTATTAAAAAAAAAGAATGGAAATGGGTCATTTTAACTGGATTTCTGGGTTCATTTATTCCTGCATTTTTATTTGCAATTGCCGAAACTGAAATTGATAGCACTGTCACCTCAATTTTAAATTCGTTAGTTCCATTAAATACGGTGTTGTTTGGCTTTGCTATTTTTAAAATAGCATCTACTAAACGTCAAATTCTAGGTGTAATAATTGGTTTTATTGGAACAAGTCTTTTGATTTTGAAAGGTGCAGAACTTAATCCTGAACAAAATTACTTGTACGCTGGATATATTATTATAGCGACTTGTTTGTACGCGCTTAATGTGAATATTATTAAAAAATATTTACAGTATGCCAAGCCTCTAAGTATTGCTACTGGAAACTATGTGGCAATCATTATACCTGCAATTGTAATATTATGTTTTACAGATTTCTTTAACGAAAGTACATATGCACATCCAGAATTTGAAATGTCTATGGTGTACATTGTTATTTTATCACTTTTTGGGACTGCATTAGCCAAGGTTTTATTTAATACATTGGTTCAGAGTTCTACTCCTGTATTTGCATCTTCTGTAACTTATTTAATGCCTTTAGTTGCTTTAATTTGGGGAATATTAGATGGCGAAGGGTTTAGTTTAATGCAAGCTGTTGGAAGTTTAATAATTCTACTTGGTGTTTATCTTTCACATAAAAGACAACGATAAAAAAAATCCGAAGCAGAAATGCTTCGGATTTTTAGTATTGAATAATTTATTGTTTAATTAAAATCAGCATCTGTTACGCCTTCATTAAACTTTACGTCTGTCGACTTTAAAGTAATGATTTGAGGACCAGCTGTGATTCTTTGAGTTTGAGGGATCATTACTCCATTAACATCTAAATAATCTGAGAAATCATATGTAGTAGTAACACTTTGCCCTTGTTGTTCACTAGTTGATTCTGTACGAATTAAGTAACCTGTTTCAGTATTATAATATCTATGGGATACATCGTCTCCTGTAGTTACTTTTACTTTGTAAGCATCTTTTCCTTCTACAGTAGTAATAGATTCTAATTCCATATTAGCTACATCAACATATAGTTCAGGAAATAATCCTTTCTCTTCCTTTTTACCATCCAACTCTTTATCAGTCATAGGCACTTTCATTCCTTGTTGCTCTCTATAACCGGTAGCACCATCAAATTTTTGTTTCATTATAGTTCCCATACCTTCTATAGTCATTTCCATAGATTCCTTGTTAGGAGCCATAGCTTTAATAACTGCAGTTGGTTTAAAAGGAGCACCTTCTATAGTAACATTTGCATTAGTTAAAACAGTATTGATGTTTTGTAGTTTATCTTTTCCTCCTACAGCCTTCAAGTAACTAGCAACAACAGTTTCAGCAGTAACTCCCGAAGGAATTGGCTTAGAGAAAACAGGCTTATCAACAGCATTTGCATACTTGTCAAAATACTTAATTGGAATTCCTGTTTTTTCAAGATTTTCTAACACTTCACTTCCTTTACCTACAATTACAATTCTTGCGTTTTCAGGCTTTATATATTTATTAGCTACACGTTTTACATCATCAGCAGTAACTGCATTAATTTTTTGTAAATACGTTGTGTAGAAATTTTTAGGTAAATTATTAAGCTTGATATTTAAAGCATAACGTGCAACGGTTTGAGGATCTTCTAATCCCATAATGAAATTACCAACGTACTTAGCTTTAGTGTCTTTAAGGTCTTGTGCATCTACCTTTTCTGTTTTAAGACGATTGATTTCTTTCATTGCTTCAACTACAGCACTATCAGTAACCATGTTTCTTACTTTGGTAGTTGCATTAAAACTTCCTGCTCCATATCTGTTAGCTCTTATTCTTGAATTAGCACCATAGGTATAACCATTAGTTTCTCGAAGATTTTTATATAAATAGCCTGTAAAACTTGCTCCTAAGATATCATTTGTAATTATAGAAGCATGATAATCTTCATCACCCATTTTTAAATCTACGCTGTTTTTTATTGCAATACTAGATTGTGATGCATTAGGCAAATCCACAAAATTAATTTGAGTGTATTGTGCATTTGGATTAACTGCTGGAACTGTCGTTGACACGTCAATAGATTGTTCCCAATCTTTAAAATATTTTTTAACCTGTTTTCTAACAGTACTTAAATCAACGTCTCCAATAATTACTAAATAAGCATTGTTTGGGTTGAAATGTTTTTCATAATAGGCAACAGCATCACCAAAGGTTACATTGTTAATAGTTTCTTCAGTAACAAACTCACCATAAGGGTGTTTTGCACCATATAGCAAGGCATCACCTACTCGGCCACTAATGGCATCAATACTTTTCTCTTGTGTTTTAAGACCTTCAATACTTTTCTCTTTTTCTTTATTAAATTCTTCTTCAGTTAATAAAGGATTGATAGCTGCATCAGCCATAAGTTCTAATATTCTTTCAGAATATTTTGAAAGCGATCTTGCAAAACCACCATTAATACCTAAGTTTAAATTGGCGCCTAAAAAATCGATTTCTTCATTAAATTCGTCTTTAGGAATACTTGTAGTACCATTTCCTAACATACTTCCAATTAAACTTTCAACACCAGCTTTTGCTCCAGTGGCAACAGGCTTATTATCTATATTTAAAGAATACGTAACTCTAGGTAGTTTATGATTTTCAACAACAAGAACCTTCAAGCCATTTTTTAATTCAAATTCACTAGGAACTTCTAAAGAAATAGATGGTTCTGGACCCGGTTTAGGTTGAATAGATCTATCTAATTGTGCATTTACACTTGTTACTGACATTAAGAACAGTAAAATAAATGCTGATAATTTTGTTTTCATATTATATATTGTTTTCATCTTATTGTTCGTCTTTTTGTGGTAAGTATTCAATTTCTACTCGTTGATTTGGGCTTAAGTATTTTTGAGCTACCGCTTGAATGTCCTCTCTTGTAATCCCTCTATAAATTTCTATTTCTTTATTGATTAAATTTACGTCTCCATATAATAGATAGTAACTAGCAAGTGATTCTGCAATACCTTCAATACTGGCGTTAGCGTTTACAAATTGATTTTCAAATTGATTGACTAGTTTTTGATGATCACGCTCAGAAATTAATTCGTTTTGCATTTTAGAAATTTCTTCATCCATTTCTGTTAATAAGTTACCTAAAGTAACATCACCTAATGGAAGTGCAAACAGTGCAAATATATTATGATCCATTTGTGGAATATTTACAGCTTGAACAGCTAAAGCTTGTTTTTGGTTATCAACTAACTTTTTGTAGAGCACAGAACTTTTACCTCCACTTAAATATGAAGAAATCATATCTAAAATATAAGCATCTCTTGTTCCAAAACCAGGTGTTCTGTAGGCTGCAAGAATAGCAGGGATTTGAATGTTTTTATCGAAAGCTTTAGCATTTTCTGTAACTGTTATTGGTTGCTCTTTAGGGAAATTCCTAACGACTTCGGGTCCTCTTTTGACTTCACTAAAGTATTTTTTTACAAGCTCTTTTGTTTCGCTAGAATCAATATCTCCAGCAACTACTAAAACAGCATTGTTTGGACTATAATAATTTTTGAAATACGTATTAAATTCTTCTAGAGTAGAAGCATCCAAGTCTTTCATAAAACCAATGTTTGGATCTTTATATGGGTGAACTTTAAAAAGATTCTTTCCTAAAGTTTCAAATATTTTACCATAAGGAGACTCATAGCGTTGACGCTTTTCTTCTTTTACAACTTCGTTTTGAGTGTCAACACCAACTTGGTCAATAACAGGGTGTAACATACGCTCTGATTCTAACCAAAGGGCTAATTCTAATTTGTTTGAAGGGAAGATGTCATAATAATATGTTCTGTCTTGAGACGTATTAGCATTTAATGTTCCACCATTTGCTAAAACTATCTTTGCATATTCTCCACGTCCAATGTTTTCAGTTCCTTCAAATAAAAGGTGTTCAAAAAAGTGAGCAAAACCTGTGCGAGGTGCTTCAGGACCTCCTCCTACATCTTTTCCTCCTACATTAAACATAACCGATGTAATAACTACTGGAGCAGTGTTATCTTGATGAAGAATTACATGTAATCCATTGTCTAGATCAAATTCTTCAAATTTAACTTCTTGTGCATTTGTAGCAAATATTGCAAGTACAAAAGCAGCTAAAGTAAATAAGCCTTTTTTCATTGTGAGTTTGTTTTAAATTAGTTTTTACGAGTTGTAAGTGTATGATTTACAATTAATGTTACATACGTTTTACAAAAATAGTAAATAGCTAGCCTTTTTTAGAATGTTAAAATGTAAAAAAAATCTTAAATGTTATTAAAACAGCTTTGATAACCGTTTTTATGCCGATATCAATCAATTTGATACTGGATTTACTGAAAAAATTATTTGCGATTGATTTATTGATTATGAGGTAAGCGCTGATAATATCATTATAAATAGGAGTAGCTTCTGGAGTGAATTGGGCTATAACATTTATACAACTTTTTAAAAAAAGCGACTATATTCCTCAAAACGCTTAAAAACGTTTGTAGGTTAATTAATTAGAATGTATATTTGCACCCGCTTTCTGAGGAGAAAGCACACATTTTGAACAAATTAATTAATAAAAACGTTTACGCTATGTACGCAATTGTAGAGATAGCAGGGCATCAATTCAAAGTTGAAAAAGACCAAAAAGTTTTTGTTAACCGTTTAGCAACAGAAGAAGGTAAGAAAGTTTCTTTCGATAACGTTCTTTTAATTGACGACGGTAACAATGTAACTTTAGGCGCCCCAGCTATAGACGGAGCACAAGTAAGTGCAAAAGTCTTAAAGCACCTTAAAGGTGATAAAGTAATAGTCTTCAAGAAGAAAAGAAGAAAAGGTTACCGTGTTAAAAACGGACACAGACAATCTTTATCTGAAATCGTAATTGAAAGTATTGTCGCTTCAGGAGCAAAGAAAGCAACTCCAGCTAAGGCTGAAAAAGCTGCTCCGAAAAAAGAAACTAAAAAAGTAGAACCTAAAGCAGAAGCTAAGCCAGTTTCAGAAGTTAAAGAGGAGACTCAAGACTTAAGTAAAATGACTGTTGCTCAGTTAAAAGACATGGCAAAAGCTAAAGGGATTGAAGGTATTTCTTCTATGAAGAAAGCTGATTTAATTACCGCTTTAAGTTAATCATTAACAATATAAAACCTTAAGACAATGGCTCATAAAAAAGGAGTAGGTAGTTCTAAAAATGGTAGAGAATCAGAATCGAAACGTTTAGGTGTTAAGATATTTGGTGGTCAAGCTGCATTAGCTGGTAACATTATCATTAGACAAAGAGGTAATACACATCATCCAGGTGAAAATGTGTATGGAGGAAAAGATCACACTTTACATGCTAAAGTTGATGGTCTAGTAAAATTCACAAAGAAAAGAGATAATAAATCTTATGTTTCTATTGAGCCTTTTGAGGCTTAATTGAATTTTAAACCGATACTATAAAAAAAACCCATTCTTATTTAGAGTGGGTTTTTTATTTTATATAATCTCCATCTTCTTCAGCAGAAAACTAGCATTCATATTTTGACAAATACCTTTTTTGAATTTGTAATCAAAGTAGAGTTCGTCATCTACGATTTCAGCATCAAAATAATAGTTTTTAACTTCGTCGAGTTCATTAGAAATTTCACAAAGGCTTAAATCATGTGTGGCTATAATGCCAGTCGCATTTCCAGCAACTAATTTTTCGACAAATTTTCTTGAACCTATTGCTTTATCTGTACTATTCGTCCCTTTTAAAATTTCATCTAGAATGATAAAATAAGGTTCTTTTTCAATAGCATCTACAATAAATTTTAAACGTGTTAATTCTGAAAAGAAATAACTACTATCATCTGTTAATGAATCGCTAGTACGCATACTTGTAATGAGTTTTACAGGAGAATAAGAACTAGATTTAGCACAAACCGGTAAGCCTACATTTGCCATCATTATATGCAAAGAAACTGTTCGTAAAAATGTGCTTTTACCAGCCATGTTTGCTCCAGTTACAATGAAAAATTGCTTATTACCAATTACCACATCGCTATTAACTCGTTTTGTTTTAGTAAGTAAAGGATGGCCTAAATTCTCGGCCTTTATAATCGTTTTACCATTTGAAATTTCAGGAAACACATGTTCCACATGATTAAAAGTATAATTCCCTAAACTATTATAGGCATCAAAAAATGAGACGACTTCAAACCAATCTTCAACTTTGTGTGCATATTTAGAAATCCATTGCTCAACTTTATATGCATTTTTAATATCTGAAAGCAAATAACCGTTTCCAAAAATTGCTCCAATGAGATTATTACGATTGTCTAAAGCATCTAAGTGTTTTGAGAATTCAGAGAAAATTTCTGAAGCTTTATTGCCTTCTGATTGAATTTTTTTCTGCTTTTCTTGAAGTAATTTTGATTTAAATTCTTCATTTTCTATTTGAAGTAATAAGGAGGCATATTGTTTAAAAGTGTCTTTAGTTTTATCTGAATTAATTGCTAGAGCATTGATTTTTTTTAAATACAAACCAGTGAAACCTAATCCAACAAATAACCAATAACCAAAAAACGAAATATCTAAAACGTTAAATATAGCCATGATCAATAAAGCTACTGAGATTATGGTAACTATCCATGGTGCCCATTTCATCTCCTTAGGAATAAAACTTTTATGGTTTTTTAACCAATAGATAATTTTTGAAGCTGGAGTTTCAGTTTCTATTAAACTTCCGGTTGCCGCATAGAACTGTGTCCATTTTGTTTTTTCAGATAGTTCTATAATAGCGTCTTGGCGCTCTTCAATATTAGAAATTTTATTTGCTTTTAAAGCATTTGAAAGTCTGTGCTGACCTTCTGAAGAGATGGTTCTATTTATGTATTGAAAAAAAGACCCTTTTCCGAATAGATCAACATCTAAACTATAAAAATGTTTTGGATCTTGAAATTGTAAGCCAGTGTCCCTATCATGAAATTCTCCAGAGGCAATTTTTAGTTCTTCAGTATTTATTTTTAATAATGCTTTATGAAGTTCACGCTTAGCTTTTGTATCTGTATATTTTGATAGCAAGTATATAAAGACTCCTATTCCTAAAAGTCCAATCACCATTGCTATTTGCCATTTCGAAAACGTAAAATATACTGCAATACCAGTAATTGCGAATGCTAGTAAACGCAGAGCGCTAAGAAGTAACAAACGTTTTCTATGTGAAACGACTTCTGTTTTATGTTTCTCTAATTCTTGTTTATAGAATTTTATTGGGTCAGTCATGATTAAATTTATGTGGTAAAGAAACAAAAAACCCCAAGATTGCTCTTGAGATTTTCGTTTATAATTTGAGTTTAAAAGGTTATAAATTACCCTTTAAGGCTCGCTTTTAAATATTCGCGATTCATACGTGCAATGTTTTCTAAAGAAATTCCTTTAGGACATTCAATCTCACATGCTCCTGTGTTGGTACAGTTACCAAATCCCTCTAAGTCCATTTGAGCTACCATGTTCTGAACACGATCTGCTGCTTCTACTTGTCCTTGTGGTAATAAGGCATATTGTGATATTTTAGCACCTACAAATAACATAGCTGAAGAGTTTTTACAAGTGGCAACACATGCACCACAACCAATACAAGCTGCTGCATCCATAGCCTCATCTGCATCGTGTTTTGAAATAGGAAGCGCATTAGCATCTTGTGTATTTCCAGATGTGTTCACAGAAATGTAACCTCCTGCATGTTGAATACGTTCAAAAGCCATTCTATCCACAACTAAATCTTTTATAACTGGAAATGCCGCAGCTCTAAATGGTTCTATTGTAATTGTATCACCATCGTTGAACATACGCATATGTAACTGGCAAGTTGTGATGCCTCGATCTGGACCATGAGCTTCACCATTAATATATAATGAACACATTCCACAAATACCTTCACGGCAATCATGATCAAATGCTACAGGCTCTTCACCAGAATTTACTAATTGCTCGTTCAAAACATCTAGCATTTCTAAAAAAGACATATGCTCTGAAATATCAGTTACTTTATAATCGACCATTTGACCCTTTGTATTTGAGTCTTTTTGTCTCCAAATTTTAAGTGTTAGATTCATCATCATATCTTTTCTTATTTGTACGAACGTTGTTTTAATTCGATATCTTTAAATTCTAATTCTTCTTTATGAAGAACAGCATCAGAAGGTTCTCCTTTGTATTCCCATGCAGATACAAAAGCATAATCTTTATCGTTACGTTTTGCTTCTCCTTTTTGCTCACCATCTAATTCTACAGACTCTTCTCTAAAATGTCCACCACAAGATTCATTTCTTATTAAAGCATCTTTAGCAAATAACTCTCCTAATTCTAAAAAGTCAGCTACACGCCCAGCTTTTTCTAATTCAGGGTTCATTTCGTTGGCAGTTCCTGGAACTTTAACTTCTTTCCAGAATTCTTCTCGAATAGCTTTAATTTCAGCCATAGCTTCTTTTAAATCTTTTTCATTACGTGACATTCCAACTTTATCCCACATTACTTTTCCTAAACGTTTGTGGAAATGGTCTACAGATTTTGTTCCTTTATTATTGATAAAGAATTCGATTCTATCTTTAACTTCGTTTTCAACGTCCTCAAACTCTTTTGTATCCGTAGAAATTTTTCCTGTTCTAATATCGTCTGATAAATAATCACCAATTGTATAAGGTAGAACGAAATAACCATCAGCTAAACCTTGCATTAAAGCAGATGCTCCAAGCCTGTTTGCACCATGGTCTGAGAAATTAGCTTCACCAATACAATATAAACCAGGAACGGTTGTCATTAAGTTATAATCAACCCAAACACCACCCATTGTATAGTGAGTTGCAGGATAGATCATCATTGGAGTTTCATATGGGTTTTCAGCGATGATTTTTTCATACATCTGAAATAAATTCCCGTACTTTTCTTCAATAATTTCCTGCCCTAATTTTATAATTTCTTCTTTCGAAGCGTTTTTAAGTCCTTTTATTTTTGCTTGCTCTTTTCCATAACGTTCAAAAGCAGCAGCGAAATCTAAATACACAGCTTCACCTGTCGCATTTACTCCGTAACCTGCATCACAACGTTCTTTAGCAGCTCTAGACGCTACATCACGAGGAACCAAATTACCAAATGCTGGATAACGACGCTCTAAGTAATAATCTCTATCTTCTTCAGCTATTTGTGTAGGTTTTAATTTACCTTCTTGAATGGCTTTAGCATCTTCTATTTTTGCTGGAACCCAAATTCTACCATCATTACGTAATGATTCAGACATCAACGTTAACTTAGATTGGTAATCTCCAGAACGTGGAATACATGTTGGATGAATTTGTGTAAAACAAGGATTTGCGAAATACGCTCCTTTTTTATGAATTTTCCAAGCTGCAGTAGCATTACTTCCCATTGCATTTGTTGAAAGGAAATAAACGTTTCCGTATCCACCAGAAGCAATTACAACAGCATGTGCAGAATGACGTTCTATCTCACCTGTAATTAAATTACGTGCAATAATCCCTCTTGCTTTGCCATCAACTTTTACAACATCTAACATTTCGTGACGATTGAACATTTCAATTTTACCACGAGCAATTTGACGATTCATTGCAGAATAAGCTCCTAATAAAAGTTGCTGCCCTGTTTGACCTTTAGCATAAAATGTTCTAGATACTAAAACACCACCAAATGAACGGTTGTCTAATAGTCCACCATAATCACGAGCAAAGGGAACACCTTGAGCCACACATTGGTCAATAATATTTCCAGAAACTTCTGCCAAACGATATACGTTTGCTTCACGAGAACGATAATCGCCTCCTTTTACTGTATCATAAAAAAGACGATAATTAGAATCACCATCTCCCATATAATTTTTTGCCGCATTAATACCACCTTGAGCTGCAATTGAATGCGCTCTACGAGGTGAATCTTGATAAGCAAATGCTTTTACATTATAGCCTAATTCTGCTAAGGTTGCAGCAGCAGAACCTCCAGCAAGCCCAGTACCAACAACAATAACATCAATATGACGCTTGTTGGCAGGATTTACTAAATCGATTTTATCTTTATACGTTGTCCATTTATCTTTAATTGGACCTTTTGGTACTTTTGAATCTAAAACCATATTAGATATTTTTTAGTGATTAAAGTGATGAAATAATGCAATAAAAATGAATCCTAATGGAATAACAATTGCGTAAAATTTCCCGAACCCTTTTAATCCTTTAGTGTATTTATTATTTGCTCCAACAGATTGGAATGCAGAATCAAAACCGTGTAATAAGTGAAGTGCTAAGAACACAAAACCTATACAGTATAATGCTATTCTCCAGATAGGAACAAACTTTTCTTGTAGTTCATGAAAATATCTGAACTCACCATTGTGCATACCAGACATGTCTCCAACAATATACTTAGTATTTATTTCTGGGATCCAGAAATCAATAAAGTGAATGACTAAGAATACGAGAATAAATCCTCCACTCCAAACCATGTTTCTACTCATCCAAGTAGAATTTGCAGCACCATTGTTTTTGGCATATTTAATACCATTTGCTTTGTTGTTTTTAATTTCGAGTACAAATCCCATTACAAAATGAAAAATGACACCAATAATCAATACAGGTTGTATTAGATATTGAATCACCCAAAATGTTCCCATAAAGTGAGATACTTCGTTGAAAGCATCTGGACTAAATACAGAAAGACTATTAATAACAAAATGTTGTAGTACAAAAACCATTAGGAAGAGTGCCGAAAGTGCCATGGCAAATTTTCTTCCAATTGACGAATTTAAAATTCCGCTCATTATAATTGTAGTTAATTATTTGAATAGCAAAGATAAGGTTCATTGCGTTGTACAACAAATTTTGGCTACAATTTTAATTATTTAGAATGGGTTTAATTAGAGACCATCGGAATTAAACCACGAAGTCCCATATCGACTACTTGTTCTCCAACTCCAGGTTCGTATTTTCCATCTGAATTTACTTCGGTCCATTCAAAACTATTATTGATTGAAAATGAAAGGGTAACCGTAATATCTTGGGTTTCATTTCCTGTAATATGCAATCCGTTTTCGAATTCTCCGGTGACCACACAAGATCCAGGAGGAATAGGAGAGGAATCAAATAAGGGGTTTGGAACTGTTGTAGATCCTTCGGGAGCTTGACCTTGAGTTGAAAAGCCTAAAGCTTCAAAAGCCCAAAAACCCTGAGGGCGATTATCATTAATATCAAAATCATTTCCGTTAAGATCAAAAGAGGAGATATATGAATTATAACCTACAAAGCTACCTAGTGTTCCAGTGATATCTTGTCCGTTTACTAAAACATCGATATTGCCTTCTTGATATGCTAAGGAAACTCTAACCCATTCATAAGTTCCAGTTGTTATTTCACTTAAAGGAATTGTTATAAACGTTTCGTTATTTCCTGCAAAAATTGCGTTTTGAAAATTGATAGCCTGAGCACCACCAGCTGTAGTTTCATCACCTACAAATATAATTTCACCAGTTTCTAAAGGAGTTATTGCTGTTGGAGCTAGTTCAATATAATTCGCACTCATACGATTTATTGAAGGTGATTGCGCAGCATTACCAAGAGGAATAGTAACAGGTTGACCTAAATTACCAAGGCGATCTTGATTAGGATCAAACTTTAACTTAATTACTAAATTGGGTTCAGAAGGTAGTTGCGCATTGTCATCATTATCTTCACTACAAGACAAAATTAATCCACAGATTAACAAGATGCATAGTTTAACGTATTTCATTGATTTAGTTTTTTAGTATAACTCTAAAAATATAGTATTTATTTTATTTCAAAGTTTGTTTTTTCATCATTAATTTGAACGGTGTATGAGCCTTTTGGTAAGTAATACTTGTCATTTTTAGCTTTCTCTATTTCAATTGATGTGTTTTCTTTAAGGAGCGCTTTCCGACCTTTTTCAGAAAGTGTTATGTCATAACCTGTATAGTTAAGTCCTTTATCGGCTTCAATTTTCATTTGATTTAGAAGCGTTCCTTTTTCAGATAAAATTTTAACTGTTTTCTCTTCTGAAAAATTAGAGTAAAAAGCAATTTCCATTTCAGGTTCATATGCATCATACCATTTCCCCCAAGAACTTCCCCAACGAGATGAATGTCTTACATCATCAGTTTTAAATAACGTTACAGCTTTATTCATCACGTTAGAATCCATTAACTGAAGCTCTGAAACACTAATTTTGTAAATACCTCTTCCATGTGTACCGATTAAAAGGTCTTTAGCATCAGGTTGAACTACAATATCATGAACAGCAACACTTGGAAGCCCTTCACTAAATGCTTCATAGCTTTCACCTTGATTAAAAGAGATATAAGCGCCATTATCTGTTCCTATATAAAGGATGTTTTCATTTTCAGAATCTTCTCTTATGACATTTACTGGAGACGATGGAATGTTTGAACTAATGTCTTTCCATGTTTGTCCATAGTCATTACTCATGTACGCATAAACTTTAAAATCATCCCAACGATACCCATTTAACGTCACGTAAACTCGTTCTTTTTTATGCTGTGAAGCAATTACTCGACTTACCCATAAGTCTTTTGGTAAGGCATTAGAAATGTTCGTCCAATTTGCTCCAGAATTTTTTGTTACATGAATCAATCCGTCATCACTTCCTGTGTAAATCAATCCAAATTGAAAAGGCGATTCACTCATAGAAGCTAAAGTTCCGTAAGCTACATTTCCTTTTTCCCCACCATTGGTTAAGTCATCACTAATGGCAATCCAATCATTACCTTGATTCATTGAACGCATTAGTTTGTTTCCGCCTAGGTATAAAATGTCTTGATTGTGAGGTGATAACAAAATAGGTGTTTGCCAATTAAAACGATATGGATTCTCACCTAATTTATGCTTAGGTTGAATGTATGTTTCTTCTTCAGTTTCGAGATTAATTCTGTAGTAGTTTCCAAATTGATAACCTGTATAAACGACATTGTGATTTCTACTATCGATTTGAATTTGCATTCCGTCTCCACCCATGATGCCTTTCCATGGATATTGACCTCTTTGGTGCCAACTTTTATCTTCTCTAGCGTTATTTGCTCCAACCCAAACGCCATTATCTTGTAAACCACCATACACATTATATGGTTTTTCATTATCAACATTAATCGCATAAAATTGACCAACCGAAGGCGAATTGTTTTTAATCCAATTTTCTCCATCATCATAAGTAATATTCACACCACCATCATTACCATTGATGAGGTGATTAGGGTTTTTTGGATTGATCCAAAGCGCATGATGATCGGCATGAACATTTTCAGCACTAATAGAGATGAAAGTTTTTCCGCCATCTTTAGATTTTACGATTGGAACACCGTAGATGTAAATGTTCTCTGCGTTATTAGGCGCAACATAAATATGACCAAAATAGTAACCATAACTGTAATAAATATCGTCTAGATAATCGTTGTGTGTTTTGTTCCAAGTTTTCCCACCATCAATACTTTTATAAACTTCGGTTCCAATAACAGGCGTATCAAATAACATGGAATTAGCATCTTCTAGATATTTAGCGAGATCAATAGGTTTTACATTTCCACTTCTAACCATTTGCTTCACATTGTTTGCTCTGTATTTCTCCTGAAATCCATTCATTTTTAAATAAGCATTTAGCTTTTTGTCGTCAAGATTCAAAAACGCATCAGTCGTCATGGATTTAAAATCATCTTTTGTTAAGATTTTCGATTCTTTTTTATTTGAATCTTCAGTAGGTCTTCGGAATTGACTATCATGAACAGCGTAAATAATAGAATCATCATAAATTGCTAAACCGATTCTTCCAACACCATTTCCTGTTGGAAAACCACTGTTTTCCGTAGAGACTTTTGTCCACGTATTACCAGCATCTGTGCTTTTATATATGGCAGAATTATTACCGTTGCCATCAAAATTCCAAGCTTTTCGATCTTTAGTCCAAGATGAAGCGAACATCAAATTGTAATTATTAGGATTGGTTTGCAAATCAATAATTCCACTGATATCATCTACAAATAATGATTGCGACCATGTATTACCACCATCGGTAGTTTTATAGATACCACGTTCTTGATTAGGAGAATACAAATGACCTGTAACTCCAACAACTACGTCATCAGGATTATTTGGATTGATTAAAATTCGACCTATATGATGTGAGTCTTTAAGACCCATATTTTGCCAAGTTTCTCCATTATCTGTAGATTTTAAGATTCCGATTCCTGCATAACTAGATCTAGATGAGTTATTTTCACCAGTACCAACCCAAATGGTTCTGTTCTTCCAATCTACGGCTATATCTCCAACGTTTTGCGTATTTGAACTGTCCAGAATTGGCGTAAATGTTGTTCCGTTGTTTACTGTATGCCAAACACCACCAGATGCGTAACCAACATAAAATTCAGTTGAGTTTTCGGGATTTACAGCAAGATCAACAACACGTCCACTCATAACCGTTGGACCAATATTTTCAAAGGCAACGTTTTTAACTAATGAGGACTTGATAAGTTGTTCTTTTTGAACAAGTGCGTCTTCAATAGTTTTTGAAGAGGTTGCTGGTTGCTGAGCATTTACAATTGCTGAGGCTACTAATAGGAGAGAACAAATTTGTTTAAGCATAATGGTTGTTTTTTAAGAGCACTAAAGATAAGAAATATAGCTTATGATAAGTTTCTGATGGAAACAAAAAAAGCGTCTCATTTTATTGAGACGCCTTTTTTGATAAATTATTTAATTAAAGTTTTATTCTACAATAAACTTCTTCGTTAAGGTATTTCCTTTTGTGTCATCAATCTTTATAAAATAAACTCCAGAATGAAGTTGATTAGTGTTTATTGATGTTGTGTTCTTTAGGTCAACTTTAGAAATCAATCGTCCTCTTACATCATACAGTAGTGCTTTATCTAGAATGATATTTGCTGAATGCTTAATATTAAGAATACCTCTTACTGGATTGGGATATATAGATATATTATTTGCAATTTCATTATCATTGATGCTTAACGTTGAGCAATCAAAAGCAATCATTACTGGAGCTCCACAAGGCGTAAGTGTTGTGTTTCTTGATTGTATATCGTTTGCACCTGCAATATCACTAGCGCTTAATACACGATTATTTGTGCCTCCACCTATAGCGTAATGCATTATTTTGTTTGTATCAATTACATGAGTTAACTGATGCCCATGTCCTAATTCGTGAACAGCCACAGTTTCAAAATCTATTTGAGAGTTATTAGCATTTGTTGGTCCAAATTGCCAATTAGTAGTGTCGTTAAAAACAATATCAAGTTCGGATGCTAACCATTGCATTTCTGTTGTTGGTTGTGCTTGTGTATAACAACCACCAAAACGAGAAGTACAAACTCCTAGAGTTCCTGACGCAAGCTCAGCGCCATTATCAAATCTAATTATATTGATGTCATCATCAGCAACAACATCTACTGCAGTAACAGCTCCAATAGTCCAATTTATACCAGTTTCACATCTCCATGTATCAAAAGCTCTAATGAACGATTCATTTGCGGCTGTATTGTTATTAAAATCGGTTTCCATTTGCCATATGTAACCACCACTTCCATCATTGTTTATGTGTTGAGTAGGGTACGCATAGTTCCCATTTCCATCTGGATTAAAAACAGCATTTATTTCAGCATATGTGATATCTAAATTCCCTGATTGAGCTAATACAGCTGTTGCTCCAGAATTAATTAATGCAAAAGGACCAGAACCACCTTGAGAAGGTATTTCTACAGTAACCTGAGTATCAGTCCAAGTTAATATTTGAGACTCTAATGCTAAGGTAAAAGTAGCACCTCCATCATTTGCATTAGCAAACCCAACGTTTTGTTTCGTTGCACCAAACCCAACACCATTAATGGTTAAAACTGTCTGTGTTCCAGCCGTAGCTGTTGCTGGATTAAATGAAGATATATTTATTGAGCCTCTATTAGCTTCATTTGAACTTATAATGTCATCTATACTGAAATCTCCAACGTTCTTAAATGCACTATTAGTTAGGTTTTCAATTTCATTATAAAAGCTAGTAATACCTTGTTTTGCTATAAAAGGATTCGCTGCTACATTAGTTAGCGTATTGTATTTGTAAAATCCTTGAGCTTCACTAAATGGCTGAAATGCAGAAGTTGAGTTAATATTGACATTATTGTTGTGTAACGTGAATATTCCAATGTCATATAGTCCTAATTGTAGGCTAGGTGTAACAATTTCGGCTTCAAGCCCAACAGTACCTCCTCTTGTGATAATTTCAATAGTAGTTAAAGATTCGCCTTTAAACACCTTATATACATCTATTGTGTTTGTTGTATAAATGTTTTCTTGATTGGCATCCCAAAAAGATGTTTTGGCAATAACTTTTCCTTCTATTATTTGAGTAGAAGCCTGTACTTGTGTGGCTAAAGGAACTTCAAACATAAGTTCTTGAGCAGATAAATTTGCAATCATAAACAGCATTATTACTGTTGTAAACAAATTTTTAAATGTAATTTTTTTCATAATGGTTGGTATGGGTTAAACATTGAATCTCTGCCGTTCATCGGTAAATATAGTAATTTAGCGATAAGTTGCGATACTTATTTAAACTATTTACCTTTACCATATTAAAACATCATACTATGAAATATCACTTGATTGATCAAAATCTATTTATAAAAAATCGAAAAAACTTTGTAGCTAAAATGCAATCTAGAAGCCTAGCGGTTTTTAATTCGAACGATATCTATCCTGTAAGTGCAGATAGTACAATGCCATTTGAACAGCATCGAGATATTTTCTATTTGAGTGGCGTTGATCAAGAGGAAAGTATTTTGGTATTGTTTCCTGATTGTCCTAATGAAAAGCACCGTGAAATTTTATTTCTAAAAGAAACCAATGAGCATATTGCGGTTTGGGAAGGTGAAAAACTAACAAAAGAAGCTGCTTTAAAAACAAGTGGAATAAAAACGGTTTACTGGCTTCAAGACTTGGAGAAAATCATGTTTGAGTTGATGACCCAATGTGATACGGTTTATATCAATACAAATGAACATTATAGAGCTAATGTAGAAACTGAAACTCGTGAAGATCGGTTTACAAAATGGCTTAAATATAAATATCCAGCTCATTCGGTCGCTAAGAGTAATCCAATATTACAACGCTTGCGTTCAGTAAAAGATTCTGCTGAATTAGACTTGATGCAAAAGGCTTGTGATATTACAGAAAAAGGCTTACGTCGCGTATTAAACTTTGTAAAACCAGATGTTTGGGAGTTTAATATTGAAGCCGAATTCATGCATGAATTTTTAAATAATCGTTCAAAAGGATTTGCTTATACACCAATTATTGCTTCAGGAAATAATGCTAATGTATTGCATTATATTGAAAACAATCAACCCTGTAATGCTGGTGATTTAATCTTGATGGATGTTGGTGCAGAGTATGCAAATTACTCTAGTGATATGACACGAACGATTCCTGTTTCTGGTCGTTTTTCTGAACGTCAAAGAGCAGTTTACGATGCGGTCAATCGTGTAAAAGATGACGCTACAAAAATGTTGGTACCAGGAACTATTTGGGCAGATTATCACGTTGAGGTCGGTAAATTGATGACATCTGAATTATTGGGTTTAGGATTATTAGATAAAGCTGATGTGCAAAACGAAAACAAAGATTGGCCAGCATATAAAAAATATTTCATGCATGGAACAAGCCATAATATTGGTTTAGATACGCATGACTACGGAATATTAACCGAACCTATGCAAGCCAATATGGTCTTTACGGTTGAGCCAGGTATTTATATTCCTGATGAAGGCTTCGGAATTCGTTTGGAAGATGATTTAGTGATTCAAGAACATGGTGAGCCTTTTAATTTAATGCGCAACATACCAATTGAAGCAGAAGAGATTGAGGATCTTATGAATTCTTAATAAGAACTATCAAATAATAAAAAGCCTAAAGTATTCGTTTTAGGCTTTTTGCTTTTTTTGACTTATATAGGACGTTGCCAAGAAAACTACAAAAGCAGGTAACACCCAACCAAAACTATATTGTGCTAAAGGAATGTATTCTGCAATACTTTGTAGTGTTTCTGACGGACTAATAAACCCAATCACGTCTGGTAAACTGAATAAAAAAGTTATTAGTACTACAGCTCTAAAAACTAATGGCGTAGCAAGTTTATCTGGTAATACATTCAGTAAAATAAGTACAATTGTAATTGGATACACACATAATAAAACTGGAATAGCAATTACAATAATCGAATTAAAATCTAATTGTCCAACAACAATTCCGAGTATACAAGCAATAACAGCTGTAATGATGTAAACCGTTTGAGAATTGTTGAGTAATCCCTTAAAATAATCTGCTGCGCCAGCAATAATACCAACTGCTGTTGTAAAACATGCTAATGAAATTAAGACACTTAAAATGGTGTTTCCAAAGCTTCCGAGTGAGGTAATACTGATACCTCTTAAAAGATTTGCTCGTTGCATATCATTACTTAAAGTATCATTGATGTTTATTTCTGAACCATAATAGGCGCCAACCGATATAAGTCCAGCATAAATGATAAATAAACCGAATCCAGCAATCCAACCTGACTTTCTAATGAGTTCTCTTTTCTCTTCAAAACTCGCATCAATTTTCAGATTGATAGAAATTATAATTACAGCACCAACAACCACTGCACCAATGGCGTCAAACGTTTGATAGCCTTCTAAAATCCCAATGACTGCAGCAGGTGTGTCTAAGTTGATCACTTGAGTTGTCATTTCTGAAGAAAATAAACCAATACCAATCACCATTAATAACATAATCACAATAAAAGGTGTTAGGTATTTTCCAATTAAGCTGATTATTTTAGAACGATTTAGAACAAAAACCAAAACCAATGCAAAGTAAATAGCACTTGTCAACAACGGACTTGTTCCAAATGCAGGATGAATCGCAATTTCATGTGTGGCAGCAGCTGTTCTTGGAGATGGAATGGCTACAGCAATCACATATATAATGATGCAATAAAGTAAACTAAATTTTGGTGAGACTTTTTTTCCGAAATCATAAAGCGTGCCTTGCAATTTGGCATGAGCAAGAATACCAATAATGGGAATTACCACAGCTGTAACCATAAATCCAAAAGCAACCCATAACCAATGTTCACCAGAATTATAACCTAAAAGAGGAGGTAATAGTAAATTACCAGCTCCAAAAAACAAGGAGAACAAAGCAAAACTTACAACTAAGAGGTTTTTAGTTTTATTCATGTTGGTTTTTCTAAATTAACGATTATGACAAAATAGAGATTTTAAGCTCAAAACTCTTATTATCTTTGCCCAAGATAGTTTAAAAATGATTTTAGAATACAAAGGGAGTCAAATATTTTATACTGATGAAGGGCAAGGGGATCCAATTGTTTTATTACATGGATTTCTTGAAAACAGTACTATGTGGCAATCTCTTCTACCATATTTAACTGCATCTTGTAGAGTGATTTGTATTGATTTATTAGGTCATGGCCAAACAGAATGTTTAGGTTATATCCATACTATGGAAGACATGGCAGAAGCTGTAAAAACGGTTATTGATGAATTGAAAATTGAATCGTGTACTCTTATTGGTCATTCCATGGGAGGTTATGTTTCATTGGCTTTTTCTGAAAAGCATTCTGGTCTAATTAATGGCTTGTGTTTAATGAACTCTTCTGCTTTAGAGGATAATGCAGAAAGGAAAACGAATAGAGACAGAGCTATAGAAGCCGTAAAGACGAATCACAAAACATTTGTAAGTATGTCGATCGCAAATCTTTTTGCTCCAGATAATAGAGAGCGATTTGCAAAGGATATTGAATTGGTAAAACTAGAAGCGCTTAAAACTCCACTTCAAGGAATAATTGCTGCTTTAGAAGGCATGAAAATTCGACCAAATAGAGAGTTTATCTTACAAAATACAACTTTCAAAAAAATGATGATTATAGGACGCGAAGATCCTGTTTTAGAATACAATACACTCATTAATCAAACCTACGACTCAAATGTTGAAATTGTCGAATTCCCGGATGGTCATATGAGTCATATTGAAAATATGAACGAATTAACCTACAAAATAAAACGTTTTATCGAAAAATAGAACCTTTAAACGTTTTTGTTTGATATTTTTCTCTATGTTAGTAGTCCCCAAATCATTAAGCCATGAAAAAAACTACAAACGCTCCTGCTCCAATGAGATTTTACTGCGACCTTTTTGGGCATAATTACGAAATGACAAAGAAGGTAACTTTACATGTTAAAGAATATACATGCAAGTGCTGTAAACGTCAACTAACAACGAATAGTAATGGTAAACTTACCGAGTTAACACCTAAATTTCAGGAGATTAATAACATACTTGAAGAGATTTACACACGTCGAATGATGCGTTTAAAGAACAAAACACTCACTTCGTCGATTTATTAAAGAAAAAACACACGTTAACATTTGGTTTTCAATATATTTAGACTAATCCATCTAAAGTAATAACTAAATATAACTGTAATATGAAAAGTATCTACTGCTCATTTTTTGGACACCAATATGAGGTCTCTAAAAAAGTTACGTATCACGTTAAAGAATATAAGTGTACCCATTGTAGTGCACAGATGACAACAAATGGAAAAGGCGACCTAACTCCACTCACGCCTAAATACAAAGAAATTAATTCAGTACTAGAACGTATCCATAATAATAGAATGTCTAAAAAGCGATTCAATCAAGACAGAACATTTATTACTAGTAATGAAGAAAGTTTGATAGGTTTTACGCCTCATTTTTCATAGCATTAAATCCTTTTGCGATTATCGGAATTGCTTGTTCACCTCTTGTAATTAAATGCATACCTCTTGCCTTTTCTGTAATATAACCAATCACAGTTAGGTTAGGGTTTCCTTTTATTTTCGGAAAGTCTTCTTGAGAAATTGTCATTAATAATTCATAGTCTTCACCACCATTTAAAGCAATTGTGGTACTGTCAATATTAAACTCTTCACAAGTTGAGATCACTTGAGGGTCTAATGGAATTTTATTTTCATATAATTCAACACCAACATCACTGTTTTTACACAAGTGAATTATTTCCGACGATAAACCATCACTAACATCAATCATAGAACTCGGTTTGACTTCCAGCTTTTGTAATAATTCTACAATATCTTTTCTAGCTTCAGGTTTTAACTGACGCTCAATAATATAGGTGTACAAACTTAAATCTGGCTGACTTTGGGGATTTACTTTAAACACTTCTTTTTCACGTTCTAAAACTTGTAAACCCATATATGCAGCTCCAATATCTCCAGTAATAACAACTAAATCATTAGCTTTTGCTCCTGATCTTAATACAACATCCTTTTCGTCAACTTCACCTATTGCAGTTATTGAAATAATAAGACCAGTGGTTGAAGAAGTTGTATCTCCACCAACAACATCAATGTTATATATTTTAGCCGCAGCTTCAATACCAGCATACAAATCTTCAAGTGCTTCAAGCGGGAAGCGATTTGAAACAGCTATAGAGACTGTAATTTGTGTAGCATTAGCATTCATAGCGTAAACATCTGAAAGATTTACAACTACAGCTTTGTAACCCAAATGCTTTAATGGTACATAGCTTAAATCAAAATGAACATTTTCAATTAGTAAATCTGTAGTAACTACAATTTGTTTGTTTTTGAAATCTAAAACAGCCGCATCATCACCAATGCTTTTAACAGTGGATGTATGCTTAATATCAAAATTTTTAGTCAAATGGTCTATAAGTCCAAATTCACCTAAATTTTCTAATGCCGTACGTTGTGGGTTTTTATCTTCAATCATGATGCAAAAATAGTATGTTTTTTGAAGACCATACTATTTTGAGTGCATTTTCAAAGCTTTGGTTTTGAATATTTGTGCATTTCATCGAAAAAATAAGCATTTAAACCTAACTCTAGAACATTTTCATTAAGTTTCTAATCCCAAATGAATACCTACTTATGAAAACTACTACTAATAACGATATGTCGTGCTCTGTTTTTGGGCACAATCTTGAACGTTTATCAAAAGATTCTCACGAGCTTACTTGTAAGACTTGCAAATCAAAAATTGCAATTGATGATAGTGGTAAATTTGAAACACTTCCATTAAAAAACGAAAATATTAAAACGGCTTTAAGGCAATTGTTTCTATTGCAAAACAGGTATTCTCCTCAAAAGCTTTCTGCTTAAAAACACGTACTACAACTGAATTTTTATTCAGAATCTGAGATTTCTCGTATTTTCATAGTCTAATTCTATGCTATTATTTGCTAATATAATGTTAGGAAACATGGTTAAAGGCTACTTATACCATATATTTGCAATCTATTTAGAAGAAATCTATATAAGAAATGATTAAAGTATCAGAAACAGCTAAAAAGAAAGTTATTCAGCTCATGAATGATGATGGTTTTAATAGTGCTATCGATTTTGTTCGTGTAGGAGTGAAGAGTGGAGGATGTTCAGGATTATCATACGATCTAAAGTTTGATAAAGAACAAAAAGAAGAGGATAAAGTTTTTGAGGACAATGGTGTGAAAATTATTGTCGACAAAAAGAGTTTTTTATACCTCATAGGTACTACGTTAGAATATTCGGGAGGACTTAATGGAGCAGGATTTGTATTTAATAATCCTAATGCCAACCGTACTTGTGGTTGTGGTGAATCATTTTCACTTTAAAATTTAAAACAAACATGTCAAAATATACTGAAGACGATTTAAGGGAAGAATTAAAAACCAAAGAATATGAATATGGTTTTTTTACAGATATTGAATCTGAAACTTTTCCTATCGGTTTAAATGAAGATATCGTTCGTGCAATTTCTAAGAAGAAAGAAGAGCCACAATGGATGACAGAATGGAGACTTGATGCCTTTAAAGTCTGGAAAGAAATGACTGAGCCAGAATGGGCAAATGTTAATTACAAAAAACCTGATTTTCAGGCTATTGCTTATTATTCTGCACCAGTAGCTGTCGATCCTAATAAAACATTAGACGACGTAGATCCCGATCTTTTAGCCATGTATAAAAAGCTAGGAATTTCAGTGGATGAACAGAAAAAAATGAACAATGTCGCTATGGATATTGTTGTGGATTCAGTTTCTGTTGCAACAACATTTAAAAAAACATTGTCTGAAAAAGGCATTATTTTTATGAGTATTTCGGAGGCTATTAAAGAGCATCCAGAGCTTGTGAGAAAATATATTGGTACAATAGTACCAACAAAAGACAACTTTTATGCGGCCTTAAATTCGGCTGTGTTTAGTGATGGTTCTTTCTGTTATATTCCAAAAGGAGTGAGGTGTCCAATGGAATTGTCAACCTACTTTAGAATTAACCAAGGAGGAACAGGACAATTTGAAAGAACTTTACTTATAGCAGATGAAGGAAGTTATGTAAGTTACTTGGAAGGTTGTACAGCACCAAGTAGAGATGAAAATCAATTACATGCAGCAGTTGTTGAGTTAATTGCAATGGATGATGCTGAAATAAAGTATTCAACAGTACAAAACTGGTATCCAGGAAATGCTGAAGGTAAAGGCGGAGTGTACAATTTTGTGACAAAAAGGGGACTTTGCGAGAAAAACGCAAAAATCTCTTGGACTCAAGTTGAGACAGGTTCTGCTGTGACATGGAAATATCCAAGTTGTATTTTAAAAGGAGATAATTCAGTAGGTGAATTTTATTCTATTGCTGTAACAAACAATTACCAGCAAGCTGATACTGGAACAAAAATGATTCACTTAGGTAAGAATACCAAGTCAACCATTATTTCAAAAGGAGTTTCTGCAGGAAAATCTCAAAACTCCTACAGAGGACTAGTTCAAATTAGCTCTCGTGCAGATAATGCACGAAATTTCTCTCAATGTGATAGTTTATTGATGGGAAATGAATGTGGTGCACATACATTTCCGTATATAGAAGTGAAAAATAAATCGGCTCAAATTGAGCATGAAGCAACAACGAGTAAAATTGGTGAAGACCAAATATTTTATTGTAACCAAAGAGGAATTTCAACGGAAAAGGCAATTGCACTTATCGTGAATGGTTTTAGTAAAGAAGTCTTAAATAAATTACCAATGGAGTTTGCTGTTGAAGCTCAGAAACTTTTAGAAATTAGTCTAGAAGGTTCAGTAGGATAATCATTAATACAAGCAATATTTTAAAATGAAAAAATTACTTACACTCTTTTTAGTAGCTAGTCTTTTTACAGGTTGTAAAAATGACACAAAAACAGAAACAGTTCCTGTAGATGAAAATGCAGTTACTGAAAATGGAAAAACAGCCAAACAAAATGATGGTTTAAAATTGATGGTTGGGCAGTTTATTTATTATGCAGATGCAGCTGTTTTGCAAACACGTAATGATATTTATGGTGTTGTCATTAACGACAAAATGCACGAATTAAATGACATGGCAAAATCGTATAAAAATGAACCTACAGATTATGTAACTGTTCAAGTAAGAGGTAAACTGATTCCAAAACCAGAAGGTGAAGAAGGTTGGCCATTCAGAATTGATATCAAAGAGATTGAAAACGTAAAAAAACACGAATCTAAAGAGAACGACGTCATTAAACTAGGAGATAGTAAGACCGAATAATTGAAATTTATATTATGTTAAAAATAAAGGATTTACACGCAAGTGTTGAAGATAAAGCCATCTTAAAAGGAATTAACTTAGAAGTTAAACCTGGTGAAGTTCATGCTATTATGGGACCAAATGGTTCTGGTAAAAGTACATTAGCTTCTGTTATTGCTGGAAAAGAAGAATACGAAGTTGAGCAAGGAGAAATTCTTTTAGAAGGAGAAAACATTGATGAATTAGCTGCTGAAGAACGTGCTCATAAAGGTATTTTCTTATCGTTTCAATATCCAGTTGAGATTCCAGGTGTTTCTGTAACTAACTTCATGAAAACGGCAATTAACGAAACAAGAAAAGCCAAAGGCTTAGCAGATATGCCAGCTAATGAAATGCTTAAAATGATTCGCGAAAAGGCCGAAATGCTTGAAATAGATCGAAAATTCTTATCACGTTCTCTTAATCAAGGGTTTTCAGGTGGAGAGAAAAAACGTAATGAGATTTTTCAGATGGCAATGCTAGAACCTAAATTGGCAATTTTAGATGAAACAGATTCAGGTTTGGATATCGATGCGTTACGAATTGTTGCTAATGGTGTAAATAAATTGAAAAGTAAAGATAACGCTGTTATTGTAATTACACATTACCAACGTTTATTGGATTATATCGTTCCAGATTTTGTTCATGTATTGCATAATGGACGAATCGTAAAATCGGGAGGTAAAGAATTAGCTCATGAGCTAGAAGAAAAAGGTTACGATTGGATTAAAGAAGAAGTGAACGCATAGAAAAGTACTTCGTCTACAATTTATATTGTGACTGAAGACTTATACTTTGCTAACTGAAGATTAAAAAAATGGATTTAAAAGATAAATTAGTATCGTCATTCATGGCATTCGAGGATTTGGTAGATGTAGAAGCTGCCGTTCACGATGTGCGAAGTGAAGCAATGAAAACGTTTGAAAATGAAGGCTTTCCTTCAAAACGTGACGAGGCTTGGAAATATACATCTCTCAATAGTGTTTTAAAACATGATTATAGTGTGTTTCCTAAAAAAGAAAGTGCATTAGAATATCGTGATATAAAGAAATATTTTATTCATGATATAGACAGTTATAAGATTGTATTTATCGATGGGAAATATTCATCACACTTGTCTCAAACCACACATGATGGTATTGATGTATGTTTGATGTCTGCAGCCTTATCAAAACCAAAATACAGAATTCTTATTGAGAACTATTTCAATAAAGCAGCTACAAAAGATAGCTTGTCATCATTAAATACAGCGTTTTCTCAAGAAGGTGCTTACATTCATATTCCAAAGAATAAAGTGGTTGAAAAACCAATTCAGATTTTACATTTTTCTACAGGAAATGAATCGGCTTTAATGCTACAACCTCGTAACTTAATTGTTGTTGATGAAAACTCTCATGTTCAAATAATCGAACGCCATCAAAGTTTAACTGAAAACCCTGTATTAACTAATAGTGTTACTGAAATTTTCACAAATAAACGTGCCATTATTGATTATTATAAAATTCAGAATGACAAGCAAAACGCATCGCTTATTGATAATACGTTTGTAAAACAAAAACGAGAGAGTCATGCCTCTGTGCATACGTTTTCTTTTGGTGGACAATTGACACGAAACAACCTTAACTTTTATCAAGAAGGAGAACGTATCGATTCTACTTTAAAAGGTGTTACCATTATTGGAGACAAACAACATGTAGATCATAACACATTAGTTCATCATATAGAACCTAACTGTGAAAGCCACCAAGACTATAAAGGTATTTTTGCTGATAAGTCTACAGGTGTTTTCAATGGAAAAGTTCTCGTAGATAAAGAAGCTCAAAAAACAAATGCTTTTCAAGCGAATAACAATATTCTTTTAAGTGATAGTGCATCAATAAACACAAAACCACAATTAGAAATTTTTGCAGATGATGTAAAATGTTCTCATGGTTGTACTATTGGTCAGTTAGACGAAAGCGCAATGTTTTATATGCGTTCAAGAGGAATTCCAGAAAAAGAAGCAAAAGCATTACTCATGTTTGCCTTTAGTAATAATGTTTTAGATTCGGTTAAAATTCCAGAAATAAAACAACGTATCACTAAGATTATTGCAAACAAATTAGGTGTTAATTTAGGGTTTGATTTGTAATGAATGGTACTTTAAAACATACAAATTTTGATGTTGAAACCATAAGGAAAGACTTCCCTATTCTTCAAAGAAAAGTCAACGGGAAACCTTTAGTGTATTTTGATAATGCGGCAACCTCGCAAACACCACAACAAGTCATTGATACAATTGTAGATTATTATTCTAACTACAATGCCAATATTCATAGAGGTGTTCATACGTTGAGTCAGGAAGCAACAGATTTGTATGAGCAAGCACGTCTTAAGATTCAAAAGCATTTTAATGCAAAACATAGTCATGAAATTATCATGACTTCAGGGACTACACATAGTATTAATTTAGTAGCAAATGGATTTTCTTCTCTATTAGAAAAAGGGGATGAGATTCTTGTGTCTGCTTTAGAACATCATAGTAATATTGTGCCTTGGCAAATGTTATGTGAACGAACTGGAGCAACTTTGAAAGTCATTCCTATGAATGAACTTGGCGAATTAGTCATGAGTGATTATGAAGCTTTACTTTCAGAAAACACAAAATTAGTTTTCGTTAATCATATTTCTAACGCATTAGGAACTATTAATCCTATTGAAATAATTATAGATAAAGCACATCAGGTTGGAGCTGCCGTTTTAATTGATGGCGCACAATCTTGTCCGCATTTAGTGCCAGATGTTCAAGCTTTAGATGTTGATTTTTTTGTTGCATCCGCTCACAAAATTTGTGGACCAACTGGAGTTGGAATGCTATACGGAAAAGAAGAATGGCTTAACAAATTACCACCATATCAAGGAGGTGGTGAAATGATTGCTGAAGTTACTTTTGAAAAAACCACTTATGCCGATTTGCCTCATAAGTTTGAAGCAGGAACGCCAAATATTTGTGGAGGTATTGCCTTTGGAACTGCCCTTGATTATATGAATTCTATTGGTTTTGAAAATATTGCGGCTTATGAAAAAGAGCTTTTAATTTATGGTACACAACAGCTTTTAGAAATTGAAGGTTTGAAAATTTATGGTACTTCAGCTAATAAAACGTCTGTTATTTCTTTTAATATTGAAGGAATACATCCTTATGATATTGGAACCATCTTAGATAAAATGGGAATTGCTGTTCGTACTGGGCATCATTGTGCTCAACCAATTATGGAATTTTTCAACATACCAGGAACAGTAAGAGCGTCATTTTCATTTTACAATACTAAAGCCGAAATAGATGCTTTAGTTTCAGGAGTGAAAAAGGCGAAAATGATGTTGTCGTAAAGTTTGGCGTCCTTTTTGTAATATTATATACAAACTATAAAATTTAAGAGCCATGAAACATTTAGCAATTTTAATAAGCATGATTATATTAAAGTCTTGTGGAAGCTCGCAAGATGTCGCAAGCGCAGCCAATACAACAGATATGATTACTAACGAAACAATTTCAGGTACATACGTGTTAGAGCAATTGGATACAACAAATGTTACTGATGAACTCACATTAGAATTTGATTCTAAAACAAATAAGGTATCGGGTTTTGCTGGTTGTAACCGTTTTTTTGGGACCTATACAACAGATGGAAATACAATTTCTTTATCTGAATTAGGAGCTACGAGAATGATGTGTGAAGATGAAGCGAATAAGATTGAACTAAAAATGTTTCAAACTTTAGCGAAGGTAAATGCATATGAATTAACAAATGGAAAATTAAGTCTAAAAAACGATGAAGACATCTTGATCACAGCTAATGAGAAAATGATGTCTAAATCTAGACAAGGCGAGACAATTAATATCACATATAGAGCATCGACTAGAGGTTTTTTTGAAGCGATTTGGATTGAAGGGAGTGTCCTTAAATATACTAATGATAGAAATTTAATAGACATTGAAAGACGTCATTTATCTGACGAACAACTTTCTGAGCTTATGGCTCTTTATAATGATCTAGATGTGGAGTCAATTCCTTCATTAGAGCCGCCATCAAAAACGTTTCAACATGATGCAGCAGCAATGGGAGTGCTTAAAATAAATGTAGGTGAAACCATTTATACATCAAATGGTTTTGATCATGGCAATCCGCCAAAACCGATTGCTTTATTTGTTGACAAAGTGTTATCTATTAAGGAAACAATGACTAAACAATAGAGATATTGTATTTTTGTAATACACTTATCTTAATGCTTAATTAAAGAAAAACAATGACTATTACAGAGATAAAAAATGATATCATTGAAGAGTTTGCAATGTTTGATGATTGGGAAGAGCGTTACCAATATATGATTGATCTTGGTAAAACTTTACCGCTTATTGATGGGCAATATAAAACAGAAGACAACATCATAAAAGGCTGTCAAAGTAAAGTTTGGGTACATGCTGATATGAAGAATGATAAAATAGTGTTTACGGCTGATAGTGATGCGATTATTACTAAAGGTATCATTGCTATTTTAATTAGAGTTTTTTCTAATCAACATCCAAAAGATATTATTGAGTCAGATACTGATTTTATCGATCAAATAGGATTAAAAGAACATCTATCACCTACCAGAGCAAACGGTTTAGTGAGTATGATAAAGAAATTAAAGATGTATGCTGTTGCATACCAAACACAATTGAATTAATATGGAAACTACTATAGATACAAATGCATTAGGAGAGAAAATTGTAAGAGTTATAAAAACTATTTTCGATCCAGAAATACCAGTAGATATTTACGAATTAGGTCTAATTTACGACGTATTTGTAAATGAAGATTACGAAGTTAAAATTTTAATGACGTTAACGACGCCTAACTGTCCAGTTGCAGAAACTCTTCCATTAGAAGTTGAAGAAAAAGTAAAATCGTTAAACGATGTAAAATCGGCTGAGGTTGAAATTACTTTTGATCCGCCTTGGAGTCAAGATTTAATGAGTGAAGAAGCAAAACTTGAACTTGGAATGCTTTAAGATAATTTCAAAATGGCAGACGAAATTATAAATAGAGTTGCGCAAAGTAAACTTGTGGTTATTGATTTAGAAGATTTTTATCCTCAAGGAAAGCGCGTACTATTTGATATTAAAGATTGGCTTTATGAAGGGCTTGTGCTTCGCGAAAAAGACTTTAGAAAGCATGTTGCAGATCATGATTGGTCACAATATGAAAACCAATATGTAGCTCTTATTTGTTCTACTGATGCCATTGTTCCTGCTTGGGCATATATGCTCATGACTATAGAACTATCCTCTTTTTCCAAAAAGGCCATTATAGGTGATTTAAACACCTTAGAGACATCTATTTATCAAAACATTATTAATGATTTAGATCTTGACTCTTATCAAGACAAACCAATTATTATTAAAGGCTGTTCTAACAAACCAGTACCAGATAATGCATATATTTTACTTACCGAAGCATTAAAACCGGTTGCTAAATCTATTATGTATGGTGAAGCGTGTTCTTCTGTTCCACTATTTAAAAGAAAATAATACTATAAAAAATGTGACTTTTGTATAATTTTATTGTCTTAATTTATACGATATAAAAAATCAACATGTTTAACAAATGTTACTAAAGATTAAACACTTATATTTGTAAACGGATAATAATTTTTATTTATTAAATTTTAAGACATTATGAACAAAAAATCACTTTTAGCAGCATTCTTTATGTTTGCAATTACTTTTAGTTTTTCGCAAACTAAAGAAGAATTAGAAACTCAAAAATCTGAAAAACAAGCTATGGCAGATGCAGCTCAAGCAGAAGCAGATGCATTACAGTCCCAAATAGATGCTTTACCTGGATGGAAAATAGGTGCATTTGGAACTATAGGTGGGAATTTATCAAATTTTAATAATTGGTATTCTCAAGGAACTCCTAATAATTCTTCAGGAAGTATTGGTATTACAGTTAATGGTTATGCTAATTTAATTGAAGAAAAACATTTTTGGAGAAATTCTTTAACAGCAAATTTAAACTGGGTAAAATTAGATGATAAAGACACAGATTTTGATGATGATGATTTCAATCCAACTACAGACGTTTTTAGTATTTCATCACTTTATGGAAGAAACATAACTAAAAAACTGGCTGTTTCTACATTAATGGAATATAGAACAACACTTTTAGATAACTTTAATGATCCTGGATATTTAGATGTTGGTGTTGGTTTCACATGGTTACCAATTCAAGACTTAATTGTAGTGGTTCATCCTTTAAACTACAACTTTGTTTTTGCTGATAATGACAATGTATTTGAATCATCTTTAGGTGCTAAAATTGTTGCAGATTATACAAGACAAATTGGAGCAGTAAACTTTAAATCTAATTTATCTGCTTTCCAAAGTTATAAGAGTGGAGACTTATCCAACTGGACATGGACAAACTCTTTCGGTTATACCCTTTGGAAAATGATTGGTGTTGGTTTTGACTTTGGTTTAAGAAGTAATAAACAAGAAGCACTTAATTATGGTTTAGCGACATTTGATGGTATGGGAGATACTCCAGACTTTGATAATGTTGATAATGACTTACAAACATATTGGACTATTGGTTTGAGCTATAAGTTCTAATCAAATACTACCAAATAAAAAAGCCTTTTGTAATTCACAAAAGGCTTTTTTATTATATATAATAACTTGTTATTCTTTCTTAGGTGCTTTCATTGCTTGTAAAGCATCTTTACTTATTTGAGCTAAATTAAAGTTTGCATCCATTACAAGAGCTTCATCTAATAAACCAATTGCTTGATCTAAATTATCGATTTTATTCATGTTAAATAAAACTATAGCTTTTAAATAAGTTAATGCTCCTTTCATAGATACATCATAAGGTTGCTGCGTTTCATAAAAGGCTTTCTTCATCTCATCTTTTACATTAGCTAACCCATAATCCACGCTAGCTTTTGCTCCCGCTAAATCTTGTGTTTGTGTTTTTAGATCGGCAATTTCATAAGCTAAATATGAATTTGGCTCTTTTTGAAATAACACTTCGTAAAAAATAACAGCACGTTGAGGCTGGTTTAAAGCTTTTAATGCAAGTGCTTTTACTTCTGTACTGATATTAGAATCTGTAGCATTATTATCAATACCAATGGTGTTTAAAGCCTCTAGGTTTCTACCTTCTGAAACATAAATATATGCTAGAGTGTCTAATCGTTGTTGACTAGGCTGTAATACATTAAGATGTGTCATAGCATTTATCACGCCTTGAACATCGCCTTGGTTTTTCATTTGTTTGTAATACCCTTCAAAGTGCTTTAAAAGCTCCGTTTTTGTTTGCGCTGTCATGCTCATTGAAGCCATTATAACAACTAGGCAAAGAATTTTTTTCATAATCATAATTATTTTGTGTGTCAAAACTAAAAAAATAAACAAAACAGAATCTTAAAAAGATGCTAATTATTGTAGTTTAATTTCAAACGAGTAATCCAAAACACGTGCCAGCTTTGTTGAATCTATGATTTTACCCTTACTTTTTAAGGTATTATCAAATATTGGTAATGGTAAATTTTGGGCTTTACAAACCATAGTATAATACTTTTGCTTAGTAGGATGATCCGTTGAAGACGCGTTAAATGTGTCATTCCAAGCGTTTTCTTCTATAATTTTTTCAATGATTGCTACACAATCATTTAGATGAATCAGGTTTATTGGTGCTTCAGGGTCTTTTATATTTTGTCTTCCTGATAGGAATTTTGCAGGATGTCTATCCACTCCAAATAATCCTGAAAAACGAAGTACTGTTGTTTTAAAATTTACGTTATTCTGAAATAATTCTTCAACAGCAACTATTTGTTGAGCAACATTTGATGTTTTTGATGTTTGACTAGTTTCAGAAATTACAGGACACAATTCATGATCATCATATACCGAAGTCGAACTTACAAACAAGACATTTTTAATAGAAGATGCTTCTACGTAAGGTAAAATATGTTGCATTTGCTTTACATAATTTGCTTCAGGGTTTTTTCTTAATCCAGGTGGAATATTAAGTACTAAGGTTTCACAATCTGAGAGGCAATCTTCAATGTCTCCAGTAATACCTTCCGAAGATAATTGTACTAAAAAGCCTTTAATTTCATGTGAGTTTAAAATACTTATTTTTTCAAAAGAGGTGGTAGATCCTTTTACAAAGAAGTCTTTTTTTATCATAGATTTTGCAAGTGGTAAACCCAACCAACCACAACCTATTACGCAAATCTTTTGTTTCAAAATTTTATTTTTAAGTGCTTCGAAATGTACAAATTATTAGCTTGATTTTTGCTTTAGCATAATTCACTTATTTTCAGTAACTTTAAATTCAACACAAAAAAATTGGTTATGGGCATTAAAAGTTTTCAAGGGGCAAGAAAGCTGCAACAGAATACAATAGAAGTTGCATCATTAAAAGTAAGTGATTATATGTCACGTGAGATAATCACGTTTAGACCTGAGCAAAAGGTTGAAGAAGTGATACAAACGCTAATTAAATACAAGATTTCTGGTGGTCCTGTAGTTAATAATAATAATGAACTGGTTGGTGTCATTTCTGAAGGTGATTGTTTAAAACAAATAAGTGAAAGTCGATACTATAACATGCCAATGGAACAACATACTGTTGAAAATAGAATGGTAAAGCACGTAGAGACTATTGATGGTAACATGAATATATTTGATGCTGCTAATAAATTTTTAGAATCTAAAATACGTCGTTTCCCTATTGTTGAAAATGGGAAGTTAGTTGGACAAATTAGCCAAAAGGATGTTCTCAAAGCTGCTATAGAGATGAAAGGACAAAACTGGAAATAATTTAGCGTCTTTTATGACGTATTTCGGGCAAGTCAGTAATAATAATCTTTTGTTTATCTACACTTTCTAAGGTTGCAATTTTTGAATATGGATATTCAGGCATTGGTTCGCTTAGTGTTTTCCATTTAGCTATTCCAGCAACAGTAATTTCTTCTCCAATTTCGATAACACCTTCTTTATATCGTAGACGTTTATTAAAACCAAATAGTGTAGTATGATCGATATGATAGTGTTGTAAAAGAGCTATAAATTTTTGAGTCGGATTATTGAATGTGCCAGAATTTTGATCTTGATCTTTTACTAAATAGCATTTGTAGTTTTTCGGGTTTTCTTCTGGAGAAACAATCACAAAATCATTTTTAGTTTGAATAAAGAATTCTTGAGAACGTTCTTCATCAACAATTGTTTTCCAATGTGAACTCTTTCCCGTATTTACTTTTTGTTGAATAACAATTTGATAAAACACACATTTCCGTTTTGAATATGGAGCAATTAAAGGTTCTTTTACGTGTAGTGCTTTCCCGCTTACTTTTGACAGTTGATTCGTTTTTAAACTCGAAGCAGGTTTGTGTGGTATTTTTGAAAGTGTTCTAATAATCACATTTTTTCTGCTGAAATAATAGGTGCAGAAAATAATAATTCCGACAACGCTAAAGACACAGGCAATAATGATTGGTTCACTCATTTAGTTTGATGTTATACTTTATAAGTATTGAATTGTCACAAATAGTTACAACTAACTCTCTCGTTTCACCAACGCGTAGTAATCTCCTTCAAGCGGTAAATAGCCTTGGTCATAAACAAAATAGTACACGGTTCCTGCTTTAGTGGTGTAAATGCTGGTGAAGTAATTGAAATCAAATCCTTTTTCAATTAACTTGGCTCTAGAGACCTTCGTTTTTTGATTTGGATTTAAAACTTCAAGAATTCGGTAGTTTTTACGTAACCAATTATTAGTGTTTCTAATTAGGTTTTTGTTGTCTTTATTTATGGTGTTGTTATAAGAATTACGGCAGGCATCACTACAGAATTTTTTATCAATTCTGCCAACGATTTTATCGCCACATTCTGGACATTGTTTTTCCATAATTTATGAGTTTATTTTGGTTATAATGATTGCGAAATAATTACAGTATTTGTGTCATTTACTTTATTGTATACATCAACTTTATAGACCTTAGTTTTTAAAAATTCGATAACAGATTTTAATTTATTACTCTTTTTATCTTCTAATGACGCGTTAAATAAAATCACACCATTTGTAGATTTTGACTTCACCACATCTTCCCAAAATGACAGTTCTAAAAATTGCTGAGGCACTTTAATATCAATAAATAAATCAATTATGATAAGGTCAAATTTACTCGTGTTATCTTTTATGAATTTAAGCGCATCTTCACAAATAATAGTAGTATTTGAATTGCTTTCAAGTTGGTATTCTGTTTTAGCTATATCTATAATTACAGGATCGATATCTATTGCTGTAATCTGTTTTTGATAGTTAAAATCTTGTCGAAGCGTTTCAATCACACTTCCTCCACCAAGTCCTAAAAGCAAAATAGAGTTCATGTTTTTTAATTCAATTTTCTCTAGCCCAAACTTTAAAATGGCTTGTAATGATCCATAAGAATAGTTTGCGTTTTTGGTGTTTAGGTGTTTTTTCCCATTGTGCCAAGTGATTTCTAAAGTGTCACTGTACTTAGATGTCACTTTTCGTGTCATAGGATATAAATAGCTGAGATACTTGATCATAGTTGGCAAAGATAGCGAATTATTATCCGTTTACAAACGACAACAAATAATTACAAACGAATTTAAACACGTAACAACCGACTAAAGTCTGCAGGCTGTTTCATATTTGCAATGTTGAATCGAACTAATGACATTCAATATAATTAAAATCTTATCTTATGAATACGTTAAGAAACAAAGTACAATTGATCGGTAACTTAGGAAACGATCCAGAAATCATTACTCTTGAATCAGGAAAAATATTAGCTAAATTCTCAATAGCAACTAATGAAAGCTATAAAAATGCACAAGGCGAAAAAGTAACAGATACACAATGGCACAATGTGGTAGCTTGGGGGAAAACTGCAGAGATTGTAGAAAAGTTTATTACCAAGGGAAAAGAGATCGCTATCGAAGGTAAGTTGACCACAAGAACTTGGGATGATAAAGAGGGAAACAAACGTTATACTACTGAAGTAGTTTGTAATGAATTACTCATGTTAGGAAAATAAACAGTTGATTTAAAAACAGAAAGGCGCTCAAACGAGTGCCTTTTTTTATTCTGAAATTGAAATTTTTCGCTTTGCTTCATTTCCAAATTCATCGACTACTGTAATAAGATGTTCTCCAGCTTTTGGAATAATAGCCAATTCATGAATGTCTTTAGTTGTGCCAACATAGCGTTCATCTAAATACCAATACACACTAGATTCGGGTTTTGAGTGAGTGATTTTTAAAATCAAATCATTAGTTTCTCCATCGAAATCTTTAGGAAGAAATACCGAATTGTTCCTCTTTGGATATATAAAATCCATAGTAATTTGATTTTCACCCATACAATCTATTCGCAGTTTTGGCAACGGTTTATAAAACGGGTTTTTAGTTTTATAGTAATAGGCTTTTAATGGCGACAATACAAACCAAGGCTTATGCTTAATAGAACTTAATTCTTCACAAGAAGAGTTCACTTGATAAGTTTCATTAGCATCTACATGAGCAAGAATATGATATGGACAAGGTTCTGTTTTTAAACCGCTAATCTGAACAAAAGTATCTTCGGTGTTATCGCAAATCGAAGACGCACGATGTCCACTTTTAGTACATATACTAACCTCTTGCATTTCATCAAATGGTTTTGCAAACCAATCGCTATTTGGCAATATATCAAATACATCAAATAGAATTGGAGCAGCAGTTTGCACGCCAACTAAACCTGGTCGACCTTCGCCATCTGCATTGCCAACCCAAACACCAACTACATAATCTTTAGTTGTACCAATTGCCCAAGCGTCACGAAATCCAAAACTTGTTCCCGTTTTCCATGCGATTTGTTTGGAGTCATCAAAAAACTCCCAGCTTTCATCACCTTCAGGGCGATTCACTTTTTTTAAACTATCGTAAGTCAGATAAATTGAAGCAGCATCAAACAAGGTTTTGTCAGTTGATGTCTTTCCGAAGTCTATATTTTCTGAAGCCATAAAGGTTGGTTCAACAAACTCATTGGAATAATATTCACTTGATGTTTCCGAAAAATGGTTTAATGTTGATGATAAAGCAGCATAGCTTTTACATAAATCCCAAAGATTACTTTCGGCTCCTCCAAGAATGAGCGATAATCCATAATGGTTGGCATTGTATTTTAAGTCTTTAAGTTGTAATTGTTTTAAATATTGATGAAATCGATCCAATCCAAAGTCTTGAAGCATTCTAACGGCAGGAACATTTAATGAACGTGATAAAGCTCTACTTGCAGGAACCACACCATCAAATTCTTTATTGAAATTTTCAGGATTATAACTTCCAAATTGTGAAGGGATATCTGCCACTAAAGTATTTGGCAATAAGTCTCCAGAATCTAACATGGCTGCATATAAAAAAGGTTTTAGAATACTACCTGTACTTCGTGGTTTGTCTATAACGTCAACATCTTTTTGATGAGCCCTATCTGTTGGTGAATTACCAATATATGCTAGAACTTCTCTAGTATGAACATCCAAAACTAAGACAGCAGTATTATGTATTTCGTTTTGTTTCAGAATATTATATTGATTTTTTACAATGTGATTCACACGTTCTTGAAGCTTTGTATCGATAGTTGTTTGAATGATTTCACCTTTATTTTTTTGAGCAACTTTTTGTAATAAATGTGGAGCCAATTGAGGCAAGGCATATGGTTTTTGAGGTAAGCCTTCAGCAATTGACAACTTATAAGTAAGCGTATCTATAATCGTATTTGCTAGAAGTTTTTTAAGTAATCGATTGCGTTTTTGTAATAGACGTTCTTGGTTTTTCCCAGGATATATTAAACTTGGTGCATTTGGTAGCACTGCTAGAGTGGCACTTTCAGCCCAAGAAAGTTGATGTACATCTCTATTAAAGTAACGCCAAGAAGCGGCATCCAAGCCAACAACATTACCTCCAAAAGGCGCATTGCTACTATAGAACGCTAAAATTTCCTCTTTTGAATCGCGAAGTTCTAATCGAGTAGCTAAAATTATTTCTTTAACTTTTTCAAAGTAAGTTCTTGATTGTCCTTTTCGAGAAAGCCGAATAACTTGTTGTGTTAACGTGCTTCCACCACGTTTCACTTCCCCAGAACTAATATTACCTTTTAATGCCTTAAAAATTGAAACGGGATTAAAACCTGGATGTCTGTAAAAGTATTCGTCCTCAAACTGTACAATACAGATTTTAAACTTTTCAGGAACACTATCATTATGAGGAAATCGCCATTGCCCATCAGTAGCAATTTGTGCTCCTAACAATTCATTGTTTTTGGATGTAATAACTGTAGCTGTAGGATCTTTAAATAAGTCCTTTGGTAAACAAAAAAAGTAACAAATAAGTAGCACTCCTAGTACAATTGTTTTCTTTTTATGGATCTTTATTAAGTTGGTTAACCTATACATTAGCTCTACTATAACGTTATAGTAGCTATAACGGTTTGATAATTTGATATTATATAATAATACTCATTATTTTCTCTATATATTTAAACGTGAGAAAGAATAAATTATATCATAATATAATCATAATTTTTTGTGTTTTTTTCTCTTCAGAATCCACATTTGCGCAATTAGATTTTTGCCAAGGAAATTCTGGAGATCCAATTTTTGTTGAAAACTTTGGAACTGGCACTGGATATGGACCTCAATTACCAGCTGGAACATCAACTTATAATTTTGTGGGATTTGATGGTCCACAAGATGGTGAGTATACTATCGGCAGCAATACCTTTGCTTATGGTTGGAATATGCCAAGCGATCACACACCTGGTGACACTAATGGAAAGGCACTAATAGTAAATGCAAGTTTTACTACTGGTGAATTTTATACCACTTCAATTAATGACCTGTGTGAAAATACTACCTATGAGTTTTCGTCTTGGCTTCTTAATATTTTACCTAGTTCTGGTTGCGGAGGTAATGGGATACCCGTAAATGTTAGATTTCAAATTTGGGACATAACAGACACTAATCTGTTAGCTACTGGTGATACAGGCAACATTTTTGGCACAGGAACACCAAATTGGCAGCAATATGGATTGGTTTTTCAAACCTTAACTGGACAAACCTCAGTCATCTTAAAAATGATTAATAATGGAGTCGGAGGATGCGGAAATGATTTAGCTATTGATGATATTGTCTTTAAAAGTTGTGGTGATTTTATTTCGGTAATAGACCCTTCCAATAATACATCTGTTTCTGTGTGCAGTAGCGAAACGCCTTATTCAACAACCTTAACAGCAATTCCAGATAATTCTGTTTTTAATGATCACTTTTACCAATGGCAAGAAAGTCCGGATGAAATTAATTGGACAGATATTGTTGGAGCAACAAATGATAATTTAGTACTTACAGGAGTTACAACTAGCACTTATTATAGAGCTAAAGTTGCTGAGTTTGCAACAAATCTAAGTAACAATGATTGTATCACGTTTTCCACTAATTTTGAAATTTCTATTATTCAATTGCCCAATCCACCAACTTTAGAATGTTGGGAAACAGCTAGTGTTAATTCTGCAACATGTAGCTGGGAAATTACTGGATCACAACCAATAGAACCTACAGGTTTAGAGTGTTGGGAAATCGCAAACTTTGTTAGTTTGACATGTAGTTGGATAATTTCAGGAACTCAGGTTATTCCTATATTTGATGCTGTAGACTCTATATGTGCAGGAGAAAATTTAGCACAGCTACCTACTACATCAAACAACGGTTTTACTGGAAGTTGGAATCCAGCTATAAACAATACAACAACAACTACATATACTTTTACACCAGACGCTGGTCAGTGTGCAGACTTGGTAACACTGACAATTGAAGTAAGTTCAATAGATACTGATGATGATGGTGTTTTTGATTTTTGTGATATAGATGATGACAATGATGGTATTACTGATGCTATTGATTCCCCTTATAAGGGTATTGAAAGTTGGGAAGTAGTGACTTTAGGAACTTCCTTTTATATAAATAGTGTTACCGATGATTCAGGTTTAGCATCATCAGCTTGGCAAACTGCAGTATTAAACTCAGGAATGACACAAATTAATAATGTTGATGATTTTACGGGTAGTGAGCCTAATTTTTCTGGAACAGGTCTAAATATTACAGCCTCAACTACAGGACCTGCTGACCCTATAAATTTGACTACTAATCAAGTTAGTGGTCCAGATAATACTTCAGGAAACGCTATAAACTATGAAATTAATTCTAATGGTTCAATTGTGATTTTTGATATTATATTTGATAACCCAGTACGTGCAGCAGGGTTTGAAATAGTTGATTTTTACGATGCAGATAATAATGCTATTTACACAACATCAATCCTAATTGATGATATAAATATTACTACGTTTTCTAATCCTAGTGCTGGCACTAATATTTCAGATACTGAAACCTTAACTGATGGCTCTAATAGCACTTCACTTATTATTGGGCATATGGTTGAATTATTTTTTGGCTTTGTGTCCGATGTGAATTTTACCAAATTAACGCTTGTTCTAACTAAGACCTCTCCTTCAACTGGTGATTTTGCATCGCTTGATGCTATAAAATATGCATTAGCTACTGATTTACCGGATTCTATATTTCACCACAAAGATTTAGATAGTGACAATGATGGTATTCCTGATAATGTAGAAGCTCAAAGTACCGCTAATTATATTCCTCCAAGTGGAGCACCAAATACTGGCTTTGAAGATTCAAATATGGACGGATTAGATGACCGTTATGACGATACTCAAACAGGAGTTGGATCTAATGTTTCTGCTACCTATACACATACAGGAATAGGCTTAAACCCAGTAAATACAGATAGTTCTGACGAAGTAGATTATTTAGATTTAGATAGTGATAATGATGCTTTGTTAGATGCTAATGAAACTGGTTTTTCACTTTCGGGCGTAACAGGCTCAAACGGATTAGATAACGATTTAACTGTAGAAGTGATAGACAACTATACAGATGTAAATGGTTTAGCATTTGATGGTATAAATTTCTTATTATTGGATACAGACGATGATACTTTAGATAATGGTAGTAATGCTAATCCTCTAACTATTGATTTTGATTACAGAGATTTTTTAGTTGAAACTCCTCTTTTTGATACTGTTACACCGATATGTAGCGGTGATCTTTTGTCGCCATTACCAACTACATCGAACAATGGTATCAACGGAAGTTGGAGCCCTGCTTTAGATAACACGACAACTACTACCTACACTTTTACACCAGATCCAGGACAATCTGCAACTACTGCTACATTAGAAATTATTATTATTGCTAATGCAATACCTGTTTTTGATGTTGTCGATTCTATATGTATTGGTGATACTTTAGGACTATTGCCTACAACATCAAATAATGGTTTTACAGGTAATTGGAGTCCAGCTATTGACAATTCAACTACAACTACTTATACCTTTACACCTAACACAGGACAAGGATGTGTCATTGGAACAACTCTAGAAATTATTGTAAATCCATTACCATTATTAGTATTTCCGACTGATTTAGAGGTTTGTGATGATGGAGTACCTGATGGTTTAACGAGT
>NZ_JSWG01000008.1 GCF_000797465.1 Psychroserpens jangbogonensis | reverse complement strand
CCTTCATAGAAATATGAAGGGCTTTTTTTATACATATATTTGAAATATGAATTATTAAATTGCCTAGATAAAATAGTATATATTCTATTACCAATAGTATTTTTTATATTTTAAAAAAAACTCAGAAATATATCAAATGGTTACGAATAGCGAGTTAGATTTAGCTTGGAATTTTGTTAATAATACAGATAGAAATGTGTTTTTAACAGGTAAAGCCGGAACAGGAAAAACCACATTTTTACACAAGTTGAAGATAAAATCCTTAAAACGTATGGTGGTCGTGGCTCCAACTGGAGTTGCTGCTATTAATGCTAAAGGGGTTACTATACATTCCTTTTTTCAAATGCCTTTTGGTCCTATTTTGCCTAATGAAGAATTAGGTAATGCTTCTGGTTTTAATCGAAAATTTAATAAAACTAAAATTAATATTATTAAGTCTCTTGATTTATTAGTGATTGATGAAATTAGTATGGTTCGTGCTGATTTATTAGATGGTATTGATAAAACATTACGTCGTTTTAGAAATAAAAATAAAGCTTTTGGTGGTGTTCAGTTATTAATGATTGGAGATTTACAACAACTATCACCAGTAGTTAAAGACAATGAATGGCAATTATTAAAGCCGTTTTATAAAAACGCTTTCTTTTTCAGTAGTTTGTCCTATCAAGAATCGCAAGCTGTTACCGTTGAGTTGAAACATATTTATAGACAAGATAATCCCATATTTATTGATATTCTTAATGAAATTAGAACAAATACATTGACTCAATCTTCTGCCGATGAATTAAATAACAGATATAATCCAAATTTTGTTTCTAAAGAAGATGAAGGTTATATTTCTTTAACAACACATAATAATAAAGCTAAACAAACTAATAAAACTGAACTTGATAAACTTAAAGCTATACCTCAAATATATAACGCTAAAACTGTAGGTAAATTTCCTGAATTTTCTTACCCAAATAAAGAAAAACTATCTTTAAAAGTTGGCGCTCAAGTTATGTTCATTAAAAATGACAGTTCTGTTGAAAAACGTTATTTTAATGGAAAGATTGGAAAAATTATTTTTTTAGATAAAGATGAAGTGATTGTTAAATGTCCTGATGATGATTTTAACATTATTACTACTCCAGAAGTATGGGAGAACATAAACTATACCGTTGATGAAAAAACAAAAGCCATTACTGAAAAAAAAATAGGTTCGTATACGCAAATGCCTTTACGATTAGCTTGGTCTATTACTATTCATAAAAGTCAAGGGTTAACTTTTGAAAAGGCAATAATTGATGCCCAAGGCGCTTTCGCCCATGGACAAACTTATGTGGCTTTGAGTCGCTGTAAAAATTTAGAGGGTTTAGTATTAAAAAGTAAAATTAATTCTAGCCAAATAATTAGCGATAGTAATGTGATATCGTTTAATGAAATGGCCGAGAAAAACCAACCAGATGAAACTATTTTACAAGACTCAAAGTCTGAATTTCAACTAAATTTAATTTCAGAAGTGTTCGATTTTTATAAGTTTTTATATCCTATAAATCGTGTATTTGATGTCTACTATAAAAATAGGGGAAGTGTTGTAGGTAATCTTGAAACGCCTTTAAACACTATGAAAGAAGGTGTCACTAATTTACTTAAAGTTGCTAATGCATTTAAAGTCCATTTAAGAGAGCTTACGGAAACCACATTAACACCCGAATCTAATTCCGAAGTTCAGGAACGCTTTAAAAAGGCTATTAATTATTACAGTGTACAAATTGATACTAAAATAGTTGAACCTTTTAAAACCTTTGGTTTTACAACAGATAACAAGACTATTGAGAAAGATTTAAATAAGCAACTAGATAGTATTGAAGAATTGATAGCAACCAAACTGCTCTATTTTTCAAATTTATCGAATGGTTTTAATGTCAACACCTTTTTGGAATTGCGTGCAAAATCGGTATTTCTTGCTAAAGAAAAGCCAAAGAAATCTCGTAAATCAGTTATTGATGGGACAACTAATGTTGAGTTATTTGAGTTACTTCGCGAATTAAGAAATACAATTGCTAATGAAAAAGATTTAATTCATTATCAAATTTTCACACAAAAAGCATTGTACGAAATGTGTGAAACATTACCAACCAATAAGAATGAGCTTTTAAAAGTGAACGGTTTTGGTAAAGTACGTGTCGAAAAATATGGAAATGATATTTTAAAAGTCATTCGCGAGTTTTGTGATGAAAATGATATAGAAACATCTAAAAAAACTGAAATTTTTGAGGTTCTAAAACCAAAAAGACAGAAAGGAGATACTAAAAGAATCTCACTAGAATTATTTATATCAGGAAAATCTATAGATCAAATTGCATTAGAAAGAGAATTAAATGTGAATACCATTATTGGACATTTAGCCAGTTTTATACCCTCTGGAGATGTTAAAATCACTGATTTGATTTCTGAAAAACACTATAAAGAATTGAATGCAATTATCCCAAAACAGAAATTCGAGAATATTTCTGATTTAAAACATCAAATAGACGATAAATATACTTTTGGAGAGTTGCGTTTGGTTTTGGATGATCTATCCAACAAATAAAAAAAGCTTCAAAAATAAATTCTGAAGCCCTCTAATATATTTTAATTACTTAATGTTTATCCTTTAATCACTCCTCTAGAAATTACAATTTTTTGTATTTCACTAGTCCCTTCATAAATTTGAGTGATCTTGGCATCTCTCATCATACGTTCTACATGGTATTCTTTTACGAAACCATTTCCTCCATGTATCTGCACAGCTTCAACAGTTTGTTCCATAGCAACTTTACTTGCATATAACTTGGCCATAGCACTAGACATGTCATAATTGTTTCCTTGGTCTTTGTCCCAAGCAGCTTTCATAACTAACATACGAGCAGCTTCAATTTCTGTATACATATCAGCTAATTTAAAAGCAATTGCTTGATGGTTGCATATTTCAGTACCAAAAGATTTACGTTCTTTAGAATACTTCAACGCTAATTCATAAGCTCCAGCTGCAATACCTAAGGCTTGAGCAGCAATTCCGATTCGTCCGCCAGAAAGCGTTTTCATTGCAAATTTAAAACCAAATCCATCTTCACCAATTCTGTTTTCTTTAGGAACTTTTACATCATTAAACTGTAGAGTATGTGTATCACTACCACGAATTCCTAATTTGTCTTCTTTTGGGCCTATTTCAAATCCCTCCATACCTTTTTCAAGAATAAAAGCATTAATGCCTCTATGGCCTTTTTCTCTATCGGTTTGAGCAATAACTAAATATACTTCCGCTCGACCACCATTTGTAATCCAATTTTTTGTGCCATTTATGACATAATGGTCTCCTTTGTCTATTGCGGTCGTCGCTTGAGATGTAGCATCACTTCCAGCTTCTGGCTCACTTAAACAAAATGCTCCAATACATTGACCTGTAGCTAATTTTGTTAAGTATTTTTGTTTTTGATCTTCATTACCATATGCTTCAAGGCCATAACAAACTAAAGAATTATTAACAGAAACCATAACAGAAGCAGAGGCATCAATTTTTGAAAGCTCTTCCATAATAAGTACGTATGAAATTGCATCCATTCCACTTCCTCCATATTTAGGATCGACCATGATTCCCATAAACCCAAGCTCTCCCATTTTACGGACAAGTTCTTCAGGAAAAGTTTGTGCATTATCACGCTCTATAACGCCAGGAAGTAATTCGGTTTGTGCAAAATCACGAGCTGCATCGCGAATCATTATGTGTTCTTCGGTTAAACTAAAATCCATAGTAAATTATAATTATTGAATTGATAAAAAATGATGTCAAAGATAACTCTTTATTAGCATATTTTCAATGAGTATTGTTATTTTTACTTAATATGATAAAATCTAATTACAATATTATAGGTGTGATGTCAGGTACATCTCTCGATGGAATTGATTTGGCTTATATTACCTTTGAGATTAATAATATATGGAAGTTTAAAATCCAAAATGCTCAAACCGTTTCATATACAGAAGATTGGAAGAAAAGATTATCTAATCTTGTCAATTATGAGCTAGAAGAATTAAAGAAGTTTGATGAAGATTATACCATTTATTTGTCCCAAAAAATCAATGACTTTATAAGTAAATATAAATTAAATGCCATTGATGCTATCTGTTCTCATGGTCATACAGCTTTGCATCAACCAGAGATTGGTTTAACCTATCAAATTGGGAACCTCAAGCAAATTGTAGAATTAACAAAACAAAAAGTTGTTTGCGATTTTAGAATTCAAGATGTCGAACTTGGAGGACAAGGGGCACCTTTAGTTCCAATAGGAGATCAGATTTTATTTTCAGAGTATGATTTTTGCCTTAACCTTGGAGGTTTTGCTAATATTTCATTTGAAAAAGATAATAATCGCATAGCTTTTGATATATGTCCAGTAAATATTGTCTTAAATCATTATAGTGAAAGAATAGGATTAGAATATGATGCGTACGGGAGCATGGCTTCGGAAGGTAAAGTGAATTTGTCTTTATTGAATGAGCTAAATGATTTAAAATTTTATCAACTAGATTTTCCGAAATCATTGGGTTTAGAATGGGTTAGGTCAATTGTTTTACCAATAATTGATGTTTACAAACTTGAAGTAAAAGATATTTTACGTACGGTCGTTGAGCATATAGCCGTACAAATTGTTTCAATTTTAAAGTCGAAACCTAAGTCTTCAGTTTTGGTTTCAGGTGGAGGCGTTTATAATACATTTTTGATAAACCGTTTGAAGGGTTTATGTCATAATGATATCATTATCCCTTCAGAAGATATTATAGAATATAAAGAAGCTCTTATTTTCGGACTTCTAGGAGTGCTTAAATTAAGAGGTGAAACAAATTGTTTAGCGAGTGTTACTGGTGCAATAAGGAATCATTCCTCAGGTATAATTCATGAATTTTAACACTATACTTTAAGTAATTAATTAAACTTGTACACTTTGGCTTAAGTTTTGAATAGGCTAGATGAATAATAAAAATTTATTTTAAATGAAACATTTAGTATTAGTATTTGCGGTTTTGATTTCAAGCTTAGGTTTTTCACAAATTGATGACAATTGGGAAGATGCATCAGAAAAGTTGCCAGGTTATGTCATAACAAATAAAGGAGAGAAAATTGAAGGTTATTTAAAACGCTTTCTTAAAATTAAAAGTCAACGTAAAGTTAAGTTTTTCAAAACTTTAGATGACAAACCAATTGTATATGGTCCAAAGGATTTAAAGGCCTATAAAATTGAAAATGATCATTACGAATCCCATGCTTATGAAGGATTAAGTAGAAAAACAAAGGTCTTTTTACTTAGAACAGTTGAAGGTAAAATCAACCTTTTTGATTACTATATAAGAGTAGAAGATGATAAAGGTGCAGAAATGACACTCTCTAAAAAAGGAAATACGGAAGTCTCCTTAGATTTTGATGGCACAAAAGTTCAAACAGAAATTCTTGCAGTTAAAGATGGAAAAAAGTATCTAAAGTTTGCGTCTTCTAAGTTGATATTTAGCTTTAAAGGTGTAATGAGTAAGTACGTTTCTGATTACCCTGAGTTGGCTAAAAAAATAAAGAATAAAGAAAAAGGCTATAAAATAATGGGTATTCTTAAAATTGTAAATGAATATAACGAACACTTTACTCATTAATATGAAATCTTTCTTTTTAAGTCTTTGTGCGCTTTTGTGCGTAATAACCCTTCAAGCACAAGAACAAGAATTGGCTAGTTTTGAGTGGTCTGAATTATCTAATAGTACCGTTGTAGGATCTCAAAACCCTGTTTTAGTTTTTCCTTCAGAATCTGATTTTACGGTGTATAGCATTGAAGAAATTGGATCTCAATTCTATGCCCCAAAAATTATTTACATCACTAAGTTTGATGCTTCTGGAAAGCCTTTATCTACAGTAGATTTTAAATTACCAATGCGTTCACGAAAAGATGCAACACTTTTGAAGGTTATTGAAGGGAATAACAAATTGTATTTCTTTTCTCATGTTGCCGTAAAAAAGGATGGTAAAAATGTCTTGTATGCTCAAATTTATGACAATGAAACACATCAAATTTCAGATACTATCGAATTGTATACCGTTCCTATTGAGAAAGTGAATAATTCAGGTTTTTTTGAAATTGCAATGTCCTCAAATGCTGAGACCTTTGCAGTATTGGTGAATAAACCATTTGTAAAAAAAACGACAGAAGCTATTAATGTACTTACTTTTGATGCGAACTTAGAGACGCTTTCTGAAGCATCACATACATTGTCTTTTGATAGTAAGCGTGCTTTCAGAGAAACTTTATTTGTAGAAAGTGACGGAACAGTTAATATTATTAAGAAAACAAATACTGGAAAAAAACATCCGATTACTACAGTTATAACGGTTACAGGAAATAATATTAATGAACAACAAGTTTCGACTGAAGGTTTTTATATTTCAGATAGCAAGGTAATTACCTTTAATGATTCGCAATATTTAATTGGTTTTGCAACCGATAATGCTAAACCTGCAATCTCAATGGGTGGTGCAAAAGACAGTAGTTTTTTTATCTATAATATTTCTGAAGGGAAATTGGTCAAAAACCAAGCAAGGTCTAAAGAAACAATAAAACGAGTTTTAGGAAAGGGTTATATTGATTTGAAAGTAAAAGATATTTTAATTGATAATGAAAGTATATACCTCATAGGCGATTGTTATTCCAAAGATAGTGAGGCAATTGAAGGCAAAAACTTTGAATACAATTATACACATAGATTTGGTCCTGGAATTGTAATCAAACTTGGTATTAACGGAGATGTAACTTATGATGTTCCTATTAATTATGGAGAAGACTATCTCAATAGAATGGAAGTTTTAGGCTCATTTTATCCTTTTTTAAATAATGGTGAATTATTCATTCTAGCCAATGAAAAAGAGTCTAAGTTGAAGGATAAGAAAATTGTTATGGGTTATGACAAGATTAATGCTAAAGCTATTGTTTTAAAATCTTTTGATGGTGAAGGGAATATAAAAACTGTCCCGTTTTGGAATAGTAAAACAGGAGGAGCTAAAAAATATACTACATATGCACCAACTCAAACTTTAAGAGTTAATGACAAGGTTTTTTATATTTATGCAATAGGAAAAGAGATGCATAAATTTGGAAAAATGACCTTGAAATAAAAAATTGTAGTTTTTAACAATAATAAAATGGCTTTACTTTTTAAAGCCATTTTTTGTTTTTTATATTTGCTGAAATTTAACTAACTATCTTAATGAAAGACTTACTTCAAAAGTACGAAGACAAAGCCCCAGAAATTGTTTTTAATTGGAAAGATCCTGAAACCGAAGCTGAAGGTTGGACAGTAATTAATTCTCTTAGAGGAGGAGCTGCTGGAGGTGGAACAAGGATGCGTATAGGTTTAGATATGAACGAAGTATTATCTTTAGCTAAAACCATGGAAGTGAAATTTACCGTTTCAGGTCCAGCTATTGGAGGCGCTAAATCTGGCATTAACTTTGATCCACATGATCCAAGAAAAAAAGGCGTTTTAGAACGTTGGTATAATGCGGTTTCACCTTTACTTAAAAGCTATTATGGAACTGGAGGTGACTTAAATGTAGATGAAATTCATGAGGTAATTCCTATTACAGAAGAAAGTGGAGTTTGGCATCCTCAAGAAGGTGTTTTTGAAGGTCATTTTAAACCAACTCAAGCTGATAAAATCAATCGTATTGGTCAGTTAAGACATGGAGTTATTAAGGTCATTGAAAATCCAAAATATTCACCAAGCGTTTCTAGAAAATTTACAGTAGCTGATATGATTACTGGTTTTGGAGTTGCCGAAGCCACAAAACATTTTTATAATGTTCAAGGCGATTCAATTGTAGGCAAACGAGCAGTAGTTCAAGGGTTCGGTAATGTTGGAGCAGCAGCAGCTTTTTATTTGGCGCAAATGGGAGCTAAAGTTGTTGGAATTATTGATAGAGTTGGAGGTTTAATAAATGAAGAAGGTTTTTCTTTTGAAGAAATTATTCAACTATATCTTGACAAAACCGGAAACACTTTAATTAGTGATAATTTAATCCCTTTTGATGAGATTAATGAAAAAATATGGTCATTACAAACTGAAGTATTTGCACCTTGTGCAGCTTCAAGATTAATAACTCAAGATCAAATTAATAGTATGATTGAGACAGGTTTAGAAGTGATTTCTTGTGGAGCAAATGTACCATTTGCTGATAAAGAAATATTCTTTGGCCCAATCATGGAGCATACAGATAGTAAAGTGAGCCTTATCCCAGATTTTATTTCTAACTGTGGTATGGCTAGAGTGTTTGCTTATTTTATGGAACGTAAAGTTCAAATGACAGATGAAGCCATTTTTAATGACACATCCGAAATCATAAACAATGCTATAAAAAAGGTTTACGAAAAAAACCACACGAAAACCGGAATTAGTGCAACTGCATTTGAAATAGCCTTAAGTCAACTTATTTAAAAGAAAAGAATGGAAACAATAATAATTTTAGTTTTTGTATTAGGCTATTTAGCCATAACCGTAGAGCATAGTATTAAAATAGATAAATTAATTCCGGCTTTAGTTATGATGGCTATCTGTTGGGCACTTATTTCTTTAGGAATTGATTCTTTTCCACAATGGTTTGATTCTGCTAACCATGGTCTGGTCGATGGGTTTTCTGGATTAGGACATGAGAGTAAGATGCACATTATGGAAGAAACCTTATTGCATCATCTAGGTAAAACTGCTGAAATTCTAGTGTTTTTATTAGGAGCAATGACTATAGTTGAAATCATTGATTATTTCGATGGATTTTCTACTATAAAAGGGTTTATAAAAACTAAAAGTAAGCGAAAAGTACTTTGGATATTCGCAATATTGGCATTCATATTATCTGCAATTATTGATAACTTAACGGCTACTATTGTCCTTATTTCAATTCTTCAAAAAATTGTAAAAGATAGAGACGTACGTATATGGTATGCTGGATTAATTATTATAGCAGCCAATGCTGGTGGTGCTTGGTCTCCAATTGGAGATGTGACTACAACTATGTTATGGATTGGTAAAAAGGTAACTACAGGTCATCTGTTTGTATATTTATTTATTCCGTCATTATTGTGCATGTTGGTCCCAACATTTATTGCATCATACTTGCCAGCTTTTAAAGGGGATTTGAATAAAGTTGAAGAAGATTCAGATAAACCTAAAAGTAAGTTTAGCTCAACGATGCTTTATCTAGGACTTGGAGGAATTGTATCTGTGCCAATTTTTAAAACCGTTACACATTTGCCTCCATATGTTGGTATGATGTTAGCTCTTGGTGTTGTTGCTGTTTTTGCTGAAATTTATAGTAATTCAAAATTTGCCATTTCTGGTATAGATTCAGAAGAGCATAGTGAACATGCAAACCACAGTCCTGTGCATCATTCTTTATCTAAGATTGAATTACCCAGTATTTTATTTTTCCTTGGAATTTTAATGGCAGTAGCTGCACTAGAATCTTTAGGTATTCTATTCGGTTTCGCTGGAACATTGCAAGAAACAATGCCAATGTTAGGAACAGAATTACATGGTGAAGGTGTTTCCGATTTAGTAGTATTACTATTAGGAGTAGGGTCAGCAGTAATTGATAATGTGCCATTAGTGGCAGCAAGTTTAGGGATGTTCACTGAGCCAATTGATAACGAATTGTGGCACTTTATAGCATATTCGGCTGGAACAGGTGGAAGCATGTTAATAATCGGTTCTGCAGCAGGTGTTGTTGCTATGGGAATGGAAAAGATAGATTTTTTCTGGTATATTAAAAAAATATCTTGGCTAGCATTTATTGGATTTGCTGTGGGAGCAGTTGCATTTATGTTTACAAGAACATTATTTTAGTTCACATACTTTTGATCTAAAATAGACGTTATTACACTAATAAATTAATTTCAATACTATACTTATATGATATTACTAAGTAATATTCAAGATGGAACTGAATTAGTTACTGATTCAGAATCAACCGAAAAAACGTTATCTATTATTGAGTTGATCAGTAGTGGAGGATTAGCAGGACAAGTTATAATAGCCTTACTGTTTATTTTATTAATAGCAGTTATCTATATTTACTTTGAACGACTATTCGCAATAAAGGCGGCCTCTAATGTAGATGCGAATTTCATGAATCAAATCAAAGATCATGTGAGTAATGGTAAGATTGACTCAGCTCAAATGCTTTGTGCTCAGGTTAACACTCCTGTTTCTAGACTAATAAATAAAGGAATTACTCGTATTGGTAAACCTCTTGAAGATATTAATTCAGCTATAGAAAATGCTGGACGTTTAGAACTTTATGGTTTAGAAAAGAATGTAAGTGTTTTAGCAACTATTTCTAGTATTGCTCCCATGATTGGATTCCTCGGAACAGTTATAGGAATGATATTATCTATTTTCGAAATTGCTAATTCTGGCGGACAAATTGATATCAAACAATTATCTGATGGATTATATACTGCTATGACAACTACAGTCGCAGGTTTAATTGTTGGTATTGTTGCTTATACAGCATATAATCATTTAGTGGTTAGAACGGATAAAGTTGTATATCAAATGGAATCGAATTCAGTAGAGTTCTTAGATCATTTAAACGAGCCAATTTAATGAATATTAGAGGCAGAAATAAAGTTAAACCAGAATTCAATATGTCTTCAATGACAGATATTGTGTTCTTGTTGTTGATATTTTTTATGCTCGCATCTACATTGGTGACAACTAGTGCAATTGATATTTTGTTGCCAACTGCTAGTGGAAAAACAGAAAACAAACAAACTGTAGCCGTAAGTATTACTAAAGACCTTAATTATTATATAGATCAAAAATTGGTTGGCGGAAGTGTTCTTGAAAACGAATTAATAACGATGTTATCAAGTCAAGATCAACCTACGATTGTCTTACGTGCTGAAAAATCTGTTCCTGTAGAAAATGTAGTTAAAGTAATGGATATTGCTAATAGAAATAAGTTTAAAGTTATTCTAGCAGTTAAGCCAAATAACTAACTTTATTTTTCCGGAATGAAGTTTGCATATGCAACAATATGAAGTACCTAAAAACTAAGCACGAACGTAATTCAGCAAAAATCACAGCACTTATTGTTGTTATTTTAGTATTGCTATTGTTTGTGGTTGGTCCTCCATACATGGATCCTCCAGAAGAATACGGTGTCGCTGTTAACTTTGGGAACTCTCCAGTTGGTTCAGGTAAGATTCAGCCTACAGAACCTATAAAATCAAGACCTACAGAAAATGTTGTAAAAGAAGAGACTCAAGCAGACAAGGCACAACCTGAAGAAACTTCAGAAGAGAATAGTCAGTCTGAAGATGTTTTGACCAATGAATCTGCGGAAGCTATAGCCATAAAAAAAGCTAAAGAAGCTGAAGCAAAAGCTGAAGCAGAGGCAGAACGTTTGGAGCAACTTAAAAAAGACGAGGAGGAACGTGAGGCTAAGGAAGAACAAGATAAAAAGGATAAACTGGATGCGCTTATTGGAGGTGTGACAAATTCTGAAGGACCAACAACAGATGGAGAAGGTCCAGGTGATGGCCCAGGAGATAAAGGTGATTTAGATGGAAGCCCATATGCACCATATAAAGGAACTCCTGGTTCTGGAAATGGAGGTGTTGGGTTTGGTTTAAATGGCAGAGGACAACCAAATTATAAACTTTTTGATGGTTGTGAAAACGAATATGGATTAATAGTAGTTGATATTGTTGTTAATCGAAGTGGCCAAGTTATTGAAGCTACACCAGGCGTGAGAGGAAGTAATAATGCTACGTCGTGTTTAAAAGCACAAGCAAAAAAAATAGCCATGTCCTATAAATGGCCCACAGATTCTGAAGCACCTGCTCGACAATATGGTAAAGTAAGTGTGAACTTTACACCTACAAATTGATGAACTATCAAGAGACTGTCAATTGGATGTTCAAGCAGTTGCCGATGTATCAAAGCCAAGGTAAATCTGCTTACAAGGTTGACCTATCTAACACGCTTCTTTTAGCAGAACATTTAAATCATCCAGAGCGACATTTTAAGAGCATTCACGTTGCAGGAACCAATGGTAAGGGCTCTACAAGTCACATGCTAGCTTCAGTGCTCCAGGAAGCTGGATACAAAGTTGGATTATATACATCACCACATTTAAAAGATTTTAGAGAACGAATTAAAATTAATGGTAATGAGGTGAGTAAACAGTTCGTTATCGGATTTATAAAACAAAATCTGTCTTTTTTTAAAAGAAACAGCTTGTCTTTCTTTGAAATGACTGTTGGCATGGCTTTCGATTATTTTGAAAAGCAAAACGTCGATATTGCTATTATTGAAGTTGGATTAGGAGGTCGATTGGATTCAACAAATATCATTACTCCAGAAATTTCAGTAATTACTAATATTGGTTTTGATCACACGCAATTCTTAGGGAATACTTATCAAGCCATTGCTAAAGAGAAGGCAGGTATTATTAAGCTTAATGTTCCAGTAGTAATTGGTGAGACACAACAAGAAACTAAAGATGAATTTATTCAGATTGCTAAATGCAATACTTCCGAAATTTATTTCGCTGATCAACTAGTAACACAAAATTTTGAATGTGATTTAAAGGGAAGCTATCAAAAACAGAATATAAAAACGGTTGCTCAAACTATTAAATTATTAAATACTCAAAAGAGATTTCTCGTATCTGATAAACAATTAGAAAACGGATTTAAAAGCGTTGTTGAGAATACAGGTTTGAGAGGTCGTTGGCAAATATTACAAGAACAACCTAAAATTGTTTGTGATACAGCTCATAATAAAGAAGGCTTGTCTTATATAATCAAACAATTAGATGAGGAAGAGTTTAATAAACTTCATATGGTTATTGGAGTAGTAAATGATAAGGATTTAGATTCAATATTACTTTTGTTGCCTAAGAATGCGACATATTATTTTTGTAAACCGGATATTCCTAGAGGAATGGACGTAGATAAACTAAAGAATAAGTTCCTAGATTATGGGTTTAAAGGGAATAGTTATAATACAGTAAATGAAGCATTTAATTCTGCTTTTCAAAATGCAGAATCAGAAGATTTTATTTACGTAGGAGGCAGCACTTTTGTTGTTGCTGAAATAATTTAATTTTTTTTATAAAAAGCTTTTGCTAATTAAAAATCTAGACTATATTTGCAGTCCAATAATTAGGGCGCGTAGCTCAGTTGGTTCAGAGCACTTGGTTTACACCCAAGGGGTCAGGGGTTCGAATCCCTTCGCGCCCACAACTATTAAAAAGTTCGCATTTAATGCGGACTTTTTTTGTTTATAATAAAAGGGTCATTAACTCAGTTGGTTCAGAGTGTTACCTTGACAGGGTAGAAGTCACTGGTTCGAATCCAGTATGACCCACTTCATTTAGAATATGTTTTGTGCTAGTTTATAAATAATCTAAAACTCTTTCTAAAGCCATTCCTCTAGAGCCTTTGATAAGAAGATATTTATGTTTTAAAGGCGAGTTAAGTAATTTATGTTTTAAGTCCTCAAAAGATTTAAAACTTGAGACTCTATTCGAGTTGTTCTTCGTTTTAAAAAAGTGTTCTCCTACCAAATAAATGTGTTCGATATCGAACTTTTGAGAATAATCTGAAATAGATTGGTGTTCTATTGCTGCAGTTTCACCTAATTCAAACATGTCTCCCAGTATAGCGACTTTTCCAGAATCATTTAAACTTCCGAAATTATTCAAAGCAGCAATCATACTTGTTGGATTAGCATTATAGGCATCAAGAATAATCTTATTCGAATTTTTTTCTATTATCTGAGAGCGATTATTAGAAGGGATATAATTTGTAATAGCTTTAGAAATTGAGTCGTCATCAACTTTAAAATATGTGCCAATAGCAATAGCGGCAGCTATGTTATTATAGTTGTATGCTCCAGTTAAATGTGTTTTAATATTTGTGCTATTAAATTTTAAATTAATGAAAGGTTGCGCACTTGTCATTGACATATTTGAGCCAAACATAATGGTCTTTTCGTAGTTTCCAATTTGTTCAATTTGCTTTACGTCATCATAGTTCACAAATACTATTTTATTATGTGTCTTTAAGTGATCGTATAATTCTGATTTTCCTTTTATAACACCTTCAATACCAACAAATCCTTCTAGATGAGCTTTACCAAAATTAGTAATTAGGCCATAATCTGGTAAGGCAATATTTGTTAAAAATTCTATTTCTTTTTGATGATTTGCTCCCATTTCAACAATACCAATTTCAGTATCTTTTGTGAATTCAAGAATGGTTAACGGAACTCCAATATGATTATTGAGGTTTCCTTTTGTAGCACTTGTTTTAAAAGTTGTAGATAAAACAGCATTAATCAATTCTTTTGTAGTTGTTTTTCCATTACTTCCAGTTAATGCAATAATTGGAGTGTTTAAAGCTTGTCTATGATGTCTCGCTAAGCCTTGTAACGTTTCTAATACGTTATCAACTAAAATACAGTTACTATGCTCATTATATTTTTCTTCATCAATAACAACAAACTGTGCGCCTCTTTTAAGGGCTTCCAATGCAAACTTATTTCCATTAAAATTATCTCCTTTCAGAGCAAAAAACAGACAATCTGAATTTATTTTTCGAGTATCTGTAGATATGGAATTGCATTTCAAAAATGTGTCGTAGAGTTTTTCTATTGTCATGAAATAAATTTAAATAAAAAAGTCCTAACGTTTATAGTTAGGACTTTTTTATTTTATTGAATATAAATTCTAGTTTCTTTTTTTACCGCCTTGAGATTTAGAACCAACTCTAGACATTGCACATCTAAAACCAATATAGTCTGTTGCCATATCTTGTGGAAAATATCTACGTTGTGCAGGATCAATCCAGTATGCTCTATCTCTCCAAGAACCACCTTTGTAAACTCTTACTTCGTCATTAATCATAGAAGTTCTTTGGTTTGAAGTATCATATTCTTTTAATACTTTACCTGTAGAATCTCTTTCGATATTATGTTTAGGTGAGTTATACATTTTTCTAGTTAAACTAGCTTCAGAGTTTTCACCTTCTTCTTCGTCAAAGTCAGTAGCGTAACTTCTAGATGATCTATTATCACCATCTCTAAAGTTTCTGTTATCACTTCTATCAAAGTTTGTTCTTAAATAAGTTTCGTCTTCATCGACTGCCACTTGTAATATTTCACCTGGTAAGTTTCTTGCAACTACTTGACCATTACTTAATGTGTCATATACAATGTCATCTGGAGTTACAACTTTAACAGTTCCATCTTCATTGATTGCATTTTTAGTATATACATTACCTCTATAGTAGTTAAAGTCACTAAACTCATCATCAACAATTGGACGATAAACATCAGCTACCCATTCGGCAACATTACCAGCCATATCATATAAACCATAATCATTAGGCTCATAACTCATTACTTGAGCAGTAATATCAGCACCATCATCAGACCAACCAGCAATTCCACCGTAATCACCTTTTCCTTGTTTAAAGTTTGCTAACTGATCACCTTTAGTTTTTCTTTTCCCTGAACGTGTATATTGTCCATCCCAAGGATATTTTTTACGACCTCTATATACATTAAAGCTTCTTAATTCACTCATACCTAAAGCAGCATATTCCCATTCTGCTTCAGTTGGAAGTCTGTAGTCTGGAGAAATAATTCCAGATTCTCTTCTTGCGTAATTATTAATGGTATCACCAGCTGCAGTAACTTGAACTCTTTTTCTTGATTTTGCAGGGTTTATAATACTATCGTTTCCTCCATAAGTTAATGTTGGAGCATTTATATAAGTATCAGTACTGAAATTACTATCAGCAGCAGAAGTTAAATGCGAATCTCTTTCTAAGTATCCAGCATTTTGAAGATCCATTTCGGCTACTCTATCAGTTCTCCAATTTGCAAATTCAACAGCTTGAATCCAACTTACACCTACTACAGGATATTCTCCATATCCAGGATGACGTAAATAGTTTTCTGTCATCATTTCAGCATAACCTAATCGGTTTCTCCATACTAATGTATCTGGTAAAGCTCCTTTATAAATTAATTTGTAGTTTTCTTCTTCAGGTGGATAAGTTCTTTTTACCCAATCAAGGTATTCAGTATACATTTTATTTGTAACTTCACTTTCATCCATATAAAATGACTGAATGTGTTGTTGATTAGGAGAGTTGTTCCAATCATGCATTACATCATCTTGAACTTTACCCATAGTAAATGTTCCACCTTCCACAAACACTAATCCAGGGCTTGTTTCTTGTTCTTGGAATTTGTCATTGTACTGAAAACCACCATTCTTATCGTTAATTTTCCATCCTGTGGCTCTAGAACTATTCTTGTCTGAAGAGTTTCTGCTACAACCAACAATTGTTAAAGATATCATTAGGGCTAATAGTATCCTTAGGTTTAAGACGTTTTTCATATCCATACTTTTAAGTAAGCTAATTAAATTTTAGACACGCAATATAGCAATTAAAGGTAAAATAACAACATTTTTTAGGAAATAGATTGAAAAAAAGTTGCATTTCATCCCGTTTTTTGAACAATATAACGGACTTTTAAACAGTTAATCGGTGTATTTTGACTTTAATAACGGTTGGTTAAATCAAATATTGTTGTAATTTTGAATAAAAAATTGAAATGCTATAATAACATGACCTTATAGCCGTTATTTGTACTATGAAAAAACTGTTACTCATATCTTTTATTGTGTGCACCGTTTTTGCTTTTGCTCAACAAAAACAATTTACAATCCAATGGGATGGCACGACTACTCTAGAAACATCATCTTTTCAAGTTGAGTTACCAGCTTTTAATAAAGAAAATTTCAGTTATAGTGACTCTGAAGGACTATTCTATGTTTCTCAATGGGCAATAAGTACATTGTTAGATGAAAAATCTCTAACACTTTCTAATGTATCTTATACTACAATGTCAAGTAGTGAATTAAAAGCATTATCTACAGACTTAATCCCTAAGACACTTCAATTTAAGTTGTCTAATTCTATTGATAGAAACAAAATTTCTGCATTTCTGAAGATTAGTCCAATTATTAATGATAATGGAGTTTTTAAAAAGATCACATCTTTTCAGATTAATTATTCCTCTGGCTCATCATCTGCAAATAGAAATGCTCTTGATACACAAGAGATAGTTAATTCTGTTTTAAGTTCGGGTAATTGGAAACGTTTTTATGTCGAGAAATCTGGCGTATTTAAAATAACAAAAAGTTTTTTAGAGGATATTGGTGTAAATACAAGTGTGGATCCGAGAACTATTAAAATTTACGGAAATGGAGGTGCAATGATTCCTATGCCAAACGATGAATTTTATCCCATTGACCTAGCAGAAAATGCAATCAAGTTTGTTGGAGAAAGTGATGGTGTATTTAATAACGGAGACTATATCTTATTTTATGCTGAAGGACCTCATGGAAATGTAGAAGAAAGTAATATCAATACCAATATTAATCCGTACTCTAATAGATCTAATTACTATGTTAATGTAGGAGGGTCTTCTGGGAAACGAATTGAAACAATGGTTCAGCCTGATGAGAACTCAGATTTTACGGTTACAACATTTCAGGACTATAAATTTCATGAAGTTGATGAATATAATATTGTAAAACTTGGTAGACGATGGTTTGGAGATCGTTTTGATATAGAAAATGAAAAGACATTTACCTTTAGTTTTCCAAACATAGTGCCTTCGGAGCCGGCAAGAATAAAAGTTTATGGAGCTACTGTGTCAGAAGTACTAACTACAATGTCAGTTAAAGTTAATACTGTAAATATAGCTACCATAAATTTTAATGGAGTTTCAGATGGAGTTTTAGCTACAGGTGGATCTTATCAAGGGAATTTTGCTGTTGCTTCTTCAGAAGTAGTTGTAGACCTAGAATATAATAATGGTAGTAACCCGTCTTCTTTAGGATATTTAGATTATGTATCTGTTGAAGCAACTCGAGAACTAAATTATACAGGTGGTCAACTAAGTTTTGAAAACAATATTGTGGAGACTTCAGATGGTGTTGTAGAGTATTTAATGTCTAATACTACCAATGTTAAAGAAGTTTGGGACATAACAGATAAATATAATGTAACTAGTCTTCCAAATTCTGAACAAGATTCGAACTTCAGTTTTAAAGCTGTTTCGGGAAGTCTTAAACATTATATAGCAATCAATAATCAAAACTTCTTTTCGCCTTTAAGAGATGCAAACACATCCGTAAGTAATCAAAATATAAAAGGAACTATTTTTCAAAATAGCCAAGGTGAATTTCAAGATATAGATTACATAATAATTACTCCCAATAATATGTTGTCCCAAGCAGAACGACTTGCAGAGATTAATAGACAACAGTATGATTTAAATGTAAAGGTAATAACACTACCTCAAATCTATAAAGAGTTCAGTTCAGGAAATCAAGATATAGGTGGAATAAGAAATTTGATAAGATATGTCTATCATAATGCAAGTGAACCAGACAAAAGGTTGAAGTATTTATGTGTTTTTGGAGATGCATCTTTTGATTATAAAAACAGAATATCCAACAATACAAATATTGTTCCTACGTGGTTTTCATATAATAGTTTTAGTCTGACAAGTTCTTTTGTGTCTGATGATTTTTATGTTATGATGGATGATAATGAAGGAGATATGTCTACTACAAATAAAGCTGATATTGCGGTAGGAAGAATTTTAGCAAATACACCACAACAAGCAAAGCAATTGGTTGATAAGATTGAAGAGTATTACTCAGAACCTTCTTTTGGGAATTGGAGAAATAACATTTTAATGATTTCTGATGATGTTGATATAGGAAGTTTTGAAGGAGAACTGCAGCAAACTACAGATGATATTGCTAATACCATTACACAGGAAAAACCATTTTTAAATGCAGTAAAGATTCATTCCGATGCATTTCTTCAAGAATCCTCTTCTGCAGGAGAACGTTATCCTCAAGTAAATAAAGAAATAAGAGATGCCATTGATGTTGGAGCTCTTGTGGTTAATTATTTTGGACATGGAGGAGAAGATGGTTTAGCAGCCGAACGTATTTTTGATAAAAATGATTCTAAAGAAGTATCTAATGCTTGTAAGTATAATCTTTTTATTACAGTTACCTGTGAGTATACGAAGTTTGATGATCCTTTGAGACAGACTGCAGGAGAATTTACCTATTGGAATACAAGAGGTGGAGCTATTGGTTTAATTACAACCACTAGACAGATTTTTGTAAGTCTAGGTCAGGCTTTTAATGTAATTATAGAACCTTATCTATTTGCATTTGGATCTAACGAATATCCATCTGTTGCTGAAGCATTACGCCTTTCAAAAAATGATCCAGGTATTAGTAGTAATCCCCAAAAACCATTAGTTTGGTTCATTGGAGATCCTGCTATGAAATTAGCTTTTGCTAAACCAGATGTGAGATTAACAAAAATTAATGATGTACCAATTGGTGGTGATACAGATGTATTACAAGCCCTTGGTAAGGTGAAACTCACTGGAGAAGTTGTGAATGAATCTGGCAATTTGCTTTCTGACTATAACGGCATTTTAACGGCCACAATATTTGATAAAGAAATAGATAGGCAAACCTTAAATAATGATAATCAAACTAATAATGGTCAGCCTGTAATTATGGACTTTAAAACTTTAGGTGAAGTCATTTTTAAAGGTCAAGCTACGGTTGCGAATGGACAGTTTGAATTTGAGTTTGTTGTGCCTAGAGATATAGGAATACCTGTTGGTCCTGGTAAAGTAAACTTCTATACAATGAGAACACTGCCTTTAGAAAATAGAGCAGGTTCTAGTTTTGATATCCAAGTTGGAGGAATTAATGAAGATGCAGCTGAAGATAATATTGGTCCTGTTATAAACCTGTTTATGAATGATGAAAATTTCGTTTCTGGTGGTATCACAAATGAACAACCTTCACTTATAGCAAGACTACAAGATGAAAATGGAATTAATACTGCAAGCGGAATCGGTCACGATATTGTTGCAATTATTGATGGTGATGAAACAAACCCTTTTGTTTTAAATGATTACTATCAAGCAAATGTTGATGATTATCAAAATGGAAAAGTAAGTTATCCATTCAGAGATTTAGAACCAGGTTTGCATACATTAAGCCTTAAGGCTTGGGATGTTTACAATAATTCGTCATTATCAGAAATACAATTTGTTGTATTTGATAAAGATCAAGGATTAGTTATTGATAATGTTTTAAATTATCCAAATCCGTTTATTGATTATACTGAATTTTGGTTCAATCACAATAGTCCTGATGTTTTAGACGTTTCAGTACAGATCTTTACAGTTTCTGGTAAATTGGTGAGGACCCTAAATGGACAAACTAACGGAGGAAGTAAAGTAACAAGTTCAATATCTAAAGATATTGTTTGGGACGGTAGAGATGACTTTGGCGATAAAATTGGTAAAGGTGTCTATATTTATAAACTAAAAGTAAGATCCAATCGTTTAAATAAACAAGTTGAAAAAATTGAAAAACTTGTAATACTCTAATAAAGATTTATATTTGCCTAATTGCTAGGTAGCTTAAAATTACCGAAAAAGATAACAAATTACAGATGAAAAAATACATTTTAGCCCTTATTACAGTTTCATTATTTAATATAACTAATGCACAAGAAACTATTATTATTCCAAATAGTTCTGATTCTAGAGTTATTACTACAGGAGTTCCTTTCTTGTTAATTGCTTCCGATGCACGTGCTGCAGGTATGGGAGATGTTGGTGTTGCTACATCAGCAGATGCGAACTCTCAACAATGGAACCCAGCAAAATACTCATTCTCATTAGCTAAATCAGGTATTGGTGTTAATTATACACCATACTTAAGTAGATTAGTTAATGATATTTTTCTAGGAAACGTGACTTATTTCAATAGGTTAAACGATCGTAGTGCATTTGCTGTTAGTTTTAAATACTTTAGCCTTGGAGAAATAGAGATTGTACAAGATGAATTTTCTGAAGCTTTAATCGAACAACCAAACGAGCTTACATTTGATGCGTCATATTCTTTACGATTAGCAGATCAGTTTTCTATGGCTGTTGCTTTACGTTACTTACGTTCAGATTTAAGAATTCAAGCTGTTGATGCAAATGCTGCTGCTGCAAGTTCTATTGGAGTAGATATTGCTGGTTATTACCAAAGTGAAGAAGAAGCTTATGATAGTTTTAATGGACGTTGGAGAGCAGGTTTTGCAATTCAAAATTTAGGACCAAAAATCAAATATGATGATGGAGGTAGAGAAAACTTCTTACCAACAACATTAAGATTAGGTGGAGGTTTTGATTTTATCTTTGATGATTATAATAAACTAGCTATAACTGCTGAAGTTACTAAATTGTTAGTACCAACTCCTCCAGAATTAGGAACTCGTTTTGAGTACAATGAAAGTGGTGAAACTCCAGGATTCCAGGAAGATGAAGATGAAGTGACCCTTGAAGAAGAAAATTATATTATTGCTGGAAAAGACAACAATGTGAGTTTCGCTAAAGGAGTTTTTCAATCTTTCAGCGATGCGCCAGGAGGGTTTAGTGAAGAACTTCAAGAATTTACTTGGTCTTTAGGAGCAGAATATACTTACCAAGATTCGTTTGCATTTAGAGCAGGTTACTTTAATGAAGCTGAAGAAAAAGGTGCACGAAAGTTTTTTGCTTTAGGAGCAGGATTTAAATACACAACAATAAATATAGATTTATCATACTTGTTCTCAGCATCAAAAGTGCAGAGTCCACTAGAGAATACATTGCGTTTTTCTCTTGTATTTAACTTTGGAGATAATGAATATGATGAATACTAGAATTCAGTATTAATATCAAATAAAAAAACTATTGTTTCATTTAAGCAATAGTTTTTTTGTCTAATACAACATCAAATGAAGGATATTAAAATAGAGTCTACACTTACAGTATATGATAGCTTTAACGAGTTACCTTCTGATATAGCATCCTTAATGGAAAAAGCTATAGAGGCACGTAAAAAAGCCTATGCGCCATATTCAAACTTTAGTGTAGGTGCGGCAATTTTATTAGATAACAATCAAATTGTAACGGGTAATAATCAAGAGAATGCATGCTACCCTTCGGGCTTGTGTGCAGAACGAACAGCAATTTATTATGCTGGATCTCAATATCCTGATGCAAAAATTGTAAGAATGGCGTTAACTGCTGGTTCAAGAAATAACCAAACAATTACACCAATTCCACCATGTGGCGCATGCAGACAAGCTATTGCTGAGTACGAAGTAAAACAAGAATCGCCTATTGAAATCTATTTCATGGGTGAAACAGGAAAGGTTGTGAAATCTAATTCTTTGGCAAATTTATTGCCACTTGGATTCGATAGAAGTTTTCTATAACGATTTCGTGAAAACTTTTCCGTTTTTCCGTTTTTTCATTACTATCTAATGTGTTACTTTTGTTATTCGCTTGACCTAATTTTATATTAGGATCTCATAATTGAAGCTTGAGATAATTAATCTGAAGTATTATTTTTTATCAATACGGAACTAAATGCAAAAAATAACAAAAGAGGTTTACCTAAAATGGTATGAAGACATGTATTTCTGGAGAAAGTTTGAAGACAAACTAGCTGCAGTATATATTCAACAAAAAGTAAGAGGATTTCTTCATTTATATAATGGTCAGGAAGCCGTTCTAGCCGGAGCACTTCATGCTATGGATCTCACTAAAGATAAAATGATTACTGCTTATAGAAATCACGTTCAACCAATTGGCATGGGAGTTGATCCTAAGCGAGTTATGGCTGAATTGTATGGAAAAGCGACAGGTACCTCACAAGGTCTTGGTGGTTCAATGCATATTTTTTCAAAAGAACATCGTTTTTATGGTGGTCATGGTATCGTTGGTGGTCAAATTCCTTTGGGTGCTGGAATTGCATTTGGAGATAAATACCATGGAAGTGATGGCGTTACATTATGTTGTTTTGGTGATGGTGCTGCACGTCAAGGATCATTACATGAAACATTTAACATGGCTATGCTTTGGAAATTGCCTGTAGTTTTCGTTTGTGAAAATAATGGTTATGCAATGGGAACATCCGTAGAACGTACGGCAAGTCATACCGATATTTGGAAATTAGGTTTAGGTTATGAAATGCCTTGTGGACCAGTTGACGGAATGAATCCTATAAAAGTAGCTGAAGCTTTTGATGAAGCTATTTCAAGAGCAAGACGTGGCGATGGACCAACATTTTTAGAGTTGAAAACATATCGTTACAGAGGACACTCAATGAGTGATGCCCAACACTATAGAACTAAAGATGAGGTTGCAGAATACAAGAAAATTGATCCGATTACTCAGGTGAAAGATATTATCTTAGAAAAGAAATATGCAAGTGTAGATGATTTAGCCGCTATTGATAAACGCGTAAAGGATTTGGTTAAAGAATGTGAGAAATTTGCTGAAGATTCACCTTATCCAGAAAAGAACGTGATGTACGACGCAGTATACGAACAAGAAGATTATCCATTTATACAACACAAAATATAAGCTATGGCAGAAGTAATAAATATGCCTCGTTTGAGCGATACCATGGAAGAAGGTACTGTCGCTACTTGGTTGAAAAAAGTAGGAGACAAAATTGAAGAAGGTGATATTTTAGCTGAAATCGAAACAGATAAAGCGACGATGGAGTTTGAATCTTTCAATGAAGGAACTTTACTTCACATCGGTATTAAAGAAGGAGAAACTGCTAAAGTGGATACGTTATTAGCAATTATTGGAGAAAATGGAGAAGATATTTCAGGATTACTTAATGGAAGTACTTCTGATGAGAAAGTTGAAGTTTCCGAAGAAAAAACAGAAGACGAAGTTGTACAGAGCGTTAGCGAAGAATCTCAGGAATTACCTGAAGGTGTCATTGTAGTAACAATGCCTCGTTTGAGTGATACAATGGAAGAAGGAACTGTGGCAACATGGTTAAAAAACGTTGGAGACAATGTAGAAGAAGGAGATATTCTTGCTGAAATTGAAACAGATAAAGCAACTATGGAATTTGAATCATTCCAATCAGGAACTTTATTACATATTGGTTTACAAGAAGGAGATTCGGCAAAAGTTGATGCGCTTTTAGCTATTATCGGACCATCAGGAACTGATGTTTCAGGAATCGCTAAAAGCTTTAAAGTAGGAGGCTCAGGTTCCGAAGTAAAAAAAGAAGAGGCACCAAAACAAGTAGAAGTTAAAAAAGAAACGCCTAAAGTTGCTACACCAAAAACAAACTCAAATTCTAACGAAAGAGTATTTGTATCTCCTTTAGCCAAAAAAATGGCTGAAGAAAAAGGGATTAACTTATCTCAAGTTAATGGTTCTGGTGAGAATGGAAGAATTGTAAAACGTGATATAGAAAACTTTATACCTGCAGCTCAATCTGCTTCTGTTGGTAAATTTGTGCCTACTGGTCAAGAAGATTTTGATGAGGTGCCAAACTCTAATATGCGTAAGGCTATTGCTAAAAACTTGGCAAAATCTAAATTCACTGCACCACATTATTATTTAAATGTGGAGTTTGATATGGAAAACGCTATGGCATTTAGAGTGCAATATAATTCGTTGCCTGATACTAAGATTTCTTATAATGATATGATAGTGAAGGCTTGTGCTTTAGCTTTAAAAGAGCATCCACAAGTGAATTCACAATGGTTTGATGACAGAATGCAATTGAATAATCATGTTCATATTGGAGTTGCTGTAGCTGTACCTGACGGATTGTTAGTTCCTGTTGTTCGATTTGCAAATGAGCAAAGTTTAACTCAAATTGGAGCAGCAGTAAAAGAGTATGCAGGTAAAGCAAGAAGCAAAAAGCTGTCCTTAGACGAAATGGAAGGAAGTACGTTTACTATTTCTAACTTGGGAATGTTTGGTATTGAAAGTTTTACTTCAATTATCAATCAGCCAAATTCAGCAATTTTATCTGTTGGAGCAATTGTTGCAAAACCAGTTGTTAAAAATGGACTAGTGGTCGCTGGAAATACAATGAAATTAACATTAGCTTGTGATCATAGAACTGTAGATGGCGCAACAGGATCTCAATTCCTTCAAACATTAAAAGGATACGTAGAGAATCCTGTGACAATGTTAGTGTAACACATCAAAAAAAATACATTCGTAGAGAATGTGAGAAGACTTATTATAAAAGTCCTGATTTGATAATATATTCAATTCAGGATTTTTATCTTTAAATCCAATATTAAAAATCAACAATGAAATACACCTTGTCCCTATGTCTATTATTACTTATTCTAAGTTGTAAAACCAAGATAGAATCGGAGCCAGTAACAATTACAAGCACTGAAGTTAGAGAAATGGTTAGTTTTTTAGCATCAGATGATTTACTAGGTCGTTACGCTGGGAGTGAAGGTATTGATAAAGCGGCTACTTATATTGAAAACCAGTTTGAATCTTATGGTGTTAAACCTTATTTTAAAACCTATAGAGATCATTTTAAAATAGATAGTTTAGATGCTTTCAATGTTGTAGGATTTATTGAAGGTACAGATGATGTACTAAAAAAAGAGGTCATTATTTTAGGAGCACACTATGATCATATTGGTTATGGAAATGGCATAAAAAAACATGGAGGTAAGTTGACAGAAAAGGATAGTTTAGCTAATGGAGCTAATGATAATGCTTCAGGTACAGCTGCTATCATCGCTTATTCAAAGTATTTTGCTCAATCAAAGAGTAATAAACGTAGTATTATGTTTACTCTTTTTTCTGCAGAAGAAATGGGATTGTTAGGATCTAAGCATTTAGCGAAACGCTTAAAATCTGAAAATTTAAACCTTTATGCAATGGTTAATCTTGAAATGGTTGGAGTTCCATTAAAGAATAAAGATTATGAGGTGTTTTTATCAGGATATGAATTGTCTAATATGGCAGAAAAAATGAATTCATATATCAAACAAAGTAATTATATTGGATCTTCTGAAGTTGCTATAAAGTATCAACTTTTCAAACGATCTGATAACTATCCATTTTATAATCAATTTAAAGTTCCTTGTCAATCAATATCATCTTGTGACCTTTCAAATTTTGATTACTATCATCATGCAGATGATGAAATAGGTGAATTGAATTTTGAATTTATGGCGAGTGTAATTAATAAAACTATTCCTGCGATAGAGCAGATGAGTAATACTGAAACTAAAGAAATTGTAATGTATGAGCAAGAGTAAAAATATTATCATCACAGGAACTAGTCGTGGTATTGGATTTGAATTAGTTCATTTATTTGCCAATCAAGGTCATAATGTATTAGCATTATCAAGAAATGCAAAACCAGTGAGTAATCTTCATTTTGATAATATCACTTCTTTCTCATTTGATTTATGTGATGAAGACGATTATACAAAAGTGACTCAGTTTATTGAAAACGAATATAAACACGTAGATATACTAATCAATAATGCAGGAATGTTGCTCAACAAACCATTTGCAGAAACCTCATTTAAAGATTTTTCAAAAGTATATGAAACTAATGTGTTTGGAGTTTCTGAAATGACTCGTGTAGTAGTTCCTTTTATGAAGAACGATGGACACGTAGTGAACATCAGTTCGATGGGAGGCATTCAAGGGAGCATGAAATTCCCTGGTTTAGCAGCTTATAGTTCTAGTAAAGGAGCTGTAATTACGCTTACCGAATTATTAGCTGAAGAATACAAAGAAACTGGTCCACAGTTTAACGTGCTTGCTCTAGGTGCTGTTCAAACTGAAATGCTTAAAGAGGCATTTCCAGATTATGATGCGCCAACTACAGCAATAGAAATGGCGAAATACATTCAGGAGTTTTCTCTTAACGGAAACAAATATTATAACGGTAAAGTATTACAAGTTTCAAATTCTACACCATAATATGCCTAAATATAAGTGTGTTATTTTTGATTGCGATGGCGTTTTAGTTGATAGTGAACCTATCGGAAATCAAGTTTTGGTTGATATGGCTAATGAATTGGGAGCTAATATTAATTTAGAATACGCTTATAAACATTTTAAAGGCGGAAAAATGGAATCTTGTTTAGATAAGATTGCAACACTTATTAATCAACCTATTCCTGAAGATTTCTCAGATAGATATCGTCAAAAAAGTTTTGAAGCTTTTAAAGCCAATATTAAACCAGTTGAAGGTGTGACAGATTTGGTTAAAAATCTTAAAGTTCCTTATTGTGTGGCTTCAAGTGGACCTGAAAACAAAATCAGACTGAATTTAGAACTCACAGGCTTACTGCCTTATTTTGAAAATAATATCTTTAGTTGTTATACAATTCAAAAATGGAAACCAAGTCCTGCCGTGTTTGTTTGGGCTGCTGAAAGCTTAGGATTTAAACCTGAAGATTGTATTGTTATTGAAGACAGTTTAACTGGTGTTCGAGCTGCAAAAAATGGAAGCTTTGATGTCATTGGTTATACTGCTCATGATTATAATAATGAATTAAAATCTGAAGCGACATTTGCTTTCAATAATATGGAAGCTATAAGAAACTTATTGATTGATTCTTAAGACTAACTATTTGTCTTTTTTGTCCTCTAATTATTATCTTTATAAAAAATTGTTCCGTTGAAATTACTATTACATTTTCATAAGTATCATTTTGCTTTTGTATTGTTCACTTTGTGTTGTACTCAGATACTCTTTGCTCAAAATTTTGAACGTGTCGAAGCTAATTCAGGATTTGGGAACTTAGAGAATAACAATGGAGTAGCAGTAGTAGATTACGATGCAGACTTTGACTTAGATATTTTTGTAGTTGCAATTAAGCAAGACCTTGAAGGTGAAATTACGACTGAAAGCAAGCTCTTCAGAAACAATAATAACGGAAGTTTTACAGATGTTACACTTGAAGCTGGTCTTACAAATTTGCTTCCTTCAGATGGTACAGAACCTTTTTATGGTTTAGATGGTTTTAAACATGGTGTTTCTTTTGGAGATTATGATAACGATGGTTTTCCAGATGTGTTTTTTACGCATTCTTTTAAAGTACAATTATTTCATAATGAAGGTGATGGAACATTCATAGAAGTTACTCAATCTGCAGGTTTCAATGGTAGTAATAATTGCAGAAATACAGGTGCAACTTGGTTCGACTATAATAACGATGGTTTTTTAGATATGTATATAAGCGACTGGAATGAATGCGTTAGTAATTCACTTTATGTCAATAATGGAGATGGCACGTTTTCGAATGTTACTTTTCAAACCAATATTCAAGCGACCGAAGAACTAGCAAGTTATGGGGCTGTTCCTTTTGATATTAATAATGATGGCTGGATGGATTTGTATGTTACAAACGATTTTAATGATCCTAATAGCTTATTCATCAATCAAAATGGAGAGACATTTACTGATCAGGCACCAAATTTTGGTCTTGATAATATGTTGGATGATATGGGAATTACTTTTGGTGATTTCAATCTGGATGGCGCCTTTGATATTTTTCTAACAGGAATTGATGATAATGCATTATTGCAAAATGATGGTTCTAACAATTTTACTGAAGTGTCAGCCGCAAATAATATTACTGAAACAGGTTGGTCTTGGGGAACGCGCTTTGCTGATTTTGACCTCGATGGAGATGAAGACTTAATTATTGTAAATGGCTATGCTTTTGAAGATCGTTCTACTGAAAACAATGTATACTATAAAAACTTGGCTGTTGAAGGACAAACAGGATTTGAAGATAACTCAGATATCGTTAATTTTAATGATTTAACGGTTAGTGTAGAAGCTGTAGATTTTGACTATGACAATGATGGTGATTTAGATATTTTTGTAACTAATTCTGATCAGTCCTCGTTTTTTTATGAAAACAAACTTTTAAATTTTGACGAACCAATAACACAAAACTGGTTTAAAGTACTTCTTCAAGGAACGGTTTCAAATAGAGATGCCATTGGTACAACATTAACAATTACAACTAATCAAGGGCAATTTAAGCGCTACTATACAGGTGTTGGATTTTTATCACAAAGCTTACAAGCTGTTCATTTTGGTCTCGGAAATGAAAATGTAATTACTGAATTAGAAATAAAATGGCCTTCTGGATTAGTTGAATTCTATCAGAATTTAGATGCAAATACAATTGTAAGAGCAATTGAAGGTGAAGGAATAACCGCTTTAGATATTGCTCCCAGTCAGAAAATTAATGGATGTACAGATCCAGATTCATGTACATATGATCCTAATGCAACTTTAGATGACGGAAGTTGTACCTATTTGGAATCCTATCAAATCTCAGGGAATACGTCTTCTGGATTTTTAGTTACAGAAACGTATACTTATCCTATTGTTCCTGGTTCAACTTCAGTTTGGCAAGTGTCAGGAGGCGAAATTATTGAAGGTCAAGGCACAAGTACAATAACTGTAAAATGGGGTCTAATTGAAACAGGAAGCTTAACAATTAGAGAAACAAATGGAATGTGTTTTAGTCTCGAGGACAATATTGAAGTATCATTAAACGTAAGTGAAATCCCAGAAGACGTTTCTATCGCTAGAGTATGGAATGAAGTTTTACTCCAAGCCATAAGAAATGATTTTGCAAGACCGACAGTTCATGCTAGAAATTTATTTCATTCTAGTGTTGCCATGTATGATGCTTGGGCTATTTATGATGAAGTAGCGAGACCATATCTCATAGGTAATTCCTTAAATGATTTTAGTAGTACGCTTGAAAATTTCATCCCAATAGAGAGTATCGAAGCTTCAAGGGAAAAGGCAATTAGTTATGCGATGTACCAATTACTGAGTTATCGTTTCCAGAATTCTCCAAATGTTGAAGAGACACAACGTTTATTCGATTTAATAATGGATCAATTAGGCTATGATACCGAAACAGCGACTTCAACAGTTTATCAATTTGGTAATGCAGCAGCACTTGGGAATTATATTGCTGAAACTATTATAGCATATGGTAATATTGATGGTTCTAGAGAATCTACTCAGTTTGATAATGCATATTATCAACCTGTGAATTCTGCATTGGCACCAGTCATTCCAACAATAGTAGAAATGCAAAACCCTAACCGTTGGCAACCTTTAAGTTTAGACACTTATATTGATCAAAGTGGTAATCTTATCTCTGGGTCTACGATAGATTTTTTAAGTCCAGAATGGGGTAACGTTTTACCTTTTGCTATGACCGAAGGAGAAAGCACCACTTATGAGAGAGATGGAGATGCTTACAAAGTATATAATGATCCAAGTGCTCCACCTAATTTGAGCTTAACTGAAAACAATACGTCAAGTGATGCATATAAGTTAGGTTTTTCAATGGTGTCTATTTGGGGCTCGCACCTTGATCCTAACGATAGTGTGTTTTGGGATATTTCTCCTGGAGCTATTGGTAATACAAATATTGATGCGTTTCCTTCCGAATATGAAGATTATCCTAATTTCTATAATGTTTTTGAAGGAGGCGATATTGGAACTGGTCATTCTCAAAATCCAGTTACAGGTCAATCGTACGCGCCCAATATAGTTCCAAGAGGAGATTATTCTAGAGTTTTAGCAGAGTTCTGGGCAGATGGTCCAGATTCTGAAACTCCTCCAGGACATTGGTTTACGATTTTAAATTATGTAAATGAACATCCATTATTAGAAAAAAGATTTCAGGGAGAAGGAGAGGTTTTAGAGGATTTAGAATGGGATGTTAAATCGTATTTTATTTTAGGAGGAACAATGCATGATGCAGCTATCTCGTCATGGAGTATAAAAGGTTGGTATGACTATGTGAGACCAATTTCAGCAATAAGATTTATGGCGCTTTTAGGCCAAAGTACAGATGAGACATTACCTAATTATAATATTGGAGGAATTCCGTTAGTAGATGGTTACGTTGACGTTGTTAATACTGGAGATCCATTGGTAGGAAGTGATAATCAGCATTTAGATAAGATTAAATTATATACATGGAGAGGTCCAGGTTTTATTGAAGATGAAGAAACAGATGAAGCAGGTGTAGGATGGATCTTAGCCGAAAATTGGTGGCCTTACCAACGCCCAACATTTGTGACTCCTCCTTTTGCAGGTTTTGTTTCTGGTCATTCTACCTATTCACGTGCTGCTGCTGAAGTGCTTACTAAATTTACTGGTAACGAATTTTTCCCTGGTGGAATTGGAGAATTTGTAGCAAAGCAAAATGAATTTTTAGTCTTTGAAGAAGGACCTTCTGTTGATGTTACTTTGCAATGGGCAACTTATAGAGATGCCTCAGATCAAACAAGTTTGTCTAGAATTTGGGGAGGAATTCATCCACCAGCAGATGACCTTCCAGGAAGAATCATTGGTGAAAAAGTAGGTCTTGATGCATTTGATTTCGCAGTGCCATACTTTAATGGTGAAATCGATAGTGTTCAAGACGAGAGTCAAATTGTATTCCCAAATCCAGTCGTGAATTTTGAAGTTATTATTACTAGAACAAATGCTCTAGATTCGTTTAGTTTATTTGATATAAGAGGTCGACAAATTGCAATCCTTGATGTAGATTTTAACGAATTCAGTAGAAGAACAAAACTTCAGTTTCCACAAGATACATCTGAAGGTTTATACATTTTGAATGTTAATGGAAATTCTACGATGTTACTTTTTAAAAATTAAAACAACTTTATTACATTTTTAAGAAACCACTCTGTTTTATCTTCAAATAATTCATTTACTTTTACTCCATGCAAGACACACTCCAAGCATATATTCCTATAAAAGCAGTACCTCAGGTTTTAGAATTACTAAAACATGATAGTCTTGTTGTAAAGATTAAGAAAGAGCGGAAAACTAGGCATGGAGATTATAAAAGTTTGCCTAATGGAAGACACCAAATCACAGTAAATTCTAATTTAAACACGTATAGATTTTTAATAACCTTGATTCATGAAATAGCACATTTTGAAGCCTATAATAATTATGGTAGGCTCATTAAGCCTCATGGAATTGAATGGAAACGAACGTTTCAACATTTAATGTTGCCATTTATGAATCCCGGAATCTTTCCTGAGAATATATTGCCATTGCTAGCCAGACATTTTAAAAATCCAAAAGCGTCTAGCGATACAGACGTTCAACTCGCCTATGCATTAAAGCAATTCGACGCTCCGAACGATAAAACCTTTATATTTGAATTACCTTTGCATAGCACATTTAAATTAGACAATGGTCGCATATTTAAGACAGGTGCAAAACGACGAACTAGATACGAATGTATAGAGATTAATACAGGTAAATTATATTTGTTTAATTCCAATGCTGAGGTTGAATTATTAAAAAATTAAGATGAATAAAAATTATTACGCCATACTAATGGCTGGAGGAGTAGGGTCAAGGTTTTGGCCTGTAAGTACACAAGATTTTCCAAAGCAATTTCACGATATGCTTGGAACTGGTGATACACTAATTCAGAAAACATTTAATCGACTTGCTAATTTAATTCCGAAAGAGAACATCTTCATTTTAACCAATGAACGTTATAATGATTTAGTGTTTGAACAATTGCCTGAAGTTACAAAACGTCAAGTAGTGTTAGAACCAGCAATGCGTAATACTGCACCTTGTATATTATATGCTGCATTAAAAATTCAAAAAGAGAATGAAGATGCAGTTATGATTGTTGCTCCGAGTGACCATTGGATTGAAGATGAAGCGGCTTTTACTGATAATGTTCAGCAAGCTTTTGATTTCTGTACTAAAAATGATGCCCTTATGACCTTAGGGATTCAGCCAACTTTCCCAAATACAGGATATGGTTATATCGAGTATAATTCGTCTTCTAATGATGATATCAAAGCTGTAAATCAATTTCGTGAAAAACCAGATTATGAAACGGCTAAAGAATTCATAGCTCAAGGCAATTTTTTATGGAATGCAGGTATTTTTATGTGGAGTGTGTCTAGTGTAGTTAACGCCTATAAGAAAAATCAACCCAATCTATATCAACTCTTTGAAAAAGGAATAGAGGTTTACAATACAGATTTTGAAGATGACTTTATCAGAGATAATTATGGCAAAGCTGAAAATATATCAGTGGATTATGCTATTATGGAATTCTCTAAAAATGTGTTTGTATTGCCAGCAACTTTTGATTGGAACGATTTAGGAACTTGGGGAAGCCTTTATGATAAATTGGATAAGGATGAAAACAACAATGCTGTCGTTAATTCTAGAACATTGACAGAGGATGCTTCAGGTAATATGATTCGCACCAAAGGCGATAAAATTGTTGTTGTTGATGGTTTACAGGATTACATTATTGTAGATAAAGACGAAGTTTTGCTTATCTTTCCAAAGACAAAGGAACAAGATATTAAAAAAGTACTCCAAAAAGTGAAAGATAAATTTGGAGAATATTACGGATAATATATGAGTGAAGAGAGTAAATTCGATTTCTCAGAAGAAGAAATTAAAAAAGATGCAGCAGTAGAGCAATCTAAAGAAGCGGTTAAGCAAGATGCTAAAGGTTTGTGGGAGAGTACAAAAAAATTCTTGACCGAGCTTTTAGATTTTAGAGATGATACAGACCGAGATGCAACAATTACTGCAATAAAAGGAGATGTTTCATTTAAAGGTGCAACGGCTTGGATTTTAGTTTGTTCAATAATGGTTGCTTCGGTAGGTTTGAATGCAAATTCTACTGCAGTAGTTATTGGTGCCATGTTAATTTCTCCATTAATGGGTCCAATTCTTGGGATTGGAATGGCAATAGCAATAAATGATATTGATACGTTGAGACGTTCGCTTATCAATTTGACTACAATGATCGTTTTAAGTTTATTAACGGCATTTTTGTTCTTCAAATTTTTCCCGCTAGGAAATCAAGAAACTTCAGAGCTTTTAGGTAGAGTGAAACCAGATATACGAGATGTATTAATTGCATTTTTTGGTGGTCTAGCTTTAATTATTGCACGTACTAAAAAAGGAACTATTGCATCCGTGATTTTTGGAGTAGCAATTGCTACTGCTTTAATGCCACCATTGTGTACAGCAGGTTATGGCTTGGCTGATGGTAATTGGGCCTATTTTTGGGGAGCCATGAATTTATTTACTATTAATACCATATTTATTGCTTTGGCAACATTTATAGTTTTAAAAGTATTAAGATTCCCAATGCTTAAATATGCAAACTCGGCTAAGAGAAGAAGGATAGCCAGATTTGCTGCTTTAGTTGCAGTACTCGTAATGATTTATCCTACGATAACGTTTTTAAGAGTTCTTAAAAATAGTGGATTAGAAAATGACTATAATAGTTTTATTGTTGATGAGGTGCAATCTAACCGTGAACTTTGGTTTCAAAATGGTACACCAAACTGGGAAGAGAAAACCATTGCATTGTATTTTAATGGCGAAGTATCAGACGCTACGATTGCCGATTTAAATAATGAAATAAAGAATTACGACGAAATTAAAGACTTTGAATTAGATATTAAAGGTAACAAGAATAGAGGCTTTGATAAGGTAGTGGACGCTTATGATAGAGCAATAAGAGATTTAGATCAAAAAGATTTAATCATTACTGGACTTCAAAATCAAGTTGAAGATCTTAAAGCTAGTATTACCAATTTAAATAAACAGATAGAATCGAAGAACTCAACGGTTAATGCGGTATCCTTTACCAATTTATCTCGTGATGCTAAGGTTCGATTTAATGATTTGGAATTTTTTGGATATTCAAAAATGCTAGAATCTAAAGATTTTATAAATATCGATACGGTTACAGTAGCTAATGTGAGATGGAAAGTTTCTATTGAAGATAGTATTGTTCTAGTTCGAGAAAGAGCTTTGCAAAAATGGCTAAAAGAAGAGCTTAAGGTAGATACTGTTTTAATTAGAAGAAACTAGTTACTCGTTTTCTTCGATGTACATCTTACGTACTTTTTTAAATAATTCGGAAGAATAGACAAAATCAGTTACAACCTTATTGTCTGTTTTAAAAATGTTTTCTTTTGAACCTTCCCATGCTTTGAGACCGTCTTTTAAGAAGACGATTTTTTCACCAATTTCCATTACAGAATTCATATCGTGAGAGTTAATTACAGTTATAATATTGTATTCATCTGTAATCTCTTGAATTAGGTTGTCAATTACCATAGCAGTCTTTGGGTCTAAACCAGAATTTGGTTCATCACAGAACAGATACTTAGGGTTATTTACAATAGCTCTAGCAATAGCAACACGTTTTTGCATTCCTCCAGAAGCTTCACTTGGCATTTTGTGGTGAGCATCGGTAAGATTTACTCTTTTAAGCACAAAATTGACACGATCTTCCATTTCGTCTTTGGTTTGTTTTGTAAACATTCGTAACGGAAACATCACATTTTCTGCAATCGTCATAGAATCAAAAAGAGCACTTCCTTGAAATACCATTCCCATTTTTGCTCTTAAATTCCGTTTTTCATCATCACTAAGTTTAGAATATATTTTTCCATCATAAGAGATGGTTCCAGATTCTGGTGTGAATAATCCTAATAAGCATTTTAGAAAAACAGTTTTTCCAGATCCACTTTGCCCAATTACCAAACTGGTTTTGCCTTTTTCAAAAGTGGTACTAATGCCTTTTAAAATATGTGCATCTCCAAATGATTTCTCTAAGTTTTTTACTTCTATCATTAGCTCAAAAGCATTTGGGTTAATATATAGTTTAATAAAATAATCATGACACTTGTCCAAACAAATGATGATGTACTGGCTTTACCAACTTCTAGTGCACCACCTCGCATATAAAAACCATAGTACGACGGAATTGTTGCTAATAGAAAAGCAAAAACAATCGTTTTTATAAAGGCATATGCAATATGAAATGGTATAAAATCGGTTTGTACACCAGTAATGTAATCTTCTAAAGTACTAAAGCCACCATAAACACAGGCAGCCATTCCGCCTATAACACCCAAAAACATTGCAATAGAAATTACAAAAGGATATAGCATTAGGGCAATGAACTTTGGAAACACTAAGTAATTTAATGCGTTAATACCCATCACTTCTAAAGCATCAATTTGCTCGGTAACTCGCATTGTGCCAATGCTTGATGTGATAAATGACCCCACTTTACCTGCCATAATTATGGAAATAAATGTAGGTGCAAATTCTAATATTACTGACTGTCTAGTAGCAAAACCAACTAAATATTTAGGAATTAATGGGTTGCTAATATTTAATGCTGTTTGAATAGTAACTACACCACCAACAAAAAATGAAATGAACGCTACAATACCTAAAGAACCAATTATAAGGTCGTCAATATCTTTCAAGATAAGTGTTCGCATTACAGACCATTTGGTAGGTTTGCGAAACATCTCAGCAATCATTAAAAAATAGGTGCCAATATTATGAAGGTATTGCATAGTGTAATTTGATTATGCTAAAGTAAAAAAACTAATCTTATTTAACCTTAATTTTAAACTGCGATGTTCTAAAATCTGTATTTTTGGAGTTAGAAATACAAATACAATGATAAAGAACTTTTTAGTCTTTGCTTTTACAGTTTTTATAGCTTCAAGTTTTAATGCTCAAAACAGAATTTCAACTGTAGAGAAAAGTACGACTTTTGAAACAAGCAGTCCTAAACTAGTTGTAGGGATTGTAGTTGATCAAATGCGTTACGATTACCTTACTAGATTTTATAATAGGTTTGGAGAAGGCGGATTTAAGCGTATGATCAACGAAGGTTTTAATTGTAAAAACAATCATTTTAATTTTATACCGACTAAAACGGGTCCTGGACATACTTCTGTATTTACAGGAACTACTCCTAAATATCATGGTATTATAGGTAATGATTGGTTCGATAAAGAATTAAAACGAAATGTGAATTGTGTTGAAGATAATTCTGTAGAGTCATTGGGTACATTAAGTAATGATGGCAAGAAGTCTCCAGTACAAATGCTAGCATCCACCTTTGCCGATGAAAATCGATTGTTTACTCAAATGAGAGGAAAAACGATTGGAATTTCTGTAAAGCATAGAGGAGCTATTTTGTCTGCTGGACATTCAGCGAACGCTGCCTATTGGTGGGATTATGATCATGATGGAAAAGGGAACTGGATCTCAAGCACATTTTATATGGAGTCACTTCCAAAATGGGTAGATGAGTTTAATGAAAAAGGAACTGCAAAACGTTATTTTAAAACGTGGAATACTCTTTATGATATCAATTCATATAAAGAAAGCGGAACAGATGCAAACAGGTACGAACGAGTATTGAAAGGAGAAAAACAATCAAGTTTTCCTCACGACTTAGCGGAGTTAAAAACTGAAAATGGCGGTTTTCATGTTGTAGCAAATTCTCCTTTTGGAAATACTCTCACAACCGATTTCACTTTAAAAGCCATTGAAGCTGAACAATTAGGAAAAGATAATATTACAGATGTATTAACGGTTAGCTACTCAAGTACAGATAAGGTTGGTCATGATTATGGGCCAAACTCTATAGAAGTCGAAGACACCTATTTGCGTTTAGATCTTGAACTTGAACGTTTATTTAATGCTCTTGATCAACAAGTTGGAAAAGGTGAGTATACAGTCTTTTTAACTTCAGACCATGGCGCTCCTCATGTGCCTTCCTATTTAGAAGACAACAAAATCCCATCAGGATTGTTTGATTTAAATGCTATGCTAAAAGATGTAAACGATAAATTATTTGACACCTATAAAGTTTCAAATTTGGCCTTAAGTAGAATTAATAACCAGATTTTTTTAGACCATCAAAAAATGGAAGAGCATAACATTGATATTCAAGAATTGAAGTCCGTAGTGTCACGTAAATTGTTGACCTACAAACTCATTAGTACTGTTTATATAACTTCAGAAATAAACCGATTCCCAGAATCTTCAGGTTATCAAGAGAGATTGTTGTTTAGGGGTCACAATCAAAAACGATCTGGAGATATTCTATTTACTTTTAATCCGGAAGTATTTAAAGATAGTAGCTGGAACAGAACAGGTACAGATCATCATTCAGGATATAATTATGATACACATGTTCCGCTTTTGTTTTTTGGAAAAGGAATAAAGCAAGGAGAGACTTTAAAGCGAACAAATATCACTGACATTGCGCCAACCATGTCTGCGCTATTAGGAATTAGTTTTCCAAATGCATCAATAGGTCAGCCTTTAGAATTTGTAATAGATTAATTTTGAATAAACGATCTTTATATACCGTCTTAGCAATATTGCTTATTCTATTGGTCTTTGGCTATGAATATGTCCTTGAAGACAAAGAAACAACAGAAATTATTGAAGAAGGAGTAGTAGTTAAAACAAATACTAATGAGTATTTCTTGCCATCTAGTACAACAGGTCAAATTGTACATCATGAAAATTATTCCTTATCATACAGCGAACCTCATGAGCAAGCCGAATGGGTTGCATACGAATTGAAGGCATCACATTTATCTAATACTAATTTGAAACGCCCTTATTTTGAAATAGATAAGGCTGTAAAAACTGGAGCAGCACATTGGAGGAATTATAAAAAATCGGGCTATGATAGGGGACATTTGTGTCCTGCTGGAGATAGACGATTTAGTAAAGAAGCACATGATGAAACCTTCTTAACAAGTAATATTAGTCCGCAAGAACATCAATTTAATGCTGGTGTTTGGAATACACTTGAACAGAAAGTAAGGTATTGGGCAAAAAAATATGATGGAGTTTTTGTAATTACTGGAGGTGTTTTAAAAGGACAGATGAAAACCATTGGTGATGAGGATGTAAGTGTGCCAAATCAGTTTTATAAAGTACTGATTGATAATAATATGGGAAACACAAAAATGATTGCATTTTTAATGCCTCATAAAGATTCAAATCAACCTTTGTATAAGTTTGTAGTTTCTATTGATGAGATTGAAGACTTAACAGGTATAGATTTCTTCGCTGAACTTGACGATAGTATTGAAAATAGGCTGGAGGCTTCAAGTAGTTATAAAGGTTGGAGTTTTAATTAATTGAACTTTAGTTTTTCGAAAATCCCATTCCATCTTAATTTCCTAATAAACTTGCCTTCATCTTTCGTGACAAGGTAATCTAAGTTAGAATTTTTTGCTTTAAAATAACCTTTCATATAGTTATTGAAAACTGTTGCACTCCTCTTTTTTAAGGACATTTTTAAAGCAGTTATCAAAGTAATTGAAAAGCCATAACGCATTTTATAAAAAGCTTCACCCTGTAAGTGTTTTGACGCTTTGTTATAGCTGCTTCCAGTTGGTTTTAAATGTTTAATCTTTAAGGATTCATCGGTTAAAATAGTCCAATTATAGTACTGGGCTAAAAGTTCATCTACAGTATCCCAACCCATAGAAGATTTGAGTTTTCCAATGTTTAGAAAGCAGTCTTTTCTGTAAGCTTTTAGTGCACCACGAATATGATCTTTTCGAGTTAAATTTTCTAAAACCCATTGCTGATTATTTTCGATATAACAAAATCCAGCTGCCATTCCAAGCTGTTTATCTTGATTAAAGTGAATGGCTAATTGTTCTAGATAATTATTAGGGAAAATCAAATCAGCATCAAATTTACAAATGATATCATAATTGTCGTCAAGGGTTTCATAACCTTTATAAAATGCATTTATAATTTTACTGCCTGGTAAATGTTTGTCAGAAGAGCTATTATTTACTAATGAAATGAATTTATAAGTATCAATATATTTTTGAATAATACGCTGTGTACTGTCTGTTGAGTTATCATTTACAACTACAATACGTTTTGGTAAAAGGGTTTGATTTACCAGAGATTCTATAGTTTGAGATATAGAATCTTCTTCATTATGAGCGGGAATGATGATGTAGAAATTCATTAAAAAATTTCAATTTAGTAAACTTAGTTTCAAAACTACGGAAACAGTATTGGATTTTGGAATTTAAGACTGAGAAATTCTTTCAGCATAAACAATATAATATCTTGGAGTAAACAATCGAAGGAATGGTCTAATTCCTATCTTTTTTGTTGGATTAGTCCATTTTTCTGAAGCCATTATCTTCCAGCCAGATTTTTCCAATAGCCAATCAAATTGCCAATCTTCAAATTCATGATAGTGTCTGTCTCTCATGTCAGTTTTACTTCGGTATGCTGATGCAAACCAGAGTTTAAGAGGTATGCTAACCACTAGTTTGTCAGATTTAATCGATTTTAAAACAGTGAAAGGAGAGAGGAGGTGTTCGAAAATTTCAAATGCAGTCACTACTTTAGTATTCGAATTTTCTATTTCGGAAGTATCTAAATCTAAATCTAAACCTGAAGTGTTATTAACTGAATAGCCATTGGTTTTTAAAATATCAGATAATGGATTTTCAACACCTAAATCCAATATGGTTTCTGAGGTAGTTACGTGTTGTTTTAGAAATTGAACAGTATGCTTAAATCGTTTATTTGGATAGCTGTTTTCGTACATTAATCTGAAATATTATCATATGAGGTTTTAATCCCTTTAATTAATGCCGAACTAAATCCTTGATGCTCCATTTCGTTTAAACCTGCAATTGTACAACCTTTTGGAGTTGTTACCTTATCAATCTCAGCTTCTGGATGATTTCCTTTTTGCAATAAAAGCTCACTTGCTCCTTTAACGGTTTGTGTGGCAATTTGCGTTGCAGTTTTTGCATCAAAACCTATTTCAATTCCACCTTGAATCATCCCTCTTATAAAACGGAGAACATAAGCAATTCCACAAGCACCTAGAACCGTTGCAGCATCCATGAGTTGTTCGTCGATTCTTATGGTTTCTCCTAAAGAATTAAAAATAGAAGTTACTGTTTTAGTGTCTTCTTCTGAAGCATTATGTGATGCAATGCAAGTCATAGATTCATTAACGGAAGACGCCGTATTAGGCATGGCTCTAAATATTACAGGAGAGGATTGAAGATTTGTGTTAATAGCTTCAATTGTAAAATCACTTACTACAGAAATTATTAAATGCTCTTTAGTAATATGAGATGAAACTTCTTTTAATACAGATTCAATCTTATAAGGTTTTACAGCAATAATTATAATTTGGGATGTTTTTACAGCATCAACATTATTAGATGTAACTTCAATACCTTGATCTTTAAAATCAGATAATAAATCGGTTTTATGCCGTGTAATTGTAAGATTTGAAGCTTTGAAATTTTCTGATAATAAACCAGAAGCAATTGCTTGACCTAAGTTTCCTCCACCAATAATTGCAATCTTTTTGTCCATTTTAATGCTTGTAAACAATTGCATTAATATTCATTCCAGCACCAACACTTGCAAACAATATCACATCACCTTTATTGATTTCTTGATTTTCAAGTTTACCTTTCAAAATCATATCATACAACGTAGGTACGGTTGCTACACTAGAATTTCCAAGAGTGTTTATGGTCATTGGCATAATGCCTTCTGGCATTTCCATATTATGAAGCTTATAAAATCGTTTAACGATGGCTTCATCCATTTTTTCATTGGCTTGATGAATCAATATTTTTTTAACATCATTAATACCGTAACCACTTTTTTCTAAGCATGATTTTAAGGCTAGAGGTACATTAGTTAAAGCAAATTCATAAATCTTGCGACCATACATTTTAATATATCTACGTTGATCTGTGATCTCTGGATGATTGGTTTCACCAAAGTATATAAAATGCGCTTCATCATATGTGAATGTGGCAGTTTCGTGAGCTATAATTCCACCATCTTCTTCAGATTCTTCAACAATAACAGCACCTGCGCCATCACTATAAATCATAGAATCACGATCATGTTTGTCAACAACACGAGATAGAGTCTCAGTACCAATAACTAAGCATCGTTTTGCGATACCTGATGAAATAAATGCTTTTGCTTGAATCACACCTTCTATCCATCCAGGACATCCAAACAGTAAATCATAACCAACACATTTTGGATTTTTAATTTTTAATAAATGCTTTACTCTTGAGGCTATACTAGGTACAGTATCACTTTGTTCTGCATTATGTTTAACATCACCATAGTTGTGAGCAACAATGATATAATCTAATGTTTCTTTGTCAATTTTAGCATCAGCGATAGTTTTTTCAGCTGCAAAAAAGGCAATATCAGAATTTAATAGGTCAGATTTTATATAACGCCTTTCCTGAATTCCTGTAATGGCTTTAAATTTATCAACGATAATTTCATTTGGACTATTAATCGTTGAACCATCTGCATTTAAAAATTCATGGTTATAGAAATCTTCGTTCTTTTCAATACGACTAGGAATAAAACTTCCAGTACCTGTTATCTTAATACTCATAAATTGTGATTTCTGATTTAGAATCATAAATGTTAAAAGGCAATATACTAACATTAAATGAAACGTTAATATTTTGCCTTTTGTTTTTACGATGTTCAAACGCTTGAATTAAGCCTCCATGTAAGCTTCAATTGGAGCACAAGTACAAATTAAATTTCTGTCGCCATAGGCATCGTCTACTCGACGAACACTTGGCCAAAATTTGTTATCTCTTACATAGTCTAGTGGGAAAGCCGCTTGCTGACGAGTATAAGGCAGTAACCATTCATCATCAGTTATCATACTCATGGTATGTGGTGCGTTTTTCAGCATGTTATTATTATCGTCTTTAGATACGCTATCAATTTCATGTCTAATAGAAATCATAGCATCACAAAAACGATCCATTTCTTGCTTGCTTTCACTTTCTGTAGGTTCAATCATCATAGTTCCTGCAACAGGGAATGATACCGTTGGAGCATGAAAACCATAATCCATTAAACGTTTTGCGATATCTACAACTTCAACACCATTAACTTTAAAAGGCCTGCAGTCGATTATCATTTCATGAGCAGCACGTCCAAGTTCTCCAGAATACAATGTTTCATAAGACCCTTCTAAGCGTTTCTTGATATAATTAGCATTAAGAATTGCAACTTCAGTAGAGCGTTTTAATCCTGATGCACCTAACATTTTGATGTAACCATATGAAATTAAACATGCTAATGAAGAGCCAAAAGGAGCAGCAGAAATTGCCGTAATAGCTTGCTTTCCTCCAGTTTTCACTAATGGATTTCCTGGTAAAAAAGGAACCAATTGTTTTGCAACACATATTGGTCCTACACCTGGTCCACCACCTCCATGAGGTATTGCAAATGTTTTGTGTAAGTTAAGATGACAAACATCTGCACCAATGTTTCCAGGATTAGTTAATCCTACTTGAGCATTCATGTTTGCGCCATCCATATAAACTTGCCCACCATTATCATGAATAATTTGAGTAATGTCTTTTATTGAAGCTTCATAAACACCATGTGTTGAAGGATAAGTAACCATAAGTGCTGCAAGATTGTCTTTATGTAGCTCGGCTTTCTCTCTTAAATCATCAACATCAATATTTCCTTCTTCAGTAGATTTTGTAACTACTACTTTCATTCCTGCCATTACTGCACTTGCTGGATTTGTTCCGTGTGCAGATGATGGAATAATACAAATGTTTCTATGTTTTTCGTCACGAGATTCGTGATACGCTCTTATAACCATTAATCCTGCAAATTCGCCTTGAGCTCCCGAATTAGGTTGCAAAGATGTGCCAGCAAATCCTGTAATCTCTGTTAGTTGGTCTTCTAACTCTTTTAAAACGGTTTGATAGCCTTTAGTTTGCTCAATTGGTGCAAAGGGATGAATTTTCCCCCATTTAAACCAGCTTAAAGGTAGCATTTCAGAAGCTGCATTAAGTTTCATAGTACATGAGCCTAATGAGATCATGGAATGATTTAGAGCTAAATCCTTTCGTTCTAATTGTTTGATGTAGCGCATTAATTCTGTTTCAGAATGATGCGAATTAAATACAGGTTCTTGTAAAAATGTAGATTGACGTCTCAATGGACTATCAATTGCGTTTTCATCTGAAAGTTTACCAATTTTGGTAGCTTCTTTCTTTATGCTTTTCGCGAAAATTGCAACTATTTTATTTAGCTCCTCAAGAGTTGTAGGTTCATTTATCGATAACACAACCTCATGTGCATTAGGATAATGGAAGTTCATTTTTTTGCTTTCTGCTTCTGCTTTTATAGCATTTACATCTGCTTTAAAGTGAAGTGTATCAAAAAATGAACTATTCGTTTGTTCAAATCCTAAATCTTGAATTGCATTTGATACAGTAACTGCTTTATTATGGATGTTATTAGCAATAAATTCTAAACCTTTTGGTCCATGATATACTGTATACATTCCAGCCATTACAGCAAGTAAAACCTGAGCAGTACAAATGTTTGATGTTGCTTTGTCACGTTTTATATGTTGCTCACGAGTTTGTAGTGCCATACGCAAAGCTCTATTTCCGTTCGCATCCTTAGTCACACCAATAATACGACCTGGAATATCTCTTTTATATGCTTCTTTAGTTGCAAAGTAAGCGGCATGTGGACCACCATAACCCATAGGGATACCAAAACGTTGTGTGGTACCAACTACGACATCTGCACCAAATTTACCAGGAGCTTCAAGTTTAACTAAGCTCATGATATCCGCAGCAACAGCGACTTTTATACGAGATGAATTTGCTTTTTCTATAAATGATTTAATGTCAGTTATTTGCCCATGTTTTCCTGGGTACTGTAAAATAGCACCAAAGAAATCTTCAGTAAAATCGAAGTCTTCTTCTTTACCAATAACTAATTCAATACCAATTGGAGCAGATCTAGTTTGCAATAAGGATAGTGTCTGCGGAAGGATGTTTTCAGAAACAAAAAACTTATTTATTCCAGCCTTTTTTTGATCTCTTTCACGAACAGAAAACAATAAACTCATTGCTTCTGCTACAGCAGTACTTTCATCTAAAAGTGATGCGTTAGCAATTTCCATTCCAGTAAGTTCAGTAACCATGGTTTGGAAATTCAACAAAGCTTCTAAACGACCTTGTGCAATTTCTGCTTGGTATGGAGTATAAGCAGTATACCAACCTGGATTTTCTAAAATATTACGTTGAATTACAGCAGGCATAATGGTTGGGTGGTAACCTAAACCTATATATGTTTTGAAAACTTTGTTTTTCTTTGAAAGATTGTAAATGTGGAGCAAATATTCTTGCTCGCTCATTGGTTCGTCAAGATCTAATTCTGATTTTAAACGAATGCCGTCTGGAATTGTTTCATGGAGTAATTGTTCCATAGAATCCACACCAACCTTTTGTAACATTTGCTTTTGATCCTCTTCTCTAGGACCAATGTGACGAAGTGAAAAATCTGCTGTATTCATTAATTATTTGAGTTGAATTTTATTTTCGCAAAATTAAGCAATTATTGACCTTTAATTGTTAACGAAAATGAAACTTTTCAACCATTTGAATCGGTTATTAACAGTTTCCCTATTTTTGTGATATGCGTGCTTTAAAATCGGTATTTGATTTTTACATCAATAGTAGTGTCCATGTGGCTTTGGCTATTGTAGCAATGTCTTATGTTACTTGTTTAGAATTTGGCGCGTCTGTTGATATAAATGTGTTGAGTTTTATTGGATTTGCTTCCATAACTGGATACAACTTTGTAAAGTACTTTGGATTAGCAAAATTTCATCATAGAAGCTTATCAAGTAAACTAAAGGCAATACAAGTCTTTTCTCTATTATGTTTTTTGGTTATGTGCTTTTTTGCAGTACAATTAAATAAGGCATCTCTAATTGCTATTTTGATTTTTGGTGTTGTGACGTTTTTATATGCTATCCCATTATTGCCTAATCGAATTTTCATTGATAAAAAGAAACAGTTGCGAAGTATAAGCGGTCTTAAAGTTTACATTATAGCAATGGTGTGGTCGGGAGTTACTGTTTTTTTACCGTTAATTAATGATGAATTTGATATAAATGATGATGTTGTTATAAGTGCAATTCAACGTTTTATTTTTGTTATTGTTTTAATGCTGCCATTTGAAATTAGGGATTTAAACTACGATAGTTTAAAATTGTCTACAATTCCACAGCGAATAGGAGTGAGCCGAACAAAAGTAATTGGAATACTATTATTGTTTTTATTACTGGCCTTAGAATATTTTAAAGACGATATCAACCTCAATAACACACTATCTCTAGTTTTAATTGTTGTTGCAACCTTGTTGTTTTTGAATTTTTCGACTAAGAAACAGGGACAATATTATAGTTCGTTTTGGGTGGAGAGTTTACCGATTTGGTGGGTAATCTTATTATTGATGTTTAGCTAATTCTTGTTCAAAAGCAGATTTTAAGCTTTCTTTAGCTGAAGGATCCATTGAGACAGGATCTTTAGTTACGATTTTTGTTAATCGTGCATTTCGCTTTGTGTATTTTCTGCACATATTGCAATAAATTAAATGGATATTTAATTTTATTTTTTCCCATAATGTAGCTTCCTTGTATTGTGTTTTATCACAAACATGATTCGCTTCATCACACGGAATTATTATTTTGTTACTCATTATTAAAACCAAGTTTTTTCAAGGCAACTTGCCATAGCTACTCGCGCTCTATGAATAATTACCCATAGATTAGACGCAGTAATATTTAATTCATTACAAATGGCCTCAGTTTCATAGTTTAGGATTGTTTTCATTTCGAAGACCTGCGCTTGTTTTTCTGGTAGTTTTTCTAGACAATTATTAATAGCATTACCTAATTCGGTGTTTTCAATGCTATCTTCGGCAGTTTTATCAAAAGGATCAGCTACTCGCTCTTCCAGCCAATCACCTTCGCTTTCATCTGTATTATATGTCATTCTAACTTCAGCTTTCCCCTTGTTAGAATTAATCTTTCGGTAATGATCTATTACTTTACGTTTTAAAATGGAAATAAGCCACGTACGTTCACTTGCCTCGCCTTTAAAATTTTTCATAGATTTTAAACCAGCCACAAAAGTATCTTGCACTAAATCTTTAGCAATTTCTCTGTCATTTACCCGCGTAATGGTGTAATTAAAAAGATAATCGGAATATAGTTTAATCCACTGATTAGGATCTATGACGTGTTTTGACATTTCTCTTTCTGAAATTTTCATTTCAAAAATAAGGAATAATACATTACAATCGTAATAAATCTGATAAGGCCCTTTCTATTTTTATGTATTGAAATTTAAATCCGTGATTTAATAATCGATGAGGAACGACGTTCCTGCTTTTTAGTACTAGTTCAGCTTCTGTTCCAATCAGTTTAGCTCCAAGTTTAATGAGCCATTCAGGGTGAGAAATTCCTATAGAAGTTCTCATGACTTTTCTAAAGCTTTTCATTAGTGTTTTATTATCAGTTGGTATCGGAACCGAAAGATTAAAATTACCATCTAAAGCTTTATTATTTATTAGGAATTCTAATGCCCTTGCAAAATCTAACTCATGAATCCAACTCACTTTTTGAGAACCAGTACCTTGTTTTCCGCCTAAGCCAAACTGTACAAGATTTTTTAAAGGAATAGTTGCACCACCATTTCTCCCCATTACAATTGAAGTCCTCATAACTATTTTTCGAGTATTAGGATTAGTTATAGAGTAAAAAGCATGTTCCCATGATTTAGCAATGTTCATAGAAAAATCATTTCCTATTTCTCCATTATCTTCAGTCATTTCTAAATCTAAAGAGTGTCTGTAAATTGTTGCTGTTGAAGAATTAATCCAAATTTCTGGCGGATTATCACATACATTAATTGCTAATCCTAATGCAAGAGTAGAATCTATTCTTGAATCGTGTATCTTTTTCCTGTTTTCTTCAGTATACCTGCAGTCTACCGATTTACCTGTAAGGTTGATTAATATATCAGTTTCTTCTAAAATAGAAGTCCATTTTTGTAAATCTTTTGCGTTCCAGTAAATATGGTTTTCTTTTTTTGGAGACCTAGTTAAAATATAGACTTTATAATCTTTTTTTGAAAAGTAGTTTTCAAGAACTTGACCTAAAAATCCAGTTCCTCCTGCTATGGTTATTGTTTTCATTTTCTTTTTTATTTCGTTGCTGTAATAATGTAGTACCCAAAACTCTTCATGTGTAATCCTGAAAGTAAAGCATAAAAAGATCCTTTAAGGTTATGAAGGCTTTCTCTTTTTAGAGATTTGGTATTCCATAGTTTTTTGAGTGCAAATCCAACAATTGCAAATGGGACATGCAATACTGAAGGAGCTACCCTGAATGAGACATCTTCTATTTTTACATTCGAAAAACCAACTTGTTTTAGTTCTTGCTCATAGTTATGAATCTGTTCTAATTTTTCTAAACTCCAGTGATCACATAATCTATGATATGCAAAATGACTTCCATAACATAATTGAGATACTTCTTTTTTCAAAAACGCATCAGCAATTACTAGTTTACCCTTAGGTTTTAGAACTCTAAATGCTTCTTTTATTGATTTTTTATCATGACCAGAGTGACAGAAACTTTCGATAGCTACTGCACTGTCAAAAGAGTTAGATTGAAAAGTTGTATCGTTATAATTTTCCTTTAAAATGATACCATTTTTTCCTTTAAGTAATTCATTACCTTGTTTTAGTTGAAACTCAGACAATGTCACACCATAGGCAATTAGATTTTTAAATTGTTTTAAAGCATGCCTCATTGTTGCTCCCATGCCGCAACCTAAATCAACTAAACGATGCTTTTGTGAGTCGATTTGTAAACGTTTCATGACTTGATTATTCATTTCATTGAGCATAGAGTCTCTTTTGAATATGTTGGTCTTAAACGGACTGAAATATCCAAAGTGCATATTGAAGTCTTTACTCCAAAATTCATAGTCTTCTGTAGCTTCGTTATAGAAATCAATCATTTCTATTCTGTTGATTTCTGGTTGTTCTTTATGTGATAAGCTAATTGATTTCATAATCTTATTTTTTTATGTTTATAATACTAGAAAACATTGTTTATGAATAGTAAAGAGTAGACAACAGCGAACAGAACAAAAAGAGTGTTCATTCCGTAGCTACCTATTTTGAACAGTCGCTTTTTTGGGATGTCATACATTGGATAATAAGCAATTTGAGTAGCAACTTTTCCTACCCAATATGCAGCAATCAATCCTGTTATCGCGATCGCTAAATGTGATTCGTTTTTTAAATCAGAAGGCAAAAGAATAGTAATCAGCCCAAATGAAAAGTTTAAGCCTTGAATGTATCTGCCATAAGTTTTAGCAATTTCCTGGTTTAAAGGTTTTAACTGTTTAACATCATTGTACCAATCAAAAACATGGTGTCTGATATATGGATAAATAAGTGCTGTGAAGATTTGGCCACATCCACCTAGGATGATTAACCAGTTTGGAATTTGAATGTTCATGATATATAATTTGTAGTTGATCGAAGTATGTAAACAAAGTATATTGCTATTGACATTGGAACAATGATAATTCCAAAAATGAAAGTGAAACTATCATTAAAGTTTGTCCAATCAATCAACCAGCATAAGCCATAACTGATTACTACTGTCCAGTAGATGTATAGTTGCTCTCTAGTTTTATTTGAAAATTTTTTCCAAAAAAGGAATAGGGTTAAAGCGCAAATAACCTGAATTGCACCAAGAACAATTTGTGCATATAGTCCAAATACTATAGTTAGATAAAGCGCTAATGTTATGATGAGTGCAATTTTGTTGATAAGGTATATTATTTTCATTTTAGTATGTTTTAAACTTTCAGAAAATATTGAAAGTATAGTTTAAATTTTTTTTATTTGATAAGTTTAATTAATGATTTAGTAATCCAGTTCTGTTTTTGATTCACGAGTTTGTTAATCATGGTGTCTGCATTAAGGGTTAAATCATGCAATGCTTTTGTTTGTTTAATCAATTCTTTGGTTTTGTCTGTGCCATCATCTTTAATTGAAGATAACTCATTTAGTACTTTTATTACTGGCTGGATTTCTCTGCGACTGCGTTCTTTCGCAATAATTCTTGTCAATTCTTGGACATCTTTTTCCGTAGTGAAATATTCTTTACGTTCACCTGGAATTAACTCTTTGGTTACAATTCCCCAATCCATTAACTGTCGTAAATTCATACTTGTATTTCCACGAGAGATCTGAAGCTCTGCCATAATATCTTCCATAGATAATGGTTTAATAGAAATAAAAAGTAATGCTTGAATTTGAGCCATTGCTTTGTTAATTCCCCAAAGAGAACCAAGGCTTCCCCAAGTACTTACAAACTTTATTTTGGCTTCTTCGTAATTCATTATCGTGATTTATAATACAAATATATGAAATATTTTAAACTTTCAATAATTATTGAAAGTTTATTATTAAAAAAATCAAGGACAAAGCTTGGATTCTTTTCTAAAAATGATTTTTATATCAATCCAGCGCGTTTCAACAAGGCTTCTGGTTGAGGTTCTTTTCCTCTGAAACGCTTGTATAAAGTCATTGGATCTTCAATACCTCCTTGAGATAAGACATGATCTTTAAATTTTTTTGCTACTTCTTTACTAAAGACACCTTCTTCTAAAAAGTATTCAAAAGCATCTGCATCTAATACTTCGGCCCATTTGTAACTGTAATATCCAGAGCTGTATCCACCTTGAAAAATATGTGAAAATGCGGTACTCATACAGTTTTCGGCTACATCAGGATAGAGTTTTGTGTTTTTGAAAACTTCGCTTTCATGAGCTTTTACTGAAGAGATAGAAGTTGGGTCTTGACCATGCCATGACATATCTAAAAGTCCGAAACTGATTTGTCTCAAGGTTTGCATACCTTCATGAAACGTCGCTGAAGCCTTTATTTTTTTTATGAGTTCCATCGGAATGAGTTCTCCAGTTTCATAATGCGTAGCAAATAATTCTAAAGCTTCTTTTTCATAACACCAATTTTCTAATACCTGACTTGGTAATTCTACAAAATCCCAAAACACACTTGTTCCTGATAAACTAGGATACGTTGTATTAGCTAGGATGCCATGAAGAGCATGTCCAAACTCGTGAAATAAAGTAGTGACTTCATTGAAGGTTAGGAGAGAAGGTTTGCTTTTTGTTGGTTTTGTAAAGTTGCAAACAATAGAAATATGAGGTCTGCTATTTTCTTCATTCTTTACGAATTGAGGTTTGTAAACTGTCATCCAAGCGCCATTTCGTTTTCCTGCTCTTGGAAAAAAATCAGCATAAAAAATGGAAACTAGGTTACCTTTTAAATCAGTTACTTTATAGGTTAAAACGTCTTCATGATACTTGTCAATGGTGTCAATCTCTTCAAATTTTAAGTCATACAAGCGTTCTGCAATTGTAAATGCGCCATCAATAACATTTTCTAATTTGAAATACGGTTTTAATTGTTCATCATCTAAACTGAATAATTTTTGTTTTAATTTTTCAGAATAATACGAACCATCCCATTTTTGAAGTTGATCAATCCCATCTGAATCTTTTGCAAAATCTTCTAGATTTTTGAATTCTCGTTCAGCTGCAGGTTTTGCCTTTTCTAAAAGTTCATTTAGAAAGTGTTGAACCGTTTCAGGTTTTTTAGCCATTCGTTCTTCGAGAACAAAATGTGCATGTGTTTTATAGCCTAAAAGATTTGCACGTTCATGACGCAGTTTTGCAATTTGTAATACATTATCTTGATTATCGAGTTCATTGCCTTTAAATGCTTTTGTTCCTGCCGCTATTGCTAATTTTTTTCTCAATTCACGATTCGTAGCATACGTCATAAATGGAATATAGCTTGGGTAATCTAAAGTAATTAACCAACCCTTTTTTTCTTGCGCTTCAGCCAATTGCTGTGCAGCCTCTTTTGCTCCTTCTGGCAGTCCAGCCAAATCTTCTTCATTTGTTAAATGCATTTCAAATGCATTTGTTTCTGCTAGGACATTTTCTCCAAACTTAAGTTTTAACTGACTTGATTTTTTGTCAATCTCACGTAAGCGTGTTTTTTTGTCATCAGTAAGATTGGCTCCATTTCTAGAAAAACCTTTATATTTTTTATCGAGAAGTGTCTTTTGTTCTGTTGTTAAATCTAAAGCGTCTTTTGTGTCGTAAACTACTTTAACACGTTTGAAAAGTGATTTATTTAAAGTAATATCATTACTGAATTCAGAAAGTAAAGGAGAGACTTCCTGAGCTATCTTTTGAATCTCGTCATTAGTTTCGGCACTATTTAGATTAAAGAAGATACTAGAAATTCTATCTAATCGTTCTCCAGAAAAATCCAAGGCTTCAATAGTGTTTTCAAAACTTGGTGCTTCAGAATTATTCGTAATTGCATCAATTTCTGCTTTGGCTTCTTTTATGGCTTGCAAAAATGCTGGTAAATAATCTTCATTTTTAATTTTTGAAAAAGGAGCAGTTTGATATGGTGTTTTGAAAGAAGTATTTAGAATTGTCATTTAGTTTTGTGAATTTATTACAAAAAGTGTTTAAATAGTGATAGTTATCTTACAATAATGCAAATTGTGAATTACTTTGTTCATTAGTTATCATAACTTTCTGAAAATATGATAAAATATATTTTACATTTGTCAAGAATTATTTTAAGAGTAATTAACCAACTCTATACAAATAATTGATTAATAGCTCTAAAACCTCGTTTCTATACGAGGTTTTTTTATTTTAAATCTTTAGAAGACTCAATCACTTTTGTTTTTAAACTCTCTTTATAAGCGATTATTGTATTTTGAATTGTTTGGTCTGAAGTTCCTATAATTTGGGCTGCTAGTATACCAGCATTTTTTGCTCCATTTAAGGCTACTGTTGCTACTGGAACTCCTCCAGGCATTTGTAAAATAGATAATACAGAATCCCAACCATCTATAGAATTGCTGCTTCTTACAGGGACACCAATAATAGGTAAAGGTGATAATGAAGCGACCATACCTGGTAAATGTGCTGCGCCTCCAGCTCCAGCTATTATAACATTTATGCCACGCTTATGTGCGTTTTTACCAAAATCGAACATTTTTTCTGGTGTTCTATGCGCTGAAACAATATCAACTTCAACGTCGATTTTAAATTCTTTCAAAATGTCAATAGCATCTTGCATGACTGGAAGATCACTTTTGCTTCCCATAATAATTGCTACTTTCCCCATAATTATTTACTTATAACTTTTATTGTATTCTTTACTACTTCTGCAATTTTTCTTGCTTCGTTTAGATCTTCATTTACAATGGTTACATGTCCCATTTTACGAAAAGGCCTAGTTTGCTTTTTTCCATAAATATGAGGCGTAACACCATCTAGTTTCATAATATCTTCGATATGTTCATAAACTACATCACCAGTATAACCTTCAGCGCCAACTAGATTTACCATGATACCACTAACTTTACTTTCGGTCTGTCCTAAAGGTAAATTTAAAATGGCACGTATATGTTGCTCAAATTGTGAAGTGTAGCTTGCTTCTATAGTTTGGTGACCTGAATTATGTGGTCTTGGAGCTACTTCATTCACTAAAATTTCATCCTCCTCAGTTTGAAACATTTCAACGGCTAGCAATCCGACATGATTAAAAGCTTGTGATACTTTTAAAGCGATATCTGTAGCTTTCTTTGCAACAGAATCCTCAATTCGTGCTGGACAAATAACGTATTCTACTTGGTTTGCTTCTGGATGGAATTCCATTTCAACAACAGGATAGGTTTTGATTTCTCCAGCTTCATTTCGTGCAACGATAACCGCTAATTCATTTTTAAATGGAATTAAATCTTCGGCAATACATTCTCCTTTAGGCAAGTTATCTAAATCTGAAAGCTGTCTAACAACTTTTACACCATTACCATCATAACCAAATTGAGCCGCTTTCCAAACAAATGGAAATTCTAATCCGCCATTATCAACCGCATCTTCAATTTCAGACAAATAAGCAAACCTGGTAAAGTCTGAGGTTGGAATTTGATGATCTCTATAAAATAATTTTTGTGTTGCCTTATTCTGAATGGTATGCAACGTTTTTGAAGATGGATAAACTTTTTTTCCTTCTTTTTCCAAAGCTTCTAAAGCATCAACATTTACATTTTCAATTTCAAAAGTTAGGATGTCAACTTGCTTACCAAAATTGTACACATCATCATAATTCATTAAATCCCCTTTGACGAATTTGTCACAAGCAATTTTACAAGGTGCTTCATCACTAGAATCCATCACATGAGTTGTAATGTCAAACTTTCTGGTCGTATACAGCATCATTTTGCCTAATTGACCTCCACCAAGAATACCGATTTTAAAATTTGAAGAAAAATAGTTCATAATCATTTACAGTGAAAACGGATATTTTCAATTTTATGTTACAAAAATACATTATAAAATAGAAAGCCATTGCAAAAATGGAATTCAAAAATCGGTAATCGACAATCTATTGATTATCTTTGCTTTTTTAAATCCAAAAACAAGTGATAAAGCTCAACGATTTATACTTTAAACCTTTTATTTCTGAAGCAGAAATAGATACTGCTGTACAGAGAATGGTTGATGAAGTTGCACATGATCTTCAAGACGAAGTGCCTGTGTTTGTAGGTATTTTAAATGGATCATTCATGTTTGTAAGTGATTTTGTAAAAAAATACCCTAAGCCATGTGAGGTTACGTTTATCAAGTTGGCATCTTACGAAGGCATCAAATCTTCCGAAGACATCCAAAGACTTATCGGATTAACTCAGGATTTAACGGGCAGAAAAGTGGTGATTCTTGAAGATATTATAGATTCTGGAAATACACTAGTCGAAGTTCATCGCATATTTGAGAATGAAAATGTGGGCGAGCTTAAAATTGCTACATTGTTTTACAAGCCTGAAGCTTATAAAAAAGATTTTAAATTACATTATGTAGGTCTCGAAATATCAAATAAATTCATAGTAGGTTATGGATTGGATTATGATGGATTAGGACGAGATTTACCAGAAATATATCAATTAAAAACAACACAACACATGACCAATTTAGTGCTATTTGGACCTCCAGGTGCAGGTAAAGGAACTCAAGCAGGATTTTTAAAAGAAAAATACAACCTTGTTCACATTTCTACAGGAGATGTGTTTCGATTCAATATAAAAAATGAAACGGCTTTAGGGATGTTAGCTAAATCCTATATGGATAAGGGAGAGTTGGTGCCAGATCAGGTTACAATTGATATGCTTAATGCTGAAGTTGAGAAAAATGCAGATGCTAAAGGTTTCATCTTTGACGGATTTCCAAGAACGAACGCTCAAGCTGAAGCACTTGATAAATTAATGGATACTAAAGATTCTCAAATTAATGCAATGATTGCATTAGAAGTTGATGATGAAGTGTTAGTTGGACGTCTATTAGAACGTGGAAAAACTAGTGGTAGAAAAGATGATGCTGATGAGTCCATTATTAGAAATAGAATAACTGAATACTACAAGAAAACAGCTATTTTAAAAAATTATTACTCAGCTCAAGATAAATATTTTGGTGTTGATGGAGTTGGTAGCATTACTGATATTACAGTGCGACTTAATGCTTTAATTGATAAATTATAATTAGACTTAATCGGTTAAACGATTTTAGATAATAAAAGAGAATATGACAGAAGATTTGAAATTAAAAGGAGGACAGCCAGTGGCTGTCAGGTATTTTTCAAACTAAAGTCCAAATTTAATAGATTATTATGACAGAAGGTAACTTCGTTGACTACGTAAAAGTGCAAGTATCTTCCGGGAAAGGAGGACAAGGCTCTTCGCATTTACATCGTGAAAAGTATATAGAAAAAGGAGGTCCAGATGGAGGAGATGGTGGTCGTGGAGGTCATATCATAATTCGTGGAAGTGAAAATTTATGGACCTTATTGCATCTCAAATTTAAACGTCACGCAAGAGCAGGTCATGGATCACATGGGAGCAAGAGTAGAAGTACAGGAGCTGATGGTGAAGATGTGTACATAGATGTGCCTTTAGGAACTGTAGTAAAAGATACTGAAACTGACGAAGTGCTTTTTGAAATCACAGAAGTTGGCGAAGAAAGTATCGTTGCTCAAGGTGGTCGTGGAGGATTAGGGAACTGGCATTTTAAAAGTTCTACAAATCAAACGCCTCGATATGCACAACCTGGTGAAGAATTAGAAGAGAAATATATTACTTTAGAACTTAAGGTACTAGCTGATGTTGGTTTAGTCGGGTTTCCTAATGCAGGAAAGTCTACTTTGTTATCTGTGGTAAGTGCTGCTAAACCTAAAATTGCTGATTATGAGTTTACAACTCTTAAGCCTAATTTAGGTATTGTAGAGTATCGTGACTATCAAACTTTTGTAATGGCAGATATTCCTGGGATTATTGAAGGAGCTGCTGAAGGGAAAGGTCTTGGTCATTATTTTTTACGTCATATAGAGCGTAATTCTATTTTACTGTTTATGATTCCTGCTGATGCTAAAGATATTCGTAAACAATATGATATATTATTAGATGAACTCAGACGTTACAATCCAGAAATGTTAGATAAGGAAAGGATGATTGCTATTTCAAAAAGTGACATGCTTGATGACGAGTTAGAAGCTGAAATGAAACAGGAATTAGATACAACTTTACCTGTCGATTATATGTTTATCTCTTCTATTGCACAAAAAGGAATTACACAATTAAAGGACAAGCTTTGGAAGATGCTTAATGATTAATGTGATACACTTTTGATTTTTCACATGTTAACAGTTAAATTTGAAGTAACTAACCAATTACATGATGAAAGAGAAAATTAAAAGTGTTGTAGAAATTAATGAAAATACTCTAAGTCGCTATTTCTCTTTTTTTATTCAGGCTTTAATTTTAATTTCTATTGTTACATTTTCGGTAGAAACCATTCCAAACCTTAAACCACAAACTATAGCGTTACTAAATGCTATAGAATTGTTTAGTGTTAGCGTATTTACGTTAGAATATCTTTTGCGAATTTATGTGGCAGATAGCAAGCCTAAGTTTATTTTTAGTTTTTTTGGTATCATCGATTTATTAGCTATTCTACCATTTTACTTATCATTTGGAATAGACTTACGTTCATTGAGAGCATTACGTTTTTTAAGATTATTCAGAATCCTAAAATTAGTCCGTTACAATAGAGCAATGAACCATTTTACTCGAGCTATAAAATCGGCTAAGGAAGAAATTTTATTGTTTATTTTTATTACTCTCATTCTTATCTATTTTGCAGCTGTAGGTATTTATTATTTTGAAAACGAAGCGCAGCCAGAACATTTTACTTCAATATTTGATAGCCTTTGGTGGGCAATTATTACGCTAACTACAGTAGGTTATGGTGATGTGTATCCAATAACAGTAGGAGGAAAGGTCTTTACATTTTTTATCTTAATGATCGGTTTAGGAATTGTGGCTATTCCAACAGGAATTATTTCTTCGGCACTCACTAAGTCAATTGATAATAAGGAAACGGAATAATTTTTGTTATATTTAAAATAAAAAGCATGAAATATTTATCAATACTCTTATTGTTAGTAATCGTCACATCTTGTGCGCCAATTCGAGTGAATTATGATTACGAGAAAACGACCGACTTTAAAGCATATAAGACTTATAATTATTATGCCAATTTAAACACTGGAATGAGTGAATTGGATAATAAGAGATTACTAAAAGTTCTTGATAAAGCCTTGCAAGCTAATGGGTATTCATTGTCTGAAACTCCAGATTTTTTTGTAGATATAAAAAGTAGTGAATATCAAGAAGCATCTCGAAGTAATGTAGGTGTTGGCGTTGGTGGAACTGGTGGAAATGTTGGTGGAGGAATCTCTATAGGAATTCCAGTTGGACAAAATAAATTGAATCGACAAATTGTTTTTGAGTTTGTAGATGAAAATAAAAATGGATTGTTTTGGCAAGCTGTTTCTGAATCTAGCTATAGCCCAAACGCTTCTCCAGAAAAACGTGAAGCGCAATTTAAGGCTATTGTAACTAAAGTTCTTGAAGAGTTTCCTCCCGAAATAGAATAAGATGATTTTAGCGTTAACTTCCTGTTAATGACAATATAATATGGTTTGTAATGTTCTACTTTTAGTTTGAACTTAAAACAACAACCATGAAAAAACTATCATTATTACTTCTGCTATTTGTCTTCAGTTGGACAATAGTTTCACAGAACACCATCAAAGTTCCTAAAGGATATTCAAACGATATTGGGCAAATGATATCTATGTTGGATAACTTAAAATCTCGTGTGGAGAGAAATGTAGTTAATTTGGACCAAGATGGAACAGACTTCCTTTTAGATGAAAATGCGAATAGTCCAGGTGCAATTATTTATCATCTTGCAGCAACAGAAGCCTATTATCAAGTGTATACTTTTGAAGGAAGAAGTTTTAATGAAGAAGAAGCTAAAAAGTGGGAAACGGCTCTAAATCTTGGTGAAAAAGCCAGACAAGAATTTAAAGGAAAACCATTGTCTTTTTATTTAGAGATATATGATGAAGTTAGGAAGAAAACAAAGGAGTTACTAAAAACTAAAGATGACAAATGGTTTAAAAAGAAAAATGGCAATATGAGTAATCACTGGGCTTGGTTTCATGTGATGGAACATCAAGCAAATCATATGGGCCAATTGGCATTAATAACAAAACGAATTAAATAAAAAAAGAGGCTTTAAAAGCCTCTTTTTTTATTTATTGAAATTGCTGAGTTAACTAAGCAATGACTTATAACTGTCTTTATATCCGTAGAGTACAGCAATATTAAGCAGTAATAGAACCAATGCGCCTCCAATTCCTCCTGGATCTAAAGTTGCATGGAATAACACAGCATTTACAGACACACTCATTAAAATAAGTGTTAGAAGAGCCCCAAATTTATTAGAGATAAGTGCAAGTCCTGCAATCACTTCAACTATTGCAACTAGTGTTAATGTTTTAGTACTGATTAATGCACCAAAATAAGCTCCTGCATCACCTGCTAATTCAGGCATAGGTAAAAAACCTCCAGGTACTAATTTATTAAGTCCGAAGACTAATACGAAAAGTCCGAGTAAAATTCTCAAGACCAAAAAAACTTTTGAGTTCATATATGTTAGTTATTAGTTAGTATCATAATATAGTGATTTTTCACTACATCTTGAATTTGGTCGTTTTCTAACTTGTTTCCTAACAGTTAATTAGAATCTACAGATATTCTAACACCTTCACTATGACTACTGAATTCGGGTGCATACATGCTCTGGATAGTGGTAATACCATTACTCATGTTTCCAGCATTACTGACTCTTAAATCGTATTCAAATACATAAACACCTTTTGGCAAATAATCAAAAAAGAAGTTAGTTGATGCATCTTTTGTGCTTTCGTAATAACCTAATCCGTCTTGCCATTTGTATTGCGACATCACGTTTATTGGTTCTAGTCCAGAAGCTCTCATATCTTTCATATGGATAAATTCCATATTGCGATCACTTCGTAATTCTATGCGAACTCGTACCAAATCACCAACGTTTAATTCAGACTCAGAAGTAATTTCTGTAATCTGTTCTCCAGTATCTGTGTTTGTCTTTTTAAAGAGTTTTTTCTTTAGTTTTAATGGTGTTTCTGCTGAAGTAATCTTGTCTAAGTCTTCAAAATATTGCCAATACAAACTTCCCCAAGCAATCCCTTCACCTTTTTTAGTAAGTTGAATTGTAGCCATTGCAGGCTGAATCTCATCCTTTGTCCAAGCCGTTTTGTAATAGCCAGTTCCAGCTTCAACTTCAACATCTTTTAGTTTTGATGGAGTAATCTCTTTTCCGCCAATAATCACTTCAACCATTTCTGTCACGCTCAACCAGTCACTACCTTGCAATAACAAAGCATAAACAGCTTCAGTAGTTGCTTTTGTTGTTTTCCATTGATTGGTTTGCTTGTTCTTTAATAACCAGATTTTTAGATTGTCTACAGTTTCAATATCCTTTGGATGAATTTCTGAAAAAGCTTCAATAATTAAAGCTTGTGTTTCAATTGGTGCTTGATACCAATACCATGAACTTGTGTTCTCTTTCCAATACATGCCCAATTCATCTGAAGTAATACTATTTTCTTCTAATGATTTTAAAATCTTATTAGCTGTTATAACATCACCATCTCTATGCATAACCAAAGCCATTAAGCCTTTTGAATACAATGATTTGTTTAGCCAATAATTTTTAATTTGGCCGTTATAGTAATCCATGATATCTTCGACTTCTTTAGACTTTTTAGTGTCAGGAAGAAAACTTCTCAAATACATAAACTGAAGTTGCGTATTTGTCAAATGATCTTTAGATAAGTCAATTTTCGGATTGTGGTTTTTAAGGTCTTTGTATTCCTGAACAAATTCAGAATCTAAGTAAGAAATAGCTTTATCCAACATGTTAATTACTGAATTATCTCCAACATTTACTTTTAAATTCTCAAGATGTGCGAAACCTGTAATGATGTGCTGTGTGATGTAACGATTTGGTTTCCCACCTTTAAACCAAGGCCAAGCACCATTTGCCATTTGATTGTTTTTAAGTTTACGTTTTGCAGCATCCAATTCGTAATTCATTTTGTTTAAATCGAATAATAATGCAATACGCTTTTTCTGTTCTGTTTCACTTTGAGCATCTCGTAACCAAGGTGTCTCTTGGATTAAGATGGACTTTAATTCTTCGTTTTTCTCCAAGTTTGAAATCAAAACATCAGCATTTTTCCATTGGTTAAATACATCTTGAATTTTCGGATTACTATTCGCAATATGACTTGCTAAAGCATTGGCATAATAACGGCTAAACGTTTGTTCATTACACTCATAAGGATACTCCATCAAATATGGCAATGCTTGAACTGCATACCATGCAGGATTTGATGTCATCTCTAAAGTTAGCTTATGATGTTTGAGTGTCGTTGAAGTATTTGTACTCAATTTATCAAGTGTGAATGTTCGAGATTCGTTGCTCCTAATCCACATTGGCAAAGTTTCAGTAACTAACATTCTATTGGTAAGAACTGGTAATGTGTTTTGTTCTCCATCACTAAAATCTCCAGAAGTCGCTAAAATTCTATATTGTACGGCATTAATATCATCAGATATTTTAAGTTTCCACATGATTTGCGTGTTGCCTTTAGCACCTACCGAAAAGCTAGCAGTTTGATCTTTATATGTTTTCTTAGACTCATTTGAAGCTGTTGTTAGCATTAAGAGTTTTGGTGTAATGTCTTCATTGGTGATTGGGTCTACCAAGATTAATTTAGCCTGACCGAATAATAAATTCTCTGTTAAATTAGCGATTTTGGTGCTTATTACAATGTCATCACCTTGACGTAAAAACCGAGGCGCATTTGGTATCACCATCAATTCTTTTTGTGTTACAGATTCTAAACTAGTTACAGCACTTTCCATAGTTTTAGTATGTGCTAATAGCTGTAGTTTCCATTTAGTTAATGCTTCTGGAGTTGTAAAACTGAAACTCACTTGACCTTCACTATCAGTTTGTAATTGCGGAAAGAAAAAAGCAGTTTCTTGAAGGTTCTTACGGATTTTGATGTTCTCGATTATTGGTTCTTCTTTAGGAACATCATAAATGTACATGTTCGCTAAACCATTTATTGTTTTCTTTCCACCAATGATATTTGCTTCTTTTGATAAGTAATCACTATCAGAAAGAGATTCAGCGCTAGTCATTTCACTTTTAGTGTTAGATGAATAGCCAACAACAACCATTTCTTCTAAAGCACCATCATCTTCCATCATTTCTACATCATAGGCTTGCCCTTTAAATCTCAGATAACTTCTCCCAAAATAAAACCCAAACCAATTCAATTGGTCATATTTCTGCTGGAAATAATTGGGATTATTATTTTGTTGATTATGCACTCTAAATCCACGAACACCAAAGCTTTGTCTTGCGTTAAGTCCGTATCTTGGGTTGTATCTTGGTTTTTGTATTGGATTGAAATTCCAAGAGTGTGGTTTAAATTGATCCAGAGACATGTCGTACATGCTTGCTAAAATTTCGGCAGTGACTTTTTCACCTTTCGGACCTTTAATTTTAAAACTCCAAGTTTCGTCTGTTCCAGGCTGAAGCTTGTCTCTAAACGTACTTGTTTCGATTTCTAAATCACTTTCTGGGTAAGGCACATTAATTTGTACTACGTTCCCAGAAAAGCTATTGTATGTTGCATAGCTATAATGAACTGCAAATCCGCCAACATCTTCTTTAGTTACTGGAATGGCTATCGTTTTTTTATTATTGTTTAGAGGTATAATGAATGTATTGACGATTTCTTTATTCTTTTCAATACTTAGAGTTACAGTGATATTTTCTGCAGCAGAAGCTAGTGTAAGTTCTACTGTATCATCAACAGAGTATTGGTTTTTGTTTGTTGAAACACTAAAAAGTTGTTGATCTGATACCGTTTTATCACTATCACTATACAAAGTTGTTCTAGTTTCATCTGTAACTGTTTGACCAAATTTATCTTTGCTCTCAAGCAGAATTACATATTGACCAGACATCCATTTTTTAATGTTCCCAAGTGGCATTTCTTTTGAACTTTCCGTATCAAATGTATTTTTAAAAACAAGTTTACCTTTTTTCCAATGGATTGGATTTTGCTCATTAGTATAAGCTTCATGAGGAAATTTGGTTTTAAACTCTTCAGAAGGAATTTCCTGATAATCTGGAGCATTCCAAGGTCGTGTTCTCAAAACGCGATTGGGAGCTTTGAGCTTATAGATTTTGATATTCCCTTCCGCTGGAACAAATTCACCATTTAGATTCTTTGTAGAAATCGAAAGTGTATGGTCTTTTTTGGTTTTGTCTAATTGTCCTGCTATTGAAATATTAGCGTTTAAAGTATGATAACCAACATTTATAATGGTCGTCGCACTTCTTGTTTCACCATTAAGATCAGTGACATCTGCTGTAATTTCATAATTAAAAACAGGTAAAGAGGATTTGTCTGCACTCTCATCTGGAAGCGCTTTAAACTTGATTTCAAATTCACCTTTTGCATTTGTAGTTGTTTCGCCATGCGAAATTTCTTGAGGCTCACTATTAAACCATGGTCTATACCAATAATACCATCGTGGATATTGTACTTTTCTTACCACACGATACACAACTTTTGCATCTGTAATATTACTTCCTGCATAAGCTAAAGCTGTTCCTTTTGCTAAAACGGAATCATTAACCTTAAAGGTTTCAGTAACAGGCTCAAAATTGGTTTCAAACTTTGGTCGTTTGTATTCTTCAACTGAAAAATAATAATTCTGTCTAATAGAACCTACAGTTGTATATATTTCTATATAATGCTGACCGTTTAAACCAGAGCTTGGCAAGATAAATTCTCCAGCAACAGATCCATATTCATTAGATGTGAAATCTAATTCTGCTAATTTTTCTCCGTTGACATTATGCAAAGTTGCAAATATAGTTTCACCAGAAAGTGATTTAGATTTGCCTTTTTGACTTTCAAGAAGAATGGCTTTAAAATAAACGGTTTGTCCAGGTCTATAGATACTTCGGTCTGTGAATAAGAATGAATTAAAGCTTACATCATTTCTATTTCGGTCATTTTCTTTATGAGCGTAATAGCCTTTAAAATAAGCAGATTGATTATCCTTTGAGAGTTTGATACTCAAATTGAAATAGCGTTCTGAAGTCTTCATTGAACGAAGCTCACCATGAGTATCTGAGGTCAGGTTTTTCGTGTAAAACTTATTATTATAATCTTTCTGAAAATTGAATGTTGCAGAAACACCAGCTATAGGGTTTCCGTTAGTTCTATCAATAACTTGGTAGATCATTTCTCTGCCTGATGAACGATCTACAATAGCAAAATCAGTAACCTGAAGTGTTTGTGTAGCAAAACTGTTGTTTTTGTTTTTGGTTTCAGCGAGAATAATGTAATGACCATTTTCTAGTTTTGGAACTACAATTTCTGTCGAGTGATTTTGATAATCGCTTTCATTCTTAAGTGTCGAATCCCATTCTGTAGTAATCGTTTTATTTTTAATGAAACTCAAGCGTTCTATGGGTTTGTAGAGTTTCTCAAAGGCATCTTTTTGAGTCAGACTAACCTTATAAATTTTAAAATCTAAAGCATCAATATTGGTGTAGTTTACTAAAAATTTAGAGTAGGAGTTAACAGGTATAACAGTTTCTGCTGACAATCCTAAACGGCTTGATAGTATTTGCGATTTAAGTGCTTCGCATTTTTCTGAAGCTCTACTTTTCGGAAAGTCATTGATGATAGATTTGCATAAATCGATAGCGTCTTTTAATTTCCAACGTACATCTGGATTCGTATTTGCATTATATCGATGTCCTTGTTGTTGCCATATAGACGCAATTTCATAATCGTATAAACCAGAAGCATATTGTGATGTCCATTGGTCACTAGACGATTGTAATGTTTTTAATAATAGGTCTTGTTTGTTATCAAATGTTGCATGCTGAGCAACATATTTTAATCGTTCAATATCTACATCAACAAGAGCAGCTGGATCTTTATCTTTTGAATGAAACTGAATTAATTCTTGATAAATCTTAAGTGCTTGTAATTGTAGCGAAGTTGAATCTTTAGATGTTAGATCGACACCAGTAAATGCTTTTGTAGGACCTAATAGCATTGGGTTTTCAATCTCAAATTTGTAAGCAGGTTTACTGATGTTATTCTCATTGGTTTTATAGAACTCCAATGCATTATGACTTAATAAATCATAAAGAGTAGGTCGAAAAGCTTTCGACCCTTTTTGTTGAATAATGATGTCCTTATACTCTGATAGCTGTGTTTGCTGAAGAATGAGTCCGTTTTGTAAAGAATTCTGGTAATAGGTTTGTATCTCATTAAATAAGGTTTGTAAATCCCATGTTCTAAAATCTTGATCTACTTTTTCAGCAGTATTGGTGCGATTATAGAACTGATAGCGATGTTGCTGAAAATATTGCCAGTACATATTGGCTAGCATATTCTCTAGAATATTTTTAGTGGGTGTTTTGCTTTTAGATATTTCAGATTTAAAATCTTCAACTATTTTTAGTTGCGCATCTTCTTCAAGAGTTAAAATATATTTGCTTTTATGAAGCAATGCTTTTATTTTCTGAGGTGTATTGTTTGTGTTCTTTGCACGTTCAGAAATAGTTTCAACAACTTTTAGTGCCGATTTTGGTAATCCATCAGATTCGTATTTTGAAACATCTTTCCATAATTTTTCAAAATTATCAGATTGAGCGTTAGAAAAGTTAGCGAAACATAGGATCATTAAAATGTTGGTAATTAATTTCATGAATAAAATTTTAATTATCGTGCAATTTAAACTCAAAACTTCGTCTAATAAATAACAAATGAGTCATTGAATCGTTTGATTTAGTGAAGTTATTAATTTTAAGTGTAAACACGTTATCTTTGCATTATCAAAATCAAAAATAATACCAAGAAACCCTAGGCATGAAATTTGTTTAGTTATATGATATGAAGTATCTATTTATTTTCCTTTTTATAGTTCCGTTAATCGGTTTTAGTCAATCATCTTCACTAGATAATGCAAAGCAATTATTTCAAGAGAAAAAGTATGTGCATGCAGAAAAAACTCTGGAAACATATCTTGTTGAGTCTCCTAATGATATTGAAGGTATTGAATTACTAGGTGATGCTTATGGTCAGCAAGAAAAATGGGATGAAGCAATTGATGAATATGAGAAATTGGTTGAATTAAAACCAAATGTAGCTAATTATCATTATAAATATGGAGGAGCCTTAGGTATGAAAGCTTTAAATATAAGTAAGATTAGAGCTGTTGCATACATTGGAGATATAAAATCGGCATTTATAAAAGCAGCAGAACTAGATTCTAAACATATTAATACACGTTGGGCTTTAGTAGAATTGTATATGCAGTTACCCGGTATAATTGGTGGAAGCACAAGTAAATCGCTTAAATATGCGGATGAGTTAGAAGTGCTTTCAAAAGTAGATGGTTATTTAGCAAAAGGTTATATCTATGAATATGATAATGAACCGGAATTAGCTGAAGGATTTTATAAAAAAGCAATAAAAATTGGAGGATCATTGACTTGTTTTGATAAGCTGACTAAGTTATATGAAACTCAAGAACAACCAGAAAAAGCTATTGCCAATATTGAAAAGGCACAAGTTAAACACAAAAGAAATGCATTACATTATCAAATAGGTAAGGTAGCAGCAGAATATAATGTGCAGTTAAATAAGGGAGTACAATGTTTACAAACCTATATTAAAAATTATTCGGCAGCAGATGGCGTTCCAAAGGCTTGGGCTAATTTTAGATTGGCGCAAATACATAAGCATAAGGGAAATAAATCTGAAGCCTTAGCGTATATAAATTTGGCCATTACAGCTTTGCCAAAGATTAAAGTGTTTCAAGAAGAAAAAACAGATATTTTAAAACTTTAGCTTTAGGTTTCTTAGAGTTATTTATCTTTAACTTCTTAATAACATGTAATTCCTTATGGAGCTTCAAACTAAACTTCCACTTGCAACACAACAGCATAATCAAATTGATTATAATTCTAAAATAGGATTGTTAGGTTCTTGCTTTTCTGAACACATAGCTGAAAAGTTTAATTATTATAAGTTTCAAAAATTTGCTAATCCCTTCGGAATTTTATTTCATCCTTTAGCCATTGAAAACTTAATAGTAAATGCTATTAATGAAAAACAGTATTCAGAAGACGATATCTTTTTTCATAATGAACAATGGCATTGTTTTGAAGCGCATTCGAAACTGAGTAGAACATCTAAAGAAGACTTGATAAATGAGTTGAATACTCAAATTAAAGCGACTGGAGTATTTTTAAAGGAAGCCTCACATGTTGTGATTACATTGGGTACAGCTTGGGCATATCGATTGATAGAAACCGATAATTTTGTGGCTAACTGTCACAAAGTTCCACAAAAGAAGTTTTTAAAAGAGCTATTATCTGTTGATGCGATAACAGAGTCCCTTGAAGCCATGGTAAGTTTAATTAAAAGTATAAACCCTAAAGTTTCAATTGTATTTACAGTGTCGCCAGTTAGACATATTAAAGATGGGTTTGTGGAAAACACGCAAAGCAAGTCGCATTTGATTTCTGCGATTCATCAATTAGTTGAACCTCGGAATCAACTGTATTATTTCCCTTCTTATGAAATCATGTTAGATGAGCTTCGAGACTATCGTTTTTATAAGGAAGATATGCTTCATCCAAATACTTTAGCTATCAATTATATTTGGGATCATTTTCATAAGGTTTGGGTTTCTGAAGAGGCAAATGGTACCATGCAAGAAGTTGAACATATACAAAAGGGGTTAGAACATAGATCGTTTAATCCAAAATCTGAAGCACATCAATTATTTCTTCAAAAATTGAGGATCAAACAAAAGGATTTGCAATCGGCATTTAATCACATTCAATTTTAAAAAGTACTTCAAAACTATAGAATTAGTCGCTTTTATTGCACTTCAATTTTATTTAACATGCTGATTTTCAGATTGTTTTTAAGAATATACGTCATATGACGTATTGTTTACCTCTCCATTTTACAGCAAATTTGTGTCATTATTAACCTCAAAAAACAATCAACAATGAGACATTTTAAAAACTTCATGATTTTAGTCATGACATTATCAGCAGTAACTCTTACATCATGTTCTAGTGATGATGACGGAGGAGATGGAGGAGGAGACGGTTCCGGAGCTGGTTCCGGAGTATTAGTTGCAAAAGTAGATGGTAATAATTACGAATCTATGGCTATTTCGTCTTCAGCAACAGTTGCCAATAATGGGCAAAACCTAATTATTATCGCTTCTAATAGTAGCGGAAAAGCATTTTCAATGCAAATATTGGGTGTTTATTCTGGTCCAGGAACTTATGCTATTGGAGGCGGAGTCAATATTGCCAATGGTGCAACTTACACAGTAACTGATGTAGACCTTAACAATCCACAAAATTCAACTACCGAAGTTTGGCAAGCACCTTTTGATGATATGGTTGCTGGAGAAATTGTTATTACTGAAGAAACGGATACCAAGGTTAAGGGGAATTTCAATTTTTCAGGTAAAAACGTTAATGGAGATCAATCAATTAAAGTAATATCTGATGGGTCTTTCAACTTAACCAAGCAAGTTGTTAACTAAAAGTTATTGACATGAAAACGTTATTAATTTAAGAGCTTAGTGATGGTTGCATTCTTTTTGAATGCAACTTCACTATTCGCTCAAAAATCAGAAATTCCAGGTCATAATTATGACTTGGAATCTAAAATCAACGACATTGCAATTATTGAAGAGAGACTACTGGTTGTTTGTTACAAGATTTAAAGCAACTTCAGCAAGACAAACCTCACAGTTTATTTTAACGAAATTTGAAGATGGTGTTGGTTTAGTAAAAGTAAATAAAGATGGAGGTCTTGTAGAAAAAGAGAATGTCTTAAAAGATAAAAACCAGAATATCAAGTAGATGAATTTGATGGTTATCTTTATTATAAAGCTAATGATAAGACTATTTACACTTACATTCGTAATAATTAAATCTTGTTGTTGAGATTATGATTCGGCGCAGTTTTTGTAGGATTACGCTTAATCTTTTTTAATTGCAACTTGTCGAAAAAAATATTAGTCATTCTTATTATGTTATATATTCGTCTTGCTATTAATCAATTTTTTAAGAAAGCATCAGCTAATTTTGTTGTCCCAAAAGGCATATCAATTCTGATGCTTTTTTTATTCCCTTATATGAAATCTAAGCATTCCTTATTTTTTCTTCTTAGTGTATTCTTCGCTTCCTTTTCTAATTCTCAAAATTTAGATAGCTTATTAACTGTAGCACGTGGAACAAAAGATGATTCTATAAAGATTAGAATGTTTAATAAAATTGCTTTTAGTTATATCTTTAATGATACTGATAAAGCGATTCAAGTTATAAAGGAAGGAAAAGAACTTGCCTATATCGCCGAATTTAATTTTGGATTAACTGAACTTACTAATACCCATGGTATATTCATGGATGTTACTGGAAAGTCAGACTCAGCAAATTATTATTTTTCGAGAGCTTTAAAACTAAGTAGAGACCATAATTTCAAAAGTATTGAAGTCATGTGTATCAATAATCTTGGCATGTTTCATTGGAATAGAAGCGAGTTTGATGATGCCTTGCGTTATTTCTTTGATGCTCTTAAATTAGGCGACTCCAAAGGTAAAGAACGTGAAAGCCATATTTATTTGAATAATATTGGGCTCATCTACCAGGAGATGAACCTAAGTAAAAAAGCCTTAGAGTATCATAAGAAGGCACTTGAAATTCGTAAAAAACACAATCTGGAAACACATCAAGTAGCTTCTTACAATAATATTGGGATAAATCTAAAAGACTTAGGACGTGTTGATGAGGCCATAGACACATACAAGAAAGGAATCATTGTAGCAAAACGCACAAATAATCTTATGGATTATTATAAGCTGTTGGATAATCTAGCCAATGCTTACAATGAAAAGGGCGATTTAGACTTAGCGCTTCAATCCTATTTAAAAGCATTAGACAGACCTGAAGGTTTTGAAGCAGACGAAAAAGGAATAGTTATTACTTATGCGAATATGGTATCGCTTTATAATCAATTGAACAACCCCAAAACGGCATTAACTTATTCTAACAAAGGATTTGAGTTAATTGAAAAATTCCCACAAATAGAGGCTATTTCTGCCGATCTAAATTTACATACTGCTGAAAGTAATTATATGTTGGGGAATTTTAAAAAGGCCAGAGAGTTTACAAGAAAGTTCGTCGCCTTAAAAGATTCTATTTTTTCAGAAAAAAATGCGCAAGCTGTTGCCGACTTGGAAATAAAGTATGAAACCGAAAAAAAAGAAAGAGAGATTTTAGTGCAGCGTGCAGAATTGGCTGAACAAAAATTAACGATTCAACAAAAAAACTATCAGGTTTATGGGTTGTTAGGTTTAGCGCTTATTTTAGGCTTAATTGGTTACTTGTTCTACAATCAACAAAAATTGAAGAATAAGCAACTTCAAAAGGAAAATGAGCTTAAAGATGCGCTTATAAAAATTGAAACTCAAAATAGGTTGCAAGAACAACGTTTAAGAATTTCTAGAGATTTACATGATAATATTGGAGCGCAACTCACTTTTATAATTTCATCAATTGATAATTTAAAATATGGCTTTGATATAAAAGATGAAAAACTCACATCTAAACTTAACAAAATAAGTGAGTTCACTTCAGAAACCATTTATGAACTACGTGATACGATTTGGGCAATGAATAAAAATGAGATTTCATTTGAAGATTTACAATGTCGAATCTCTAATTATATAGATAAAGCTGATGTCTATGATGATAATATTAAGTTTTCATTTGATGTTGATTCTAGTGTTAATCATCAAAAAACATTGTCTTCAATAGAAGGTATGAACATCCACCGAATTATTCAAGAAGCGATTCATAATAGCTTAAAGCATGCTTCTGCTACTGAAATTAAGGTGAGTATCGAACAATTGAAAAGTCAGTTAAAAATTAGTATTTCTGATAATGGAAAAGGATTTCAATTAGATTCTGCAGAAAAAGGAAGTGGTTTGACCAATATGAATAAGCGAGCTAAACACATCGGTGGACAACTAGCTATTCTTTCAGAAAGAAATGAAGGGACTCAAGTTATTCTCAAGGTTTAAATGCTTTAGTTGAAAATTTGTATCTTTTTATCGCTATTAATTAAACCAACCATGAAATATATCTTTTTTGTGCTTTTAGTGGTTTCAACTCACTCATTTTTAAATGCACAACAATCTTCTGTGAAACTGAATGATTCTGCAATGTCATTTTATAAAAATGATCCTCAAAGGGCGTTGTTGGTTTTAGAAGAAGCACTTCAAATATCTGAAGAAAAAACAGATCACCTTCAAATTGCGAAATCTAAAAATAACTTGGGAATAGTGTACAGAGACCTCGGAGATTTTGAGAAAGCTTTGCACCTTTCTACCCAAGCATTAAATACAAATGATTCTGTACTAAAAGCTTCTGCTTACAACAATATTGGTGTAGTTAATAGAAATTTGGCTAACTATGATGAAGCTTTAATAAACTATTTAAAGGCATTGGATATCTATCAAGCCAAACAAATGAAAAGTGAGATAGCTACTACGTACAATAGTATTGGATTGGTATACAGTTATAATGATATTAATAACAAAGCCATTGAATATCATCTTAAGGCTAAAGAAATTTTTGAAAGTATTGAGAACAAAAAAGGAATCTCTGAAGTGTATAATAATATTGCCATCATTTACGCTAATGATGGAGAGTTAGAAAAAGCACTTGATTATTTTAAATACTCCTTAGAAATTGAACAAGCCCTTAATGATAAAAAAGGTATTGCTGAATCTGTTAATAATGTTGGTGCTGTATATTATTATTTAAGTGAAATTGATTCTGCTCTTGTGTATTTTAGAAAATCACTAGCTATAGAAAAGTCAATAGGCGATATGGCAGGCATTTCGGCCAGTTATAATAACATGGCAAATGTTTTAATTGAAGCAGGAAGGCTTAATGGTACCAAAACATATATTGATAGTGCCATGTACTTTGCTCAAAACTCCAAAATTGCTGTAGATATCGAATCTGCGCTTCATAATTATTCACAGTATTACGAAGCCAAAAATGAAACTAAAACCGCACTTAGTTATTTTAAGGAATTAGTCGTTTTTAGGGATAGTCTGTTTAGTCTTAAAACAAATGAAAAAATTGCGGAATTAGAAATTGAATATCAAACTGAAAAGAAAGAAAAGGAAATCTTATCACAACGTGCTGATATAGCAGAACAAGAGCTAGAATTAAATGGGAAAAACACACAACTTTTAGGCTTAGGAGTTTTAGCCATAATTTTAGGTTTATTAGGGTATTTATTTTACAGTCAGCAACGATTAAAAAACAGACAACTTCAAAAAGAAAATGAGCTTAAAGATGCCCTTATAAAAATAGAAACTCAAAATAGGTTGCAAGAACAACGATTGCGAATATCAAGAGATTTGCATGATAACATTGGAGCACAACTTACCTTTATTATTTCGTCTTTAGATAATCTTAAATACGGATTTCAACTACCAGAGAAACTATCCAACAAACTTAAAAGTATTAGTGAGTTTACATCAACGACTATCTACGAATTACGGGATACCATTTGGGCAATGAATAAAAATGCAATTAGTTTAGAAGATTTGCAATCTAGGATTTCTAATTTTATTGATAAGGCAGATCTTGCGTCCAATAATGTTCAGTTTGATTACCATACAAATACTTCAGATATTGAAAACTTCAAGTTGTCTTCAGTTCAAGGCATGAATGTGTATCGAATCATTCAAGAGGCAATCAACAATGCATTAAAATATGCGAGTGCGACAAAAATCACCGTAGATTTCAATTACTCTAAAAATCAATTGACTGTTAAGGTGATTGATGATGGGCAAGGTTTTGATTTAGAGGATGTACAATTTGGCAATGGAATTAATAATATGAAAAAGCGAGCACATGAAATTATTGGTGAGATTGTTATCGTTTCTAATGTAAAACATGGAACTAGTATTCAATTACAAATTCAGGACCTGAAAGAAAATACGTCAAATGACGTATAGCAATGCGTATAAAATTTCGTAACTTTTTATTCTCAAAACCCAACCTTATGAGCATTAAAATTGGCATAGTAGACGATAATACATTTTTAATAAATGCAGTCAAGGAAAAGCTTTCGTTTTTTGATGAGTTTAACATCAAAATAGTAGCAATGAATGGCTCAGAATTACTAACTAAAATTGAAGGTAATCACAATTTAGATATAATTTTAATGGATATTGAAATGCCAGTTCTCAATGGTATAGAAACTACCGAAATTGTTAAACAGAAATATCCTCATATCAAAATTATTATGCTCACCGTTTTTGATAATGATGAAAACATTTTTAACGCGATAAAAGCTGGAGCCGATGGTTATTTACTAAAGGAAATTAATGCTAAAGATCTTCATGATGGAATTGTGGATACTTTAAATGGTGGTGCAGCTATGAATCCTTCAATTGCTTTAAAAACATTGAAACTACTCCGTAATCCGATGAGTATTGAAAATGAAAAAGATAAGGAAGATATAAAACTGACCAATCGAGAGACTGAAGTTCTTGAACACTTGAGTAAAGGTTTGAATTACATTCAAATTGCTGAAAATCTAATACTTTCAACAGGAACTGTAAGAAAACATATCGAAAACATATATCGAAAACTTCAGGTTCATAATAAACTTGAAGCTGTTCAGAAGGCTAAAAGAAACAACCTTATTTAACTCTGACACTATCTGGAACTAATTTGGTATAATCACCATTATTTCTAATTACATCTCGCACGATAGAAGAAGAAATATAAGAGGTGTTCGAAGCAGTTAGTAAAAATACTGTTTCAATTTTTGAAAGTTTTCTATTGGTGTGAGCAATTGCCTTTTCAAATTCAAAATCAGCAGGATTTCTTAAACCTCTTAAAATAAACTGAGCATCAATTTCTTTGCAGAAATCTATTGTTAAACCTTCATAGGTTACCACTTTAACTTTTTTATGATCTTTGAATGCATCTTCAATAAATTGCTTGCGTTCTTCAAGAGAAAACATATATTTTTTATCAGCATTAATACCAATAGCAACAACGATCTCATCAAAGAGCGTGACACTGCGCTTAATAATATCGTAATGACCTAAGGTTAATGGATCAAAAGATCCAGGGAAAATTGCTCGTTTCATAATGTTGTTTTATAGCAGAACTACTATCTAATCTAAACCAAATATAATTATTAATTATTTGAGAGCTTCTTCAATAGCGTTTTCAAATAAATCACTCATGCTAATGCCAGCTTCTGCAGCTTGTTGAGGTAAAATACTAGCTTCTGTTAAACCTGGAACTGTATTCACTTCTATAAGATGAGGTTCTCCGTCTTTAAAAATGTATTCACTCCTGCTAAATCCTTTTAAACGCAATACTTCGTATACTTTTTTTGCTAAAGAACTAACCATTTCAGCTTGATTTTCATCTATGCGAGCAGGTGTTATTTCTTGAGATTGACCTAAATACTTTGCTTTATAATCGAAGAAATCATTTTCAGAAACAATTTCAGTAATAGGTAATACTTTAATTTCACCTTTGTAGGTGATAACACCAACTGAAACTTCTACACCATCTAGAAATGACTCTATAATCACTTCTTCATCTTCTTTAAACGCAACGTCTAACGCGTTTTGAATTTCTTCTTTATTATAGACTTTGGTTATACCAAAACTACTGCCAGCTCTATTTGCTTTCACAAAACAAGGCAAACCTACTTTTGCTACAATGATTTCCTCATTTATAGAATCGCCTAAATTGACAAAATAAGATTCAGCCGATTTGATTCCGTAAGGTTTTAAAGCACTTAAACAATCCCGTTTATTAAACGTTAAGGCTGCTTGATACATATTACAACTCGTATGAGGAATGCTTAATAATTCAAAATAACCTTGCATAAAACCATCTTCACCAGGTGAGCCATGTATGGCATTAAAAACGCAATCAAAATTAATTTTGGTGTCAGCAATGCGTATAGAAAAATCGTTTTTGTCTATGGAAAACTCTTCATCTAAATCATTAACATAAACCCATTTGTTTTTAAAAATATGAATGCGATACATATTGTACTTCTCTTTGTCGAGAGATTCATACACAACTTGTCCACTTTTAAGAGAGATTTCATATTCACTTGAATAACCACCCATGATTATGGCAATATTTTTTTTCATTATCCTTAATTAGATTTTACAAACAATAAAACTTAACAATTATCAGTTAAGCTAAAATACCAAATAAACCCTTAAGTAAACGCTTTCGTTTTTATATATTTGTCAACAGTTAAATTATGACATGAGTTTTATTCGATTTATAACTAGCAAAACATTTTTCAAACAATTGGCATTGGCTATTGTTGCTTTAATTGTCCTTGTTTTTTTAATGATGTGGTGGTTAAGAAGTACGACTAATCATGGTGAGTTTATTCAAGTTCCCGATTTAAAAGGTAAAACAATTGAAACGGTTAAAATTGAATTGAACGATAATGATTTAGCTATGGAAATCCAGGATTCGGCTAATTTCAATCCAAAATATCCAAAATATTCTGTAATTGAACAATATCCTGAAGCAGGCAGTCAGGTTAAAGAAAACAGGAAAATATATTTAATTTTAAATCCATCAGGATACAGAAAAGTAGCAGTGCCTAATATCGTACGTAACACTTTTCGGCAAGCTAAGCCAACACTAAAAGCACTAGGTTTTAAGGTCGGTAATGTGACTTATGCGGATGATATAGGAAAAGACGAAGTACTTTCAATACAACATAAAGGTAAAACCATAAAAGCTGGCGAAATGTTACCTTTGACATCTAAAATAGATGTTGTTCTAGGTAATGGAAAACGCGCTTCAAACTAAATGACTACAACAACACAACCAGCAAACGAGAATGACGATGAGTTATACGAACATCATTCTTTTGTTGCCGATAAAGGGCAAGCACCTTTACGCATAGACAAGTATTTGATGAACCGCATTGAAAATGCGACTCGTAATAAAATTCAGGCTGCTGCCAAAGATGGTAGCATTTACGTAAATGGTACTCCTGTAAAATCGAATTATAAAGTAAAGCCTCTTGATAAGATTCGGGTGCTTTTAGCGCATCCACCTTATGAGTATTTATTGACTCCAGAGGATATTCCATTAGATGTTGTTTATGAAGACGACCAACTATTAGTAGTTAATAAATCTGCGGGAATGGTTGTGCATCCTGGTCATGGTAATTATTCAGGAACACTCATAAATGCTCTTATTTTTCATTTTGAAAACCTTCCAAATAATAGTAGTGAACGTCCAGGTTTAGTGCATCGAATTGATAAAGATACAAGTGGATTGTTGGTTATAGCAAAGACAGAACAGGCCATGACACATTTGTCTAAACAGTTTTTTAATAAAACTAGTGAACGTGAATATGTAGCGATAGTTTGGGGAAATATAGATGAAGAAGAAGGTACTATTGAGGGTCATATAGGTCGTCATCCTAGAAATCGTTTACAGAACACCGTTTTTGTAGGTGATGATGAAGAAAAAGGTAAACCAGCTGTAACACATTTCAAAGTTATTGAACGTTTGGGTTATGTAACTTTAGTTGCTTGTAAACTCGAAACTGGTCGTACACATCAAATTCGTGTACACATGAAGCATATTGGTCATACGCTCTTTAATGATGAGCGTTATGGAGGTGAACGTATTTTAAAAGGAACGACTTTCTCTAAATACAAGCAGTTCGTAGATAACTGTTTTAAAATACTACCAAGACAAGCTCTACATGCAAAAACATTAGGCTTTGTGCATCCAACGACTGGTGAGCAAATGCGATTTAATTCACCTATTCCAGAGGATATGCAGCAATGTATTGAAAAATGGCGTCATTATTCAAAGCATCAGGATAAGGATTAATTCTACTTATCCTGTCATAGAAATTATGAAATTCTAATGTTGAATTTTATCATTGGTAATCGTAACTTTGAAAAAAAGAAAACTACCAGAGCATGAAATTAGTATTGTCTCCAGCAAAATCATTAGACTACGATCGTAAATTACCAACATCAAAAACTTCAGAAGCATGCTTTTTGAATGGAGCTGAGCGTCTAAATAGATTGTTGAAAAAGAAATCAGCAAGGAGCTTATCTAAGTTAATGCATATTTCAGATAATTTAGGGCAATTAAACTATGAGCGTAATCAAGAGTGGAGTTTACCTTTTACTAAAGATAATGCGAGACAAGCTGTTTATGCCTTTAATGGAGATGTCTATAGAGGTTTAGATGCGTATACAATTGACACCAATAAATTAAATCAACTTCAGGACACTGTTCGTATTCTCTCTGGATTATATGGTGTTTTAAAACCTTTAGATTTAATGCAGCCTTACCGATTAGAAATGGGAACTAAATTTCCTGTAGGTAAGAGTAAAAACTTATATGAGTTTTGGAGGAAACAAGTTACTGATGCATTAAACAATGAATTAGAAGATGATGAACTCTTTTTAAATTTAGCTAGTAACGAATACTTTAAGGCAATTGATACGAAATCTCTAAAAGTACCTGTCATTAATATTAAGTTTCAGGAATTGAAAGATGGAAACTATAAAACTATTGCTATATTTTCAAAATTGGCTAGAGGATTAATGGCGCGTTATGTTATAGATACAAATGCTAAAACTTTAGACGATATTAAATGGTTTGATCGTGATAAATACAGGTTTACAGAAAATTTATCTTCTGAGAATGAATTGGTGTTTACGAGATAATCTCACTTTTTAATTCTTGCGAAGTCAGTAATTAATAAAATGTTTAAGCACAAACATCCATACCAACCTTTTATTAAATCAGATACAACAAAATTAATTGTTGGTACTTTGCCACCTCCACGTTTTTCTACAGGTGAACTTTTAGAAAAGGATGTTGATTTTTGCTACGGAAGTTATTACAATTCGTTATGGTTATTTATTGATAAAATTCATAATCTGGGATTGCGATATGACAATTCTCAGTACGCTATTGATGAACGAAAGGATTTTCTTATCAAACATAAAATTGGTGTTTGTGATATTGTAGGAAGTGCAGAACGCAAGAAAATTGACGCTTCAGACTTAGGAATGAATAACATAAAACTTCGGAATGTAATTGGGTATTTAAAAGAGTATCCAAACATTGATACGTTATTATTTATAGGTGGAAATAGTAAAAATGGACCAGAATATTTTTTCAGAAAACATATTAAAGATTATAAGATCAAATTAGAAGTTGTATCAAATGTAGTCCCAAGAATTCATCAGTTTGTTATGCCAACTGAAAAGCATGAATCACAAACAGAACGAATGATTAGAACGGTCTCTTTGACTTCAGGATCTGGAGCCGCAAATATTTCTATTAGTAGATTGCCATTGTACAAGCAATTAAAGGCGAGTAATTCAGATTTTAATACGTTCGATTTTCGTGTGATGCAGTATCGTGAGTTCCTTTAAAGAAGAGAAAAGCGTAAGCTATTCTTTTTTATCATCTTTCATCGTAACACTAAGTCCAGCACCTATTGCAATACCAATACTTAGCCATAAACCCAAATTGTCTGTTGCTACTCCAACAGCAGTTCCAATGGTTATGCCTAAAATAATTCCTGTTGCTTGCTTACTGTCTTTTTTCATAGTTATTTAATTTCATTAACCATTTTCTTAATTAAAGATAATTGACCAAAATGATAATAGCTATGTTCAATTAAACCCTCAATATTTCTTTGGTAAGAACCATAATTTTCATCAACAAAAGTAGATTCCAATTGTTCTTCAGACATAGATTCAATTTGCTTTGCAAATGCTTCTGCATTTGTAAGGAGCTCAATTCTTAAAGTGTCCCAATCGTTTTTTGATTTGACTTCAGGAGCATCAAAACTATACTTATCCTTTATGTCTAAAGAGCCACCTTCAAACACCTTCAAGACACCAGCAACATAATAATTGATATGAAAGGTCAATTTAGCAATAGTGTTGAGCGATGTAATTTTTTGTGTGGCTTGTTTCCAATTGATATCAGATAAAAGTTCTTGATAATTGGTGTTTGCAATCCACGTTCCGTTTAAAAACAGCTCTCTAAATCGACTTGCTAGTTGTTTTGAAGATTCCATAAGCGCACATTAAATTTTCACATGAAATTCATGTTTTATTCTGTCTTTTTTCCAGGCATTTCTTGTCCACCTTGAATGAATACTAAGCTATCGATAGCGTCATTTGCATTTCGCTTAAAATGAATGTCTGCAGCAGTCACTTTTAAATAGAATTTATCTTTCTCTTCTGCAAACAATTCAACTTCACCTTGTCCTGTTGCAAGTCCATAAACCTTATTATCTCTAACACTAATCTCGATATTAAAACCAGCTTGTATTTCGTAAGTCCCTATGTATTGAGATAAAACTTCAGTAGGTAAAGTAATCTCTTTACGTTTTGCTGGAGGAGCCTTATCTACACTATGACCAATAATAGTGTTTCCACTTGATGTAAACTTAGCCATATGTTTTCCATTTTCTGTATAGAATTCATAAGATGTATTTCCTCCGTCAAAAATAAAGTTAGTTTCAGTCATTGCATAAATTTCAAGATTGATACTGCCTTCTCTTTGACTAAATAATTGATTGTCTTTAAGTGTGATATGACGAATAACACCTTCGTCAAATTCGTAAGCACCAATCCATTTGGTTAGTTGCACTTTGTTAAGTGCAATAGCATCTTCTTTTTTAGGAAAAGGTTTTCCTAAAGCGATGGCGGCAACATTTGATGTAATTGCACCTACGTTTCCACAATCGCAATTTGTTAAACCAATAACATACATGTTCTCTTCAGGAAGGAAAATTCCGTTTGTTGAGTACCCAAAAATACCTCCAGAGTGCTCATAAGTTCTTGATCCTCTTATGTCACCTTTATTCCAGCCATATCCATAAGGAATGTCTTCATCATTATTTAATTTAGATCCGTTAGTAGCTTTTTCTAAAGAGTTTTTTGAAATTAGGGTATTAGCACTAATTGCATTTTGCCATTTTAGTAAATCTTCTGTAGTAGACATGATAGATCCTGCAGCATATGGTAAGGTTAAACTCAAATAATTTGCGTTTTTGAAGCCAGAACCTGTATCAGAATAACCTCGAGCACGATTTGGAATTAATTGTGTCATACTTCCATAATATGAACTAGTCATATCTAGTTTATCAAAAATATTGGCTTTTATAAATTCGGCATAACTCTGTCCGGAAACAACTTCAATGATATGACCCAATAGAATATAACCAGAATTGTTATAATTAAATTGAGTTCCTGGGTCAAACTCCATAGGTTCGTTTTTGAACTTGTCGATAAGTTCTGTAGGTGTCATGTCAGTTCTAGCATGTGTCATAAAGCTAGCCATATTGGTGTAGCTTTTTATGCCAGATGTATGATTTAGTAAATGATGAATTGTTATCGTTTTTCCCTGTGTAGGGTAGTCTTCAATGTATTTAGTAATCTCGTCATTTACACTTAGCTTACCTTGTTCCTCTAACATCAAAATACTTACTGAAGTAAATTGTTTTGTGATTGATCCAATTTCGAAAACATGGTTTGATTTTGTTTTGATATTGTTTTCTAAATCAGCCATTCCTAAACCTACTTTATAGATTGTTTTTCCATCTTTAGCAACTAGAAGTGAAAGTCCTGGAGATTCATTGTCAAAACCTTGTTCATTTAAATAAACTTTAATTTGTTCGTCAAGGTTTTGTGCAACACCTGATGCAGAAATCAGTACGAAGGCACAAATAAAAATTACTTTCGAGAATTGAGGATTGATTTTCATTATGATTGATTTTCTATTTTTTAAAGTTAAGTTTTTTTAGTTTGACGATTTATTTTGACTTTAGTTACAACTATTTACTTTGATTATTAAGTTGCAAAAATGCCATAGGTTGGAGATTTACTAAAATCACTTTTTTATGAAGTTGGTATGTATGATTAAATTTTAGTATAAAAAAAAGCGCAAGTAAAGTTACTTGCGCTTTTTTAGCTATTAATCATTAGGGATTTGTAAAGGTGTATTTTTCTACTGAATAAGATGCAAATATATGATAATCAGTAGTTATAAATATTGATGTATGATAAGAAATTTAATTTTTTGATAAATCTTTTCTTATTCTGCTTAGGCTTTCTGTAGTAATCCCTAAATAAGAAGCAATGTGGTAGTTTTTTATAGATTTATCGATATTAGGATAAGTCTGAATGAAGTTGAGATAACGTTCTGTTGCCGTTTGAGATAAATTTGATAGAATTCTATTTTGCAATGCGGCAAAGGCACGTTCTAATTTTTTTCTAAAAAAAGTTTCTATTGATGAAATTTGCTTGTAGAGTCGTTCTTTATCTTCTCTTGAAATCCGATACATGGTAGCATCCTGAATGACCTCTATGGTCATAATAGCTTTTGAAGTTGAAAAGAATGCTGTATAATCACTTATCCACCAGTCTTTAATTCCGAATTGAACAGTATGCTCTTTACCATGTGCATCAATATGATACGTTCTTAAACAGCCTTCTAATATATAATATTGATAATCGACTTTATCAGTGGCTTTAAGTATTTTAGAGCCTTTTTTAAAGTTAACTTTATAAAATACAGATTCTATCACCTTAATCTGGTTGTCAGAAAAAGGTAAATCCTTAAAAATCTCTTTGATTTTTGAATTATCCGTACGCATTTTATAAAATAGCTAATTTCATATTTAAGATACGAAAATCCTGTTTAATGAACAAGCAAGTACGGTATTCGTTGTAAATATTGGTTAATCAGACACATTTAGCGAGAAAAAGAAAAATATTTAAAGGGATATGTGGATCATTCCTTTTGTTGTGAGATATCAATTAACTGTCCTGCAATTGTGGATACTTCAGTTCCAGCTCCCGAAGTATTAGAGACTACTATAACTGTTTTTAAGCTTGGTATTACAAATAGTTGAGATGAAGAACCAGTTTGAGCGTCACTATGTCCGTAAATACTTCCTTCTTTAGGTTGTTTCCCGTAAAGATAGAAACCAAAACCATAGCCATTTTTGACTTTTTCTAAACTATGATGTTGAATCATAAGTTGTAATGTTTCATCACTTATTAAAGTATTATCCAGCAAAGCATTTCCAAACCGCAATATATCTCCAGATGTACTATAAAGACCACCACCAGGCACTCGATTACTTAGATTGTTTTGTGTAGCGTTTTTAAATTTCCCCTTTTTCTGTTTAATGAATTTTCTGAAATTATTTCATAGTGATTAACTTTCTATAGTCAGTACCAAGTCATCTTGTTTAACCATACTACTTTCCTTTAGGGTTACAGATTTTACTTTTCCAGCTTTAAAAGCAGTAACAGTTGTTTCCATTTTCATCGCTTCAATTATAAATAAAGGGTCATTTTCCTTAATGTCTTGGCCTTTTTTAACTAAAACCTTGTAAAGAGATCCTTGTAAAGGCGCGCCAATCTGATCTGGATTAGAAGGATCTATCTTACTGTTTTCCTCTATTTTAATATTTAATGAAGTATCTAATATGTCGACAAATCTATTTTCACCATTGACTTTAAAAAACACGGTTCTAATACCTTCATCATTTGGGATTCCAACGGAAAGTAATTTTATAATAACTGTTTTTCCGGGTTCTAATTCTATGAGAATCTCTTCTCGTAGTTTCATACCATAGAAGAAATTTTTAGTGGGAACTAAAGTTAGGTTTCCGAATTTTTTATAGTTTTCATGTGCTTTTTCAAAAACCTTCGGATATAATGTGTATGATAAAAAGTCTTCCATTTCAATAGCACGTGTAAATCCTTTTTGAAACTTCTTTTTAAAAGCTGAAAACTCTAAATCGAAATCGATAGGCTCTAAATGTGCATTTGGCCTATTGGTGTATGGCTTTTTGTTTTTTAGAATAATTTTTTGAATTTTCTTCGGAAACCCACCATGTGGTTGACCTAAATCACCTAAAAAGAAACTAATGACAGATTCAGGAAATGAGATATCGTGACCACGTTCTAAAACATCTTCTGAAGTTAAGTTGTTAGTCACCATAAAAATGGCCATATCTCCAACGACTTTAGAACTTGGTGTCACCTTGACTAGATTTCCAAAAAGAGAATTGACTTCAGCATACATTAATTTAACTTCTTCAAAACGGTCTCCTAATCCTAAAGCTGTTGCTTGCGGACGTAAATTTGAGTATTGTCCTCCAGGAATTTCATGTTGAAAAACTTCTGCAGTTCCTGCTTTTAAACCAGATTCAAATGGATAATATAATTCTCGAGTGTCTTCCCAATAGTTTGAGAATTCATTTAATTTTTTAATATCAAATTCATGAGCTCGTGGTTGATTTTTCATCATTTCTACAACCGAGTTAAAATTAGGTTGAGATGTTAAGCCAGACAAACCACTTAAAGCAACATCTATAACATCAATACCAGCTTCTATGGCTTTTAAATAAGTAGCTGTTTGAAGTGATGAGGTGTCGTGCGTATGTAAATGAATAGGCAAGTTAACAGTGTCTTTTAAAGCTGAAATTAACTCTGTAGCTGCATAAGGTTTTAGTAAGCCTGCCATATCCTTGATGGCAATCATATGTGCACCAGCATTTTCTAAATCTTTAGCGAGTTGCGTATAGTATTTTAGGTTGTATTTTTTCTCGTTAACGTCTAAAATGTCTCCAGTATAACTCAATGCAGCTTCGGCTATACCACCAGTTTTGTTACGTACATAACTAATACTTGGTTCCATTGCTTTTACCCAATTTAAAGAGTCAAAGATTCTAAATATATCTACGCCATTTTCCCATGATTTTTCGACAAATTTTTCGATTAAATTATCTGGGTAAGCTTTATAACCTACAGCATTTGAACCACGAAGTAACATTTGGAATAATATGTTTGGTACTGCTTTTCTTAATTCTCTTAATCGTGTCCATGGACTTTCATGTAAAAATCTTAAACAGACATCAAATGTTGCACCTCCCCAAACTTCCATACTAAATGTATTCGGATGGTTTTTTGCAAAACTTTCAGCCACATTCATCATGTCAAAAGTTCTCATTCGTGTAGCTAATAGTGATTGATGCGCATCACGCATTGTTGTGTCTGTGTAATGGATCTTTTTCTCATCTTTTAACCAAGCACAAAATTTTTCAGGACCCATTTCAGTGAGCATATCTTTTGTGCCTTTTGGATAAGGGTCAGATAACTTGAATTTTGGAACTTTAGGATTGCCAAAGACTTTGTTTTCATCAATGCGCTTCACGTCAGAATTCCCATTAACAATAACTTCAGCTAAAAAACTCACCACTTTAGAAGTTCGATCCTGAGGGAGTTTGATTTTGAAAAGTGATGGTGTATTTTGAATAAATTTTACCGAAGCCTTTCCTTGTTTAAAAGTCTCATGTTGAATAACGTTTTGTAAAAAATGAATATTCGTCTTTACACCTCTAATTCTAAACTCTTTCAATGCTCTTACCATTTTGCGAGTGGCTCCATCCAATGTTCTTCCATGAGAAGATACTTTTACAAGCATAGAATCAAAAAACGGACTTACTTGATAACCTTGATAAATACTTCCAGCATCTAATCGAATTCCCATACCCGAAGCACTACGATAGGTAGTAATATTACCATAGTCTGGTGTGAAATTGTTTGCTGGATCTTCAGTCGTTAAACGACATTGCAAAGCAAAACCATAAGTCGCAATTGAGTCTTGTTCGTATATTTTTATTTGTTCACTGTCCAATTTATAATTTCCGGCTACGAAAATCTGTGTTTTAACAAGGTCAATTCCAGTGACCATCTCTGTAACCGTATGTTCTACTTGAATTCTTGGGTTGACTTCAATAAAATAGATGTTATCCTCTTTATCCAATAGAAATTCTACTGTGCCAATATTGTTATAGCCTACTTCTGTTGCTATAGCAATAGCATAAGCATATAAATCTTGTTTTACGTTCTCATTAACATTAAAAGAAGGTGCAATTTCTACAACTTTTTGATGGCGACGTTGAACAGAACAATCGCGTTCGTGTAGATGTCTAATATTACCATGATTATCTGCAACAATTTGAACTTCTATATGTTTAGGGTCTTCTACATATTTCTCTAAAAACATGGTGTCATCACCAAAAGCATTAAGAGCTTCGTTTCTTGCGGAATCAAAATTAAGTTCTAAGTCTTCATTCTTTTTTATAATTCGCATTCCTCGTCCGCCTCCTCCAGAAGCTGCTTTTAGCATTAGCGGGAAACCAATTTTATTAGCTTCAGATAGCGCTACTTTAAGTGAGGTTAGCTTTTTCTTGTTACTTTCAATTATGGGAACCTTACATTTAACTGCTACTTTTTTTGCAGTAATTTTATCTCCTAAAGCATCCATAACTTCAGGTTTTGGACCGATGAATATAATTCCGTTGGCTGCACATTGTCGTGCGAATTCTGAATTTTCAGAAAGAAAACCATAACCAGGATGAATCGCATCAACATTTTTAGATTTAGCTAAATCAATGATTTGATGAATGTCTAAATAAGGTTTAAGAGGTTGGTTGTCTTCTCCTATTTGATAGGATTCATCTGCTTTATTTCTGTGCTGTGAATAGCGATCTTCATAGGTGAAAACAGCAACAGTAGTAAGGTTTAATTCGGTACATGCTCTCAACACACGGATAGCGATTTCGCCTCTATTAGCAACAAGAACCTTTTTGATTTTCATTTTATATGGTTTTATTTGATGATATATGGGTTTTCATTTTTGTAATTTCTAATTATAAAATTTAATGCAGAATCTAATAATTCGCCCATGTTTTTTGAACGTTTAAATTGAACATCACCAGTAAGGTTAAACAATCCGGTTTTTAGTTCTTTTATTTTTTTTGCTGATGATATATGATCCGCTTTCATACAGGTAAGTAAATCCTGTAAACGTTCATGTTCACTTGTCGCGCGTTTTGCCAATAGTGAACGTTCTTCTTTTTCATATTGCTCTATAGATTCTTTTGCTAAAACGGCTAAGGACATTTCTACTAAAGCATTATTTTCTTTTAAAAATTGAGGCTTATAAACCTTAGGGTTTCCTTCATAACTCTGTTGATCAAAATCTACGGCTCGAATACGATACTGAATACGATCAAAGTCATGAGTAATTACAATGACATAATTGTATGAGCGCATATCTGCCAATAGCCTAACAAAACAACGTTCATTAAATTTAACGAATTCTTTTGCTAAAGCACGTTTATCTTGTTCCGAAATTTTATTGAGATGCTCATTAATATAAGTGTCTCCTGGAATACCAGAAATGTGTTCTTCAATTAAGGTGTCTTTATGAACTAAAAAATTAATATGGTTTGGAGAGAGTAGGTGTTCTAATTCTAAACCATAAATACGTGAAGCATCAGCTTTTTTAATATACAAGAAGATATAATTATCATTTAAAATATTTCTAACTTTTATTCGGAAAGGTTTTGTGTTTCCGAAGGTGCAAAAGTCAATACTATCAATATTCAAATATGGTAAGATAGTATCACTTCCGTCAGAATGTAATATAGAATACATTTGCTTTAAACTGAGTTCGATTTCCTCACGTTCATGTTCAGCAAAATAACAACTTATCCAAAGTGTGTCCTTGTCGTTATTGTCGAAAATTTCTACAGCACCTTGAAAGCGAAGTAAATCATCGTAAAAAATAGGTATTTTAATATTTCTACCTTGAGCTGTTAGATAATTTGATAGTGCATCTGTTATAGGATACGCAGGTTTTTTCTTTGAAATTAGCTTCTCATTCATAATTACCAACTGAAGGCTATAAGGTAATTTTTAATTATTGAAAATACAATGCATGCATAGTATTTTTTTATTCTAATTTTAAAATAAAAAAACCACCTTGATTTGTCAAAGTGGTTTTAAGAAAATTATGTGCAGTTGTATGTGTTGTTTTTCTTTTTTGGAGACTTAATTTGCCGATTTTTCCCAAGTAAATTTTTGAAATGCATCATCTACAGGTGTTTTTGCAATATGATTTGTATAGTTGCTAATTATCTTTTGAGAAAGGCCTAGAATTATTTCTAATAATTGTCTTTGTTGGTAACCAACAGCGAAGAAGGCTTCAATTTCTGAATCAGAGATATGTCCTCTATTTCTAACAATAGATAACGTAGTATCTTGTAGTGTTTGTAGTTTGACATTTGGCATTGCTTCTCCATTTCTAAGCGCTTCTGTTAATGCAGCATCTACTTTCATCATATGTGCAATTCCAGTGTGAGCTGGAACACAATAATGACAAGCATGCTCTACATTTATACTTTGCCATACGACTGTCAATTCTTCTGCGTTAAATGATGAATTTTGAAATAGTTCATGAAGCATTTTATAGGCTTGCAATAAACCTGGAGCTTCAGCTAAAGCGCCATGTAAGTTCGGAAGCATTCCGAAGCTTTTTACTGATGCTTCTAATTGTGATTTGCTCTCTTCTGGAGCAGATTCGATTGTGTGAATTTTTAATGTACTCATGATTTTAAATTTATTATTATTGAACATTATAACTAAACAATCGTTTAGTTATTGATTAAAAAAAATGTTAGATACTCTTAAATATGTTTTCTATATAGTTGTTTAGTTGTTGATCGTTAAACACTCGTGATGCAGAAGCTAGTCCAAACATTGAAATAATTAAATAATCTGCTTTCTCTTCAATTTCAGAATTATTAAAGCTGACTTCTTGCTGTAAATTATTTGCAAATAAGCTTCTAATAGTGTTTGTAAATTTTGATAGTTCTTCTTTTATTTTTGGGTTTGTGTCTTCGTTCAATTCATTTACCGAATTGGTAACCAAGCATCCTTTTCTCAATGTAGAATCTTTTGAAAATTCTATAAAGTCATAGAAATATTGCTTTAAACCGGTAATGCCATTAGAGGATGCTTTTAGTTTGTCTGTAACTTGTCTTAATTTTTGTTTATAGCATTTTATGCTTTCAATAAAAACACCGTCTTTACTACCAAAACTAGAGTATATAGAGAATTTGTTAATGCCCATTTCTTTTTCAAGCATCATCATTGAAGTGGTTTCATAACCTTTGCGCCAGAATAAAGCCATTGCTTTTTCTATCACTTCTTCTTCTATATATTCTTTTTTTCGAGCCATTAATTTCTAAATACAAAACAAAACTAACCAATCGTTTAGATATGACAAAATATTTAACTTTTTTTTAAAGAAATAGAGGAGAGGTGAAACCATAAATCACCTTGAATAAACAAATTTGTTATTTAGTATCGTATGGACAAGACTGAAAATAGGTTTGCAAATTAAATTTTCTATCCATAAAGCGTTCAGATAAAATTTTAAATGATTGAATCCGATCTAACCTAAATGCACGATGGTCATTACGTAAATAACACCAAGCAATTAAAATCCATTTGTTATTAGTAGAAAACAGAGCATAGGGTTCTATTTTTCTAAATGTCATATTAGGATCTGCAGCTTTTCGATAGTTGATTTCAACATAATTGAAATGTGTTATGGCTAACTGTATTTCTGATAAAGCATCACTTGAGATGTTCTCATAATTAGTGTCAAATACATAAATTTTACTGGCTAATAATTCACTTTTTTCTTGAATTGAAGTACGAAAAACAGATTTGATCTTGGTTAGAGCTTCATTAAAATCTGTTGTAAATGAAGAATCATTAGTTTGTTGAACAAGGAGTTGTGCTGTGATCAAAGCATTAGCTTGTTTTTCGGTGAATTGTACAGGTGAAACAGCATAGCCTTCCATAAGAGAGTAACCTTTGCCTTCTATCGTGGCAACGGGAACACCAGCTTCTTCTATTTTTCTAATATCTCTATAAATTGTTCTCACACTTACATCAAACTTTTTTGAAAGCTCGGTTGCAGTTAAGAGTCGCTTAGCACGAAGTAAGGTTAATATAGATATTAGACGAGAAAGTTGAGACATAATCACAAAGATAGTGAACCGCAAAGCAATTCACTATCTGTTCGTTTTTTGATGAATGAATTACATATAAGAATGTAGAGCTATTCGATTACCTTCTGTATCAATAAATTGAGCTATAAATCCAAATTCACCAATATCAGTTTTAGGCATTACAACTTTACCACCAGATGGTTCCACTTTCTCTAAAGATGTATTTAGGTTTTCACCACCATTTAAATAAATCGTTGCGCCATCTTTTGTTGGATTTTGTCCTTCGGCTTCAATTATAGCACCACCAACACCGTTGTTATCTTCATCGTAAGCAAACATGCCATATTTTGTTTTCTGTTCTGGCATATGATGGTCCTTAATTTCTGAATCCATAACAGTTTCATAAAATTGTTTAGCTCTGTTGTAATCTGTTACTGGAATTTCAAACCAGTTTACTGCATTTTTCATTTTTAATTGATTTATTTGTTAAACTTGGTGCAAAGATATTTGGGCTGGTGTCATACTGTGTCAGAGGTTAAATTTAAATTTAGGAGATAAAAAAAACCACCTTGAATGAACAAAGTGGTTTGTCTTAGTAAATTAAAGAAACTATATAAATAGTAACTGTGTACTGTCTCCTTGTGCGCGTGTATAGAAATCACCAACGGTTAAAACACCATCAAGATCATCAATTAAATGTTCTTTTTCAAGATGGAACATATCCATTGCTAGTTTGCAAGCCCAAAGTTTAGTTCCAGAGGCTGCTAGGATTTCTAAAAATTCGCCAACAGGTGGTATATCAAGTTTTTCCATTTCTGATTTCATCATTTTAGTAGCAAAAGCTTCCATGCCTGGTAAACCACCGAGCATAGTTGGAATGTGCATTCCTGGATTACCAACGGTTGCTACATGTAAATGTTCTAATTTCTTTTTTTGAATGGCTTCTAAACCAAAGAAAGTAAAAAATATTTCAGATTCTATTCCTTCCATTCTAGCTCCATTAGCTAATATAAAACAGGCGTATACATTATCAATCGTAGCTTTTGAAAGAATAAGCATCATCTTTTTGATAGGCTTTTTGTCATCTGTTTTGTCAGTTACAGGGCTTGTTATAGTATTTTCCATTTTAATAGTATTTATTGATTAGTTAAAACCTTAGTTATATACAACTAACAGGTTTTGGTATACCAGCTATTCTGCTCGATATTTTTAAAGGGCCTTTTGGGAATAGGTGATAGAATTCTTTGATGCTAACTACACCACTTTTACCAATTTTTCTAATACTTAAAGGAACCTCTTTTCTGCATTGATCTTGTAAATAAGCAATTACATCCCAATGTTCGTTTGTCATTTCAATACCTTCTTCTTTAGCGATTTCTAAACCAATTTCTTCAGTCCATTGATTTAGATCTGTTAAATATCCTTGTTCATTACAAGTAACACATAGTTCGCCATATATTTTTTCTACTACCATTATTTAAAGATTTAGTTTATAATTATATTGATTCTTCTAATTGTTTTCCAGCTGTATCCATGGTTGCAGATACAAAAGGAATATGTTTGCCTTTGATAAGCATATTCCAATAAATCCATCGGAAGGCTAATTTACCCATATGGTTCATGTGTGTTTCCTTTAATAAACTTAATGGACCAACAACGGGAAATGGAAATGTGCCTTTTACAGGTTCTTGACTGTAATTAAAGTCTATTAATAATGCTTTGCCATGACCAGTTTCTATAAAACAATTAGCATGACCGTCATATTCTTTTTTAAGCTCCTTTCCAGCTATATATCTCATAATGTTATCTGTTAATATTTCGGCCTCAAAATGCGCTACAGAACCAGCTTTAGAAGCAGGAATATTTGTAGCATCACCAATAGCAAAAATATTGTCCTTTACTGTCGTTTGAAGTGTTGCTTTATCGGTTGGCACAAAATTTAATTCATCGCCAAATCCAGAACGTTCAATCATTTCATCACCCATATTCGTTGGGACAGTAACTAATAGATCATAGTCTACTTCTTCACCTCCATAATCTATGATTTTTTGGTGCTCTCCATCTACACTTTCAATATTAAAATCAGGAACTACTTTAATATGTTTTTGTTCAAGTAAGTAGTCTAAAGCTTCTGTTGCTTTCGGTTTTGTAAATGCTCCAGACATTGGTGTTACAAATGTAATATCAACTTTATCTCGCATTCCTTTATTAATAAAATATGAGTCAGCTAAAAAAGTAAATTCTAAAGGAGCTACTGGACATTTAATAGGCATTTCAGAGATGTGAACTACAAGTTTACCACCTTCCCATTTTCTTAGTTTATTACGTAAATTTCTTGCGCCTTCGAATGTGTAAAAATCAAATACAGTTTGATGCCAATGATCACCTAGCATTCCTTCAATTTCTTGAGGAGAAATATCAGTTCCTGTAGCTATAATTAAAATATCATACTTTAATGATGTATTATTTTTAAGGATAACAGTATCATTGTCTTTATCTATACGTTCAATCTTTTCGTTAATTAAATTAACTCCTTTAGGAATGAACTTATCTATCTTCTTTTTAACATCCTTAGATTTATATAAATCGAAAGGCAGAAATAAAAACCCGGGTTGATAATAATGTATTTCTTCCTGATCCACAATTGTCAAATTCCATTCTTTTTTTGGAAGGGTTTTCCTCAGATGATTTGCCATCATTGTTCCTGATGTTCCTGCGCCTAATATGAGTAGCTCTTTCATTTTCTTAATTTTTTTTATAAGTCGTTATTTACTGCTTGCTTATTTTTAAACGTGTAATTAAATCCGATCATAAATAAATCGGTTGTCATATCGTATGACACATCACTTCCAGGAATTCCACCATATGGAGGGAAGTTTGATGTGAATTGTGGATTTAACACTTGACCTGAAGTTTTTCCTCCACTATCACCATGATGATACACAGCATTTAAGTTAAGTCTCGCACTAAATTCATAGGTTAAACCGAATTGAAATGCATTTTTAGTAATTGCTGTTGCTGGAATATTGTAAAACGCAACTTCATCATTTATAGGATTAGAACTGTAAGTATATCCAAGTCGTACTGGTAATTTGTTAATGCCCTTGTATTGAATACCTGCAGATAAAATAGAAATGTTCTCCCAACCAAATCCTGCTACTGACGGAAGCATATTATTATCAAAATCCCAACCTGTTTTTGAGAAACCTTCGGTGTCTTCATACAATACTCTTCTAAAATCTAGAGCAATATCAAAGTTGTTGATAGAATACCCTAAACCGAGAGAAACGATAGCAGGATAATCCATTTGGAAAGTGTTTGTGCCATCTGAACCATCTGGATAGGTGTTTTCAAATTCAAATTCTCCAAAGTATTGATTTGTTTTATATGATGCACCTAACTTTAAGCCTGATTTTGTATCATAGAATACCCCAATTTGTCCACCAAATCCAATAGCTGAAGCTTTATCCGCAGATGGGTAACCAAACATATTAGGTTTGGCTGTAGGATTAGGCATTAATTCTAATGTAGCATAATCAATATTTGGTTGTATCCCAATTGACAATTTATCGGTTATTTCATATGCATAAGATAATCCGATTTGTAATAAAATATAATCGGATTCTATTCTACCGAATCCACCCATGCTTTGTGGCATATTAATTGGGTTGGTCATACTTTCTGGGAAAGTAACTCCAAATCCACTGACACCAAAAGCTGAAGCTCCAAACGTATGCTTGCTATCTTCTTTTCCCCAAACTATTGCTAAAGCAGGCATAGGAGAAAGACCTCTATCGTCCTTAGTGACACCAGAAAAGTAATTACCAGTAGGCTGACCCATGCTGTTAAATTCTGGAACCGTTGAGTATAAAGTTGGAGATGAGGAGAATAACCCAATATCAAAACTTATTATGGTTCCATCAAAAGTAGATATCGAAGCTGGATTCCATTGTAAGGCACCAGCAATATCTATTGGTTGTGCTGTTGATGCTCCACCCATTGACATATTTACTGATCCTGTTCCTTGTAGGACGTGACCTGTTTGAGCCATGGCTGAAACTGAAAAAACTAAATACATAATTTTTAGAATAGATGATTTCATGATTTTATAGTTTACTGTAATAATTGAGTATAGATTCTCAATAATCACATGGTTTTCAGCATCTTTAAGTCATATAAAGGTACTCCACTATAAGTCATAATAACATGATAATTGTCATGAGGATGTGTAACATTTGTTACATAGCCCATGGGCTTTTAAAAAGGTTTAAAACCAAAAAGCCACCTCAAAAAGAGGTGGCTTAAATATATAAAGTTCAATAATCTAAATGTTACTTTATCATGTCGTAACTACGTTTGATAAAATTTGTCAACTCTTCACCTTTAAGTAAGCCTTGAGACAAACGTGCCAAGTCTAAACTTTGAGTAATCAAGCGTTCTTGCTTTTTCTTGGTTTTAGTGTTAAGTATTTCACTAACCAATTCAGAGTTTGTATTTACAATAAGATTATGTATCTCTGGCATATTGCCAAACATATTCATTCCACCACCACCTGTTTGTTGCATCTCTTTCATTCGACGCATAAACTCAGGTTGTGTAATAATAAACGGACTAGCATCACTATCCATAGCTTCTAATTGTACCATGAATTTTTCTGAAGGCACAACTTCTTTTAATAACGCATCTAAAGTTGTTTTTTCTTCTTCAGATAGTTTAGAAATTGCAGTCTCATCCTTTTTAATCAGGTTGTCAATATGATCTCCATCAACACGAGCAAAAGAAATGTTCTCTTTGGTCGTTTCTAACTTCTGAATCAAGTGTGATACAATTGGAGAATCTAACATTAAGACTTCGTAACCTTTAGCCTTGGCAGACTCAATATATGAGTGTTGCGTATCTTTATTTGAAGCATATAAAATAACTAGTTTGTCATCTTTGTCAGTTTGCTTCGCTTTAATCTTGTTGTAAAGTTCTTCATACGTGTAATGCGCACCATCAACTGTTGGATACAATGCAAAGGCATCTGCTTTTTCAAAGAATTTATCTTCAGAAAGCATTCCGTATTCAATAACGATTTTGATGTCATCCCATTTAGCTTCAAAATCTTCACGATTAGAATTAAATAATGACTTTAATTTATCTGCTACTTTACGAGTGATGTAAGATGAAATTTTCTTCACAGCTCCATCAGCTTGCAAATAACTACGAGATACGTTTAACGGAATGTCTGGTGAATCAATTACACCTCTTAACATTGTTAAGAATTCTGGAACAATTCCTTCTACATTATCCGTAACAAAAACTTGGTTTTGATATAATTGAATTTTATCCTTCTGAACGTTTAAATCATTCGTCATCTTAGGGAAATACAAGATTCCTGTCAAGTTAAATGGATAATCTACATTTAAATGAATATGGAATAATGGATCTTCAAATTGTGAAGGATATAACTCACGGTAAAAACTTTTATAGTTTTCATCTTCTAATTCAGTTGGTTGTTTGGTCCAAGCTGGATTAGGATTGTTAATTATATTGTCAACTGTAGTTTTTTCTGGTGTTGCGTCTTCTGGAGCATCTTCCGGAAGTGCTACATTAACTTCTTTAGTTCCGAATTTAATTGACACAGGCATAAATTTGTTATACTTGAGTAGCAATTCACTAATTCGTGCTTCTTCTAAAAATTCAGTCGAATCTTCAGCGATATGAAGAACGATTTCTGTTCCTCTATCTGTTTTGTCAGAAGCTTCTAATGAGAATTCTGGAGAACCATCACAAGTCCAATGTGCAGCAGGTTCATCTTTATGAGATTTTGTGATAATCTCAACTTTTTCAGCAACCATAAATGCTGAATAGAATCCAAGACCAAAATGTCCAATGATTCCAGAATCTTTGGCAGCATCTTTATACTGATCTAAAAACTCTTCTGCTCCTGAAAAAGCCACTTGGTTAATGTATTTTTCAACTTCTTCAGCTGTCATACCCAAACCTTGATCAATGATATGGAGTTTTTTTCCTTCCTTATCAATCTTTATTTCAATTTGAGGGTTTCCGTATTCGGTTTTAGTTTCACCAATACTGGTTAGGTGTTTTAATTTTAGTGTTGCATCTGTTGCATTACTAATAAGTTCACGTAAAAATATTTCGTGATCGCTGTACAAGAATTTTTTAATGAGCGGAAAAATATTTTCTACCGATACATTAATGTTTCCTTTTGTCATGATATGTGTGTTTTATTATAATTAATTGTGATGTATACCTATTGGCAAAAAAAGTACCAAGACTTATAAGGTGACAAACTGACATTTTAAAGATGCTATGCGTGCATAACGATTGGGTTTCAGTTTAAAAAAAAATTCTGCTTAAATAGTTAAATTGCAGTACTTATTTAATACTAAATTTTATTATGTACAATTCCAAAATAATAGGTTTAGGACATTACGTTCCTGACAATGTAGTTACCAATGACGATTTATCAAAAATGATGGATACGAACGATGAATGGATTCAGGAGCGTACCGGAATTAAAGAGCGTCGTTGGGCTTTAAAAGGTACTGGTGATACTACTGCAGGAATGGGAGTGAAGGCTGCTAAAATTGCTATTGAACGTTCTGGGATTGATAAAGATGAGATTGATTTTATCATTTTTGCTACGTTGAGTCCAGATATGTATTTTCCTGGTCCAGGAGTACAAGTTCAACATGCTTTAGACATTAAAACTGTTGGAGCTTTAGATGTACGTAATCAATGTTCAGGTTTTGTGTATGCCATTTCTGTGGCAGACAATTTTATCAAAACAGGAATGTATAAAAATATCTTGGTGATTGGTAGTGAATTACATTCTCACGGACTAGATAAAACGACAAGAGGAAGAGGAGTCACTGTCATTTTTGGAGATGGAGCAGGAGCAGCAGTTTTGACACGAGAAGAAGATAATACCAAAGGAATTTTATCTACACATTTACACTCACAAGGTGAACATGCTGAAGAATTGGTATTAATTGCTCCAGGAATGGGAAAACGTTGGGTGAATGATATTCTTGCAGAAAATGATCCTAATGACGAAAGTTACTTTCCTTATATGAACGGACAATTTGTATTTAAAAATGCGGTGGTTCGTTTTAGCGAAGTAATTATGGAAGGTTTAGAGAAAAATAACCTTCAAGTCGATGATATTGATATGCTTATTCCACATCAAGCGAATTTACGTATTGCTCAGTTTATTCAACGTAGGTTTAAATTAGAAGACAATCAAGTTTTTAATAACATTCAAAAATACGGAAACACGACCGCAGCTTCAATTCCTATTGCTTTAACTGAAGCATGGGAAGAAGGGAAAATTAAAGAAGGTGATACTGTTGTATTGGCTGCTTTTGGAAGTGGATTTACATGGGGAAGTGTGATTATAAAATGGTAAAAAAAAATCCGAAACTTTTCAGTTCCGGATTTCCTCGCTATTAACCAATTCTTAGTAACACTAAAACTATAAAACTAGTGATATGTTAAACTGATTAACTTTAAAACTTATCACATATACTTAGACGCTAAAATTTCGCTTTTATTATATTTAAATTCACTTTTAACGTTAATTAACATAAAAAAAAGTCCGTAGGTATTACTTACGGACTTTCTGCTATTAATCAATTTAAAAACTTTGTATTTATATAGGACTAATTCAAATACATTAAATTTATGTTATTGGAGTTTTGTCGTACTAAAACTCAATGCATTACACTGATTATCAATTTTTAACATAATCTCATAAAAAAACCCGAAGCTTTTGGGCTTCGGGCTGTAGCATTTAATAACCAAACTTAACACTAACCATCAACTATTATGTAGGCTATTAAATGTACGATCATTTAAGTCTTCGAATTATAAAAATCCACCACTTCCAGATTTATCGCTGTTATCTCTGTTTTTACGTTTTAAAGCTCTGTATTTTCCACCACCAAATCGATAGGTTAATCCAACTCTCCATGTGTTGCTTTCACCGTTAAACTCTCCTTGTTGAGGATAAGGTCTTTCTCCTTCAAACTCAAACTTCATAGTATTAAAAATATCATTGTAACTAAAACTAAAGGTTGCTTTGTCTTCTAAGAATTTGTAACGTAAACCAGTATTTACTAATACCATAGGTTGTCTTTCAAATTGTAAACTTTTTTGTTCACCTCTATACATTCCAAATAGTGAAAAGCTTAATTTTTTAGTAGCTTTAAAATTGTTATTCATCCTGAAATTGAAAGATGTATTATCTATTTCAACATTAGTTGGTATAGAACTGACATCAACTATACCTTTTACAGTGTTAAAATATAATTCTGCACTGGCATTAATACTCCACCATTTTGTTGCTTTGTAATTGCTAGATATTTCAGCTCCATAAGCTGTATTGCCATCAAAATTGCCAAAGCTTAACAATAGTCTGTCTCCTGTTGGATCTAGCGGGTCTACACTAACAGTACGACTAATTTCATCATCTATTACTCGGTAGAATACACCACCAGTAATACTACCATTGCTAAGTTGTTTAGTGTAATTTGCTTCAATCGAGTTTGTAAATTGCTGTTTTAATTCTGCATTACCAACAGACGTAATTCTAGGAGTACTCCATTCGCGAATTGGATTAATTTGACCTAAACCAGGTCGATCTACACGACGACTTAAACTCAATTGATAAGAGTTTTTTTCAGAAGGGTTATAAGTGAAAAACGCTGAAGGATAAACACTAAATTGATCATCTTTAAACTGAGCATCATTAGAACCTGTTTGCGCAAAATCAGCCTGAACCTCATATTGCTCTATTCGAGCTCCAATTTGATACGACCATTTTTCGAAGGTTTTTCCATAGGTAGCATAAAATGAATATATACTTCTTTCATACTCATAATTAGAATTTGCTCCAAATGTATTTGTCGTATTATATATGTTGTCGGAATTATTAATACGGTATTCGGCACCTAATTCAAGCTTAGATTTATCAGACAAAGGATTCTCATAATCTAAATTAATTTGAGTATTATCTCTTTTGTTTTCAACTAAATCAATGTAGTTGGAATTGTCAGAAAAATTGAAAGCTGCACTTTCATCACTGTCAAATGTACTATAATCACCTTCTATACTTATGGAGTGCCCTTCTTTGCTAAAGTCATGTTTATAAGTGGTATTGTAAGTTGAGGTATTATTATCATTAGTGTTACTGAAATCTTGACGAAATATAGGATCGTTATTTGATAGATTTCTAATGTCTGTAGAACCAGATCCTTTTCCGTCATATATGTTTTGATTAGTATATACTGAAAAGGTGTTATTATCATTAATATAATAGTCTACACCTACTTTAAACAAGTGCGATTTATTATTATTTCCAAAATTAAATATCTGCTTACTGTCATTATCAAATCGCTCTATAAATCCATAGTTATCCCTTTTTCCAATATTGTTACCATAATTACCATAAAAATTAAATTTACCGTTGCGATAATTCATATCGATTGAGCTATTAAAATTGGCATTTATTTCCTTTTGCAGTCCTAAATTGAGGTTTCCGTTAAATCCTTGAATGGTGCTTTTGTGGAGTATAATATTGATAATACCACTCATGCCTTCAGGATTGTATTTTGCTGAGGGGTTGGTAATTAATTCTACACTCTTTATTGATGTTGAAGGAATTTGTTTTAGTAATTGCGCTGCAGAGACGTTAGTTGGTTTTCCGTCAACCAAGACACGTACGTTTGGATTACCTCTTAGGCTAATAGCACCATTTTGGCTATCAACACTAACAGAAGGTAAATTATTCATGATGTCACTAGCTGTAGCACCTTGAGTTGTCAAATCTTTACCAATTGTAATAACTTTTCTATCGACTTTTTGACGAATTGTAGTGACTTCAGCAACGACAGTTACTTCATCTAAGCTAGCAATGTCTTCTTCAAGATAAATATCACCAATATTAATTTTGTAGTTTCCTTTTCCTATAATAATTGTTTTTGTTGCTGTTTTGAAACCAATATACTGAACACTTAGTATTACAGTGCCTGCAGGAATTTTTTCGATTTCGAAAGAACCATCTTCTTTGGTGATTCCACCAGTAAGGATGTTGTTCTCTGAATCCTTTATAATAACATTTACGTAGGGAAGGGGTTCATTAAGCGAAGCATCAATAACACGTCCTGAGATCGTGCCTTCTCTTGCTGCTGCGGTTTCTGTGGAGTTTGCATATGATAATACAGAAAGTAGGAGCATACACAGTAATGTGACTTTTTTCATTTTTTGATTGATTGATTGATTGATTGATTTTAAATAATTATTCTTTTCAGAATAGGTTGTTACACCATAGACGTTTATTTTTGAGTTGTGTTACTGCTTTTAACATTCATTAACACGTTTTTAACAAATGCCTCCAGATTGATTAACAAAAATCACTTTGGAAAGCATATATTTTGATTGGAATGTTTTCAATATTAATTCACTATTAATGAATAAAAAAACTTTAGTTATAGGTGCATCTTTAAAGCCACAGCGATATTCAAATATTGCCATCAATAGATTAGTGAAATATAGTCAGGAGGTAGTCGCTTTTGGGTTAAGAGAAGGTACAGTTGCAGGTATTGAAATAGATACTGATTTAATGCCTTACAAAGATGTGCATACAATTACCCTCTATTTAAATCCTGAGCGTCAAAAAGCGTATTATGATTATATTATTTCGTTGATGCCAGAACGTGTAATTTTTAATCCAGGAACGGAAAACACCGAGCTTCAAAACTTATTAAAACAAAATAATATCTTTTTTGAAGAGGCTTGCACTCTAGTTTTATTAGGAACTAACCAATACTAGTTTCAGTTTTCTTTGTTATAAATAGTAAACCTAAAAAGGTTAATAAGCCATTTACTATTAGAATTTCAAAACCAATTTTGTATCCATTTAATAATTCTACAGAGTAGAAATTAATTAAATAAGAAAGCAATGGAGCTACTATAGCAATAATCCAGACATACCTATCTTTAATGTGCTTTTTGGTTAGAATACCAAAGGCAAATAGACCAAGTAAAGGTCCATAAGTGTATCCTGCAGCTTTAAATAATTCCCAAATAACAGAGACATCTTTAAATAAAAGGTCAAACAAAATTATTACGAGAACGAGGATAAAGCTAAAAAGGATGTGTATTTGCTTGCGGACTCTTTTTTGATTTTGTTTTGGTTTTTTATCTAATTCAATAATATCAATACAAAAAGAAGTCGTTAGAGACGTAAGCGCACTATCGGCACTACTATAAGCAGCAGCAATTAATCCTAATAAAAAGAATGCTGAAGTCACTACTCCAATTTCAGGAAGCATGGCAATTGTTGGGAACAGATCATCTTTTTTAGCTGTAATTCCATGTAGTTCTGCATATTGAGTTAATAGTAATCCTAATGCTAAAAACAGAATGTTTACAAAGACTAAAATAACACTGAAACTTACCATGTTTTTTTGAGCATCCTTTAAGTTTCTGCAGGTTAAGTTCTTTTGCATCATATCTTGGTCTAAACCAGTCATAGTGATCGTTATAAATATACCAGCAAGAAAACTCTTTATAAAATATTGTGGATCATTTCCATCTCCAAAAAAGAACACCTTACTAAGCTTACTGTCTGTAACATTAGTATAGACTTCTGAAATACTGTTTAAATCTAAGGCGCTAGCTAAAAATGATATGGCAACAACTACTGAAACTAACATGAATAATGTTTGAAGTGTATCAGTAAATATGATAGTTTTAATTCCGCCTCTAAACGTGTATAACCAAATAAGTGCAATGGTAATCATAACAGTTACTGGAAATGGAATGGTATAATTTCCGTAAATATAGATGTTGTCAAAAATGAGTAACTGCAATACTTTAGCGACCAAAAACAACCTAAAAGCAGCTCCAACTGTTCTAGATATTAAAAAAGCTACAGATCCAGTTTTATAACTTGTATTACCAAACCGTTCCTTAAGATAAGTATATATCGACGTTAAATTCATTTTGTAATAGAGAGGAAGCAATACATAGGCTATAATGAGGTACCCGAAAAAGTAACCTAATACCACTTGGAAATAACCAAACTGTTTGACTTCAACTGCTCCAGGAACTGAAATAAATGTTACTCCAGATAGCGAAGCTCCAATCATTCCAAAAGCAACTAAATACCAAGGAGCTGATTTGTTGGCCTTAAAAAAAGCTTCGTTAGAGTCTTCTTTTCCTGTGAAATATGAAATTAAAAAAAGAACACCAAAATAGGCAAGGATTAATAAAATAATGGCGTTTGTCGACATAATTAGTGTTTTAACAGATTTAATTTTTGAAAACCTTATATTTACAAAAAAAATTGTAAACAATAATAAGTATTTTATTATAAAAAAACTTGTTTTCTAGCATATAGAATACACCGTTGTTTATTCTAGTTTACCAAAAATAATTTAAAATGAAAAATTACTATCTCCTCATTGCTTTTTTAGTAACAGTTACAATGTCTTGGTCGCAGGAACATAGGGAAATGATTGCTAAAGGAACCTACACTGTGCAAGAAATTCAACAAAGTGCAGAAGCTTATTTTACTCAAGTTGGTACAGAACGCGGAAAAGGATACAAACCATACAAGCGTTGGGAATATCAAGCATTGCAGGATATGGATGAAAACGGAATGTTGCCAACTCCAGAATTCTATTTCAATGAACTAGAAAACTACAACGCTTTAATCAATGAAAATTCGGGAGAAGCAAGAACAACAGTTGGTACTTGGGAACCTTTAGGCCCAGATTATTGGAATCAAACTGCTGGATGGAATCCTGGAGTAGGTCGTATAACTTCTGTTGCTGTCGAACCTGCTAATCCAAATCATATGATTGTTGGTGCAAATACAGGTGGTGTTTGGAGATCAATTGATGGAGGTGCAAATTGGACAGTCCTTACGGATAATTTATCTACACTTACTGTGAGTGCACTCGCTATGGATCCTACAAATTCATCTACATATTTTTGGGGTTCTACAGGAGGAACAATTTTAAAATCAACTGATTCTGGTACGACTTGGAATTTTTATTCCGACACTGGTGGAGGAACAGTTAATAAAATACTTATAGATCCAACCAATACAAATAAAATGTATTCTTCGGTAGAAGGTGGTGGAATTTATAAATCTATTGATGCTGGTCTAAATTGGACTATAATTAATGGTAACGCAACTAATGGTTATGACATAGAGTTTAAACCAGGTGATACAAATACAATTTATGCGTCTGGAAATGAGTTTTATGTATCTACAGATGGAGGAGTAACATTTGGAGCTCCCGATACCTTGACCCAATGGACTCAAGAGTATCTTACTGGTTCTAATAATTGGACAACAACTGGATCGAATCAAGATAATACAGTTACACCAAGAACAGGAAACGGTATGGCCATTTGTTACATTGGAAATTTTTCATCGCCTGTAACAAATTTAGTGACTCCATCTTTAGACCTGTCAGGAGCAACTAATCCAGTATTAAGTTTTTCATTTACCAATGTAAACTGGGGAGGAGATTTAGATACATTAAAAGTTTTGTACAAAACCTCTGCTGGAGATGCTTGGACAGAATTAGCAAATTATGTGACCGAATCAACTGCATGGAATAATATTACTATAAATCTTCCTACTTCGAGTTCAGATTTTTACATAGCATTTGAAGGAACTGCAAATTATGGTCGCGGACTAACCCTAGATGATGTTTCTATAGTAGATCCTACATTAGGTATTGTTTTTCAAGATGGTTTTGAAAATTTATCAAATTCGTTTTCTAGCGGACCAAAAATGATTGGTGTTTCAGCAAATGATCCAAGTGTTGTTTATGTACTTGAAGCTTCAGGAGGTACGTTTGGAGGTTTTCATAAATCAATCGATAGCGGAAATACATTCATTCAGTTAGATCATGCAGGTAAAAATTATTTCGGTTACAGTTCTACTGCAAGTGATAATTCAGGTCAAGCACCTCGAGATATGGATATTGCTGTTAATCCTCAAAATGCATTGGATGTTCACATAGCAGGTGTTTTATCATGGCGTTCTACAGATGGTGGAGTTAATTTCGATATTACATCTCAATGGGTGCCTCAAACTGCGGCTGGTCAAGGAATTGGTTATTGCCATGCAGATATTGATATTATGGAATTTATTGGAAATGACACTGATGGTTATAAATTATATGTCGGTAGTGATGGAGGTATTTTTGTTGCAGACAATCCTCTTAATGTATCAAGTTCTTACTATAGAGATTTAACTACAGGATTAGCAATTAAACAGTTTTATAAAATTGGAATTAGTCAAACTGATCCGGTTGTGGTAACTGGAGGCTCACAAGACAATGGGTCTTCTGTTTTAGGTGCTAATGGAATTTGGAAAGATTGGCTTGGTGCTGATGGTATGGAGTCGTTTGTAGATAAGGACAATAATGATATCCTTTATGGAACATCACAAAACGGTACACTTTATAAATCGTTTAGTGGAGGTAATGCTACAAATGGAATTGGTTCTCCTGATGGTAAAACAGGAAACTGGATAACACCTTTCGAGCAAGATCCAAATCAGTCTAATGTGATTTATTCAGGTTATGATGAAGTGTATAAGTCTACTAGTGGAGGCGGAGGCTGGGTGTCAATTTCACAAAATTTTGGTGGCAACCTTAATCATTTAAAAATTGCGCCTAGTAACAGTGTTTATATGTATGCAGCCAGAGGAAATAGTTTATATAAAACAGAATCAGGTGGTATACTTGGTAATTGGGATCAATTATCAGGATTTACGGGTTCTATTAATTCGATTGCAATACATCCAACAGATCATAATAAGATAGCTATTGCAACTACAGGATCAGATAAAGTTTATGTGTCTACTAATGGTGGAGATACTTGGAATTCATATTTATTTAATTTGCCAAATTTTAGTGCACGTGCATTAGTTTGGGAAAATAATGGTAAAGATGGTTTGTATCTAGGTATGAATTACGGTGTATTTTATATAGACAATACATATACTGATTGGCAACCATTTAGTAATAACCTTCCTAACGTTATTATTAGTGAACTTGAAATAAATACTGCAGATAATATGGTTTATGCAGGAACATACGGTAGAGGACTCTGGCGTTCTAATCTTTTCGATCCAACATTAAGTGTTGAAGACTTTGAATTGAATAGTATTTCAATGTATCCTAATCCTGCAAAAAATCAAGTTAGTTTATCTTGGAACAAAGGCGAACAAGTATCTGTTAAAGTATACAATTCATTAGGTAAGATGATGTATTATACTAAAAAACAGAGCTTATTAGATCCTTTAAATATTGATACGTCTCAATACAATTCGGGATTATACTTTGTTTCTATTAATACTATCAAAGGTGTGGTCACCAAAAAACTTATTATTGAGTAGACTGCATACAAACAAAATAAAAGCCATTTTCTATTTGAAGGTGGCTTTTTTAGCTTCATATTAAATTGTAATTTCGCAATTATGGAATTTTCTTCAAAATTACTTGAAAATGCAGTCAACGAAATGTCTCAATTACCAGGTGTTGGTAAACGAACGGCATTGCGTTTAGTACTTCATTTATTGCGACAGCCAGAATCTCAAACCCTGAATCTTGCTGAATCATTAAGTGCTATGCGAAGTAAAATAAAGTTTTGCGAAAGTTGCCATAATATTAGTGATGTCGATCTTTGTGAGATTTGTGCTAATCCACATCGTGTAAAAGATACCATTTGTGTTGTTGAAGATATCAGAGATGTTATGGCCATTGAAAACACAAGTTCGTTTCGTGGACAATATCATGTATTGGGTGGAAAAATTTCTCCAATGGATGGGATTGGTCCAAATGAACTTAATATTAAATCATTAGTAGACAAAGTAAAACAGGGCCGAGTAAGTGAGCTTATTTTTGCACTGGGTTCTACAATGGAAGGTGATACAACCAATTTCTATATATACAAACAGATACAAGAATACAATGTTATAACATCAACAATTTCTAGAGGTATTTCTGTTGGAAATGAATTAGAATATACTGATGAGGTTACTCTAGGTAGAAGTATTATTAATAGAATTCCGTTTGAAGCATCCCTAAAATCCTAATCGCTATTTGAATTTGAAATTATCCGTAATCATATTAAACTATAATGTGCGCCATTTTTTAGAGTTATGTCTAAAAAGTGTTGAAGCGTCATTAATTAATATTGATGCCGAAATTATAGTGATTGATAACTTGTCTTCAGATGATAGTTGTGATATGGTGAAGACCTTGTTTCCGAAGATAAAACTTATAGCAAATAAAGAAAACTACGGGTTTTCAAAAGGAAATAATATTGGTGTTGTTCAAGCTAAAGGCGACTATGTTTGTATTTTAAATCCTGATACCGTTGTTGCAGAAAACACTTTTGAAAAACTACTTCAATTTGCCGACAAACAAACAAACCTTGGGATTTTAGGATGCAGACTCATTGATGGTCAAGGACGATTTTTGCCAGAAAGCAAACGAAACGTGCCAAGACCAATGGTTGCTGTCAAAAAAATGTTGGGCTTTCCAAAATCATACTATGTGTCTAATCTAGATGAAAAAGGTGTAGGAAGTTCTCCAGTATTTGTTGGTGCCTTTATGATAATGAAAAGAGAAATATATAATCAAGTTGGAGGATTTGACGAAGATTATTTTATGTATGGAGAAGATATTGATTTATCTTATAAAGTAGAACAAGCTGGATACAGTAATATATATAATGGTAATGCTACTATAATTCATTATAAAGGGGAAAGTACACTTAAGGATCAAACTTATGCAAACCGATTTTATGGAGCAATGCAGATTTTTTACACTAAGCATTTTAAGTCTAATTTTATTTTTGATGCCTTAGTGTGGTTCGGAATTAAATTAGGACCAATGTTGCTAAAAACATCAGGAGAAATTCAGGATAATCCTAAACATTTCGTCTACATTGGCTTAGATCATAAATCTTCAATTGAGAAACTCATAAAGCAAGAACTAGTTTGCTATTCTCAAATAGAAGCCTATAAGGATGATACAGAATACATTTTAGACAATAATCACCTAAGTTTTAGGTCAATCATCGAAATCTTATCCAATACGCCTAAAAATTGTACTGCGACATTCAAAATTCTACCAAAAAATTCTAACTTTATCATCGGAAGTAATAGCTCTAAAAGTAGAGGAGCTGTTATGCAACTCAATAATAATTAATTGAAAAAATCGCAACGATTGTATTGATTTTTCATTAATTTTGCAATCGTTAAACGAATAATTGACGCTAGATTACAGATATGGCAAAATTTGAACTAAAGCTTCCTAAAATGGGAGAGAGTGTTGCTGAAGCAACAATAACATCTTGGTTAAAAGAAGTAGGTGATACTATTGAAGCTGATGAGGCAGTATTAGAAATTGCGACAGATAAGGTTGATAGTGAGGTGCCTAGTGAGGTTGATGGTGTTTTAATCGAAAAATTTTTCGATGTAGATGACATCGTTCAAGTAGGTCAAACCATAGCTGTTATAGAAATCGCTGGTTCTGATAGTGGTTCAAACGAAGCACCAAAAGCTGAACCTGCAAAAGTAGAGGCTAAAGATGCTCCTGCTGTTGCTGAAGTAGCTAAAACAGTTGTAGCTGCAAAAGAAACTGCTGCGCCAATTGTGAATTCTGGAGAGCGTTTTTATTCGCCTTTAGTAAAAAACATGGCAAAACAGGAAGGAATTTCTCAAGCCGAATTAGATAGTATTTCAGGAACAGGAAAAGAAGGACGTGTCACTAAAAATGACATGTTAACATATATAGAAAATAAAGGTTCACAACCTCAAATTGCTGCTGCAAAAAGTGAAGAAGCTCCAAAAGCTGCTCCGATAAAAGCAGTAGAATCAAAACCAACTCCTACTCCTGTAATGGCAAGTGGTGATGATGAAATTATTGAAATGACCAGAATGGGCAAGCTTATTGCGCATCACATGGTTGAGTCAGTTCAAACATCTGCACATGTACAAAGTTTCATTGAAGCAGATGTGACTAAAATCTGGAATTGGCGTAAGAAAGTTAAAGATGAATTCTTTAAACGTGAAGGTGAAAACCTAACGTTTACTCCTATATTTATGGAAGCCATTGCGAAAGCATTACGTGATTTCCCAATGATGAATATTTCTCTACAAGGAGATACCATCGTTAAGAAAAAACATATCAATTTAGGTATGGCTGCCGCTTTAGGGAATGGTAACTTAATTGTTCCTGTAATTAAAGATGCAGATCAACTTAATTTGGTTGGTATGACTAAAAAAGTTAATGATTTAGCAACACGAGCTAGAGATAATAATTTAAAACCTGATGATATTCAAGGAGGAACTTATACAGTAACTAATGTAGGTACCTTCGGAAGTATTATGGGAACACCAATTATTAATCAACCACAAGTTGGAATATTAGCACTTGGTGCTATTAGAAAAGTACCTGCTGTTGTCGAAACTCCAGAAGGTGATTTTATAGGTATTCGATACAGAATGTTCTTATCTCACTCTTACGATCATAGGGTCGTAAATGGAGCTCTTGGAGGACAATTTGTAAAAGCTGTAAAAGATTATTTAGAAGCTTGGGATTCTAATAGAGAAATCTAAAAAATTCTGCTAAGACAGAAATTTCATATATAAAGTAGAAAAGCACAATCTTAAAATTGTGCTTTTTTTGTTTCTATTCACTAATTATTGAGTTCAGCTAATTAGAATGTTTTATTCCGTAAACCAAAATCCTCTTTTCCACATATTCTAATTACCTTTGTAAAAAAGCAATTACTAATGCAACTCAATCTCACAAAACCCATTTGTTTTTTCGATCTAGAAACGACAGGAATTAATATCACTAACGACCGAATTGTTGAAATCTCAATCCATAAGGTGCATCCTGATGGAAAAGAAGAAACGTATACGCAGCGTGTGAACCCAACGATTCCAATTCCATATGTGGTTACTCAGGTTCATGGAATTTCTGATTCAGATGTGGCAGATAAACCAACCTTTAAAGAGATTTCTAAAGAGGTGCATGCAATGATTAAAGATTGTGATTTAGGTGGTTTCAATTCTAACCGTTTTGACATACCATTACTCGCTGAAGAAATGCTACGTGCTGAGGTTGATTTTGATATGAAAAACACACAATCTATCGATGTGCAAACCATTTTTCATAAAATGGAACAACGTACATTAAGTGCAGCTTATAAATTCTATTGTGATAAAAATCTTGATAATGCACATAGTGCTGAAGCTGATACAATTGCAACCTACGAAATTTTGAAAGCACAATTAGATAGATATGAAGACCTAGAAAACGATTCTAATTTCTTAGCGGAGTTTAGCTCACGTAAAAAGTTTGCAGATTTCGCTGGATTTATTGGGTATACTAAAGAAGGTGTAGAATGTTTCTCTTTTGGAAAGCATAAAGGAAAACTAGTGACAGAGGTCCTTGAAAAAGAACCTGGTTATTTTGGTTGGTTGCTTAATGCGGATTTTCCATTGTATACCAAAAAGGTGCTAACTGCAATTAAATTAAGAGCCTTCAATAATAAATTACAATAAACCTAACCTTCAAATTTACCTTAGCATGAAATTGATTTGCATTGGTCGAAATTATACAGAGCACATCAAAGAACTGGAGAATGAAAGGCCTTCAGATCCTGTGGTGTTTTTAAAACCAGATACTTCAATTTTATTAAAGAAGCAACCGTTTTTTATTCCAGACTTTTCTGAAGATGTACATCATGAGGTAGAAATATTAGTCAAGATTAATAAGGTTGGAAAACATATTTCAAAAAAATTCGCACATAAGTATTATGATTATATAGGTTTAGGGATCGATTTTACCGCTCGTGATTTGCAGTCAAAGTTAAAAGCTAAAGGTTTGCCTTGGGAAAAGGCGAAAGCCTTTGATGGCGCAGCTGTGATAGGAGAGTGGTTGCCAAAACTAGATTTTGAAGATGTTAATAATATCAACTTTAGTTTGCGTAAAAATGAAACCATTGTGCAAGAGGGAAATACAAGTTTGATGTTGTATAAAATTGACGATATCATCGAATATGTCTCAAAATATTTTACTTTAAAGATTGGAGATATTATATTTACGGGAACTCCTGCTGGAGTTGGCAAAGTTATTGCTAATGATAAATTAAAAGGATTTATAGAAGACAAGCAAATGTTTTCAATAACAGTAAAATAAATGGAACAACATTATAAATTATACAGAGTACGTGAATTGGCTGATAATGACGAAGATTTCGTTGCTGCACTTGCAGCAGCATTTCTAGAAGAAGTCCCAGTTGATGCAGAACGTTTGAAAATAGCAGTCGCTGAGCAAGATTTTTACAATACCTATCAAGCTGCGCATAAGATGAAGCCAACTATAGATTTGTTCGAACTTGGTGTGCTTCAGGACCTTATCACAGTTCAAGATTGGGGAAAACTTGAAAAAGCAGGAGAAGACTGTTCTAAAGAATTACAATTGGTATTAACTGCAGTAGAGAATGTAACTGCAGAAATTAAGCAAGACTTCAACTTATAATGCTAGCAGAAATAATTACAATTGGTGATGAGATTCTCATTGGTCAAATTGTGGATTCTAATTCGGCCTTCATTGGAAAGCAATTAAATAAAATTGGTGTTTCAGTGTACCAGATTACATCTGTTCAAGATGATAGAACTCATATTTTAAAATCATTAGCAGAAGCTGAAGCTAATGCCGATATTGTAATTCTTACAGGTGGTTTAGGGCCAACAAAAGACGATATTACCAAAAAAACAATTGCAGACTATTTTGATGATACTTTAACTGAAGATATTTCGGTTAGAAAAAACATTGAACACCTATGGGAGGTGTTTGTAAAAAAACCTGTGACTCAAGTTAATTTGGATCAAGCTTTAGTGCCTTCAAAGGCTAGTGTTTTAATGAATAAATATGGAAGCGCTCCAGGTATGTGGCTTGAAAAAAACAATACTGTTTTTATATCTCTGCCAGGAGTTCCTTATGAGATGAAGTCATTAATTACAGATGAAGTCCTTCCGAAATTGAGAGCAAGTTTTAAGTTACCATTCATTCAACATAAAACATTTTTAACTTATGGTTTAGGTGAAAGTTCACTAGCTGCACGTATCGAATCTTTTGAAAACCAATTACCAAACTTTATTAAATTGGCCTATTTGCCGAGCTTAGGTCGTGTACGTTTACGATTATCAGCTAAAGGAAATGATAAGACGGTTGTTGAAGCTGAAATGCAAAACCAAACCGATTTGCTATTACCTCAAATAGAAGATATTTTTGTAGGCTTTGAACAAGACTTGTCTATTGAAGCAGTTATAGGTAAGCAACTGACAGAAACTGGAAAAACAGTTGCGACAGCTGAAAGTTGTACAGGTGGCTTAATTGCCGAACGCTTTACTACAAATGCAGGTGCTTCAAAATATTTTAAAGGCAGTATCGTCAGTTATACAAAAGAGATTAAGGTTAATGTTCTAAAGGTTTCCGAAGATATAATTAACAAACATTCTGTTGTTAGTGCAGAAGTTGCTGAAGCTATGGCGAAAAATGCATTGCAAATAATGCATACAGATTATGCAATTGCCACAACTGGCAATGCTGGTCCAACAAAAGATGATACTGAGGAAGGTTTAGGAATTGTGTACATAGCTATCGCAACAAAAGACAAGGTGTATTCTGAACAGTTTAGCTTTGGAAACCATCGTGTTAAAGTGATAAATAAAGCTGCAAACAAAGCCTTTGAAATGCTACAAAAAGAAATTTTAAAAAAGTAACACTTTTAGTTTGTTGATATTGTAAAGATTTACTAAATTTGCACCCTGTTTTAAAATAACATAATTAAAGTCAGAGAGAAATGTCAAGAGTTTGTGAACTTACAGGAAAAAAAGCGATGGTTGGAAACAACGTGTCGCATGCAATGAATAAAACGAAGCGTAAATTTAATGTTAACTTAATAAAGAAACGTTTCTATCTTCCTGAAGAAGATAAGTGGGTTACTTTAAAAGTGTCTACTTCAGCATTAAAGACTATCAATAAACTTGGTATTACTGCTGTAATAAAGGAAGCGAAATCCAAAGGATTTTTAAAATAATAGCATAACGCGTTAAATACACGTAAAATGGCAAAAAGAGGAAATAGAATACAGGTAATACTAGAATGTACAGAGCACAAAGAATCTGGGCAACCAGGTACGTCTCGTTACATTACAACAAAAAATAAAAAGAATACGCCAGATAGAATGGAGATTAAGAAATTTAATCCAATCTTAAAGCGTATGACAGTTCATAAAGAGATAAAATAATTAAGTCATGGCAAAGAAATCAGTAGCATCATTACAAACAGGATCTAAAAGACTTACAAAAGCGATCAAAATGGTAAAGTCACCAAAAACAGGCGCTTATATGTTTGTGGAGTCAGTAATGGCACCAGAGTTTGTCAATGATTTTTTAAACAAAAAATAATTTAGACATTTTTAGTCTAAATAGGAACTGCTTTCAAATTTGAAAGCAGTTTTTTTATGTCTATATTTGAGCAGTATTCTGCCATTATAGCAGTACAATAATTTCGGCTCGACATTTGACCAGTATTTACAAATAAGAATTACGAATGAGTTTTTTTAAAAAAATATTTTCTTCAGAAAAAAAAGAAACCTTAGACAAAGGTTTAGCGAAATCTAAAACAACTTTTTTTTCAAAATTAAATAAAGCAGTTGCAGGAAAATCTAAAGTTGACGATGATGTCTTAGATAACTTGGAAGAAATCCTTGTAAGTAGTGATGTAGGCGTAAATACAACCCTAAAGGTTATTGGACGTATTGAAGAACGCGTTTCAAAAGACAAGTATTTAGGGACTTCTGAATTAAATCAAATTTTAAGAGATGAAATAGCTGGCCTCTTATCTGAAACTAATTCAGGTGAAGATACCGATTATGTTATTCCTGAATTGCCAAAACAGGCAGATGGTTCTAAAACACCTTATGTATTAATGGTTGTTGGTGTTAATGGTGTTGGTAAAACAACAACTATTGGGAAGTTAGCATACCAGTTTAAGAAGCAAGGCTTTAATGTCGTTCTTGGAGCTGCAGATACATTTAGAGCAGCAGCAATTGATCAACTTCAAGTTTGGGCAGATCGTGTTGATGTGCCAATGATAAAACAAGAAATGGGTAGTGATCCGGCAAGTGTAGCTTTTGATGCCTTACAGTCTGGTGTTAATCAAAATGCAGACGTTATTATAATAGATACAGCAGGTCGCTTACACAACAAAGTGAATTTAATGAACGAGTTGACCAAAGTGAAACGTGTCATGCAAAAGGTAATTGTTGATGCACCACACGATGTTCTTTTAGTACTTGATGGTTCTACTGGTCAAAATGCATTTGAACAAGCTAAACAATTTACGGCTTCAACCGAAGTGACGTCACTAGCAGTTACTAAACTTGATGGTACTGCCAAAGGTGGTGTTGTGATTGGAATTAGTGACCAATTTAAAATTCCTGTGAAATATATTGGTGTTGGTGAAGGTATCGAAGATTTACAAGTATTTAATAAGTACGAGTTTGTAGACTCTTTCTTTAAGTAGTAGATTCCCAATAAAATAGGAACCTCTTTATAATGAATTCAAGTTTCAATTTTAAAGACAATAAAATTTTAAAGCCCATTACAATTGTAATATTATTATATTCGATTTTAATGTTCTTTAATTATATTGAAAATCTAGCTGGATTTGTTTTTAAACCTAAGAATCCATTAATTCCTGAATACCTTACCTATTACATAGCTTTTCCAGCATATTTTATTTTACCATTTTTTCTAGTCGTAATCCTTATTTGTATTCGCTTTTTAAAAACTAAGCAATATCAATTTCATGTTGTTTTTTTCTTATTTGGAATGGTGTTTTTATTCTTCATTTTTCAATGGAAAATTTATGAATATCTAATGCATATCAATCCATATGGTTCGTAGTAGGATTTAAAGTGTATTTCGTATTTTTATAAAAAATAAAACTATGAGATATTTACTTTTCCTTTGCTTAGCTATAGTTGTGTTTTCTTGCAAGAAAGACGATAAAAAAATAGAACTGGACGCAGAATCTTCCACAGATATTAGTGCCATTTCAACCAAAGATTTTAGGGATTTTAAAATCTCAGATTCTAAGCTGATTAGTAATGAAGCAATTTGGAAGACTTTAGATGAACAATTGGCAGATTTTTCTGAAGAAAAGTACAGTGCTCTCAAATCTCTAATTTTAGATCAAGATATTCCAACCCTTCAAAAACACATATCAGATGGGAAGCTAAGCTACGAAGTACTTGTGAAGTTTTATTTATTTCGCATTAAAGCCTTTGATAGAGAGAACGACTTATCATTAAACTCAGTGATTTCATTAAACCCGAAAGCCATTGAAGAGGCAAAACAGAAAGATCGTGAGCTTTTGAATAAAAAAATAAAGCATCCTGTGTTTGGAATGCCTGTATTATTAAAAGATAATATTAATACGGCCGAAATGCCAACAACAGCAGGATCTCTTGCCTTGCAAAAAAATAGGACTTCAGATGCGTTTATTACAAAATCACTAAAGGAATCTGGAGCAATAATTTTAGGAAAAGCGAACCTAAGTGAATGGGCTTATTTTTTCTGTGGTGAATGTCCAAGCGGTTATAGTGCTGTTGGTGGACAAACATTTAATCCTTATGGTCGAAGAATTATTGATACAGGCGGTTCAAGTTCTGGAAGTGGTGTGGCAGTAACAGCAAATTTTTGTGCTGCAGCTGTTGGTAGTGAAACTTCTGGGTCAATTTTGTCACCTGCTAGTCAAAACTCTGCTGTAGGTTTAAAACCTACTATAGGATTGCTTAGTAGAACAGGAATTATACCTATTTCTTCAACCTTAGATACTCCTGGACCAATTACAAAAAATGTAATAGATAATGCTATTATGTTAGATGCTATGAAAGGGTTTGATAAAAATGATTTTAAATCAGTAGAGCCAATCCTTGATGCGAAACAATTTTTTAATAACCTTTCTACAGAAAGTCTAAAAGGAAAACGTTTAGGAGCATTTAAAGAATTAATGGAAGATAAACTTTATGTTCAAGCTCTAGATGTTCTGAAAAAACAAGGAGCAGAAATTGTTGAAATTACTGAAGAGAAAATCGAATTACCTGACTTTTTAAGATTGTTGAATTTAGATATGAAAGTAGATTTAGCAACTTATTTTAAAACTTCAGCAAATAAAAATTTGACTTACACGACCATTGAAGATGTTATGGAATTCAATAAAAACAATTCAGACAAAGCAATGCCTTATGGCCAATCATTATTTGAAGGTGTTTCTAATGATAGCAGTACCAAAGAAGAGTTTGATGCTATAAAGAATATCTTGAAGACTAATGGAAGGCAATTTTTTGATGTCCCAATGGATAGTCAAAGTCTTGATGGCATAATTTCCATCAATAATTACCATGCAGGTGAAGCAGCTGTAGCAGAATATCCAGCACTTACAGTTCCTATGGGTTATACTGAAAAAGGTGTTCCAGAAGGTTTAACCTTTATATCAAAACCATTATCAGAATATTCATTATTACAATGGGCTTACGCTTACGAGCAAGCTTCTAAGATGAGAGTTGCACCTAAAAATTATAATTAGACAGATTTTTAGGCGTATCTTTGCAAACTGAAATTTGATTATGAGAACTAAATCGCTTAAGAAAAATAGAATCAATGTTGTAACGCTTGGTTGTAGCAAAAATGTTTACGATAGTGAAGTCCTAATGGGACAGTTAAAAGCTAGTGGTAAAGATGTTGTTCATGAAGAAGATGGTAATGTTGTTGTAATCAATACCTGTGGTTTTATTAATAATGCTAAAGAAGAAAGTGTAAATACCATTTTGGAATTTATGCAGAAAAAGGAAGCAGGAGAAGTTGATAAAGTATTTGTAACAGGATGCTTAAGTGAACGATACAAGCCAGACTTGCAGAAAGAGATTCCGAATGTGGATGAATATTTTGGAACTACAGAATTACCACAATTATTAAAGGCTTTAGGAGCAGATTATAAGCATGAGTTAATTGGAGAACGATTAACAACAACACCTAAAAATTATGCTTATTTAAAAATTGCAGAAGGTTGTGACAGACCTTGTAGTTTTTGTGCAATCCCATTAATGAGAGGGAAGCACAAGAGTACTCCAATTGAAGAGATTGTTATAGAAGCTGAAAAATTGGCGGCTAAAGGTGTTAAGGAACTCATATTGATTGCTCAGGATTTAACGTATTACGGACTTGATTTATACAAAAAGCGAAACCTTGCTGAATTATTAGAGCATTTGGTTAAAGTAGATGGTATTGAATGGATTCGATTGCATTATGCGTTTCCAACAGGTTTTCCGATGGATGTATTAGATGTAATGAATCGCGAACCAAAAGTTTGTAACTATTTAGATATTCCATTACAACATATTAGTGATTCAATATTAAAAAGTATGCGTCGTGGTACAACAAAAGAAAAAACGACAAAGCTGCTTAAAGAATTCAGAGCTAAAGTTCCAGAAATGACCATTAGAACAACTTTGATTGTTGGTTATCCTGGAGAAACAGAAGAAGATTTTGAAACTCTTAGAGATTGGGTAAAAGAGATGCGTTTTGAACGTTTAGGTTGTTTTACATATTCTCATGAAGAAAATACGCATGCGTATAATTTAGATGATGATGTTCCTGAAGACGTGAAAATCGATAGAGCAAATCAGATAATGGAACTTCAATCTCAAATTTCTTGGGAATTGAATCAGGCTAAAATAGGACAAGAATTTAAGGTAGTGATTGATAGAAAAGAAGGGAATTACTTTGTTGGTCGTACAGAATATGATTCTCCAGACGTAGATAATGAAGTGCGTATAGATGCTACTAACACTTATTTGAAAACAGGTGAATTTAGCACAGTGAAAGTAATTGAAGCTGAAGATTTCGACCTTTATGCTGAAGTTATTTAAAGCTGTTGATCTCGTTGTCTTCGCTTATCGTATTTAAGATCCTTAAGTAGGTTAGATTTAATACCTACAAAAAAGTTCCATGAATTATAATCTCCAAAAGGCACCCAACTAAAATTTAGTCGCCACGATAGTAGGTCGCGCTCAAATCTAAATTGAGTTAAAGTAAACCCTTGGTTCTTGAAATCATAACCGGAAGAGGCACCAACTGACCATCGAGGTGATAAATCTACATCACCTGAAAACATTAAGGAATGTGACGATACTTCGTTTTGTCTGGTGTTATTAGAATAATTAACAGCATAAGCTAAACGTAAACTCCATGGCATATTGTAGCTATAGAGCTCGGACATTTCTTTGTCTTCATCTTCATCTTTTTCCTCATCATTTAGCCTTCGATCAGCAAAGTCTTCGGGCTTACCAAATAAATCATCAGCACGTCCGCCACTCCTTATTGATTCTTGTATAGAAGCATCATCTTGTTGATCATCTGTGCCATCAAATGTTTTACTAGACAGTGTGTAACTCATGTTTATATTGGCAGTAGTTAACCTAAATAAACTTCCGCCATTATCAATATTGTATTGATTAATTCTCCTGTTGTTATTATCAAGAGCATAAGGGTCTAGAGTAGCACCGAAATTGATGCTCATTTTGTCATTTAAAATTGATGTTCCACCTGTGACTCTCATTGGGCTCCATCTTAAAGAGTCGGCTGCAAAATTATAAGATGTAGAAAAATTAAGATTATTAAGTAATATTACCTTTTTAGGTTCAGTTGCAGTACTGTCTTTGTCTCTTACTTTTGCTTCAAAGTTATTTCCAACAGAAAGCCCTAAAGAGCTTGAAAAATTTTGATTTGGAGCTCCGAAAATTGAACCTTGAAAACGAGTATATTCTTCCCTTTCTAAATCGTCTGTTGTCGTTCCATCTGCATCAATGACCTCGAACGAATCGTAGTATTGATCAAAAGCTGGATTGATATTGTAGCTAATGGATGGTCGTATAACATGTCTAATAGCTTGTATTTTTGGGTCTTTGCCTTCTTTCTGAAAATTGAATAGTCCATAAATAGTTGTTCCTATACTTGTACTAAAATTGTAGGTGTAAAAACGATCAAAACCAGTAAGGTCTTCAGTGATAATGTCACCATCCTCATCCTGAAACTTATTAATAGTGTTGTAAGTCCAATTTTCTTCAAAATTAGCACTACCACTCATGCTAAAATATTTAAACACCTTGAAGTTGGTCGAAATAGGAATCGAATGCAATGCTCCAATTTTTGCGTCATCAAACATTTCCTTTTTAAAAAATAAGGAGTCTGTAGTTTGAATCCTGTTTTCTGCTCTTACATTATACTGAAAGTTAATATTCTGTATGATTCCTTTTTTTGCACCTACTTTTGGTTCAAAAGGAAAAACACGACTCACACTACCTTGAAATGTTGGTAAAGTCATATTAATAGCTTCTGTATTAGTGTTTTGAGAGTGCGTTGCGGTAATGCTCATATTAGCTTGAGGTTCACCTTGAAACGTTTTCGAATATGAAACAGAGGATGCTAATGTGTTGTTTTGTGAATTCGGAATGTTGAGTTGGTTTATAGATTGTCTAAAATAAGTACTACTTCCTAGGTTAACAGATGCTGAAAACCTTGAACTCGGATTAGCTTTGGTATCTTGACTGTGAGACCATCTTAAATTGTATATCGTAGATTTTGAGAATTCAGGAAATCCTCTTTCACTATTAATTAGGTTCTCATATCTAAAACTTAAATTTCCATTAAATCTGTATCGAGTAGCATAGTTAGTTTCAAATCGCAAACCATAACTACCATTTGTATAATAATCACCAAGAACAGCTAAATCAAGGTGATCACTTATTGCAAAATAATAACCTCCATTTTGTAAGAAGTAACCTCTGTCATTACCATTGTCTTCACCAAAAGACGGGAAAATAACACCAGATGTATGCTTGTCACTCATAGGGAAATAGGCAAACGGTATTCCAATAGGAGTTGGAACATCGTATATATACATATTTGCTAAACCTGTAATTACTTTTTTTCCAGGGACAATTTTAGCCCTTCTCATATAAATATAATATTCAGGGTCATCCAAATTTTCTGAAGTTGTAAATTTTGCATCCTTCACGAAAAACACTGAATCATTTTCTTTTTTAGTGATATCTGACATGATAGTACCACCACTTTGTTCAGTTCTAGAATTAAAGATAAGAGCCTTTTTGGAGACCGTATTAAAAATTATAGAATCTGGTTCAACAACATTAGTGCCTTGAGTAAAAACTGGAGATTGTGAATAAACACCAGCCGTATCTTTAATTCTCCCAGCATATACCAAGTCTTTATTGTGGTCTATAACAATAACACCAGCAGTAATGTTCATGTCGCCATAGTTTACTTGCGCTTCATTGTAGAGTCTAGTTTGTTGTAATCGCTGGTTTAAAGAGACGTAATCTTTAGCTTTATACTTTACAATGTCTGTCAGAAATTCTTTTTTCTTGGCAACAGAATCTTTGCTTGTGCTATCAATTTCCTTGATAGGTATTGGTAAACCTAAAAGTGAATCTGTTTTTACTACGGTCGAATCAGTAATTAATTTCGGCTTAATTGGATTTTTGGGTTTTTCCAATTCTTGTGCAAAGCAGAACATGTTGATAAACACGGTAAAACTTAAGGTAAAAAGTATATTAAAGCTTTTTGTATGCAATGCTTTTAAATGTATTTTTGCTAAAGTATGGCGCGGTTTTTGAATTGCCAAAATTACATATATTTTTTATGATTAGTTTATAATTTAATTTTTTTATAAAAAGTGTTGAAACTCAGTTATTACAAGTATATACTGATATTTTTAAAATAAACCGAAAGTATTAACCGTTAGAACAAATATGAAAACGAACTTACATTATATAATCGTATGGATTGCCTTAATATTTACATGTTTTTTAACATCTGCAGATAGCATTACAAAGAATAAAGAAAAGTTTGTAGTAGTTCTAGATGCAGGACATGGAGGTCATGATTCTGGTAATTTAGGGAGTGGATACAAGGAAAAAGAGATTGCACTTAAAATCGTTTTGGAAGTTGGCAAAAAACTGGAGGAAAATAAAGATATTAAGGTTATTTACACAAGAAAAGGTGACAAGTTTGTTACGTTAAGAGGTCGAGCTAAAATAGCAAATGATGCTGGTGCAGATTTGTTTGTGTCTGTGCATTGCAATGCGCATAACTCAGCAGCTCATGGTACAGAAACGTTTGTGCTAGGTTTGCATGCAAATCAGAGAAACTTTGAAATTGCAAAGAAAGAAAACGAAGTTATCTTTTTGGAGACTGATTATCAAAAGCATTATGAAGGCTTTGATCCTAATTCGCCAGAATCGTTGATAGGAATTACATTAATGCAAGAAGAATATTTAGAACAAAGTATTCGTCTAGCTCGTCTTGTTGAAGATAGTTTTAAGTTTAAAAGAAAACGAAACAGTCGAGGAGTAAAACAAGCGGGATTTTGGGTGTTGCACAATACTTACATGCCTAGTATATTGATAGAGACTGGTTTTTTAACGTATAAAAAAGAAGGAGCTTATTTAAATTCTAAAAATGGACAATCGAAAATGTCAAGCTCTATTATAGAAGCTATTTTTGCTTACAAAAAAAATCTAGACCAAAATATTGGAGAAAACATCTACGAAGAAATGACTCCTACAGATTCAAACGAAACAACACATACAACTCTGGTATATGACAATATTGTGTTTAAAGTTCAAATAGCTGCTAGTTCAAGAGATTTAGAACCAAAATCGTATAATTTTAAAGGACTTACAGAAATTTCAAAAGTAAATGTTGGAGGTCTTTATAAATACTATTACGGAAATACTTCAGATTTAAATGAAATTAGACGTTTAGAAGCCATTGCTAAACAAAAAGGCTATACAAGTAGTTTTGTAGTTGCCTTTGAAGATGGAGAGCAAATTAAACTGTCAGAAGCACTAAAAACAAGCTCGAATTAGAAACATTCTTTATATATTTATGGCTAAGTTTGTTATAATCAAATATTAGACGCATTGAAAATATCAAGAGAAGTAAAAACAGCAGTATTAGTCATATCTGGCATCCTACTTTTTGTTTTCTTATTCAATTATCTTAAAGGAGAAAATATATTAGATTCTTCACGAACGTATTATACGCTTTATGATAATGTAGAAGGTCTTGCGCCTTCAACTCCTGTGACCATTAATGGTATGACAGTAGGAAAGGTAAAAAGTATCGCTTTTAATGGAGACGGTTCTGGGAAATTATTAGTGACACTATTGGTCGATAATGATTTTGAATTTTCAAAAAACAGTAAGGCAGAATTGTATGATCTCGGATTGCTAGGAGGTAGAGCAGTTGCAATTATTCCTGCATTTGACAATGGTGAAAATGCCGTAACTGGGTCTTATCTGGAAACTACAGTTAAAGCTGGTCTTACAGAACTCCTAAATCAACGCTTAACACCTTTGCAAGAAAAAATAGAAATCGTTATGGATCAGGCGGATTCATTATTTGCTAATTTGAATGATATTCTTGATGATGAAACCAAAAATAATATCAAAGAAGGTGTAGCAGAATTGAACGCAACTATTAAGTCATTTAAAAAGACATCGATATCTTTAAATAGACTTGTTGATAGTAATCAAGAAAGCATTACAGCAACAATGTCAAATTTTGAAACTACATCTGAAAATTTTTCAAAATTATCAGATTCTCTGGCTAATGCAAATTTGGCTCAAACAATGAAAGATCTTCACTCTACTATTAAAAACTTTGATGCTATAATGGTTAGCATTAACAATGGTGAAGGTACTATTGGGAAATTATTAAAAGAAGATGGCTTATATGACAATATGGAAGCTGCTTCTAAAGAAATGGAAGAGTTAGTTAGAGATATAAAATTACATCCAGCACGTTACAGACGTATTTTGTCAAAAAAGGAAATACCATATAAACCATCAACAGAAGAAGACCAAAATAATTAGACTGCGATATGGAATATTTACCAAACATAATATTTGCCATTATTCTTACCATTGGCATTGGTTATTTTGCTAACAATGTAAAAAAGCTTTTCAGAAACATAAAATTAGGTCGAGATGTTGATGTTTCGGATGATAAACCACAACGTTGGAAAAACATGAGTATGATTGCTTTAGGTCAAAGCAAAATGGTAAAACGTCCCATTGCTGGTTTCTTGCATGTTATTGTTTATGTTGGCTTCGTAATTATCAATATTGAAGTTCTTGAGATTATAATTGATGGTTTATTTGGAACACATCGTATTTTTTCTTCAATAGGAAGCCTTTATGGTGTATTAATAAGCGCGTTTGAAATTTTGGCAGTCCTTGTCTTAGTAGCCGTAATTGTATTCTGGTTGCGACGAAATGTGATTAAACTAAAACGTTTTTTAAGCGCAGAAATGAAGGGTTGGCCAAAAAGTGATGGTAATATCATTCTTTATTTTGAAGTTGTATTAATGTGTTTATTCTTAGTAATGAATGCAACTGATCTTCAATTTCAAGCTATGGATTCTGGTAATGTTATAAGCCAATTTATCTCACCTTGGTTTAGTGGTTTTTCAGAAAGTTCAATTCACCTTATCGAAAGATCTGCGTGGTGGATTCATATAATAGGTATTCTAACATTCTTGAACTACCTCTATTTTTCAAAACATTTACATATTTTACTTGCGTTCCCAAACACATACTACGGAAAGCTAACTCCAAAAGGACAGTTTGAAAATTTAGAAGCTGTAACCAAAGAGGTAAAGATGATGATGGATCCAAATGTCGATCCGTTTGCTGCACCTCCTGAAGGAGCTGAAGCTGCTATTCCAGCTAAGTTTGGAGCAAGTGATGTGCAAGATTTAAGTTGGGTAAACTTATTGAATGCATATACGTGTACAGAATGTGGTCGATGTACAAGTGAATGTCCAGCAAATCAAACAGGTAAAAAATTATCACCTCGTAAAATCATGATGGATACTCGTGATCGTTTAGAAGAGGTTGGAAAAAATATAGATGCTAATAAAGGCGAATTTAAAGATGATGGTAAGCAATTGTTAGGTGATTATATCACTAATGAAGAGCTTTGGGCCTGTACAACATGTAATGCTTGTGTAGAAGCTTGTCCAGTAAGTATTGATCCACTTAATATTATCATGCAAATGCGTCAATATTTGGTAATGGAACAAAGTGCTGCACCAATGGAACTCAATACCATGATGACCAATATTGAAAATAATGGAGCACCTTGGCCATACAACCAACAGGATCGATTAAATTGGAAAAACGAATAGAGATATGAGCGAACAACTTACGGTGCCAACTATGGCTGAATTTATGGCTGAAGGTAAAAAACCAGACATTTTGTTTTGGGTTGGTTCAGCTGGTAGTTATGATGATAGAGCTAAAAAAATCACTAAAGCTTTTGTGAAAATATTAAACAAAGCTAATGTTGATTTTGCTGTATTGGGAACAGAAGAGAGTAATACAGGTGATGTTGCTAAACGCGCAGGTAATGAGTTCTTATTTCAAATGCAAGCTGTAATGAATATTGAAGTTCTTAATGCTTACGAAGTAAAGAGAATAGTAACTTGTGATCCACACTCTTTTAATTGCTTAAAAAACGAATATCCAAGTTTAGGAGGTGTTTTTGAAGTCATTCATCATACTCAATTTATAGAAGAATTAATAAGCTCTGGACGTTTAAAAGTTGAAGGAGATAAGTATAAAGGAAAACGTATTACATTTCATGATCCTTGTTACTTAGGAAGAGCAAATAGTGTTTATGAAGCTCCTAGAAATGTACTTAAAAAAACGAATGCAACCTTAGTTGAAATGAAACGTCATAAAGGTTCTGCTTTATGTTGTGGAGCTGGAGGAGCGCAGATGTTTAAAGATGCTGAGCCAGGAAATAAAGAAATTAATGTTCTTAGAACTGAAGATGCTATCGAAACAAATCCCGAAATTATAGCTACAGGCTGTCCGTATTGTAATACTATGATGACAGATGGTGTGAAGTTTAAAGAAAAGGAAAGCGATATTAAGGTTTTAGATATCGCAGAGTTAATTGCAGATTCTCAAGACTTATAAAATGGCAAAAGCAAGCAAGAAACAAATTATAAAAGCAGGTCTAATTGGAGGAGCTATATTTTCTCTAGTTGTTCTTCTTGTTGACAAACTTATGGGCAGAGATTTTTCTTGGCTACGGTTGGTTTTCTATTTTGTTTTTGGCGTTATTATGTATGGGTTTTTGACCTACAGGAATTTTAAAAAACATCAAAAATAACTACCCTTTATGTTAGTTGATTTCAATACTTTACCAGAAGAATCACGCGTTTGGATATATCAGGCCAATCGCTCATTTACTGAACAAGAGATTTCAGAAATAGAAGATAAGCTTAACATATTTATTGAAAATTGGACAGCTCATGGAAGCGATTTGCAGTCTGGATATACAATAAAATACAAACGTTTCATTGTTGTAGCTCTTAATCAAAACCTAAATAATGCGACTGGCTGTAGCATCGACGCATCAGTCCATTTTATTCAGCAATTAGAAAAAGAATACAATGTAGATCTCATGGATAAAATGAATGTTTCCTATAAACAAGGGGAATATGTTGCTTACAAAACACTGTTAGATTTCAAAAAAATGGCTAAAGATAAAGCTGTTTCTAAAAACACAATTGTCTTTAATAATATGGTGAATAATATTGCGGAATTCAATGAGAATTGGGAAGTTCCTGCAAGTGAAAGCTGGCATAGTAGATTCTTAAAATAAATCTAGTTTCAATTTAATATGACGAAAGATATTTTTTTAATGAACATATCTGGACAAGATAAACCAGGACTAACTTCTAGTTTAATGAGTGTTTTGTCAGAATATGGTGCCAAAATTTTGGATATAGGTCAGGCAAACATACATGACACCTTATCTTTAGGTTTTATGTTTGAAATTGAATCTGGACATAATTCATCTTCAGTATTAAAAGATTTACTTTTTAAGGCCTATGAATTAGGTGTTACTGCTAAATTCTCGCCAATTTCTCTTGAAGATTACGAAAAGTGGGTGAAGTTGCAAGGTAAAGATCGTTATATCATAACCATTTTAGGAGAAAAACTATCTGCTGAACAAATATCTCAAGTCACTAAAGTGATTTCTGATAAAAACTTAAATATTGACGCGATTAAACGACTAACAGGACGCATGTCTCTTGTTAATGAAGAAAAGTATCCTCGTGCTTCAATTCAATTGTCTATTAGAGGGAAAATCGACTGTAAAGCAGATTTCACTGAGAAATTCATGCAAATTTCAAGAGATTTAGATGTTGATATTGCATTTCAAGAAGATAATATTTTTAGAAGAAATCGACGCCTCGTTTGTTTCGATATGGATTCTACTCTTATTCAAGCAGAAGTCATTGATAAATTAGCTGAATTGGCAGGAGTTGGTCCAGAAGTAAAGGCCATCACTGAATCTGCGATGCTAGGCGAAATAGATTTTAATGAGAGTTTTATAAAACGAATGAAACTGCTAAAAGGATTGAGTGAAGACGTGCTTCACGACGTAGCAGTTAATTTGCCAATTACTAAAGGAGCAAAAAGACTTATTGATACCCTAAAAAGTTACGGATTTAAAACAGCTATTCTTTCTGGCGGATTTTCTTTTTTTGGTGAATATTTAAAAAAGGAATTAGGCATGGACTATGTATATGCCAATCAATTAGAAATTAAAAACGGAGTTTTAACAGGTGGCTATTTAGGCGACATTGTAGATGGTAATAAAAAAGCGGAATATCTCAAGGAAATAGCTATTAAAGAAGGTATAGATATTAGTCAAACTATAGCTGTTGGTGATGGTGCTAACGATTTGCCAATGCTAAATTTGGCAGGATTAGGGATCGCTTTTCATGCCAAACCTACCGTAAAAGATAATGCTCAAAGTTCAATATCAAGTATTGGATTAGATGGCGTGCTTTACTTATTAGGTTATCATGACAGACACATTGATTTAATTGAATAAGAATTACAATTGATTTGTTTACAACCTTCTTTATAAATCTATCTTAAAGTCTATAGACTTAGGTCTAAAAATACTATTTTGGCATAGTTTTTAGTTATGTTTAATAGACTTAAACTGTAGATTAGATTTATGCGATATATACTGTCCCTTATTACCCTTATTATTTTTTCAAACACGGTTGCATCTCAAGATGGCAACCATCCTTTATTAGCTAAAGATATTCAAGCCCAACAAAAATGGGTGGATAGCCTTTATAGTTTAATGTCTTTAGAAGAAAAAGTAGGCCAATTGTTTATGGTTAGAGCTTTTTCTAATCAATCCAAGGCACACGAAAATGCGGTTGCAAAACTTATAAACGAAAATCATATTGGAGGTTTGATTTTTTCAAGTGGTGGTCCAGTGAGACAAGCCAAACTGAATAACTTATATCAAGCTATTTCTAAAACACCTTTATTGATAGGTATGGATGCAGAATGGGGTTTGAGTATGCGTTTGGATTCTACATATGCTTTTCCTTGGAATATGACGCTTGGAGCTATTCGTGATAACAAACTTATTGAACGTACAGGATTTCAAATTGGAGAGCATTGTAAACGAATTGGAGTACATTTTAATTTTGCTCCAGTAGTAGATATAAATACAAATCCTAAGAATCCAATAATTGGTAACCGTTCCTTTGGTGAAGATCGAGATAATGTAACCGAAAAGGCTTTGGCTTTTATGAAAGGCATGCAAGATGCAGGAGTGTTGGCAAATGCGAAACATTTTCCTGGTCATGGAGATACCGAAAGTGATTCTCATAAAACATTACCAACCATTAGTTTTGATGAAAAACGAATCGATTCTGTTGAGTTGTATCCATACAGAAAACTTATTAAATACGGTTTGTCTAGCGTGATGGTTGCTCATTTAAATGTTCCTAGTTTAGAGCCGCGAAGAGGGTTTCCTTCGTCCCTTTCTGAACATATAGTTTCAGATATATTAAAGGATTCTCTAGGGTTTAAAGGATTGATTTTTACAGATGCACTTGAAATGAAAGGGGTGTCAAATTATAGCGCTCCAGGAGATATTGATTTGGCGGCTTTTAGAGCTGGTAATGATGTGCTCTTAATTTCTGAAGACGTTCCAAAAGCAATCGAAAAAATTATTGAAGCTTATAATGGCGAAGAGATTTCAGAAGAACGACTAGCACATTCGGTCAAAAAAATACTGATGGCGAAATATAAAGTTGGCCTTCAGGATTATAGTCCAATTGGTACTGCAACTTTGTTCGATGATCTTAATCGTCTCAAAGATGATGTCTTGTATGAAGAGCTTTTAGAAAACGCAATTACTGTAGTTCGAAACAAATCAGACTTATTACCATTACGAAATCTTCAGACAAAAAAAATCGCCTACGTTCAATTTGGTGATGATGATGGTTCAACGTTTTATAATGAATTAAAGAAATACAGTAAAGTTCATCACGTTAAAGCATTAAAGCTTGACGAAATGATGACCAAATTACAAAACTATAATACCGTTATAATAGGTTTACATAGATCTAATAAACATGCTTGGGAAAAGTTTGAATTTACTGATAAGGAATTGGTTTGGCTCTATGAAATAGCTAGAACCAATACCGTAATTTTAGATGTATTTACAAGGCCTTACGCGCTTATAGATTTGAAAACGGTTGAAAATATTGATGGCATTGTAATGAGTTATCAGAACAGTGAAATTGCGCAACAAAAATCTGCTCAAGCTATTTTTGGTGCAATTGCTGTAAAGGCAACTTTACCAGTTTCTGCAGGTGAGTATTTTAAGGTTAACGATGGAATTACTTATAACGCAATTAATTCCCTTAGTTATGGCTTGCCCGAACGTGTTGGTATGAGTTCAGAACTTTTAAAACGTGTCGATTCAATAGCTCAATATGCTGTAGATAATAAAATGACACCAGGTATTCAATTACTAATAGCTAGAAAAGGAAAAGTCATTTATAATAAGAATTTTGGTCATCATACCTATAGTAAAAAACAAGCAGTGAAGTTTGAGGATGTGTATGATGTTGCCTCACTAACTAAAATATTAGCAACATTGCCCTTAGTAATGGAGTTGGAAGAAAACGGTGCAGTAACTTTAGATACTAAGCTGTCAAAGATGCTTCCCGAATATACGTCTTCGAATAAAAAAAATGTAACTATAAAACAGATGCTATCGCATTATGCGAGGTTAAAACCTTGGATTCCATTTTATGTATCGACCTTAGATTCGGTGACTAAAAAGCCAGATCCAAAATATTATAGAAAAGAAGCCAGTTCTAAGTTTAATATTAAGGTTGCTGAAAATCTATACCTCAGAAAAGATTATCCAGATTCTATTCAAAAAATAATTAAAGACAGTGATTTGTTGTCCAGGTTACGCTATCGTTACAGTGATATGCCATACTATATTTTAAAAAAATACATTGAAAAGTATTATGATAAACCTTTAGATGAATTGGTTCAAGATCACTTTTATCAATCGCTAGGAGCGAATTATACCACTTATAATCCATCAGTGAAATTTAGTAATAAAAATATCATTCCAACCGAAGTTGATGATTACTATCGTTACCAAGAAGTTCATGGTTATGTGCATGATATGGGAGCAGCCATGCAAAATGGTGTTGGTGGTCACGCAGGTGTATTTAGTAATGCCAATGATGTGGCAAAAATTATGCAGTTGTATTTGCAAAGAGGTTATTATGGTGGAAAACGATACTTGAATACAGAAACTTTAGATAAGTTTAATACCTGCTACTATTGTGAAGATGATAATAGACGCGGAATTGGATTTGATAAACCTCAATTAGGTGACGAAGGTCCAACATGTGGTTGTTTGTCAATGACAAGTTTTGGGCATTCTGGGTTTACAGGAACGTATGCTTGGGCAGATCCTGAAGAAGATATCGTATATATCTTTTTAGCAAATAGGACCTATCCTAAAGCTGGAAAAAATTTATTGCTACGGGAAAATATTAGAACAGATATTCAAGAAGCTATTTATGAAGCTATTATAGATTAGTAGCGGTCAAACCCTTTCAAAATGTTAAAAGACTTCTCAATAAGGTCTATTAATCTTTATCTTTACAATCAGTCTAATTAAATAGTTGAATTATCGGTTGAGCACAATCGAAACCTTTTCAACTAAAACCAATATTCAATGAGAATAGGAATTGTATGTTATCCAACTTTTGGAGGTAGTGGAGTTGTAGCCACAGAATTAGGAATAGAATTGTCAAAACGAGGTCATGAAATTCATTTCATTACCTATAGTCAACCTGTACGATTAGAGTTATTGAGTAATAATGTTCATTACCACGAAGTAACGGTTCCAGAATATGCTTTGTTTTTATATCAACCTTATGAATTAGCTTTATCTAGCAAGTTAGTAGACATGGTGAAACTTCATGACATTGAGGTTTTACATGTACACTACGCTATTCCACATGCATATGCAGCATATATGGCTAAAAAGATGTTACAGGAGGAAGGCATTTACATTCCAATTGTTACAACACTTCACGGAACTGATATTACCTTAGTTGGAAGTCATCCATTCTATAAAACTGCAGTAACCTTTAGTATCAATAAATCTGATGCTGTGACATCTGTATCTCAAAGTTTAAAAGATGATACTTTACGTTTGTTTGATATTAAAAATGAGATTGAAGTTGTACCAAATTTTATCGATTTAAGTAAACATGAAAATCATTTTACCGATTGCCAACGTGGTATGATGGCAACTGATGAAGAAAAAATAATCACACACATTAGTAATTTTAGAGAAGTCAAACAAATTCCTGATGTTATCAAAGTGTTTAATGAAATTCAAAAGAAAATTCCAGCTAAATTGATGATGGTAGGTGAAGGTCCAGAACGTGAGCCAGCTGAACAATTATGTGCTGAATTAGGTTTAAGTGATAAGGTGGTTTTCTTCGGAAACAGTAACGAGATAGACAAAATACTTTGCTTTAGTGATTTGTTCTTGCTGCCATCAATAACAGAGAGTTTTGGTTTAGCCGCATTAGAAGCTATGGCTTCTGGAGTACCTGTGATTTCTAGTGATACAGGTGGAATTCCTGAAGTTAACACTAATGGTTTTTCAGGATTTCTAAGTCCCGTAAATGATATTGAAGGGATGTCAAAAAATGCCTTTCATATTTTAAGTGATGATAATCGTTTAGCACAATTTAAAGTGAATGCGAAGGAAGCATCTAAGCGATTTGATATTCATGCGATTGTTCCACAATATGAAAAAATATACGAAGATACCTTACGAAAGTGTTTAGTTCTCTAAAACCGAATAATTACAAGTAGCATTAGCTTAAAAGCAACTAAATTCTATGTATCGAATTATTTGCCTTACATTTGCTGCTAATTAAAGAGGTAACCTAAATAACAGTGTTTATCTCACAACTATTATTTATGTCATTTCAATCTTTAGGCTTATCTGATGCCTTGTTAAAAGCAATTAGCAAAAAAGGATACAAAACTCCCAGTCCAATTCAAGAAAAAGCGATTCCTCCAGTATTGGAAGGTCGTGATGTATTGGCTTCTGCGCAAACAGGAACTGGTAAAACAGCAGGTTTTACATTACCATTGTTGCATTATTTATCTGAAAACCCAAAAGCAAAATTTAGACCAATTCGTGCTCTAATTTTAACACCAACGCGCGAACTTGCAGCTCAAGTTCATGAAAGTGTTAAAGACTATAGTGAGTTTTTGGATATTAGGAGTACTGTGATTTTTGGAGGTGTTAATCAAAAGCCACAAGCAGCTACGATTCGTCGTGGTGTGGATATTTTGGTTGCTACTCCAGGACGTTTATTAGATTTACATAATCAAAACCTATTATCTCTAAATCGTGTTGAGGTATTTGTACTTGATGAAGCCGATCGTATGCTCGATATGGGATTTTTGAGAGATATAGAACGTGTTATGAAATTAATGCCAGAGAAACGTCAGAATTTGATGTTTTCAGCTACGTTTTCTAAAGATATTAGAAAGTTAGCAAATGGTATTTTGAACAATCCAGTTCAAGTTGAAGCGACTCCTGAAAATACAACTGTAGAAGCGATTTCTCAAAAGGTATATCGTGTTGCTAAAGGATTAAAAACGGGTTTAATTATTAAGCTTATTATCGATGGGAACTGGAAACAAGTTCTCGTATTTACTAGAACAAAGCATGGTGCCAATAAGCTGTGTAAAAAAATGATAAGTTCGGGTATTACTGCAGCTGCTATTCATGGAAATAAAAGCCAAGGTGCAAGAACGAAAGCTTTATCTGGTTTTAAAAATGGAAGTGTAAAAGTATTAGTCGCGACAGATATTGCTGCTCGTGGATTAGATATTCCTTTATTGCCTCATGTTGTAAATTTTGAATTGCCTAATATTTCTGAGGACTATGTTCATCGAATTGGTAGAACAGGTAGAGCAGGCGCAAATGGTCAAGCTATATCTCTAGTAAGTGCAGATGAAACAACATTTTTACGTGACATTGAAAAGTTAATCGGACAAAAGATTGATGTAGAGGTTCTTGAAGGTTTTGAACCAGATCCGAATGCTTCAACAGAACCAATTAAACCTGGTCAGAATAGGCAAAATCGAAATTCTGGATCTAGAAACTCTAATAATTCTGGTGGTAATAGAAATAACAGAAGCAAGAGTAATAATTCAAGACGTCGTAACGACAGACGAAACTAGTATGACCGTTAGTTTAAAGCACAAAATTATAGACGTTTGCGATAAAAAGATTGCTCAAAAAGGAGACGCTGTTGGTGTTTCATTTTATGCGTTTTTTAAAAATAAAAATGACAATCCAGAATTATTAATGGAGGCTGCAACGTGGTGGATTAAAACTCACAAATTAGATCATTTCGAAAAAGCAGTAAAGATTAAAAAACTAGTCGAACACTTATAATGGAAACTCAGAAGAACAATCCCTTACATGGCATTAAATTAGAGCAAATTGTTACTGATTTACAAAACCACTATGGTTGGGAATATATGGGTCACGAAATTAATATTAGATGTTTTAATGAAAATCCAACTATAAAATCAAGTTTAAAATTTTTAAGACGTACACCTTGGGCTAGAACTAAAGTAGAACAGATGTACCTAAATTATTTAAAGAATAATAAGTAACTATAAGTTTTGTTCTTCTAGGAATTGAGCTAATTTTTTTCCTTTTTTTCGGTCTAAATAACGTCGTAATACACCACCTTTTACATTATTCACATCAAACTCAACGATAAAGGCATTTTCATCAATATCTGCGACAATGCGATACATTTTTTTGATATCAATACGATTGATTATGGTATGAATAATATCAAAATCTTGTTTCTCACCTGTGCTTCCAAAACCTTTTCTGCCTTTGTATAAAGTCATTCCAGCACCAAGTTTAGTGATAATTGATGCTTCAATTTTCGCAAAGTCTTTAGACACAATAGTCACTCCAATAAAATCTTCAAAGCCTTCAATAACCAAATCGGTTACTTTAGCTGTTACGATATAAGTTAGAATAGAATACATAGCGACCTCTGTTGAAATTACAAATGCAGTAATACTGAATAAAATGATATTAAAAGCCAAAATGACTTTTCCTATACTTATTCCAAATCTATCGTTGATAAACACGCCTAAAATCTCTGAACCATCAAGAACAGAACCGTTACGAATGGCTATTCCAATTCCAGCACCTAAAAAGAGGCCACCAAAAATCGAGATGAGAAATTTGTCGTCTGTTATGGTCTCAAAATTTTCAAAATGAATAAAAAGTGCCAAACCTAAAATGCTTATTATTGATTTGATAACAATACGTTTTGATACTGTATAGTAGCCTAGAATTAAAAATGGTATACTGAACACTATTAATAAATACGATAAATTAATGTCAACTTGGGATTTAACTAATAGCGCCATTCCTGTAACGCCTCCATCTAAAAATCCGTTTGGTAATAAAAAAGCTTTTAAACCAATACTTGCGAGTACAATTCCTAAAGCGATCTGAAAATACTCAGAAAACAGTTGAATATATTTAGTGCGTTTTGATAGCATAGGTTTTATGGTTTAAATTAATGATCTGAGATAGCTTGTTTCTTTTTAAAAACGGCAACATCCTGATAACTTCCATTTTTTGAATATGTGCTTTTATCTTTCCAAAACCCATCAATTATTTCTACGATTTCTAGTTTTTCTTTATTCAACATGGCTTTTAAAGTGTCTTTATGGATAGCTATATTCCCAGATTTCACTTCTTTATTCATTAAGCGATAACCACTTTTTTTGATTGGAAATTTAAATTCATTCTCAGTACTTATATAATTTTCAATAGTATCATCATATAGAAAAAAAGTAGAAAAGGCTAAACCATCGGTTTTAAGAACTCTATTCACTTCCTTAAAATAATTTTGAATTTCATCAATTTGCATGTGCGTAAAAACTGAAAAGGAGAAGATTTTATTAAAGGCATCGTTATCATATGGAAAAACAAAATCTTCGGCTTTTAAATCTGATGTATTATACAAATCATTAAAAAGTGGAACATATTTAAATTCAAAATTTGGAAAGTCTTTTGCTATTTTAGAATTGCACCAATCAATACCAAGTTTAACAACATCAAAGCCTTTATAACCGCCTTCTGGTTCTAGAAATTCTGTTAAAGCAATAGCAGTTCTGCCAATTCCGCTTCCTATATCCAAAATTTCATCATTGGACTTTAAATCGATATGGTTTTTTAGTAAAACAAGTTGTCGTTTGCCTTGATCAATATAAGCTTCAGCGTTTGCCGGAGAACCAGTATAAATAGAGCCTCTAGGTGGAACATATTTATGACGTTTGCCTTGAATTTTATCTAATAAATCTGCAGGAAAGTAATATAAACGTCTAATTAAAAAACGATGCCTTGGAGATATGCTATACCAAAATTTCCTAAGAGATTCTTTATTCATAAATAATTGTTAGTTGTTTAATTGTCTTATGCCTTCGTAAATGACAACACTCACTGCATTTGCTAAATTTAGACTTCTTATATGATCACTATATAAAGGTATTTTATAAAGGTGATTTTTATAGTCTTCTATTAGTTGTTTTGGCAATCCAACCGATTCTTTTCCGAAGATAAGAAACATATCATCTTTAAAGGAAATCTCCCAATGAGATTTAGTTCCATGACTTGATAAGAAAACGAAATTTTTGTCATGTTGAATTCTGAAAAAGTCTTCAATAGATTCGTATATAGTAACATCAAGATGTTGCCAATAATCTAGTCCTGCACGTTTTAGCCTGCTATTACTTAATTCGAAACCAAACGGTTTTACTAAATGTAGCTTTGAGCCAGAGGCTAAAGTTAATCGACCAATATTACCTGTGTTGTTCGGTATTTCAGGTTCAAATAAAACAATGTTAAGCGCCATTTTTGGTATAAGATTTAATTATTATCAATCGAACAAGAAGGATCCATGGGAAGCCATGTAAGACAACATCAAACCAATCTTTTAGTAACATTCCGTTGGCACCACCAGTTATCCATTTTAATTTTCCCCAGATATGTGGTTCTGGAAAATATGGTGCTAAACCTAAGGTTAAGCAAAGGATGATAATAACTTTAAAACTGTTTATTAATTTCATGAAAAAAGTCTAAATAAGGAACAAACTTCATACTATATTTAAGAGGGAATCAAGCTTGATTTGCTTTCAATACTAATTTCATTTCGGCAGCTATTCAAGAGGCTTTCCAATTTCATTTATTTCTTCATTAGAAATTGCTTTTGGGTCAGGTCCATATTTGTTTTGGCCTGTGTCTCCATCAATAACCATAAAAATTAACAAGATAAAACTTCCAATATAAGGTATCAAAGTAAAAAGATAGTACCAACCGCTTTTCCCAGTATCATGTAATCTTCTTACAGTAACTGCTAATGCTGGTAAAAATGTTCCTAGTACGTAGATAAGTAATGGGATCATTATTATTAAAGACGCTTCTGAGTCCCCAAAGAAACCTCCTAAAAAAGCAAGTGCAAATACGATAATGATATGTATCAAATTGAACATCCAATACTCTGTACGTCTTGCTCGTCCTTCGAAATTAACATAATTATCTTTAATAACTTTTAAATACCATTCCATAAATAATAGTTTTGTTTGTCAAATATAAATTTTTAATTATTTATAGATAATACAAATTCGTCTATTTTATGAATTGGCTTATCAGATAGGTGTTTTATAAATGCACTTCCAATTATAGCGCCTTTAGCATATTGTGTGGCTTGACTAAAAGTGTTGTTGTTTGAAATTCCAAACCCTACAATTTGCTGGTTTTTAAGATTCATATCTGCAATGCGTTTAAAGTAAGCTGTTTGTTCATCTCCAAAACCTGAACTACTTCCTGTGACACTGGCTGAGCTTACCATATAAATAAAACCATTTGAAATGGAATCAATAAAGCGAATCCGTTCTACTGATGTTTGAGGTGTAATTAGAAACACATTAATTAAATCATATTTTTCAAAAGTAGTTTTATATTGTTCGTTGTAAACATCTACTGGTAAGTCAGGAATTATGAGTCCGTCAATACCAATTTCCTGACACTTCTTGCAAAAAGCTTCAACGCCATATTGTAACATCGGATTAAAATAACCCATAATAATCAAAGGGATAGAAACCGTATTTCGAATACCTTTTAATTGATCAAATAGTATTTCTGAAGTCATTCCATTTTTTAAAGCTTGAGTAGAACTTGCTTGAATTGTTGGTCCATCAGCCAATGGATCACTAAAAGGTAATCCGATTTCTATCATGTCAACACCACATTTTTCAAGATTTTCTATGATTGAAACCGTATCGTGTAGACTTGGATATCCTGCTGAAAAGTATATGGATAGTAACTTTTTGTCTTCTGTTAGTTTTTGGTTTATTCTGTTCATTTTACAATTTAAAATAATCAATATAGTTTTGTAAATCTTTATCGCCTCGACCAGATAGGTTAATAATTACGATGTCATCTGCTGTAAACTTCTTTTTTTCAAAAATGGCTAACGAATGTGATGTTTCAATGGCAGGAATTATACCTTCTAATTGACTTAATTCTAAGCCAGCAATCATGGCTTCGTTATCTGTAATAGACATGAACTCTGCACGTCCAGATTTGTACAAATGCGCATGCATTGGTCCAACACCTGGATAATCTAAACCAGCAGAAATAGAGTAGGGTTCAGTTATCTGTCCGTCGCTTGTTTGCATCAACAATGTTTTACTTCCATGAATAATACCTTCACGACCTAGAACTGATGTGGCAGCACTTTCTCCGCTATGAATGCCTTTTCCTGCAGCTTCTACAGCAATGAGTTTAACGTCTGTATCGTCTAAATAATGATAAAATGCACCAGCAGCATTACTTCCTCCACCAACACAAGCTATAACATAATCTGGTTTGGTGGTGTTTTCTTTTTCTTTAAGTTGCCATTGAATTTCTTCAGAAACAACAGATTGAAAACGAGCGACCATATCTGGATAAGGATGTGGACCTACCACACTTCCAATAATGTAATGTGTGTCTAAAGGATTATTAATCCAATCACGAATAGCTTCATTAGTAGCATCTTTTAAAGTGCGACTTCCAGATAAAGCTGGTCTTACTTTTGTACCTAACATTTTCATACGAGCCACATTTGGCGCTTGACGTGCAATGTCAATTTCTCCCATATAAACGATGCATTCTAGTCCCATTAAAGCACAAACCGTTGCTGTAGCAACACCATGTTGTCCAGCTCCAGTTTCGGCAATGATTCTAGTTTTGCCCAAACGCTGAGCCACTAAAATTTGACCAATTGTATTATTGATTTTATGTGCTCCTGTATGATTTAAATCTTCACGTTTTAGATAAATTTTTGTGCTATATTTTTCGCTAAGTCGTTTTGCAAAATAGAGTGGAGAAGGACGTCCAACATAATCTTTTAGTAACTGATCAAATTCCTTTTTAAAAGAAGGCTCAGCCATTATCTTCAGATAGTTTAGTCGCAATTCTTCTACATTTGGATACAGCATTTCTGGAATATATGCACCTCCAAATTCTCCATAGTAGCCCTTGTCGTCAATATTATACGTCATAATTGTTCGCTATAAGTTGATCTTTAAATGCTTTTAATTTTTCTGTATTTTTCAATCCTAAGTTAGTTTCGAACTTACTATTTAAATCTAATGAGTGGCAAAAAATTGCTTCAGGTCTTTTTAGAAATGACAACAAATTTTCTAATTCATTAGGTCCAATACCACCACTTAAAAAAAATGGTTTTATTGATGAGTATTTTTTTAAAACACTCCAATCAAAAGTGAAACCATTTCCTCCTGGTTGTTTCCCTTTTGTATCGAATAAATAGTAATCACAAGCGTCTTCGTAAGGCTCTAGGTTTTTGAAGTCAAAGGTGTCTTTTATAGAAAACACTTTTATTACTGTACAATCCAAATCTTGTAGTTGTTTACATAGTTCTGGAGATTCGTTACCATGTAATTGCACACCTTGTAAATTATGTTTACCCACAATACCTTTTATGTAATCAAAAGTTGCATCAACGAATACTCCAATTTTTTTAATGCCCTCAGGTAATTCTGGAATTACACTATTAAAATAGCGTGGCGAATTTTTGTAGAAAATGAAACCCATAAAATCTGGATTTAATTTGGCAACATTTAAAATGTTGCCTTCATTTTTCATTCCACAGATCTTTAATTTCATAATTGTAAGTTTTTAATAAATTGAGAAGCATGCTCTCCTGGATTATCGGTTTTCATGAAATTTTCACCAATTAAAAATCCTTTGTAGCCAAAAGGTTGCAATATCTTAATGGCTTCAATACTGCTAATGCCACTTTCTGACACTTTTACAAAATCGTTAGGAATCAATTCACTTAATTGTTTACTCGTTTCTAGACTGACTTCAAAAGTTTTCAGATTTCTATTGTTCACACCTAGCATATCTATACTTAGCATAATCGATTTATTAAGTTCTTCTTCATTATGAATTTCAAGTAATACATCTAATTGTAATTGCTTTGCAAATTCTGAAAATTGCTTGATTTCATCTCTCGTTAAAATTGCTGCTATCAATAAAATGACATCAGCTCCATATGCTTTGGCTTCTAGTATTTGATAGTCATCAATTATAAATTCTTTTCGAAGTAAAGGTAAATTACAACTGGAACGTGCTGTTAGCAAATCGTCTAAACTTCCACCAAAATATTTTCCATCGGTAAGAACAGACATGCCACAAACACCTGCGTTTTCATAACCTCTTGCGACATCATACACATTTAAATCATGATTGATAACGTGTTTTGATGGTGAACGTCGTTTGTGTTCAGCAATAATACCTGTGTTACTATGTCGAAGTCTTTTAGCTAATGAAACTGTATTGCGTTCAAACAAAACAGATTGCTCCAATTGTTTGGTTGGAATGAGTTGCTTTCGAAGATTAACTTCGATGCGTTTGTCGTTTATTATTTTAGTTAAAATATCCATTACTTACTTAACGCTATTAATCTCTCTAAACTTGTTTTTGCATTTCCGCTTTCAAGGCTTTCTTGTGCTAATTGAAACCCTTCTTGATGTGTAATTTTCTTAACAGTTGCAATAGCTAATCCTGCATTGGCGCAAACCACATTGTTTTGCGCTTCGGTCCCTTTATTATTAATGATCTTTTTGAAAATTTTAGCAGCCTCATCAACAGTTGAGCCTCCAAATATTTCATGTTGTTCTATTTGAGGAACGTCTAAATCTGATGGTTTTAACATCGTTTCAGAAGTATTGGATATGATTTTTGTATTTCCTGTTAATGAAATCTCATCATAACCATCTAATGCATGGACAATGCTATAATTTTTATCTGTATTTTGGTAGAGGTAACCGTAAATTCGTTGTAATTCTAGATTGAAAACACCAACCATTTGATTTTTTGGAAATGATGGATTTACCATTGGACCAAGCATGTTGAAAAAAGTTTTAACTCCTAATTCCTTTCTAATTGGAGCAACGTTTTTCATAGCTGGATGAAATAAAGGTGCGTGCATCACGCAAATTCCAGCTTTATCAATACTATGTTTTAATTGATCAACATCGTTAGTGAATTTCACACCTAAGGCTTCCATAACATTTGAAGATCCAGATGCAGAAGATACGCCGTAGTTTCCATGTTTTGAAACGTTCACTCCAGCTCCTGCAGTTATAAATGAAGCTAATGTAGAAATATTAAATGTGTCTTTTCCGTCACCACCTGTTCCGCATAAATCAATGGCATTAAAATCTGATAAATCTACCGGAATACAAAGTTCTAGTAATGCATCACGAAAGCCTTGTAACTCTTCAAGAGTTATACTTCTCATCATGAAAATAGTTAAGAAAGATGCAATCTGACTTTGGTTGAATTTTCCATCTGAAATATCAACCAATACACGTTTGGCTTCTTCACTTGAGATGCTTTCATGATTTATTAATCTGTTAAGTACTTGTTTCATATTAACTCTTGATCCAATTTTCTAAAATTTGTTTTCCATTTGGTGTCAACACCGATTCAGGATGGTATTGTACACCTTTTACATCATAAAACTTATGTCTTAATGACATTACTTGTCCGTTACTATCAATCGAAGTGGCTTCTAATACTTCAGGTAAATTTGCATTAACAACCCATGAGTGATAGCGACCAACTTCAATCGTTTTACCCATGTTTTTGAATAAAGTTTCATCATCAACAGTAATTTCAACTGGAGTAGCTACACCATGATATACTTCATCAAGGTTAACAAGTGTTCCTCCAAAAACTTCTCCAATGGCTTGTTGTCCAAGACAAACACCTAATATGCTTTTGGTTGATGCATAGGTTTTAATTATAGCTTTTAAAAGGCCAGCTTCATCTGGAATTCCTGGTCCTGGAGATAACACGATCTTTTGAAAAGCGTCTACTTCCTCTAGGGTTAATTTGTCATTCCGTTTTACAGTCACTTCACAGTTTAGATCCTCGAAATAATGAACTAAATTGTAAGTAAAACTATCGTAGTTATCTATTACTAATACTTTCATATGTCTTCTGCTAATTCTATTGCTTTTGTTAAAGCACCTAGTTTATTATATACTTCTTGTAATTCATTTTCTGGATTAGATTTAGAAACTAATCCTGCGCCTGCTTGCCAATGGAGTTTATGATTTTTACTCATAAAAGTTCTAATCATTATAGCTTGATTGTAATTGCCTTCAAAATCCATAAAACCAATAGCTCCACCATAAAAGGCTCTACTAGTTTTTTCATATTTTTCAATCAATTGCATGGCTCTGTATTTGGGAGCACCACTTAAGGTTCCTGCTGGAAAGGTGTCTGCTACAACTTGCATGGTAGGCGTATTATCATGAATTTTCCCTGTGACTTTACTTACTAAATGAATCACATGAGAGAAAAATTGTGCCTCTCTATAGGTTTCTACTTTAACCTGACTTCCATGTCGACTTAAGTCGTTTCTGGCTAAGTCAACTAGCATGACATGTTCTGCATTTTCTTTATCGTCTTGTGCTAGTTTCTTTGCTAGGATTTGATCTTCCTCATCGTTACCAGTTCTTTTAAATGTTCCTGCTATTGGGTGAATTTCAGCTTGTCCTTTATTAACAACAAGTTGAGCTTCTGGAGAGCTTCCGAAGATTTTAAAATCACCATAGTCAAAATAGAATAAATATGGCGACGGATTTATGCTTCGTAAAGCTCGATACACATTAAACTCGTCTCCTTTATAGCTTTGAGAAAACTTTTTAGACAATACCAATTGAAATACATCACCTCGAGCACAGTGTTTTTTTGCTAACTCAACTTGATCTTTATATTCTTGGTCTGTAAGATTTGAAGAGATATCAGAATCGGTTTTAAAATTATATGACGCAAAGTTTTTTGAACTAATCAAATGTAGAATTTCATCTATATTGTTTTCAGTTTCAAAACAATGTGCAAAAATATAGGCTTCATTTTTAAAATGATTAATGGCGATGATGTTTTGATATACAGCGTAATAAATATCTGGAATCTCTAATGAATTTGGTTTTTTACTGATTTCAATATCTTCGAAGTACTTTACGGCATCATAAGCTGTATAACCAAAAATCCCATTATTAATAAATTTGAAATCCGCATCTGAATTTACTTTGAAACGCTTTGTGAATTTATGGATCTCTTCAGTTACAGAAACTTTATTGGTGTAGTTCTTTTTCGAGCTTCCATCTGGATAATGTTGCTCGATAATATCATCATTAACTTTTATAGATGCAATTGGGTTAAAACAGATATATGAAAAACTATTATCGTTAGCATGATAATCACTACTCTCTAGAAGTATGCTGTTAGGATATTTATCTCTAATCTTAAGATAAATGCTAACAGGTGTTATAGTGTCTGCTAATATTTTCTTGTAATGCGTATATAAACTAAATGTTTTCATTTTTTGAAATTAAAAAAGGCTTGTCGTGAATGACAAGCCTTTTTGATATTTTATTTTAAATATACTATAGGGTTAGTTCACGAAGTATGAGTTTCGAGAATTCCACCACCAAGTATTATTTAAGTTTGTGTTCATAGTTGTTGTGATATTCAAATATAGAAATGAATTTCTAGAATTCAAATTTATTCAACCAAAATAAAAAAAGATTCCCAAATTAATGAGAATCTTTTTTCTAAATGTGCTATTAATCAAGTTATAGGGTTAAAACTTTAGGGTTACATTTAAATCAAAATCATCATAAATAGCTTTGTCTTTTAAATCATCAAAGAAACTAGCAGAACCATATCTAATGTCATATTTTGTTCTATCAACTTTGAAATTAGCTGTTACTGTATTGCCTTTTACCATCATTTGAAACGTTGCAGGTTTTGATATTCCTTTAATAGTTAAATCACCATATACACGGTATGTGCCATTTTTCCCATCAACTTTATTGATTTTGAACATTGCCTTCTTGTGGTCTTTAACTCCAAAGAAATCATCAGATTTTAAATGTCCTTCTAATTTTTCTTTTCCACTTCCTGCATCTATATCTGTAACGACAATTGATGTCATATCCATAGTAAAACTTCCACCAACTAAATTATCATCTTCAAACATTAAAGCACCTTCAGATAAATTGATGGTTCCTTCATGAGATCCAGTTACTTTGTGGCCAGTCCACGTAATGCTGCTTTCTTTAACGTTTACACTTTTTTCTGATACTGATGTGAAAGAAGCAATGGTCATTGCTAATACCACGATAAATCCTGTTTTTAAAATGTTGTTTTTCATTGTTTTTTTTTGTTTGAAATTGATTTAATATTTGAAATTGTTTATTGAGTTCTTAATTTGTCTAATAAATTATTTAGTAGTGTGAGTTCTGATTGATCTAAACTTTTTGTGATTTTTTTATTATTTAATTTAATTTTACTGTCCAATTGAATCAATAGATCCAAACCCTTTTGAGTAATTTGAATTTCTATTTTTCTTCTATTTGTCATGCATACTTGTCGTGTAACCAAATCTTTTTTTATTAATTTATCTACTAAACGTGTTGTGTTACTCATTTTGTTAAGCATACGTTCTTGAATAGTACTTAAATTCGCAGGCTTCCCTTTTTGACCTCTTAATATCCTAAGAACATTATATTGTTCTGATGATAGTTCATAATTTTTAAAGAAAGTGAATTCTTTTTCTTTTAGCCAACTTCCCGTATATAATAAATTAATAACAGTCTTTTCTTTTTTGTCAAGTATAACTGTGCTTTTAATATCTTCTTCTATTGACATATGTATATACAATTGTTGTGCATACAAATGTAATATAAATGATGGACCGTTTGTCTAATATTTTGTTAAAGTTTGACAATGCAACATTAGGATTAATAACTTTATATCATGAAGTACGCATGGATAATAGGTTTGGTGTTATTTTTCTCTTGTAAAGATGCAACTGAAAAAGAACAGGTAGCTGAAGTAAAGCAGATATTAGAAACAGAAATATCTCTCGAAGTGTATGATTTTGATGGACTACAAAAGTTTTTGAGTACTACTGATGATAAAACTTATGTTGTTAATTTCTGGGCCACTTGGTGTGCTCCTTGTATTAAGGAATTACCATATTTCGAGAAGCTTAATAAAAATTATTCAGAAGATGTAGAAGTAATTTTAGTGAGCCTTGATTTTCCTAGTAAATATGAGACTAAATTAAAGCCTTATATTATAAATAAAAACTTGAAATCTAAAGTCGTAGCATTAAATGATGTAGATTCAAATACATGGATTCCTAAAGTAGATGAAAGTTGGACTGGAGCCATTCCAGCGACTATTATTTACAATAAAAATAAACGCCAATTTTACGAAAAGTCATTTAATTATGACGAACTAGAAACCGAAGTCAAACAATTCCTTAAATAAACTAAATCATGAAAAACACACTTAAAACATTTTTTGCAGTATTAACTATAGTAGCTCTGTCTTCATTTGCCAATTTAGGTGGTGGTCATGGATATCATATTGGTGATGTTGCAACAGATTTTGAACTTGAAAACATTGATGGTAAAACAGTATCATTGTCAGACTTTAAATCCGCTAAGGGATTTATAGTTGTATTTACATGCAACACTTGTCCTTACGCTGTAGCTTATGAAGATCGAGTAGAAGCATTAAATAAGAAGTACGCAAATCTTGGTTACCCTGTTGTAGCTATTATGCCTAATAATACCGAGGTTAAACCTGGAGATAGTATGGAGGCTATGAAAGCTCGTGCGAAAGCAAAAGGATTTACGTTCCCGTATTTAATGGATGAAGGGCAAAAAATATATCCGAAGTATGGTGCAACAAAAACACCACATATATACATACTACAAAAAACCAAAAAAGGTAATGTTGTAAAGTATATGGGAGCTATAGATGACAATTATCTAGATGCCAATGCAGTAAATAAAAAATATGTTGAAGATGCAGTTGATGCTTTGCTTTCTGGTAAAGAAATTGAAGAAAAACAAACTAGAGCAATAGGCTGTTCTATCAAGGTGTGATCCATAAATCTTATAATTTTAACAACCCGAAGTGTAACGCTTTGGGTTTTTTTTCGTCTTTATCATAAGGAAACGTTAAATTAGCATGGTTTTTGATACGTATTATTTTATAAAATTATTATGGCAGATTTAACACAACAAGAGTGGATTTCAGAACTAGGAGCAGATAATAAAGCTGTAGTTTTAGACGTTAGAACACCTGAAGAGGTTGCAGAAGGTATTATACCTAATGCAATACATATAGATATTTTTAAAGGTCAAGGCTTTATTGATGAAGTTCAACAGCTTGATAAAACTAAAACATATTTTGTGTATTGTAAAGCTGGAGTAAGAAGTGGACAAGCGTGTGCTGTTATGAATCAACTCGGATTTAATAAAACATACAATCTATTAGGAGGCTTCAGTGTTTGGAAAGGTGAAGTTTCTTCTATATAAATCAATCAAAAATGAAAAAAATAAGTATCGTTCTTAGTCTCATGTTCGCGCTAACTCTAACAAATTGCGAACAAGAAACACAATCAGAAATTAAAGTTATTTCTCCTGAAGAAATGCAAACCATTTTAGAGCTAGATGATGTTCAAATTGTGGATGTACGCACTCCAGAGGAATACAAAAATGGATTTATCGATAACTCACAAAACATCGATTTTAAATCTCCAACTTTTGATGAGGACATCACAAAATTGGATAAAACAAAACCTGTTGTTTTATATTGCAAATCAGGAGGTCGAAGTGCTAAATGCACTAAAAAACTTAAAGACGCTGGATTTGTTAAAATCTATGACCTTAAAGGCGGAATAACACAATGGAAATTTAAGGGTCACGAAATAAAAACCTTTGAATAACAGCACTATATAAACCAAATATAAACCGAACCATGTGTTCGGTTTTTTTGTGACCAAAATTGATATTTGTTAATCAAGACTTAATACTATGTATTTATCCCTTTGTTTTTTATAAATTAGCTCCTTTCAATACCTAATTATTGCTGATGAAAAACTTAATAATTGCACTTTGTAGCTTCATAGTGTGTTCTATCACTGCTAAAGCACAAGTGTTTGAGCCTGTAAAATGGGAGACTTCAGTTGAGAAAGTTTCAGATACTGAATATGACTTAATATCAACGGCTACAATAGATAGCGGATGGCATTTATATTCTCAAAATGTACCTGAGGATGGACCAATTCCAACTACATTTATATATACTACAACTTCAGATTTTGAAACCTTAAGAGATACTTCAGAAGAAGAAGGTCATACGGTAGATGATCCAATATTCGAGATGAAAATCAAGTATTTTGGAGATCGTGCGGAATTTAGACAGCGTATTAAAGTCTTAAACAAAGAATTATCGGTAGTAAAAGGTGAAGTTGAATTCATGGTTTGTGATGATAGCAAATGCTTACCTCCAGAATATATAGATTTAAATTTCAATTTAGCTGCAGCTACAAAATCTGATACTAATACTGAAAAAAGTAATCCTTTTCAAATGGGAGCTTCTGATGATACGTCTCAAATTTTAGAACCTGTAAAATGGACTACAGCTGTAGAGAAAATTTCAGATTCAGAGTATGTCTTAGTGTCTAAAGCAACAGTAGATAAAGGCTGGAAATTATACTCACAATCTGTGCCTGAAGATGGACCAATACCTACCGAATTCACATATCAATTGCCTGAAGGTGCTGATTTAGCTGGCAAAACTTCTGAAGAAAAAGGGAAGGAAGTAGAAGATAAAGTCTTTAATATGAAGATTAAATTCTTTAAGACTTCTGCAGAATTTAGACAACGTATAAAATTGTCCAAAACAGATATTACTTCAATTGTTGGAGAAGTAGGATTTATGGCTTGTGATGATGAAAAATGTTTAACACCAAGTTATGTAGATTTAAATTTTGATTTAACTAAAAGTGTTGAAGCCAAGCAGGTAAGTGATGATGGTTCTTCAGAAAAAGAAGGTAGTAAGGAAGGATTATGGACTATTTTCATCCTAGGTTTAGGAGCTGGTTTTATTGCATTATTTACACCATGTGTATTCCCATTAATCCCAATGACGGTTAGTTTTTTCACTAAACAAAGTAAAAATAAAGCTGAAGGTATAAAAAACGCAATCATTTATGGATTGTCTATTATAGTAATTTACGTTATTCTTGGAACTGGAGTTGTCGCCATTTTTGGTGCAAGTGCAATTAATGAATTTTCCACAAGTGTAACTTTCAATCTTGTCTTTTTTGCAATCCTTGTTATTTTTGCTATTTCGTTTTTAGGAGCATTTGAAATTATGTTACCTAATTCTTGGGCAAATAAAATTGATAGAAAAGCAGATCGAGGAGGATACACAGGTATTTTCTTTATGGCTTTAGCATTAGCGATTGTATCTTTTTCATGTACAGGACCTTTTGTTGGTAATATAATTGTGCTTTCTGCTTCTGAAGGAGGTTTAGCTCCAATGATAGGAATGCTAGGATTTTCGTTAGCCTTAGCGTTGCCATTTGCATTATTTGCAGCATTTCCTGGTTGGTTAAATTCGTTGCCAAAATCAGGAGGTTGGTTAAATACGGTTAAAGTTGTTTTAGGGTTTTTAGAATTAGCGTTTGCGTTCAAATTTTTATCACAAGCCGATTTAGTATTACAATTACATTTCTTAGAGCGTGAAGTCTTTATCGCTATTTGGATTGCCATTTTTGGAGCATTGTCATTATATCTCCTCGGAAAAATTCAATTGCCTCATGATTCACCATTAAAACATATTTCGGTTGGACGTTTATTATTAGGTTTATTGACCTTATCGTTCACCGTTTATATGATTCCTGGACTTTGGGGAGCGCCTTTAAATTTAATTAGTGCATTTCCACCACCATTAGATTATAGTGAATCTCCTTATGGTGTTGGTAACTCAAAAGGAGGGAGTTCTGTAAGTTCAACTGATCATTCAGATTTACCAGATGGTGCACATTTATTGGCACCACACGATATTCTCGCTTTTAACGATTATGATAAAGGATTAGCCTATGCCAAAGAAGTTGGAAAACCAGTTATGATTGATTTCACAGGTTGGGCATGTGTTAATTGTCGTAAGATGGAACAGAATGTTTGGGTAAAAGATAAGGTATTGAATAGATTGAAAAATGATGTTGTACTCATTTCATTATATGTAGATGATAAACGAAAATTATCTGATGATGATGTTACAGATTCAAAATTGAAACCTGGTAAAAAACTAAGATATATTGGTCAGAAATGGAGTGAATTACAAACCATAAAATATAAGACCAATACACAACCTTTTTATGTTTTAATGGATCATAACGAAGAAAACCTAAATGACCCAGTGAGCTATACGCCAGATGCTGACGATTATCACGATTGGTTATCTGAGGGGATTAGTAATTTTGATAATTAATTATTTTTCAAAATAAACCTCTTCAAAGGGCACACGAAAACGAGGTCCGTAAATACCAGATTCGTCTCTAATTCCGCAACCAATAATCATATTGATTTCGGCACCACGAGGTAAACCTAAAATTCGCTTAACTCTTAAGGTATCACTGCCTTCCATTGGACATGTATCATAACCTATTCCAGCCATACTGACCATAAAATTTTGTGCAGCCAATCCAGCGCTTTTATGTGCTACTATGCGCATATCACTTAATCTAGTCTGTCTGTAAATTGGTCGAAACAATCCAATGACTTGAAATACCCAATATTTTATAAATCCGAGTATGCCCAAAAAATCAAAATAGATGGTCGGAATCAGTTTTTTGTAATAATCTGTAGCTTGCTTTTTTCGTTTTTCGAGTCTAGGTTCTAAATCGGGTTTGTCAAAAGCTTTATTCAAAAAATTAATATTCGCTTGAGCACGTTTTTTCCATAGATCTTTTCGAGTGACAACAACGACTAATTGCTGAGCCGTTTTAGCAGCATTTTGATTAAAACACGCTTTGGTTAATTTCTCTAAAGTATCCTTTGAAGTCACATGATAAAATTCCCAAAGTTGTAAGTTACTACTCGTTGGTGCTAAAGATGCGTTATGTAAACATTGCTTTACTTTCTCGTTATCTATAGGTTCATCTTTGTAAACTCGTGTTGATCGTCTATAAGCGATAGCTTCGGATACTGTTTTTTCCATAGATGAAAATTACACAATTAATTAATATGATGACGTGTTTTGGAGTGATTGATATTCCAATGAAATTAAAAGTCATAATTTTTTTAATCTTAAAACATCGAATATGATTTTTCTTACGTATATAAATAGTATCTAATATTTATATATGAGTTTGAAATTCAAAAAATCTTGGTTGAAAGTATTGCTTAAATTGTCTTTAAGTGGCATAATTTTGATTTTACTTTTTTGGTTTTCAGTGTATTTCGGACTTTGGGGAAAGTTGCCATCTAAAGAAGATATTTCAAACATCAAGCAAGCTGAAGCTAGTTTGTTACTAGATGCAAATCAAGAGTTATTAGGTAAATATTTCATTTTCGATAGACAAATAATTGAACATAAAGATCTTCCGAAGCATTTGGTTGACGCATTAGTAGCTACTGAAGATGTTCGGTTTTATGAACATGATGGCGTCGATTATAGAAGTCTATTTCGAGTGTTTTTTAAATCCATTCTATTGCAAAATAACTCTTCAGGTGGAGGAAGTACAATTAGCCAGCAATTGGCGAAAAATATCTACGGAAGGGATAATCATGGTTGGTTTTCGATGCCAGTAAATAAAACCAAAGAAATGATTATTGCCACACGTTTTGAAGACTTGTATTCGAAGCAAGAAATCATAGCCATGTATTTAAATACTGTTCCTTTTAGTGAGAATGTCTTCGGACTAGAAAGTGCTTCACAACGGTTTTTTAGTACAACAACGAATGACCTCGATTTATCGCAATCGGCAACTTTAATAGGCACTTTAAAAGCTCCACATAGTTATAATCCGAGATTATTTCCTGAAAGAAGCCAGTTAAGACGTGATGTTGTCTTACAACAAATGGAAAAGTACCAATACATTACTAAAGCGGTAAGGACAGAAACAAGTGAGCAATCCTTGGTTGTAGATTATAGAAAATTCAATCATTCTGAAGGCACTGCACCTTACTTTAGAGAAAAGGTGAGGTTAGATGTAAAGGGAATTCTTGATAGTTTATCTACAGCAAATAGCGAATCTTATAATTTGTATAAGGACGGATTGACAATTCATACTACTTTAGATATTGATATGCAACGCTATGCAGAAACTGCGATGCAACAACATCTAGCATTTTTACAGTCGCAATTAGAAACCTCATATGGAAAGCGAGCACCTTGGATTACTAACACTTCATTGATTGAAAAACGAATAAAAGATTTACCACTATATAGAAGATTAAAGAAGCAAAAGTGGAGCGAAAAAGCCATCATGGATTCTTTAAAGGTAAAGACTAAAAAGAGTCTATTCTCTTGGGAAGGTGAAATCATTAAAGACGCTTCAGTTATTGATAGTCTAAAGCATACCATGAAGTTTTTAAATACTGGATTTGTTGCTGTGAATCCGAAATCTGGAGCTGTGAAAGCTTATGTTGGAGGTATCAATTTTGAACGTTTTAAATTTGATCATGTATCTGCTTCAAAGCGACAAGTTGGTTCTACATTTAAACCTATAGTATATACAACAGCCTTAGAAAAAGGTATGGATGCTTGTACCTATTATCCGATAAAAGAAATTACATATACCAATCAAAAAGGATGGACACCTACAAATGGAGGTAAAGAAGAAGTGGATCGACACCTTAATTATTCCTTTGAAAAAGCGTTGAGTGAATCTGTAAATACTATCGCTGTAAAAGTTCTTGAAGATGTTGGTGTTGACGCTGTAATTGAACAAGCACAACGTATGGGAATACAATCAGACTTGCCAAGAGTACCATCATTAGCTTTAGGAACTGCAGAACTTTCAATGTTAGAATTGATTGGTGCCTATACAAGTTTTGCTAATGAAGCTCATGTTTCAAAACCGTTTTATATTACTAAAATTGAGGACAAAGCTGGAAAAATTATTTACCAACGATCTAATAGTTACATAGGAACTGAAGCTTTTTCTCAAGACACAAGGCAAATCATGATTGAGATGATGAAATCAACAATAAATTCAGGATCAGCAAGGCGAATGAGAAGCACTTATGGATTGGATAATGATTTAGCTGGAAAAACAGGAACAACACAAAATAATAAAGATGGTTGGTTTATTGGCATAAGCCCAAATTTAGTCATGGCATCTTGGGTTGGAAATGATGACCATCGTATTGGTTTTAGTAATACGACTATTGGACAAGGTGCTAATTCAGCTTTGCCAACTGTGGCTTTATTTTTAAAGCAGTTGAATGCTGATTCAAAATATAATGATATTACTAAGGCGAAGTTTGAAACACCATCTGAAGCTATTATTGCAGCCTTAGATTGCGAACAAGAAAAGCGAGATGGATTTCTAAAACGACTCTTCACTAAAGACCAAAAAGAACGTGAGTTTGATTCTGGTACTGAAGACACAAAGAAAAAAAAGAAAAGCATTTTTTCATTCTTAAAGAAAAAGGAAAAACAGTAGTGTAAACACAATTTTATGCAAAAATAAAAGTTGTACTTTTCAAATAGTATAATTGCTATTTTTGAAATTGAATGAAAACATTTTTTAAACTTTTTCTTATAATATTTTACTTTTCAATCACTCTTGTCGAAGCTCAAGACTCTATTCCATTTAAGTTAGGGAACGATAACAGGATTTATATTAAGGCAACCATAAATGATTCAGAACCCTTAGATTTTATTTTTGATACTGGAGCTAATGCTATGGTTGTGAATACTACCAAAACAGATTCTAAACTTAATTTGGAGTTTGATAGTAGTACTGAAAACACAGGTGCAAATGGCGTGACCAATCAAAGAGTGAGTTCTTCTAATGACTTACATATAGGTAAGTTTGAACGAAGGAATGAAGAATTGATTGCTATTGCTTATCCAAATTCATATGTTTTTGATGGTGTTATTGGTTATCCTTTTTTTGAGGACTATTTAGTTGAAATCAATTATGAACTTCAAAAACTAGTATTGCATGGATCTAAAAAAACGATTAACAGTATCGATAAATATGAAAACGTAAAAATGACAATGACAGGTGAAGTCCCATTCATAGATTTTACAATCTTCAAAGATGACGAATCTGTAGTGTTTCCTGTTATGATTGATACTGGATTTAATGGAATCCTAATTGTGTATCATAAAATCGTTTCGAAATTTGAATTAGCGAATCAATATGAAACAAAGCGAAATAGCCAATCTTCTGGCACTGATGGAACGGTAATTAAGTCTAATCAAGTTATTATTCCTAAAGTGATGCTGTGAAAAAGCACCATTGAAAATTTACAAGTTAACTTTAATTTGACTCCAGCAAGCACTGATTTTACAGCTATTTTGGGCGGAACAGTGCTCAAAGAATTCAATTGGATTATAGATTTCAATAACGCAAGAGTTTACTTCAAACCAATACAGTAACCTACTAATTGATTAAAATTCGCTTCGGTAAGTATAAACGAACCTCTGTACACTATTTTGTTGGTTTCGTCCTAAGTCAGTTGGTTTTAGGATTGTTCTAGTATATATTTACTTTGTCTTCAAATCTGATCTTTATCTTAAATAAGAGTTTATAACTCTATTTATTATATGCTATTTCAATTTTTAAATTAATACAGTGCTTAAAAGTTTACAGAGCGCTAATCTAACCAACAAAAACTATAAATTATGTTGAAAAAATCAATTGCATCTCTAATGATGCTAGCTATGGTATTTGCGTTTTCAAATCCAGCAAATGCCCAAGAAGAATCTGAAGATTATAACATGTGGGAAAACATGATGTTTACTGCTGATTATACACAATTAAAAACGTTTAGTGATAACATGCGCAAGCACAATGAAACGTATCATAAGGAAGGACCTTATAAGGCTACAGTTTACAATATTAGTACTGGCCCAAATGCTGGTAAAATGGTTTGGCAAATGGGGTCAATGATGCTTAAGCACAATGATTCTCGTCCTGGAGCAAATGGTCATGATGCTGATTGGCGTGATAATGTGATGCCGTACATTAAAAAGATTCATACTATTGAATATTGGTCTCAAGATGATAAAAAATCAAACACAAGTATGTTAGGGCCAGATAACTTATATCCTCTAATGTATATTAGATACTTTGAAATCTCTGATGACCATGATTATACAATGGATCAAGTATTCGAACAAGTAAGTAAAACTATCAAGTCATTACCAGGTGAAAATCCTTGGGGTTTATACTACAATGCTTTTTTACAAGGTGATTTAGGAAGACATGTAGCTACAGTTGGTTTTATGAAAAACTGGGCAGAGATGGATGAAGATAGAAATTTTAAAGCCGCTTATGAAAAGTTATATGGCGAAAAATCGTGGGAAACGTTTCTTGATACATTGGATGATACATTTACTAACAGATGGGATGAAATTTGGGAGTATAATAAACACCTAAGTGGAGATTAATCTTACATAAGTTAAAATAATAAAAACCGCTCATATCGAGCGGTTTTTTTGTGGAGTTAATCGAACAAAATTTGAACTGTTCCTTCAGTAGTTTCCTCGTTTTTAATAACGACTGGTCCAATCAATAGTTCTTCTTCTAGAACAACAATGGCCAACCTCACATAATCATTTACAGTTTTTCCTATTGATTGTGATTGAGGATCGGTAATATTAATGTAGCCTTTCCAAATAAGTTCTCTGTCCTTTGTAGGGCAAATGCAATACATTGAGGTTTCTGCTTTGTATATATTATACTCTTCATAATATTCGGGATTATAAAAAACATCCTGATACATTAAATATTCTTCCTTAAATCTTCGGAAAGTCTCTTCGTAGTCATCGTAGTTTTTTTTGTAATTAATTTTTTCTTCAACTCCAACAATCTTAGTCAATAGAACTGTGTCAAAGCCTTCTAAAATTAACTTGTTTTCTAATGCATTTAATTCTGTTTCCGACATTTTATCATTTTTTTGAGCATCATCTAATACATTTATACTCATAACAGCTTCATACCCTCTATGCTCTAACTCATCTTTAAGTTTTTTTTCAAATTGCTGTCTTGCATCGATATCAGACGTTAATCCAACAACGAACACTTTATAGGGTTCATAATTATCAATGTCTGGATTTTTCCAGCTTTCAACTAATTGAGTTGAAGAACAACTAATCAAAAAGAGGAAGACTATTATTAGGAGTGATTTTTTCATAACAATTTTATTTGAGTTATTTTTTATCAATTAGATGCTTTTGCTTCTCTTCTTTTTTAATGTTTTTTATGATGTCGAAGAGTTGCAATTTCAATGATTTGTATTCTTTTAAGAAGTCAGCGATCGTAATTATTAAAACTCTATGCTCTTGGGTGTAAGCTTTTTCTTGTTCTAACTGATCTATTCCATCAACCATTATTTGAAGATCATTTTGATGTGTCTTTACGACTTCAATAAGTAAATTAGTTCGCTTATGAGATCTGTTTATGGCATCAATAATTTCTTTGGTATCTGAAAATTTCCCAGTTTCTATTATTAGCGATGTAAATGTGGTTATGAGGTCTTCAAAAAAGTGATGTTCATCTCTTATAAATCTTAATTCTGAAAGCCATTCTTTGGAAGCATAATGCATTTGGTCTGAATTTAACCATTCTACATAATGAGCGTATGTTTTTGTTGTTGTCATGACGTAAATTTTTATGAGAAAGCAGAAAGTAGTCCCTCAAACTACAATCTGCTTTCGTGATTATTACAAAACTTCAATTACTTTTTTAGGTTGTTCTTTTGCTTCTTCTTTCTTTTGAAGATTTAACTTAAGAATCCCATTTTTGTATGTAGCTTTTACATCTTGGTCTGTGTTAACAGATTTAGGAAGTTTTAAAGTTCTTTTAAATGAATTGTAACTAAACTCTTTAAGATTGTAACCTTCATCCTTTTCTTCAGTCTCTTTTTTCTTTTCTCCACACACTTTGAGGGTGTTGTCTTCGATGGTAACTTCAAAATCCTTTTTTGAAAAACCAGGAGCTGCAAATTCAATTTCAAAGTCTTGATTGTGTTCTTTGACGTTCATTGCAGGCATCAAACTGTCTTCTTCTAAAAAGTCATGATTGAAAAAATCATCGCTACTTAAAAAGTTTTTTAAACTGTCATTTGCCCACGAAGGGGATAATCTGTTTCCGTTGTTAAATTTAATAAGTGACATAATTTTTATATTTAAGAGTTAAACTTAATTGTCAATTACTAATGTACTCATGAATTATATCTTTCGAAATGATATCAATCAGTTTGATCTATTATTTTAGTAGGATCAAAGAATTACCTCCTCTATATCTGTTAATTTGGGAATGATTACATTCCAATTATAAGTATCTTTAATTTTTACTCTAAACGCATCTAAAGCTGTAGGTTCACCATGAATTAAATACACGTTTTCAGGAATATTTTTAATGGTTTTAATCCAGTTGAGCAGATCTTCTTGATCGGCATGAGCAGAAAGACTTTCAATATTTTTAATTGTTGCTTTTACAGGATAATATTTTCCGAAAAACTTTATTTCATGAGCGCCATCTTGCAATTGTCGTCCTCGTGTGCCTTCAGCTTGATAGCCAACTAATAAAACGGTTGTTGAAGGTTCGTCTATGAGTTGCTTTAAATATGTTAGTACGCGGCCACCAGTAACCATACCGCTTCCGGCGATGACAATTTTAGATCTTTTATCATCAATGGTTTCCCATGTTTCTCTATAAGACTGTACAATGTTTACATGGTTGCACATCGCATTGTATTCTTGTGTGGATAGTTTATGCCATTTTGGAAATCGATTAAATACTTCTAAAACATTATTTCCCATTGGGCTATCTATGAAAATTGGAATATTTGGAATCTTATTTTTCTTATATAATTTCCATAAGATGTACATGAGTGTTTGCAGCCGTTCAACAGCAAAACTCGGAATAATAAGATTCCCTTTTTTATGAATGGTTTCGTGGATAATTGTAGTTAGAATGTCTTCTATATTTTCTTCAGGATGTAGTTTATTGCCATAGGTGCTCTCAATGAATAAAAAATCTGCCCATTCTGGTGTTTTTGGATCATTCAATAAATAATCATCAGTTCTACCAATATCTCCAGAAAACACAAATCGTTTACCATTGATATCAATTTCTATGAATGTAGCTCCAATAATATGTCCATTATACTGAAAACGATAAGATATGTTTTCTGATAATGAAATCCATTTATCTTCAATCTCTACTTCAAACTGTCGTATTGTTTTCTCAGCATCGATAATGGTGTAGAAGGGAAGTGCAGGACTATGTTTAGTATACTTTTCTTTATTAGCTTTTTCTGCTTCTTCTTCGTGTATTTTGGCACTATCTTTAAGGATTATCTCAGCGATTGCTAGTGTTGGAGCAGTTCCTTTAATTTTCCCTTTAAAGCCTTGTTTTAGTAAACGTGGTAAATACCCAACATGATCTAAATGGCCATGAGTAAGTAAAACGATGTCTATGGTTTCGACATCAATAGGCAAATTGTCCCAATTTAATTCTCGAAGTTCTTTCAAACCTTGAAACATACCACAATCAACTAATATATTCTTTTCTGAAGTTTCTATCAGAAATTTAGATCCTGTAACAACTCCTGAAGCTCCTAAAAACGTGATTTTCGCAAATTTTTCCATGTTGATTATATATTTAGCGACATAATTGAGAAATTTCATTTAATATTTTCTCTTTTCTTATTTCAGAAATACCTAAATGATCGAGATAGAAAACATCTCCTATTAACTCTCTGCATAAAACAATATTTCTGCTTAATAAAAATTGTTTTTCTCTGTTGGTAAGTTGTGTTGACACGGTTATTGGATATAGTCCTAATCGATCAATTCTATCCTTTAAGCCATCGCCTTTAGGGTAATCCCAACTTAATAAATAAAGACCACAGCAATTACCATATCGCAATGCATCTTCAGTAAACCTTGTATTGGTTACTAACCAACCTTTAGTGAGAATGGTATCATTTTTTGGATTGGCGTCCCAATGGGTTTTTACATCTTGATATCGCGAGTTAATGTATAGTGGAATTTTGACATTGCAATTAAGACCTTGATCACTATGAAACTTACATTCTATAATTGTGGTTTCGTTTTTTTTATGGGCAATAACATCAACTTCATGCTTTACACATTTACCTTGTAAAATTTTACCAACTTCAGTTTTGTATCCTGAATATTTTAGAATTGCACTTACAAAGCGTTCAAACGGAAACCCAGTAGGTCCTAACTCATAGATGGCTTTTTTTAGTTTGTATTTTGAAGCTAAATAGCTTTTCTTCTTTTTGAGAAGTGCAAAGGCTCTATTATAAATTTCTTTCGTAGATATTCCTTGATATAATTCATCACGAACATTATCTATTATTTGGTCTATAGTCACTTTCTCTGCTCCAGTTCGTTTTAATGATGTGCGCAACTTATCTAATGAAAACTTCACTTTCTCACCAGATGATTTGGTTATCTCTAAGTCTGTATTTTTCATTGTTTATGTTTTAAAAAAAACTGCCAAAATCAAAATCGATAATGGCAGTTTCACTTCACTAACTAAGTAAATTGTCGAAATTTAATTCAACTCATAGAAGTCTCTTACCAAAGCCTTAACTTGATTGTCTGTCATGCTATCAGCTTTTTTTACATCTTTTATTTTTTTGCTTAAACTGCTATAGTTTTCGTGTAATTCTTTGCTTAATTTTTCATTAGTGTCTGCTGGTCCAAAAATCACTAATTCATCTGTGTCTTTAATTTGAGTAGCGATAACAGTATAATATTGTTTTAATTGATGTTTCTCACGTTCTAAATATTTACTGTCTTGGACAACATTTTGTGGACCACCTTTTAATCGTGTTCCAGAACCACCATGTGGTTTAAAATGGTCCATGTTAGATGTAATTGTGTTTAATCTTTCTACTCCGTTTTCAATAGTTACAATATGTGCTTTGTCTCTATCAATCCAAATGCCTGTCTGTCTCATTTTATATCTGTTTAACTTATTAGCATAAAATTAAAGTCTAGCCTTCTAAAAGGAAATGATATCCATCAGCTCAAACAAGGAATAACTAGAAATGGAACTGTTGGTTGAAATCCTATGTTTTTGATAACTGGTTCGTTAACGATGCTTTCAATAAAACTATGGTTGTAGTTTATCATTACCAAAATATTAATATTGAGTTCTTCAATAAAATCCTTAATGACTTGTTCTTTATTATCGTAGTCTGGCATCCAATGGAAGCTAAGAGTATAATCTTCTAAGTCGTCTTTTAGCTTGGTGAGATTGTAGCCTTGTTCCTCTGTTAAATTATTCTCTTCGTTAATATGAACAATTTTAATATTCGAGTTGTAGAGTTCTGCTAAACGTTTTAATGGTACTAACTCTTTGCCAAAATCGCGATTAAAATCCGTTGGAAACGCAATTTGCTTTGGCTTTTCAAAGTCAAATTCATCAGGAACAATCAATATTGGACAAAGTTTCATTTTTTTAATGATATGGATAGTGTTGCTTCCAAAGAAAACTCCTTTGGCTTTACTAGATCCCTTTGTTCCCATAATAACCAGATCAATTTTATGTTTTGTAACAGCAGTCTCTATGGCACCTTGTATGTCTTCAGTACTGAATATAATTTCAAATTTATAATTGACATTTGCACTTGTGTTTTCTGCCATTTTTTTTAATTCTGCGAGCTCTTTCCTGGCATTATCTGCCATTATCTGAATTAGTTTATTTGACATGCTAGACATCACAGAAACTTTTATTGTTGACGAATTCAAAAAGTAGAATGTACAGTTTTCAAGTGCATATAATCTTAAAGCATATACTGTTGCACTCCATGCATTGTCTGAAAAATCTGTGGGTAAAAGTATATGTTTCATAATCTTAGTTTTTGTTGTTCATCAAGAACGTGTGGCGTTTTGCATAGCTAGTAAAGGTATTTCAAGTCCAATACTAACTTTATCTAGTGCAGAAGGAAATAGTAAGTCTTCTAAAAACGAATGTTGGGTATTAACCATAGTTAAAATGTCTATATTTTTTTCAGCTATATAAGTTGTAATAGCCTCATCTATTTTTTTACTGTCCTTTTGGTAAAAATTCACCTTGTTATCACCTAATGTATCTTGAATGAATATTTTATTGTCTTCTTGTCTTATTGATAGATTATCGCTTTTAGAGATGTATAGCACATCTATAATGCTCCTATATGATTTAGCTAATACTGACAGTAATTTTAGCTCTCGACGTTTATAAGGGATTAAATAATTGGTAGGAAATAGAATATGTTTTGGTTGTGTGTTTGTATAATTTGAAGGAATCACTAGAACTGGGCACTGAACATATTTTAAAACTTGAAATGTATGACTTCCAAATACAATATGACGATCATTAGATTTACCTTTTGTACCCATGACAATTAAATCTATATCGTGTTCGTCTACAATGGCATTGGCTTCTTCGACTAGTGTGTTATATGCTGAAATGGTCTGATATGAAAACCTTGGGTTTGGTGCTATTTTTTTTACCTTAATAATGAGATTTCCGAGATTGTGTTGAGATTCGTTTTTTATCTTATTCAAAACATCATCAAAAACCTCGCGAGACACCAAATCATCATGGTCGTAAAACTCGTTTCTATAAGCATGCATAAAAAAGAATTTCACATTCTGGTATTTGAAAAATTCTAAAGCATACTTAATTGCATTCATAGAGTTTTCAGAAAAATCAGTGGGTAAAAGAATTGATAGCATAACTGTTGATTTTAATATTGTTGAACAAATTTATGCTGTAGATTTATAAAAGCCTATGATATATATCAGATGAATTTTTTTATGGATTATAACTATTCATAGTACAATAGTTTTAGAATCCTCGACTGTCTGAAGTGCAGTAAAAATTAAAGTATATGGAAAAAAAGATGCCAAACTTACGTTTGGCATCTTTCAAATTTAGTTGCAAATCTAAAGAAAATCCCCATTTTCAATAGCCAAAAATATTTGGCAATATAAATATAACTTGATATGCTTAAAGTATCAATGATATATATCAGTTATAGCGTTTTTTTTAAATTATTACGATACCATATGCCGTGTTTAATAGAAAAAGACCAACAAAAAAGAGAAGCAAATAAATAACTTGAACTAGTTTAATATTCATAAAAATCAACCAATTCACAGTTGGTTTTGGAAATATAAACAGAGCCAATCCTTTAATCATAGATGCCCAGCCAATACAAGTGATAATTAGCTTGTAATTTAATTCCCAAATGTTATGTGCTAGAATATTAAGTAAACCAATGATGATAGCTATAAAAGAAGCGAGGATGAGAAATTTTTCATCATTAAGGTCTTTAAATATTTGTCTTATTCGTTTGGGATTAAGGCTTAATACAAAAAAGAATATTAGGAGATACCATCCCCAAAATTTTGCCAAGAAAATTGAATTATCCATAGTTTTAATTTTTTTCGTGTAATACTAAAAAGGGGATATCTGTGTGATAACTTATTTTTTCAACTTTTGAATGGAATAAGATTTGTTGAAAGTAATTTAGGTTTTTAGCCACCATACAAATCATATTAATATCTCTGCTTTCAATAAAACATTGAACAGCATCTTCTACTTTATTGTTTTTTAAATAGTGAAAACTAGGTTTTAGAGTATTAAAATAATCGTCTAATAACTCTTTGTTTTTCTTTTGATCATTGTTTAAATCAACTTTATTTTTGTTGATATGTACAATACGTATTGATGATGCAAATCGTTGAATAATATCGGAAATTGGTTGTAAAACTTGAAGATTATGAGATAATGAAAAGTCGGTAGGGAAAGCTATTTCTTTAGGTGTTTCAAATTCAGAATTTTCTGGAATCGCTAAGGTGTTGCATTTTACTTTGGTAATAACATCGGCTGTGTTTGTTCCTAGAATAATCTTCTCTAATCCAGAAGCTCCTTTAGTTCCCATAACTATAAAATCTATTTGTTTTTCTTCAACATTTTTACGAATGGATTCTATGAAAAAGCCATAATCTGTAAGTGTATAAAATTTATGATTTTCCTGGTTTGGTGAAAGTTCAGTAATACGATTAAGGATCTTGTTTAATTTTAACTTGGTTGGTTTTGTGTACAGATCTTCTATTACGTTTTGATCTAAATTATATGGTGAGTTATGAGCAACAATAGTATTTGATCTAATAATATGTAATAGATAAAAGTTGCATTTTAAATTTTCAAAAAACTGAACAGCATATTTAATAGCATTCCATGAATTTTCTGAAAAATCAGTGGGTAATAATATATTTTTCATCGAACAATATCTTTAAAGGAACAAATTTATCTACACGATGTCGTTCTTGAAATGATATTGGTCATTTTTGGTTAACTAATGCGTTTTAATTTTTCTAAGTCTATTACTATAATGTTTCTACCGTCAGCTTCAATGATGCCTTGTTTTTTGAAATTTGTTAATGTCCTAATTAATGTTTCAGTTGCTATTCCAGCAACACTAGCCAAGTCGCTTCTAGAGATGTTAATTGGGTCTTCTGGTTTGCTGTTTATTTTTTCAGCAAACTTTAAAATTGTTGTTGCGGTTTTTTTATTTACTGAACCGTAAGCCATTTCCAATAACTGGTTTTTAATGATCAAAAGATCATCAGATAGTAACTGGATAAGTTCTAAAGCTACTTTAGGGTTATCATTTAATATTTGATTGAATTCAATAGTAGAAATACCAATAACCTCAGTGTTTTCAATAACTGTGGCTGTTTCTTTATGTGGTTGGTTATTGGTGAAAGACGTATAGCCAAATAAATCATCTTCCCTGAACAAAGAGGTAACTAGTTCTTTCCCTTGTTCATCAATTTGGTGACATTTTACAGTGCCTTTATTTATTAAATAAATATAATTTGAATGGTCTCCTTCACGATAAATTATAGTATCCTTTTCGAAATTAAAAGTAGTTCCATTATCATCAAAAAAGTTTTTTAAATCGTTAAGAGTCCTGATTTCATTTTTATTTTTTTCTTGAATGGGAATGTTCGAGTTGATTCTTAAATCTTTTAGAATTGAAGTTTTGGCTAATCGACTTTCAATTGCGCTGATGAGTTCATCTTCACTAAATGGTTTTGTGATGTAATCATCAGCGCCCAAATTCATTCCTTTTCTAACATCTTTATGTTCTGTTTTTGCTGACAAAAAAATAAAAGGAATGTATTTTGTAGTTTCGTTTTGAGATAAAATTTTAAGAGCAGCATAACCATCAAGTTCGGGCATCATGATGTCACAAATAATAACATCAGGCAAGTGTTTTTTTGCCATATCAACACCAATTTTCCCATTAGAAGCCGTAATTATTTTGTAAAAAGAAAGTTCTAAAAGCTCTGCAGTATTCTCTCTTAAGACAATATCATCCTCTATAAGTAAAATGGTTGTCATTGTGTTGCAGTATTAGGTATTGTTATTGTAAAGGTAGTTCCTTTTTGTTCTTCACTCTCAAAACAAATCGTACCATCTAAGTTTTCTAAATGATTTTTAGTGATATTTAGGCCTATTCCTGTGCCTTGGGTATTCATAACATTTTCAGCTCTAAAATAGCGTTCAAAAATGCTTTTCTGATCTTTAAGAGGTATTCCAATTCCATTGTCTTTAATATGAATGGTAGTTAGTTCATTATTTTGTTCAATATCTATAGTTATAACCGAATGTTCTGGAGAATATTTAATGGCATTATTTATCAAATTAGAAAGGATCAATACTATCGTTTTTTCATCTTGAAAGAGGGAAAGATCGTTTATGTTATCTGGGTAAATAATATACTGACCTTCTTTTAAAAGCATGTTTGCATTATATATCACTTCATCGATGACTTTAGTCAATTTAAAATGATCAAAACGATACGTCAGTTTACCAGTTTCAAGTTTTTCAAGAGATAGAAAATCATTTAGAATATTATTCAAGTAATGTACTTTGTCAGATATTGTTTTAATATGTTTATCACGTTTATTTTGTTGCTCAGTTAGTTTGTATTTGTCTAAGAGAGCAGATGACGTTAAAATACCACTTAAAGGCGTTTTGAATTCATGAGATACGAGAGATAAAAACTGAGTCTTAAGTTTATTAAGTTCTTTTTCTTTAGACAGTGCAACATTGAGTTGCTCTGTTCTTTCTTTCACTTTCTTTTCGAGTTTTTTAGTGTAGTTTTTACGTTCAGTTATATCTAAAATTATTGCTACAAAAACCTCGTTTTCTAAAAGACCAGAGAGTTGCAAATGAACTTCAACAGGGTAAGTTGTTCCATCTTTTCGTTGGTGTACAGTTTCAAATTCTAATTTTTCAACCTTATTTTTAATTATAGAATCTATGTTATTTCTAAATGTAATTTTATCCTCATGAGTTTTTAAATCTAAAGGTGTCATATTTTTTAGCTCTTCAATACTATAGCCAATATTCTTTAGTGCACCATAATTAACGTTTATGAATTTTAATGTTTTGGCATCAAAAACATAAATTTCATTTAACGACTCATCAAAAATAGTAGCTAAATGGTTCCGTTCAGCTTCTGCTTCTTTTTTTTGTGTAACATCATTTTGAATCCCTATAAAATTTGTTACGATGCCTTTTTTATCAATAATGGGTATGATATATAAATCATTCCAAAACATAGTTCCATCCTTTTTATAATTACGCACTGTAACCTGGCAACTTTCACCATTCTTAATGGCTTTTCTTAATTCAATTATTGGTTCTTGATCTCTGTCTTCCCTTTGTAAAAACTTACAATTGTGATTAAGGATTTCTTTACTTGAATAACCAGTAAGGTTTTGGAATGCAGAATTGAAATATATTATTGGATTATTCGGCTTTAGTGCATCAGTTATTATAATGCCATTACTTGCAGACTGCAGAGCACTACTTTTAAGCATTAAAATTTTTTCAGTCTCTTTTCTATCTGAGACATCTTTAATTAAAGCCATGACATAAGTCTTATTGTAAATAGTAAACGGGTTGAGTTCTACCTCAATTGCAATGATATCGCCATTCTTTTTTAAGCCATATAAATCTGTGGCTTCTCCCATGCTTCTTGGTTTCCCTTTTTTGACAAACGCCTCAAAATGACTAGTATGATTTTCATGATAATTTGAAGGAAGTAAGAGATTTAAATCTTTTTGAATAAGCTCACTTTTATTATATCCAAATAAAACCTCTGCAGTTCTATTGACTTCCATGATGTGTTGATGATTATCAACGATAATAACACCTTCTGAAACTGCCTCTAGTAATATGTTAAATATTTCTTGATCTTGCTTAAGCATGGTTAGAGATTAATCAAAATGATTAACCTTAAATTTAATCAATATAGACAAGTTTACCTAACTCATCTTGTTAATTTTTAGCTATATGTAACTGATTTATATCATTGTATAAAAAGCATAATCTCGTAATTTTAGATTCAAATAAATAATTTTGGATCCAAAACAAAACACAAATATTGAATTTCACCAATGCCTTGGTAAACTGTTTTATGCAATCGCTGCATCAGACAATTACATTAGAGATGAAGAACTTGAAAAACTTGAAGAAGTCCTAGAAAAGGAATGGATAGTTTTAGACAATTTTAGTACTACTAATAAGGCTTTAATTATAAACACTTTTAAGTGGTTACGAACTGACAATGAATACGATTCTGAAGTATGTTATGATAGCTTTTTAAGCTTTAAAAAAGGACATGAAGAATTTTTTAATAGTGAAATGAAGTCACTTATATTAAAAACGTCTGGAAAGATTGCATCAAGTTTCAGTCGAGAGAATAAGTCAGAACTTATTATGTTGGCTAAATTAAGTGTTGAATTTAAGGACACGAATGCTAGTTCTAGTTTACAAAAGTCATAATCAAATGAAATAATTATTTTCGTACTGACGGATATCATTGTGTGAAAATACTTTCAAATTTATATTTGGCGTATTAATCATTAAATATAAAATATCATGAAAACACTACTTTTAAAATTATTAGGAATTACATTAATCTTTACCGCATTTTTAGCATGCAGTAACGACGATGACAATGATTCAACACCAGTAATAAATGATATTATGGTTGTTTATAACAGAACTACAGGTGTTTTTTCAGCCATTAATAAAGTTGATGGTGCATTGACAACTTTAGGCTCAATAACCATGAACGGAGAAATATTAACAGGCTTGAGAGATGTTGTGTATAGATCTAGTAATGCTACTATTTATGCAACTTCTAATGCTAATAGTCCAGCCGAAGGAAAAATTTACAGCATTAACCCTTCAACTCTAGTTGCTACTGTACTTAATGACAATGCAAATGATGATTGGTATGCAGTCCCAGGAATTGAATTATCTAATGGTAAACTATTAGGAACTGTATATTGGGACGAGTATAACTATGAAGAATATTCAGGTCTAGTTTGGTTCAATTTAGATGGAACAGTTTTCGATCGTAAATATTTCACATATCAAGGGGATGACTATAATATTTGTTGTGGTATGGGATTGGAATATGGAGCTAATAGTAATGAGATTTTGATGTCTTATGAAAGAGAAATTGTTGTATCGGATTTAAACGGTTTAGTTTCTGAAGTTATTGAAATAACCGGATCAGGTTTTCCAGCAGATGATAGACTTGGAGGTGGAAATTATCTAGCATATATTAGATGTATTGAAAAAGATGCAAATGGAATATTATATGGTTTGGATCAAAATGGTGCTTTTGGTACTATTAATTTAGAAACAGGTACTTTTAATTACATTACTAAACTTTCACCAGAAAGCGGAGACTGGTTAGCTTTATCAAAATTACCAGCTAACGTATTTTAATTCAAAAGGATTATAGTTTCAAAAAAAGGAAGACAAGTATTTGTCTTCCTTTTTTTTTGAAGTAGATATCCAAATTACTTTTAATAGTATCTAAAACTATTGTGTTGTTGTTAAATGTTTGAAGCCTTACTAATGTTAACCTTGAATTAAAATAATCATAATAGAATGTTATAATTGTTAGAGTCTGATCAATATCATTTTACAGCAATATTTTCAACACTAATTTTGGAATATTAACCTTAAAATGATGAAATCATGAAAAAAGCAATCATTCTGTTTTTAGTCGTATCAATTCCGTTTTTTGGATTCACACAACTTGTTGAAAATATAGATTATATCTCACCATTTCATAATGATATAGCAGCAGTTAAAAAAGATGAACAATGGGCTTTTATTAATCTGAAAGGTGAAATCATTATAGATTATAGAAACGATTTAGTTATGACAGAAACTGCTGATGGTAATTTTCCTATTTTTAAGAGCGATAGATGTTTAATTGAAGATAAACGCGATGGTATTTCCTATTTCGGTTATATCAATACTTGCGGCAAAATGGTTATTGAGCCACAATTTTTAAATGCTACAAACTTTAATGAAGGTTCAGCGATAGTATTAGAGGTGTTTAAGGAAGAAGTAGCTAGAAATGAGGCTTTAGGTAAAAGTATAGTTTATTATAAATATCTACAAGGCATCATTGATACTCAAGGACATATCAAAGCATATTTAAGTCCTGAACGTGTTAATGTTATTTTAGACAAGAAATTTTTAAAAGCACCACCAGAAATCACATCTAAGTATATTTCAAAAGACCTTTACGCAGTGAAAAGCAAAAATAATAAATGGACCGTTATTAAATTATAGATGGTATTTATCTTTTATAAATATTGAAAAACAGATTTTGAAAATTCAATTAAAACTACTATTTGCGATTGTACTGCTCGTATTATCAATATTGTTATTTGTATAGAATCTTAAACCTTGTAATATTGGATGTTAAGAAGCGAGATGTTATTGCAAATAAGGTTCAAAATAAAAATTTTAGACCTAGTAAGTCACTGTAAATAGGTCTTGAGTCGATTTTATTGACAATAAATTCACTAAATTTTTACAACCTATAATGTTAATTAAATGTTAAAATAGTACTGACTTGTCTGTACTTTAAAACATTTACCTTAAGTTTGTCCTATGAAAAAATTGGGAGTAAAAGAAAGAATCATCGAAGCGGCTTCAAATTTATTCTATTTTGAAGGTTACAATCAAACAGGAATAAACAAAATATTAAAGGAAGCTAACGTATCTAAAGATAGTATGTATAGATATTTTAGATCAAAGGAAGATATAGCAGTAGCTTACTTACAAGGAAGACATTACATGTGGATGGGAAATTTAACAAATTTTGTAGAGCCCAATAAAACAAACAAAGAAAAAGTAATAGCTAGTTTTGATTACTTATATGTTTGGTTAAAAGATGTTGAATTTAGAGGATGTGGATGGCAAAATATTATTACAGATTTACCAAAGGATCATGATAAAATAAGGCACCAGGCCGTAATACATAAAAATGAATTTCGAGAATGGATTCATGAACTTTTAGAACAAGATGAACAATTTAAAACTGAAGACGTAAAAAGTATAGGTGATCAAGTGCTAATATTATTAGAAGGAGCAATTATTCTTTCTCAAATTCAAAAGGATAGTTGGCCAATAGATTCTGCTAAACAAGCTTGTATAAAGATCTTAAACTAGATATTAAAAATTAGAATTATTTAATTCTTTTAAAAAATAACAAAAACAGACTTGTCTGTACGAAAATTAAAAACTATGAATACATTAATTCCACCATTTACAAGGGAAACAGCAACAGCAAAAGTACAAGCAGCAGAAAATGCTTGGAATACGAAAAATTCAGAACGCGTAGCCTTGGCATATACCATAGATTCTCAGTGGAGAAATAGAGGAGAATTTTTTGTTGGACGTGAAAATATTGCAAACTTTTTAACTCATAAATGGGAAAATGAATTGCACTATAAACTTAAAAAACACTTATGGTCTTTCTCAGACAATCGTATCTCTGTACGTTTCGAATATGAATGGCAAGATGCAAAAACAAAACAATGGATGCGAACGCATGGCAATGAGCATTGGGAATTTGACAAAGAAGGATTGATGAAGATTAGAGATATGAGTGCCAATGACATTACTATTAAAAAAGAAGATCGAAAATATTAACCAATTAAATATCAACAGAAATCATGAGAACATTAAACACTAATCAAATTTCAAGCAGAACAAAAAAATCAAACAGCTTTACTTGGAACAGCAAAAGAAGAAACAGATAAGCAACACTTATCAAATCATTTTAAACCAACATTTAAATTATTAAATTATGAAAACACAAATTTTAAAATCAGTATTGGGTATTACTTTATTAGCCGTTTTATCCCTTGGATTATTTTCATTTAATTCTCCAAAAAATGCAGACGTAAGCAAGGATTTATTACCTAAATCACAGGCTACATTTCACAAAACAATAGAAGTTAATGGTATCGATATTTTTTATCGCGAAGCTGGTGATATATCAAAGCCAACTATTTTACTGTTACATGGATACCCAACATCTTCTCATATGTTTAGAAATTTAATTACAGACTTGTCTGTACGTTATCATGTTTTAGCACCAGATTATCCTGGATATGGAAGAAGTGAACAGCCTTCAACGAAAGACTTTGTTTATTCTTTTGACAATATGTCTAAAATTATAGAAGGATTCTTAGAGAAAAAGAATGTCGAAAAATATAGTATTTATTTAATGGATTATGGAGCTCCAATTGGTTTCAGAATAGCAGCTAAATATCCAGAACGTGTAGAGTCGTTAATCATTCAAAATGGTAATGCATACGACGAGGGCTTAAAAGACTTTTGGATTCCTATTAAGAAATATTGGAATGACTACACTGTTGAAAATGGTAAAGCATTAGAAGGTTTTCATTCACCAGACGGATTAAAATGGCAATACACACATGGTGTACAAGATGTATCTAAAGTTAGTCCAGACAACTGGAATATAGATTTACAACACCTTACACGACCAGAAAATGCTGAAATTCAATTGAACATGTTTTATGATTATAGAACTAATGTTCCTTTATATCCAGAATGGCAACAATATTTTAGAGACCATCAACCACCAACATTGATTGTTTGGGGTAAAAACGATTACATTTTTCCAGCAGATGGCGCTTATCCATACAAAAAGGATCTAAAGAATTTAGAGTTTCATCTTTTAGACACTGGTCATTTCGCTTTAGAAGAGAAAGGTGATGAAATAGCTAATTACATTCTGAATTTCTTAGAAAAAAATAACATTAATTAAGTAAATATAGTTTTTAAAAGCGTTGTCATAAGGCAACGCTTTTAAAGTTTGCACAACCGAAATTTGCCTCATTGAAAATTCAAAAGCATAGAACTCATGAGAAAACTAAACAAAAAAGTAATTCTTTCGAAACTTGAATCACTAAAAATCAATAAACGCGATTTGTGGAATAAGAGAAGGCATTATTCCATGGCCTTACAAACAAAATTTATATAACAATTAAAACACAGAGAAATGAAAACAATAAATTGGAAAAACGCAATACTAGCTGGATTTTTAGGAACAATACTATTCGACTTGTTTGGACTATTATTAACTGGAACATGGTGGGATATCCCAAGTGTTTTAGGAGCAAAAACAGGATTAGGATTAACTTATGGAGTAGCAGGACATTATGGAAACGGTATTTTATTAGCCATACTTTTTGCTGGAATCGCTCCATCGCTTTGGGGACCAAAATGGTTTAGAGCTGTCTTATTTGTAGTGGCCGAAACAATCGCATTAGTGTGGTTATTTATGCTGCCATTATTAGGAGCTGGAGTAGCAGGTATCGATATGTCACCAATGACACCGATAATAACTTTAGTTAGACATTTAGCTTATGCAATACCATTGATTTTTTTAATTCAGTATGACTTTAAAACATTAATAGCGAAATAATAAAATGGGAAGAAGGATTATAATGATTTTTCTTCCCTTATTATTTTTTGAAATCAAAACAATCATAATTAAATAATAAACATCATGGCTAAAAACTTCGCAGAAATAGCATTCACAGAATCAGTAAAAAAATTACAAGAAAAAGCTGGTAGTCGCAAAAGTTATGAGCGTATGGAAAAGTTTTATGTGATTGATGGGTTAACGAATAAGGAAACATCATTTATCATGGATCGAGATAGTTTTTATTTGGCAACAATTGGAGTGAAAGAATTCCCATATATACAGCATCGTGGCGGTCCAAAAGGCTTTTTAAAAGTATTAGATTCAAAACGAATAGGATTTATAGATTTTGTGGGGAACAAGCAATATGTGTCTGTTGGAAATATGGCAACTAATAAAAATGTATCTCTAATCATGGTAGATTACCCAACTAAGACACGACTCAAGGTTTTCGCTAAAGCGGAAGTAATAGAACTTAAAGATAATGAAGAGTTATTTGAGTCACTCGATTTGAAAGATTACAAATTTCGACCAGAACGTATGATGGTTTTCCATATTGAAGCCTATGATTGGAATTGTCCGCAACACATTACTCCAAGGTATACGGTAAATGAAATTGAAGATGCCTTTTCTCCTCAACAAAAATATATTGACTCACTAGAGAAAGAAATTAATGAACTAAAAGAAAAAGTCAAACTATAAAATACATGTAAGATGAACATAGCAATAAACGGAATGGGTCGTATCGGAAGAGCGGCTTTAAAAGTAATTTTAGATACACCAGAATTAGAACTATTAGCAGTAAACGATATTATTTCGATTGAAAATATAGCATATCTTTTAAAGTATGACTCAGTCTACGGAATCTATGAAAAAGAAGTGTCTCACGATGCTGAAAACCTGATCATAAACGGACAAAAAATAAAATACAATTCTTTAAGAAACCCTGAAGAATTACCATGGAAAGATAACAACATCGATGTAGTTATTGAAAGCACGGGTTTCTTTACAGCTCGTGAAGATGCCGAAAAGCATATCAAGGCAGGAGCTAAGACTGTAATCATTTCCGCACCTACAAAAAGTGAAGATACACCTACAGTAGTTCATGGTGTAAACTCAAAAGATGGTCTAACCAACATTTTCTCCTGCGCAAGTTGTACTACAAATAACATTAGTCCTGTAGTTGAAGTATTGGGAAGAAGAATTGGAATTAAAAAGGCAATTATGACAACAGTCCATGCCTATACAGCATCACAAAGCATGGTAGATGGACCTTCTGAAAAGAATTATAGAATGGGTCGTGCTGGTGCTGCTAATATTGTGCCCACAACAACTGGTGCTGCAATTGCAACAACGAAAGCCTTACCATAATATTTAGGGAAATTTGATGGAGTAGCGATACGAGTTCCAATTCCTGTAGGATCTCTTTCAGATTTGACTTTTGTAATGGAACGACCTGTTACGGTTGAAGAAGTAAATGCCATTTTTGAGGAAGAAGCTAAAACATCACGATATAACAACATTTTGTCGACAACAACAGAACCTATAGTGTCTTCAGATATAGTAAAGAGTCCTTATGCTTCAACTGTAGATTTGAATATGACCAGAGTTGTAGATGGAGACTTGCTTAAAGTTATGACATGGTATGATAATGAATGGGGTTTCACAAATCAGATGATTCGTCAAATTCTAGAAATAGGAAGAAGTTAAATAAGTAAGGCCAAAATTTAAATGAAAAATTATAAAGTAGATATTTTAGCTTTTGGAGCACATCCTGATGATGTAGAATGTGCAGCAGCTGGTGTTTTATTAAAGCATATTGCATTAGGTAAGACAGTTGCTATAGTAGACATGACAGCTGGTGAAATGGGAACTTTTGGAACTCCAGAAACTAGAAAAAAAGAATCAGATGATGCTTCTAAAATATTAGAAATTCAATATCGAGAACAATTAGGACTAGCTGATGGCTCTATAGAAAATAACGAAGCAAGTCGGTTATTAGTCATTAAAGCAATTAGAAAATACCAGCCAGAAATTGTATTGGCCAATGCCATTTATGATCGTCATCCAGATCACGCTAATGCTGCGAAATTGGTTGCAGATTCCTCGTTTTTATCAGGTCTTAAAAAGAAGGAAACTTTTTTAAATGGAGAGGCTCAAGGTCCTTGGAGACCAAAAACAGTATATCATTACATTCAAGATTATTTTATTGATCCTGATTTTGTTATCGATATTTCAACAGAGATGGACAAAAAAATTGAAGCGATTAAAGCCTTCCAATCACAATTTGTGAAACCCAAAAAAAACGAGCCTAACTCTATCTTAGGATTATTAGACCAAGTAAAAAGCATCAATAGTATTTATGGAAGACCAATCAATGCTAAATATGCGGAAGGATTTACAGTAAGTAGATATTTAGGAGTGCAAGATTTTTTTCAATTAATCTGAAATGAAACACAGAAATTACGACAAATAGTAATTGAAATCTAAATTATAATTAATACACATTCATAGACTTTACTAAAAGTCAATCAATGAATGTTTAAAATAAAAAAAATGAATGTATTTGATAGTTTCCAATTGGGAAAGACCATAGAATTAAAAAATAGAATTGTAATGGCACCATTAACTCGGTGTCGAGCTATAGACAATATTCCAAACGATTTGATGGCAAAGTATTACCAACAAAGAGCGAGTGCAGGACTCATTATAAGTGAAGGTACTTCACCGTCTCCAAATGGTATTGGGTATCCACGTATACCAGGTGCTTATTCGGATGAACAAATTACTGGATGGAAAAAAATCGCAGATTCGGTACATTCTGAAGGAGGGAAAATATTTGTACAGCTAATGCATACAGGGAGAATTACAGCCAAGGCAAATATGCCAGATGGAACTGTGACGTTAGCTCCATCTAGTATTATTGCGGCAGGCGAGATGTTTACAGAAACAGGAATGGTTGCACATGATTCACCAAAAGCCATGACGCTTGACGAGATAGTGAGTACTCAAAACGAATATGTTGTTGCTGCTAAACGACTAGTAAATGAAGCAGGAATTGATGGTATTGAATTGCATGCGGCTAATGGATATTTAATGAATCAGTTTATGAACCCTAAATCCAATCGAAGAGAAGACCAGTATGGAGGTTCAATTGAAAACAGAACTAGATTTGTATTAGAAACTGCTAAAAAAGTAGCGGATGAGATTGGTTCTGATAAAGTAGGAATTCGAGTTTCACCTTATGGAGCGTATAATGATATGCAATCTGATTACGAAGCATTGGAAGGAACTTTCATTTACCTTGCTCGTGAGTTAGCAAAAATAGAACTGGCTTATATTCATATTGTCGATCAGAGAGTCGCTTTTGGTGCTCCTGATTTCACACTGGATATCAAAAAAATTATTAAAGAAAATTTTCAAGGTGTTGTGATTTCAGGTGGTGATGTTAATTCAGAAGAAAAAGCAAATGCTATTTTAGCGAGTGGTTTAGACTTAGTGTACGTAGGAAGACCTTTTATATCTAACCCTAATCTGGTTGAAAAACTTCAGAATAATACAGAATTAGTAGCGCCAGATATGGATACTTTTTATTCGCCAAGTGAAATAGGATATACCGATTATTAATAATTAACTTAAGTATTTTTAAAATGAATCCAATTGAAAACCTAGTGAAGTATAACCTCGAATTACCTGAAGTTTCAACTCCAGGAGGTTCTTATGTGTCAGTGAATACAAGAGGAAATATAGCTTACATTGCCATCCAATTTCCAATTAAGAATGAGACATATTTGTTTCAGGGAAGATTAGGTAATGAATTAACAACACAAGAAGGATATGAAGCTATGGAGCTTTGTGCGTTAAATGTATTAGCTCAAATTAATGCTAAAATTGGATTTGATAATATAGTAGGTTTAAATGAGATCGATGTATATTTTCAATCTGGTGAGGATTGGGACGAATCTCCTATTGTTGCCAATGGAGCTTCAGACCTGTTTGTAAAAATTCTTGGCTCAAAGGGAACTCATTCAAGAGCAATTTTTGGTGTTGATAAACTCCCTAGAAATTTTTGTGTCGGGTTAAAGGCATCATTCACCTTAATAAAATAAAAGAGGGCACTATAAATTAGTGCTTACTTTTTTTAAACATTGACTATTTAGTTCATAAACAGGTTTTGCCTTCCAGTAGATATAGATAACTCCGGACTGCTATAAAATTATTAAATACATTTTGTATCTTAAAAACGATATTTCATAACGTATAAATACCAGTAAAAAATGTATAACCAATTAGAACAATACCTTAAGGATAATTCAAACATTAATAGTGAATCAATCCAAAAAGTCACTTCACATTTTAAACCTTTAAAAACAAAGCGTAATGAAATTTTGTGTTCAGTTGGTCAAGTTTGTAAGAATTTTTACTTCATAAATAAAGGTTGTCTAAGAATGTATGAAATTGATAGTAAGGGGAATGAAGCAACAGCATATTTTGCCTTGGAAGATCAAATAATTACAGCTATTACTAGTTTTGTTTTGCAGAAACCATCGAGAGATTTCTTAGTCTCTATTGAACCTTCAGACTTGCTTATTATAAGTCGCGATAGTTTTTTTAAACTTGTTGAAACCGTTCCTGAATTTAGAGATGTTTATAATAAATTTATGGAATTTGCTTTTATCCACTCTCAAATGCGGATTTATAGCTTTTTAGGAATGGAAGGTATTGATAAATTGCGCTGGGTTATGGAGCATGAACCTAAACTATTAACCAGAATATCCAGCAAAGCGGTAGCTTCATATTTAGGGATGACAAACTCTACACTTAGTAAATTACGGGCACAACTTTAAAAATTGAATCTTAGTTTCAATTATTTTATTAAACATGCAAAAGCCTTTCAGTAAAGGGCTTTTTTTTTATCCTCTTTTCAATTTTCAATTCTTTGAAAACGTTGTCATATGACAACTATTAAAATTCTATTCGGTGGCACCTTTGTAATGTTGATGAACACTAAAGTTCGCAATTTAAAACAGATATATTATGCCACTTACATTAACATTAACAGAAGGTGTCTTGCCTTCAGAAAAAGTAAAGGAAGCCATAGTTCAAATTACTAATTCCTTATTAAAAAATCATGGTTTAACTGGCAATACAGTTATGACACCAAATATCACTGCCAATGTACATATTGTACCTAAAGGTTCATCTTTCTCTGGAGGAGAAGAATTCTTAGGGGCTTGGGCCGAATGGAAAGTCCCTTCATTTGCACTTGCAGACCAAACAGTTATTAAACAACATTTTGCTGAAGTTACCGAAATTATTTACAAGCTATCTGGAGGGAAACAACCCAAAGATAACATCTATGTGAATGTTGTACATGCCGTAGATGGTGGATGGAACCTTGACGGAATAGCAATGACTAATCAAGAATTAGGAGAAGCAATTTCTAAAGGGTAATAGGTAACCAGTTTTAACTACTTCGACTTAAGGTCGAAGTAGTTGTTTCAACAATTAATAGAAACATGAATTCTACATTAGAAATCCGTCATTTAGAATTAGTCAGACTTAGAATTGGCTACCTAAATAATTGCAACTATTCTATTAATCTTCACTTAAACGAACTAAAAAATTTTGGAGAAACTGATTTAAGACTGTCCTTAGTTTCTGTTTGGAATCTGGTTCCATATTTTTCAGAAAAAGAGCGTGCACTTTTCGCTTTGACAGATTATATACTTAACTCTAATAATAGTAAAAACTATGAGCAAGTATACATGCTTTTAAAACGACATTTTGACAACACTCAAATTTCGGCACTAACGCAAGCCATTGAGCAAATAGATCTATGGACACGCTCCTTAAAACATACAGAATCCTTGAGCAGTTTCAAAAAACAGCCAAACTGAAAACGTTGTCATATGACAACTTTTAAACCTCAAAGTAACCTCAACTTTGTATCAGTATTAAAACAATAATAAACAAATATAAAAACAAAAATTATGAGTAAATCAAAAAGAGTTTTCCTGTATGGTGAACTACAATCAAACGTACCGAATTTCACACCAGAAATTTGGGAGCCAGTAAATGAAAGGCTAAAAACTGTACCAGGATTAATCCGTAAAACATGGTTAGTTGGAATGAATACAAACACACTTGGAGGTTTGTATGAATTTGAAAACGAAGAAACAGCTTGGGATTTTGCAACTGGACCATATGTTGAAGAAGGAAGGGCTATCAATGCATCTGTAACTGTCAAATTATTTGATGTAGACAGAGGTGAATTACCAAGTAGAGGAATGAATTCTCCTCACTACGATTAATAGCAATTGTAAATGGGCATCAAAATCACGATGCCCATTTATAAAAAATAAATTATTAACATTAAAAACATACCACAATGAAAAATTCAAACAAAACATTTTTATTAATCCATGGCGCATGGGAAGGTGCTTGGTCATGGGAAGAAACATCAGCTTATTTAGAAAAAAATGGGCATACCGTGAATGCCATCGATTTACCTGGACATGGTGATGACACAACACCTACATCTGAGATCAATATGGCGCTTTATTCTAATCGTGTCAAAGAAGAATTAACGAAAACTGAAGGTCAAGTTATATTGGTAGGACACAGCTTTGGTGGATTCGTAATTTCTCAGGTTGCTGAAGAAATGCCAGAGAAAATTGAAAAGCTAGTTTTTGTCGCTTCAGCCATGCCTTACGAAGGGAAAACTGCAGTTGAAATTTTTGAAGAAGACGAAGGCAGTGAATTCCTTGAAAATTTAATCTTTTCTGAAGATAAAAGCACAGCAACAATGAGTAGAGAAACTATCTTAAATGTGATATTTGGTGGAGCTACAGAAGCACAAATAGATGCCGTATTACCAAAATTAGTTTTACAATCTACAACACCGTTTTTTGAAAAAGTAATCACGACAGATGAAAACTTTGGAAATGTTCCAAAAGCATATATTGAAACGACTTTAGATAGAGTAATTACATTAAAAGCACAAAGGCATGGACAAAAAATGTTAGGGATTGAAGAATCAGTGACTTTAGAATATGGACATGTGCCTTTAGAAACTGCACCTAAGAAACTTGCAGATGCATTACATAAAGCTGGTGTTTCTGGAAATAAAGTATTGGCCTAAAACACATTCATACTAAAGGAAGCTTTATGCAGATTCCTTTAGTTTGAATTATTATTAAACAACACAAAACAATGAAACATATATTATTTATAGTAACAAGTACTAACGTTACTGGAACAGGTAAACATCCTGCAGGTTATGAATTCTCGGAAGTAGCAGACCCTTACTTTGAATTTACAAATGAAGGCCATGTCGTCGATTTTGCAAGTATTCAAGGAGGTGCTCCTCCATTTGTAGGATATGATGACTCACAATTAATAAGTAAGAATTTTAAAGAAGGCAATGGCTTTAAACACCTAAATTTTAGTCATAAATTGAGTGACATCAATATTGAGGCATACGACGCAATATTTTTCCCAGGAGGTTTAGGTCCAATGACTGATATGGTTTCTAACCCATTGGTTAAAGACACCATCAAAAAGGTATATGAAAGCGGTCGTGTAATTGGTGCAGTGTGTCATGGTCCAGTAGCACTATTAAATGTGACTTTATCAAACGGTAAAAATCTTTTAGAAGGGAAGCGTATCAATTCATTTACTGAAGCTGAAGAGAACATGGACAAACACACATTAAATGAGGTCATTCCATTTATGCTTGATGCTGAACTAATAAAACAAGGTGGTCAGTTTTCATACACAGAACCATTTGATCCTTTTGTGGTTTCTGACGGAAACTTGGTAACAGGGCAAAATCCAGCTTCTGCATCTGGTGTCGCCATTGAAATGATGAAACTAATATAAAATTTTGACTGCGATTAAAGGTGTCATTCATATTAAAACAATAAAAGTAAGCACTATAAAAGAGTGCTTACTTTTATAAAACTGTTACTTCTTAGTTTATAAATGCAGCTTCATGTTCTTTAATGTATTGTTCAAAAGTTCTTGGCTCATGGCCTGTAATGTCTTTAACAACAGTCGTCGTTCTATTGAATCTTCCATCTGATACTTCACTACTAAATTCTCGTAAATGTTTTGCTAAAAACGGATTAATAGATGGATGATCTTTAATGGCTTCAATCCATTGATCAACGGTAATTGGAATATATTCTATATCCTGATTTATGATCTCACCAATGCTTTGTGCGACATCAGAAGCGCTATATGTTTTATTTCCGGTTAGGTCATATCGTTTTCCAATATGCTTCTCCAGTTCATCATCACTTAAAATTTCGGCAACAACTTCTCCTATATCTTTTGGATGAATAATAGTATAATTAGCTTCTGAATTTGGATAATAAAATTTTTGCTGAGTCGCTACCGTTGGTGCTGCAAAACCTAAATAGTTCCAAGCAAATAAACCTGGTCTGATATGTACAGCTCCAACATCTGCCCAATCTAAAATACTTTCTGTAATTAGATGGTTTTGTGTTGCAGGACTTGGCGTATTCTCATGCGCTCCCATTTGGGACATTTCTACTACCATTTCAACATTTTCTTCCTTTGCGGCTTTTGCAAAATAGGCAGCAGCTTTAGGTAAATGATCTGCGAAAGGGTAACAAAAAAATGCTCTGTTGACACCTTTTAATGCAAGTCTTAACGAATCAATATCGAGAAAATCTCCTTTTACGATTTCAATACCAAGTGTTTCAAGATGTTTACTTCTATCGTCAATAGTTCTTACCATTGCTCTTACTTTTATGCCTTTGTCAACTAAATGTTGAATGGCATATTGACTTGTTGTTCCGGTTGCTCCGGTAATTAGAATTTGTGTTTCCATAATTTACTTTTTATTTGTTATTTATCTAGTTTAAAAAATTTGTTATTGCTTTTACTAATGCCATAGGCTTATCCATATGTACATAATGACCAGATTTGTCAATTATTTCGAGTTTAGCGTTTGGGAGCTTCTCAACAATCTCGTGTGCAAGTTTGATATTAATGAAGCGATCATATTTGCCCCATACAACCAATACTGGTGTAAGTAGTTTGTGAGTATTTTGTTCAAAATAGGATTGTCCAATGTGAAAGTTTTGAAAATAAGACAGAAATGCATCTTTGGTATGTTCGCTTTTACCATCTATCGAAAATTCTTTGCGAACTTCTTTAGGAATAGAATGCCCTCTGTAAAAACCCTTGAGATAGGCTGTTTGAGCGGCTATACCAGGAAACCAGCGAACTAAAGCTTTTCCTATGATTGAACCCTTTCTGGCAAAACTATTTAGTTCCCAAGACGCATATTGTTTTCTTGGAAACGGAATGCCATCCATAACTATAAGTTTCGAAACTAGTTCAGGTTGTTCAAGACCAATCAAAAGTGCTGGTAATAGAGCAATATCTGAAGCTAACAAAATGGTTTGTTTAATCTTCATTGTACCCATAAAGTCAATTACTATATCAGCAAAGTTTTGTGAATTATAGGATTCTGACGAACCAAGTGGCTCACTTCCACCAAAACCTGGCCAATCTATTGCCAAGACGTGATAATCGTTTGAGAGTTTAGGAGCGACAGCATACCAAGCATGTAAATTTTCGGGAACTCCATGCAATAATATAATTGTCGGTTTTGACTTGTTACCCAACTCAGCATAGCGAATAATCCTGTTGTTTTTTTTGAGTATTACTGTCTTTGTATCGAGTAAATGATTCTGTTTTGTTATGGTTTCTGTTTTCATTTTATTGTTATTTATCTAATTGGAAAATTTACTTTTTGTACAACCATGATCCTACGAATTTCATGGTTAATGGCATGATGGGAAAAACCATTAATGCAGCTACGGCAGAGACTGCAATTAATACAGCTAATTCTTTGGGAATACTTTGCATAGGAGTTAGTAAATTTAGTAACCACTGTATTATCATAAGTAATGGATAAACAGTTAAAGTTGTAATTAAAACCTGTTTCCAATAAATGGGTTTTTGAGGTGTTGTATTTGAAACTAATTTTACTGAAGGTTCAGAATCGGATTTTATGTTTGGTTGTTTCATAATTTATATGTTGCATATACAACATTGTTATTAAATTTTTTATTTTAGGCGTTGTTCTAATTTTTCGAGTGGAGCTGTTCCATAATCGCCTAACAAGTCGATATAAGAATCCATAACTTTTTCCCAATGAGGAATTAGTTCATTTACCAGCGCGATTCCTTTATTTGTCAATTCTATTTCAGGACGATAGGCAGTTGTTTTTCTTACCAGTTTTTGCTTTTCTAGTAGTTTTACATTTCTACTTACCGTAGATCTTTCCAGGACCAAAGCTTCACCAATTTTGCCTTGTTCTACTTTACCTAGTTTACTTAAAGCAAATAATATGGTCATTTGGTTTTCAGTTATTCCAAACTCCTTTAAGCAATTACGCATATGACCATCTGCTATTCTAGCTAGTTTTCTTAACCTTGAACTTATACAATGATGTAATTCATATTTCATAATGCAAACATACAAATAAATGTTGCATATACAACATATGATTTGTGAATTTACAAAAGTTTAACACTTTAATAGAAGTTTAATAATTGAAAAGCCGATTAGTTTTTGGACAAATCATCTTAAATAATAAGCAATACAGACTGCTCTATTTGACTAATATATTATTCATTAGAATTCCAATCATATCTTTCACCAAGAAGATTAAACAGTTTTTCGTTATATGGTTTATAAAATTCTTGTAAACTTATGATGTCATTTTTGTACTTGTCCTTCTCATTTAATTTACTCGAGTTTGAACTTATAAAGTCTAGTTTTTCATGAGGTACATCAATAAAATCTTGTATGGTTTTTAATACTTGGTCAGGTTGTTTTCTCAAAGTATTTGCTTCAAAAATCAGTAATTGTTCTTTTTTGAAATATTCTAGATATTTCTCTATTTGAAGATGGTAGATACCTCGTTTTACATAAGATATAGGGTTTGTATAGTAAGATTCTTTTTCAATACCAATAATCTCTTCAGCTATGGCTTCAGAGAATGTTCGTGGATCGTGTAAATAGGAATATTTACCAGTTTTAAAATGATGATGATACATTGTCCATGCTGAAAAAGCCCTTTGAGCTGGTTCTCTTAGTGAAAGTATGAGTTTAAGGTTCGGATTGTAATGATGTAATCTAGAAGCTACTTCTGGATGATATATATACATAGGGCTGGCCTCAAATGCTTTTGATTTTGCATTCAACTTATAAGGTAATGGAAATACGGAATGATACTCAAAAATCTTATTATTATTAAACCATTCATCATTATCAAAATAATGTACTTCCTTCATCGCTGAAGAAGCAATACACGAATGTTTATCAAGAATGTCAAACAATCCAGTGGTACCTGATTTTTGAGCTCCAATAATTATGAAATCTGGTTTTGTATAATAACCTAGTTTAGCTAAGGTTTGCCGAATTTTACTTTTCATATAATTTTCCCAAATTGCAGTTAACGTGATCAAATATGGTTTATCTGTCTAGGTCGATTTGCTCCTGTGTTGCGTTAGCAGAAACTAAATTAGTAAAAGAAAACTAGCCAGAGTGAAATTCGTATGATTTTTCTAGTGGGAGGATAACAAAGGAACCATTTTACATGATTTTGGCATAAGTCTTATTTAGTAGAAAATAATTTCATAAATCGTTTAGGAAGTTCATCTTTTAAATAGAATTCTTCTTTTGTAAATGGATGTTTGAAATTTAAAGAATAGGCATGTAAATACAAGCCTTTGCCAATTAAAATTAAAGGTTCAATTCCATATTCTTTATCTCCTAGGATAGGAAATCCAATACTAGAAAGATGTTTACGCAATTGATGTCTTCTACCTGTTTGAGGTTTCAATTCAACCAAATTGAGTTTGCCGAATCTTTTTGAGGAAACTGATTCGAATAGTTTATAATTGGATTGCGATTTCTTACTATCAATTTCTGAAATAATTTTTCCTTGATCGTTCATGTCTCCAATAGTAACTGCATAATATGTTTTCTCAATCGTTTTGTCCTCAAACATTTTATTTAATTCGCGAATACTGCTACTCGTTTTTCCAACCAATAAAATACCTGTGGTCGCATAATCTAATCTATGAACAGGCTGAGGTTTTGTAGCATCTGGAAGACTACTTCGTTGAATGTTTTGAGCTAAGGCATTAGCAATAGTTTTAAAACTATTGCCACTAACCAAAATACCAGCAGGTTTATGAATAACTGCTAAATATTCATCTTCAAATAAAACTTTAAGAGGAAAGATTAGTTTCGTATTCGGATTGACTTCTTCTGGAATAGATAAGCATATGCATTCTCCTCCAGTTATTAAAGTAGCTGAAGTTGCAATGACATCATTAACCTTAATAAATTTTTTCTTGAGTGCTTTTTTCAATGCTGATTTTGTTAAAGCTGCAATGAAAATACCAACACCATATTCTTGAAGCCGAATAGGAGAAGGGACAGTGGGAACAATATGTGTTTCTATTGAATTGATTCTGCTTTTATTTTTCACCAACCTGTTCGTATGTGATTTGGTTGAATATGTTAAGTCTAAATTAGTAAAAGATAACGAACTTGAAGGAATTCAATTTATAAAAGTGTTCTGTTTTATCATTGCAGAGCGGCATAAAATAACAACTCGAAATACTCAAGCAGATCTAAGTTGTCCGGCTAAACATGATTTTTATCATATGAAGTAGGCTTCCAGAATCTTATTTTTACTACAAATTAAGCGGATTGTCAACTATTATTAATTTAAAACATTAGTTATGCGAATACAAGTAAAAGATTTTATGTCTACTCCTGTAACTACTGCTACAGGTGGAAATAGCGTTAGAGAAATTAGGGCACTTATGAAGGAAAAAGGAATTCATGCCATCCCTATTATCTCGTATTCTAATGAAACACCAAATGTTGAAATCACTATTCGTGGCATTATTACTGCAACAGATATAAGCAAAGAAGTAAGCAGTAGTGCGATTGTAGAGGATGTAATGACGTCTTCCAATGTTCATGTTATTCATACAGATTCAAGTGCTAATGCAGCAGCGAAAATGATGTTAAGACATGATGTACATCATATAGTTGCGATGGAAGATGGAAAAATCAAAGGAATGATTAGTTCCATGGATTTCGTGAAACTAGTTGCCGAACATTCATTAGGATAAAAGTATTCCAAACAAAAAAACTAAATATGTATGATTAGCTTTTAGTTAATCATACACCTACTTGTATCACGTTTTAATTGCAATCTTGCTAAACAATTTCCTGTTTATAATCCAGTAAGACTTTAGTCCTTTAATATTTTTTTTGATACTTCTCCTTGCGCAGTAAATACTTTTAATAGATATACACCAGAAGACAAATCGCTTAGATCGATGAGCTTGATAGGAGAGGAAATATTAAGAATTTCTTTTCCATTTACATCAAATATAATGATGCCTTCAACATCATAATATTCCGGAATGCTTAAATTTAAAAAATCGGTGGTTGGATTTGGGAAAATGGTGACTGTTGTGTTTAATACTTCTGCAGTACCTAGAGTTGAATCCACAACAGTGAATTGTCCCATCATTCCATAGTCTTCGTGAATTAAATTGTGACAATGATACATGTATGGTATAACTTCATCTGCATAGTCTTCAAATTTTGAAATAATTCTAACAGTTTCACCGGCTTCAACTAAAACAGTATCCTTTAGTCCAGATTCAGTAGCAAAAGGAGGTACAGGTCCACCACCATTATCTCTATCAAGAATGTAAAACTGAACATCATGAACATGAAAAGGGTGTGCTATTCCAGTCACATTTGTAATCGTCCAAATTTCTATATCATCAAGTTCAATAACTTCATTAATAACATTCATGTCCATGGTTTCTCCATTAATTTGAGCATTATTTGATAATTCCATTGGTCTAGTTACGGCAGCATCGCCTTCTAGAAATGGAGTTAAGGTTGTCATAGTACCCGGGAAAGTAGTCACTGGACTTGCGGTTTGAGTAACAACTTTTACTTCCATAAAACTCCAATCAGTACCAAATAACGGATTAGGATGTCCTGCGGAACCTGCACCACCTTCTATATTTGCAGGCATTTCAGACATATAACTTTTAAACTGAAAGGTACTACCAATACTTTCACTAGTTAAATCCATTAAAAACTCTGCACGTTCACCATTAGACAATAGGATTCTTGTCAATGGTACTGGGTTTTCTAATAATCCGCCATCAGAAGATATTTGGTAAAGTGTTCTATTGTCGTCAGTTCCAATATTGAGAGTTCTGGATGATGAGCCATTCAATGCTCTAAAACGTACCATTTGTGCTGGTGCATTTACATATGGTTTTATTTCTCCATTCACCATAGATATACTATCCATTTGAGATGATATTTGAACTTGATTATCGTTATCTAATAGTTTTGTTTGAATCACAATAGGTATATCATCAACACCATAAGTACGAGGCAAGGTTAAGGCAGCTTCTTCAGGATCAGATACAATAATAAACCCGGCAATACCTAGAGAAACATGCAGATTAGTAAGTCCCATTGTGTGTGGATGATACCAGTAAACCGAAGCTTTGTTCATGACCGTAAAATCTGGTGACCATGTTTCGCCTGGACTAATAGGGGAGTGTGGACCACCATCATCAATGGCTGGAATGTGCATGCCATGCCAATGCATAGTGGTAATTTCAGATAAGTTATTGGTAACGTTAATAGTGACAAAATCTCCAGAATCCATTAATAAAGTTGGCCCTAAATAGTTCGTGTTAACACCAAACGTATTAGTAATGGTTCCAGGTTTAAATTGCTTAGTAGAAGGGCTGACGTTTAAATTAAATACTGGTCCACTTAGTGTTGGAGGTATTGGTAATGGCGTTGTAAACGGTTGTGCGACTATTTGATGGATAGTAAAAACGAATAATGTAAATAGGATTTTTTTCATAACAAGAACCTTTTTTTGTAGTACATTCATCGAATATAAGATAAAATACTCTTTTATCTTATATAGTTAAAAAAAAATAGATTTTGTGATTGTTTTTATCGTTTTTCAGTATTAAAATTTGGTTTCATTCCATTAGATTCTAAAACAAAAATATCGAAACACTTCGATCGTATTTCGATATTGATTCAGATAATTATCTGACTCTGGAGTTTTTTTTCTTAATGTTTCTTTTTAGAGATCCGCATTTAAGGACTTACTTTATGTTTCATTATTCAAGGATGATTATATACCCTTTACTATTAAGACACCAATTTTTCCAAAAAGTCACAATAATTCTTAAAAGTCAGTAATTACTTCACAATGAGGCCAATTCTATACCTTGTTAGTCTATTTTTTCGTCAATTATATCTGTGATAATAGCAATTAACTACATTATCCACATGCTTAAGTTGTATATTGTTGTCTAAACCAACACAATACATAACTATTATGAGAAAAAACATTAAATTATTTGGGTTTCTAGTACTTACGGCTTTAATTTTTTCAGCCTGTGCAGACACAGAAAAAGAAGAAGTTATTGACATGGAAAAAGTTAAGACCGAAATCCAAGCAATGGAAGATGGCTATGCTGCAGGACAAAAGGCTAAAGATGCCGATGCAGTAGCTGCGTATTACGACAAGAACGCTATTAGTTATGGTCAAAACGAACAACCTCTTTTTGGAAGGAATGCCATAAGAGACAATATTGCAAAAGAGATAGCTAAAGACACCACTACAAATTATAATGTATACAAGGTTGTAGACTTATTTGCTGAAGGCAATATTGCTGTTGAGATTGGTTCGTGGACCGAATTCGATGCTTCTGGTAAAGAATTGGATAACGGAAATTATATGTCCTATTTTGAGAAACGAGATGGAAAGTATATTTGTATTCGAGATATGAGTACAACAGCAACTCCTCTTAAATCAGGCATGTAATATTAAATTATCACAGACCTTAGTTTAAGGAAAACAAAAACCCTTGTATTTATTATAAATACAAGGGTTAATTTGTGGAGTCGGAGAGAACACGATACGTTCAAACAAATATATTTTATAACCCTTATTTTTAATGGAATAATATCTATTAAGTCAATAAATATAAGGATTTATTGATTTTTTATTGTTGTTCTACATTGGGGGCGGTTTGGTTAGTTTTGATTTTACCGTACAACTATCGTACAATTTTTTAATAATTGTATTATGTTTGTACTGTAAATAAATTCTTATTCTTACATGGCTACAATTAACTTTTTATATCGTTCAAAAAGGGATGTTTCAAATTTGAATATTAGACTTTTGTATAGGGTAGCCGATGGTAATTCTGAAAATGGTTTTATGGATAAAGTTTTAAGTGCAAAAACTCAATATGAAGTTTCTCGTACCTACTGGAAAAATTTACATAAATCAAATAGTAAAGATTTAGATATTAAAAATAAACAAGCAGAAGTTAATTTTGATTTAAGCAAAATTCAAAAACATGTTCTTGATATTTTTAATGAAACTTTTGATAAAAAAAGTCTTACAAATGCTTGGTTGAAAGAGCAGATGGAAAAGTATTATAATCCAATACAAAAAATTGAGGATATGCCTAATGATCTTATTGGTGTTATTGATAGTTATATTAAATCAAAGAAAGGAGAGAATAAACCTGCTTCAATTAAAAAATATTATGTTGTAAAAAATAAAATGTTGAGATTTCAATCTTATCTCGGTAAACAGATATTCATTATTGATATAAATGATGAGTTTAAACGGCATTTTGTGAATTACTATAAAAAGGAAAGCTACTCACAAAATACAACGCATAGAGAACTTGTAATTATTAAAACGTTTTGTAAATACGCTAAGAGTAAAGGTGTTTTGACAAGCCCAGAGTTAGATACCTTGAAATTGAAACGTGAGATTGTAGATAAAATATTTTTAACCTTCGAGGAGTTAGATGCCATTGATAAAAAGGAGTATGAACATGATTATTTGATAAATGCTAAAGATTGGTTAGTCCTAAGTTGTTTTACAGGACAGAGAGTATCTGACTTTATGAGGTTTACAAAGGATATGATTAGATTAGAGAGTGGTAAAAAATTCATAGAATTTAGACAGGTTAAAACAGGAAAATTAATGACGGTGCCGTTACATCCAAAAGTATTAGAGGTACTTAATAGACGTAATGGAGAATTCCCGAGAAAGATATCTGACCCACGTTATAATGAGTATATAAAGGAGGTTTGTGAATTGGCGGAAATAGATGAAGTTATTGAAGGTAAGAAGCAAAAGAACATTTCTGAAGATAAAAAGGTGTCTAAAATAAGAACTGTTTCAGGTTTGTATCCTAAGCATCAACTTGTGACCAGTCATATAGGTAGGCGTTCATTTGCAACTAATTTTTACGGAACAATACCAACCACTTTATTAATTAACGTAACAGGGCATAGCACGGAAGCTATGTTCTTGAATTATATAGGTAAGAGTAACAAGGATTTGGCAGTTGAGCTGACGAAGTATTTTTAATTTTTAGAGATAGTAAGCTTTTAGAGAAAAAGATTTATATTTTTATATACTTTTAATAATAACCACTCTACAGAATAACAATGTCAAAATCAATAGACAACTTAAAATACTTCCTTAAAGAAATGTTCCAATTCAATGAAAATGATTTGGACTTCGGAATCTATAAAATATACAACCTTAAACGTAACCATATTGAAAGCTTTATCGATGGAGATAATCCTAACGATTTAGCACCAACTATTGAAGAAACATTAAAAGAAGTAAATCTTGCAAACCAAAAAACGGATGCTATTGATTTATATAACTTTCTAAAGACTTTAAATCAAGATAGCTTACTTAATGACCCAGAAGCTAATTACAAGCAATTAGAGTTATTTATTAGTACAGAGCAAAATCAAGACAAGAAAACTAAACTAACAGAAACCTTAAACACGCTATCTAAATCTGAAGGAATAACAGACGAGCTTAAAGACAAAATCTACAATCATATACTTGGGTTTTTCCAAATGTATTATTCTAACGGAGATTTTGGATACAATGACAGGAGTAGAGATTTATACAAAGTACCTTACGAAGCAGGTTATAATGGTAGTGACACAATGTTTCACTGGAAACATAAAGGCAGTTTATACATTAAAACAGGTACATCTTTCAATGCAATTAAGTTTGATTTAAATGGTAAAAAAATAGAATACCGTTTAGAAACGAATGAGAATAGCGAAGAAGAAGGAACAAGCCAAAACAACAACAAAGACAGCCAATTAAAACATTATCGTTTTGATAGAATCGAAAAAATAAAAGACAAGGCTACTAAAGAAACTATTTATCAAGTTGTTTTTAATCTTTCTGATGCATCTACCTCTAAAGTAGATATTTTCAAAGCTATTTATAAAGAGGTATTTAAAGAAACAGATATTGACAAATACCTTGAATACACTAAAGATGATAAAACAAAACAAGTATTTGTAGACTTAACTAAAGATTTTGACAAAGTACAAAACGGAGCTATAAAAGGTTTATCTGCTTTACGTCAGAAGAAACTGAAAATTGAAAAAGAAGTAAAAAACAATTTTGATAGAGGTGTACGTTTATATGATGAAGAAACAAAACAGTTTACAGACGAAACTTTAAAATCACTTTATACATTAGACCAAAAATTAAACAGTTTCTACATTGGTAATGATGCTGATTATTTTATACACGAAAACCTAAACGAGTTTTTAACTAACGAAAAAAATAGATACGTTAAAAATTACATTTTTGATGATTTAGAAAGCATTTACGCAGGTAAGTTAGATAATACGACCTTATTAATTGGAAAAGCATTTGATAAAGTAAGCGCACGTATAATTGAATTTTTAAGTACTATAGAAGATTTCCAAAAACACTTATTTACTAAAAAGAAAAAAGTAGTAGAAAGCGAGTATTGTATTACGGTAGATTATATAGATGAAAACTATTATCAAGAAATTTTAGAAAACAATGCTCAACTACAAGAGTGGCAAAACCTATTTTTTTTAGAAATTAAAACTATTGAAGATATAAAAGCCAACCAAACTTTAGTGTTAGATACCAAATGCTTCAAACAACCTGATGGAACAAACTCATTTAAGGATAAAATACTTTCTGAAATTGATGACTTAGATAATAAAACCAATGGATTATTAATTAATTCTGAAAATTACCAAGCTTTGGATATTGTTGGGTCAAAATTTAAAGATCAGGTCTCAGGAATTTATATCGATCCACCATATAACACGAGTAAAGATGGATTTATATATAAAGATTCTTTTAAATCCTCTTCGTGGAGTTCTTTAATAAATCAAACTCTTCAAAAATCATATCCATTATTAAATAATGAAGGTTCTTTTTTTGCGAGTTGTGACGAAAATGAATTTCTAAATTTTGGCTCATTATTACAATCAACTTTTAAGAAACAAAATCATATAGAAACAATAACTTGGAATAAACGTGTACCAAAAAACGATAAGGGAATTGGTAATATACACGAGTTTATATACTTATTCACAAAAAACTGGGATGAAAGAAAGAAAAAAGAGCTAAGTTTTCTAATGTTGAAAGATGATTTAGAAATAATATATGATTTTGTAGACAAGTGTAAAAGAGACGGTTTCTCAATAGAAGATACAAGAATAAAATTAAAAAAGTTTTATAAAAAGCAAGGATATGATAGAGGAATAACTCTTTACTGTGAGCTTGATTCTAATTATGAAATTTGGGGGAAAATAAATATGTCTTGGCCAAATGCTAATTCACAAGGAGAAAAATATAAGGTTATAAATCCTGTTACAAATAAACCAGCACCAGCACCAGACAGAGGATGGAGATGGACTAAAACAACTTTTGATCAAGCTGAAAAGGATGGCATTGAGTTTACATTGCCAGATGGAAGTATGATGAAAGGGAAAATTTGGTATTCTACTAATGAAAAAACTCAACCAAGTTCGATAACGTATTTAAAAGAAGTTGAATCTTTCTTATTGAGGTCTATTCTTAGTTTTAAAAGTGATGGAAGTATCGAGTTGGAAAATATGGGACTGGGCGGTATTATTGAGTATCCTAAACCAACAAAATTAATTGATAGAATTATATATTCAATGAATATTGAAAAAGGATACGTTTTAGATTTTTTCGCAGGCTCTGGAACTACAGGTCATTCTGTGATAAACCAGAACTTATCAGAAAACAAAAAAAGGAAATATATTCTAATTGATATGGGGAAACATTTTGGCTCTGTATTAAAACCAAGAATATGCAAAAGTATATTTTCTAATAAATGGCAATCAAAAGTGCCATCAGGTTTAGGTTCATCAAAACACATCTTTAAGTATCAGGTATTAGAGCAATACGAAGATGTATTAGATAATTTACAAGTATATAAAGGTACATTACCAGAAAACTTACCAATTAAATATTTATACAAACCCGAAGAAAATAGTTTAGATACTACACTAAACATATTTACACCTTTTAGAACTACTATTAGTTATGGGCAACCTACACAACAAGGGTTTATAGATGTAATAGAAACCTATAATTATTTACAAGGTTATTTTATAAAGTCTGCTAAAACCTATGAATTAAATAAGAAATACTACAAAGTAATAGAAACTACCAATGGTGTGTTAGTTATTTGGCGAGATATTGCTATTAATGAAGATGACAGTACCCAAATTATTGAAATAGCTTCTAAATACACTAACATTCATACCATAGAAGTAAATGCAGAATTTGCAACGCTTAATTTAGATAAAAGCAATAATCTAAAAGTAGATAATACAGATATAGAATTTAAAATTATTTCTAAAGAAATATTTAACCAATAAAAAAACGCAATGGAGTTAAAATTATACAACCATCTGCGTAAACAAGGGTTAACGCATCCAGACGTAGATTTTAGGGAAACCGTTTATCAAGACAAATTAGAGTTATACGATACTACTTTAGGTTTAGATAATGATATTTTAAGTAGTGTACAAAAGCATTTAAAAACCTACAATGCTTATTTAAAAAGTAATCAAGAGCAAGAAGTAAACTTACGTTACTATCAAATATTAGCTTTATACTTTACAGAATTGTATCTCGCTAAAAAAGACGAACACGATTTTGTATTTTCTAAAGAAAGTTTAGCTTATTGGATGGCTACAGGTAGTGGTAAAACCATTATAATGCATCTTAATATTTTTCAATACATAGCACATTGTAAAAACTTTAGAGATTTTGAAATTATAATGACAACGCCTGGTGTAAACCTTATAGACCAACACGAAAGAGAACTAACACCTTTTGTTGAGTTTCTAAATACAAAGTACCGTAATACGGTGCGTTTAACCATAGACACTACAGCTGCTTTATTAAACAAACCAAATGATTTTTTCGACTTTCCAGAAAGTAAATCGTATCGTAGATTGATATTGGTAGATGAAGCACATATTGGTTTAAGTACAACTGGTAATACAGGTACAGATGGTGCTTTTATGACATTACGTAAGCGTTTAAATATAGAAAACAGTTTCTTGTTTGAGTATTCTGCAACCTTTCATAACATTAGTGGAGATTTAGAAAAAGACTACGAAAAGTCAATAGTCTACGATTATAATTATAACTTATTTTATAAAGATGGTTATGGTAAAGATTATTACTTTCAGCAAGTAGGTGATGATGTTTTAGAAAAAAGTTTTGATGATAATTTGCATAGAAATCTATCTGTAATTAATGAGAAGATAGACTTATGGCATCATATAGATTATTCTGTTCAAAAGGACATATTTAAAGCCTCACAACATCCAGACAAGCCTTTAATTGCCTTTATGGGTAATACAGTTAACAACAAGGATAAGTCTGCTAAAAACGAAGACCCAGAGGTTTCAGATATTACAAACATTGTCAATTTTTTAGCTGATTTATCTGATGAGCAAAAAGTAACCTATAAATACCTTTTTAATGAAGAGTTTACAGGTAAACTTACGCTAACACGAAATCCAGAAACTGATGATGAAATTCTAATATCTTATGGTAATGGTGGTTATTGGGGGATTGTAAACGTAGGTAATGGAGCAAAGTTTATCAACGATTTAGAGAATGATAACATTATTAAAAATCCAAGAGATAAAGTAATTGTATCTAATATAGAGCGTTATTCTTTTAAAAACATAGACAGCCAAAACTCGCCTATAAATGTATTAATAGGTAGTAGAAAGTTTGCTGAAGGTTGGAACTGTTTTAGAGTATCTGTAATTGGTTTAATTAATTTAGGAAGCTCAAAAGGTAATAAGATTATTCAAATATTTGGTAGAGGTGTTCGTATCAAAGGATTAAAAAATAATGGTAAACGTACCTTTCCAGAACATAATGAAGATTACTTTAAATTAAAGAATACAAAAGAGGAAGATAAACTTCGTAAAATTGAAACATTAACTGTTTTTTCATTAAAAAAATCATATTTGGAAACCTTTACAGGTGCAGTAAATAAAGAATTAGAAATAATTAAAAAATATGAGATTGAAGTAAATCCAAGTATTATAAAACTAAATGACAATACAGAAATTAAGTTTGAAGAGTTTAGAAAACGCATTCCTATTTTTAAACTATCTAAAGTTGAAATTGCACAACGCAGAGTAGCTTTATTGTCAAATAATAGTTTTAAAGTACAGTTCTATCAAAACGGAGTTAGTAAAGACGATACGGTAAATAATTTTTCAATCAATTTAGATTACAGACCAGATAGAAATAAAGAAGGTGTAAATATTAAAGGGGAGCTCTCAAATTTCTTAAAGGATTATAGTGTCTTTATTAATCTAAATAAATTACAAAATATTATTTCAGAGTTTCAAGAAGATAATGGATTGTATCTCAATACAAATAGTAAGCAATTAAGCATTAATGATGTTCTTACTTTTATTACTGAAATAAAGTATAAATCATCTTTAGATACAACTAATGTTGAACTAATTGGAAATTTGGTTACACAGGTAACAGTAGACTTTTTAAAGAAATTAAAAAACAAAGTAAATTGGTACATTAATAATAGTAATTACGAATATGAAGAGCCATTAAATCAAAGTACAGTAAAATTAAAAGGTGACTTTATTGATAAATATTACATAATTAAAACAATAGAATCTACTAAAGAGTCAAGAGGTAAAACTACGTTTAAAAAGCAGAAAGAAATAGATGAAGAAGTAACTGCTTTTGAAAATGAAATAGATGCCATAGCTGAAAGTTTAAAAATTGATACTATTGGCAATCATATTTATAATCCTTTATTAAGAGAAGTGCGAAATAATGTTGATGGTGAGAAAGATTTAAAAATAACACCAGACAAATTAAATGCAGGTGAAAAGAAATTTATCCAAGATGCTTCAAACTACTTTAACGATAACAAGGATTTTAAGGAATACGAAATATACTTAATGCGTAATGTAGAAACCTTAAAAAGTATAGGGATTTATTTAAATGATGATTCTCAAGTATTCTATCCAGATTTTATATTATGGATGATAAAAGAAGATACAATTTATATCAATTTTATAGACCCTAAAGGACAAATGGGAATGCAAGATGCAACGACACTTTTAGACAATGAAAAAGTAAAAATTGCAGATAAAGCAAATAATGATACTTTAGTTAGATTAGAAAAAGAGTTGTCTAAAAACCACAGCAAAACCTTTATTTTAAACTCGTTTCTTCTATTAAGAGATAGTTCTGAATTAGGTAATCACAAGCCAAAAAGCTGGATAAACGAAAACTTAATAGCTAAAAATATTTTTAGATTAAATTGGCATGCAACTGACGAAAAGGAAAACAAAGTAGCTATTGACACTTTGCCCAATGAGAAAAGTTATTTAGATTTAATAGTGAATTATATTATTCGTTAATTATTTAAATTGAGAAGTCTTAAAAGTATATGAAATTCATAAGCAGGAAAATAGCAAGTACGTTTTGATGTAGGTTAAAAGTGGTGATCTTTTATATCCGTTGTTGTACAGCGTTATTTCAACAAACAAGGCATTGAACCTTTTATTTGTTTCAGATTAAATTCATCATCTTCCTTAAATGTAATTCGATAAATTTGATTTAACCATGGTCTTACAATTATATCAGGTTCTCCTTGATAAGAATCCGTAATTATATCATGTTCTTTTGTTTTAAATCTTACATCAAAAACATTACCCTCAATTTCCCTTACAACGAAATCTTTATATTCTGCAATATCTGGACAATAGGATTTTCTATTCTCTAACAAAATGTCAATTATTTCCTGATGAGAATATTTTTTAATTCCCTTATAATAATTTTGTTTTGTGTCATTTTCAATTACTCTATACCTTAATGTTTTGTTTGCCGTAATTAATTTTTCTAATTCAACCTTTAAACTGTCATTTTCTTTTTTTTAAGTCCATTATATTGGATTTTAAACCAGATTCCTTTTTTGAAATACAGCCTACGCAAAATGTTAGAAATAAAATGCATATAATTTTTTTCATAAGATTTTAATGATCGTTTTTAAAAGTTAATATTTGAATTTTAAAGTAATTTTTTAATACCTTTCCTTTTCTGTCATTTAAGCTTAACTGCTTTTTCTTAAATGTTGCACAAATCAGTTGTTTAAATATGTAAATTTTAATTGAAGTAGGAGTAAAGCATTAATTATACACGGTGTTTCCAGCAGTTTTTACTTCAAATTTTCAATTAGTATTTTTGACAGCCCTTTTCCAAAAGCAATTTCTTTTTTAATTAGTTCTGATAATTCCTTTTTTGGCATTTTCCAGTATGGTTTTATTGTTTTTTTAGAAACTGAAACGTATGCTTTCGATATGGGTGGATTATAACTTGTGTAGTTATTGGAAGTATTTTCTTTAAGTTTTTTAAAGGTTTCAAGAATAGGACTAATCCAATTTTTGTGTGACTTAGAGTAGTCCTTTTGTACAGATAGAGCAAATTTAATATTGCTTCCTTGCAGTTGTATGAAAGTTCTGTATTTTTCTTTTCTATCATTAATACTAATATTTTCTGTAATCGGGAAGTCTAATAAAGCAGTGCCCCTTGTTTCAGTCATAAAACCTTGTAACATGCTAAATTCATAAGAATTTAATATATTACTTAGGTAAGCTTTTTGAAAAATAGTTTCCAACTGGTTTTCGCATATAAATGTTTCAATATTATTAGTGAAAACTAATGAGGTTTTGTCAGACTTTTTTAATTTTCCATTTTCGAATACACTATCGTATTTTTCTGGATATTTAATTACATTATTTAATGAGGCTAAAATTTTACTCAGATTAAGTATATAATCTTCGATAAACACTTTGTCCTTGTGTTCTTCTTTAGATAAAATTTCTAAATATGGATATATAGAGCTATATGATATATGTTTCCAATGGGAATCGTGAGGAACTTCTGGTGCGAGTGTTAAAAAAATAAAGAAATATTCGGAATTAGGATAAAACTTAGAAACATGTTTTCTGTATTTTTCTAATTGATTTGAATGTTGTGAAGATTTAATTTTATTTTCAAGTACAATTAAGCCTTTATCTGTTTCTACTAAAAGGTCAATTTGGTCAATTTCCGTTTGTATGCTCTTTATTTCAGTTATGTCTTTTATTTCTGTAATATTTGATAGAAAATGAAGTTTATTTTCTTTTGTTACAGCATTACATTTATCCGATATCAACCATGCTAAAAATTCGGTATGCATTCTTTCCAAGTTTGCAAATCCTAAATTTTCTAAAAAGGAATTTTCATTTTTGAATTTTATCATTTTTTTTAATTGGTGTCATCGTTATTGTGTAAGATTAGTTGTGTATTTTAAGAACTAAAGTTAGTTGTTAAATCACATATGAAATGTTCGTGAGGACTTTCTTAAGTAGGCTTTTGCCAAACAATTAATTTTACATGGTGTTATACAATGTTATTTATATTGGTTTTATTTGATCTGTATCAATTCCAAAATGATGTTTAAATGTCTCCTTTATTGCAGTAGTGTTTTCATCGTTTCGTTCATTAAATTAATTATTCAAGCTTTTTTCAAAAAGTCTTTTACATTGAACTTGGTTCATTGGTTTACCACTTCTTGTTTTTAAACCGATTTCATTCATTGCTTTAGTAATTTCGTAAAAAGTTAGACCTTTATTTTTTTGTTTTACGATATATCTTATATTCTCAATGTTTATTGGGTCAATTAGAGCTTTTTGCTTTCTCTTTTTCACTCCATTTTTAATAGCTTGTTTAGTTAAGTTTTTAGGTTTTCCTAAAGTTCCAACATTGTTTTTTATATTTTTTGAAATAAGATTAATTATTTTTTCGTCAATAACTTTAAATTCATTTTCGTCAATAAAAAATGAGATTAGTGTACTGTTCATTTCGTTTTTAAATAGCGATAAAAGGAAGTCGTCTTCGAGTTGGTTTAGTCTTTCATAAATGCTATAAATTTTGTTATAAGAAAGTGTTTTACCAAAAATACTATAGTAATATTCTTTAAAATCTTTTCTGTTGTCGAAATTATACTTTTTAATGATTATCCAACCTGAAAATAGTTCCCAAACTCTTTTTCTGTCAATTCCTCTTTTAGTGTTTTCTACGTGATTGTCAATTCGTTTTCCACTTTTTATTCCGTGAACTTTCATATGACAACTTGAACATAAAGGTACTGTTTTCGTTCCTCCAAAGACTTGAGGAATTATATGATGAAATTCAGTCGCTTTATAACCACATTCAAAACAATAATCTGTATTTATCTCAATTATCATTAATACCTACTAAATATGGTTCAGTTGTACTATTCCATTTTACCAAATCAACTCCGCAAGTACATTTTAAAATTCCAGATTCTTTGTATGGTGCTTGTATAGAATCAAATTCAAAGTCAAATTGAGCTTTACAATTATTACATTTAATTCTGCCAAATGGCTCTTTAGGTTTGTTGCAATTGATGTATGATGTCATAATTTTTTTTTGTTTTCTGCTGTTCACTCAAATTACTGGCAACGTTCCGTGTATGGTGTCGTAGTATCCCGCAGGGTGCTATGCACTATACACATTGTTAACGATTCGTTTTTTTAAAGCTCATTGTCGACTAAGTTTAATGTGTCAGTTACAAAATGAGCCAATTCTGTAACTGTCATTGAATTTGGATCTACTCCTAAAGTAGAATAATCAGGAATTGGGTCACCGTGATGTGGTCGGCATGATATACCATTTATTAAATTTAACTTAGAAATTATTGTAGCTCTATTAGAGCCTTCTCTGAAAACAACATTTTGGCTTATTAAATGACTTATTAAATTTCCAAATGTTTGTCTGTTAGGTTGTAAACCACTTAATTGTCGATAAAATTTAAATCTAAGGTGTGCTTCAAGGACATTTCTTAACCAGCCTAATACAATTTCCTTTTTGTTCAAGTCAGGGTTTCGCAAAAACTCTTCTAATTCTTTTATATGTCTAAAATATTCGTTTTCAACTAATAGCTCAAGAGAAAGCGGTTCAATCCTTGATGCTTTAGCAATAAAATCTTCAGAGACTCGTAAAGCCTTTTTTATGTTCGGGGCAAATCCTTTTGATAAATCATGTAAAAAATATTCATTATGGCTTAGAACAATTACTTGTTTTATCCTTGGGAATAAATCTTTTATTAATTGTACGGTATACATTCTTCTATTACTATCAAAACTTGACAAAGGGTCATCAAAAACCAATGTTTTATTACTGATATTTGGATCTATATCCAACTTGGAAAGGAAAAACGCTAATGCTATAGTACTCCTATCTCCTTCACTTAAACAGTCTTTTGCATTGTTGATTTGACTTAAATCAAACGAAATGTCATTACCATCAATTGTTAGTTTATAGCCTATTTTACTTTGAGAGGCACCACCTCGTGGAGGAACATGAATAACATCTTCAATTCGAAATAGAGTTTTGAATACAGTGCCTAAATAATGATTTATTCTTGTTTTATAACTACTGAAAAAAGTAGTGGCTGCGGCTTCTTGTTGTTGGACTAAAGTTGGATATGCGCTGGTTAATGTTCTTAAGTTTAGCCTTTCCGCAGTCAGTTGGGTACATAAGGAATTAATATTTGTTTCAAAACGCTTTTTAATTCTTTTTAATTTGTCAACTTCTACTTGTGCATCAACAACGGTTTTTAAGTTTGATCGAAAACTTGTAATACCAGAATTATATGATACGACACTTAAGTTATAGGTGTCAATATTTGTGTCAATTGTCTCCAAGGAGGTTTTAAAAGTATTACAGGCATCTATCGCAACCGACAGCGATGGATTTTGGATCTTCTGTTGGATAGACTGTTCAATAGCAGCAAATTGAGTACGTAAAATAGTTTCATCACTAATAACGGTAAAAACGGGAGCTTGAGTAGTACTTGGTAAATGTGCCGTCCAAGCTGTAATTAGTTTTGTATTTGCGGTATTACTATTACTAAGGTTTTGAATTGCAAGGTCAAGATTGAAATCTTGAACAGTTTTTAAATGGCCTTCCATTCTTTTAACCAACGCGTTAAACTCTGTATTAAACTTAATTGTATAAGCCTTAATGATATCCATAGAATCGTCAACTTCTTGCTGACAGAATGGGCAATTCAAATTTGTGCTATTGTCATCTTTCTTTTTGGTTAAATAACCAAAACCCTTTTTTAACCAGCTTTCTGATTCTTCAAGACTATTTGATGTCAAATCTGAGCAATGATTTGAAAATAATTCTTGAAGGCTTAAATCTTGAATTGCCTCAGAGGTAGTTTGTAAGTCTGTGATTAGTGAAATAAAATCAATCCCTGAATTTAATTTTGCAACGGATTGTAGAGTATTCAAAGACTGTATTACAGCATTAGCTTTGGCATTAGTTAAAACAGTTTCTGCTGACGTTATTAGTTGGTCAATATTATTCGAAGCTGAAACACGTGTTGATAAAAATGAGGTAATTAGATTTGATGTCAAATTGTTTCCTACCCACTGAATAAGCTGGTTTTCTAACGTTGTCTGAGTTTGCCTTGAAGCTGTTTTGTCAAGTTTGTTTTGTTCTATTTGTTGCTGTAATGCAATTCCTTGAGCACCGATTACAAATTGATGTAACTGCTTTTTGTGCTCATCATTAAACTCGAATCCAGAATAAATATTTTCATTTACAAAATGAATGTCGAAAATTTCTATATCAGCTATTGGAGATGACCAACCTCTAGTTTCGTTATATGTGTGATTAATATCACCAGTAAGAGTCCTTTGTACAAATTGAGCAGCTTGGGGAGTCGACTGATTAATAGATTTTCTACGTTCTATTATCTCTTTTTTGTTTTGAGTAAGAGATCTTAAAATGGAGGTAAGTGTTGTTTTCCCGCTACCATTATCCCCATAAAAAAGAGTTAATTTTTTGAAGGCTACATCTCCACTTGCAACATGATTTTTAAACTTACCAATGGAAATTAGCTTTTCAATTTTATGAATCATAAATATGTTTTTCTGGTTTTTTTAATGATCGCCAACGGCTCAGCTATGGTTAGTACGGGAATTCAGAGAACTGAAGTTTCGATTTAACACTTAGCCAAATTTTTAATTTTTTCTTTATTTAATAGACACGCAAAATTGAAAATTTTGCGGACTTTGTTTAATGCGCTTCACTTTGGGTTAAGCACCAAAACCCGTATTAATTATAGCCATTGTTGTGCATAGTCTTTACTTCAATAATTCTTTTCTACTTTTTAAATTTACTCCATCTATTTTATGTTCTGTACTTAACAAATCTTCAATTGCAAGATTTTCCAAGGTGTTATATTTAATTAAAAGACGTTGAAGTTTAGGAAAGGAAAGTGAGTTGTAGAATAGCAGAAATAATTCAGGTGTTGACATTTGAGCCTGAACAAATTCAGCAAATTGTTTAAATTCCGCTTCAACTTTTGTTTTTTCTAAATCATTTTCTGTTTTATCTCCTTTTTCAATTTCAGTTTGTTCAAGAAATAATAGAATATGATAAATGTGTCTAAAGTAGTGACCTATGACAAAATGAAATTTATTAAAGAAAATTGCATAAAGCCTTTCGGCTCTATCAATTGGGCTTTGGTCTTTAGAATTCTCCCAAGTTTCTTTGTCAATTTTGTAGTATTTAAATGTAAAAGAAATTTTCATTGAATCTGTTAAGTCATCTGCTTCCCATTGACTTTGTGGTCCTTCATATTCATCTTCTTGCGACCATTTAGAATAATTTGAATATCTATCATTTGATAATACTTTATTTATTCTTTGTAGTTCAACTTTTGATTGATTGAAAAAATGCCTCCCTTTAACTGAAAAACTATTTTCTCTTTCATAAGTTTTTATATTTGATATAGAAGTAGAAATATCGTTAGCGATTTGATTTTGTGATTTAAGAAGATTAAAAAATGTCGTTTGGAAATTTTGGTCTTTAAATTCTTCTTTAGTTTCTTTTAATTCAGTCCGTTGTAGGGAAAGTTCCTTTTGTTGTAGAAAAATCGAGTAAATAATACCTGCTAATGCAAGTCCAGAAAAAAGTGAATTAATAAAACCGAACTTATCTCCAAAAGCACCTCTATCTGCAACTGAACAATATAAATTATCTGTAACAATCCAACTGATAATCCATAGCGAAATTACGAGTAAAATTAACCAGTAAAAATTCCTTATTTTATGTTCTTTCTCTTTCTTCATTTAGATTTTTAGATTATGCACAACAATAAGAAGTAATCAATTGCCTATATCCGTATTATAAAAAAAACAAGTTAATGTTGTTCTCAAAATTAAACAATTGTAAGCACTTTTTTATACGTAGTTCTACGTATAGTGATTAAAATTTTTGACTTTTCTGAATTATATAAGAAATAAATTACTATTTGTTTATTCTTACTAATTTTAATTGTTTTTACCACAGTACTTTGTTGTAGGTAGTTTTTATTTTCGTCTATAGACACATTCTAAAGATCCAACATTTAATTCTTTATTATTTTCTTCAAAAATTGCTTGCCTTTCTAATTGATCAAAAATTTGATATTCATCTAACACTTTTTTAGTCCACTTTGTTTGCATTTCTCGTGTAAACTTAGATCTAATATTCTGAACTGTATTAGAGAAAATTATTCTTTCGAAATATTTATCGTCAAACAGTTCCGTAAAATCTTTTTCTGTAAAAAAATGTTTATAATACTCGTGTATTCCTGTATCTGAGGTATCATTATAAGAATGTGATTTTGAATGAACTTTGATGTAAATTAAAGAACCTTTTTGGGTTCTTGAAATTATCTGAGATATGATATTTTTACATCCTCTCATTGGGAAAAAATGTAAAAAATCAGTAGCTATAACTAAAGAAAATATCTCTTGTGGAATTTCTTTTTCTGGGATTGTAATATTTAATAAATGCAATTTTCCAGCATCTTTCCCAGCGTATGATTCAATTCGTTTTTTTAATAAGTTTAATTGGAATTCTTCGTTGTCAATTGCAAATATTTCTTTTCCAGTTTTTGAAAACTCTACCAAAAAATTACTTTGTCCGCAACCTAATTCAAGTATTGGTCCCTCAATGAATTCTTCTTCAAATTTTCTAAGTAAATTATGGCTTTTATGAATCAATATTTCATTAGTAAATATCTCGTTATAAAGCTTCCAATAAATTCGTAAAGTTTCATCCATAATTTATGCGGTGTGGTTTAAATTGCCTAAAACGTGTATGCGTATGGTTAGTTGCGTGGTTAAGCAACTAATTTAGTAAACAAATACTTGCCAGATAAAATTCCGAAGGAATTTTCCAAGTAAGCACTTGCTATAGCAATTAATTATACACGTTGTTGCCCACAGTTATTTTATTCCGATTTTATTAATTCCGCTAATTTTTTTTCAATTCCGTGACCTTTAATTCCTGACAAATTTTCAAAATATTCTTTTATCTCGATTTCGTTTAAATTATAGGTTTCTTTTAGTCCGTTTATAATCGTTAATAAATATTGTTCACTTGGCGGATTTATCTCTTCGTTCAGATTTTTTTCATTCGTAAATGTGAAAATAGGATTCCCATTTTGCTCGCCCAAATAAAGTAAGTTTCCATACCAAGATTTTTCTTTAATAATAAGAGAGCCTTTTTCTTTAGCTTTCTTAAAATCAATGAGTAATTCTCCTTTATGATTAGTTTCTTGTTTTACAATTTCAACATATTGTTCAGGTGTTATTAAGTACATTCTCCCGAAAGTCTGAATTTTATCGTTGAATTCCGTATTTATAAATCCAACACGACAAGAATCCCAACTTTTAGATTTTTTTGCAAAATAAAGTTCGCTGTTGATATAAACTTCCTCTTTGCCCTGTGGTAAAGTTTTATCTGAACAACCTTTATAAGTTTTCTTTGAGCCTTTCGGTTGTCCACCAAGAATGTAGCAATGGAATCGGCTTTCCAAAATGTTAGAACCATAACTGGCATACCAAACTTGTTTTATTTCCTCTGACATTTGGTTTCGTTTAATTGTGGGCAACATTAAGATATAATCAATTGTTTATATCCGTATTATAAAAATACAAGTTAATGTTGTTCTCAAAATTAAACAATTATATGCACTTTTTTATACGTAGAACTACGTATAAAAGTCTAAAATAATTATGATTTGATAAGAAATAAATAAAGTCATTATATGTGTCATTTGAAATGTTTTTTAAAACTTTTAATTATTTGATTACAGATGTTATCATATATCAAACCATTGCTAAACCATTGCAACACCATTGCAACACCATTGCAACACCATTGCAAATTATCGATTTTGATAACAATTGTACTCAAAATGAGTCGTTTTGTACTCAAAACACATGAAAATCGCCAGATATTTATATAAAACATCATTTTGTGTTGAATTGTTGAATTTGTCTTTTTCTACCAATAGAAATAATGTATTCTGAGGAAACTTAAGTTCAACAAGTATTCGACAGGATACAATTATGATGAAATATATATTTGTTGACCATTTGTTGAATTGTTGTTGTTCCCATTAATCCTTTTAGAAACAATTAAAGGAAACAACTATTCAACAACTCAACATATTTCTATTCCAGAAAGTTTTCTTTTTCAAACACAAAGTATCTCCCCTTGTTATTTGTCTTGCTAACACTATGTTTATTGTCAATTTGACTTTGGGTTAAGTAGTATTTGGGATATGAGCCATTCTTGCTTTCCAAATTAAAATGTTTTTTCAAAATGTTAGTTATTTGGAAGGCAGAAGCTCGAATATTATTGGTAGTCAATTTTTCTACTAAATCGCCTGATGTGTATTTTAGTTCGTCAACTTCAAACTTTATAAAATCATCAATTAGAATTTGCTCAATCTCTTTGTGTAGAAAAGTTCTATTTCCATTAACTAAGCGAGACAATGCTTCTGTGAAAATTTGTGTCTTGGTAAACCACATTCTACTTTTTCGTTTGGTCTTTACTTTTCGAGTATTTATGAAATACATGAAATGGGTGAGTTCCTTATTTAACTCTGAAAGTAAATCAGGGTTTTCATTATTATCATCAATGCTATCTATTTTTCTTACCCAATACCGAATTTCATCTTTATCAACTTGAATAAAATTAGTTTCATTATTAGAGCATAAAATAAATTTTCCAAAAAAGTAGGATTCCGATTTGTCAACGCCTTTAGATTCTGTTTTATAAGAAGATGCAGTAGATAAGTTTTTTATACGCTCACTATCTTCTCGTTTATCCAATAAAACTTCATCCACTGCGACAATTAATTTTGCTGACCAATCAGAATTAAATCGACTTCTAAAGTCTTCATTTTTATTGATAGTCATATTGCCTTGAAAAATCAATTTAAGCCAATTTAGAAAGGTTGTTTTCCCTGTTTTTCGTTCTTCACTGACAAGACAGAGGATAGGTAGTATCTGTGTAGGATTTTGCCATAGAATTGTAATGTAGTCTAAGCCTAAATCATATTGTTCTCCAAATATGTGCTTTAAGAATGATAACGTTTTTGGAAATTCTCCAACTTTCAAATCTTCTGAGATAGATTCATATTGGTTATAGAATCCATCAATAGTTTGTTGGTAGTTTTTATGTGATGGAATTAAGCAAAAACCATCATAACGTTCCACATTATCAAGGGCATCTTTACCTTCATCAGTAATTATCTCACTTTTTTTCCATTTTAAAAGCGTATTGATTTTGTCTCCACTATGTAAAGGACGTTGTGCCATTTTATAGTAATCTGTTCCAATTCTTATATATTGACTCATATTTAATTTATGTATACGGTTAAATACCCTACCTTAGGTGGTTTCGTATCATCTAAGATATATTTCACATTTACTGCATTCATTTCTGGATCACATTTTTTCATGATTTTAATTTCACTCAACGTGCCCTTTATAAGGAACATCTGATTAGCTTCTTTTGCTGCTTTTTCTGCTTTTTCCATACGATTATTTTACAGGCGTTAAACATTCAATAAGTTCAGTTCGTTTGTAATAGCGCCTATTGGAAATCCCATAGGCTTTGACCTTTCCTTTGTTAGTCCAAGTCCAAAGTGTACTTGAATCTATTTTTAGAAGGTCACAGGCTTCTGTTCTTGTCAGAAGTTCAGTTTGATCTTCTTTGTTTAGTAGTTTTCGACTTAGGTCGTCGAGTTGTGTTTTCACTCCTTGATTAATCAAGTTTGTGAGTTCGTTTAAGGATACTCCTTGAAGAATAATTGTTTCGTTGTTCATACATTATAATTTTAATTATTATGATGTAAATCAACGTTGGTACTTTTGGTACTTCAAATTAGTATCTAAAGTATCGAGTATCATTTTTTAAATCACTGTAAATTAGACATTTCTGTAAAAGAAGTACATATTTCTATTTTATTATCGTTACAATACTTAACTATTTTTGCAACTTTATCGTAGTCTTTATTAAAGATGTTTTTATCTTGATTGGAAGCGTAATTTTGGCTGAGTGAAGATAATAGATAAGGTTTATAAGACGAGTTACCTAATTTAATAGCTATTTTGGATTTTGATAGACCTTCTTTCACAAGAGGTAAAACTTCATCTTTGGCAAAATGTAGACCTAATTTAAACCAAATCAATTTTTGGGTTTGTTCGGATATTTCATTCGAATTGGAGTCTTTTGATGTCGAATTTGAAAGTTGTTTATCCTTATTAGCATGTGGAGGTTTGTTTTTTGACTTTTCAAATTTGGGATATGTAAATAACAGCCAGCTCATTAAAACATCAACCTGAGTAATTAATTTTATGAGTGAAATACGTCTAAAATTCAATGATTCGATATATTTTTTTTTACAATTACAATTGTTTCTATAGGCAGACTTTTCTATTATTCTGATGTTTTCTTTCGTAACTGAATTATGCTCACAAAAACCACAGTATTTTGTATCAAAGTATGATGTAATGGAAAATGATTTATCTGAAAATGGATTTATAGTATAAAAATGAGTGAAGTTTTTTACCCTAATAAAATCAGAAGTAGGACTTGGTTCAACTTCTTTTGTCTTATTATCATAATACCAAAATTCTTTTTCTATGTTTTTAACTGGAAGGTTTTCTATTTCGTAATACAAGTCCATAGCTTGTTTAGTTTGAGTGTAAATTTTTTTTAAAACTGTTTTAGAATGGGTTTTATTTAAAGTTAGATAGTTCATTAACTTCTCAATATTCAATAAATCGACTTCATCTTCGTTATTATCATCATCAAAATTTTTATCAATCAAGATGGTATCAATATCATAATCATGATTAACCTGATGCTCTAATAATTTAGTAATTAGTCTCATGTCATAATAGATTTTATGCATTTGATTCATAAACAAGATATTTTATCGTACATTAATCGTACATTTTTTAAATTAAAAATCCTGTAAAAATCTAATTATAAGATATTTACAGGATTTCATAAGTGGAGTCGGAGAGAATCGAACTCTCGTCCAAACAAGCTATTAAAGAGCTTTCTACACGTGTATTCTTTCATTAGATTTTCGATTGTAAACTGGCAAAAGACAACCCACTTACAACTTAACTTCTTAATCTCGAAAAGGCATCAAAGTGCTACCTAATCTAAGTCAATATTTACGATGCCTATATTAAGAACGCCATTAACCAAGGCTTTCTTGAGACATTCAGCACTCCTACCTAGTAGGACAAGGCTTAATCTTACTATAATTCAGATTATGCAGCTAAAGCGTAGTTATTCTCGCCGTTTAAAAAGTTGACCTAGCCTTTTACGTGTATCAATGTCATTACACGACGTGCTTACTGTTTAATGAATCTCGCTGTCAAAACCAGTCGACCCCATTTTAGTAAATCTTATTTTGGCGTTCCCTTTCAGGTCAGGCTCTCACTACTCGCTCTCTGCGAGGAGCTCAAACAAACCATTCCATCCTTAACGCATCATGCAAAGTTATCAAAAAGTTTGTATAACCCTACTTTTACTATTATTTTCGTACAAATTCTATACCAATATTAACAACTGCCAACTTTGTCAGTTATTACATTAATAATTCCTGTTTCATATGAAATTCGCAATCATCAAAGAACGTAAGAATCCACCAGATAGACGCGTGGTATTTTCACCAGAAAAATTGGCAGAAGCTAGAGCACAATTTCCACAAGCAGAATTTGTTGTCGAGTCTTCCGATATTCGAGTGTTTTCAGATGATGCGTATAAAGCTCAAGGATTTACAGTAACCAATGATGTGTCTGATTGTGATGTCATGATTGGTGTAAAAGAAGTGCCTCTTGAGGCATTACTACCAAATAAAAAATACTTCTATTTTTCACATACCATTAAAAAACAACCTTACAATAGAAAATTATTGGTCGATATGCTTAACAAAAATATCGAAATGTATGATCACGAAACAATTGTAAAACAAAGCGGAACCAGACTCATTGGGTTTGGGCGTTATGCTGGATTGGTTGGTGCTTATAACGGATTTAGAGCATTAGGTTTAAGAGATGGATTGTTTGAACTTCCAAAGGTTGAAACACTAGCAGACCTAAATGAAGTCAAAGCCGAATTAGATAAAATCACCCTTCCAAATATAAAAATACTACTTACCGGAACTGGGAAAGTAGCCATGGGAGCAAAAGAAATACTCGACCACTTAAAAATTAAACAAGTGAGTGATGCTATATATCTTACTTCTCAATTTTCAGAACCAGTTTACGTCATGGCAGATGTGATGGAATATGCTAAACGCATCGATGGTAAAGTAGGTATGAAGTCAGAATTCTATAAAGACCCATCAGGTTATGAAAGTAACTTTATGCCTTATGCTAAAGAAACCGACTATTTTATTGCAGGACATTTCTATGGTAATAATGCACCATATCTGTTTACTAGAGAAGACGCAAAACATCCTGATTTTAGAATCAATTTAGTAGCTGATATCTCATGCGATATTGATGGACCAGTAGCAAGTACAATCCGACCATCAACAATTGCAGATCCATTTTATGGTTACGATCCTCACACAGAAACAGAAGTCGCTTATGATGCTGATAAAGCCATAACGATGATGGCTGTTGATAATTTGCCTTGTGAACTTCCTAAAGATGCTAGTGAAGGATTTGGAGAGATGTTTTTAGAACACGTGATTCCTGCTTTTTTTAATGATGACGAACGTGGAATATTAAAACGAGCAAAAATTACTACTGAAGATGGTAAACTTACTGAACGCTTTAAATATCTACAGAATTATGTAGATGTAGGATAAAACTGTTTTATATATATAAGTTAATTTTAGTGGAGAAGATTTCTTGACTAAATATTCTTATTTTTAACACGCAACCATTTGTATAATAGTACATCTATCTAATAACAACAATTAAATAAATCTATGAAAGTATTTAAAAGTGTCTTATTCGTTCTTTTAGTTTTAATCGTTTCATCTTGTTCAGAAGATGACAATTGGAATACAGATAAACCAGATGAGCAACAAGAACAAGAATCCAATTTTTCTGAAAATTTTGGAAGCCCATATAATGCTCGTTTTATAGGAACTGTACTTAACGAAGATAAAAACCCTGTTTCAGGTGTTACAATCTCAGTTGGACTTAGTACTGCTATTACTGATGCAAATGGTATTTTTTCAATAGAAGACGCATCAGTTTTCGAGAAATTTGCGTACATAAAAGCCTCTAAAGACGGATTTATTGATGGTTCTAGAGCTTTGGTGCCTTCAGCTGGTATTAATAAAGTAACTATTATGTTATTGAGTTTAGATACTACAGCTACTATTAATTCTGGTGAAACAAGTACAGTAGATTTACCTAATGGAACACAAGTTACATTTGATGGTAACTTTGCAAATCTACAAGGCGTTAGTTATAATGGAGCAGTAAAAGTGGTATTAAAACATTTAAGCCCAGATGATAATAGTATGGAGTATCAAATGCCAGGAATGTTGTTTGCCGAAAACGCGAACGGAAGTCCAAGAGTATTAGAAACTTATGGTATGATTGCAGTTGAACTGCTTAGTGCTTCAGATGAAGAATTACAATTAGCCGATGGCAGTACCGCAGAAATATCTGTTCCTGTTCCTCAAAATGTAACTTCGACACCTTCAACTATACCACTTTGGTCTTTTGATGAAGAAGGCGGTTATTGGAAAGAAGAAAGCCAAGCAACGCTTCAAGGAAATAAATATGTTGGAGACGTGTCTCACTTCTCTTTTTGGAATTGGGATTTCCAGTATCCTGCAGTGACACTTTGCATTACATTAACTGACACAAATGGTAACCCATTGCCTTATGCAGCACTTGATTTGTATTCTCCTGCTTTGGCTTCTACAGGATCTTATGGTTATACAAATATTGATGGTGTTGAATGCGGATTAGTTCCAGCAGATGATGTGTTAACTTTGGTCGTTCCAGATTTTGGGTGCGTGTCAAGTAGTTTTACGACAACTATTGGACCTTTTGCTTCCGATCAGAACATTACAATTCAAGTACCTGATGCAGATGCATTGATTACCAATTTCATTGGTGTATTTAACGATTGTTCAGGAAACCCAATTACTAACGGTTATATGCAATTGTTTTATAACGATTCTACTCAAACCATTCCTATAGATAATGGAATGTTAGATTTAACTATTGCTTATTGTAGTGATAATACAACATATGCCGCGCTAGTAGTCGATTTATTAAATGGACAAACAACTGATGTTACTAATGGGAACTTTACGGTTCCAACTACAGATTTAGGAACGCAAATGTCTTGTGTAGATTTAACAGATAGCGATAATGACAGTGTTTTAGACATAGATGAAGATTTAAATGGTGATGGCGAACTTGATAATGATGATACCGATGGAGATGGAACTCCAAATTATTTAGATGAAGACGATGATGGAGATGGTGTTAATACTGCTGACGAGGATCGTGATAATGATGGAGATCCAACTAATGATGATAGTGATGGTGACCAAACACCAGATTATTTAGACGAATTAGATGTGTTAATCTATGCTGCTGAAGTTTTTGGAACAGGTTGTATTCCAAACTTAGTCTTTGATTTTGATGTGATAATTGCGCAAGCTTACTCAGGTTTAATAAATAATACGTATTCATTTTACTTGTTAGAAGCAGACGCAGAAGCTGATGTAAATCCTTTGCCTAATCCGTTTATTGACGATGGATCTACAAGTTCAGTTTTTGTAAAAGCTACAAATACTGTGTCTAATCAATCTGATATTTCTGAATTATATTTTTATGAAAATTATGTAGATTCTGATCAAGATGGTTTAACCGATTGTGAAGAACTTTCAGGAGTAAATAACCCTAATTCTAACTGTGATCCTAACGGAAACATAACAGATCCAAATGATGATGATAGTGATGATGATGGTTTTACCGATTGTTTTGAGGCACAAAATGGTTCAGATCCAAATGATGATACTAGTGTTCCTGATGTTGATAGCGATGGTGATTCAGTTCTTGATAGTCAAGAAGCTATTGATGGTACAAATGCATTTGATGTCTGTGACTACAATGTAGCTAATTTTGATATTAATTTAGTAAATGGCTACTGGCAAGAAGCTAATTGTGATGGTGATCCGAATCCAAATGCTTGTGACCCTGAACCATTAAATGAATGTGTTTTCGATTTAATTAATAATGGAAGCTGTAATTTTTTCAATGATCAAACTGATGAGTGGAATGCACTTGATTGTGATGGCGATACGGTTTCAAATGGAGATGAAATAGCCAACGGAACAGATCCAAGTGATCCTACAGATAATTAGATTATATAATATTTAAACAATAAAAGGAAAGCAAATGCTTTCCTTTTATTGTTTGTAAGCGTCTCTTTTTTTACATTTTTGAGTTTGAAAATGCTTTAAGCATCCAATAACTCATCCCTAAAAAAGCGCCAAAGGTTAAGGTGAATATCCACGCTTCAATATTAGGCTGAAAAAGGATGTGTATAATATCAGAGAAAAGCGCTATCGGATTATTGAGTAGTTCCCATGAGTTATATCGTAAAAAGCGTCCGAGATAAATTCCGAAAGCTGTCAGCCCAAAAATGGAAAGCATTATCGAGAACATGAATTGTGGTTTTACATATAGCTTTAGTAGTTTTTCCATATCAGAAAGTGATAGCATAAACAAAACCAATCCGTTAAAGGCAAACGATACAATTACCAATACATCTAGCCATAATAAACGTTGTGGAGAATTATTTAAATGCAATAAATCTGTGACGATATAAGGTGCATTTGGTAAGAAAAGTAACCAGACTCCAAATGATAGTATTAATCTGATTTTGTTAGGCTTAGTCTTGCTTATTAAACTAGTAGTAATCGCAAACGGAATGACGGCTAGAAATAAATTCCACACTAAAAATAATAAGTAAAAGGATTGATTTAATTTCATTCTTACCATTAAGAGAACGATACTCAGAACCATAGAAATAGTAAGAATCGATAGTATTTTAAATCGGTCAAGAATTAGTGTTTTTAAGGTTTCCATACTGTTGTTTTTAAATCTATAAGTAAAATTGTAATCGTTCCAAATGCGTAGGCTACTAAGTCTGAGACATGAAACGTACTTCCTAGTATAATTGTGACGAGCTTATATTGTCTTAGATTTAAGTAATCTAACATATTATACAATTGTGCAAACTCAATAATAAAAGCAAAAGCTAAAACGCTAATTGCAATATAGATTGGATTGGCTTCAATAAAAGTTCTAATACCACAATACAATAAAATGACCGCCAAAAAATCTCCAAAAGTATGTCGTATAAAACCTTCGGTTAAAAATGCTGCAATACAGATTTCTAAAAGCAGAATGATTATTGTTAGAATAAGATAGACTTTATTTATTTTAAGTTTCATGTGTGTTTTATTTATTGTTTTTTTTAATTGTCACATGCTGTTCGCTAGTATTGATTTGTACAAGTGATACGATTTTTAATAAGCTTGTTTCATAATAGCATATTTTGATATGGAAATGTTACGACCATATAAAAGTAAAGTATAGCGATAGGAATATTAAGTAGCATCAATCCGCAGGTTTTTAAAGCTTCTAATTGGTATGTTTTTCTCAATATTGTTGTTCCTATGATGGCTATAAATAAGACGCTATTGACAATAATTGCGATAATTATAAAAGCTAAAGCAAACCCTAATGGAATGAAATTATGTCCAAAATAAAGATATAAGGCTAACAACGAAGTACCAATTATAAAGCTCATTAGCGCAGTAACTTGTCCTGTGTGATTTATATTGTTTTTCATTATAAAGTGAATTAAATGAAACCTCGTTCATTTCAAAAAGGAAAGCGGAACGAGGTCACACCACCAACTAATTAACCATTATTCCAATCTATTTTTCTTGACACAAACATGACAATTGCTAAAATCATGAATAAGCCAATACTACCAACTAATAGCGCGTAGTTCTCTAATTGAATGATAACATAGATAAACGTGTATAAAGCGGTTAATGATAAACAGATGAACATTGGGAACTTTAAGTTTTTAAGGATCGATTTAGAGTACAGCGTAATAAGTGCAATTACTGAAACACCTGCTACCAAATACGCTTTTAAGAAATCACTATGTTCTGAGATAGAAACTAGTAATGTGTAAAACATGGTTAATGCTATTCCAATCATTAAATATTGAAATGGATGAATATCAATCTTGCTCATAGTTTGAATTAAAAAGAAGATTAAAAATGTCAATCCGATGACTAAAAATCCATACTTAGCAGAACGTTCACTTTTTTGATATTCATCAACCATGACCATGAATTTCGTTCCGAATGCAAACGCTTTAAGGTTTGGGACTTTATTGAGGTGTTGTTGTGAAAAAGCTCTATTAATATGAAGAACTTTCCAGTCTGCTTTAAAGCCTTCTTTTGTGATTTCTTTAGTTTCATCATTTGGAAGATAATTACCAACAAAACTTGGATCTGCCCAATTTGATGTCATAGACATGGTTGTCGTTTTTCCTATAGGAATCAAATCGATTTGTCGTGTTCCATTAAATGAAATGCTGATACTGAAATTGTCATTTTCGGAATCTGAAAGGCCCTCAGATTTAATAAAATTAGATTCTAAAGTATCTAAATAGCTGTTTTCGTTTTCATCAGTATTGAAATTGGTCTGAAAATTATAACTGTCTGAATTTAGTTTCAATACCATTTCACTTTTAATGCCTTTCAAATTTGTTGTTTGTATTAAAACGGAAGCTTTATCCCAAACAATATCTTCAGATTTTATGCCTTTATCATTTAGATTTATAGGTATAAAATGCCCTGAGAAATCCATATTAGTCGTAAATACTGCAGATTCAAAATTGCCTCGTTTTAGTGTTTTTGAATCAACATTTACATCTGTATTTAAACGTTCAGGAAATATGTAAGCAAAATTCATATGCGTTTTGGTTTCCTTTAAATAGGTTTTAGTTTTTTCGTTATAGGTTTTAGTTTCAGAATAGGTTTTATAGGGCAGTTTTAAAATTGGTCCGTAAACCAATACATTGTTTCCCCATTTATCATTAATCTCTGTTACAACATCAGCTTGACGAAACGAGCGCTCACTGATTAGAGTGTTGATGTATGATAGAGGAATTAATAATACTACTACTAGAAAGCCAACGATTAGCATTCTTGCTGTGATTGATGTTTTCAACCAATTTGATAGTCTGTTTGTTTGTGGCTTGTTTTGCTGAGGTGTGTTTGAATTTTCCATTGTTTGTGCATTTAAAAGTACTTTGTATTTCAAAGTAAACGTGTAAAAAAAAAGATTTATTGTGTATTAATTAATTTTTCTAGTGCTTCAATGTGTTTTTTAAATTCTGCTTTACCCAATTTTGTAGTAGAGTAGCGTGTATTTGGTTTTCTAGCTATAAATTGTTTTTCAACCAAAATGTATTCAGCTTTTTCAAGAGCTTTGGTATGACTTGCTAAATTACCATCTGTGGCTCCTAGCAATTCCTTTAGTGTATTGAAATCGGCATATTCATTAACCATCAACACAGACATGATTCCTAATCGGATTCTATGATCAAAGGCTTTGTTTATGTTGTTTATAATACTCAATGTCTAGTTTTTTAATTTTCTATGAAGGCTCAAAGTTATTAAAACCTCAGGTTATGAAGCACGATCATATTTAAAGTGCATCCAAGCGCCATAAATAATATGCATAATACCAAAACCAAGTACCCAAAACCAAAAGCCGTAAGTGGGCATTGTAGCGCATATTAATCCTAAAACAATCTCTGTATAACCTAAATACCGTATGTCACCTAAACTGTATTTAGAAGCATTTACTAGTGCTAATCCGTAAAAAATCAACATCAGTGCGGCTGTATGTCCGTAACGTTCTTGATTTAATATTACGAGTATGTATATGCCTCCAGTAACTAAAGGAACTAGAAAATTGAATAACAATCGTTTTGATGAGCTATCCCATATTTTTTCGCCATTTTTCTTAGCCTTTTTCGTGGTCAAATAAATACCAGTTAAAACGCTTAGAAAGGCAACACCTAATAATATAGCGACACATATCCTGAAAATTGTGCCATCCAAAATTAGATAGCCTCTAACAGAGTTTGCCACGAGGTAATAGGCTATTGTCGCACCAATAAGTGCATAAATTCCTGCGAGTATTCCAGATAATCCACTAAGTGAAATAAAGCGAGAGGATTTAGTCATCATCGATTTTATCTCGGTGATATCTTCTAAATAGTTTTTTGACTCCATGTAAAAGTACTTTGAAATACAAAGTAAATAAAATTATTTGAATTATTGATTAAAAATTATTGTTAATTTTGAGATTAGATTAAGATCCATAAATTTTGAAACCAGCTGAAGCCTATATATTAAAACAGTCAGAACCATTTAAGTCCATACTAATGCACTTGCAGATTCTTATTGAACATAGTTTTCCGGAAGCGGTACTAAAATACAAATGGCGAATACCTTGTTACTATGTTAACTCGAGACCAATATGCTACTTGAATCAAAGTAAAGATTATGTCGACGTTGGTTTTTGGCATTCGGCTCATTTGACGAAATATACAGAACACATGGTGTCTGAAAATCGTAAAGTAGTCAAATCGATGCGATATAAACAATTAGAAGATATCAATGACGAGCTGTTTATTCTCATATTGAAAGAGGTAGAGAAGCACAAGCATAAATCGTTTTTGAAGTGATTTTAGAGTTCTTTAAACACGACGTAAATATCAAAGACTTGTCCTTTGAATGATTTTTTCTGTTTCTTTCCAACGTCATAATAGTGTGAGTCAAAAAAAGGAAATGCTGAAGTGCTAATATCAGACTTTATAACATTGTGACCATTCATCAACACTTGAGATTCCATGATACGTAACAATTTTGAACCAACGGTTTTGCCTTGGAAATCTTTATGTACAAATATATTTTCAAGATAGAAACCGTTTTTCAGGTATGTAAATCCTACGATTTGATTATCAACTTCAGCAACTAAGAAATAGAATTTCTTAATTCTATCTTGCCATTTCTTTAAATCATCAGCGCCAGAAGACCAAGCTTCAATTTGTTCTTCAGAATAATCCCTTGAATTAACGGCTCTAATAGTATCTCTATAAATAGAGGTGATTTCTGGTAAATCATCTTGAGTCGCTTCTCTAAAATCGATATCTTTTATCATTACCTATAAACCGTTAACTGTTTTTCTAATCGCAACTAAGTTACTTAATAAGTTTTCTAAATTATCTAGATGCAACATGTTTGCGCCATCACTTTTTGCGTTTGCAGGATCAAAATGTGTTTCTATAAATAAACCATCAACGTTATTAACAACTCCAGCTCTAGCAATAGTTTCAATCATGTCTGGTCGACCTCCAGTAACACCAATACTTTGGTTTGGTTGCTGTAAGGAATGTGTGACGTCTAAAACAGTTGGAGCATACGCTCTCATTGTAGGAATGCCTCTAAAATCTACAATCATGTCTTGATAACCAAACATAGTTCCTCGATCTGTAATCCAGGCTTTATCGTTTCCAGAGTCCTTTACTTTTTGAACAGCGTGCTTCATAGCTTCTGGACTCATAAATTGACCTTTCTTCAAGTTAACCACTTTACCAGTTTCGGCTGCAGCGACTACTAAATCTGTTTGACGAACTAAAAATGCTGGAATTTGTAAGACATCAACATATTCTGCTGCCATAGTAGCATCAGAAACATCATGTATATCAGTAACTGTTGGGACGTCAAAAGTTTCAGATACTTTTCTAAGAATCTTTAACGCTTTTTCATCACCAATACCTGTAAAACTATCAATACGACTACGATTGGCTTTCTTAAAACTTCCTTTAAATACATAAGGAATTTTTAAACCATCAGTAATGCCTACAACTTTTTCAGCAATACGCATTGCCATGTCTTCACTTTCAATGGCACAAGGACCACAAAGTAAAAAGAAGTTATTGGAGTTGGTATGTTTTAGTTTCGGAACGTCTTGAAGATTCATTGAATTTAATTTTCAAATTAAAGCGCAAAGTTACGAAAATATAACGCTCAACCTATCTTATTAAATTTTGGAATTTTAAGGTGTTGAATTTAAAATGAACGCTTCATACTATTGCGAATCATCCATAAAGCCATTACAAAATTTGCAGCAACAAAGAGTCCGCCATATATAATGAATTGTTTTGTAATTGTCGACATGTTTACAATATTGAACAAGTCAGACAAGTAGGCCAAAATGAGATAAGACGACATACAAACAAATGTAATTCCTAAGGAAAAATTGAGTTTTCTACTAGGTTTTATAAGTTGCCAAATAAACGGGATACCGAATAAAAGAATTGGATATGCCGTAACTCCAAAACTTCTGTTGATGTTTGTGAACCAATATACTATTACCGCAATAAAATAGAGGTAAGGTATAAACTTTGAATATTTATTAATCAGTTTCATCTGCTAAATATGTGTTATTGTTATCAGATGTAAATTGCCCGAAATTTGGCTGGTTGAAGTGGCTATTTACTATTAATCTTTAATAGAACGTAAATTACGAACTGAAATTGTATGTTGTCATAATTATAACATATAATTAACTAACTCACAGTACTTAAAGTTTTTTAGTTGTTGAGTTTTAATTATAGCATATCATTTAAATTAGAGTAATGATTAGCAATAATCAAATTATTGAACTGAATCACTTTTTACACAGGAATTTAATGTACCTTTGCACGCTTAAAATACGGCATCATTATGGCTAATATCAAAAACATTGCAATTATTGCTCACGTCGATCATGGTAAAACTACTTTAGTAGATAAAATCATGTATCACTGTCAGTTATTTAGAGAGAATCAGAATACTGGTGATCTAATTTTAGATAACAATGATTTAGAGCGTGAAAGAGGAATTACAATTACGTCTAAAAACGTATCTGTAATTTATAAAAACACAAAAATCAATATTATTGATACACCTGGTCACGCCGATTTTGGTGGAGAAGTAGAGCGTGTATTAAACATGGCAGATGGAGTGTTATTATTAGTTGATGCTTTTGAAGGACCAATGCCTCAAACGCGTTTTGTTTTACAAAAAGCAATTGATTTAGGTTTAAAGCCTTGTGTTGTTATTAATAAAGTAGATAAGGAAAACTGTACGCCTGATATAGTTCACGAAAAGGTATTTGACCTTATGTTTGAACTAGGTGCAGAAGAATGGCAGTTAGATTTCCCAACGGTTTACGGTTCAGCAAAAAATAACTGGATGAGTGACGATTGGCAAGATGAAACTGAAAATATCGAACCATTATTAGACATGGTTATCGAGCATATTCCTGCTCCAACAATCACTGAAGGAACAACTCAAATGTTAATTACTTCTTTAGATTTCTCTTCATTTACAGGTCGTATTGCGATTGGACGTTTAACTCGTGGAGAGTTAAAAGCTGGTCAAAATATCTCATTAGTAAAGAGAGATAAGAGTATAGTAAAATCAAAAATTAAAGAACTTCATGTTTTTGAAGGTCTAGGACGTTTAAAAGTTGATAGTGTACAAACAGGAGATATTTGTGCAATTGTTGGATTAGAAGGATTTGAAATTGGTGATACTGTTGCTGATTGGGAAACTCCTGAAGGTTTAAAAACTATTAATATAGATGAGCCAACAATGAGTATGTTATTTACAATTAATGATTCGCCTTTCTTTGGGAAAGATGGAAAGTATGTAACATCTCGTCATATTAAAGATCGTTTAAATAAGGAACTAGAGAAAAACTTAGCCCTAAAAGTAGAGCCTACAGATAGTGCAGATAAGTTTATGGTTTTTGGCCGTGGTGTATTACACTTATCGGTATTAATCGAAACAATGCGTCGTGAAGGTTATGAATTACAAATTGGACAGCCACAAGTAATCATTAAAGAAATTGATGGTGTAAAATGTGAGCCAGTTGAAGAGATGACAATTGATTTACCAGAAACAGTTTCAGGTAAAGCTATTGAAATGGTAACGATGCGTAAAGGTGAAATGTTAAGCATGGAAGCTAAAGGTGATCGTATGGTTTGTGAATTTATGGTGCCATCAAGAGGTATTATTGGTTTACGTAATCAATTATTAACTGCTACTGCAGGTGAGGCGATTATGGCTCACCGTTTTAAAGAATACCAACCGTTAAAAGGTGGAATTCCAGAACGTCAAAATGGATCTCTAGTGTCTATGGAAAAAGGACAAGCAATCCCTTATTCTATTGATAAATTACAAGATAGAGGTAAGTTTTTCGTATCTCCAGGTGAAGATATTTATGAAGGTCAAGTGATTGGAGAGAATTCTCGTGGTGATGATATGGCTGTGAATATTACTAAAACCAAAAAGATGAGTAATGTTCGTTCTTCTGGTGCTGATGATAAAGCTAAGATTGTACCTGCAATTAAATTCTCTTTAGAAGAAGCTTTAGAATACATTCAAAAAGATGAATATGTAGAGGTTACACCTAAGTTCATAAGATTACGTAAAATTTACTTAACGGAAGTAGATCGTAAACGTAATAAGAATATGTAAAGGAAAATTTAAATATTTAAAAAAAAGGAATCCAATTTTGGGTTCCTTTTTTTATGTAACATTTTATTTAGTGGTCGGTTATTAAATCTCTTGTGTATATTTACAAAAAAATAAACAATGTATTTTCTATATTTTGATCCAGGGTTGGGAGCAATGATAATTCAAGCTATTGTTGCTGCAGTAGCTGGAGTGCTTTTGTTTTCTAAGAACCTAGTGTATAAGATCAAATTATTCTTTGGTGCTACTAAGTCACAAGAGGATGAATTGTTTGATGATATTAATATTGAAGATTCCGATATAGAAAACAAAAAATCAAGTGACGACTAACATTAGGCATTCTTCATCTTTTCGTGATCCTTCAGGATATATTTTTATAGATGAAGGCATCGTTAAGCGTCGTATCTTTCCTATTTATTTTAAACAGTATCAAGCTTTAAAAAAGGCTAATATATTTGAAACCTTAAGTAAAGCAGGTTTACTAATTAAGCATACTGAAGTTTCATCTTCTGATACTGAAATTGTAATTCAGCCTGAACAAATTCCTTTTATAACTTATCCTTATGAGTGGAGTTTTAATCAGTACAAAGAAGCAGCATTACTTACTTTAAAGTTGCAGAAGTACTGTTTAGAAAACGATTTTTCTCTTAAAGATGCAACGGCATTTAATGTTGCTTTTCATAATGGAAAGGCCGTTTTTGTCGACACCTTGTCTTTTGATTTTTATCAAGACAATTCGCCTTGGAGAGCTTATAAACAGTTTATAACCCATTTTTTAGGACCTCTAGTCTTAGCTCATTTCCATGGTGCTCAATCTTTAAAATTGATGAGCAATTTCATTGATGGAATTCCAATAAAAATGCTATCGTCAATGTTGCCATTCAAGACCAAGTTGAATCCTTTTTTATATTCTAATATACACTTATTAGCTAAGTTTGAAGACAAACACAATGAAGACTATAAGGGTGAAGCAAAGGAGTCTAAGTTGTCTAAAAAAGCGCAACTTAATATCATAACTTCCCTGTATGATTATATAAAGAAGTTGTCTTTAAAAGAACATAGTGAATGGGGAAATTATTATGATAAAACCAATTATACAGATGCTGCTTTTACAGAAAAAGCGAGGATAATTGATAATTGGGTTACTAGTCTCAATGCCAAATCAATCATTGATGTAGGAGGAAATGATGGCACTTTTGTAAGACAAATAAATCACGATTTTGAATTGGCATTAGTTTGTGATATCGATAATAATTCTGTTGACTTTAATCATAAAACTCTTAAATCTAACAAAGAAAGTAATATGCTTCCTTTTGTATTGGATGTTCTTAATCCTTCAGCAGCTGTAGGATTTGAAAACAAAGAACGTCAATCCTTTATAGAAAGAATTGCAAAGTATGCTCCTGACGTGACTTCGGCATTGGCTGTAATTCATCACATGACTTTATCTGGTAATGTCCCATTTGAGATGTCTGCTCATTTTTTCGCATCGTTTTCTCAGAATTTAATTATTGAGTTTCCAAAACGTGAGGATTCTTGGGTACAACGTTTACTGAATACTAAAGGAGAATTTAAAGCCCATTTCGATTTTTATACTATTGAAAATTTTGAAAATTGTTATTTATCTCACTTTGATCTTATTGAAAAAAGACCAATTGAGGGTTCTCATCGTGTGATGTTTTTTTTAAAAGTTAAAAATGATAAATAAATTAAGGCATATAATTTCAGCATTTGTTAATTCTAAGAAACAAATACCAATTATTGCAGGAGTGTCTTCGGGTCTTTATCCTTTATTACATTATTGTAACTTGAATTTTACTTATATAGAAACTCTAAAAAGAGTACTTGAATTTATTGGTATTTTTATTGTTATACCAGTAGTCTTAGGGATCTTATTTTTACTAATTACTTCTAATAGTTCAACATTTATTAGGTTTAAGAAGTATGTAATACCATTTGTTAATTTCTGTAGTTTTTTTGTTCTCATAATTATTAGTGTTTTTGGAGTAAATTATATGTACTTAATTATTTCAATTGTAGTGTCTATAGTCTTAACTATCAAATTTTATAAATTTTATAAAAAAATAATTGTAGTTCAATTGTTGATGGCGTCAATTGTTGTTTTTCAATTGTTCACAGATGTATATAATGTAATAACCTATAATAATGAATGGAAACAACTTCCAGATGACATAGAAAAAGTAGTATTTAAAAAAAGCCCTAATGTGTATTTCATTCAGCCAGATGGTTATGCTAATTTTTCAGAATTAGGGAATGATTTATATGAAATTGAAAACACTGATTTTGAAAGTTTTTTGTTGGATTCAAATTTTAAATTGTATTCGAATCACAGAAGCAATTATACTACAACATTGCATTCAAATGCGTCTGTTTTTATGATGAAGCATCATTATTATAATTTTTCAAAAAATATAGGAGGTGAGTTGAGAAAAGCAAGACATATGATTGCAGGTAATAATCCTGTACATTCAATATTTAAAAATAATGATTACAAAACTCACTTAATTGTAGATTCACCTTATTTTTTAGTTAATAGACCTAATTTAAAATTTGATTATTGCAACATTGATTTAAATGAGATTCCTTATTTTTCAAAAGGTTTTGATTTCGAAAAAGATGTTACTCATGATTTTAAAATTGCTTTAGAAAACAGTTCTAATAAAGGCAATAATTTCTTTTTTATTGAAAGATATCTACCAGGTCATATTAGCGTCGATAATATGTCATCTAAAGGAAAAGAAGAAGAAAAAAGATTATATCAAAAACGTATAAAGGAAGCAAATGTTTGGATTAAAGATCTAGTAAATTATATCGTAAATAAAGACTCAAATGGTATAATTATTATAATGGCTGATCATGGAGGATATGTTGGATTTGATTATATGAAGCAATCAAAAACAAAGCAATCTGATAAAGATTTAGTGCATTCTATGTTTTCAAGCGCCTTAGCCATAAAATGGCCTGATGGTAATATTCAAGTTGATAAAGATTTAAAATCTAATGTCAATTTGTTTAGGGTTTTATTTTCATATCTTAGTGATGACAAAAGTTATTTAAATGCTTTAGAAAATAACTCAAGTTATGGTATTATAAAAAAAGACGCACCTTTTGATGTATATGAATTAATAGATCAGAATGGAAATGTAGTTTTTAAAACCATCTTAAATTAGTATTTTCAATCATTATTAAATATCAGTTTATTATTACAGTCAAACCATATCATTCAGAATTTAAAGATCATTGGGATGAATTCGTGGCAACCTCTAAAAATGCTACATTTTTATTTCAAAGAGACTTCATGGACTATCATAGTGATAGATTCAATGACTTTTCTTTAATGTTGTATAAAGGCAACGATCTTTTTGCATTGCTTCCGGCAAATAGCAAAGGCAGTCATGTATACTCTCATCAAGGTTTAAGTTATGGAGGTTTACTACTTAAGAAAGACTGTAAATTTGAAGATGTTTTAGAAGCATTTAAAATTCTTTTGAAATATTTAAATGAAAACAATTTTGATAACCTCGAGTTGAAATTGCTACCTAAGATATATCATATGTTGCCTAGTGATGAAATGGATTTTTTGTTATTTAAAACAGATGCACAAATTATTAGAAAAGACATTTCTACAGTAATAGATTTTAGGGAACCATTGAAAATCACCTCTTCAAATCGAAAACGAAACTTAAAGAAAGCAATATCAAATCAGGTTGTAGTAAAAGAAGTAGAAGATTGTGAAGCGTTTTTTAATATGATTCTTATTCCGAATTTAAAAGAACGACATGAAGCATTACCAACACACAATGTTGAAGATATAAATAGCTTAAAGACCAAATTCCCAAAACACATTAGACAGTTTAATGCGTATCATGATGATGTGATTATTGCTGGAGTTACTGTTTTTGAGACTGATCAAGTTGTGCATGCACAATATATATCAACTCTAGATTCAAAAAAGGATTTAGCAGGATTGGATGCCATTTTTGATCAATTGATTCATACTGAATTTAAACACAAACGCTATTTTAGTTTTGGTATTTCTAACGAAAATCAAGGACAGCAAGTTAATCGTGGGTTATTAAAATGGAAGGAAAGTTTTGGAGCTAGAGCTATAAGCCATGATTTTTATAAAATGAGTACTAAAAACTATAATCGTTTAAATGACATTTGGTTATGATTCCTTTTTTAGATGTACATAAAGTCAACGCTAGATTTGAAGACGAATATTCGTCAAAGTTCAAGTCCTTTTTAGATTCAGGATATTATATTCTTGGAAACGAGGTTAAAACCTTTGAAACCAATTTTTCTAAGTACTGTAGTACAAAACATTGTGTTGGAGTAGCCAATGGATTAGATGCACTAACATTAATCTTCAAAGCCTATATAGAACTTGGAAAGTTGCAACCAAATGATGAAATTCTTGTGCCTGCTAACACGTATATAGCAAGTATTTTGTCAGTTATTAATTCTGGTTTAAAACCTGTGTTTGTGGAGCCTGATGAAGCTAGTTTTAATATATCACCTTCTGAAATTGAAAAGCACATTAGTCCGAAAGTAAAAGGGATTCTTGTAGTTCATCTTTATGGTCAATTAGCAGATATGAAAAGCATAAATGTAATTGCAAAAAACCATAACCTACTAGTCGTTGAAGATGCTGCTCAAGCACATGGAGCTGTTTTGGATAATGAAGGAAAAAAAGCGGGAAATTTGGCTGATGCAGCTGGATTTAGTTTTTATCCTACTAAAAACCTTGGAGCATTAGGTGATGCAGGAGCTGTAACTACTAATGATACAGAATTAGCACATAAGATAAGCCTGTTACGTAATTATGGCAGCTCAAAAAAATATATAAATGAATCGTTAGGTATTAATAGTCGTTTAGATGAATTACAGGCCGTTTTTTTGAACATAAAGCTTAAGCATCTCGATGAAGACAATAATAGACGACGTGATATTGCAAAAATCTATCTGGAGAAAATTCAGAATAATAAAATAGAACTTCCCGAATACAACAACTCTGAAAACCATGTGTTTCATGTGTTTGTAGTTCGTGTAAAAGATAGGTTAGATTTTACAACATATTTAGAGCGTAATCAAATAGGTTATCTTATTCATTACCCTGTTCCGCCTCATAAGCAAGAGGCCTTCTCGACTTATAAAACACTATATTTGTCTGTAACAGAATCTATTCATGAGACTGTGGTAAGTATACCAATAAGTCCTGTAATGACAAATGAAGAGGTTCAAACTGTTATTAATGCCCTAAATCGTTATTAATTGAAAAAGCTTATTAAGTACATTAATACCAATGTGCTGTTTAAGGTTGCACATCTTAATTCGGCTACTATTGCTACCAAAATAATTGCTGGAATTTTAACTTCTAAGGCAATCGCTATTTTTATTGGAGTAGAAGGGATGGCGCTTATTGGTAATTTAAGAAACTTTTTAAGTGCCATACAATCGTTTGCTATTCTAGGCTTTTACAACGGCTTTGTTAAAACTGTAGCTAAATGTAAAGATGATGCTTTAGAGTTAAGTAAAACGATTTCTACGACCTATTACTTAGGGTTCTTTTCAACCATTTTAATGTCTTTTTTGTGTTATTATAATGCGGAGTTTATAAATGACTTTCTATTTTCTTCAAATTATAACTATGGCTATGTGATTCAGGTATTAGCATTGGCACTTCCATTTTATTCTTTGAATATGTTCTGTTTCGGAATAATGAACGGGTTTTCAAATTTTAAAATGTTATTGATAATTAATATTATTGGTCAGATTCTCGGACTGAGTGTCACCTTATATCTTATCTATATCGAACATATTGATGGTGCATTAATTGCTGCAGTGATTGCTCCTTCATTATTGTTTTTAATTACACTTGTCGGTATTATCAATCGGAGAAATTTAATGCCTCAAATTAAGATATCACATATGAGTCTGAGTGTATTGAAAACGTTCGCGCCATATGCAACAATGGCTTTGGTTACTGCTATTGCATTACCGTTTACTTCAATAATGATTCGTAATTTTTTAATTGAAGAACTAGGAATCAAGCAAGCTGGATACTGGGAAGCCATGAATCGAATTTCAGATTATTATTTGATGTTCGTTACGTCAATAATGACGCTTTATATCATACCTAGATTTAGTGAAATTGATAGTAAAAAGGAATTTAGAAAAGAAGTTTTTGGATTCTATAAATCTGTAATGCCAATATTCGGTTTAGGATTAATAGCGATCTATTTCTTAAGACCATTTGTCGTAAACCTAGTGTTCTCAGAAGAATTTCAACCTGTTGAAAATTTATTTTTGTGGCAATTATTAGGAGATTTTGTAAAAGTACTATCAATTGTAATCGCGTACCAATTCTTGGCAAAAAAGATGTTTACTCAATTTATAATTATTGAAATTTTCTTAGTAATTATGCTTTACTTAACGAGTGTGTATTTAATTGATCTCTATGGTGTAGAAGGAGCAGTTATGGGACACTTTTTTAGTTATTTAATGCATTTTTTAATTGTGCTACTTGTATTCAGTAATTCCCTATTTGGAGTGATAACAGAAGAACAGCAATAAATAGTTTTTCAGATTAATCTTTTAACCAGAGAAGTTTTCTAAAGTATATATTCATAGCAATAAAGTGCAAAACATAGGTTAGAAAGTAAGCTATAGAAACGCCCACAAATCCATTAGTCTTTATGAGGATTATGGATAGTGTACAAAAAATAACAGCCCAACCAATTTGAAAGATTATAAACACTTTAGTATTAGCTTTTGCTATTAATATATTCCCAAGAACCCAAGAATTAATTTTTATAGCATCACCTAAAAGGTGAAACAATAGGATTGTATTTATTAGAATAAATTCTTTACTAAACAGTAACGGAATTATAAAATCTTTTAAAAAGTAGACAGTTAGCGTAATGATAATAATTGTTGGAATACTTAATGTCCAAACCTTAAACACTTCTTTTTTCAATTGGTTACCTGAGATTTCAGAAAAAGTAGGCAATAAATAGAACTTAAATGTTGTCGTTAGAAACATAATGTATATTGCCGAAATTCGCCACATACCTTCCCATGATCCTGCATATTCTGAACCTAAATTATCATTTAAAAAGAAACGAATAAATAGAGTAGCGCTAATCATACAAACGGGAGCTGCAATTGCCATGTATGAAAACTTAGTTAAGTTTTTAAAATGTGTTTTATTTATTCTAAAGGAGAAGTTTTCTAAAGATATGAGATTGAGCTTCCTAATAAAAAGTATAGAAATTATAAACCCTAGAAATTGGCTCAATATTAGGGCATAAAAGGCACCTAAGAGTTTAAATTTTAAAACAAGAACGACAACTAATGCTGAAGCAATAATCGTGGATATAATACTAATTGTAATATACGTTTTGATTTTTTTGAGACCATTAAAAACAGCCATAAAAAAACTGTGTATGGAAACGGTTATAAATGAAAATGATAAAAGCGCAATAGCATTTGAGAACTTATGATCGTTAAACAAATAATTTGATAATTGATCCTTAAAAATAAAAGTGAGGAAGCAAACTAAAAGCGAAAAATAAATATGAAGTTTAAGGCTAGTAGATAAAAAGGATTTCATCTTTTCTTGATCATCTTTATAGGATGCTACATATTTAATAATACCATTACCAGATCCTAAGCTTCCTGCTATTTTTCCAATATTAATGAAGTCTTTAAGCTGACCTAGTAAAAACATTCCGTTGGTGCCTAGATATACTGCAATAATTTTATTGGTTATCAGCCTACAGATAAGTGAAACTCCTGTGCTTATGCCTGAAAAGAATGTTGTTTTTAGTAAACTCATGATTAGTTAAAGTCTTTCCAGGGTTTAAACTTATGACTTGTTGTTTTTTTTAAAAGTTCAAAATCATCTTCATATAAACTTTGAACCCATTTTCTGTCTGATAAAGATAATTCAGGATATGTTTTTGATGTTTTAGTTACTTTTATTATAAAATTTGAAGTACGCTTTTTAATAAATGTCTTTAAAGCTCTAGGAACCAATCTATATATTGGTTTCATTGATTTTATGCTTCCTTGGGTAAAACGTAAAATGGATTTATGGAGTTTAGGATATTTCAAAATCACTGTTGAATTGGACTTGATTTCATTTAAATGGTCAATAGGTTGCAATTCTAGAAACGAAAAACACCCATTAGTAATTTCTAATGGGTTTTCTTTTAAATCTTCAAACAAAATAACCTTAATTTGATTATCACTAAAATTACTATAGAATTTCTCTAACCATTTTCCATATAAACCATATTGATAGTAGTTTTTAAATTTTCCTTCTGGTAATTTATTTGACATATTAGGTTCAATATGCTTGTCTTTTTCTATAGCCTCCCTAAAACCTAAAGATTCGCTTCCAAGGCCTTTTAAATACCAATAATGCGAATAAATCCTATCTATTGGGTTTCTTAAAATGAAAATAAACTTCACATCTTTGGTAACATTAGCCTTTACTCGTTCAATAAAATTTGGAAAAAGCATATATGCGGTACTTGAATCACCTTTAAACAATGCTTTTGGTTTATTCTTAAAAAGAGTTTCATATTTTGTATTGTATACTTCCTTTCTATCTTCGAAATTATCATTAATTAAATAGTATGGTTCTTTTAAAGAAGACATACATATTTTAGGATGCTGGTTCAATAAATCGTGCAACGTACTTGTGCCAGACTTTGCAGCTCCAGGAATAAATAGATTAGGAAAATTTGATGTATTTGGTATTTGAATACTCATTTCAAATTAAATATGAAACACAAGATAATAATGGTTTATTGGTTTTAAGATTTAAATCTATATTATTTTTATTTTATTGTTCCAAGTTATGAAAATTAGCACTCTTTATTTTATTAAATTTGACTGAAAATTCATTTAAAGGTAACTAAAATGACCAAAAAAGCGTGTGAATTAATTATAGACCATCAACCTTTTAAATTTAATGTTGAAGGTGAGTTTTTTTGGGGCGAAAATAAACTGCTTTTTAAGGAGCAGGATAATGTTATTTCAAAAATGTCATGGAAAGAAGTAGGTTATGACATTGTAGAAGCCTTTCAAGAAAATCAGTTTTTAAATCTTAAAACATCAATTAAAAAAAATATTATTAATGCGTTTAAATTAAATAATATTGAATTTGATGAAAACACATTTACTTTAGATAAATATCATGAAGTTATTAATTCTGATGCACTTCACAATAAGGTAATTGATGTGACTCGTAATCTTGAAAATTCCGATTTTGATTTTGATATTGACTCCTTAGTAGAAAAATTCGGTAATATTTTGGGATATAAACTGACCTCTTGGGTGGAAGAATTGAAAAAATCTCATATTCAAATACGAATAAGTAGACCGAATTCATTAGATATTAACCCACCACATCGTGATGGCTATTTGAGTTATTGGAAGGATATAATAAACGTCTGGATTCCAATTGAAGGTTGTAATGATAAAGCATCGTTGCCAGTACTTCCAGGAAGTCATTTAATTCCTGAAAACCAAATTTTAAGAACTGAAAGTAAAGGCGCTAAAATTAATGGTAACATATATTATGTGCCTTGTATTTTAGAAACAAGTGAAGGTGTGATAAAGATGATGAGACCGAAAATTAATTATGGGCAAGCCCTTATTTTTTCACCATACCTAATTCACGGTGCTGCAGTAAATCAAAATGAAGATATAACTCGTATTTCTTTAGAATTGAGATTCCCTAGGGCTTAGTTACATTCCACTTTTCAATATAGTTTTTTGTAGCTTTTAAATAGTGATGTTCTTTCTCAACAAACGCTCTGGCATTTTTAGAGATGGTATGAATTTGATCTGGATTAAGGATTAACCACTCTAATTTTTCAGCAATTTTTTTTGCATCAGGTAATGTGTTAATTGCAACAGTATCTTCTTTCAAGTTATAATAGTCTAGCCATTCTTGTTCTGCACCTGTAAAAACAACTTTACCTTTAGCCATGGCCTCTAATGCATTAAATCCTTGGTCGAATGCATACACTTGATCTAGTAAAATGTGACAGTCTTCATAAAGAGTTATGTACTCATCATAAGGAATACTGTAAGTTGTTTTTATCTCTACTTTATCTGCATATTTTTCTTCGATAATTTTTAGAGCTTCAATAAAAAAATGATTCCCTTTTTTATGCATTGCAGACGTGTTTACACCATGAAATATTTTTATCTTTTCATCTATTTTAATAGGAATGTATTCTATTCTATCTGTGTTTATTGGATTTGGAGCCAAACCTAAATACTTTTCATGTCCTACTAACGGAATGTGATAATCCATGTCTGATGCAATCACACCATAACACTGTTTGTAAATGAAATTATGAAGATTAGTAAATTCCTCATTCAAGTATTGTAATTGAAATTGATACGTTTCATATAAGGATTGGTCCTCTAAATAAGGGCTCATTATACTATATCTGAATTTTCCTTCCATCATGTAAGACATACATTGATGATCTATTCCACTTGAAATTAAAACTAACTTTTTATTATACTTAAGAATTTTTTTTAAAAATCGTATTTGATATTTAGGAGCTATACTTAATGCCGATTCATTCATCAACTCTACAACATCAAACCCTTTGAACTTTTTGAGGTGAGATATGGCTTTAAGATATACTTCTAAAGAGCCTAAATCTATTGATGTTAGTTTAAAAAAACCAACTTTAAATTTCTTTAAAATTTTATTGTGAAACGAATGACTAATATTAATGTCAACAGGATAGTTTTTAAACCCATCACCATTACCAACCAGTAAAACTTCATGTCCCAATTTCTCAAGACCTTCTTTCACTGCATTGTGATGTCCACTATACTCTCCAATTAATAATACTCGCATAAAAATATTACTTTTAACAAAAATAAGAATTCATATCAAATAGCCACTTATTCTATAATGTCATTACGTATTGAAATTTTAATATCTACTATGTTTAAGCAGGATTTAGCTTTCTTGCAACCTATGTTTATTCATAACAATATTGATGATTTCGACTTAATTATTGTTAATCAAACAACAGAAGATAAGTTGTTAGTGTCTGATATTCCGAATATTAAAGTCTTCAATTCTTTTAAAAGAGGATCTCCAGCTAGTCGAAACCTTGCTATACAGAATGCCTCAAAAGACATTTGCTTAATGTCTGATGATGATATCGTCTATAAACTTAATTTAAAAAATAGTATTATTGAGGCTTATGAAAATCATCCAAATGCAGCGATGATTTCATTCGAGGCTGTTAATGAATTAGGGAAACTTTACACGAATTATTACCCAGAAGGTGTTCATAATAAAAAGTCACTTAAAAAGATTTATACTTGGGTAATTACATTCAATAGAAAAGCCTTTCGAGAGAATGCTATTTATTTTAATCATTATTTTGGAGTGGGTTCTATATTTAAAGGTGAGACTGAGTATGTGTTTTTACGAAGCGCGTTTGATAAGAATTTATCAATGATTCATATATCTCAAATCATAGTAATGCATCCTAATGAAAGTTCAGGACGACATATGGGAAGTGATAATGCAATTTTTGCTCGAGCAGCTCTTAATTGCAGATTTTATGGTAATTTGAGTTATATTTGGGTGTTCAAGTATGTGTTCTTTTTGATTAGGCATAGCTATATATCATTTAGAGAAATAGTTCCTAAAATTATTACCGGATTTAAGGGTATAAAAGAATACAAGCGTTTAAAACGAAATGATTTAATAGATAAGATTTAAGATAAAATGGGTGTTAAATTAATTCACATACCTAAGGCTCACGATGTGAGAGGAAGTCTAGCTGTAATTGAAGGTGATTGTATCCCTTTTGAAATTAAACGTGTGTATTATCTTTTTGATGTGCCTAGTGATGCGTATCGTGGAGGTCATGCACATAAAGAACAACAATCTTTAATATTAGCATTGAGTGGTAGTTTTGAAGTTATCGTTAATGATGGAAAAAAAAGTGAACGAATTATGCTTAATAAGCCTCATATCGGACTTTATATTCCTACTGGTGTTTGGCGTGAAATTGAAAATTTTTCTTCTGGAGCTGTCTGTTTAGTTCTCGCTTCAACAGAGTATAACGAAAGTGAATATATTAGAGATTACGATATGTTTGTATCATCTAAACAATCTTAAATCAAGATTTAATCGTCTAAGGAAATTTCTTGATTTCAATCCCTGTCTAATTACAGAATTTGGGAGGCTAAATAAAATTTTTTGTAGAGAAGTTAGGTTGTCACTTTTAATATGGCTGAATATGTTTTTGGCTACTGATGAATTATCTTCTAATTTATATTGAATAGCGACTGAATAACGATTTAGATCTAAATATTTTTTTAAACTTTCATTCTGTTTTTCCTGACCTTGAAATTCATTAAAATCTATATGACTTCTAGCAGAGAGCTTTAAATCTGTAATTTTATGGTCTGAGCTTAAGTTATGAATCGCACTTACTGTATTGCTAAACGCTACAGGATATTCTAATGCAATTCTAATCCATAAATCAGTATCTTCTCCTGAGTTATATGCAGTATTAAAGCTGCCAATGGTTTCAAAAGTAGATCTCGGAATCATTACAGCTGAAGTCCAAGCAATACTACTTATTTGACTTGAATAAAAATAATTTTCAACAATGCCTTTCCATGGTGAGTCAGTTGTAATATTTTTAAACTTTGAAGCAATTAAAGTAGAACCATCTTTTTTGTCATAAGACTTACAATACATGCCACAACCTGGAAATTGTTCATGCAAATCTTTAAGATCTTGTAAGTGGTGTTCCAGCCAAATATCATCAGCGTCTAAAAACACGATTAAATCAGAACTTGCTCTTGAAATACCATAGTTTCTTGCTTTAGAAACCCCTTGGTTTTTAGTGCTAAATACATTTAAACGGTTATCAGTTATGGTTTTTAGATTTTCTAAACTATCATCTGTCGAACCATCATTAACAACAATCACCTCAAAATCTACAAAGCTTTGAGACCAGACACTATTAAGTGTGTCTTTAATATGCTTTTCCTTATTATATAAAGGAATGATTATGGAAAAATAGGGTTTCATTAATAGTTTAAATCTTTATAACACATATAACAAATTCTATATAATTGTAAGACCTTCATTGAAGGACGACTGCTTAATAAATTTTGCTTTAACGTCTTTTTAAATGTTTTGTAAACTAAGGAGAATATATAATGTAATCTATATCGTTTCAGTTTAATAAATAAAAGCAATAAGTCATTTTGATGACTTCCAATTTTGTTTGCTTTATGTAATGATAATAAAGTTTCAGCAGCCTTTTCTTTTTTATTTAAATATATAGCACTGGTTTCAATTCCTAAATGATAAACTTCGTTGTCTATATGAAAGACTTTGATTTTTTTCATCTTGAGTAAAGCGGCAAAAAAATTATCAAAACCATATCCTTTTTGCTCTATTTGAGAGTTGATGTCTATGAAGACAGGTTTTTTAATCATGAAATTCGCAGAAATAATAACCTTGTATGGCCTTTTGTTTCTTTGGATGGCACTAATTTGTTCATGTGTTTTTCCGTACTTCCATCGCAGCATATAGTCTGAATCTGGAATGTTTTCATGATATGCAAATCCTCCATAAATTGCCTCATAATCTGAATCAATAAATATGAGATAATTACTAATAAAAGTGTCCAACTTCGGAATTACATCTGCATCCAAAAAAAATAGCCAGTCATAAGTTGCTTTTTTTGCTAGGTATTGCCTAGCATTTGTTCTTCCAAGATTTTCTTTGCTTTTTATATAACTAGTGAAGTCTAAGTTTGAAATGTTATCATTTTCATTAGTCACCTCTGAAGTAGAGGCATCATCCAAGCATATAATTTCAAATGGCACGTTACACAATTGTAATTGCGTATGAACATGAGTCACAAGTGTGACGATATTAGAATTGTATACTGGAATTAATACAGAAATCATGACTGCTAAAATAAGAATTAAAAGCGTTAAATTGCAGTACTCAAAAAAGACAGACATGGATAGTTCTAAATCTAAAGACATTTCTGAACTCATTTACCAAAAGATTAAAGAGAAACAAGACGAGCTAAAAGCGAATTATGATGCTTCTAAATCTCAAATCGGTTTTTTTTATATAGATGATTTACTTCCTGAAAGTCTAGCTAAACAATGTTTTGAAGTCTTTCCAGATATTTCTGAAATGCGAGGTTTAAAAAGTATAAGAGAGTACAAGTATGTTTCTGCACAAATGGATAAACATAATGAGCTTTTAGAGCATGTACTTTACGCTTTTCAAGATTCAAAAATTGTAAACTTAATTGGTGAAATATGTGGCGTTGACTCACTTTATGCTGATGAATCTTTGTATGCTGGAGGTATTTCACAAATGGCTCACAATAATTTTCTTAATCCGCATCTAGACAATTCACATGATGCTGAACGTGAACGCTGGCGAGTTTTAAATTTATTGTATTATGTGACACCAAATTGGAAAACTGAAAATGGAGGTCACCTTGAGCTTTGGCCAAATGGTCCCAAAAAGGAATCAGTTGTTGTAGAAAGTAAGTTTAATAGGTTGGCAGTAATGGCTACACACGATAAATCTTGGCATTCTGTAAATCAAGTCATGGTAGATAGAAGTAGATGCTGTATCTCAAATTACTATTTTAGCGATGAACCTTTAAATGAAACCGATAAGTTTCACGTGACTAAATTTAGAGGACGTCCTGAAGATACATTCACTAACATTATTTTAGATTTAGATGCAAATCTCAGAATGCTAATTCGAAAAGTATTTAAAAAAGGAATTCGTAAAAATCCGCACTTTTATAAAAAGAAGGATTAATCGAATTGTTTTTTATTTCCTTCAAACTTTAAATAAGGATTATCTAAAACATAAGCTTTCCTGTCTCTCTTCAAATCTGATCTATACGGATGATCTAAGACATGAAAATAATAGAGTTGCTTTACCCAATTTGCATTTTTAAAAATACGTTGGTTTTCAAAAAACCTGTGATAACTTAACTGACGTCTTGGTTGTTCTTCATTAAATTCAGAAACGGCAAGCATCTCACCACATTTTTCATTGTGATGCGACATGAAAATATCGTCTAGATAAACATAAGTCAATGGTAGGAAGCAGGTGGCTTCAGCTTTAAGTAACTCAAGCACTTCTTTAGTTGAACTGTAGTAATCTACATCAATAGATACAAAGCCAATAGGTGCATTTTTAGAAATGTTTGTTATGAAGTGAGATACTTTCTCTTTAATTGGACCATAAATAATCGTTGCTTTACCTTTTATTTTTTCTTCCAGTAAATCTTTATTCATCGGGAAATCTCCAGTATTATAATATTCAGGATGATCTCTATAATCAATTGGTTCTGGCATACCTTCACCTGTATCAAATCCATAAATATGAATTTTAACACCAGTCTCTTTTGTTACTTTATTGGCTATGGCGATTAAATTCATTAATCCAGCTCCATTTGCTACACCAAACTCAATAATAGTAATCTCATTGAAACCTCTTAATTTAGCTTGATCAGCTGCATTTAAAAGTCCGAAGGCATGTTGTGGACGAATGACTAAATCATAGGCCACTTTTTTGCGGAAAGAACCAAAAATAAAAACAAATAGCGCTATCACATTTAGATGAAATGGTTCTGTAAGTCGTTGTTTAAACACTTTATTCCAACTGTTTTTTTGAGATAATCGCTTTAATAAAAAACTCATATTTTGTTTTAAATTTATTCAAAGCTAAAACAATAATTTAGATTAAAAATAAACTCTATAGTTTATTGTATTCATACATTTGGTATAGATATTGTCAACATAAGTACATGAAACAAGTTTTAACAATCATATTTGGTATAGGTCTGAGCCTAATTAGTTATGCTCAACAAGAATTTCATGTGTTTCCAAAAGATCATAGCGAAACTCCAGGGACTCAGAATGGAACTGGTGCTATTAATAATCCTTGGGATTTACAAACTGCACTTAGTCAAAAGTCTGATATAGTAAATTCTGAAGATACAATTTGGTTGCATCAAGGCATCTATAAGGGCAGATTTGTGAGTACACTTCAAAGTCTTGAAGCAAATAAGTTTATCACTGTTTCAGCTTTTAAAAATGACAAGGTTATTTTAAATGGAAATGTAAACTCTCCCAATAGACATGTCCTTGAAGTTAAAGGAAAACAAGTCATTTATAAAAACATTGAAATCACCTTTTTAGGAGAATTTTCAAGACATGGCAAAGATGAAAATTTTAAAGTCGTTACAGGCCTTGAACATTCATCTGGTCAAGACTGTCAATTTCTTAACCTTAAAGTTTATAATAATCCAGGACTTGGTGTAGGTTCATGGAAGCAAACTGGAGGTACCCTATTTGATGGCTGTGTTATTTATAATAATGGATACATTTCTAAAGATGGTAGAGGTTTAGGTGAAGGTTTATATACTCAAAATATTAGTAACAAAACGAGAGTCATTCGGAATTGCATCATATTCAATAATTATTATAAAGGCATTGAAGTGTGGTCAGCAAATGCAAATGCTAAAATTGATTATGTAAAAAATTTTGAGATTAAGAACAACGTTATTTTCAATAATGGTAATCCAGCTCAGGAGTTTAAAGACAATCTCATTATTGCTTCAGGAGATAAAAACGGAATTAATATTGCTAAAAACGTAAAGGTTCAAACCAATATTTTCTATCATAATACCGATATTAAAAATGCAGAGATTAATGGTGATGGAGCTTCGTTAACTTTAGGTTTTATTAAATATTCCCCAGTTGAAAATATAATAATCAAAGACAATATTATAATTGGCAGGAATAATGCGCTTCGTATTCTACATGCAAAATCATTAATATTTGAAGGCAATAGAATATACTCAGGTTATGTCAACTTGCAATCTTCAGTACTTGCAAATATTATTGACTGGAAGTTTAAAAACAATGTGTATTACACTAAAAAGAATTCTAGTTTCAGAATTAAAGGCGACAAAGATTATAACCTAGAGAGATGGCAATCTAAATTTGGTTTGGATGAAGAAAGCACTTGGAAAAGCATCAAACAATTTGATATGAAATCGGTTGTTAGTATTACTAAATATCAACATAAAGCTTTGACGTATAAAGTGGTTTTATTTAATGAAGATAGTAAAGATATCATAGCAGATTTTTCTAAACCAGATTTGAAAGCAGGATTAAATTTTAGCATTTATGATGTTGAAAACCCTAATTTAGTTCTGAAAACAGGAATATTACCTGAAGATTTGAAAATAACATTTCCAATGCAGTTATCTGAATTTGAAAAACCAATTCATAATACAGCAGCAGAAAAGACCTTATCTAATTTTGGAGTATTTGTAATTGAATTTGAAGACCAAAGAACTGTTCAGATTTCAGAAGAGAATCCTAATTTCTTTAAACGTTTTTTTAGCTGGTTAGGATTTTAACTTTTACGTTGTACGACTTCAAACACCTTATTTTCATCACATTTCAAAGTTTTACTAGGATATTTTAAGAGCAAAGCATAATCATGTGTAGCCATTAAAATGGTGTTGCCGTTTTTGTTGATATCTCTTAAGACTTCCATAACCTCTATACTAGTTTGAGGGTCGAGGTTACCAGTAGGCTCATCGGCCAATATAAGTTCTGGTTCATTCAATAAAGCTCTTGCTATTGCGATACGCTGTTGTTCTCCTCCAGATAATTCATGAGGAAACTTAAATCCCTTGGTTTTCATAGCCACTTTATCAAGAACGGTTTCTACACGTTCTGCAATTTTAGTCTTGTCTTTCCAACCTGTAGCTTTAAGTACAAATTCTAAGTTACTATTAATCGTACGATCAGGTAATAACTTAAAATCCTGAAATACAATACCCAATTTTCGTCTTAAAAATGGAATCTCACTTTCTTTAAGGGTTCTTAAGTCATAGTCTACAATATGACCTTCACCTTCTGTAAGCTCTAAATCACCATAAAGGGTTTTCATAAAACTACTTTTGCCACTTCCAGTTTTTCCAATGAGGTATACAAAATCACCTTTGTTCATTTCAATATTTACATCAGATAATACCATGTTATCACCTTGATAAATAGAAGCGTTTTTGAGTTGTAAAATAGTTTCAGACATAAAGAAATTTTAAGACTAGTATTCTAATATGTAAATGTATCATAAAAAAAAATCAAATTCCAATTTTCAAAAATCAAATTCTTGAAATTGATAAAGGAATGTGTTTACTGAAAATTTGATGAACATTTATTCTAATGTGTAACGTCGCCTGTAACATAATCTTGTATTTATAGTCCTTTTAATAAGTCTGTTTATAATTATAGCACGATTGTTGCGTTATAGATAGCAGATAAATTATTTTTGACATCAATTAAAAATCGAACCTAATGACTTTCAGAAAACTAAGTATCTTGCTTACTTTTTTGTTGTGCAGTTTATACCTACAAGCACAACAATCTGCCACCTATACAAGTGATTTGGTAGATTATCAAAAAGCACTAACGCTTTATAATAATAAACAGTACCAAGCTGCTCAGTCTTTGTTTGAAGATATAAAGAAGGAAGCTCCTAATGAGACTTTAGAATCAGATTGTACGTATTACATTGCTAATTGTGCTGTGCGTTTAAACCAGCAAAATGCGGATGATTTAATTCAAGACTTTGTAGACACATACCCAACAAGTACAAAACGAAATACTGCATTTTTAGATGTTGCGGATTATTATTTTGCAAATGGTAAATATTCTTATGCAAGAAAGTGGTACGACAAAGTAGATGAAAATAGCATCGCTCGTTCAGATCGTGCTAAATTCAATTTTAATTATGGTTACACATTGTATTCTACAGGAGACGAAACTGGAGCTAATAAATATTTAAATCGTGTAGTTAATTCGAAAGAATACGGTTCACAAGCTAAATATTATATTGGCTTTATGGCATATGAAGGTGACGACTATGATACAGCGAATGAGTATTTTGATCAAGTAAGTGATGAAGAAAAGTACAAAGAGAAGTTATCATATTACCAAGCAGACCTAAACTTTAAACTAGGTAAATTTGAAAAGGCTATTGAGTTAGCTAAAGCTCAAGTAGACAATGGCAGTCCGCAAGAAAAATCACAGTTGTCAAAAATTATTGGAGAGAGTTATTTTAACTTGGAACAATATCCTGAAGCTATTCCATTCTTAAAGGCGTATAAAGGTAAACGTGGACGTTGGAATAATACCGATTATTACCAATTAGGATATGCGTATTACAAACAAAACGATTTTGATAATGCCATTTCAGAATTCAACAAAATTATAGATGGTAACAATGCAGTTGCTCAAAATGCATATTACCATTTAGGTGAAAGTTATATCAATTTAGAAAAGAAACAAGAAGCTTTAAATGCTTTTAGAAATGCGTCTCAAATGGATTATGATTTACAAATTCAAGAAGATGCTTGGTTAAACTACGCCAAGATTAGCTACGAGATTGGAAATCCGTATCAATCGGTTCCTCAAGTTTTGGCAGGTTACTTAGATAAATATCCAGATACTGGTTATAAAGAAGAATTAGAAACTTTATTAATCGACTCTTACATTACGTCAAAAAACTACAAAGAAGCGATTAAACTCTTAAAGGATAAAAAGAGTTTTGAAAACCGTGTAGCATATCAGAAAGTAGCATTTTACAGAGGTATAGAAGTCTATAATGAAGGCGATTATATTGAAGCTAAAAACCTATTTGATTTATCAACCAAAGAAGCAAAAGATCCTGTTTTTACTGCCAGAGCTACATTTTGGAAATCTGAAACAGATTACCACTTAAGTAATTTTGATGATGCTCTCATTGGGTTTAAACAATTCATGCAACAAAGCGAAGCGTCACAAGTTGATGAAATTAATAATATTGATTACAATATAGCTTACACGTATTTCAAACTTAAAAACTATAACCAATCAACGGCAAGTTTTCAAAAGTTTATTGATAATCATAAAGATGATAAATTAAGATTAAATGATGCCTATCTAAGACTAGGTGATGGTCATTTTGTGTCAAGTAATTATAGCATGGCAATTACAGCTTATGATAAAGCAATTGGTATCAATGAAATTGAATCAGATTATGCGTCTTTTCAAAAGACAATGAGCTATGGTTACATTGGACAAGGTTCAAAAAAAATCAAAGGCTTAGACACTTTTATAAAGGATTTTTCAAAATCATCCTTACGTGATGATGCCATGTATGAATTAGCAAATTCGTATGTGAAATCAAATGAGATTGATAAAGCCATGACCATGTATGATAGACTCAATTCAGAATATAGTAATAGCGTTTTCATTCCTAAAGCTTTATTACGTCAAGGGTTATCGTATTACAATACTAACGACAATGAACGAGCCTTAACTAAATTCAAGAAAGTCGCTAGAGATTTTCCATCTACCGAAGAAGCCAATCAGGCAGTGTATACAGCTCGTTTGATTTATATCGATTTGGGACGCGTTGATGAATACGCAGCTTGGGTAAGAACCTTAGATTATGTTGATGTTACAGATGCAGAATTAGATAATACAGCGTACTTAGCAGCAGAGAAGCAATATCTAGATAATAATACAGATAAAGCCATTCGTCAGTTTAATAAGTACTTGAATGAATTTCCAAATGGTATTCACGCTTTAAAATCACATTTCTATATCGCTGAATTGTATTCAAAAAAGCAATTGCCTGAAAATGCACTTTCGCATTATGAATATGTGGTTGCTAAGCAAAAAGGAGAATTTACAGAGCAGGCTATTGTGAAATTATCTGAAATATATCTTAACAATTCTAACTGGAATAAAGCAATTCCGTTATTGAAACGTTTGGAAGGTGAAGCTGATTATCCACAGAATATTACCTATGCACAATCTAATTTGATGAACGCTTATTACCAAATTGAGGAATACAGTGATGCAGTAATATATGCTGAAAAAACATTAAAGAATTCTAAACTGGATAACAAAGTTAAAAGTGATGCTCAAATTATCATAGCGCGTTCTGCTATGAAAACTAGAGATGAAGACAAAGCAAAAACCGCTTATGCTAAGGTTGAAAAAATCGCAAATGGTGTTTTGGCAGCTGAAGCATTATACTACAATGCTTATTTTAAGAATAAGGAAAGTAGCCACGAAGCATCTAATACCGTAGTCCAGAAATTAGCAAAAGACTACAGTAGTTATAAATACTATAGTGCAAAAGGATTAGTGCTAATGGCTAAAAACTATTATGCCTTAGGTGATGCATTTCAAGCCACTTATATTTTGGAAAGTGTAATTACCAACTTTGCCGAATTTGATGATGTGGTAGCAGAAGCTCAAACCGAATTGAACACAATTAAAATAGAAGAAGCAAAAACAAATGCTTCAGTTGAAACCGAACAAAACTAAACTATGAATTTCAAAATTAAATATTTACCCATTTTACTACTAGCATTTACGTTTACATCATGTAATGATGATGACGATAACTCTAAAGAGATAAAAGAAGAAAGCGCCTTTGATGGTTGCTGCTCTCCAGATCCAGCTTTTGGTGCTAATATTAATAATTTAAATGGCTTGCAAGGTGAGATTGTAGTTGAGAATTTGTTTACTCCAAATGGTGACGGAATTATTGATCTTTTAGGAATTGATAATATCGAGTTTTACGAAAATCACACAGTTACCATCTATAACAATGATGATGAGGTAGTTTTTGAGAGTACAAGTTATGGAGAAAATAATGATGAGTCTTTCCCAGTTGGATTTCAAGGAGAAGGTGGTGTTGTTGGAATACTAGACGGAACCTATAAATACAAAATTGTTGTTGTAAATGAACAAACATTTTTGAAATCAGGATTCTTTTGCTTGTTTACAAATAACCCAGGAATAGAACAAAATTTTAGCGAATGTGATCCATTAGCCAATGGCTTCGATCCAATTATTAGTGGACAATAATGTTATCATTCAATCAAATCAAAACATATGCAAAATAGATTTAAATATATTGTTTTAACCATCCTAAGCTTAAACATCTTTGTGTCATTTGCGCAAGAACGTGAAACAGATTCTATAGATGCAGGAACCGTAAATGTTGTAAAACCGTATACGCCAAAAATTTCTGATGCATTTAAAATCAAAGAAACTCCGAGTTTAAACGATTCTACAACAGCTAAGAAAAAAGAAATTAAATACAATATCTTTTCAATTCCTGTGGCTTCAACCTTTACGCCTGCAAAAGGAAAAGCAGCTAAAGTAGATAAAGAAAAGGCGGTTAAGTTATATGATAATTATGCGTCTTTAGGCGTTGGAACATATACTACTATTCTTGGAGAAGTGTATTTAAATCACGCTTTGAGTAGCACAGAACGTGTTGGTGGTTATTTTAGTCATCATTCTTCGGCAGGAGATATTGAAGGTGTAAATTTTGATGATAATTTTTCCGAAACTGGATTGAACGCACATTATAGTCAGAAACTTAGAGACTACGCTTGGAAAGTTGAAGGTGGATTTCAATTACAGAGTTATAATTGGTATGGTCTTCCAGTTCAAGATGTCAATAAATTTGATGTTGATCATTCATTTTATACTGCAAATTTTGGTGGTAATATCAACTTTGAAGATGCCATCATTAATAATGGAAGTGTATTGTATAGACGTTTTGGAGACAATCAAGATTCTGGCGAAAACCGTTTTGTATTAAAATCAGGATTTGATGTTCCAGTAAGCGATGAGCTTATAAATACTGAGGTTACATTCGATTATATTGGAGGCTCATTTGATAGAAATTATTATTTAGATGAAGAATTAAAATATGGTAATTTCAATATTGGAATTGCACCAAGCTACCAAATGAATCAAGATGACTTAACAGTGAATCTAGGAGTTAATTTGCTTTATCTTAACGATACAGAAGCTAGTGAGAGTAAACTTTTTATCTATCCAAATATTACAGCAAGTTATAGGTTAGTTGACGAATTAATGATTGCTTATGGTGGAATTGAAGGCGGTTTGATTCAAAATTCTTACTACGATTTTGCTCAGGAAAATCCATTCGTATCACCAACGCTATTTGTTGCGCCTACAGATCAAACCTACAATGCATCAATCGGACTTAGAGGGAAACTGTCTAATAGTTTAAGCTATAATATTAGCGGACATTATTTAGCGGATTCTAATAGAGCTTTATTTAAAACAAATTCTGTGTTAGGAACAGCTAATGAGAATTACCAATTAGGAAATTCTATGGGAGTTGTTTATGATGATGTTAGTACGTTTTCTATAGCAGGAGAATTAAATGTTGATATCAACCGGAACTTTAAATTGGCATTAAAAGCAGAGTATTTTGGTTATGATACAGATGATGAAGCCGAAGCTTGGAACTTACCAGATATTGAAGCGTCCTTATTTTTAGATTATCAAATCGATGAGAATTGGTTTGCTGGAGCTAACTTGTTTTTTGTAGGTGAACGTAAAGATCAGTTTGCAATTGAGCAGAGTTTCTTTCCAGTTGGTTCACCACAAACGATTACTTTAGATAGTTTCTTTGATGTGAATGCACATGTAGGCTACAAAATTAATGATCAGTTATCAGCGTTTGCAAAAGCGAATAACATCGCTAATCAAGATTATCAACATTGGTTGAATTACCCTGTTCAAGGCATTCAGTTTTTAGCAGGTGCTACATACCAGTTTGATTTTTAAAAACTAGGTATTTTAAATTTTAAAAAAAGCATTCATTCTTATGGAATTGAATGCTTTTTGTATTTTTATAGTCATTAAATTTCAACTATGAAAAAGCTAACCGTCCTTCTTTTTTTAATCATTTGTTTTTCATGTTCTGAAGATAAACAAACCGTAGATACTTTATTTATTAATGCGAATGTCTATACAGTTGATACTGATTTTAGTAAAGCTGAAGCATTTGCAGTTAAAGACGGGAAATTTGTAGCCGTGGGCACGACTAATGAGTTACTATCTAAATATATTTCAAATAACACTATCGATGCTCAGGGCAAAACCGTTGTTCCAGGTCTTATAGATGCACATTGTCATTTTTTAGGTTTAGGTTTTAATCAGCAAGTTGCGAATCTAGTTGGAACAGAAAGCTTTGAAGAGGTTGTGAAACGCGTGTTAGATTTTCAAAATGAGAGGAATCAAGATTATATTTTGGGTAGAGGTTGGGATCAAAATGATTGGGAAGACAAAGTTTTTCCGAATAAAAACCTATTAGATAAATTATTTCCTAATACACCTGTCGTTTTAACTCGTATAGATGGTCATGCTATTTTATGTAATCAAACAGCTTTAGATTTAGGAAATGTTACTGTAAATAGTAAATTTGAAGGAGGTGAAGTTGTAATCGAGAATGGAGAATTGACAGGTATTTTGGTAGACAATGCAGAAATGCTTGTCATGGATTACTGGCCAAAGCCAACTCGAAAAGATAAAGTAGAAGCTTTGTTGACAGCTCAAGATATCTGTTTTGATTTAGGCTTGACAACCGTTGACGATGCAGGATTGAATCAAGAAGCGATTGAGATAATTGATAGTCTACACAAGACTGGAGATCTTAAAATGCGAGTGTATGCCATGGTGTCATTTAGCGAAGAGAATGTTGATTATTACCTCAATAAAGGCACCATTAAAACAGAACGTTTAAATGTGCGATCGTTTAAGTTTTATGCTGATGGCGCTTTAGGTTCAAGAGGAGCGATGTTAAGAGCGCCTTATAGTGATAAACCAAGTCATTTCGGGTTATTGGTTACCGATTTAGAAACCTTTAATAGAAATGCTGAACGAATTGCTAATTCTGATTATCAAATGAATACACATGCCATTGGAGATTCTGCTAATCGTGCTGTACTTCAAATCTATAACAAAGTGTTAGCTGGAAAATCTAATAGACGTTGGAGAGTTGAACATGCTCAAGTTGTGTCTCAAGAAGATTTTGATTTATATAAAAACGTATTGCCATCTATTCAACCAACGCACGCAACAAGTGATATGTATTGGGCTGAAGATCGTTTAGGAAGTGAGCGTGTGAAAGGCGCTTATGCCTACAAACAATTATTAAATGCCTACGGAAAAATCGCTCTTGGAACTGATTTTCCTGTAGAGCAAGTAAGTCCGTTTTTAACGTTTTACGCATCTGTATCTCGACAGGATTTAGAGCAATATCCAGAAGGAGGATTCCAAAAAGAAAATGGTTTAACTAGAGAGGAAACCTTAAAAGGAATGACCATTTGGGCTGCGTATTCTAACTTTGAAGAGAATGAAAAAGGAAGTATAGAAGCTGGTAAATTAGCCGATTTTATAGTGTTGGATAAAGATATTATGTTGGTTGATCAAAATGAAATTCCGAATATTAAAGTCGACCAAACTTTTGTTAATGGCGAGGCGCAGTAATCTTTGCTAAATAATCAAAATGTTCGCCATCGATAACTTTTTCGCATTGTAAACCAATAGTTTCGCAAGCCAGTTGTAAGCGCTCAAAATCGATGTATAGCCATTTTATAGGCGTTTCATTTTCACCTTTATAACTAAGGAAATAATCCAATTCACCATAATAATTAGCATTCGTATCTATCCATAGTCCACCATCTTCATCTTCATACATGTATTGAATATCTGAAGAATCAATGAGTATTTGTCCGCTAGGATTTAATAATGATTTCAAATGCTTTAAGTAAGTTGCAACTTGATCCAAAGTTTGAAAAATACCAGTGCCATTCATGAGTAAAAGAATAGTATCAAAGGTTTCGGTTTCATCCAAAAGAGCTTTCAATTCTACATGTTTAACACCTCTGCTTTTAGCCACTTTTACTGCGCCTTCAGAAATATCAATGGCTTTTACATTTAAATGGTTTTCTTGTAATTGCAAGCTATGGCTTCCAGAACCACAGCCTACATCTAAAATGTTTCCTTTAGCTAATTTCAAAGCCTTTTGTTCGAGCTTAGGCATTTCAGAGAAAGATCTAAATAAATAGGGAAGAGGCAGTTCATCATTACCAGAGATATTTGTTGAGGTGATGAGGTCTTCGGTATAATTATTGTTGTGATAATCACCTAAAGCTTTTCCGAATAAATCTTTCATAGTTTTATTTTCTTGGAGCTTTTTTAAACAGCTCTTAAAGTAGTATTTTTGTTTTATGCAAGACCTAATAAATAATCTTCCAAAGCTCGCCAAAGATAAACATAAGGAAAACAAAACCTTCTTTGCAAAGCTTAAAAAAAAGCCACCTAAGCAATTAGATTATATCATGCAAGATCTTCATGAAGCTGAATTTGAACGTACAGACTGTTTAGAATGCGCTAATTGTTGTAAAACTACTGGGCCATTATTTACAACTAAGGATATTGAGCGAGTTGCAAGACACTTTAAAATGAAGCAAAAGCAATTTATTGAAACCTATTTAAGGTTAGATGAAGAAAATGATTATGTATTGCAATCTGTTCCATGTACTTTTTTAGGTTCAGATAATTATTGCTCAATTTATGAGGTGAGACCAAAGGCATGTCGCGAATTTCCGCATACAGACCGAAAAAAGTTTCAGCAGATATCAAACCTTACATTAAAAAATGTGGCCATTTGTCCAGCAGCATATAATATTGTAGAGGACATGAAACAACGAATTAAAATGTAATAGTATCGTTTATGAAAAAGATCACGCTTATTTGTTTACTTTTTTTTGGATCGTTTTCGGTTTGCCAATCCCAGGAATGGATGACTTCATTAGATGTCGCTAAAAGTCTGGCTTTTGTTCAAGATAAATTACTTTTTGTAATATGGGAGGATACTTCGTTTCAAGAGTATCCTGTGCTCATAAGAAATGAGAAAGGTGTTGCAGTTGTAGATGATTTATTTAGTAATGAATGGATTAATGAAACTGTTTGGGAACATTTTGTACCAGTAATTATTAGTGAGCATAATTACGCAGAATTATATAACGACATAAAGGATAATCGAAACCAAGTTTATATAGATAAATTTAACGATGACTCTATAAAAATCATGGATATTAATGGTAACATTATCAACACTACAGTTACCTATTATGATTATTTGGATATTGTAAAGTTTATCACCAAATATGCGTTGAATACTTCTTTTTTAAAAACAGAATTAACCAATTATAAAGATCAACAAAATTTTAATACAGCATATCGTTTGGCTTCAAAACATATTGATTTTGCTGTCCTTGTTAATGATGATGTTAGACCAGAAATAGTGAAATTATCAAATTACTATTTAAATGAAGCTGAAAGTTTTATTTCAAATGACGATACAGACCCGTTGCGGCAAAAACTCGAACTTCAAAGAATAAAGCAAACTTTGGTTCTTGGCAAAGCCAAAAAAGTTATCAGGCAATTAAAAAGAATTGATATTTCTAAGATTGATGACTCAAACCAAACGCTTGTTGCTTTTTTGTATTTCACTTCTTATGTTATGCTAAAAGATGAAAACAATGCAAGCGTATGGAGAAGTAAAGTTTCTTTAGTAAATTTGAAGAAAGCCAATTTAATTATCAAGAATAATTCCTAATCAATTTGGATACACTCATTAATTATTTCGAAACCATTCCTTCACTTCATAGAAGTATAATTCTAGTTGGAGGACTAACATTTTTCTGGTTACTTGAAGGTTCGTTGCCATTAATGAACTTTAAATACAAGAAATGGAAACACGCATTACCTAATATCTTTTTTACCATTACAACTATAGTTATCAATTTTGGTTTAGCATTTATATTAATTGGAAGTGCTGAATGGGTTAAGGAAAATCAGTTTGGAATTATTAATTGGATACCTAACCTGCCTTTATGGGCTTATGTTTTGCTCGGTGTTTTGCTTTTAGATTTTATTGGAGCATACCTTGCTCATTTTGTAGAACACAAGGTAAAACCGCTTTGGATGGTGCATTTGGTACATCATACCGATCACAATGTCGATACAACAACAGCAAATAGACATCATCCGCTTGAAAGTGTTATTAGATTTGCTTTTACACTTGCAGGCGTCTTTATTGTTGGTACACCTATTGCTATTGTGTTTTTGTACCAGTCTTTATCTTTAGTAGCAACCCAGTTTAGTCATGCTAATATTAAATTGCCAAAAAAAGTAGATGATATATTGAGCTATATTATCGTATCTCCAAATATGCATAAAGTACATCACCATTATAAATTACCATATACAGATAGTAATTATGGGAATATCTTTTCTATTTGGGATAGACTCTTCGGAACTTTTATGAAACTGGACCCTAAATTAATAGTTTACGGTGTTGATACATTTCCTGATGAAGAAGCTAATGGAAAAATTGGAAAACTCCTAAAACAACCTTTTCATAAGTACAGAAAACCAACTACTATTAATTCTTCTGAATAGAATATAATCTATTTGTAATTCGATTAAGTGCTCATTTTTAAGGATTTACGGTCATCATTGGTGCCCTTTAATTTCTTAAAATCATGTAGTTCATCCCTTTTTTTTATCTTTTTTTTTCATTCATCGAATCTTTTTTGGTATTCAACCAAATTCTTGTTATTGATGTTTTTCTACTCATACATTTGAATATAATTACAAACAATCCCTCGATGATGTAAAGTCCTTCACTGAGAGATTGGATTTATTTTTAGTTAACCTTTAAATGACCCAAATCATGAACAAGATTACTACAATTGGTATGCCAATTAACGGCCTCATTGGCCTCGTATTATTTGCACTATTTTTTAGTAGTAGCCTCTCTGCACAAGAGACCTATACTACAATTAGAAAGAATGTGAATCCATTAGCTATCAACTTAAATCATGAGTTGTCAACTACTCAAGATTCGTTGCTTTTAGAAAACAAATTCCTGTTTAAAAGGGTTAGTTTTATAAGTAATCAAGCTGAAAAAGTACTTAACTTTAAGCCAGCGGTTATGAGTACAAAAATTCCTTTAGACGAATTACCATTAGGAAAATATACAGTTATGTTTTATCAGGCAGATAAAATTATTGTGTTTCAAATTGAAAGATTATTACCTTTCGGTCCATTAAAAGGTTTAGAAGCTGATGTTGCTCTCAATGACTCTGAAATTTTATCAGATGATTTTGATGTTGTAGAGTTAGATTATGATACCGCTAATTTAAGTGTTGCATCTAACGGAACTGATTTAGATTATGAAAGTGGAATAGACCATTTTAGAAAAAGCTATAATATTTCGGATGCAAACAGAGACAATATGCAGTCGCGAGCAGATTACAGACGAAATAATCTAAGACCTAATGGAAAGCCTTACGACGACTAATTATAGCCTGAATTTGTAAGAAAATATCCATACTTCGGTTTTATTTACCGTTCATAGGTTTTTTTGTGTGTAAACACTAAAAGAGTTTTAGTTTAGATGTTCGGGATTATAATTAAGCTATTAGTTCATTAACGTTGACGTTAACCACGTTTGTACATGAAAACAGTTTGTGTTATAGTCTTTTTTGTTTTAATAACTTCACCGTTTAACAATCTTCAGGCTCAAAATGATTTTGCCATTCTCGAAAAAAATATCAATATTCGAGCTAAAGGTTTGTCCCATAAATTAAATGCAACTAAAGATACGCTCTTGCTTGAAAGCAATACTTTAATCAAAAAAGTATATGCGGTCAATATGAATTATGAACGAGAAATTGATCTTGCTGTAAGAGAAAAATCAATCAAAATTCCACTAAAATCATTAAGTATCGGGAGGCACGTGTTTGTCGCCGTCCAATCTCCCATGCGAATTGTATTTGTAGTTAAAATACTTAGGGATAATTCTATTTTATTGGCTTTAGATGAGGATAAGTTGGTTTCTAAAAAAGAGTAGATTTATATTCAGTCGTAAATCAAATATTTACTTCGCATTGTTTTAAATTCTGCATGTCCTTTCTCCCAAGAGGCTTTAATGTCATTTTCAGATATACCATTTTCAATTTGTTGTTGTAATTGTTTTGTTCCAGCCAACTTGGTAAAGAAGTCATTAAAGAACTTTTGCTTACCAACAGAATTGTTATAAGCTCTGATTAGGTAATCTAGATTAAGCATGCTTGATGTTTTAAGATCTCTAAGATCTTCACCATAGCAAATCTCACCTTTGTGTTTTGGGTATTTAGCACCTACATTTGGTTGTGGAACGAATTTAAAAGTGTAATCATCTTTATCTAAAAACGGACTTCCATATACTTGAAATTGACCAGAAGTACCACGACCTGCACTTACATTTGTGCCTTCAAAGAAACATAAACTAGGATATAAATTTATAGCAACATCGTTAGGTAAATTAGGTGAAGGTTTTATTGGTAAACTATATGGTTTTTTATGAGTGTAATTCTTAATAGGAATAACTGTTAGTTCACATTTAATTCCGTTTGCTAACCAATATTCTCCATTAATCATTTGTGCATATTCTCCAATAGTCATTCCATGTACAACAGGAATTGGATGCATGCCAACAAAACTTTTATGTGTCATCTCTAAAATTGGTCCATCAATATAATGCCCATTAGGATTAGGTCTGTCTAAAATAAGAATAGGAATTTTGGCTTCAGCACATGCTTCCATGACATAATGCAAAGAAGAAATATAAGTGTAAAATCGAGCACCTACATCTTGAATATCGAATACAATAATATCTAAATCTGCTAATTGCGCTTTTGTTGGTTTTTTGTTTTTTCCGTAGAGAGAGACAATAGGTAACTTAGTTTTTGTGTCAATCCCATCTTTTACAACTTCACCAGCATCAGCGTTACCTCGAAAGCCATGTTCTGGAGCAAATACTTGTTTGACATCTATGTTTAAAGCCAATAAAGAATCTACTACATGTGTATATTGATTATTGTCAGACTTAAAAATCACACTTGTTTGATTTGCAACAATACCAACACGTTTTCCTTTTAATAATGATAAGTATTGGCTCGTATTATTTGCACCTACTAAAATAGTTTCTGTTTTTGAGTCTATAGTCGTTAGCTCACTTTTTTCAGTTTCAGTTGTCTTTGAAATATCATTGGTTTTATTTCCGCAGGAAATCAGAACCAAAACAAGCACAATAATAATTGGGAAAACCCTATTTTTGAACATCTTAAAACGCATATTTAAATTTTGAATTACGAGTTTTTTATAGCTAAACGAATTATTGGTAGTAAATCGTATAAAAGTAGTGTTTCGGCTCCAATAATAAAAATTGGAATCACAGCAATAGCTGTTGGTATAATTGTTATGCTGATTGCTATAGCTACTGGCATTGGACTCCAAAAAAAGGTGCGTGAAAAGGTGATTGCGTTTAATGGTCATTTAACAATCAATAATTACGACAGCAATATTTCAAACGAATCTGAATTTCCAGTTTCGACTACACAGAATTTTTATCCTAATTTCAATACGATTGAAGGAGTTAAACATATCCAAGCAGTTGCTACTAAATTTGGTGTGATAAGAACAGAAACTGATTTTGAAGGAACTGTTCTAAAAGGTGTCGGTCAAGATTATGATTGGTCATATCTCGAAGATTTTTTAGTTGAAGGTAATTTGCCTGACTATTCAAATGAATTGCATAACGAAGTACTTATTTCGAGTTACCTATCTAATCGACTTAACTTTAAAGTAGGAGATTCGTTTCAAATGGTTTTTGGAAAGGAAAACATAGATGAAATTCCATTTATTAGACAATTTAATATCGTTGGTGTTTTTAATTCTGGTTTTCAAGATATCGATAAAACTTTTATGCTTGGTGATATAAGACATGTGCAACGTTTAAATAAGTGGGAGAAAAATCAAATAGGCAATTTTGAAGTGTTTATTAATGATTATAGTAAGCTGAAAGATATGGATGCTAAAATTAGAGCAGCCACACCATCAAACTTAAATACGCAAACCATTGAAGAGAGATATTATACCACGTTTGAATGGATTAAAATTTTCGATAATAATACGTATGGTATTATTGCTATTATGATAATCGTTGCTGGAATTAATATGATTACAGCACTATTGGTTTTAATTTTAGAACGTACTCAAATGATTGGTGTTCTAAAAGCTTTAGGAAGTTCAAATTGGAGTATTAGAAAGATCTTTCTCTACAATGCAACCTATTTAATTTGCTTAGGTTTATTTTGGGGAAACATTATTGGTTTAGGATTATTGTTTATTCAGAAACAATTTAGTTTACTTAAATTTCCAGACCCAGAACAATATTATGTGTCTATTATTCCAGTACATATTGGTTTCGACTATATTATTCTATTAAATATAGGAACGTTTATAGCGTGTTTCTTAATGCTTATGATTCCTTCAATTATCATCACAAAAATCTCTCCAATTAAGGCAATTCGATTTGAATAATTCTTAATTAAAAAAACAATTTTGTTTCCAGTTTAAATATCTATTTTTGCATCGCAAAACAATAACTATGGATTACGCAGAAAATATATTAGGTACCATTGGTAATACACCATTAGTAAAATTAAATAAGCTTACAGCCGAATTACCATGTTTGGTCTTATCAAAGTACGAAACTTTTAATCCAGGGAACTCGGTTAAAGATCGTATGGCCTTAACAATGATTGAAGATGCTGAAGCTGATGGTCGTCTAAAACCAGGCGGAACTATCATAGAAGGAACTTCTGGTAATACAGGAATGGGATTGGCACTTGCTGCTATTGTAAAAGGATACAAATGTATTTTTGTTATGGCAGATAAGCAAAGTAAAGAAAAAGTAGATATTATGCGAGCAGTTGGAGCTGAAGTAATTGTATGCCCTACAGCTGTTGAGCCTGATGATCCGCGTAGTTACTATTCGGTTTCTAAACGTTTAGGTGAAGAAACTCCAAATTCTTGGTACGTAAATCAATATGATAATCCGAGTAATGCAAAAGCACATTATGAAAGTACTGGTCCTGAAATTTGGAAACAAACCGATGGTAAAATAACACACTTTGTAGTTGGTGTTGGTACTGGAGGAACTATTTCTGGTGTTGGAAAATATTTAAAAGAACAGAATCCAAATGTGAAAATTTGGGGAGTTGATACCTACGGAAGTGTATTCAAAAAATATCATGAAACCGGTGTCTTTGATGAAAAGGAAATCTATCCTTATGTCACTGAAGGGATTGGTGAAGATATTCTTCCAAAAAATGTTGATTTTTCTATAATTGATGGATTTACGAAAGTAACCGATAAAGATGCTTGTGTGTATACTCAAAGATTAGCGAAGGAAGAAGGTATGTTTTTAGGGAATTCTGCTGGATCTGCAATAAAAGGTGTGTTGCAATTAAAAGAGCATTTTAAAAAGGACGATGTTGTTGTCGTTTTGTTTCATGACCACGGAAGTCGTTATGTTGGAAAAATGTTCAACGATGAGTGGATGAAAAAAATGGGTTATATTGACTAATAATTACTTTTATAATTTTAAAATAAAGCTTAAACCTATGTTTAGGCTTTATTATTTTAACTCAATGCTATCTATCAATAACTGAAATTCTTGTGGAGTTTTATTTCCTATTAAAAAAGCGATTTCAGATAAGAATTTACCTTCAAAATTTGGCTGATTTAATCGTTTTCCTCTAAAACTAGGGTAAAGTTTTGAAAAAGGTATTTCAATAGTAATCCAGTCTTTGGTTGTTTCAAATTCATAAATATATGAAGCATAATCTCTAGAATTTGTTTTTATTCTAAACTGATAGGTTTTACCATCGCCTTTAATTCGTAATTTAATTTTCGAGTGACCACTAACGTCTTTGGTTTTAAATTGATATCGTACTGATGAAAATCCGCCATTATTCGCTAAAGAGACATTTCCGTAAAACATTCCATGACCTTCATTGTCAATTTTGAATTTTCCGTTAGAGCGTCCACCCACAACGACATCATTTAAAATATACCAATCGTTTGTGTTGCTTTCAGGGGTGAAATTATAAAGTGTCATATTTCCTAGGGTTAAAAGAGTAATTATAATTAATTTAAGATTCATGCTTTTTTCTTTCAAAACACAAAGCTTAACCCAGTTGTAGTCTAAAATTTTCGTTAAACCTTGTTACTTTCGTCTATTTTATTACTTTTATAGAATGAGAGAAAATTTTCTACATTATGTATGGAAACACAAAAAATTTGATATACTCAATATCAAAACAACTCAGCACGAATCTATAGTTTTAGTTTCTGTTGGGAAACATAATCATAATTCTGGTCCTGATTTTTTCAATGCTCAACTTAAAATAGAACAACAGCTTTGGGCAGGAAACGTAGAGATTCATATAAAATCTAGTGATTGGTTTGCACACAACCATGAAGAAGATAAAGCTTATGATAATGTTATTTTACATGTGGTATATGAACATGATACAGATATCTTCAGAAAAGATAATTCCACCATTCCAACATTAGAATTAAAACAATACATCAATGCAGATGTCTTAGAGAATTATCAAAAACTCTTTTCCAACAAATCGAAATGGATTAACTGTGAAGCCGATTTTGCCCAAACAGAAGATTTTATCTTAAATCATTGGCTAGAACGTTTGTACTTCGAGCGTTTAGAACGAAAGTCAAAAACCATTGAAGATTTACTAGACGCTTCTAAAAACAATTGGGAAGCTGTACTTTTTAAAATGCTGACAAAAAATTTCGGACTTAAAGTTAATGGCGATTCCTTTTTTAGTTTAGCCCAGTCCATAGAGTTTTCTGTTGTAAGAAAATCACAGTCAAATCTGCTGTCAATAGAAGCATTATTATTTGGACAAGCAGGATTGCTAGAGAAAGAAATAGAAGAAACATATTATCAAGACTTGAAGGATGAGTATAGCTTTTTAAAGCAAAAATTTCAGTTGTCAAATTCGTTTGTATTGCCCTTGCAGTTTTTTAGGCTTCGTCCACCAAATTTCCCAACGATTCGTTTATCTCAATTAGCATGTTTGTATCATAAACAACACAACTTGTTTTCTAAGCTGTTAGTTTGTGAGACATTAGAAGATTTCTACACGCTTTTTGAAGTGTCAACATCTCAGTATTGGAAAACACATTATACGTTCCAAAAGATATCCAAATCAAGTAAGAAAACAGTAACCAAGGCATTTGTAGACCTGTTGTTGATTAATACGTTAATCCCAATTAAATTTAGTTATGCAAAACATAAAGGAGAAGCTATCAATGAACAACTTATGGAAATTATTAGAGCAATAGATTCTGAGAAAAACTCAATTATAGAAGGTTTTAATAGTTTAAGGAAAGTACCAAAATCAGCTTTAGAGTCTCAGGCATTAGTTCAATTAAAAACGGAATATTGTAATAAGCATCAATGTTTGAAATGTGCGATTGGAAATTCACTTTTAAACAAATAAATTTTTAATATTTTAAACTAAATACTAAATTGCAATATGAAATTTTTCTACCAAATGCTTTATTACTTTCAAAAACGAGGATATTACGTTTGTCAGCGTATTGCCGATCGTTTAGGGATAAGAGCAAAAGTAGTACGTACATCATTTATGTATTTGACTTTTGTTACTTTAGGATTTGGCTTTGCCTTATATCTGTTTTTTGCTTTTTGGATAAAAATAAAAGATGTTGTTTATACTAAACGATCTTCAGTCTTTGACCTATAATATATGAATCCAGTTATAAAATTTTTTAGAACTAAAATTTACACAGCAGTATTTTTACTGTCGTTGCTTTTAGCAATTGGAATTATTGGATTTAAAATCATGTCTGATTATTCTTGGGTAGATTCCGTTTATATGACGGTTATAACGATTACTACTGTTGGTTTTGGAGAAGTCCAGCCTCTAGATGATAATGCAAAAATATTTACAATTTTTTTAATTTTAGCTAGCGTTATAATTTTAGGTTATGCCATTACTGTTATAACAGAATACATATTGAGTAAAAATGATTTAGAAGAAATAAAACATAAAGAGATGCAAAAGAAAATTGATAGTTTTAAAAATCATATCATTATTTGTGGTTTTGGTAGAAATGGTAAGCAGGCAGCACGAAAACTAACGACTTACAACAAACCTTTTGTAATTATTGAAAAGGATAAAGAGGTTATTGAAAAATTTGGAGAAGATGATCTCCCTTTTATTTTTGGAAACGCTAATGAAGATGAAACCTTAATTGAAGCTGGTATCGAGAAAGCAAGCACTTTAATTTCTGCATTGCCTAACGATGCCGATAATTTATTTGTTGTGCTTTCTGCAAGACAAATAAATAAGAACATGAGAATCATTAGTAGAGCATCTCAAGAAACCTCTTATGAAAAACTAAAATTAGCTGGAGCAAATAATGTGATTTTACCAGATAGAATTGGAGGAGACCATATGGCTTCTTTGGTGGTAATACCAGATTTAGTTGAATTTATAGATAATTTAGGTATCGTAGGAGAACGAAATATTAATATAGAAGAAGTTTTAGTTGATAAACTTTATGATACTGATGTTGTGAAAACCATTAGAGATTTAGATCTAAGAAGAAAAACAGGCTGCACTGTTATTGGGTTTAAAAATGGTAAAGGCGAATATCTCGTTAACCCAGAAGCAGATACTCAATTAATAGCTGGCTCCAAAATTATTGTTTTAGGACGTCCTGAGCAGATTCAAAGATTAAACTCTTTATACGATATCAAATAAAGTACATCTCATTTTAACAAGGGATGCTTTATAGAATCATTTTTTTTTAGCATCTTGTAAACCTTATTAAAACTAACTAATTTAAATAATCCTCATATGAAGAAATTTCTTCTTTCACTTTTTGCAATCATTTTACCAATTCTAACATTCGCTCAAGAAGCTAAGGAAATGGGAATCGATGAAAAAATCGATCAAGTTTTTGGAGATGCTACTGGCTGGTTTGTTAGCTTCATCTTTTATAAAATTGATTTTGGTAATGATGTAAAAGTGTTTTGGGTTTTATTCCCTTTAATTTTTGGTGCATTATATTTTACATTTTACTTCAAGTTTATAAATTTTAGAGGATTTTTTAAATCGATTAATATTGTTAGAGGAAAGTATGATGAGTTAGATCATCATGAAACTTTAGTTGCTGCTGGAGATTCAACTCCTGGAGGAGATAGTATAGAAACTATTGCTATAGAAGGACATGTTGGAGAAGTTTCGCACTTTCAAGCTTTAACAGCGGCTTTGTCTGCAACCGTAGGTCTGGGTAATATTGCAGGTGTTGCAATTGCTGTATCTATTGGTGGAGCTGGAGCAACATTTTGGATGATTGTAGCTGGTTTTCTTGGTATGGCCTCAAAATTTGTAGAGTGTACACTAGGTGTGAAATATAGAGATATAGATGAAGACGGTACAGTTTACGGTGGACCAATGTACTACTTAACCAAAGGACTTAAGTCTAAGGGACTTGCCGGTTTAGGAAAAGTCTTAGCAGTTTTATTTGCGATTTTTGTGATTGGAGGTTCATTTGGAGGTGGAAACATGTTTCAGGTTAATCAAGCATTTCAATTAGTAGAGCATATTACAGGTGGAGATGATTCTTTTTTACATGGTAGAGGATGGTTATTTGGTCTAGTAATGGCAATTCTTGTTGGTATAGTAATCATTGGTGGAATTAAGAAAATTGCCAAAGTAACTGATAAGATCGTTCCGTTTATGGTTGTGATTTATGTTGCAGCTTCTTTGTTTGTAATCTTTGCAAATTATGATTTAATTGGTTCGGCTTTTGCTCAAATATGGAATGGCGCTTTTAGTCCTGAAGGGATTGCAGGTGGAGCAGTAGGTGTTTTAGTTCAAGGATTTAAACGTGCTGCGTTTTCTAACGAAGCAGGTATTGGTTCGGCTTCTATTGCGCATTCAGCAGTTAAAACTAAATATGCAGCTAGTGAAGGAATGGTAGCTCTATTAGAACCTTTTATAGATACAGTAGTCGTTTGTACAATGACGGCTTTAGTATTAATAATCACAGGTTTTGTAGATCCATTGAACCCACCAGCTAATGATGCTCAAGCAATTTTATTAACGTCTAGTGCATTTGCTTCGTCAATTTCTTGGTTCCCATATGTATTGACTGTTGCTGTAGTTTTATTCGCTTTTAGTTCTATGATTTCGTGGTCTTACTACGGTTTTCAAGGATGGACTTACCTATTTGGAAGAACAAAAAAGATGGAGTATACTTATAAAGTAATCTTTTGTTTATTCGTTATCGTTGGTGCAGCAGCAAGCTTAGGCTCAGTAATTGATTTTTCTGATGCTATGATTTTCGCTATGATGGTACCCAATATGATTGGTTTAGCAATTTTGGCACCTAAAGTAAAAGAAGAATTGAACAAATATTTGGACGCTATTAAGTCTAGAAAAGTATAAAAAACTAAAATGAAAAATATCAAATCCCACTTCATGTTTACAAAACAACAACGAAGTGGGATTTTTGTATTATTACTACTCATACTTATTTTACAAAGTATTTACTTTTTTGTTAATTTTTCTTCAGAAGAAATTCAAGTAAATCAAAATGATTTGGCGCTATTTCAAGCGGAAGTAGATTCACTTAAACTAATTCAAATAGAAGAAAGCAAACCCAAAATCTATCCTTTCAATCCAAATTTCATTACAGATTATAAAGGGTATACATTAGGAATGACTACTGCTGAAATTGATAGATTGCTCTCCTTCAGAAAACAAAACAAATGGGTTAATTCTGTAAAAGACTTTCAAAACGTCACTGAAGTTTCCGACTCATTGTTGGCTCAAATCTCTCCGTATTTTAAATTTCCAGATTGGGTAACTAATCCTAAACCAAAGGCGCAATATTCGTATTCAAATAATAGTAAACCTAAGACATTTGATCAAAAACTAAATTTAAACAAGGCTACTGCACAACAACTAAAAAAAGTTAATGGAATTGGTGAAAAATTATCAGAACGGATTGTTACATATAGAACAAAACTTGGTGGTAGCTTCATTGCTGATGTGCAACTTCTGGATGTGTATGGATTGTCGCCAGAAGTCATTGAGCGGACTTTAAATGAATTCACAGTTAAAGATGCAAAACCGATTACTAAGTTAAACTTAAACACAGCCACAGTAAAAGAGTTAGTTTCTATTCAACATATAGATTATGAAATTGCTCATTTTATTATTGAGGAACGTGCACTAAGAGAAGGCTTTAAATCCTTAGATGAATTAACAAAAGTTAAAGACTTTCCTGTCAAAAAGATTGAGATAATTAAGTTATATTTGACACTCTAATTTAGAATAAAAAGATTACATATGAATAGTAGGTACTTCACTGAAGAACATGAGTTGTTTAGACAGAGTTTAAAAGATTTTTTACAAAAAGAAGTGGTTCCGCACATTGAAAAATGGGAGGAAACAGGACAGATAGAACGCTTTATTTGGGAGAAATTTGGTGAAATGGGATTCTTTGGAATTGCTTATCCTGAAGAATATGGAGGAATGGACTTAGATTTATTCTATACTGTAATTCTTCTCGAAGAACTACAGAAGGTAAATTCAGGTGGATTTGCTGCTGCAATTTGGGCTCATGCTTACTTAGCAATGACACATGTTAATAAAGAAGGTGATCATGCTATCAAAGAAAAATATTTAGCTCCGAGTATTACAGGAGAAAAAATAGGTTGCCTATGTATTACTGAACCTTTTGGAGGTAGTGATGTCGCAGGTATGAGAACTACGGCTGTGAAAAAAGATGATACTTACGTTATTAATGGATCTAAAACATTTATAACTAATGGTGTTTATAGCGACTATTTAGTAGTTGCCGCAAAGACAAATCCTGAACTAGGGAATAAAGGAATTAGTATCTTTATTATGGATAGAGATACACCTGGTATTTCAGCTACTAAATTAGATAAATTAGGTTGGAGAGCTTCAGATACAGCAGAAATCGCATTTGATAATGTTGTAATTCCTTCGTCCAATTTAATGGGAGAAGAGAATAAAGGTTTTCCTTATATCATGCAACATTTTGCTTTAGAGCGTTTAATCATGGGTATTAATGCGCATGCAAGAGCTGAGTTTGCATTAGAATATACTTTAAAGTATATGGGTGAGCGCGAAGCTTTCGGAAGAACAATCAATAAATTTCAAGCACTACGTCATAAAATAGCAGATAGATATACCGAAATGGAAATCTGTAAAGAGTTTAATTATTCGGTTGCTAGTAGATTAGATCAAGGTGAGTATGTTGTAAAAGAAGCGACAATGTCTAAACTTCAGTGTACAAAAATGGCAGATGAAGTAATGTATGATTGCCTTCAATTTTTGGGAGGATATGGTTACATGGAAGAATATCCTTTAGCTAGATTATTACGTGATAGTAGACTTGGACCAATTGGTGGAGGAACATCTGAAATTTTAAGAGAGATTATCGCAAAAATGGTAATTGACAAGAAAGATTACAAACCAGCAACATAAAAAGGGTATTATCTTTTTTGCGAAAATTGTACAACAATTTGCAAAAATGGTAATTGATAAGAAAGATTATAAGCCAGCGACATAATCTAAAATTAATTATAATGAAATCTCAATTAGCTAAGCAATTCATAATATACTGTTTCTGTTTATTCAGTATGCTTTCGTTTTCTCAAACTGAGTTGAAAAATAAGATTGTAGATTTCACGACCTTAATGCCAATTGAGAGTGCTAGTATTTATATAAAAAATACTACAATCGGAACTGTAAGTAATCAGGATGGAAAATTTGTGTTACAAGTTTCTAATGAATTACAATTAGATACACTTATCATTTCTTCTATAGGTTATAAAAGCTTTAAAATACCAGTTAACGAATTTGATAATACAGAAGAGATTTATCTTGAGGAAGATATTGCTGCTTTAGATGAAATTATCCTTATTGCTGAAAACCGTCCAACAACTGGGAATGATATTATTTTAAAAGCTATAGAAAGATTATCTGAAAATCTTCCAGATTCTGCTTACATTCAAAAAGGATTCTTAAGACATAAAGAGCGAAATTCTAAAGAGTTTAAATGGCTAATTGAAAGTGCTATTACTGTTTATGATTCAGGTTACTCTTCGTCTTCAGAAGATCATCTAAAAATCAATGTGGATCAGGTTCGCAAAAGCTATGATCTTCGTGATGTAGATAGTATATTCTCTTATTATTCTTATTTAAAGCGTTATGAAAATAACAGGAAACTAAAAGCTAAAAACTTAAAAAGAGATACCATCAAAACATCTTCTTTGGTTAAAGCTATTAAATGGAATGATACTCGAGTTAACGGACTCGAAAACTTGTTTAAAGGAAAACTAAACTTGGTAAGGAATTCTAATGCTGCCAAAGCTTTATTCGGAGAGAATATTTTAGATAAGCATCAGTTTAAATTGGATACGGTCTTAGTCGATAATGATCGTAAGATTTATAAAATTCAAATCTCAGATAGTAAGGATTTTGTTGGTCTAGACACTGATGGTATTTTTAATGAAGGCTTTAAAGCTCAAGGTTGGGTTTATATTTATTGGGACAATTATGCAATTAAAAAAATTGAATACGAACTCGTTGCTGCTTCTGATGCTCAAAAAAGTAGAAGTAAAACTCTTTTTGGAACTCAGCTTAACCATAAATTAGTAATGACCTATATGGAATACAACGACAAGATGTATCCAAATTATATTTATTATGAAACACCTAAGTTGGTTAACGTTGGTTTGAAGACCTCAGAAAAGTTAACGGAAGAGGAGAAGGCTAAATATTATAATGAAGAACGTTTTTATTATACCATTCAAGAAATCTTGTTTTCAGATATTATTGAAGACGATCAAATTATTGCTGAAGCTTTACTAGCAGATTGGGATTCAGATATCTTTGCGCCAAGGCCATATGATAAAGCATTTTGGAAAAACTACAATATTTTATTAGAGAGTGAAGAAGACGAGCAACTAATAAAAGATTTAAGTAAACGCGCGTCACTTTTTAAGCAGTAATTTAAAATAATACATCTTCTTATTTAAAAATCAAGGCTTTTATTTTGAAATCTTAAATTCCTTCCTATATTTGCAGCCTTAAAAATTTTAAAAGAGAGGAGGTTAAGACACTATGTTAAGAATACCAGTTAAAGAAGGAGAAAATATAGATAGAGCGTTAAAACGTTACAAACGAAAGTTTGTGAAGACAACGGTTAAAAACCAGTTGCAAGAACGCAAACAATTCACAAAACCTTCTGTTCAAAGAAGAGAACAAGTACAAAAAGCACAGTACGTTCAAGGTCTAAGAGATCAAGAAGCCGTTTAATTGTGTTTAAATGATAGTAAATCCCATTAGAAATAATGGGATTTTTTTGTTTCTAACAAGATTGTAATTAAAACTTTGTATTTTAGATTTAATTCTAAAGTGTTTAAATGTCATTGCAATCATTCTCAGATTATTTATTACTTGAAAAAAACTATTCTCAGTTAACACTCAAGGCCTATCTTAAAGATATTCAAGATTTTTCTGATTTTATTGTATCTGAATTTGATTCTAAATCAATTACAAATGTCAACTATCAACAAATAAGGAGTTGGATAATACTATTAGTAGATAGCGGAATTTCAAACCGAAGTATTAACAGAAAGATTTCTTCTTTAAATTCCTATTATAGATTTCTTTTAAAAATTGAAGAGATAGAAGTTAATCCTCTTACCAAGCACAAAGCATTAAAGACCAGTAAAAAAATACAAGTTCCTTTTTCTGAACAGGAAATAAAGACAGTACTTGAAGAATTAAATTTTGCTACAGATTTTGAAGGCTTAAGAAATCGATTAATTATTGAACTGTTTTATGCAACTGGTATCAGACGTATAGAACTTGTTCAGCTTAAACTTATCGATGTTGATATTGCAAATAAAACCTTAAAGGTTTTAGGAAAACGAAATAAGGAAAGATTTATTCCGTTAATACCATCTGTAGTTGAAACTTTGAAAACTTATGTAATTGCAAGAAGTGAACTCAATGTTATACAAGATGGTTCTTATTTGTTTTTAACCAAAAAAGGGGTTAAAATTTATGAAACACTTGTTTACAGAATTATAAATGATTACTTTAGTAAGGCATCTTCCAAGGTAAAACGTAGTCCACATATTTTAAGGCACTCATTTGCGACTCATTTACTAAACCAAGGTGCAAACCTAAATGCTGTAAAAGAACTACTAGGTCATTCTAGTTTAGCGGCAACACAAATCTATACACATAATAGTATAGCAGAATTAAAAAAAGTGTATTCAAATACACATCCAAGAAGTAAAAAGTAATATTATCTAACTAATAAAAGATAGAATATGAAGGTAAACACACAATCCGTAAATTTTAACGCAGATAAAAAACTAATTGACTTTATTCAAAAGCGCATGGATAAGCTAGATATGTTTTATGATAAAGTGATACAATCTGACGTATATCTTAAGCTTGAAAATACAAGTGATAAGGAAAATAAGATTTTTGAAGCTAGAGTTAAAGTCCCTGGAGATAGTTTTATTGTAAAAAAACAATGTAAAACATTTGAAGAAGGCACAGATATGGCAGTTTCGTCGTTAGAAAGACAGTTAAAAAAGCGAAAAGAAAAATTAAGAGCACATATGTAGTAAAATTTTTCAAAAAATGTTTTGAATAAATAAATAAATCTTTACATTTGCAGTCCGTTAGAAATAGCGGGCTTTTTTTATAGCCAAAAAGTTATATAAAAGCCGATGTAGCTCAGCTGGCTAGAGCAGCTGATTTGTAATCAGCAGGTCGTGGGTTCGAGTCCCTCCATCGGCTCTAAAAAAGTCTAAGAATAACACAAGTTAATTTTAGCAAATGTTCTTTAAAATAGGGGAGATACTCAAGCGGCCAACGAGGGCAGACTGTAAATCTGCTGACTACGTCTTCGCAGGTTCGAATCCTGCTCTCCCCACAAAATTTTGAAACCTTCAACTAGTAAGATAGTTGTAAATAATGCGAGAGTAGCTCAGTTGGTAGAGCGTCAGCCTTCCAAGCTGAATGTCGCCGGTTCGAACCCGGTCTCTCGCTCTAAATCGAATCAACTCAAGTGTTGATTCGATTGTTGAGTAAACGTTTCTGTTTAGAAAAAAAACCTTTAAAGCCGGTGTAGCTCAGGGGTAGAGCGTTTCCTTGGTAAGGAAGAGGTCACGAGTTCAAATCTCGTCATTGGCTCTTTTTTTTGTATTGAATTAAATTGAACACTAATATAAATAAGATTAAATAAATTAAACATGGCAAAGGCAACTTTCGATCGTTCAAAACCACACCTTAACATAGGTACTATTGGACACGTAGATCACGGTAAAACAACTTTAACTGCTGCTATTACTAAAGTATTAGCTGATGCAGGTTTATCAAACGCAATGTCGTTTGATCAAATTGATAATGCTCCAGAAGAGAAAGAAAGAGGTATTACAATTAATACATCACACGTTGAATACGCAACAGCAAATCGTCACTACGCTCACGTTGACTGTCCAGGTCACGCCGATTACGTAAAGAACATGGTTACTGGTGCTGCTCAAATGGATGGTGCGATTTTAGTTGTAGCTGCTACAGATGGTCCAATGCCACAAACTCGTGAGCACATCCTTTTAGGACGTCAGGTAGGGATTCCTCGTATGGTTGTATTCATGAATAAAGTGGATATGGTTGATGATGATGAATTATTAGAATTAGTTGAAATGGAAATTAGAGAATTGTTGTCATTCTATGAATATGATGGTGATAATGGTCCTGTAATTGCTGGTTCAGCTTTAGGTGCACTTAACGGTGAGCAAAAATGGGTAGATACTGTAATGGAATTAATGGAAGCTGTTGATGTTTGGATCGAAGAGCCAGTACGTGATATGGATAAGCCTTTCTTAATGCCAATTGAAGATGTATTCTCAATTACTGGTCGTGGAACTGTTGCTACAGGTCGTATCGAAACTGGTGTTGGTAATACAGGTGATCCAGTTGAGATCATTGGTATGGGTGCTGAGAAATTAACATCTACTATTACTGGTATTGAAATGTTCCGTCAAATTCTTGATAGAGGTGAGGCTGGAGATAATGCAGGAATCTTACTAAGAGGTATTGAAAAATCTCAAATCTCTAGAGGTATGGTTATTTGTAAGCCAGGTTCAGTAACACCACATGCTAAATTTAAAGCTGAGGTTTATGTACTTAAAAAAGAAGAAGGTGGACGTCATACTCCATTCCATAATAACTATCGTCCACAGTTTTACGTACGTACAACTGATGTAACTGGAAACATTGCGCTTCCTGATGGAGTTGAAATGGTAATGCCTGGAGATAACTTAACAATCATCGTTGAATTAATTCAACCAATTGCAATGAACGTAGGTTTACGTTTCGCAATTCGTGAAGGTGGTAGAACGGTAGGTGCAGGTCAGGTTACTGAGATTTTAGACTAAAATATTTATTATATAAATATGAGTTAAGGTGTTCGTCAAAGGCGAACGCCTTGATTTATATTTACGGGTTTAGCTCAGTTGGTAGAGCACTGGTCTCCAAAACCAGGTGTCGGGAGTTCGAGTCTCTCAACCCGTGCAAATACAAAATCAAATGGCAGGAATTATAAATTATATTAAAGAATCTTTTGAAGAATTAAAAAACAACGTGACTTGGACACCATGGTCTGAGGCGCAAAGCTTAACTATTTTAGTAGCTGTGTTTTCAATAATTTTTTCATTAGCTATTTGGGGAGTTGATACTGTTTTCAGTAAAGTTATCAAAGCTTATTTTGAGTTGATATAACAAACTATAAAACCAAAGAATGATGTCTGAGACAAGTGTAAATAAAAAGTGGTACGTAGTTAGAGCTGTAAGTGGTCAAGAAAATAAAATCAAGGCTTATATAGAAAATGAAATTTCTAGATTAGGTTTAGAAGATTATGTTGATCAAGTTTTAGTACCTACTGAAAAAGTAATTCAAATCCGTAAAGGAAAAAAAATAAACAAGGAAAAAGTATATTTTCCTGGTTATATAATGATACAAGCAAATTTAAGTGGAGAGATTCCTCATATTATTAAATCTATAACTAATGTTATTGGTTTTTTAGGTGAAACAAAAGGAGGAGACCCTGTTCCATTAAGACAAACTGAGGTTAATAGAATGTTAGGTAAAGTTGATGAATTGGCTGTTGATGCTGATTTAAATGTAGCGATACCATTCACTATTGGTGAGACAGTAAAAGTTATTGATGGTCCATTTAATGGGTTTGATGGTGTTGTTGAAAAGATAAATGAAGAAAAGCGTAAACTAGAAGTAATGGTTAAAATTTTCGGAAGAAAAACGCCATTAGAATTGAGTTATATGCAAGTTGAAAAAGTTTAATAATTGTTACAATATAGATAGCGTGTCTTTTAGCTTCAAAATAGAAGAGATGCAAAACTAAAATAAGTAAAATGGCAAAAGAATTAGGTAAAGTAGTTAAATTACAAGTTCGGGGAGGTGCAGCGAATCCGTCGCCACCGGTTGGACCCGCTTTAGGTGCTGCTGGAGTTAACATCATGGAATTTTGTAAGCAATTCAACGCTAGAACTCAGGATAAACCTGGTAAAGTTCTTCCAGTTGTAATTTCTGTTTACAAAGACAAATCTTTTGATTTCGTGATCAAAACACCTCCTGCGGCAGTACAATTATTAGAAGCGGCCAAAGTAAAGAAAGGATCTGGAGAACCGAACAGAAAGAAAGTGGCAAAAGTAACTTGGGATCAAGTTAAAGCTATCGCAGAAGATAAAATGGTAGATTTAAATGCCTTTAAAATCGAGTCTGCTATGAAGATGGTTGCTGGTACTGCAAGATCAATGGGAATCACAGTTAAAGGTGGTCAAGCACCTAACTAAAAATTTTTGAAATGGCAAGAATAACAAAAAAGAGAAAAGAATCAGTAGCTAAGGTAGAGAATAATAAATTATACTCTCTTGAAGATGCAACTGTATTATTAAAGGAAATCACTTACACAAAATTTGATGCTTCTGTTGATTTAGCAATTAGATTAGGTGTAGATCCTCGTAAAGCCAATCAAATGGTTAGAGGAGTAGTGTCTCTTCCACATGGAACAGGTAAAGACATGAAAGTTCTAGCATTAGTAACTCCTGATAAAGAGGAGGAAGCTAAAGCTGCTGGAGCCGACTACGTTGGGCTTGATGAGTACCTTGAAAAAATTAAAGGTGGTTGGACAGATGTTGACGTTATCGTTACTATGCCTGCTATCATGGGTAAATTAGGTCCTTTAGGTAGAGTATTAGGCCCAAGAGGTTTAATGCCGAATCCAAAGACAGGAACAGTTACTATGGATGTTGCTAAAGCAGTAGCAGAAGTGAAAGCTGGTAAAATTGATTTTAAAGTTGATAAAACAGGAATCGTACACGCTCCTATAGGTAAAGCATCATTTAGTGCTGATAAATTAAAGGACAACGCAATGGAATTGTTAACGACTATAAATAAATTAAAGCCAACTGGATCTAAAGGTATTTACATGAAGAGCATCTTTATGTCTAGTACGATGAGTCCTAGTATCGCAATTGATGTAAAATTCGCATAAGTAGTTAAATCTTTATTATTATGACAAGAGAAGAAAAATCACAAGTAATTGAAGAGTTAACTGCTCAGTTAGCAGATAATGCTAATATCTATTTAACAGATATTTCTGGATTAAATGCAGGAAGCACTTCAAACTTACGTCGCGCTTGTTTTAAAGCAAACGTGCAATTAAGCGTAGTAAAAAATACATTATTAACTAAAGCTATGGAGGCTTCTGAAAGAGATTTCGGAGAACTTCCTACAGTTTTAAAGGGTAATACATCTGTGATGTATTCTGAAACTGGTAATGCTCCAGCTAAAGTAATTAAAGCCTTCCGTAAAAAATCTGAAAAGCCATTGCTTAAAGGAGCTTTTATTGAAGAGTCTGTTTACCTTGGAGATGATCAATTAGATATGCTCGTTGATATCAAGTCTAAAGAAGAGTTGATAGGAGAAATCATTGGATTGTTACAATCGCCAGCTAAGAATGTTATTTCAGCACTTAAATCAGGTGGTGGAACAATTGCAGGTATTCTCAAAACATTATCCGAAAAAGAAGGATAATCAAATAAGTACGCACTTAAACAAATTATATTTTATTAAAATTATTAAAAACGGTAGAAAATGGCAGATTTAAAAGATTTCGCAGAACAATTAGTTAATTTAACGGTAAAAGAAGTTAATGAATTAGCGACAATATTAAAAGACGAATATGGTATCGAACCAGCAGCAGCAGCAGTAGCAGTAGCAGCAGGTGGAGGAGCAGGAGCGGAAGCTGCTGAAGAAAAATCAGAATTCGACGTAATCCTTAAAGCAGCAGGTGGTTCTAAACTAGCAGTTGTAAAATTAGTTAAAGAATTAACTGGTTTAGGATTAAAAGAAGCAAAAGGTTTAGTTGATGATGCACCTAGTGCTATCAAAGAAGGTGTTGCTAAAGATGAAGCTGAAGCTCTTAAAACTCAATTAGAGGAAGCAGGAGCAGAGGTTGAGCTTAAGTAAGCTTAACAAACCTACAAATTATGGTTTAGGTCTTTCGAAATAGTCGGAATGACCTAAACCCTTTTGTGTATAAAAAAGTGCACAGGAAAATAAATATTTTTTTTAATCAAAATCTCGTTCATCGATGTTAGCAAATACAGCTGAAAGATTAAATTTCTCTTCTATAATTAACAGAACTGATTATCCAGATTTCTTGGATATTCAAATTAAATCCTTCCAGGATTTTTTCCAGTTAGAGACAAAATCAGAACAAAGAGGAAATGAAGGGTTATATAACACCTTCATGGAAAACTTTCCAATTACAGATACACGTAATCAATTCGTATTAGAATTCTTGGATTATTTCATTGATCCACCTAGATATTCAATTGAAGAGTGTATCGAAAGAGGACTTACATACAGTGTGCCATTAAAAGCACGTTTAAAACTGTATTGTACAGATCCAGAACATGAAGACTTTGAAACAATTGTTCAAGATGTATATCTTGGAACAATTCCATATATGACACCTAGTGGAACATTCTGTATCAATGGTGCAGAGCGTGTAGTTGTATCACAATTACATAGATCTCCAGGTGTATTTTTTAGTCAATCTTTCCATGCAAATGGTACTAAGCTATATTCTGCAAGAGTAATCCCTTTCAAAGGGTCTTGGATAGAATTTGCTACAGATATTAATCAGGTAATGTATGCGTACATTGATAGAAAGAAAAAATTACCTGTTACAACATTATTCAGAGCTATCGGTTTTGAACGTGATAAAGACATTTTAGAGATTTTTGATCTTGCTGAAGAAGTTAAAGTATCAAAATCTGGTCTTAAAAAAGTTGTTGGTCGTAAACTAGCTGCTCGTGTGTTAAATACATGGCATGAAGATTTCGTAGATGAAGATACTGGTGAAGTTGTATCTATTGAACGTAACGAAATTGTTTTAGATCGTGACACTATTATAGATAAAGATAATATTGAAGAAATCCTTGAAGCTGGTGTAAAAACTATTCTTTTACATAAAGAAAGTGCACAACAAGGAGATTACGCAATTATTCATAATACATTACAGAAAGATCCAACAAACTCTGAAAAAGAAGCTGTTGAGCACATCTATCGTCAATTACGAAATGCTGAGCCGCCAGATGAGGAAACAGCACGTGGTATTATTGACAAATTATTCTTCTCTGACCAACGTTACTCATTAGGTGAAGTAGGTCGTTATAGAATGAACAAAAAATTACAGTTGGATATCGGAATGGATAAGCAAGTGCTTACTAAAGAAGATATCATTACTATCATCAAATATTTAATCGAATTAATCAATTCTAAAGCAGAGATTGATGATATTGATCACTTATCTAACCGTCGTGTACGTACAGTAGGTGAGCAATTATCTTCTCAATTTGGTGTTGGTTTAGCACGTATGGCTCGTACCATTCGTGAGCGTATGAATGTTCGTGATAATGAAGTATTTACACCGATTGATTTAATTAACGCGAAGACTTTATCTTCTGTTATTAATTCATTCTTTGGAACTAATCAGTTATCTCAGTTTATGGATCAAACCAATCCACTGGCAGAGATTACACACAAACGTCGTTTATCAGCTTTAGGACCTGGAGGTTTATCTAGAGAAAGAGCAGGTTTCGAGGTTCGTGATGTTCACTATACACACTACGGAAGACTTTGTCCAATTGAAACTCCTGAGGGACCAAACATTGGATTAATTTCTTCTCTTTCAGTTTATGCTAAAGTGAATTCAATGGGATTCATTGAAACACCTTACAGAAAATCAGAGAATGGTGTTGTAGATATTAAGAATGCACCTGTATATTTAAGTGCAGAAGAAGAGGAAGACATGTTAATCGCTCAAGCGAATATTCGTGTAGACGATAATGGTAAAATCTTAGAAGATAAAATTATTGCACGTCAAGAAGGTGATTTCCCAGTTATTGATCCAGCAAATGTAAATTATACAGATGTTGCGCCTAACCAAATTGCTTCTATTTCGGCATCTTTGATTCCGTTCTTAGAGCATGATGATGCCAACCGTGCATTGATGGGATCTAACATGATGCGTCAGGCTGTACCATTATTGCGCCCTCAAGCACCAATCGTAGGTACTGGTCTTGAACGTCAAGTAGCTTCAGATTCAAGAGTATTGATAAATGCTGAAGGAAATGGAACTGTTGAGTACGTTGATGCAAACGAAGTAACTATAAAATACGAGCGTTCTGAAGAAGCTGGAATGGTGAGTTTTGATAGTGATACCAAAACATATCCATTAGTAAAATTCAGAAAAACCAACCAAGGAACGTCTATTAACTTGAAACCAATCGTTGAGAAAGGTGATAAGGTTAAAAAAGGACAAGTACTTTGTCAAGGTTATGCTACTGAAAATGGAGAATTAGCATTAGGACGTAACATGAAAGTGGCATTTATGCCATGGAAAGGTTACAACTTTGAGGATGCAATCGTTATTTCAGAAAAAGTAGTTCGTGACGATATATTCACATCTATTCATATTGATGAGTATTCATTAGAAGTTAGAGATACCAAATTAGGTAACGAAGAATTAACTAATGATATTCCAAACGTTTCTGAGGAGGCTACAAAAGACCTTGATGAAAACGGTATGATTAGAATTGGTGCTGAAATTAAGCCAGGAGATATTCTTATTGGTAAAATTACACCAAAAGGAGAATCAGATCCTACACCAGAAGAAAAATTATTACGTGCAATCTTTGGAGATAAAGCAGGTGATGTAAAAGATGCTTCTTTAAAAGCATCTCCTTCATTACATGGTGTTGTTATTGAGAAGAAATTATTCTCAAGAGCAATTAAAGATAAACGTAAGAGAGCAAAAGATAAAGAAGATATTGAAGCATTAGAAAATATCTATTACAAGAAGTTTGATGATTTACAAGCTGTTTTAGTTGAAAAATTATTCGCTCTTGTAAATGGTAAAACGGCTCAAGGTATCTATAATGACTTAGGTGAAGAAATCATTCCTAAAGGAAAGAAATATACACTTAAGATGTTAAATTCTGTAGATGATTATACACATTTAACTTCAGGAGTTTGGACGACAGACAATCATTTAAATACGTTAGTTGCAGATTTAATCCACAACTATAAGATTAAAGAGAATGACCTTCAAGGATCATTACGTCGTGAGAAGTTTACAATTTCTGTAGGTGATGAATTACCAGCAGGTATTATCAAATTAGCTAAGGTTTATGTTGCTAAAAAGCGTAAACTAAAAGTTGGTGATAAAATGGCAGGACGTCACGGTAACAAAGGTATTGTTGCTCGTATCGTTCGTCAAGAAGATATGCCATTCTTAGAAGATGGAACTCCTGTTGATATCGTATTAAACCCATTAGGTGTACCATCTCGTATGAACATCGGACAGATTTACGAAACTGTTCTTGGTTGGGCTGGACAAAAATTAGGTCGTACTTATGCGACACCAATTTTTGATGGTGCAACTCTAGATCAAATCAACGCGTTTACAGATGAAGCAGGTGTACCAAGATATGGTCATACATACTTATATGATGGTGGAACTGGAGATCGTTTTGATCAACCAGCAACCGTAGGTGTGATTTATATGATTAAGTTAGGTCACATGATTGACGATAAGATGCACGCACGTTCCATAGGTCCTTACTCTTTAATTACACAACAACCTTTAGGTGGTAAAGCACAATTTGGTGGTCAACGTTTTGGAGAGATGGAAGTTTGGGCACTTGAAGCTTATGGAGCATCAAGTACATTACGTGAAATCTTAACAGTAAAATCTGATGATGTAATAGGTAGAGCTAAAACTTACGAAGCTATCGTAAAAGGAGAGCCAATGCCAGAACCAGGACTACCTGAATCTTTCAACGTTCTTATGCACGAATTGAAAGGATTAGGATTAGATATTAGATTAGAAGAATAAAAAAAACAGTAATCAGTCAACAGTACACAGTTTAACTGTGTACTGAAGATTGAAAACTCAAGACTATAAAAGTAATTATGGCAAGAAGACAAGATAAGAATGTAATACAGAAATTTAGTAAAATTTCTATTGGTCTCGCATCTCCAGAATCTGTTTTGGCAGCTTCTCGTGGTGAAGTTTTAAAACCAGAAACTATTAATTATCGAACACATAAACCTGAACGTGACGGTTTATTCTGTGAGCGTATTTTTGGTCCTGTAAAGGATTTTGAATGTGCTTGTGGTAAATATAAGAGAATACGCTACAAAGGAATCGTTTGTGACCGTTGTGGTGTTGAAGTAACTGAAAAGAAAGTACGTCGTGATAGAGTAGGACACATCAACCTTGTTGTGCCTGTAGCTCATATCTGGTATTTCCGTTCGTTACCAAACAAAATAGGATATTTACTTGGTTTACCTTCTAAGCGTTTAGATATGATTATCTATTACGAACGCTATGTAGTTATACAACCAGGTGAAGCAATGAATGCTGAAGGAGAACCATTACAAAAGTTGGATTTCTTAACGGAAGAAGAGTACCTAACTATCATGGAAGGTCTTCCACCGGAAAACAGACATTTAGATGATACAGACCCAAATAAGTTTATAGCTAAAATGGGAGCTGAATGTTTAATCGATTTATTATCAAGAATCGACTTAAACGAATTATCATTTGAATTACGTCATAAAGCAAATACTGAAACTTCTAAACAACGTAAAACTGAAGCGTTAAAACGTTTACAAGTTGTTGAAGCGTTTAGAGACTCTAATTTAAATAGAGAGAATAGACCAGAATGGATGATCATGAAGGCTATTCCAATCATTCCACCGGAATTAAGACCATTGGTGCCTTTAGATGGTGGTCGTTTTGCAACATCAGATTTAAATGATTTATATCGTCGTGTTATTATTCGTAACAACCGTTTAAAGCGTTTAGTTGAAATCAAAGCTCCAGAAGTAATTCTTCGTAATGAGAAACGTATGTTGCAAGAATCTGTAGATTCATTATTTGATAACACTCGTAAAGCTTCTGCAGTAAAAACAGATTCTAACAGACCATTAAAATCGTTATCCGATTCATTAAAAGGTAAGCAAGGGCGTTTCCGTCAAAACTTACTTGGAAAACGTGTTGATTATTCTGCACGTTCGGTAATTGTTGTTGGACCAGAATTAAAATTATTTGAATGTGGATTGCCTAAAGATATGGCAGCAGAACTCTACAAGCCTTTTATCATTAGAAAACTAATTGAAAGAGGAATTGTAAAAACTGTAAAATCTGCTAAGAAAATTATAGATAGAAAAGAGCCAGTTGTTTGGGATATCTTAGAGAATGTTTTAAAAGGACATCCAGTTCTTTTGAACCGTGCTCCTACATTACACAGACTTGGTATCCAGGCTTTCCAACCAAAATTAATTGAAGGGAAAGCAATACAGTTACACCCATTAGTGTGTACTGCATTTAATGCCGATTTTGATGGTGACCAGATGGCAGTACATTTACCACTTGGACCAGAAGCTATTTTAGAATGTCAATTATTAATGTTGGCATCTCATAATATCTTAAACCCAGCAAATGGTGCTCCAGTAACAGTTCCTTCTCAGGATATGGTACTTGGTCTTTATTATATGACCAAGCTCAGAAAATCTACTGCTGAAGTTAAAGTTATAGGTGAAGGCTTAACATTCTACTCTCCAGAAGAAGTAATTATTGCTTACAACGAGAAAAAAGTAGAATTAAATGCAGGTATTAAAGTAAGAACTCAAGATTTTAATGAAGAAGGAGAGTTAACTACTCAAATTATTGAAACAACTGTAGGTCGTGTACTTTTTAACGAAAAAGTTCCAGCAGCAGCAGGTTACATTAATGAGGTATTGACTAAGAAATCTTTACGAGATATTATTCATGGAATTCTTAAAAAGACGAGTGTACCAGTAACAGCTGATTTCTTAGATGAAATTAAGACACAAGGATATAAATTCGCCTTCCAAGGTGGTCTATCTTTCAGTTTAGGTGATATTATTATTCCACCTGAAAAGCAAGGTATGATTGACAAAGCTAATGGCTTAGTTGATGGAATTATGGGTAACTATAACATGGGATTAATAACAAATAATGAACGTTATAACCAAGTTATTGATATCTGGACATCTACAAATGCTGAATTAACTGAGTTGTCTATGAAGCGTATCCGTGAGGATCAGCAAGGATTTAACTCGGTGTTTATGATGCTTGATTCTGGAGCTCGTGGATCTAAAGAACAGATTCGTCAGTTGACAGGTATGCGTGGATTGATGGCGAAACCTAAAAAATCTACTGCAGGTGGAGGATCGATTATTGAAAATCCAATTCTTTCTAATTTTAAGGAAGGTCTTTCAATTTTGGATTACTTTATCTCTACACACGGTGCACGTAAAGGTCTTGCCGATACAGCACTTAAAACTGCTGATGCAGGTTACTTAACGCGTCGTTTAGTTGATGTGTCTCAAGATGTTATTATTTATACTGAAGATTGTGGAACATTAAGAGGTATTGAAGTTAAGGCGTTAAAGAAAAACGAAGAAATAATTGAAACGCTTGAGGCTAGAATAGTTGGTCGTACATCTCTAAATGATGTTTACGATCCAATTACCGAAGAGCTATTAGTTGAAGCAGGTGGTCATATTCATGACGATGTTGCAAAACGTATTCAAACGTCTGCTTTAGACTCTGTTGAAGTGCGTTCAGCATTAACTTGTGAGGCTAAGAAAGGTATTTGTTCTAAATGTTACGGTCGTAATTTAGCGACAGGTAAAATGGTACAAAGAGGTGAAGCTGTTGGTGTCGTTGCGGCACAATCAATTGGTGAACCAGGTACACAACTTACTCTACGTACATTCCATGTTGGTGGTGTTGCAGGTAACATTTCTGAAGAAAACAAATTAACAGTGAAGTTTGATGGTGTTGCAGAGATTGAAGATCTAAAAACTGTTAAAACTAAGGATAATGATGGAAATGATGTTAACGTTGTTATCTCTCGTACTTCAGAATTAAAATTAGTAGATGCTAAAACAGGTATCACATTAAGTACGAATAATATTCCTTATGGATCTTTCATCTACATTAAACCAGGTGACAAAGTGAAAACAGGAGATATTATTTGTCAGTGGGATCCATATAATGGTGTAATTATTTCAGAATTTGCTGGTAAAGTGAAGTTTGAAAACCTTGAACAAGGTATCACTTATCAAGTAGAAATTGATGAACAAACTGGTTTCCAAGAGAAAGTAATTTCTGAATCTAGAAACAAGAAATTAATTCCTACCCTTCTTATCGAAGATGCTAAAGGCGAAACTATACGCTCTTACAATTTACCATTAGGAGCTCACCTTATGATTGATGATGGTGAAAAAGTTAAGGTTGGGAAAATTTTAGTTAAGATTCCTCGTAAATCTGCTAAAACTGGTGATATTACAGGTGGTTTACCTCGTGTAACTGAATTGTTCGAAGCACGTAACCCTTCTAATCCTGCTGTTGTAAGTGCGATTGATGGTGTTGTTTCTTTCGGGAAAATCAAAAGAGGTAACCGTGAAATTATCATTGAGTCTAAGCAAGGTGAGGTTAAGAAATACTTAGTGAAGTTATCTAATCAAATTCTTGTTCAAGAAAATGATTACGTAAAAGCTTGTATGCCTTTATCTGACGGTTCAATTACTCCTAACGATATCTTAAATATAAAAGGACCTTCTGCAGTGCAACAATATTTAGTTAACGAAGTACAAGAAGTATATCGTTTACAAGGTGTGAAGATTAATGATAAGCATTTCGAAGTTGTTGTAAGACAAATGATGCGTAAAGTTAGAATTATTGATTCTGGTGATACGATATTCTTAGAAGATCAATTAGCTCATAAAGCAGATTTCATCGAAGAAAATGATAAAATTTTCGGAATGAAAGTTGTTGAAGAGCCAGGAGATTCTGAATCTTTAAAAGCTGGACAGATTTTATCTTCTAGAGAGTTAAGAGATGAGAATTCAATACTGCGTAGAGAAGACAAAGCGTTGGCAACTGCAAGAGATGCAAAACCTGCTACTGCTACACCAATTTTACAAGGTATTACAAGAGCATCATTACAGACGAAATCATTTATCTCTGCGGCATCGTTCCAAGAAACTACAAAAGTTCTTAACGAAGCAGCAGTAAATGCTAAAGTTGATGATCTTGAAGGTTTAAAAGAGAATGTAATCGTAGGTCATAGAATTCCTGCAGGAACTGGTGTTAGAAAGTTTGATAACATCATCGTAGGTTCTAAAGAAGAATTCAATGAAATGATGAAAGCGAAAGAAGAGATGAATTATAACTAAAGAAACTATAGTTTCGACAATTTATAAATTCAAATTATAATAATAAAATCCCGTTTTTTACGGGATTTTATTTTAAATTCAAGTATTAAAAACAAATAGTTATGGCTGACGATAAAAACCAAAAGAAAAAAGGAATCAATATAGAATTAGATGAGAAAATTGCTGAAGGAACTTATTCTAATCTAGCAATTATTAATCATTCTGTGTCAGAGTTTGTAGTTGACTTTGTTAGTATAATGCCAGGTACACCAAAGAGTAAAGTTAAATCTAGAATTATATTAACGCCTCAGCATGCTAAACGTTTATTAAAAGCTTTAGGAGATAATGTAAATAGATTTGAAAAAGCTCATGGGGAAATCAAAGATTATGAGCAACCTCCAATTCCATTAAATTTTGGTCCAACAGGTCAGGCTTAGGGTTTCAATTTAAAGCGAGAATTTCATAAAGTCTTTTGAGGTTCTCAAAATATTTTTTTGAGCAACCTCCAAGACCATTAAACTTTGGACTAACAGGACAAGCATAAATAAAAAACTCCCTTTGAATTTAAATTCAAAGGGAGTTTTTTAGCTTAGTATACAAGTTTAAGCGACTTCTTTTTGATTGATATGAAATTTTAATGCTCCAGATGGGCATTTCTTTACTTGTTGAATTATTTTTTCTGTAGATTCTCCATCTAAGTCTATCCATGGGATAACAGAATGACGAAATACATTTGAAAGTTCTTTAGCACAACGTTCAGCGTTGATGCATTGACAAGGATTGTAGGTAACAGTAATATCATTATTACTGAAAACATTAGGTGTAGTTTTCATAGGTAGATTAATTTTGGGGTTCAATCTGATAGAAATGTATGTACTAAAACGTTTGAGTTTCAAAAAATTCGATAAAGTGTATGATTTAATCGTTGAAATGCGTTTTTGTAGATTGACTATCGACGAACGACATAGGCATTTAGTCAAATTCTGATGTTAAATGAAATGTAATACTCGGATATTTTTGCTGAGTCATTTGTAATGAGAAGCTAGAATCTGATAAAAATACCAGTTGTCCTCGCTTATCTTTAGCCAGAAAACGTTGCTTAACTCTTAAAAAATCTTTGTACTCATCACTTTTGGGATCTGAAGGTTCAACCCAACAGGCTTTATGTACATTTAAATTTTCATAAGTACACTTTGCTCCATATTCATGTTCTAGTCTATACTGAATAACTTCATATTGTAATGCACCTACTGTACCTATAATTTTTCTTCCATTAAGTTCTAAGGTAAATAATTGTGCAACACCTTCATCCATTAATTGATCAATTCCTTTATTTAACTGTTTAGATTTTAATGGATCCGCATTATTAATATATCTAAAGTGTTCAGGTGAAAAGCTAGGCACACCTTTGTAATTTAGAATTTCACCTTCAGTTAATGTGTCTCCAATTTTAAAGTTACCAGTATCTTGTAATCCAACAATGTCACCAGGATAGGAGATATCTACAATTTCTTTCTTTTCAGCAAAGAAAGCATTCGGGCTTGAAAATTTTAGTTTTTTATTGTGTCTTACATGAAGGTAAGGAGCATTTCTCTTAAATTCTCCAGAAACAATTTTTATAAAAGCTAAACGGTTTCTATGATTAGGATCCATATTAGCATGAATCTTAAATACAAATCCAGAAAACTTGTCTTCATCTGGTTGTACTAATCGCTCTTCACTATGTTTAGGTCTAGGCTTTGGTGCAATTTCCACAAAACAATCTAATAGTTCGCGAACTCCAAAGTTATTTAGAGCCGAACCAAAAAACACAGGTTGTAATTCACCATTTAAATATTTGTCTTTATCAAATTCAGGATAAATACCTTCAACGAGTTCAACTTCTTCTCTAAGGGTTTGTGCAGCTTTTTCGCCTATTAGCTTATCTAATTCTGAAGATGATAAGTCGTCTATTTCAATCGTTTCTTCAATATCTTTACGACTATCACCACTAAATAAATTGACATTTTTTTCCCAGATGTTGTAAATGCCTTTAAAGTCGTATCCCATTCCTATAGGAAAACTAAGAGGCACAACTTTTAAACCAAGCTTTTGTTCTATTTCATCAAGTAAATCAAATGCATCTTTACCTTCGCGATCCATTTTGTTAATGAATACAATTATTGGTATATTTCGCATTCTACAAACTTCAACAAGTTTCTCTGTTTGTTCCTCAACACCTTTAGCGACATCAATTACAACAATTACACTATCAACAGCAGTAAGTGTTCTAAATGTGTCTTCAGCGAAATCCTTGTGACCTGGAGTATCAAGAATATTAATTTTGATACCATCATATTCAAATGCTAAAACTGAGGTGGCTACAGATATTCCTCTTTGGCGTTCAATTTCCATAAAGTCACTGGTAGCACCTTTCTTAATCTTATTACTCTTAACAGCTCCAGCTTCTTGAATTGCGCCTCCAAAAAGTAATAGTTTTTCTGTTAATGTTGTTTTACCTGCATCTGGATGGGAAATAATTCCGAAAGTCCGACGTCTATTGATTTCTTTTAAAAAACTCATATTCATTTATAGTAGGTGCAAATATAAATTTTATTAAACTATTTAAAACCCAAAATATAGTTTTATCGTAGTTCTTTCAGAAGTAGTGTCAAGTTAAAATATATGTGACATTTTAAAATTAATGTGTCACATAACTAATATTGCTTATTGAATATTATTTATCACAAATTAACCTATGTTAATATCTATGATATAATTATTTCAAAAAACCTTTTATTTTTAGGGAAATTACTTTAAATTTGCGTTTAATCGATTAAAATAAGCGTTTAATCGATTAAATATATGTTAAAATTTATAGTAATTTTTTCACAAAATTATTACATTTGAACCAGATTAATAGCACTTATTTTGAACCTACAACAGAAACAGTTAACCTGTCCTATACATTTATGTGTATTGGATAAGGTTTTTTTTGTTTTAAGTAGATGATTTAAGGTGTTATATAAAATTTAAGAATAAATAATTATATAAGATTTTATGAAAATCTCTACCCGATTCTCGTTAAAAAATAAGTTTTCATTTGCGTTTTCAGCAATGATGTTTTTTCAAGCTTTTTTGTTTGCACAATGTCCTGTTCCAGAAGCAGACGGTACTTACAATCCTAAAGATGATATAATTATAACATCTTATCACCAAAGTATAGCCAAAACACCAACGGGTTTAATTACTTGGGGTGAGGATATGGATTTTGATGGAGGAAATGTTACGGCAATTCAAGAAATATCGACAGCAAACGGATATAATTTTACAGGAACAATAGTGCAATATGCAGTGTCTGGAAACTCTGGAGGTCAGGCTTTTTTGCTGACAACAACAAACTTATATGCTTGGGGTCAAGTTGACGAAGTTGTCAATTCTGATTTCGTAAGTGGAGCAACATTTGCTCCAATGACTTTGCCTGCTGGTGTTCTTCCAACAGATGTAACAGATTTATATGCAACATCTAACGTTTTTGCAATTAATACGGCTGCCGGAGAGGTATGGATAGCGTCAAGGGAAAACAGAGTAAACGGAAATATTTCAACAGATGCAACTGTTTGGCAACAAGTACAGACGGCTGCAGGAGTTCCTATTACAGATGTTTTTCATGTCACAGGGAGCGATGTAGCTTTGTATGCGATTCAAAATGATGGTGATATATATGCATGGGGAGAGAATATACATTTGGCAGATGGTAATACAGCAGCAGACTATGACTATGCTACTTTAGTTACTGCACCTGGTTCAACTCCAACTTACATTACGGCGTATTACAATGATCAATCAGACGAGCATGGTGTTTTAGCATTAGGAACAGATAGAAGAATGTATGGCGTAGGGTTTAATACATCTCAAAAAATAATAAATGAAACTACAACGGCTGTATTAAATTGGGATACAATTGATGATTCTTTAGGTAACCCTATCGAAAATGTATTACAAATATCATCTAATCAGTCTTCAGAACAATGGGCTAGTGCTGGTGCAATTACAGAAGGTGCTACACCGACATCAACAAGAATATTGCTTACTTGGGGTTCAAATAATCAAGGAGCAATCGGACAAGGAACGGATACAACAACAGAATATCCTACACTTCCAGGAGGATATGTTATTGATGACGATGATGCTGTTTATGTAAGTACTGGAGGTCATGCTACAACAATATATAATAGAGATACAAAAACGATTTGTTTTACAGGACATGTTATTGACGGTAGTACTGGAGGGCTAACAGGAGCGACTGCGACTACTTTTCAGTGTATAACAATAGTTAATTTTGAGGTATGTGGAGTTAATACTTGTTCTGTTGATTCTATTGCTTCTTCTGACGAATCGACGTGTAATGATAATGCCACACCATTAAATGACGCAGATGATTTTTTTACTGCAGATATTACAGTAGAATTTTCAGATGTACCTACTTCTGGGACTTTGGATTTAACAGGAGATGGAACAGGTTCTATTTCCGTAACAGGTTTAACATCACCTTATGTGTTTGATGATGTTGTTTTACCTGCGAATGGAAATGCCATTTCAATTACAGCTACATTTTCTGATGATTTAGCATGTGTTTTTACTAATTCAAATGTTTTCACTGCTCCAGTTTCTTGCAGCTTTAGTATAACTGCAGAAGACGATGATTTCAGCGGAACACCATTCAATCCAATAATAGGAGGAACAACACTAAGCGTGTTTTTAGATAATGGTTCAACTGAAGATCTTGCAGATGGAATTGCAGCTACAGATGCCAATATAGATGATAATATTATTATAAGTAATGATGGCGGCTTAACAGGAGTAACAATTAATTCAGATGGAACTATGAATGTTCCTGCAGGAAGCACACCTGGAACTTATACTGTTGAGTATACAATTTGTTTAGACATAGATAATTCAATTTGTGATGTAGCAAATGTGACTATTTTGGTTGGAGCTTGTTTAGATTTTCCAACAAACGATTGTGACAATGATGGTGTTTTAAATTCTTCAGATATATGTGAAGGTTTTGACGATACTGCCGATGTTGATGGTGATACTATTCCTGATGGTTGTGATGACGATGATGATAATGATGGATTATTAGATTCCATTGAGTGTAATGCTTCAAATGCATTAACAAATGGTAATTTTGATTCAAACCTAATTACAGGTTGGACTGAATCTGGTAACTCAGACTGGTTTAGATCAGGTGTTGGAGGTGGAACTGCAAGATTTAATGCAGATAATTCTGATTCAACATTTGAACAAACTGTAACGGTTTATTCAAATGTAATAACAGCATTTACGTTTCAAGATGCTGCTGATGCAACAAGTGTAATTGATGCCACTTTAGAAATTTCAATTGACGGAAGTGTAGTTTATAGTAAAACTGCTGCTGAAATTCAAGCAGACAATGGAGGCGTAGACACTTTTGCTACACAATCTTTATTCTTTGTATCAGCTACTGGTACTGCAATTATAAGTATTAGAGCATTTTCTGCTGGACCTGGAGTTTCTGATGATTTTAGATTAGATAATATATTTGTAGAACTTTGTCAAGATTTAGATGGAGGTGGAGTACCAGACTTTTTAGATTCAGATACTGATAATGATGGTTGTCCTGATGCTCTTGAAGGTGACGGCGGGTTTGTCTTAGCAAATTTAGATATTGATGATACTTTAGGAGATGTTGTCGATGCAAATGGTGTTCCTCAAGTAGGAGGTTCGTCTGGGCTTCAAAATGATATCAGTGCAACCAATCCAAATATTACTTCAGGAGAATGTGATGATGATGGAGATGGTGTTATTAATAATAATGATCAATGTCCTGGTTTTGACGATACACAAAACAATGATGGTGATTTATATGTAGATGGTTGTGATGATGATGACGATAATGATGGATTACTTGATGTTGTCGAACAAGGAAATACAACTAATAGTCAGCCGATTTGTGGTGGGCAAACTACTTTAGATTTTAGTGGTACTCCAATTGAAGAAATTGGAGATGGCATGCTTGGAAGTGTAAAAGAAGGAGAAGTTTTTAGATTTTCTAATGTTGCTCCTGGAGTTGATGCTTTAGTAACAATTAATGAAGTTTACAATTGCTTTGTAACTGTAATTGATGAAAACTCTACTGACCCAACATTCTTTAAACCAGAGACTCGTGTTGGAAATATTCCGGCAGGTCAACAACCTTTTGTTGAATATCAATTTGATTTTGTGCAAACTGGTACGAATACTGCTTTTATAATTCCTGAATTATTCATTAATTTTAATGATGTTGATGGAAATGTAGATTTATCGGAACAAAACTGGACAGAGTATCCAATTAGTTATACTCTAGATAACCCTAGCGAAATTACGATCACAGACGAAAGCCCTTGGTTGGTTGGAACATCAAGTAATGTTAATATTTCGGGAACTTCAAATATTAATCCTCAAGTTAATTTTTCTACTAGATACTTAAACACTTCAAGTCAAACAATTAGACTTGGTTTAAGAGCGAACACAGGTAACAACCTTTCTGCTAGAAGACATAGTGTCGAATTTAATTGTGTAAATAATTTCACGAATCCAATCACTACTTTGTTTGATACAGATGAAGATGGAATTCCTAATCATTTAGATTCAGATAGTGACAATGATGGATGTCCAGATGCTCTTGAAGCTGATGGAGGTTTTGTTGCTTCAGATTTAGATGGTGATGATTCTCTTGGTGACGTGGTTGATGCAAATGGTATACCACAAGTAGGAGGCTCCACAGGTCAGCAAAACGATGTTAGTTCAATAGATCCTAATGTAAATGGTTGTGAAGATCCAAGTATTATAGCAGAGAAGAGTGCTAGTGTTACAGATAATGGTGATGGTGTATTAGGAGCAGGCGATGTAATCAACTATACAATCACAGTAGAGAATACCGGAAATGTAACCCTGACCAATGTTGGATTAGTGGATACCTTAACGAACTTAGATGGAACTGTTCTAACAGTTACAGGACCAACATTTGATAGTTCAGATCAAGGAAGTTTAGAAGGGA
>NZ_JSWG01000007.1 GCF_000797465.1 Psychroserpens jangbogonensis | reverse complement strand
TTTCAGGACAAGACATTTAAATGAACATCCAGAAATCAATGATATCAGGTATTTTTAAAGACATTTCTTTTTCACAAAAAGAAATTACTCAGATTGAAAGTAAATTTGAAAAACTCACTTTAAAAAAAGGGGATACACTCTTAAATGCAGGCAAGACCGTGAATCATCAATACTTTATTAATAGCGGTTGTTTAAGGACCTATTTTGTTGACAACTCTGCAAAAGATCACATTATACAGTTTGCTATTAAAGATTGGTGGATAAGCGACTACACGGCTTTTTTTACAAGTTCCAAAGCGATAATGACTATTGACTGCATTCAAGACGCATCTGTATGTCGAATATCCAAAGTAGATATGGAAAGCTTGTATATCGAAATTCCTCGATTAGAAACTTTCTTTAGAAAAAAAATGGAAGGAGCTTTCGCTGGGTTTCAAAAAAGAATAATCGGAAACTTGTCTCAATCAACAAAGGAAAAATATAGTTCATTTATAAGTACTTATCCCAACATTGAGCAGAGTGTAAAGAATTACCATATAGCTTCTTATTTGGGTGTTACGACAGAAACCTTAAGTAGGGTTAGAAAAAAGTTAGTTCAAAAATAATTTCTTACGATACATCAATTTTTAAGACTTCTTTTCATTATAGATTTGTATCTACAAAACAAATCATTTTCAAATGAAAAGAGTAACAATAATGGTAATCGCTGTAGCTTTGTTTTCTTCATGTGGTAAGAACACAAAAGAAAGTAATTCTATTGAACAAAAATTAAGTACTAACTCAGAAAAAATTACAACAATGAAAAAAGTATTATTTGTATTAACAAGTCACGAAGATTTAGGGAGTACTGGGCTCAAAACTGGTTTTTGGATAGAAGAGTTTGCAGCACCTTATTATTTATTAAAAGATAAAGGGATTGAAATTACTTTAACATCTCCAAAAGGAGGACAACCTCCAATTGACCCAAAAAGTAATGAACCAGATTTCCAAACTCCCGCAACAGTTAGGTTTAATAAAGATAAAGAAACCCAAGAAATATTGTCAAAAACAGTAAAGTTAGAAACTGTAAATCAAGTAGATTATGATGCTATATTTTATCCTGGAGGACATGGACCATTATGGGATTTAGCAGAAGATAAAAATTCAATTGCCTTAATAGAAGATTTTTATCAAAACAATAAACCTGTTGCTGCTGTTTGTCACGCTCCTGCTATTTTTAAACACACAAAAAATGCAGATGGGACATCTTTAGTTCATGGAAAAAAAGTGACTGGATTTACAAACGGAGAAGAAGAAGCTGTTCAACTAACTTCAGTTGTTCCATTTTTGGTAGAAGATATGCTAAAAAGTAATGGTGGAGTTTACTCTAAAAAAGCAGATTGGAATCCTTATGCGGTTGAAGACGGTTTATTAATAACTGGTCAAAATCCTGCATCTTCCGAATTAGTTGCTGAACTTTTATTAGAAAAATTGAAGTAAAAACTACTCACAACAACGTGTATAAGTAATAGCGATTGAATTATAAATTCAGTCGCTATTACTTTTTATTTTGTAAATTACTTTCTAAAAAGTAGTATCATAAATTCGCTACTACTCAAATATAAACCCGTTGTGCTTCATTATGACCAACCAATAACTAATGATAAAATTCTTTAGAAAAATACGATACGACCTTATGAAGAAAAATAAAACTGGAAAGTATTTGAAATATGCAATAGGTGAAATTGTACTTGTAGTTATTGGAATTTTGATAGCTTTACAGATTAACAATTGGAATAATCAAAATTTACTTCACAAAAAAGAACTTAATTATTTAGTAGAAATCAGCAAAAACCTAAATGAAGACCTTAAGAAAATAGAAGAAGTCTTAGAATTCAATGTTGAAAAATCGCGAGTTATTAATGAAGCTCTAGTCTTATTGGGAAATCCTATGGACGAGAAAGTTCGAATAAATAATTTTGTGGAATATATGCCAATATTATCTTCATACGAATCTTTTATTCCTATAAAAATTTCATTTGATAATATGATTTCCTCTCAAAGTATTGATTTAATTACAAATAATAAATTAAAAAAATTATTATCTGAATATTATAGTTTTGATTTTTATGGAGGAACACAAGAACAGGTTAAAATCTTGACAAGAAAGTTTGGAAACGATATCATGCCTTTTATTTTTGTTAAACAAGTTGTAGATCCATTGCTTAATATGGATTCTCAATTACCAACAATAGAAAGTGTTAATTTTCAATCTAATTCCATTGTATTTGGAGATTTATTCACAACACTTAAATCAATTGAAGGGCAAAATCAATTGCTAATTCAAACAAAAAGTGATATAAATGTATTAATAAAGACAATTAATTGAAAAATACGGTATATCGACAATGATAAAAAATTATAAAAAAAAACGTTACGATCTTATGGGTAAAAATAAAACAGGAAAGTATCTGAAATATGCCATTGGAGAAATTTTTCTTGTCGTTATTGGAATTTTGATTGCATTACAAATTAATAACTGATACGAAAATCAAAAATTAGATGCGAAGACACAAGATTATTATCTGCAGTTATTAGGCGATTTGAATAGTGATATAATGGTTGCTCAAAAAACCATTGAAAAATTCAATAATTACCTTAAAGAATATCAGGTATATACTAATACTTATAATAATGATGTTCTACCACCAAATCAAGTATATGAGCAGATTTCTAAACTTCCTGTAATTTCTACACCTTTAACATTCAATTCTAGCACAATAGAATCTCTTCAGAACAATGGTGATGTTGGATTAATTCCTTCAGAAATAAGAAACAAATTAATCGACTTAAAACGTCAACAAAACCTAACTACAAGGCGTGCTGAATACACTGACGATGGTAAAAATGGAGTAATTCAAAATTTAAATCCATAATTAGGATCAACAACACTACCCAAAAGGCTAATAAAGCAACCTAAATTAAGAGGGTTTTTTAATATTGATAAAAATTTAAAAGAACTGATTTTGGTTTACGAGGGAGTGCATCGTTGGAAAAGTATATCTGAACAAGAACCCAAAGGTAGATTAGAACATATGCTAAAGGAAATAGATATAATTGTTGGACTAATCAATAAGGAATTAAAAAAATAACGAAAGCACAACAACTTGTATAATTCATTGCTTCTGATTTTCTAAATGGAAAATTCTTGCTGCTGAATAATGCGCTTGTTTTTATTTGCTATCTTACAGCCAACGCATCAAGCCATACACGAACACGTTGTGCACAATGTACCAAATCAATAAAAATCTATGAAAGCGATAATTGGACATATAATTCTTAACGTAAAAGAGTTCAATGATTCCGAATTATTTTATGACAAAATACTGACCGAAATGGGATTTGAAATTGACCACGTTAGCGAAGGAGATTTTGGAATAATGAAATCTTATAAACAGGGCGAACATAATCTTTATATACGATTTGATCGAACTGAAAAAAGTGAAAAATTTGTCCGTAATGTCGGATTAGATCATTTGGCATTTGAATTGAATAGCGAAACGGAAGTTGATAAAATTTATGAACTGATTAATAAACTGAATGTAAAAATCACTCGTGAACCTAAAAAATATCCTGAATATTCAGAATCTTATTATGCATTCTACTTTCGTGATCCAAACGGAATTCCACTGGAAGTTTATTTGCAGTAAACGGATTTGAAAACTAAATAAAATAGAGTGCACAACAACGTGTATAATTAAAAAAACACGTAACGGTTCAACATTACGTGATCATTTTAAAATATAACTTACAAATTAACTTTTAGTTTTTGGCTTTACTTTGTTTGTTTTCATACAATTTTGCTAAACAAAAGGCAGCAATAGCCATCACTAAATCTCTTACAGCAACATCTACATAACTCCAACTAAAAATCAAAGTCAATGATATTGTCACTAACCATGCAGAAACCACATAAGCTCCAAGTTTTGTTTTAGTTAAAACAAGAACACCAACTACAATTTCGATAACACCTACTATCATCATAAATGTAGTAGATTCAAAAGGAAGCATTCCTGCAAAGCCTTCTGAAATGTACTGACTCCAATTGGTTAGAATAATGGTAAACTTGTCTATTCCTGCAACTATTGGCACTAAACCAAAAGTGTACTTTAAAATGTTTTTTACTAATTGTACATTTGAATCCATAATCTTATTATTTTAAATTTGTTAAAGTCTTTTGATTACAGATTTTAAAAAAGGATACAAAAATTTGTAACTTTTTTTTGAATTCCTTATCCAAAGTAAAAGACACGATAAAATGGAAGCAATAAATATCAATGATTTGAATAATCATAAAATTAAAGAGAGTGAAGTCATAAAGCGCATTTTAAGAGGCGAAAAAGAACTTTATGAAATTTTGGTAAAAAGGAATAATCAAAAACTATATAGAGTTGTTAGAAGTTATATAAAAGATTATGCCGAAATTGAAGATATAATGCAAGACAGTTATATTAAAGCCTTTACTAAACTATATCAGTTTAAATTAGAATCTACTTTTTCTACTTGGCTTATTCGCATTGGAATAAACGAATCTCTGGCAAGTTTAAAAGAAAAAGGAAAGTTATATCACTTAAATGAACAATATAATAATTTAAAGAGTAACACAATTTTAGAAATTCCTGATAGCAAACAATTAAATCCACAGGACAAGATGATACGGAATGAAGCAAAACAAGTTTTGGAAAATGCTATTGACAGTTTAGACATCAAATATAAAACTGTTTATATTATGAAAGAAGTAGAAGAAATGAGTCTAAAAGAAATTTCTATTGCTTTAGATTTAACTATTGCGAATGTAAAAGTGCGTGTTCACAGGTCGAAAGAAATGCTAAAAGAAAAACTCTATGAAGTAGCGAATGATAAAAATATTTTTGAATTTGGCTCGAGCCGATGTGACAGGATTACCAATAAAGTAATGGAATTGATAAAATAGCAGTGCCTAACAACGTGTATGATTAATTGCTATGGTCGTTGCATACTCGGAAAATTCCTGTTGAATTTTCTATAGGCTAGGTTTCTTTTATTAACTTAGTTCTTGCCAATGTAACAAACCATACACGAACACGTTAGCAACTATTAGAAAATAAATATAATTCGATTAAACCAAACCTTAATTAAATGGTCTTAATGCTGAACTAATTATAATCAAACTCAAATGTTAGAAAATTCAAAAGTAAACATCAAAATCAAACTTGCCGCATTGTGGACTTCTGTAACCTTATGTTATTTATATGGAGACTACTTTGAGCTGTATACACCAGATAAAGTAAACAGTTTAATTACAGGCGAAAATAATTTGGACAGTCCAACCAAATTACTAATAGCATCAATGATTTTGGCAATTTCTTCAGTGATGGTTGCAGCATCAATTATCCTTAAACCAAAATTAAACCGAATTCTCAATATCATATTTGGAACTTTATTTACACTAATGATGATTATTATAGGTGTTTATTCAACTAACGAATGGTACTTATTTTATGTGTTTTTAGCATTTTTAGAAAGTATTATTACTGCTTTAATTGTATGGTATGCTTGGAAATGGCCAAAGGGATAACAAATTCAAACAGATAACTATGACATCAAGAAATAAGACTGCTAGAGTAGCCGGAATACTATATTTAATACTAATAATAGCTGGAATAATTAGCCTTGCATATATTCCTTCCCAGTTAATTGTTAGGGAAAGCCCATCAAAAACATTTGAAAACATAACAAATTCTGAATTCTTGTTTCGATTAGGAATAGTTAGTGGCATAATAACTTTTCTAATTCACATTTTTCTGCCATTAGTTTTATACAAACTTTTACACAGAGTAAACAAATTCCACGCTAATCTTATGGTAATATTTTCATTGATAAGTGTGACAATTTATTTCGTAATTATCTTGAATAAGTTTTCAGTTCTAACACTATTTATAAGACTGAGTATTTAGAAAAACTAGGTGAAACCGAACTTCAAACCCAAGTAATGTTTTATATTGATAGTTATAACAACGGAATTCAAATCTCACAAATTTTCTGGGGTCTTTGGTTATTTCCGTTTGGATATTTAGTTTATAAATCAGGCTTTCTACCAAAACTTCTAGGAATACTTTTAATGGCTGGCTGCTTTGGTTATTTGATAATATTTTTTGGAGGTTTCCTATACTCAGATTTTAATAAAACGATTATTTCCCAAATTGTAGCATATCCTGCAACTCTTGGAGAATTCGGAATTTGTTTATGGCTTTTAATAATGGGAACGAATAAACTGAACTTTAGAAAAAAAACAGTTGGTAAAAACGTGTATAATTCATAGTTAAGTCAGTTAGGGGTTTGTCAAGAAATCCTAGCGGATTTACCGCACGTTCTTCCCATTTTGCTATCTTAGTACCAAACACTACGAAACCATACACTAACACGTTAGTAAATATTAAAAACCAAATAATGAAAAGATTTTTACTAATTTTAATGATTCCAATTTTTGCTGCAAGTTGTAACTTTAGTAACGAATATAAAAATCGAGAATCTGATCGACAAGATGCAGAAAAAGTAACAGCTGAACTTTTTGGATTTATAAAGCAATCTGACTTTGAAAAAGCAACTACACTTTTTGGAGAGGAATTCTATAAAGTCTATTCCAAAGAAGATTTGGTAAAAATATTTGAATCAACTGAAAACAAACTTGGAGAACTAAAAAGCACGGAATTATCCGATTGGAATACTATGGTTTCAGAAGATGCAATTGAACAAGGATTTTACAATATGAACTATAATAGTGAATTTGAAAAAGGCAAAGCAAAACAAAAAATCACACTGGTCAAAAATGAAAACGAAGAAATAAAAGTGGTCGGATATAACATAGAATGAAACGCATTACTGAATTAAAACAACATTTGCTAACAACGTGTATAATCATGGCTCACCTCCTACTTCAATTTAAATTTATATCTTTAATCATCTGATAAGCAACAACCAAAAATCCTGCGGATTCTAGGTCGCACAAATCATACACGAACACGTTAGCTGCAATTTATCAAAAAATACTATATGAGATTTTTTAAACTAAATGGGAAAATAAATTTGAAATATATTTTTGGCGAACTTCTATTACTTTTTGTAGGTATAAATCTTGCCATTTGGTTTAATAACTGGAATTCTTCAAAAAAAACAAATGAAAGTAAGGCGATTGCAATAAGCAAAATCACTGAAGAAGTTGAAAACAATAAATTAGAAATTGACATTATATTAAAAAATAATCATCAAGTTTTAAATGCATATAAAGATTTCAAGAATTTATATGATGGCAAAACTTCTATAATTATTGCAAGCCCAAGGCAATTACAATTACAAAGAAAGAGACATCCTGGTTTTTTTAAAACAAAAGATTCGGTAACTCTTGCTAATGGATTATATCGCTATAGAGGAAAAACACAGATAAAACTAGAAATCCGAACATTAACAGAAATAGCCTGGAAAACAACGACTACGCTAAATGTTACAAACGAATTCAATTATGAATGTCTCTACGAACTTGAAAGTATGTATAATTTGCAAAGAAGGGTTCAACTTGAAATAAACAAGTCTGCAGATGCTTTACAAAAAGGAGAATTAGAAGAAATAATGAGTATTCTTAGCTTTATGAACCAACTAGGTGGTGAACTACAAAATAATTATGATTCTGTAAAAAAGAACATACAAAACTGTAGCTAACAGCGTGTATAATCAATGCTAACCTCCTACTTCAATTTAAATTTATATCTTTAATCATCTGATTTGCAACAACCAAAAAACCCTTCGAATTCTAGGTCGCACAAATCATACACGAATACGTTATGAGCAATTTAAAAAACGTATCGCCCTGAAATAATATGACAACAAAACGAATACTCAGAATAGCATTTATTACAGCAAGCATGACCTCTTTGTTCTTTGTACCATGGATTTTGGTAAAGGCATGGATTTTACCACTCCCTGATACAGTTCAAGAACAAGTAAATGAAGCTATTGGTCATGGATTTGATGGAATGATTGTTTACGTGGACGAAGAAGGCAAACTGCCAGCATTTTATACGGCTGGCTGGCATGACAGAAAAAATAAAATACCCGCCAACCCACACGCCTTATTCAAGATTGCCAGTATAACCAAGTTATATGTTGCTGTTGCTACAACCAAATTAGTTAAAGATAGTCGTTTGTCGCTAGATAAAACGCTCGCTGATTACTTTCCAGAACTTGTAGGAAGAATTGAAAACGCTGATAAAATCACCTTGCGAATGATGGTTCAACATCGCAGTGGCATTCCTAATTTTGTAGACCATCCTGATTATTGGGAAAAACCACCAGAAAACAAACGAGAAACACTTGAATACGCACTGGATTTACCTGCGAACTTTGAGCCAGGTCAAGATTATGGCTATTCAAATACTAATTATATGTTGATTTCTGACCTCATTGATAAGGTTGTGGGTTATAGTCATCAACAATATATTAAAGAAGAAATCTTGATACCACTCGAACTCAACAATACATTCGGTTCGATTGTTGAAGTGGATCTAGATGATGTAATGAGCGGATATTACGTTGGAATTGAGGCCGATATGAAGACAGAGAATTCAGGTTTAATGATTGCTACTGCACAGGATGTGGGTATATTCTTGAGGGCATTAAACGATGGTTCCGTTTTTAATGAAGGTGAACAGGAAATCTATTCTTCCATTTATGAATATGAACATGGAGGTCTAGTTCTTGGCTATCAGAGTCTTGCTGAATACCACAAAGACATTGATACCGTTGTTATTCAATTTATGAATACAACTAATTTTGATGGATACAATTGGAATTTATCAGAAATCGTTATTAACCGTATTACAAGAATACTGAGAAGTAAAAAAAGTTCATAACAACGTGTATAATAAATTTCTTGGTTTGTGTGTACTCGGAAATTCCTATCGGAATTTCTATCGCTTCTGAACAATAGGTTTCTGTTTATTTGCTATCTTAGTTCTCACGCAACGAAACCATACACGAACATGTTGGCACCAATCAATTCAAAATCATATAAAAATGAAAGTTACAGCCGGAAAAAATGAAAAAGTCGCTAATATGATATTTGCATCCATTTATCCACTTTACTTGAATAGGTTGGAGAAGAATGGAAGAACAAAAGAAGAACTTAACCAAGTAATTAAATGGTTCACTGGTTTTGATCAAGATGCTTTACAAGCACTTATTGATGAAAAAACAACCTTTAGAACATTTTTTCAAAAAGCTAAAATACATCCTAACGCACACTTGATTAAAGGAGTCGTTTGTGGTTATCGAATTGAAGAAATAGAGGATGAATTTGAATTGTATAAACAATGTAGACGTATGGAAAAGCTGATTGATGAATTGGCAAGAGGTCGTAAAATGGAGAAAATTTTGCGTGAAGAAAAAAAGTAGAAACTGGTGCTAACAACGTGTATAATTAATTGCCGGTTCTGTATGTACTTGTAAAATCCTACGGATTTTCCACTGGTTTGTTTTCTTTTACTAATTTAGTTGCTAGCCAACGCACAACTCATACACGAACACGTTGCCCACAATAAGAAAACTCATTCAAATGAATATAAGATATAGAAGAAGTTTACCTATAATAATTTTACTTTTTATTACAAGTTTTGGTTTTTCACAATCCAAAGAGATCAAAATTAAATTTATTGGTAACTGTGGTTTGTATTTGACAGATGGAACTACCAATATATATGCTGACTTTCCTTATAAATCTGGAGCTCATAATTATATGGAATTTAAAAAAAGTGAATTAGATAGTATAAAAAATGATTCATTCTTCATTTTTACCCACAAACACTCTGACCATTACTCAAAGAAGAATATTAAGAAAGTCATAAAAGAAAAGAAAGGAACTGAATATGGATCTTGGAATATAACGGAATTGGAAAATCTCGAAAATTTAATTCCTGATTTCAGTATTAAAGCATTTAAAACAAAACATAAATTTTCTTTAAACCATTTTTCATATTTAATAACATGGCATAATAAAAACATTTTTATTTCAGGCGATACAGAAAGTGCTGAAACCATTGGGACAATTGAAAATATTGATTGGGCTTTCATTCCTTACTGGATTTTACTAGATGCGAAAGAAAACAAAATTAAGATAGATTCTAAAATGTATGGTATTTATCATTTGGCAAGTGTTCAAATCCCAAGTGCGAAAAAAAATTGGGATGATATTGAAGACATTCATCCTCTCACTGAACAAGGAGAAGTAATTAAAATAAAATATTAGCGTTTAAAAGTGCGTACACACAACAACATGTATATTCAATTGCTTAGTGATGTTTAATGATTACCATGGAAATTCTTCCGAATACCCACTACGCTGTTTCTTTTTGCTAACTTAGTCCTCACACAACGAAGTCATACACGAACACGTTAGGAACAATAATAAAATTATTATACAAAATTTGAACATCATCAATACAACCGAAAATATTCTTGCACATTTTGAAAAATTCATTGAACTCTCGGAAAAACTAAAATCTGAACTCTCACAACGAATTAAACCGATACAATTCAAAAAAGGAGAACTTGTATTAGATGCAAAGCATATATGCACAAAAAGTTATTTCATCAATAAAGGTATCCTACGAACCTATTTCATTAAAAATGGAAAAGAAATAAGTGAATATTTTTCAGGAACAGATGAATGGGTCAACTCACCCAAAAGCTTTATGCAAAGAGAAAAAGATATTTACTACATTGACGCAATTGAAACTACCGAAGCATATTTTATAAACGTAAACGATCTGGTATATCTTTTTGACAATTTTCCAGAAATGGAACGTTACGCTCGTTTATCAATGGGTACTGTTTTTGGTCATTTTATGGAACGTATAACTTCTATAAGATTTACATCTGCCAAAGAAAGATATATTCATTTTCAAAAAACTTATTCTAATATATATCATCGTATTCCTTTGGGTATGGTTGCTTCTTATTTAGGAATAACTCAAGAAACTTTGAGTCGAATACGGGCGGAAAAATAATTATTTGATATATGTCAAATTTTTTCATAATCGAGCTTATTACTTTTGTACCACACAAAATCTATTATGAAAAAAAGAACAAAAAGAATTTTACTAATAATTCCCATGATTTTTATAGCAGGAATTATCTACATTTTTACTTATGTGCCATCACTTCCAAAAGAAAACGGAGTTGTTGAAACCTTATTATATTTAGGTGATTCTGACAATCAACCTTTGATTGTAGCTTTTGGAGGTGCAGAAGGTGGAATTGATTGGCACAGAAATCATATGAAAGGTAAAAGAGACAGTCTTATTCAAAAAGGCTATGCAATTTTAGCAATCGGATACTTCAATGCGGACGGAACACCGAGAAATCTCGACAGAATTTCATTAGACGCAATTTCTGATACTATAATGAATATCGCTAAAAAAAATAAAATTGATGAATCAAAAATAGCCCTGATTGGAGGTTCTAAAGGAGGCGAATTAATTCTAAATTTAGCAAGCAGATTTAATCAATACAAAGCAGTCATTGCCTTATCTACATCAAATGTGACTTTCCCTGCAATTACTTGGTCTGCAAATACTTCTTCTTGGACTTACAAGGGCAATGAAGTAGCTTATGTACCTGCACCATTAAAAACCATATCACCAGCATTAAAAGGAGATTTATTTACTGCTTTTAGTATGATGCTTGAAGATGAAGAAGCAGTTAAAAACGCAGAAATTCATGTAGAAAACATAAATGGTCCTATTTTGATACTTTCAGGTAAGGAAGATGACCAATGGCCTTCAACATCTATGTCAAACCAAATAATCGAAAGGTTAAAAAATAAAAAGTTTAAACATTTTAACGAACATATAATATTGAACGGTGGACATATAGAACCATTGAAACATTTTGATTTGGTATATGATTTTTTAGAAAAACATTTGCCAGCGAAATAAAACTAGTAGCTTACTATGAACTGTTTTAAAATCAATAGTTTACATGTATTAATAACATGATTTATAAAAAATCCCATTCAATAATTTAATAATTCTAAATATTAAAAACCAAACCTTATGATATTACAGATTATCAAACTGAAATCTAACCTTCCAGAAGAAGAACTATTAATCAAGGCAAAGGATCGAGAACTTCAATTTATAGATATTCCAGGGCTTTTGCAAAAATACTATGTAAAAACTGATCGGTCTGGTCAATATGGTGGAATCTACATTTGGGAATCACAGGAATCACTAAATGCCTATAGAGAATCTGATTTAGCAAAAAGCATTCCTGAAGCCTATGAAATTGTTGAAGCTCCAAATATTGAAACTATGGATATCATTTTTCAACTGAGAAATTAATAAAATTCAGTGCCTAACATTGTGCATAGCTCATTGCTATCGTACTCCTCACAGCAAGTAACTATACATGAACTTGTTGCACACAATTATGCTTCTAATTTTCTTATAGATTACAAATCAGGACAATAATTCAAGTAAAGTTAATATTAGAATTAATGCATAATACTTACTAATTACGTTTAGAACAAATAATTATCCTTTTCGAACAAGTTTATTTTAGGGTTTGTATGCAATTTTGTGACAGAAATTCTTTCTTTAAATTATTATACAATCAAAAAATGAAAAAACAATCCTTACTATTAGTAGCATTCATCACGTTGCTATTTTCTTGTACAGAAAACAAAAAACCTACACGAACAGCAAAACAAATCCCTAATAACTATCAAGTTAAAATTAACAACCTATTAGAAACATACAATAAAAATGATGAATTTATGGGAAGTATTATACTATCTCAAAACGGAAAAACAATGTATGAAAACACTGTTGGATTTAGTGACCTTAAATCAAAAAAGCAAGCTAGAACAGATACCAAATACCGCATAGGTTCTGTTACTAAATCATTTACAGCTGCGCTTGTCTTTAAAGCTATTGAAGAAAACAGACTAGACATAAATAAAACTATAGAGCACTATTTCCCGAACGTTAAAAACGCGAACAAAATTACTATTGCTCAGTTATTACAACACAGAAGTGGTATTCACAGTTTTACAAAAGATAAATGGTTCTTTAACAATCGTACCAAAAAAATATCATCTACAGAAATGCTATCTAAAATATCAAAATATGAAAGCGACTTTGAACCAAATAGTAAAGGAGAATATAGTAATTCCAATTATTTTTTATTAGCACTAATACTTGAGAAAGCCTATAACACTTCTTATAAAACGCTTCTACAAGAGAAAATTTGTAAGCCACTTAAATTAAACAACACATACTCAGGAAAGGAAATAAATACAAATGATAATGAATCATACTCATACAACTATGAGGAAAAATGGATTGAATTTCCTGAAACAGATTTGACTACCGCAAAAGGAACTGGCTCAATTGTTTCAACTTCAAAAAATTTAAATAGTTTTTTTGAAGGCTTGCTTACTGGTAAAGTGCTCTCAACAGAAAGCCTTACATTAATGAAAACCATAAAAGACAGATATGGAATGGGACTTTTTCGGTATACAACAAATGACAGACAGGGATTTGGGCATCGTGGGCGTATTGATGAATTTAGAGCGACTTCAATTTATTTTTCTAAAGAGAAATTATCTTTTACATTACTCTCAAACGGTTCTAAAATCGATATTAATGAGATTTACACAGAGATTCTCAAGTTATATTTAAATGATGCTCCTGTAGAAATATCAGAAATTGAAGTTGAAAAATTTGTAGGAGTTTATATTTCTCAAAAAGACCCTAATGACAAATCTGTTTTTATTCAAGATAAGAATGTTTTAGTTAATTTTATAAAAAGTGAATTTAAAGAACCATTAGTATACAAAGGAAACAACAGGTTTGTTTTGGAGCAAATGTATGCCGAGTCAATATCATTTACTTTCTCTGATGATGAAAAACAAATGGTTTTTGAGCAAGGTGGTGAAATTTGGAATTACATAAAAGAATAACAGTGTACAACAACGTGTATTAGTAATGCTAAACTCCTACTTCAATTTATATTTATATATTTAATCATCTGATGTACTACAACCAAAAATCCTGAGAATTCAAGGTCGCACAAATCATACGTGAAAATGTAGGAATAATGTAACAAAACTTTCTGTCTTCCGTCTTCATTAAAACTAACTATAATAAATAAATGTCAAAAACTTTATCAGAAAATAGAGAAGTGTGGAAAACTATCATTCTATTTTTAATACTTCTTACAGTTCTAAGTTCAATAGCATACTATGCAATATTAAAATTAAATCCAACTAGTATTTATGTTGGTGCATTGATGTTATCACCAGCTTTGGCATCATTCATTACGCTAAAAATTAGGAAGAGACCTATTTCAAGTTTACCCTGGAACCTAAAAGAACTGAGATACTTAAAACTCTCTTACATTACTCCCATACTTTATGTTTCGATTGCTTATGCTTTTATTTGGTTATTTGGATTTGGAGATTTAATAAATTCTGAAAGAATCTTGCAATGGAGTAATGAATTAGGGATAGATAATTCTAATCAAACAATTGTTATGATAGTTATGATATTTCTATTATTAACTGTTGGTGTCGTCAAAAATTTAGGTTCTACCTTGGGTGAAGAAATTGGATGGCGTGGATTTTTAATTTTTGAGTTGAGAAAAGTGATGTCATTTAAATCGGTCGCAATTGTAAGCGGATTAATTTGGGCTGTCTATCATTTCCCTATAATAAATTTAATGTACGGTCGAGGTGAAAACCTTTTATTACATCTGACTGCTTTTACTATTATGATAATTGGAATTTCTGTGATTTTGGCTTATTACACTTTTAAGTCCAAAAGTTTATGGCCAGCTGCTATGTATCACTCTGTTCATAACATTTATATTCAAAAAATATGTACTCCTTTGACCATTTCAAATGGTAGTACTGAATTTTGGATTGATGAATACGGATTTATGATTCCGATTATAACAACCATTTTTGCTGTTTATTTTTGGAAAAAAGCTGAAAAGGAAAATTTATAAATCTAAAACACATTGCTAAACAATGTGCATAGATTTTTGTGTCTAATTTTCATTTCGGAAAAACCTTTCTATAGAACAATAGGTATCTGTTAATTTGCTATCTTAGACTCAGCAAACCGAAATCACACATAAACACTTTGGTAAACATTTAAGAAAAACGATGATTGAGATTAAACAAGCTGATAATTCGACTGAATTTAAAATCATAGAAAATTTGGCGAATGAAATTATGCACCAAGTTTATGATCCATTTATTCCATCTGAACATACGGATTATTTTTTAACAGAATTTCAATCGGAAAAAGCAATTGGAAGCCAAATTAAAAATGAGAATTTCAACTATTATCTACTAAACTTTAACGAAAAAAATGTTGGGTATTTAGGAATTCAAAAATTGGACGAAATACTTAGTCTAAGTAAACTATATATTTTGGAATCATTTCGAGGAAGGAAAATTGGAAAAACTGCATTGGAATTTGTTTATCGATTTGCAACGGAAAACAGAATTAAAAAAATCGAATTAATTGTAAACCGAAAAAATCAAAATACAATTGATATTTATCAAAAAAATGGGTTTAGAATAATGGAATCGATTGTAAACTCTTTCCCAAATGGACATTCTGAAGAGGATTATAAAATGGAAAAAATATTAATACTCGAATAAAAACGTTAGCCAACAACGTGTATAATAAATTGCTATGATGTTTAATTATTACTACGCTGTTTTTTTTTGCTCTTTTAGTTCTCACAGCAACACACACGAGCGAAGCGAACTGAGAAGTAAACCATCACGAACACGTTAGGTTTAATTAAACTAAGTAATTCTTTAAGAGTTTTTGTGCCTTATATTCTGTCTAGGTAAAGAATTTCATCTCTAGCGATTTCTACCTCAAGCTCATTGAATAATTTACTAAGTTCAATCAAACACTGACTTCTGGCATTCAAATAATCACCATCAACATTAGTGAACTTCATCCAAACCCTTAAAGTAAAATCAACCTTTTCCTTGTGAATTTCGTTGTATACAAAGTTCGGTGTTTTCTCTTTATAGAGAAAATCAAAGTTCATCATTCTCTCTTCAGCTTTTTGTCTAATCTCATCTAGGTTCTCTCTAAAATTTATTTTACCAATTACATCAATCCTTCTAAATCCTGTTTTTGAAAACTCTTTGTAAGTATTATCTAAAAGAAGTCTATTTGGAATATCCACATGTTGACCTTTTACATTTAAAACTTTCGTTGAACGCAAACCTACTCTCAATACATTACCAAAAGTATCGTTCGAATCAATAAGATCACCCAATTGAATTTTACTCCTCAAGGATATAATCATTCCCGATAAAATATTTGTAGCGGTATGCTGAAAAGCAAAAGAAAGTGCCAATCCAAAAATCCCAATACCAGCTAGAAGAGAGGTTACCGTTTTATCAAGATGCATAAGCCCAAGAGCAAAAAAGACACCTGCCATAATGATTGACACGGATAAAGCTCTAGCAATCAATCTATTAATTAGATTGTTTTTAGATAATTTCCCAAGCATTTTAGTAATTACATGACCAATCCATCTACTCAGTATATAGAAAATAATAAAAACAACCAATGCAATAATGACATTTGGAATCATCTCTATCAATGTGTTCAACCATCCTTCCAATTTATCATATAATTTATCGAAGGCTACTTCAAGACTCTTTTTTTCCATAATTTGCTATAAGATAAGAGTCAAAATTGCGCATTAATATTAGAATTTCCAAAAAATTAAACAAATCATAATAACCGATTTAATTATTATCGAGTTTCGAGTGATAATCAGCAAATAATAAACCCATAGTAGAATATAAAATGGGAAGTTTTAGATGATATCAAATTATAAATTAAAGAAAAGCACCTTAGTCAACTAAACATAACAACGTGTATAGTCCATTGCTGGTTTCGTTTGTACTCCTACTCGAAAAATCCTATGGTATTTCCTTTGGTTCGTTTTCTTTTAGTAATTTAACAGTTAATTTTTTAAATAAAATATGAAAGCAGCTATAAGAAATTTATTATGTTCTAATTTGTTGAGTATTATACTCTTCACTTCATTAACCTTTACAATCAGCTGTTCTTCAGATGATTCATCTAAAAATTCAATAATTCAAGTTTCACCAGATCTTAACGATGATGGTGAACTTAATATTTTAGTATTAGGAACAAGTAAATCAATCAATGAAAGTTCTGGTGCATTTGCATCAAATAAAATAGCTACAGAATTAGAAAACATCTTATTACAAGACGCTTCTATTAATTTAGAATTGAATATTGATTTTGAAGATATTTATAAAGAAAAAGTGGTTACTTATGGTTTAGGACAAGCTGGCAATGTATTCGATGCCGATTATTATTGCCATTCATTAATGCAATATTATTATTGGCCAGACAATCAATCAGAAAGACTAGCAAATTTAGCAGGCGAAGGTGCCCATAAATGGGATTATGTTGTAATAGGTGCTGATCCATATATTATAGCAAAATTACCAGGATATTATGCTTTAGGAGTAAATAAAATTGTTGCAAAAATTGCAGAAGGTGACGCTCAACCTTTGCTTTTAATGTTGTGGCCAAAAGATGTAGCCACTACAGCATCCATTGGTCATTTTTCCGAATACTCGCATCGCACAGCAGATGGAGCAAAAGTAACTGTTGAAACTATTCCTGCTGGTCGAGCTTGGGAGGCATTACCATCTACTAAAAAAGATGAAGACATTGAACATCCAACACCAAACGGTGCATATTTAGCAGCAGCATCAATTTATTCTCAAATACTCAATAAAAGCGCAAAGAAGTCTGACTATCAATATGATGATGAAATTGCTGAAATAGCATTAGCAACTAAAACTAGTGAAACAGATAATGTTCAATATACTGGAGAACGTTCTTTTATTTCTCCATTTAAAAGCTGTGATATTGATGATGATGTTCTGAATTACAACCATACTGGAACAAGTTCTGAAAACGGTATTTTAAATGGTTTACAATGGATAGTAGGACAATCAAACCGAACGCTTGTAAGTAATGGAACACCTCCTATTAATTTTAATTATGGAAGAGCAAATACAAATTTTGAACCAAATAAACGCTATAATATCGATCCTGCTCAGTTTGATTTTTCATTAGGGTTTCCAATGCAAGATAACGGTAACCATGGCAACACTTCAATGTTATACGGATTAGACAAACGTATTAGCGAAACCAATAATGGTACAGACTTAGGGACCGCTTTGTATATGGTTAGAAATGCAGAATTACCAAATGCACGTGCAATACCTATTCGAACTTTGTATGTCCAACTTAAAGAAGCTATTCCTTCACAATCTGCCTATAGCGACAACTGGCACATGCATGGAAATTTAGACAAAGCTTCTGCAGCTTATATGTACACATTATTAACAGGTGAATGTGTTTTAGGTGACGAACCACTAGATCAAAGTTCTGATGAATGGAATACGTGGACTGCACATAAAATCGGATATGAAACTGCATATAATTTAATGTATCTTAAAGGTATTGTTCCAGATTGTAACTAAGCAAAAATATATCATGAAAATGAACAAATTACTACTGACGCTATTAGGTGCTTTATTGCTTATATCTTTAAAACAAATCCGGCTCAAACATTAAAATAGAATTAAAAACTACACTATCAACGTGCATAGTCAGTTTCTCTTACCGCTTGTAATAAGAAATGTTCACAATAAATTAGGAAACAGTGTAACCTATCTAGATTTCTATTCGTCTTATTCAAAAATCATAAATCATAATGAAAAAAACACGTTTTGTCGTTTCGACAATTGCATTCGTACTATTGGGAATAGTAACTTCAAATGCTCAAAAAAAAATAAGCTCAAAAGAAACTTTTACAAAAATTGACAATTATTTAAGTCATGGAACCTCTAATGGTTTTTCGGGTGCAATTCTAGCTATTAAAGAAGGTGAGCTAATTATAAACAAAGGATATGGCTTAGCTAACAAGGACAATAAAACTCTTAATAACCCAAACACAATTTTTGACATTGGTTCTAACACCAAACAATTCACAAGTACAGCCATTATAAAACTAGCCGAATTAGGACAACTAAAATTAACTGATTCGTTAAGCAAGTTTTTCATAAATGTGCCAATTGATAAACAAGGCATTACAATACATCAATTATTAACACATTCTGCTGGTTTTTCAGAATCTATAGGACGTGACTTTACAGAAATTACACAAAAAGATTTTTTTGAGAAACTTTTCGCAAGTAAATTATTATCTGTGCCTGGAGAAGAATATTCCTATTCTAATACTGGATATAGCATTTTAGCAAGAATTATAGAATTAGCTTCTGGTCAGCCTTATGAAGCCTTCTTAAACGAGTATCTTTTTACACCAGCAGGAATGCTACAAACAGGATATCTTTTGCCTAAATGGGATACACAACAGATGTCACATGGATACAACAGGAACATAATAGAAACGGAGTCTACAATTAAACGTTATCAAGAAACTGGAGATATCAATTGGCATCTAAAAGGGAATGGCGGAATTAACTCTACACAGAATGATATGCTACTTTGGCACAAAGCTTTAAAAACGAATTTAATATTGACAGCCGAATCATTTAAAAACTTAACAACGCCTTATATTCCAATGAATTCTAAAAAGACTCATAGTTATGCTTATGGCTGGGTCGTTAATCATTCAATATCCAATGCTTTAAGAATATCTCATAACGGCTCTAATGGAACATTTTCACATTCTCTAATTTGGTATCCTGAAAAGGATTTATTTATCGTTTACTCAACAAATGCAAATAGTGAAAAAGTAGAAAGCATTGCTTATGTTGTTGCAAAAATAATTTTGGAGGAAAACTATTCCCCAAAACCAATAACCGATAATGTTTACTCATTTACAATGAATTATATAAAGCATCATTCAACAGATAAATCGAATGAGTTAATTACTCTACTTCAAGAGAATTACGCTGATAACTTTACAAATGCAAGTCTTTTAAATACAATTGGAAATCTACAATTAAGGTCTAATGAAAATTTAGATTGGGCATTAGAACTATTTAAAATAAATGTTCAACGCTATCCAGACGATGGCAATCTTTTCGACTCTTTAGGTGATGGATACAAGGCAAATAACTTAAAAGACGATGCTATAAAAAGCTACAAAAAAGCAATAGAGTTAGGTTATAAAGATTCACAGGAAAAGCTAACAGAATTAATTAAGAACTAGGATAACAACTATTGCCAGCGAAATGCAGTTGGTTCTGAGCCTTCTCCTTAATTTGACAGAATGTCCTTTACGCTGTTTCTTTTTGCTATCTTAGTGCGCACTGCATCGAGCCATTCATGAACACACTATAGCCAAATTGAAAACCTATGAAACTTATAGCTAAAATTAGATTAATAGTAGCATTGGGATTTTTAACTTCTTGTTTTGGTCAAAATAATGAAAAGACCATCTATTTAGCTGGATGGGAAGCTGAACTTAATGGAGATGAACAGTGCCATAAATTTCTAAAAACTCAAGTAATTGATAAAAAAACAGCAAACATAATTTGGTCATCAATAGAACTTGTCTTTAAGGATGATAAACTTATAAGAGCTTTCGATTTTGATGAAGGCAATAAAACTAAACGAGAATTGAATGAAAGGGAATTGAATTTTAATTTTGTTGATCTCAAACCAAATCAATTATATCAATTACATGCAAGTTCGACATCGAAAAGTTATTTAGGAGGAGAACCACCAGCTGAATTTACGATTCCAAAATTCGAATTTAATGCTCCATTTCAATATTTAGGAAAATTTTCCAAGTCAGATGATTTCTTTTCTTGGCTTCCATTTGACTTACATCTGGTTGCTCCTATATATTTAAATTTTGACAAACTATATGTTGATTACTCTGACCCAATGAATCCGAAAGTCATTAACTTGGAAGAATTAAAAGAAACAGATAATTCATATGATGACTTGAAACCCGATTCTGAAATTGTATTCAAAAAAGTACACTTTAAAGGAAAAAAAGCTAATGATTTTGGTTATGGAATGGGTCATACTGGAGTTCCTAGTTGGATTCAATATCCAGATATTCCATCCTCTCCAAAAAATAATAAGACAATGAAGTTCCTTTGCGAACTAAGAAGTGATATTGGAGTTGAAACTAAACGTACAAATGTAAAACCTAAAGAAGACTGGTATAAACAATATTTTGAACATTTAAATTTCTGGGGAGATGGAGACTTATATATATTTTTCGAACCTGAAAGTAAAGTTGCATGTTTTATAATTCAAAACAATTAGATTAAAACTGATTAAATTAAACTAGATAAATAATTTTAAATATGGAGAATTTACATTTGGAAACTTTCAAAGCTGAAGCTCAAGGAAATGGTTGGCCAACTAAAGTAGAAATCACGAATACAGAATGGAAACTTAAATTGGATGAGCCTATAGAAGATGGCGGAACAAATTCAGGACCAAATCCCATGCAATATTTTACAGCTTCATTAGCAGGATGCCAAAATGAACAAGCTCAAGTTGTTGCTGATGAACTCTCTATAAATATTGAGCAAATCAATATAAAGATTGAAATTGACCTTGATCTTTCTGGTTTTATGGGAACGTCAGATAATTCAAATGGAAGCTATAAGAATGTAAGACTTGATACAATCGTACATGGAGAGGCAACTAATGAACAAATCACAAGCTTAGGACAAAAAGTCGATGCTCGTTGTCCAATTCTAGCATTACTGCGCTCAAGTGGTTGTAACATTCAAAGTCGTTGGAGTAAAAAGTAACTATCATTATCATGGAAAAATTCATACAAGCAGCAATTAATGAAGCTCAAATTGGATTAAAAGAAGGCGGCATTCCAATTGGGTCTGTACTGGTGCATCAGAACAAAATTATTGGCAGAGGTCACAATCATCGTGTTCAAAAAGGAAGTGCCATTTTACATGGTGAAATGGATGCTTTAGAAAATGCTGGTCGACAACCTGCTTCTGTCTATTCTGAATGTACTTTGTACACGACTTTATCTCCTTGTTCAATGTGTTCTGGAACCATTTTACTTTATAAAATCCCTAAAGTAGTTATTGGAGAAAATCACACTTTTTTAGGTGAAGAAGAACTACTGAAAGAAAGAGGCGTTGAAGTTATTGTTTTAGACAATGAGGAATGTAAAAGGCTCATGAAAAATTTTATTGAAGCTAAGCCTGAACTTTGGAATGAAGACATTGGTGAAAAATAACAACATTATACTTTTTTAAAAATAATCTCAATTGCATGTAATAATTATTGATTTACACCACTAACTAAAAAAAAACAAATTGAGTAACGATTTTTATAAAACATCTATTCTACCGTTTTCTGGAATAATTATAAAACTTTGTCGAGGTTATACCAACTCGCAGGAAGATTTTGAAGATTATTATCAAGAAGTGTGTTTGCAAATTTGGAGGAGTAAAGATAATTTCCGTGAGGAATCGCAATGGAGCACTTGGATTTATAGGATTTCATTAAACGTTTGTTTGACCCTACTTAAGAAAAAGAAAAAGAAAGGTCAACATTTTGTCTCTGACTCCTTACCTGCTGAAGAAACTGAAGATAATTATGCGTTTTCAGACGAATCTTTAAATCTTTTATATGATGCTATTAGAAAACTATCAGAAATTGATAGAGCTATTATTATGCTTTATTTAGAAGAAAAACCATACAAGGAAATCGCTGAAATAATTGGAACCAATCCAAACAATATTGGTGTACGTGTAAAAAGAATAAAAATTAGATTAAAAAATATACTAGATGGAAAAATCAATTGAAAATATCTGGAAAGAAGGTTTTCTTAAAAATGATGCCTTAGTTGCTCCTAAAATAAACGACCTCTACAATCAAAAATCAATACATATTATTGATAAATTTAAAAGGATGTTTCGTATAAATTTAATTGCTATTGTTGCATTTGCATTTGTCTTTTTAATTGTAACATTTTTTATTGGAATACCTATAATGGGTATTATGTTTTTCGTAACTCTAATGGCACTCGTGATCATTAATAAAAAATTATTGAATGGCTTAGAGGAAATAGATAAAGGAAGCAATAGTTATCAATATCTAAAAGAATTCAACAATTGGATCAAAATGCAAGTCGCTATAAATAAGAGAATGTCAACATTTTTGTACCCAATTATGTTTATGTCCTTTATTTTAGGGTTTTGGTTTAAAGATTCTGAGGGATCTCTATTGGGAAAAAGGCTTGTAGACCATATAGTATTAAATTTTCCTGATTTGTATTTAATTTTTGGAATTCCACTTATAGGAATCGTCATTGTTGTTCTAATTTTAAGTTTGTTAGCCTATTTTGGTGGTAGAATATACAAATGGGATTTGAATCTTGTTTATGGAAGAGTCTTCAAAAAACTAAATGAAATATTAGCAGATTTAGAAAGTTTAAGAACTTAAACAGCCCTTATTAAGCCTTTTCTTACTTAGGTTTTTAGTTTATTCTTTTAAAAAAAATGTTTTACATGTAATATTTTTTGTTTTCAGCCACTAACCAAGAAAACACTAAATATTATGACAATAGTTAACACTTATACTTTTTTTGAAAAATTAAAGAACGAAACACATAAAAAATCTGAAATTAAGATTTATGAGAAATTTCTTTATATACTTTCCGAATTAAAAATTCGAGAGTTTACAGTAGACAAAATTCAATCTATTGAAGCAAAACTTGATAACTTAAATTTAAAATCAAATCCTGAGAACAGAAAAAAACATTACAGTAAAGGGTTAAAAGAGTTCGAAGACTATTTAAGAGAAAAGCATTCTTTAATTTCAATTGGATACTATACAAATATTGGAATATCAACTGGAGCTGCCTTCGGAACTGTACTTGGCGTTGTTTTGGGTATGCGTTTTGAAAAATCTTTAGGACTCTCAGTAGGAATTAGCATTGGTATGCTAATTGGATTATTTATAGGTCGTAACATGGATTCTAAGGCGAAGGCTACAGGTAATATACTTTAGCTCCATTCCGCAATAAAACTCTTCAATCACAACAATTATTAATACTATTTTTTTTAAGCACTACAGCAAAAAATAATTTGCTGAGGCATTTACAATTAAAATTCAAAACAATGAAAACAGTAATAACAACTACAATTCTATTAATATTCTCCATATTGAATATATTTTCCCAAGAACTACCAGGTGTATGGCATGGGAATGCTAAAACACCTGATAATAAAGAAATTCTCTTTGTCTTTCTCTTAGAAAAAAATGGAGAATTTTACACGTCAACAATGGCTATCCCAACCTTTAATGTTGATGGTATTAAACCTAAGTCAACGTCTTTTGAAGAAGGGACGTTATTAATAGATGCACCCGACTTAGGTATGAAATATGAAGGTATCTGGAATGAAACCACACATCAATTTGAAGGTAATTATAATGAAGGTAACGTTAAACTCGTTTTAAATTTAAAAAAAGGGAACCCTGAAATGCCTAAAATTAATAGGCCACAAGAGCCAACAAAACCTTACCCTTACCATGAAGAAAATGTAAAATTTGACAATATTAAAGCTGGTATTTCGCTTTCTGGAACGTTTACACGACCGTCAAAAAAAGGTAAATACCCAGTAGTTGTTTTAATAAGCGGTAGTGGGAGAACTGACAGAAATGGAAGCTCAGCAACACACAGACCGTTTTTAGTACTTTCGGATTACCTTACGCGAAACAACATAGCTGTATTACGTTATGATGATAGAGGCTTTGGAGAATCTACAGGTAATTTTAGTAAGGCCACAACAGCAGATTTTGCACAAGATGTATTAAGTGCTGTTCAATATTTAAAATCAAGAAACGATATCAACACGAATCAGATTGGATTAGTTGGACATAGTGAAGGTGGCATAATAGCGCCTTTGGCTGCCAATCAAACTTCAGACATCTCATTTATGGTGTCTATGGCCGGAACAGGTATTTCAGGAAGTGAAATATCAGTTATGCAATCTAAATCATTGAGGCCTTTTCCTGTTCCAGATGAACTAGCTTTTGAAAAAAATGTAAGAGAAGCAATTGAAATTGCAGCTTCTAACAAAGAAATTTTACAAAAAAGGAAAGAATTATTGGCGCATAATAATACTTATTTAACTCCCATTTTAAAGTCGTTAGGTGCCACAGAAGAAAATATCTCAGCATTTATCACAAAAGAAACCGATGGTGTTTTAAAACCTTGGAACACTTATTTCTTTAACTATAATCCTGCTGATGAATATGAAAAACTAACTATTCCAGTGTTGTCCTTAAACGGAAGTAAGGATGTTCAAGTTAATGCAACCGTAAATCAAAATGCGATACGAAATGCTTTAATTAAGGGGAATAATAAGAACTATAAGATTGTTGAGTTAGAAAATTTAAACCATTTATTTCAAGAATGTACAACGGGTAAAATGAATGAATATAAAGAGATAGAACAAACAATATCTCCAATTGCATTGAAAGAAATTTCTAATTGGATTATAGAGGTAATCCAAGCAAATTAGTAAATGTTTAAATAAAAAAATTATTCTCATCACTGTGCATCATTATTGTTATATTAATTTAGACCTTGCCAACGTAACTTTAACGTGCACTTAAAGAATGACCGAAATCAAACTATATAAATCAAAAAAAAAGGTGCTGAAATTATTTTTACTGGCTGCACCTTTAATTGCAGTTGGAATATGGATGATTGTTAGAAAAGATGCGAGTGAAAGTAATAGAATAATGGGCTGGATAGGAACTTGCTTTTTTGGTTTAGTAATTCCAGTTGGTCTTTTTCATTTGTTTGACAAAAGACCACAGGTAATCATAAACGAAATTGGAATTTACGATAGAACAACTCACAATGAATTTATAAATTGGGAAATAATAAAAGATGCTTATCCAATAAACATTTATGGTCAACATTTTATTTGTCTTTTAGTTCCTGAAAACTTTAGACCTTCTAAAAGGAAAAGCAAGTTTTATAAAAGTGTTGCCAAATTGAATGAGGAGAATGGAGCTCAAGAATTGAATATACAACTCGGACAATTGGAAATGGACACTTTTGAACTAACTGAATTTATAATTGCAATGACTCACGCTGAAAAAAGCAAAAAAGCGGTATTAATAAAAGCGTTGCCTAACAAACGAGTATAATTATTGACTTGCTAAACAAACACTATTAAATTGAAAAAAGATTATATTTTTAAATCTGAAAGACTTGGTTTTCGTAATTGGAATAACAACGACTTAGAAGAATTCGCGAAAATAAATGCCGACTCAGATGTCATGGAATACTTCCCGAAACCATTATCTAAAAGTGAAACATCTGATTTTATTGACCGATTGAAAAAACATTATGATAAAAATGGATACAACTACTTCGCCACCGAAGTTTTAGAAACTGGAGAATTAATTGGATTTATTGGATTAGCATTTCAAGAATATGAAACAGAATTTACGCCTGCAACAGATATTGGTTGGCGATTAAAACAAAGTTCTTGGGGAAATGGATATGCAACCGAAGGCGCTAAAAAATGCCTAGAATATGCGTTTAAAGAATTGGGTTTAGAAAAAATAATCTCAGTGTTTACTGAGAAAAATACCAAATCTGAAAGCATAATGAAAAAAATTGGGATGAAAAAAATCGGCGAGTTTATCCATCCTAAAATGAAAGATTATCCTGAGTTTGAAAATTGTATTTGTTACGAAATACATAAAACAACTTGGCAACAAATCGCCTAGCTTAAACTTCTTACTATGAATTGAAAGTACAATTGAATTTACTTTGATTCGGTTTCTTTTGTTAATTTAGTACTAAACAAATCATTTATAACCAATTCTTAGAATGGAAATTAACTTTCGAAAACTACATCCTAACGAATCAAATTCTTACAGAGAAATAAGATTACAATGTTTAAAGGATTATCCAAAAAATTTCACTTCAAATTACCAAGATGAAAAGGCAAAAGATAAATTATTCTTTCAATCATGTATAGAAAGTTCCAATGCAAGTAATTTTGTAATAGGCGCATTTCATAAGGATAAATTAATTGGTATTTCAGGTTTCAATAGGCATGACAGAAAAAAAACAAATCATAGAGGAATTATTATTCAAGTCTTTGTAGCACCTGAATATCAAGGAAAACATATTGGTTTGAATATTATAAAATCGACCTTAAATGAGGCTTTCAAAATAAATGGAATTGAGCAAATAGAAATTGATGTGATAACAATCAATAAAAATGCTGAGAAAATCTATGAAAAAATAGGCTTTGAACAATATGGTATCCAAAAGAACTTTCTGAAAATTGACAACGAATATTATGATCATAAAATGATGATAATATTCAAGAATCAATATGTAAATTCATAGCATAACTGTTCCTCTTTTAAAAACTATTTAGACAACTCATATAATTAACAATTTAGTTCTAACCTTCTCGTTTACTTTTACTAATTTAGTTGCTTAACCTAAACGAAATGATTACATACGATTGTGTAATTCTTACTGAACAACGCTATCTAAACGATTCAAAAACTGATGCCTATAAGCATAATGTTTATTTTGAAGATCGATTAGTTTATTATGCATTAGAAGAACTCGGACTCAAAACTTTAAGACTCGCTTGGGACGATATGTTTTTTGATTGGTCAACTACAAAATCGGTGTTATTCAGAACGACTTGGGATTATTTTGATCGCTATGATGAGTTTTCAGAATGGTTAGAAATTATTTCAAAACAAACAACTTTATTAAACTCTGAAGCTCTTATTCGTTGGAATTTAGACAAGCATTACCTTTTAGATTTGGAGAAAAATGGAGTGCAAATTACCGAAAGTCATTTTATAGAACAAGGTGTCAAAGTTTCTTTAACACAACTCCATCACATTTTAAATTGGAAAGACACAGTTTTAAAGCCATGTATTTCTGGTGCTGCAAGACATACGTACAAACTAAATCCAGAAAACTTAGAAGTTCATGAATCCATTTTTCAAGAATTGATTGCCAATGAAGCCATGATGTTGCAGCCTTTTCAATACAACATTGTAAGCAAAGGTGAAATATCAATGATGGTTTTCAATGGAGAATTTACACATGCTATGCTTAAAAAAGCAAAAGCGGGTGAATTTAGAGTTCAAGATGATTTTGGAGGAAGCGTTCACGAATATTCTCCTACTGCTTCTGAAATAGAGTTTGCTGAAACTTGCGTTAAAGCGTGTAATGAACTACCAATTTATGCTAGAGTCGACATTTTTGAAGATAATAATGGTAACCTTGCACTTTCAGAATTAGAACTCATAGAACCCGAATTATGGTTTAGAACTAATCCTGATGCTGCTAAGCTTCTAGCTCAAGCTATTAAACAAAAATTGAATTAAGACTAATCAGTTACCATGGCTAAGACATCTAGAGTAAAAAAAATATTTAAAATCATTGTTGGTGTCATCATTTTCATCACCTTACCTACGCTCCTATTATTCGGATTTATGTATTTCAAATACAATGAAGATTTACCAACAGGAACTCAAGGAAAAGCTGCAGATGCTTTGGCTATAAGAATGCTCAATGCTTTGAATTATGACGCTTATAAAGCCACAGACTATATTGAATTCACCTTTAAAAAACGTCACCATTTCAAATGGAATAAATCTAAAAACACTTGTGAAGTTTATTGGAAAAACATAAAAGTAGATCTAAATTTAATCGATCATAAAAAGAGTAAAGTGTTTATCAATGAAATAAGATACAACCAAGCTGATGTTAACGACTACATTAATAAGGCTAAAAGCTATTTCAATAATGATACCTTTTGGTTAGTTGCGCCTTACAAAGTCTTTGATGATGGCGTGGAACGAAGACTCGTAAAAACAGAAAACGATAATGAGGCACTTTTAGTGACCTATTCCTCTGGAGGATCAACACCTGGTGATTCGTATTTATGGCATTTTGATAACAGCGGAAAACCAAAAAGTTATCAAATGTGGGTTGATATTTTACCAATTGATGGATTGGAAGCTTCTTGGTCAGATTGGACTACTACTTCAACTGAAGCACAATTACCAACGTTTCATAAACTCTTATTTATAGGTTTAGAGATTGAAGATATTAAGACTGAAAATTTATAATAATCCTAACATTTATTCTTCAACACATGTAAGTTTTCTTACTTATCTTTGACTACAAGTCTATATCATTAAGATATTATTCTTAGGTTTCGGCAGTAGTTACATGAACAACACTTTAACTCTTTTTACTAAAACAAGATCGGTCACAGAACGTTTGTGTAAGCCGCTTCAAGTTGAAGATTACATGCCACAATCTGCAGAGTTTGCTAGTCCGCCTAAATGGCATTTAGCACATACATCATGGTTTTTTGAAGAAATGCTCCTAAAACCCTTCGCAAAATACTATCAGGAGTTTGATTCCTCTTTCGGATATTTATTCAATAGCTACTATAACAGTTTAGGACAACGCATTGAGCGTCAAAATAGAGGTTTGATTACACGTCCCAATATTGAAACTATTTATCAATATAGAGCACATGTGAATAAAGCCATGGTTCAACTTCTAGAAAGCTCAACATCAAATGAGATTACAGAATTAACTGTTTTAGGAATTAATCATGAGCAACAACATCAAGAATTATTGCTTACCGATTTAAAATATACATTTTCATGTAATCCGTTATATCCAAAATATTCAGACAGAAACTTCATCAATCAGAAAAATTCTGAAGCAGGTTGGATTGCAGTAGATGAAGGGATTTATCACATTGGCCACGATGGTAACGGATTTAGTTTTGATAACGAATTAGGTCAACATCGTGTGTTTCTAGAGCCTTTCGAAATTTCGAAATCGTTAGTTAGCAATGGAGAATATCTAGATTTTATAGAAACTGGAGGATATACAAGTTCAAAATATTGGTTAGATGATGCGTGGTCTTGGATAAATGAATATCACATTGAGCATCCACTTTATTGGATTAAAAAAGATAATACATGGTATCACTATACGCTTTCAGGATTGGAGGAAATCAATCCAGATGACATATTGAGTCATATCTCATTTTATGAAGCTTCAGCCTTTGCCTTCTGGAAAGGTATGCGATTACCAACAGAATTTGAATGGGAAGTGGCTTCAAAACAATTAGATTGGGGAAATCGTTGGGAATGGACAAATTCGGCTTATTTACCATATCCTCATTTTAAAACGGCAAAAGGTGCTGTTGGAGAATACAACGGAAAGTTTATGATTAATTTAATGGTACTTCGTGGCGCTTCGGCTGCTACAACAGAAAATCATAGTAGACCAACATACCGCAATTTTTTCTCACCAAATACACAATGGCAATTTTCAGGAATCAGACTCGCTAAATAATGTATGTTTTGCTTCCTAGTAATTAAATAATTGAAAAGTTAAATGATTAATAATTTCAAAAATGATGTTAACGAAGGTTTGAGTAAGGTCAATAAAACCTTGTCTTCAAAATACTTTTACGATAAAAAAGGAGATGCCATTTTTGTTGAAATCATGAATATGCCAGAATACTATCTCACCAATGCAGAGATGGATATTTTCAAGAATCAAACTCAGAATATTATTGATAGTTTAAAACTACAAAAAGATACGTTTTTTGAACTGGTTGAACTTGGTGCAGGAGATGGTACTAAAACCAAACAACTACTACAAAAACTGGATGATGATGGTTATGATTTTGAATATGTCCCTATCGACATATCTCAGAATGCATTAAATCAATTAGAAACTACTTTACATAAAGAATTTCCAAATGTAAATGTTTCAAAAAGGCAAGGTGAATATTTCAAAATATTGTCTTCGTTTAAGGACACAAAAGCTCCTAAGGTAGTTTTGTTTTTAGGCTCTAATATTGGAAATTTGCTAGATGATAACGCGAAACGTTTTGTAGCATCTTTAAGTGAATCACTTAATACAAATGATAAAATTTTACTAGGTGTAGATTTGATTAAATCTGTTGATATTGTGCTGCCAGCTTATAACGATAAACAAGGCATCACCAAGCGTTTTAATCTAAATGTTTTAGAACGTATTAATAGAGAACTTGAAGGGGATTTTAATCTTGATGAATTTGATCACCTTCCTGAATACACCGTAGTCGAAGGCATTGCCAAGAGTTATTTGGTTAGTAAAATTGATCAAATCGTTACTATAGATTCATTAAATAAATCCTTTGTGTTTAAAAAAGGAGAAAAAATACATACCGAAATCTCCAGAAAATATAATGATGACATTATCAATAATATTTTAAAAGACAGCCAACTGAAGTTGATTACAAGGCTTACAGATTGTAAGCACTACTTTGCAGATTATATTTTAGAAAAAGTATAACATGGCAAAGCAATCAAAACAGACTTGTATTCTTGGTCTTGGTGAGAGAAGCACTCAGTATTATGTAAATACCTTGCATAATAAGTTTCATGAAAAATTAGGTGATTTCCACACGTTCCCTTTTTTGATGTACCAGATAGATTTTAATCTTATCAATCCGTTTTTACCAAATCAGTTTGATAAACTTATTCCTGAATTAACTAATACTTTAAATGAAATCTCAAAATTTGAAGTTGAACAATATCTTATTCCGAACATCACTTTACACGAAACTTTAGATAAAATTGCTCACAATTTGAATATTGTTCATCCCATTCAACTTACGATTGCCTATTGTAAAGCGAATGACATCAATACTATAGTTCTTTTTGGGTCTCAATATACAATGACATCCAATTATATTTCTGATGCCTTAAAAGCTGAAGGAATTAATACAAAAAGACCTACAGCAGAAGAACAGATCGACATAGATAACTTCAGAAAAAAAGTATACAACAATAGTGATTTAGACTCAGATTTCAGAAACTATCAAAACCTTATTCAGTTATACTCCAAGGATTATCTTGTGGTAACCGCTTGTACAGAATTATCCTTATGTCACAATCAGCTTGATCATCCAAAAGTTATTGATATGGCTTTACTTCAGATACAACAGGTTTTAAAATAGTACTAGTAATGTTATTCTTTGGTATATTCTAGAACGACATCTTCTTCTGGATAAGAGTAATTCATGCCATCATACATTTCAATTTCAAAGGTCTCTGCTAACACTACTGTCAATGTGTTTTCTATAATTATTCCTACTAAATCTGTACTTCCATTTTCAACAGTTACAATGTTACCTTCTTTAATCCAAGACGATTCTCTATCTAAGCCATCTAAACATTCATAGACATGTCCAAACTCAGTAGGACTTGTAATTTCAATTGAAATAAAGGTTAAGGCAGATACAATATTTACAGAGCCATCAGCTCTAAAATTTATAAAATCACCATCATAGCAAGGTGTTTCTTCAAAAAGATTTCGGCTTGAAATCCCATCGTTATTGAAATCAAATGAACTTTCAACACTTATGGCAGATAGTCTCCAGACACCTTCAAAGGTAAAATCGTTATCATTATTGTTGCTGTCGTCATCAGAAGAAACAAGAGCAGAAACTAAAAACTAAAAGAACTAAGACTAATTTAAAAATAACTTTCATGGTGGTAATGATTTTAAGATTATATCAAACCATCGAAAGTTTATTAAAATGTCATCAATATATTTTGCTAATTGTCTTTATGCTTCTCCTCTATCCATTTACTCAAATACTTCGTGCTTTGCGCAGTATGATGTTGAAGCATTTGACCAATAAAATTTTCATGACGATGTGTTTTTAAAATTGACATTACATCGTGGAGAAGTTGAATGAAATCCGTTTCGAAATTTGAAAGCTGAAAACGTGAATTAATCACTTTATATCCCTTAGCCTGAGTGTCTTTCCAAATAGGTTTATTAGTATATAATGCAACGGCTGAATTGACAAAATCACCTACTTCATCAGAAATGAATCCATTGGCATCTAAACTTCCAAACATCCCTTCGGCAGCAATAGAACTCATTACACAAGGTGTTCCGTTTTGCATTGCATCAATCAACTTTCCTTTCAAACCAGCTCCAAATTGTAAAGGTGCTAAACATACTTTTGCATTTTGTAATGTTAATGGAACATCTTCAGCATAACCTTTAATTAAAAAGCCGTCTTTTTCATTATGTAATTGAGTGATTTTTTGTGAAGCGTAAGCGCCATAATTATGTAATTGAGCTGTTGGTAATTGTTGTCTTATTAAAGGCCAAATATGTTCTTTTAAATATAAAACTGATTGATAATTTGGTGGATGTAAAAAATTTCCAATAGTTACAAAATGTTCTCGTTCCTTAAATTTTGGGAAATCACTAATTGCTTTGTCTGAAATAGGTTCTAACAGAAAAGGTAAATAATATAAAAGCGAATGATCAACCTTAAAAACCTGAGTCAAAATATCTATTTCAGCTTCAGAAATAATCAAACATAAATCGCACCTGTAAATACTAGCTATTTCGCGTTTTGCTGTCTCATTAAAAAGATAAGTCGTATCAAAGGTTTGCTGATCTTTGAAGGCTTGTTGCCTTCCTTTCCGTAAGCAATGTAAATCTTCGGTATCGAGTAATCGCAAAGCATTCGGACACTGTTCAGCTACTCTCCAACCATATTGTTCTTCACTCATAAAGCGATCAAACAAAACAAGGTCAGGTTGAAGTTGAATTATAAATTCATCAAAACTAGAATGATTCAACTCTATTGTTACTTGATCAATTCCTAAGGGTATTAAATCAAAAGCATTGTCAGTTTTTGCGCAAGCACTTGCAAAGGTAATAGCATAACCTTCAGATTTAAAACAGGAAATTAATTGCATCATTCTGCTTCCCGCTGCAGAACTATTAGGCTCTGGCCAAACAAAACCAATGATAAGGAGTTTTTTTTGCATAGCTTAAATTCGCTAATCTTTAGAAAGTTCAGCAGCATAAGTAGCTCTCACTCCTTTTGCCCAATCGATAACAGCCTTAATTTGAGCATCTGTCAATTTAGCTTCAGAATGTGTCCATGTATAAGAGTTTAATGGCATTTCTTTTTCTTCAACCATTTCAATTAACTCGTCGAGTTTGTGGTCTTTCTTTTTAGTTTTGTACTTATCCCACTTAGAAACATTAAAGTGTCCTTTTCCGTGCTTAATATGATCTTCAAGCCAATAATTGACAGGAGTAATATTATTGTACCAAGGATAACGTGTGACACTACTATGGCAATCAAAACACGATTCTTTCAATATGCTTTTGACTTCTGGCGAAGGTTTTGTTTCTGCAATAAAAGATTCAATTGAAGCATAATCACCTTCATTCTTATCTGGTCCGAAGAATTGTGCTACAATAAATACAATAAGTAAAGCTAGGAGTATCTTTTTTATGAGTTTCATTTTGATTATTTTTGTAATGCTTAAAATTAAAAAAAAGGATTGACAACTGCACAACTTTACAACGAATTAAATTACGTCAACCATTCGCGAGAGAAGCGCCTCTACTATGCCAATTTAGTAATCTCGCAACCTAAACTTATTCCAGAATTAATGGATATATTATTTAGTGTTGACGATAAGGTATCTTGTCGTGCTGCTTGGGTTTTTGAGTTTATGTGTGGTGAAAAGTTAGAAGCTATTATTCCATATTTGGATAGATTTACTGAAAGCATTCATAAGGTTCATTTAGATTCTGCTGTAAGACCAGTGGCTAAAGTTTGTGAATATCTAGTCAAAGCCTATTACTCCAAATCAATTAATAGTATTCAAATGTCCTTAAATTCAAAACATAAAGAAAAAATTGTTGAATCTTGTTTTGATTGGATGATTAATGATGAGAAAATTGCTCCTAAAGCTTATGCAATGAATACGTTGTTTTTGTTAGGAAATAACATTGATTGGATTCATCCTGAATTAGTATTGATATTAGAGAGAGATTATCAAACGCAGAGTGCAGGTTATAAAGCTAGAGCGAGACAAATATTAAAAAAAATAAAAGCATAAGTCTGATAATTTAGATGGATGCTAGATAAAAATAGAAAATGAAAAAGGACAACAAAAGAGTTATCTATTGGTTATTCACAGGTTGTGTATTGATTTTTATAATGGTCATTGTAGGTGGTATTACAAGGCTAACTCATTCTGGATTATCAATTTCTAACTACAAATTAATTTCTGGAACCATTCCTCCTATGAATGAGGTTGAATGGAATGATGCTTTCGAATTGTATAAACAATATCCAGAATATCAAAAACTAAATACGCATTTCGACCTTCAGGACTTTAAAGACATTTACTTCTGGGAATGGATTCATCGTGTTATTGGTAGGTTTATAGGTTTGGTATTCTTACTTCCTTTTATATTCTTTTTAATAACCAAGCAAATATCAAAACCAACAATTAAAAAAGCGATTGTTTTGCTTTGTTTAGGTGGCTTCCAGGGCTTCTTAGGTTGGTATATGGTTAAAAGTGGATTAGTTGACAATCCAGATGTAAGTCATTATCGATTGGCAATGCATTTAACAACTGCCTTTATAACCGTTGCATATACGTTTTGGGTCGCTTTAGATTTGATATTCCCAATCAAAAAAGACATTGATAAAGGAGTGAGAAACATCATAAGATTTGGTTTAGGGATACTAATCCTCCAAATTGTGTATGGTGCTTTTGTAGCTGGCTTAGATGCAGGAATAATGCATAATCATTGGCCACTGATGAGTGACGGCAAATTTATGCACGAAACCGTATACATTGAACAAAGTCCGTTATATAAAAATTTTATTGAAGGAAAAAGTGGCGTTCAATTTGTACACAGAACCTTAGCATATTTGGTAGTTGCAATTATACTATTCATTTGGTATCGAGCAAAACGATTAATTCTTACTAATAACCAATTGTATGGTATTAATGCCTTATTAATTATGGTTGGCATTCAGTTTTTATTGGGTGTTTTGACAATTATCTATGCCGTTCCAGTTTGGCTAGGAGTAGCTCATCAGGTTGGTGCTTTTTTATTGCTAACAGCAATGACATTTACTTTGCATCGTTTCTGTAAATAATTTACTTTTGCAACATGATATACAGATTTAGAGTTATACTTGATAACGATACTAAAGAAGATGTTTTTCGCGATATAGAAATTCGTGAAACAGATTCGCTTGAAGACTTGCATAATGCCATTACCCAATCGTTTGGATTTGGTGGCTTAGAAATGGCGTCTTTTTATCTTAGTAATGAAGAATGGGATCAAGGTGAAGAAATTTCTATGTTTGATGTAAGTGAAGGTAATTCATCTGTAAGATTAATGAGTGAAACTGCTTTAAACAAGGTAGTAAGTCAATCGCAAACAAAATTGATTTATGTTTACGATTTCATGAATATGTGGACCTTTTTAGTAGAACTTGCTGAAATTGCTGAAGAAGCTGAAGGTACTGATTACCCAAACCTAATGTTTGTTTTCGGACAAATTCCTGACTCTGCTCCTGAAAAAACTTTTGTAGCAGAAAAACTTGATGACTATAAAGATGAATTTGATGATGAATTGGATGATGAATTGGATTCTGAGGAATACAATGATTTAGATTTTGACGAAAACTGGAATTAAAAAATTTCGGTTATTGAATTTAATAATTAAGTCGACATTGTAACAAAACAAAGTCAATGTCGTCTTACTTTTATAATCAACCATTACTGAATCTTTTTTAGTAAAAAAATCAATCAACTTTGGAATCTATACTAACCATTAACAATCTTACCAAAAAATTTGGGTACCTCACTGCTGTAAAAGACTTATCATTCACTATAAACAAAGGAAATGTTTACGGTATTTTAGGTCCTAATGGAAGTGGTAAATCAACAACTTTAGGCATTGTTTTAAATGTTGTAAACGCAACTCAAGGAGGCTTTCATTGGTTTGATGGTAATACATCTACTCATGACGCTTTAAAGAAAGTTGGAGCTATTATTGAGCGTCCAAACTTTTATCCATATATGACTGCCGAGCAAAATTTAAAACTCGTCTGTAAAATTAAAGGTGTTGATAAAAGTAAAATAACTGAAAAGTTAGAAGTCGTTGGTTTATTAGATAGAAAAGATCACAAATTCAGAACCTATTCTTTAGGTATGAAACAACGTTTAGCCATTGCCTCAGCACTGCTTAATGAACCGGAAATATTAATTCTTGATGAACCTACAAACGGACTTGATCCTCAAGGAATTCATCAAATTAGAGCGATTATAAAACAAATTGCTAGTAAAGGCACAACGATACTTCTTGCCTCTCACCTATTAGATGAAGTTGAAAAAGTATGTTCACATGTTGTGGTATTGCGTAAAGGAGAGAAACTCTATTCAGGTCGCGTAGATGAAATGATTTCTAGTCATGGCTTTTTTGAATTAAAGGCTCAAAAACATGACGAATTAATTAAAGTTCTTGAGAACGATGCATCATTCGGTACTATAAAAATTGAAGACCAACTTATTACTGCGTTTTTAAATGAATCTATGGATGCTCCTGCTTTTAACACACTCATGTTTGAAAAAGGGATCGTGTTATCACACCTCGTAAAACGTAAAGAAAGTTTAGAAGAACAATTTTTACAACTTACTGACAACTAATCATCAATCAATCGTAACTGAATTCATTCAGAATAAAACCAACCCATCATGTTAAGACTTTTACAACTAGAATTGCAAAAATTATTACTCAATAGAGCGAGTAAAGTTTTGATATTTATTTCATTCGTACTTCCATTTTTTGTCATTATATTATCATCATTACGTATTGACTTTTTTGGCTTTTTCACCTTAGAATTAGGACATTACGGGCTTTTCAATTTCCCAATTGTATGGCATATTACTACATTTTTTGCATCACAGTTTAAGTTCTTTTTCGCTATTGTTGTGGTGAGTATGATTGGTAACGAATACAGCAATAAAACAATAAAACAGAACCTTATTGATGGTCTTAGTAAGAAAGAATTCATATTGTCTAAATTTTATACAATTGTTTTCTTTTCGGCAATCGCTACATTTTTAATCTTCATTATTTGTTTATGTATTGGTTTATATTATTCAAGTATTAATGAAGTCAGTTTAATTTTTAGAGAAACAGAATTTTTATTTGCTTACTTCTTGAAACTCGTAGGCTTCTTTAGTTTATGTCTGTTTTTAGGAATGTTAGTAAAGCGTTCTGCTTTCGCTTTAGCATTTTTATTCGTGCTATATATATTAGAGTGGATTATTTTTGGTTTGATAACTTGGCAGGCAAATGCTGATATTGCTGAAAAAATTCAGAATTTCTTCCCTTTGAAATCTATGTACAAGCTTATTGATCAACCATTTCAAAGAATCGCAATTTCAAAAGCTCCTAACGGACAAGAATTTCTTTATGACTTCGCAGTTCATTGGTACGAAATTGTAATTGTTATGGGTTGGACTGCGCTTTTTATCTTTTTATCGTACAGGTTATTAAAAAAGAGAGATTTGTAATATCTTTATACATTCAGCTATTCCCTTAATATAGATTTATGTTAAAGTTCTGCCTTTAATCTAATTTTAGGTAGTAATTTTAGCCTAAAAGCTGTTATATTATTGTTAGTTGATTAAGTAAATTGCTATTACTAAAATGAAAAAGAAACCCTATCTATTTTTATTGATACTGCTATGCAGTTTATTTACCTATGCACAACGAGAAGCGTCCTATTGGTACTTTGGTCAAAATGCTGGTTTAAGATTTGATGCTGTAACAGGAACGGTTACTGCCGTAACTGATGGTCAAATTAATACACTTGAAGGCTGTACTTCTATTTCTGATACAAATGGTGATTTATTATTTTACTCTGATGGTATAACTGTATGGAATTCTAATCATTTGCCTATGGCTAATGGTAATGTAGCTTTGGGAACTGGACTCAAGGGAGATGACTCAAGTACGTCTTCTGGATTAATCGTACCAAAACCCCAAGATCCTAATTTGTATTATATTTTTACTGTAGATGAACCTCATCATGATAATACATCTGCTTTTCCAGGAAACTTTGTAAATGATGGAGTAAATGACGGACTTGCGTATTCTCTAGTGGATATTACTTTAAATGGTGGCTTAGGTGATGTTGACCCAGTAGAAAAAAACATACCACTTATTACGTATGATATTACTGACCCACTACAAGTAGAATATAAATGTTCTGAAAAAATAACAGCTGTAAAAGCTGACGATTGCTCATCTTTTTGGGTAATTAGTCATTTTATAGATAAATTTTACGCCTTTAAAGTAACTGAAATTGGTGTAGACACAAACCCGGTTATATCAACGGTTGGACCTTCTGTAGAAATATCTGGCTATCGTAGAAATTCATTGGGCTATTTAAAAGCTTCACCAGATGGATCTAAATTAGCTGTAGCTCACTTTGGTTTTGGAACAACACCAGGTACAGATGCACCAGGAGGTGTTTATTTGTTTGATTTTGATAATGATACAGGTATAGTTTCAAATTCGTTAGAATTATATGGACCTCAAAATAATGACAGCCCTTATGGAATTGAATTTTCAGCTGAAAACAGAAAAGTTTATGCCTCTGTTAATGATGGTGCCTCTGGAAATGGTTCAAGTAGAATTTTGCAATGGGATTTAGAATCAATAGATATTCCTGCTTCACAGCAGACAGTGCATTCATCTAATTCAATTAATGGTGCTGCCCTACAATTAGGTATCGATAGACGAATTTATAGAGCACAATTTGATTTTTCAAATTCTGGAAATTCTGGACGCTATATAGGAGTTATTCAAAACCCAGAAGCCGATGGAGCTGCTGCAGATTACGATGAGACAGGAGTATTATTAGATGTTAATGGTAATTTCCAAAACAGAAGTCGGATTGGGCTACCTCCTTTTATTCAATCCTTATTCAATTCGCAAATTGATATCATTCAGAATGGCATTAGCACAACAGAATTAAAACTCTGTACAGGTGATAGTTATACGCTATTTGCAGAAGATATTCCTGGAGCTGATTATGCTTGGACTAGAGATGGACTGCCTTTGCCAGGTTCTACCTTTGAATTATTTGTTGATATTCCAGGTTTTTATGAAGTATTTATAGAACAAAACAATGGTGAATGTCCAATTGAAGGAGAAGCTGTTGTTGGCATTTTTGATATACCAACAGCGACTCAACCTAGCAATATCGTAGTTTGTGATGAAACTGAAACTTCTACTTTTGATTTTACCATGCAAGATGCCCAAATATTAGACACACAAAATCCTGATGACTTTACTGTTCATTATTTTACAACTCAAATAGATGCAGATGCAAATGAGAATGAAATTATAGGAGACTTTAATAATACTGATGTTACTCAAATTATTTATGCAAGAGTAGATAACAATAATAACACAAACTGTTATGAAACTACAGAATTTACTCTAAGTGTATTTATTACACCTGTAATTACTCAATTAGATGATCTCACTGTTTGTGATACAGATTTCACTGGTAATAGTATGGATGGTTTTACAACTTTAATATTTTCAGATTTTAGTTCTAATATTTTAGGCGCACAGGATGAAACTCTTTATACGATTACATATCACCCAACACAGCAAGATGCAGATGATAATACAGGTCAACTAGTAAATTTTTATACTAATACTATAGCATATACTGAAGAGATATTTGTTCGTATTGAAAATAATGCAAATACAGATTGCTATTCAACAGATTCTTTCATTTTTACTATCAACGATTCTCCAGAAGCTATTGATACAACCATTTTACAATGTGATGAAGACGGTATTCCTGAAGGGTTTACAACCTTTGATCTTAATCAAGCTTTCAATGACATTACCAATAGTGCTCCTAATAGAACCATTAATTTTTATGTATCTCTAGTTGATTTAAACAATGATGAAGATGAACTTAATCCGGATTCCTTTGATAATTATTTCAATCCACATATCATTTATGCACTTGTAACAGATACTGTTACTGGCTGTACCAATATTGCCGAAATCACACTTCAAGCAAGTTCAACTGCATCTAGCGATACCTTTTTAGAATCCTGTGACGACGATGGTACAGAAGATGGATTTGTAAACTTTAATCTTTCTGATGCTGAAAATTTCATTTTAAATGGGTTGCCAGCTGGTCTAGATCTTACGTATTATGAAACTTACGAAGATGCACTTATTGAAGATAATCCTTTAGGTACCAACTTTACTAATACTATTCCGTATTTCCAAACCATTTACGCTCGTGTTGAAAATGCGAATGCCTGTTATGGCATTAGTGCTATAGAATTAGCCGTCTTTGAATTGCCAAATATTGTGATCCAAGAAGAATTGTTGTATTGCTTAAATGATTTTCCTGAGACCATAACGTTAACAAGTGGACTAATTGATGACATACCTAATAACTATTATTACGAATGGTCAACTGGTGAAGATATGTTTGAAATTGAAGTCAATGAACCAGGAACCTACACAGTTCGCGTTACCAATACTGATGGTTGTTTTAAAGACAGAACTATTAATGTTTTACCTTCAGATATTGCAGTTATTACTGATATTCAAATTACTGATGCTTCAACTAACAATACCATATCTGTGTTTGTTTCTGGTGAAGGTGTTTATGAATATGCGTTAGATAACATTATCGGACCTTATCAAGAAAGCAATGTGTTTAGCAACGTGGACTTTGGATTTCATACCGTTTATGTTCGTGATATAGAAAATGATTGTGGTATTTCTGAGGAATTAGTTTCAGTTATTGGATTTCCGAAATTTTTCACACCAGATGGTGATATGTACAATCCATTTTGGCAAGTAAAAGGTCTTTCAGAACAATTTCAACCCAATACACAAATCCTAATTTTTGATCGTTTTGGAAAACTTCTTGCGGAAATTGATCCACTAGGAGCTGGCTGGGATGGCACTTATAATGGTAATGATATGCCTTCTAGTGATTATTGGTTTTTTGTAACCCTTCAAGATGGTCGAGTTTTTAAAAGTCACTTTGCTTTAAAGCGCTAAAAAATAAATTGTGTAAATTCACCTAACAAAACAACTCGCAATGAGGCTTGGCAAATTTGTAATTTTCATTTTCCTTTACGCTTCTCCACTTGCTTTATTTGGTCAAGATATTGAATTGTTCCAGCAATATAATGGTCGGTTCGACTACACTGCAATTGGAAACACCTTAAATACTGCTGAGAATGGTACTTTAGGGCCTTGTAGTATACTCACCTCATCTTCAGCTAATCTTTCTTTAAATACCAATCAAAACATTATAGCGGCCTATTTATATTGGGCTGGATCGGGAACTGGAGATTTTGATATTGAAGTCAATGGAATTCAGGTTTCGGCTGATAGAACTTTTAGTAATGCATTAGATGATATAAGAGTTTTCTTTGCTGCATTTGCAGATATTACAACCATCGTTCAAGATCAAGGTAGTACTGCGTACACAATTTCTGAATTTGATCTTACTGGAGTTATTGGTCCATACTGTCCTACTGGAACAAATTTTGGTGGTTGGGCAATTACAATCATTTATGAAGATCTCAGCCTTCCTTTAAATCAATTAAATGTTTACGATGGTTTACAAAGCGTCCCAACAAATTTAACTGTTACTTTAGATAATTTAAATGTTTTAGACAATCAAGGCGCTAAAATTGGTTTTGTTGCTTGGGAAGGAGATGCAGGATTAGCAGTAAATGAACAATTAACTATTAATGGGAATTTAATCGGAAATCCGCCATTAAATCCTAACAATAATGCCTTTAACGGAACAAATAGTTTTACTGGAGCTTCCAATTTATTTAATATGGATATTGATGTCTACGATATTCAAAATAATATTACAATAGGTGATACTGCAGCCACTATAGAACTTACCTCTGGTCAAGATTTTGTAATGATTAATAATATTATTACAGTTCTTAACAGTCAGCTACCAGATGCTACAATTATGCTTAATGATTACAGTATTAACTGTGGCGACAGAACCATAGATATTGAGTACACTGTTTTTAATACGAATAGCACAGACCCTCTACCAGTCAATACAGATATAGCATTTTATGCAAATAGTTTATTAATTGGTCAAGCGATTACACAAAATGAAATTCAAATAAATGACTTTGAAATTGGAACTATTTCACTATTAATACCAGATACCGTAGGTGATTCATTTACCTTATCTCTTGTTGTAGATGATGATGGTATGAGTAATGGATCAGTTACTGAAATTAATGAAACAAATAATAGCTTTGAAACTGTTCTAGATTTATTAATTGTTCCTCCTTTAGTAATATTACCAAGTATGCTCTCTTGTAATGAAGGGTTTAGTTCAGCAGTTTTCGACCTATTTGAAGTTATAGAGACAAATGGCATCAACCAAACTAACACTATAAGTTTTTACACAAGTCTATTCGATTTAGAATTGGATACCAATGAAATTCTTATTCCGGAAAACTATAACAATACAAGTAACCCTCAGACCATTTATGCAAAAATTGACAATCCTCCTTGCTATGATGTTTACGCTTTTGATGTTTTAGTTGAAAACTGTCCTCCATTTATTCCTCAAGGCTTTTCACCTAATAATGATAACTCAAATGATTGGTTTAATATTCAAGGGCTCTATGATGTATTTGAAAATCACGAATTAAAAATATTCAATAGGTATGGCACTCTAATTTTTGAAGGCCATAATGATAAACGATGGTTTGGTTTAATTAATAGAGGTCTTAACAACCATGGTAAACGAGTTCCTGTGGGTACCTATTTCTATGTAATCAATTTTAATGATTCTAACTATCGACCAATGGTTGGATGGGTTTATGTGAATTACTAAACTGTTAAAATTTGACGTTGTTCGTCGTATTTATTTGTCTATTAACATCTTATCCTCTATTTTCAATTTCAAATTAATCGCTTAACAATCTTTTCCCTCACTATTGTATTAATAACGAGAGACTACTAACCTACTTAGTATGAAAAGATATTTCACACCATTCAATTATAGTTTTAGTGCCATCGTGCTTTACAAACTTGTAAGTATTATATATGAGTGACTGTGCAGTTCATTCTGCTCCAACTTCAGACAATATCCCAATATTTAAAATCCTACCTTATGATATACGTAATGATTTACTTGTACATTTTCAAACCTAAAGAACGTAAAATACTTATCAAAAGAGCCTCAGAATTTGTTTCTGGCAAAAAAATCAAATGTTAATGTTTTATGCATTTCGTCGTAAAAATTTGCATTTCATCTAATACAGTTCTATATTTCGACAATTAAAATTATCAATTTAGCCCATAGTCCCAAACCTCGTGGTTAACCACCATGAACTTAACCGCTTAATAATGAATATTTTAAAACAATCCCTCGCAGTATTATTCTGCCTGTTTTTTGGCCTTACAAGTTATGGTCAACAAATTAGTATAGATAATTCATATACTGAACAACAACTAATTGAAAATAACCTAGTTCAAGGTTGTGTAGAAACCTCTAACATTAGCTCGCAGGTAAACGGATCCATTAATGGATTCAATAGTTTTGCGTACTTTGAGAAAGCTGGATCTAATTTCCCTTTTCAAAATGGTATCATGCTTTCTACTGGAAATCCTATTTCTGGTGGTAACACTCAAAATAATGATATATTAAACGAAGGAGAGACAAATTGGACTACAGATTCAGACTTAGAATCTGCTTTAGGAATTTCTGGAACATTAAACGCTACATCAATAGAATTTGATTTTATATCAGTTTCTAATCAGATTCAATTTAACTACATCTTAGCTTCTGAAGAATACTTCGGAAACTTTCCTTGTGAGTACTCTGATGGATTTGCATTTCTTATTAGAGAAGCTGGAACGAGTAACCCTTATACAAATATTGCGATTATACCAGGAACTACAACACCTGTAAATACAAATACAATACATGACGAAATAGTTGGATTCTGTGCACCTTCAAATGAGCAATTTTTTGAAGGCTTTAATTTAGGAGACACAAACTATAATGGTCGTACAACCGTAATGACTGCAACTGCAGGTATTACACCAAATGTACAATACCATATCAAAATTGTTATTGCCGATCAAACGGATAAAAACTATGATTCAGCTGTATTTATTGAAGGTAATAGTTTTAATGCCAATGTAGATCTTGGAAATGATATTCAAACTTGTGCTAGTAATGTTACTTTAGATGGTAATATTGACAATCCACTTGCAACCTATTCTTGGCTTTTTAATAATGTTTTAATTCCTGGTGAAAACCAATCTACTTTAAACGTTACACAAACGGGAGATTACACGGTTTCAATAGAAATCCCATTAACAAACTCAACTTGTGTTATAGAAGACACCGTAAATGTTGTGTTAAGCTCAACTCAATCTGCTGATGCAATTTCAGATTACCAACTTTGTGATGATCTTAGTGGCAATGGAATAGAAACCTTTGACCTATCAACTAAAGATTCAGAAGCTTTGGCCTCTGTACCTTCATCAAGTTATACTGTAAGTTACCATTACACAGCAAATGATGCTCTTAATGGAACAAACCCTATTACTGCTCCAATTCAAAATACGTCTAATCCACAGACTATATTTGTAAAAATTGAAGACACAGTAAATGGATGTTTGGCTTACCAAGAATTTGATTTAATTGTAAACCCAAAACCTACAATTACTCCACCTTCTGCGTTAATCGTATGTGATGATTCAAACTCAGATGGTGTAACAGCTATTGATTTATCTCAAAGAGATGATGAAATTACTAATGGAAATATAGATTTACTAGTAACTTACCACTTGACTCAAAGTGAAGCTGACAACGGAATTAACGCTGTTCCTTTGCCTTATGTTAATATTAATACTACTGAAACTCTTTTTGTAAATGTTACTGATGCCAACACAGGATGTTCAAGTACAACTACACTAGATATAGAAGTTTTAGCTAATCCTTCAATCAATACTGAACCACAATATATTGATGCATGTGATAGTGATCATGATGGATTTGCGAATTTTGATTTAACATCAGTTGTTAATGATGTTCTTCAAGGAATCACTGGTGTAAACGTAACGTTTCACCTAACTCAAGGAGATGCTGATTTAGGTATCAATGCCATTGCAAATGAAACTAATTATCAAAACGTAATACTTTTCGAACAGATTGTATACATTAGAGTTGAAGACCAACTTACAGGATGTGCAAGTATTACTCCTATTGAGATTCATACCAATTTATTAATAACCGGAACAAATTTAGTTAATTTTAGTATCTGTGATGCTGGTAATGATGGCTTAGAAACATTTGACCTTATTGGTGTTTCAGAAGCAATAATAGGCAACTTAGATGATATATTAGGTGTAACAATTCTTATCGATTTTTATTTAACTGAAAACGATAGAGATAATCAAATAAACCCAATTGATACATCAGTTCCTTTCGAACCAACGACAGTTCCACAAACTCTGTATATCACAATCACAAGTCCTACGTGTCAAGAAAATGCAGAAATTGAACTTATCATTAACTCAATAACAGAATTTGATTCAATAGGATCAGTAAGTGTATGTGATTTAGATCAAGACGGTTTTACTGCAATAGATTTAAGCCAATTTGATGCTCAAATAACCAATAACCAAATTGATTATTCAGTAACTTATTTTGAGACTGAAGATGATGCCAATACAAATAGTAATGGCTTACCTACACTTTTCACTAACACTACTAACCCACAAACAATATTTGCAAGAATAGCATTTTCACTTACAGGTTGTGCAGATGTTAATAGTTTTGAGATTGAAGTTCTTCCTGCTCCTATGAGTAACGAACCTACTGATATCATTATATGTGACTCAGATCAAGATGGAGTTTCAATTATTAATTTAAATTCTAAGATCTCAGAAATAGTTTCAAATACAACCAATAGAAATATTACATTCCACAATAGTCAAACTGATGCAGAAGATGATATAAACAATATTCTAGTTACTTCAAATTATTTAGCGGTTACAGAAGCTATTTTTGTTAGAATTGAAAACTCTACTACTGGTTGTTATTCGATAGAAAACTTTGAAGTTATTGTTAATACACTGCCAGTCATTAACCCAATTAGTCTATATAAATTTTGTGAAATTGGCGATGATGGCTTAGGAGAGTTTATATTTTCAACTCAAGATGCCGATATTTTAAATGGTCAAACTGGAAAAGAAGTACTTTATTATATAACAGCATTAGATGCTGAAAATAATGTAAACCCAATTGACAAGGATAATATTTATGTAAACATATCAAACCCACAAACCATTTTTATTAGGGTAGAAAACTTTACAGATCCAAATTGTTATGCTACATCATCTTTTCCTATAGAAGTTGGTACTAATCCATTGTTTAATGTCCCAACAGATATTTTCATCTGTGATGATATTACCAACGATGGTAGTGTTGAATTTGATTTCAATGTACAACTTACAGAAATCACTCAAGGCACTACAGACATTGAAGAAGTTACATTTCACACATCGCAAAATAATGCAGAAAATAATATAAACCCACTACCCTTAAATTTTAGCAATAGTGTAAATCCACAACAGATTTATGTAAGAATTAATAACGGAACAATTTGTGAATCTTATACTTCTTTTGTTCTTAATGTTATTGCAGCTCCTGATGTAAATGAGCCACAACCATTAATTCAATGTGATGAAGATTACGATGGAATTGTTGTTTTCGATTTAACACTCTCTGAGTTTGATATTTTAGATGTAAGACAAGACAACATTGAAATTACATATCATGTTACTTTTGAAGATTCTTTTTTACAAACTAATACTATTACAGATCCTGGGAATTATACAAACCTTACAGACCCACAAACAGTTTATGTTCGTGTAACTAATACTATTTCAGACTGTTTTGTATCAGTTCCTTTAGAACTTATTGTAAACCTACCTCCTGCTATTAACGCAATTTCGAGTCATGAGGTTTGCGATAATGATGAAGACATTACAGATTTAACAGAAATTAATTCAATACTTCTTGAACAATCTGCTAACGTATTATTAGATTATTACCCAACATTTCTAGATGCTGAAAACCAAACTAATGCCTTAGATTCAGACTACAATTACCAAACTAATAATGATATTATTTTTGCACGTGTAGAATTTTCAACAACGCATTGTTTTTATATACATCAATTTAGCCTTATTGTAAACCCTGCACCTATTGCAATTCAACCAAACGATTTGATTACTTGTGATGATGATTATGATGGCTTTTTTGAATTTAATCTAGGTCAACAAAATGTGGTGATTTTAGGTGGACAAAATCCATCGAACTTTACTGTAACCTACTATGATGACGATTTACTAGCTGAAGAAGGAGAAGATGCTTTAACAATTTTATATGATGCATTTGATGGACAAACTATTTATGCTCGAGTTGAGAATAATATATCTGGTTGTTATACAATAACTCAGTTTATTACAACTGTTAATCCAAAACCTGTTGTTGATATTGAAGATCAGGTAATATGTTTAGATAACTTGCCATTACTTGTAAGTGCAAATACAAATCAAGTTGGAGATCTATATCTTTGGTCTACAGATGACACAACTCCAGAAATTGAAATTACTGAAGTTGGAACTTACTTTGTAACAGTAACTACTTCTTTAGGCTGTGAAACAACAAGAGTGTTTACGGTTTCAGAATCTGAAACAGCATCAATTGAATTGACTGAAACTGTTGATTTTTCAGACCCGAATAATATAACAGTAACCATCAGTGGTATTGGTAACTATTTATACCAATTGGATGATGATGAACCTCAAATTTCAAACGTATTTCAAAATGTAAGTATAGGTTATCATACTGTTACAATAATTGACTTAAATGGTTGTGCTGAAGTAACAAAAGAGATTGTAGTTATTGACGCACCAAAATTTATGACACCTAATAGCGATGGTTATTTTGATACTTGGCATATTATAGGTGTTGAAACCTTACCAGGAACTATCATTTATATTTATGATCGATACGGTAAACTTTTAACGCAACTAACCTCATCATCAGTTGGTTGGAATGGTAGATATAACGGGAATTTAATGCCTGCCAGTGACTACTGGTTTCTAGCAAAAGTTAGGAAAGGTAATATTGCTTTTGACGTTAAAGGACATTTTGCTTTGAGATATTAAAAAATGACAGTCAACTATGTTGCACTTAAACTGATAAAAACTACCGTATACATCATAAAGTTTCAATAAACACATATTTTTTTTACATTCACAAGTTCCAGATTAGACATCGTTGTAAAATCTACAGCTTTGCTTTATCTATTTGTTATAACTAACCGTTATATATGAAGCTATTTAAGCGCTTGTGTTTGGGACTAATTTTGTGTTCCATTTACACGTCATCAGCGCAACAAATTTCGACTGAAAACACATCTTCCCTTGAAGCTTTAATACAAGCAAACTTAGGGCAAGGTTGCGTCGACATATCTAATATTTCATCTTCTGTAAACGGACAGTTTAGTGGTTTTAACAGCTATGGTGATTTCGATAAAGCAGATTCAAACTTCCCTTTTGAAAACGGAATTGTATTATCTACAGGAAATATCAACTCTGCTGGAAATGGCACTAATACGAATACATTGAATGAAGGCACGGCTAACTGGCCAACAGATCCTGATTTAGAAAGTGTTTTAGGTATTTCAGGTACTTTAAATGCCACTTCTATTGAATTTGATTTTCTTTCTGCTACCAATCAAATATCGTTCAATTATATTTTGGCTTCAGAAGAATATAATACAAACTTTCCATGTCAATATTCTGATGGTTTTGCGATTCTTATTAAACGAGCAGGTACTTCAGAACCTTTTGTAAATATTGCCTTAATTCCTGGAACTTCAATCCCAGTAAATACAAATACTATTCATGATGAAATTGTTGGGTTTTGTCCAGCTGAAAATGAAAATTATTTTGATGGTTATAATATTGGAGACACAAATTATAACGGAAGAACTAAAGTTATGTCCGCTACAGCAAATATTCAACCAAATGTTCTACATCGAATAAAACTTATAATTGCTGATCAAAGTGACCAAAATTATGACTCAGCAGTTTTTATTCAGAGTGCAACTACGCTTTCTTCTGTAGATTTAGGACCAGATATAAATACCTGTTCACAATCTTTAATTCTAAATGGAGATGTACAAAATAATATTGCCACATATGAATGGTCTAAAGATGGACTTGTCATTCCTGGTGCTACAAACTCTACATATCTAGTATCAGATTCTGGAAATTATAGTGTTGCAGTGAATCTTCAAATTAGTAATAGTTCATGTATTATTGAAGATGAAGTCATTGTAAATTTAGGTTCAGAACAAGATATCGTAGAACTTCCTGATTTTATTCTTTGTGACGATGCCATAAATGATGGTCAAACAATTTTTGATTTAACAACAAAAGACAGTCAGGTTTTAGTCAATGTACCAACCGGAAATTATGATATAAGTTATCACTTAACCAATGTAGGCGCAATAAACGAAACTGCAACTATTACTGTGCCTTGGCAAAACACTACTAATCCACAAACCATATACGCAAGGGTTGAAGAAACAAATACAGGCTGTTTAGGGTTTACAACCTTTAACTTGGTGGTTAACAACTCTCCTATTTTTAATCAGCCTTCAGACATAAGTGTTTGCGATGATAATGTTGCGAATGGTATTACACTAATTGATCTTGTAGACACAGCTGCTGAAATATTAGCAATAAATCCAGATCTTGTCGTTTCTTTTTTCACGTCACAAAATGGCGCTGAAACAGGCCTGAATCCTGTTGGAATACCATATGTTAACACCAATACATCTGAAGTTTTATATATTAGAGTACAAAATAATGTTACAGGATGTTTTGATACAACTTCAATTAATATTTCTGTACTTGAAAACCCAATAATAAATCAAGGAATCCAATGGATTTCAGCTTGTGAAACTGACGATGATGGGTTTGAAATTTTTGATATAACTTCGGTTGTAGATGACATCATTCAAGGACTTACTGGAGTTTCTTTAAGTTTTCATGAATTAGAAATTGATGCTGAAGAAGCAATTAATCCAATTCCAGATCCAACAGCTTTTCAGAATACCACATCTAACCTTCAAATAGTTTATATAAGAGTTACAAATGATAGTACTGGTTGCTATTCAATTATGCCTATTGAGCTCCATACTAATATAGTTCAATCTGGTTTTAACACCAGTAATTATGGCATTTGTGATGATGCTTCAAACGATGAAATAGCTGATTTTGATTTAAACGATGTAGAAATAGCTGTACTAAATAATTATCAAGGCTTTGAGATTTCTTTTTTTGAAACTGAAGAGGACCAACTAAACAATACTAATGAGATCGATAAAACCGTTTTATATACAGCAACTTCCATTACTACAACAATTTATATTACGGCTACAATAGATTCTTGTGTTCAATTTAATTTTATTGACCTTGTTATTTATCCAGCAATAAAAATTCAAGACCTTACTATTGTAGAATATTGTGATAATGATTTTGATGGATTTACCTCTATTATTCTATCAAGCTTTGACGATTATGTTAGCGCAGGAATTGACTCTCCAAGTGTTAGATACTATTTAACAGAACAAGATGCTATTGATGATGAAAATGTTTTACCGCAAACCTATACTAATACTGTTAATCCCATAACGATTTATACAAGAGTTACAAATACTCAAACGACTTGTTATGATATTTCACCTCTGGAGGTTCTAGTTATCGATCCTCCTATAGTAATGCTGCCAACTGATATTATTATTTGCGATGATGATCAAGATGGAATCTCTATTATAGATTTAGATAGTAAGATCCCTGAAATTGTCGCAAATACCATCGATCTTGATATTACATTTTACACCAATATAGATGACGCAATAGATGGTATCAATCCAATTTTAACTCCAGAAAGTTATAGTACAGGAACCGCCTATATTTATGCTAAAGTATTAAATATAATTACAACGTGTTATACCATTGTAGGTTTCGATATATATGTAAATACCTTACCTGTCTTTATTCCCATATCTAATTTTATAACTTGTGAAAGTGATGGAGATGAAATAAATGATTTCTTTTTCAATTTAAAAGATGACGAAATTCTAAATGGTCAACTCGGCAAACAAACGCTATATTTTGAAAATGCGCAGGATGCCATTGATCGAACCAATATTATTGATAAAAACAATGCATATCAAAACTTATCAAATCCACAAACAATTCATGTCCGCGTTGAAAATCTTACAGATCAAGATTGCTTTGGCACGTCTTCATTAGCTATAAATGTCACTCCTTTTCCTTTATATAATGTACCAACAGATTTTGAAGTTTGCGATGACATTTCTAACGATGGAATAGATATTTTTGATTTAAATTTTAAGGTAACTGAAATCAGTAGTGGTATCCCAGAAAATTTAGACATCTCTTTTCATTTAAGTTATGATGATGCTGATTTAAACCTAAATGAATTACCACTCAATTACATTAATATTTCTAATCCACAACTACTATTCGTAAGAATTGAAAATGGTTCCTTTTGCTATTCTATTACTGACTTTAGCCTTGGAGTCATTCAAGTTCCTGAAGTTAATTTAGCACCAGATTTGACTAATTGCGATGATGATTATGATGGTTTTACGAGTTTTAATTTAACAGATGTGGAGATAGAAGTTCTTGATATTCGACAAGATGACCTAGTAGTTTCATACCACGAATCACTTTTAGGAACTGAAACTAACACAGATGTTATTTCTAATCCTGGGAATTACACCAATATTTCTAATCCTCAAATAGTATACATAAAAGTTAACAGTACTATTTCTAACTGTTATAGTGTATTGCCTATAAATTTATATGTCAACTTACCTCCTTTAATTAATGAGTTTGAAACTTATGGTATTTGTATTAATCCAACCAGTAGTTTTGATTTAAATGTAATCAATGACGTGATTGTAGATGATGATACTGATGTTCTTTTTAGTTATTTCGAGTCTTTAGCTGATGCTCAAAGCAGCTCTAACTCTCTAGACACGAACTACACCTACACTTCAACTAGCGATACTATTTTTGTTCGTGTTGAATTTAGTACAACTGGCTGTTTCTACATCTATCCATTTCAACTTATTGTTCACCCATTGCCTATTGCCAATCAACCACCAGCCTTACAAGCCTGTGATGATGATTCTAACGATGGTATTAGAGACTTTAACCTATTCTCTGTAAACAATGCTGTTCTTGGTGCTCAAGTTGCTAATGAGTTTACTATAACCTATTTCAATTCTGGAGCAGAAGCCGATTTAGGAACCAGTCCATTAACTTATAATTATATTGGACAAGATGGAGAAACTATTCATGTTCGTATAGAAAACAATATCACTGGATGCTTTAGTTTAACACAATTTGATTTAGTTGTAAATAACCATCCAAATGTGCCATCTTCAATTACCAATTGTGATACTGATTATGATAGTATTACGTCTTTCGATTTAACACAAACCGAATCAGAACTCTTCGATACTGTTAATCCTGATAATGTCATCTCTTATTTTGAATCTATTGAAGATCTTCAAAACAATATGAACGTAATTCCTAATCCTGCAGACTATAACAATCTTTTTAGTCCTCAAACAATATATATTAAAGTCTTTAATACAGTTGCTAACTGTTTTACATTTGTTCCTTTAGAATTGAATGTTGACTTACCTCCTGCTATAAATCCTTTAGAATCATTTGAAGTTTGTGCAAATGAAACTGCTACGCTTACTGATATCAATTCACATTTTTTATTACAAACAGCAAATGTTATTGTTGTTTATTATCCTACAGAACTTGATGCTCTTAACCAAAGCAACCCGTTAGATAATGACTATGAATATCAAACTACAAGTGATACTATTTTTGCTCGTGTTGAATTTTCAACAACGCATTGTTATCACGTTCATGAGTTTGATTTAATTGTTAATCCGAATCCAATTGCATATGCACCAGATGACATAGTTGAATGTGACGATGACTATGATGGATTCTACACCTTTGATTTATCATCGCAGAATACTATGGTGCTAAACGGACAAAATCCTAATGAATTTACCGTTTCGTATTATAACGATTTATTATCTGCTGAAGATAGCACTAATGCATTAGAAAATATTTACGAAGCCAATAGCAACGAAACCATATATGTTCGCCTAGAAAACAACATTACAGGCTGTTATGACATTACTTCATTTGATATTATTATTCATCCTAAACCGGTTCTCGATATTGGTAGCCAATTGATTTGTTTAGATGATTTACCTTTATTTGTTAGTGCTAACACTAACCAAGTTGGTGACACTTATCTTTGGAGTACAAATCAAACAACTCCCGAAATTGAAATCACAGACATTGGTACATATTCAGTAACCGTCACCTCTCCTTATGGTTGTGAAATAACTGAGTATTTTACCGTTACAGAATCTGAGGCAGCAAGTATCATTATTACTGAAAGTATTGATTTCTCTGATCCCAATAATATTGTAGTCACTATTAACGGCATTGGTAATTATTTATACCAGTTAGACGATGATGAACCTCAATTATCTAATGTATTTGAAAACGTTAGTATAGGCTATCATATCCTTACCATTATTGATTTAAATGGTTGTGCTTCAGTAACGAAAGAAATTGTAATCATTGATGCTCCTAAATTCATGACACCAAATGATGATGGCCATTTTGATACGTGGCATATTACTGGTGTAGAAACATTACCAGGAACAATCATCTATATTTTTGATCGCTACGGAAAACTCCTTAAAACACTTACTTCTAATTCTCCAGGATGGAATGGTACTTATAATGGCAATGTAATGCCCAATTCTGATTATTGGTTCTTAGCACAAGTAAGAGATGGCAATAATATTTTTGAGGTTAAAGGCCATTTTTCATTACGACTATAAAAATTAATGGACTCATATTAACAAATTTTTAGTGATTTAAATTTGTGCTATGCTTATCTTTGCTATCGGAAAAATTGCTAATGTATCGTATATTATTACTTACTTGTTTTCTTGTAAGTTTGACTTCGCTTGGACAAAACATTCAAGTAGACAGTCAGACCTACACTGCGCAACAACTAATTGAAGACATACTTATTGATAGTGACTGTATTGAAAACGTAGTTGTTACCAATGTTGTTGGAGGTGATTTTAATAATACTGATCAAAGTTTTGGGTATTTTGATGCTGCAGGATCGACTTTCCCTTTTCAAAGTGGAATTGTTTTAAGTACTGGCCGTTTATCTAATGTACCTGGACCAAACACATCTATAAGTGATGATGATGCTCCAGGATGGAGTGGTGATTCAGATTTAGAATTTGCTCTTAACGAATCAAATACAATCAATGCGACTATACTTGAGTTCGATTTTACATCTATAGCTTCACAAGTGAGTTTTAGATATTTATTTGCTTCCGAAGAATACCAAGAAGGCAGTTCAAGTACTTGTCAGTATTCAGATTTATTCGGATTTTTAATTAGACCAATCGGAGAACAACAATTCACTAATATCGCATTAGTTCCAAATACGCAAACACCAGTTAAGGTAACGACAGTACATCCTCAAATCCCTAATGGCTGTGATGCTGAAAATGAGTTTTACTTTGAAAGCTGGAATAGCAGTAATGCTCCTATAAATTTTAACGGACAAACAAAGGTTCTCACCGCAACCGCTGACGTAATTCCAAATCAAACCTATCGTGTTAAGCTAGTAATTGCTGATGAGCAAAATTATAGATATGATTCTGCTGTTTTTTTAGAAGCTGGAAGTTTCCAACTTTCAACAAATTTAGGTCCAAATCGTTTATTAGCAACCCAAAATGGATTGTGTGAAGACGAAACTTTAGTCCTAGATGCTTCTCAGGCTAACAGTAATAGCTTTAAATGGTTTAAAGATGATGTAGAATTAATTTCTGAAACCAACGCAACGTACACAGTTACTGACTCAGGAACCTATAATATTGAAGTCATGTTAGTCAACAACTGTATTTCATATGGTGAAGTTGTTATCGAATATGCAGACAAGCCTATTGCTTTTGATTCGGTTTTAGTGGAATGTGATGAGAATCAAGATGGATTAACGTTATACAACCTTTATGATATTGAAAGTAGTGTCACTAATAATGACAATTCTATTTTTATTGAAGACTTTTTCTTAACTGAAAATGATGCGCTTCAAAACATAAATGCTATTGCTAATCCAAATAATTTTGAAAACACTACTCCGTTTCAAACCATTTATGCACGAGTTGAAAACCAAGCAAATTGCTTTGTTGTTGCTGAAATAGAACTACAAATATCAAATAACATTTTAAACATTCCAGCCCTTGAATCCTGTGATGGTGAAGTTACTGATGGTTTTGCTAATTTTGATTTAAATCAAATTATAGATGCCATTCAAACTCAAATTCCTGTTGGATCGAATGTCACATTCTATGAAACTGAAAGTGATGCCTTTCAAGAAAGTAATGCTTTAAGTGTCATTTATCAAAATATAATTCCGGATAGCCAATTCATTTATGTGAAAGTTGAAAATAACAATCAATGTTTTTCTATTTCAACTGCTCAACTTGAAGTATTGTATACTCCAGTGCTCACAGATGACGAACAACTTATATACTGTTTAAACTCAATTCCAGAAACCATCACATTATTTGGTGGAGTTCTCAATGATTCACCTAGTAACTATTATTACGAATGGCAACTAAATGGTGTTACAACTCCAGTAAACACGTCGTTTAATGATATTAATGAACCTGGAGTTTATACGGTTATAGTCACTGATCCAAACGGTTGTTCTTCTAGTAGAACTATAACTGTTAACCCTTCAAATATTGCAACAATTGAAGATATAATCATTCAGGAAGGCACAAGTAATAATACAATAACTGTTGTCGTTTCTGGTGAAGGTGTATATGAGTTCGCTTTAGAAGAATTTGGAACGATTTTCCAAGAGAGTAATATATTTACCAATGTTCCTCCTGGATTTCATACTGTTTTTGTTAGAGATTTAAATGGCTGTGGAATTATTGAACAAACAATTTCTGTCATAGGTTTTCCAAAATTCTTTACGCCCAATGGAGATACTGTTCATGAAAGATGGCATGTTTACGGTGTAAATGCTGATTTTAACCAAGGTATAGATGTCAAAATATTTAATCGCTACGGAAAATTAATTACCCAACTCAACCATTTAAGTCCAGGTTGGGACGGAACACTTAATGGTCAACCATTACCTACTTCTGACTATTGGTTTATAGCAACTCTTATTAATGGAAGAACCTTTACTGGTCATTTCACGTTAAAACGTTAATTTTCTCAAAAGCTAAAGCCACAAATCCCTTATCATTTTCTATATTTGAGCATTAAAACAATTTTAAAAAAATTACAACCTAGGAATGCAGTTTAAACATCCAGAAATTCTCTACGCTTTACTACTGCTCATCATTCCTATAATTATTCACCTATTTCAACTTCGAAAGTTTCAAAAGGTCCCTTTTACCAACGTTCAGTTTTTAAAAGAACTTACAATTCAAACTCGTAAAAGCTCACAACTAAAAAAATGGTTAACGCTTTTGACACGTATGCTGCTACTCGCTTGTGTTATCATTGCTTTTGCACAACCTTATATTTCAAACTCAGACAGCTTCAATACTAAAAGCGAAACAGTTATTTACCTAGATAACTCATTTAGCATGCAAGCGCAAGGTCTTAACGGCACGTTACTCAATAGATCTATTCAAGACATCATTGAAAATATAGATGAAAACGAAAGTATTTCTTTATTCACTAATGATGCTAACTATTACAATACAAGTATTAAAGCCATTAAGAATGATTTGATACAATTAAAGCATTCTCCTAGTCAGTTAGGTTATGACGCCGTTCTTTTGAAGGGCAAAAATGTATTTTCTAAAGATGAAGGCTCTATTAAAAACTTGGTGTTAATTTCAGATTTTCAACAAAAAGATAACATCCTTTCAATTGCCAAAGACAGCACAACCAATATAACGTTAGTTCAGTTAAAACCAAGTAGTGCATCTAATATTACAATAGATAGTCTTTACATTTCAAAATCTACTGTAGAGAACTTAGAACTAACGGTTAAACTTAGAAACCAAGGCGAACCTATTGAAACTTTGCCAGTATCCTTATTTAATGATGATAAGCTAATAGCAAAAAGTGCCGTTGATATTGAAGGTGAGTCCAGTACTATTTTTACAATCCCTTCAAATACGGTATTTAATGGAAAAATCACCATTGAAGATGCCAATCTTCAATATGATAATGAACTATACTTTAATATTGATCAGCGTGAATCTATTAAAGTTTTATCTATTAATGAAGCAGACGATACGTTCTTAAAAAAGATTTATACAAGTGATGAATTCGACTATAGTTCAACTCCATTTAATGCGCTAAACTACAACCGTCTTGATGATCAGAACTTAATTGTTTTAAATGAATTAAAAGAGATTCCATTATCATTAACAACAGCTTTAAAAGCATTTACAGACAATGGTGGATATGTATTAATAATCCCTTCAAATGATATACGATTGAATACTTATAATCAATTATTTACTAATTATAATTTATCAAGATTTGATTCTATTAATCCGCAAGAAAAAAGAGTGACAACCATAAATTTTTCTCACCCGTTATTAACCAATGTTTTTGATAAACAAATTCGAAATTTCCAGTATCCAAAAGTAAATTCATATTACAATTATGCTTCTAATTCTGGGACTTCAATTTTGAGTTTTGAAGATGGCTCTTCGTTCCTATCTCAATCAGAAAACGTCTATCATTTTTCTGCAGCACTAAATACAGAGAATTCCAATTTTAAAAATTCACCACTAATAGTTCCTGTTCTATACAACATAGGAAAACAAAGCTTAAAAGTGCCTAAACTTTATTATAATTTAGGAGAGGAAAATAGTATTGATATAGCAACCGAACTGCAACAAGATGATATTTTAACTTTAGTGAATGGCGAAAACTCGGTTATTCCACTGCAACAGACTTACACCAATAAAGTAGCTTTAAAAACTAGTGATTATCCAAATTCATCTGGAATTATTGCTGTTCAAAATAAAGAGACTTTCTTAAAAAACTTGAGCTTTAATTTTAGTCGCAAAGAAAGCAATCTTGCTTACTTCGATTTGACTAACATAGAAAATGCAACCGTAAGCGAATCGATTACAACTACAATAAATGATATAAAAAGTGCAACTAATGTTAACGAGCTATGGAAATGGTTTGTTATTTTTGCACTAGCTTTTATAATTATTGAAATGCTCATCTTAAAATTCCTGAAATGAACGCACTTGTAAAATCTGCCACTATAGTTGACCCTAAAAGCGATTTTCACAATGAAACGGTTGATATCTTAATCGAAAAAGGTGTCATTACCAATATTTCAAAACGCATTTCAAATCCTAAAAACTACAAAGAAATTAAACTTGATAACCTTCATGTATCACAAGGTTGGTTTGATAGTAGCGTGAGTTTTGGAGAACCAGGTTACGAAGAGCGTGAGACGATTGAAAACGGACTCAAAACCGCAGCGCATTCTGGATTCACCTCTGTTGCAGTAAATGCAAATACATATCCAGTAATTGATTCAAATGCAAATATCTCTTTTCTAAAATTAAAAGCAGGAAAACATGCAACTAATCTTTATCCAATTGGAGCCTTAACTCGCAATAGTGAAGGAAAAGATCTTGCTGAGTTGTTCGATATGAAAAATGCTGGAGCAGTTGCTTTTTATGACTATCAACATCCAATTGACAATCCTAACTTGATGAAACTAGCGTTGCAATATGCTAGTAATTTTGAAGGATTGGTTTGCTCATTTCCACAAGAATCTGAAATTAGCGGATTAGGTGTGATGAACGAAAATGTAACAAGTACTTCTCTCGGATTAAAAGGAAATCCTTCACTAGCAGAAGAATTGCAAATAGCAAGGGATTTATTCATTTTAGAATACACAGAAGGCAAACTTCATATACCAACAATATCTACTGCAAAGGCAGTAGAATTGATTAGAGCTGCAAAACAAAACAAACTAAACGTGACGTGCAGTGTAGCGATTCACAATTTAATCTTTACTGATAAAGAGCTTGTCACTTTTGATACCAATTTTAAGGTATTACCTCCATTAAGAACGCAAAAAGATGTTGACGCATTAATTGAAGGCTTAAAAGATGGAACTATAGATATGGTTACTAGTGACCACAACCCTATAGATATTGAAGACAAAAAGATTGAATTTGATTTTGCCAAATATGGAACTATCGGATTAGAAAGTGCTTTTGGAGCCTTGAATTCAGTGTTTACAATTAAAAAGACTATCGAATTACTAACCAAAGGCAAACAACGTTTTGGAATCGAATCCTCTCCTATTACTATTGGTAATAAAGCGGACTTGTCATTATTTAATCCAAATGAGAATTCTATCTTTTCTAGAGAACAAATGATTTCACGATCAAAAAATTCAATGTTCGAGAACAAAGAACTACAAGGAATAGTTTATGGTATTATCGCTAACAATAAAAAGATAATATCAAAATAACAACAAACCATGGAAAACACATCAAACAGCAATAATGATAATTTGGCTATTGTAGCCTACATAACTCTCATAGGAACATTAATTGCGTTCTTTATGAATCGTGAAAAAAGAAACCCACTAGTATCATTTCACATCAGACAAGCATTAGGATTATGGTTACTTCAAATGGTTTTAGGTTACTTCATTGGCGCTTTTGATAGCTGGATGATTTCTACATCCTTTTGGATTTTCTTTATTGTTTTATTTATTTATGGCATTTTTGGTGCAATAGGTAAAAAAATGAATGAAGTCCCACTTTTAGGTCCTTTCTTTCAGAAATTATTTGCTTCAATCGGACAATAAATCATGAGTTTATCTTTACACCACATTACTAGACCGTCTTCTTTAAAAGAAAATGCGCCATTACTTATTATGTTTCATGGTTATGGAAGTGATGAAAATGATTTATTTTCATTTGCTCAAGAATTACCTGAAGAGCTATTTATTATTTCTGTCAGAGCTCCTTATCCTATGCAGCCTTATGGAAACGCTTGGTATGCTATTAATTTTGATGCCAATCAGAACAAATGGAACGATGTAGAACAAGCCATTGATTCTCGTGATAAGATTTCAAACTTTATTGATGAAGCTTGTGCTAAATATCCCGTTAACGCAAATAATGTTACGCTTTTAGGCTTTAGTCAAGGTACAATTTTGAGTTATGCCGTAGCACTAACCTATCCTGAAAAAGTAAAAAACATTATTGCTTTAAGTGGCTATGTAAGTGAAGATATGCTAAATGATGATTTAGTATCTAAAGACTATCCTCATTTAGATTTTTATTGTTCACACGGAAGTGTAGACCAAGTCATTCCTGTAGATTGGGCCAGAAAAACTCCTGAATTTTTGAATACTCTAAATATCAAGAATACCTATTCGGAATTTCCAGTTGGCCATGGTGTTGCACCTCAAAATTTTTATGAACTTCGAAGTTGGTTAGAAAAGAGAATTTAGATTTTTTTAATTTCTAAAAAACACATCTTCAGCATCCTTTAAATTGAAATTATTCCAGTCTTTAATGTGGAGTTTAATATGTTCTTTCTTAAAATCTTGATAGTTTTTCATTCCAATTCCAATAAAGTGAACATCAAGATTCCTAGCCGTTATTAAATCCCAAAGACCATCGCCAACAGAAATAATATTATCAAACGTGTCGACTTTATAAAAAGCCTTAGCCTTTTGAATGGCTTCGGCAACTATACCTTCTCTCTCGAAGATTTTATTTGAACCTATTACAAGGCTTTTATTGTAATTAATACCTGCTTGATCTAGCTTTACGAAAGCAGGCTTAAGCAATGATCCTGTTGCGAATGTCAATGCGTAATTAGGATTTTTATTAAGATCATTTATTATATTTTGAGCTCCATGAACTTCAGAAACAGCATCTAATTCTAAAATTAACTCAGTCATTCGTGTTTCAAAATCATCGATAAATGAAAACTCAAAATTGTCTTCTAAATTATTTTCATAATTTTCTTTTAGAATATAGCTATCAGTATGATGCAGATAGTCCTTCCAATTTTGATTTATCGCTGAGATTCCGAATTCTTTCATCGTATTTACATAAGCAAATTGATGTTGGTATTCACTTTTAGTTAGTGTATCATCAATGTCAAATACGATTAGATTCATTAGTTATTATATTAAGATTATCTAGGTCTATATAAAGACGATTCTATAATTTTAAACTTAAGTTCTTTTTGACCTTCAATAGTTTCTATCTCATAAGACAAAAGCATTTCTCCCCAATATTTACCATCTGTAAAACTGGCAATAATCCATTTATGATTTAGCATTCGTATTTGATCAATTAACATTTTTTGACCTGACATTGAAGCATAAGGCACCAGAGGATGATCTTCGGTATCATAAATATTGAGATTCATTAACTCATCTTCTATGAAAGGTACAAACTCCGAAATTCTATAGCCTTGCTCCTCCCAATACACCATAGCGTCTTCATTGGTATCAAACTTGAACACATACAAATCAGAAACCATATCATCTTGCATGATTCTAATTGAATCTTTTAGTTTTGTATTTGCCTCTACATAATTGGTAAGCTTTTGATCATAGCCTTCAATAATATTTTTAGAGTTTACAAATTGAAAAATCACTAATAATAAAGTGAAAATGAATAGGTACATGAAAAATCTTTGTTTCATAGTCAGTGTTTAAAGTTCTAATTGTAAGTTATCGTATGCCAAAAAAACGTTTTTAGGCAGTTTTTGTTGTGTCTCGTCATGAAAACCTAAGTAATGACTAATATGTGTTAAATAAGCCTTTTCAGGTTGTACTTTTTCAATGAATGCCAATGCTTCAGCAATATTAAAATGTGATAAATGTTCTTTTTCCCTTAGTGCGTTTACCACTAATACTTTTACTCCTTTCAATTTTTCAATTTCTTCATCTGCAACAGTTTTCATATCTGTTAAATATGCAAAATCCTCAAAACGAAATCCGAAGACTTGCAATTTATGATGGTAGCCATTAATTGGGATCACTTCTAAATCACCAAGTTTGAAAGGCTCATTTTTAATTTCGTTCTGAATGACACTAGGAACACCTGGATATTTATCTTTAGTAGTAAAGATGTATTCAAAACGCTTCTCCAATTGCTCTAAGACACGTTTATGTGCATAGAACGGAATATCACCTTGTCTAAAGTAAAAAGGCCGTATATCATCTAATCCAGCAGTATGATCAGCATGCTCATGTGTAAAAACAATGCCATCAATTTTGTTACAATTAGCTTTAAGCATTTGCTGTCTAAAATCTGGTCCGCAATCTACAACATAAGTAAAATCATTCCATTCGACTAAGATTGACACTCTCAGTCTTTTGTCTTTAGGATTAATACTTAAACACACAGGATGATCACTTCCAATAACTGGAATTCCTTGTGAAGTACCTGTGCCTAAAAACGTAATTTTCAATGTGAGTTAATTTAAAGCAAAAATAAAACTAATTTTTTTAGTTATACCTCCTATTTTAATACCTTTGTGAAGTTGACAAAACCCAGACTAAAACATGGAGATAACCTTAAAAGGAGATAGAGAGTTTGATCAGATTCCTTCGTTACAGACCAAATGTTTACGAATTAATCTAAACGAGAACATCTACGGAACATTTGCTGAAATCGGAGCAGGTCAAGAAACTGTTCGTCAGTTCTTTAGAGCTGGTGGAGCTTCTGGTACAATTGCAAAAGCAATGTCAGCCTATGACAAAGCCTTTAGTGATGCCATTTATGGTATTGAAAATGATAAGCGTTATGTTACCGAAGCGCGTTTGCGTAAAATGCTAGATCATGAAATCAACTTAGTTGAAGAACGACTTTCCAGAGAAGAGCATCCAAATAAAATGTTCTTTACTTATGCAAATACAGTAGCAACAATTGATTTTGCGAAAAAATATAAAGGACATGGTTGGGTAGGAATTAAGTATCAAGTTGATGCTAATCAAGGCTACAATGAGATTGTATTACACTTACGTTTTAAAGAAACAGATGCAAGATTACAGCAGGAAACACTTGGTATTTTGGGCACCAATCTAATTTATGGTGCTTTCTATAAATACAATGAACCAAAAAAATTACTTCGTTACCTATACGATCATTTAGATAAAGATCAAATCGAAATTGATACAATCAATTTTGCTGGCCCTGTTTTTAAAGATGTAGATAACCGTTTAATGAGTTTACAACTGGTTAAAAACGGAATGACCGATGCTGTCATGTTTGCTCCTGATGGAAACAATGTATTACCTGCTAAAGTTCTATACAAGAAAAACATTTTAACTCTACGTGGTAGTTTTAGACCAGTTACTAAAGTAAATATGGACATGTATAAGAAATCTTATGACATGTTTATTAAGGAAAATAAAGTTGATGTAGAGAAAACACAAGTTATCTTTGAAGTCACTTTATCTAACCTTAGAGCTGAAGGTGAAATTGATGAACAAGATTTTATGGATAGAGCTAAATTGCTTTGTTCTCTTGGTCAGACAGTTTTGATTTCTAATTTTCAAGAATATTATAAACTTGTTGAATACTTCTCTCAATATACAAAAGCTAGAATGGGATTAGCTATGGGAGTTAACAATCTCGTTGATATTTTTGATGAGAAATATTATCGTCATTTAAGTGGAGGAATCTTAGAAGCCTTTGGGAAATTGTTTTTCAAAGATTTAAGAGTCTACTTATATCCTATGCAAAATGATGATAACACCATAACAACAAGTGAAAACCTAAAAGTACACCCAAGAATGAAAGAACTCTATAAGTTCTTTAAATACAACGGAAAAGTAGTTGATATTACTGATTTTGATGAATCTATCTTAACTATTTTCTCAAGAACTGTTTTAAAAATGATTGCCGATGGGAATGACGAATGGGAAGCTATGTTACCTGAAGGAGTTGCTAAATTAATAAAAGAAAAGAGCCTCTTTGGATGTGAAACTGAACAAGTTTATTTAGGAGACTAAATAAGTCTTAAATAATCATATAAAAAAACCGCATGAATATCATGCGGTTTTTTTATTGCTTAACACTTAAATTAAAGAGCATACTAATCGGTTAAAATCTGAGCTGTATGATCTTTAGTTTTTACTTTTGAAATAACATTTTCTATAACGCCATTTTCATCAATAATAAATGTTGTTCTATGGATGCCATCATATTCTTTTCCCATAAACTTTTTTGGTCCCCAAACTCCAAATGCCTCAATTACAGCTTTATCTTCATCAGCTAATAATGGGTATTGAAAACCGTATTTGTTCTTAAAATTAGATTGTCTTTTGGCACTATCTGCACTTACTCCTAAAATTTCATAGCCTTGTGCTTGAAAACGCTCGTAATTATCATTTAAATCACATGCTTCAACTGTACAACCTGGTGTGCTGGCTTTAGGATAAAAGAAAACAACTATTTTTTTTCCTTTATAGTCAGCCAAAGAAATCGTGTTTCCTTGTTCATCTTTTGCCGAAAAATTTGGAGCATTATCTCCTGCTTTTAATTGTGTCATAATTGCTAACTTTGGTTTCTGTAAAAATACGACTTATGACCAAGCAAGAAAAGGTGGATTTTGTTATTAATACGTTAAAAGAATTATATCCAACTATACCAGTACCTCTAGAACATAAAGATCCTTACACCTTATTAATTGCCGTATTAATGTCTGCTCAAAGTACAGATGTTCGTGTGAATAAAATCACACCACTTCTTTTTGCAAAAGCCGATAACCCTTATGATATGATTAAGCTTTCTGTTGAAGAAATAAGAGAGATTATCAAACCTGTTGGTCTGTCACCAATGAAGAGTAAAGGCATTTTTGGCTTATCTCATATATTAATAGATAAACACAATGGAGAAGTTCCTAAAACCTACGAAGCCTTAGAAGAGTTGCCTGCTGTTGGACATAAAACTGCTGCAGTGGTATTATCTCAAGCATTTGGTATTCCTGCATTTCCAGTAGATACCCATATTCACAGATTAATGTATCGATGGAATTTGACTAACGGAAAAAATGTAGTGCAAACAGAAAAAGATGCTAAACGATTATTTCCAGAAGAATTGTGGAATGATCTGCACCTTCAAATTATTTGGTACGGACGACAATATTCGCCTGCAAGAGGTTGGGATATGGAAAAAGATATAATTACCAAGACTATTGGTAGAACTTCAGTATTAAATGAATACTATAAAAATAAAAAGTCCTGACGACTAACGAATCAGGACTTTTCAAAATTTAGTTTTGAAGTGCTTCAAACTTCAAATCATTATAATGAATAACACTTAAAGCCTTAGAATAATTTAAAAGAAAATCTACTGTTTCTTTTTTTGGGTTAAGGTTGTCTTTTTTTTGGGGACATTCTGAGTAAAGTTTTGCCATTTTACGTTTTTTAGTTTATTATAATCCTTTAAACGCAAGAAAACTTTACTTATTGTATCAATTTGTTAAAATGATATTATTTTTATCAATTACCTTCCTTAAATTAATGAGCGCATAACGCATTCTACCTAAAGCAGTATTGATACTTACTCCTGTTCTTTCAGAAATCTCCTTAAAGCTCATATCCTTATACATACGCATCATTAACACCTCTTTTTGATCTTCTGGAAGTTCTTCAATAATTCTACGTAAGTCGCATTCTACCTGATCTTTTATGATTTGCTTTTCTGCATTTAAAGCATTGTCGCCAAGAACAGAGAAAATACTGAACTCACCAGAATTGTCAAATTTTGGCATTCTATTGTTTTTTCTAAAATGGTCTATGACAAGGTTATGGGAAATACGCATGACCCAAGGTAAAAATTTACCTTCCTCATTGTACTTGCCCAGTTTTAAATTCTTAATGACCTTAATAAAAGCATCCTGAAAAATATCTTCAGTAATGTCTCTATCAAAAACTTTCGAATAGATAAAACTGTAAATTCTTTGTTTGTGTCTGTGAATTAGAACTGATAGAGCATTTTCATCTCCATCCATGTAGTTTCTAACTAAAACAGCGTCCGTGATAAGTTCGTGTCTCATAATCATTACTTTATTGCAAAGAATAAATCTTAGCTTGGGGTTAAACTTTATAAAGTAATATTATGAAATAGGCTTCTCTGTTTTAATGTGTTATGAAACCAAATATAACAACAATCATTCCGAAATTCCAAAAAAAAGCACCAAACTTTAACATTTTAATCTATAATAATCCATTTTATTTGATGAAATACTTGTAGTATCTTTGCACATCTTAATTTGCGCAAACTCCTATGAATACTAACATTTTAGACGTTAATCCAAAAGAAAATATCATCATTAAAGGTGCTAGATTGCACAATCTAAAAAATATTGATGTTGTTATCCCAAGACAAAAATTGGTTGTAATTACCGGTTTATCTGGTTCTGGAAAGTCTAGTTTAGCATTCGACACCTTGTATGCAGAAGGCCAAAGACGTTATGTCGAAAGCCTTTCAAGTTATGCAAGACAGTTTTTAGGGCGACTTAATAAACCAAAAGTTGATTTTATAAAAGGCATTGCTCCAGCAATTGCCATTGAACAAAAAGTTAATTCTACAAATCCAAGATCTACAGTTGGCACATCTACTGAAATATATGATTATTTAAAACTTTTGTTTGCAAGAATTGGAAAGACATATTCTCCTGTTTCTGGAGATTTAGTAAAAAAACATCGCACTAAAGATGTTTTAGATTTGGTGAAATCGTTTGATGATCGTGAAAAATTACTGCTCCTCTCTCCTATTATACTGGAAGAAGGCCGAACGATGGAAGACAAACTTAATGTTTTGAAACAGCAAGGTTATGCTAGAATTCAACATAAAGAAAAGGTCTTAAGAATTGATGAGGCCGTTGAAAAGAAACTAAAAAAGGACATCTTTCTAGTTGTTGACCGTATTGTTGTAAAACATGAAGATGATTTTTATAATCGATTAGCTGATGCTATTGAAACCTCATTCTTTGAAGGCAAAGGTACTTGCATTATTGAAACACTTTCTACTCAAGAGCGAGTTGAATTTAATAATAAGTTTGAATTAGATGGGATGACATTTTTAGAACCAAATGTGCATCTTTTTAGTTTTAATAATCCTTATGGAGCTTGTCCAAAATGTGAAGGTTACGGAGATATTATTGGTATTGATGAAGATTTAGTCATTCCTAATACTGGTTTATCCATCTATGACAATGCTATTTTTTCTTGGAGAGGTGAAAGCATGAGCGCATACAGAGATCAATTGGTTAATAATTCACATAAGTTCGATTTCCCTATACACAAACCTTATTTCGAGTTAACACCAGAACAAAAACAACTCGTTTGGGATGGAAACCAATATTTTGAAGGCTTAAATTCTTTCTTTTCTGAATTAGAATCTAAAGCATATAAGATTCAAAATCGTGTGATGCTTTCTCGTTATAGAGGAAAAACAAAATGTAGTGTATGTCATGGAAAACGACTTCGTTCAGAAGCTAACTATATCAAAATTGGTAATACTACTATTACTGATTTGGTTGAAATGCCTTTAGATAAATTAGTAAATTTCTTTAAACAAGTAGAGCTTAATGACCATGATACTACAATTGCAAATCGCTTACTAAAAGAAATATCTAATAGGCTATCTTTTCTTTCTAATGTAGGATTAGACTATTTAACTTTAAATAGAAAATCAAATTCTTTATCTGGTGGTGAAAGTCAGCGTATTAATTTAGCAACTTCTCTAGGAAGTAGCTTAGTTGGTTCCATGTATATTCTAGATGAACCGAGTATAGGTTTGCACCCGAAAGACACACAAAAACTAATTAAAGTATTACAAGAATTACGTGATTTAGGAAATACTGTTATTGTGGTTGAGCATGATGAAGATATTATGCAAGCTGCAGATGAAATTATTGATATTGGACCAGAAGCAGGAACGTTTGGTGGCGAAGTTGTTGCTACAGGAACCTTTAAAGATATTTTGGCTTCAGAATCTTTAACCGCAAAATACCTTAACGGTCAATTAGAAATTGAAGTCCCAAAAAAGCGAAGGTCTTCAAAATATCATGTTGATGTTTTAGGCGCTAGAGAAAACAATCTTCAAAATATTGATGTCACTTTTCCTTTAGAAATGTTAACTGTAATTACAGGCGTTTCTGGAAGTGGAAAAAGTACATTGGTTAAGAAAATATTATTTCCAGCTTTACAGAAGAAGCTAACCGATTTTGGAGACAAACCTGGACAGTTTACGGAATTAAAAGGGAATTTTAGTAATATAAAACACATTGAATTTGTTGATCAAAACCCTATTGGACGATCATCACGTTCTAATCCTGTTACGTACATAAAAGCTTATGATGATATAAGAGCATTATATGCTAGTCAAAAGTTAAGTAAAATCAGAAATTATCAAGCGAAACATTTTAGTTTTAATGTTGATGGTGGACGATGTGAAACGTGCAAAGGTGAAGGTCAAGTTACAATTGAAATGCAATTCATGGCAGATGTACATCTTACCTGTGAAACCTGTAATGGCAAGCGTTTTAAGAAAGAGGTCTTAGAAGTTGTTTTTAATGGCAAATCCATTGATGATATCCTAAACCTTACTATTGATGATGCTATTGCGTTTTTTGCCGAAAACGATCAGACTAAAATTCAAGGTAAATTACAACCTTTGCAAGATGTTGGCTTAGGCTATGTGACTTTAGGTCAGAGTTCTTCTACCCTTTCTGGTGGTGAGGCACAACGAATTAAATTGGCATCCTTCCTAGGTAAAGGATCTAAAAGCGTTAACGCGTTATTTATATTTGATGAGCCTACAACTGGTTTACACTTTCATGATATCAAAAAATTGCTAAAGTCGTTTCAAGCATTAATCAAAAAAGGACATTCAATCATTGTTATTGAACACAATATAGATCTCATAAAATGTGCAGATTATGTAATTGATTTAGGCCCTGAAGGTGGAGAGCGTGGTGGACAATTAATTGCACAAGGAACTCCAGAAGACATAGCTAAAAACAAAAACTCTATTACTGGTGAGTTCTTAAAAGATAAACTTAGTTAGGTCGTGAAAAATGAAAATGCTAACAGTATACCAAAAGCAGTAGGTATTACTAACAGAAAAAACACTAGACTAATTAAACTACTTTTCACCCAAGTAAGGAACCAATGCTGTTTGTAAAAGCGTATTAAAGCAAATAAGAAATACAAATACGTAGAAAAAGCAATCAACCAATCTATCCAATCAGGTATATCATACACAAATCTATTTACAGCAAAAAGAATACTAAATACTGTAAATATGAATGAAAAGTAATAGAAACTGAAAACCAAATGAAACACATACCTCCCTTTATTGTAATAGAAAATCTTAAGTATTAAAGCAAAAAACGGAAGTAAGAAAAACATTGAAATTGGGATACTATCAAAAAAGGCCTGAACAATCGAGCCTGCGCCTTGCCCTTTAACCAAACTCAACATTCTCGCAAAAAGGCGTTTTTCAAAAAAACTGGGATCATCAGACATGCCCATTTCTTTATATATAACATCTTTTTCTGCACCAGCTGCAACTAACGAATCTACTTTTTCTTTATCAAAATCCCATGAAGTGCCTACATTTTTTGGCATAACACCTTCAGTTTTCAGTAAGGAATCTGCTAATTTTATATCAGAATCTTTAAGTCCCATAATTTGCTGATTATCCTTGAGCGGACTCAATATCTTCTCCATTTGAATGGAATCTAAAGCAGGTTTAGAAGCATCAACTCCGTTATTTACAAACTCTGACTTTGCTACTTTTTCATTCATTTTATTGGCTTCTTGCACCAATTCTCTTGTACTAAACGAAATGATAAAAAAGAAAACCACAGAAATGAACAAGTACATCTGAGCAGGATGCAAATACAATAATCGCTTGCCTTCTAAAAATTTTTCAGCTAAATATCCAGGTCTAAACATCAAAGGCACAAAACTTTTGAAAAAACGAGCATCAAATGAAAAGTAATTGCTAATCGTGTTATAAAATAAGACACTAATAGTAAGGTCATCGTTAGTCTTTTGTCCACAATGTGGGCAAAATTCAAACGCTTTTTCTACAATAGAATCGCAATTTTGGCAATTTGAAGGCTCATTTGAAGTGATTAATGGTTGGTCTGACATATCAACTATTGGTTAGTGATATAAATGTAATAAAAAATTAGATGTAAATAGGTTTGGTTTATTCTTAGAACTTATAACCGGATCAAAATACTTTTTTAGAGTGCTGATGTTCAGTGTTTTACAATTTTGGCACGCATATTGAAATAATTCAAACAAATAATGTAGACCTAAAAGTTTCCAAACGAGTTGGAAACGATGGTAAAATCTAAAAACCTATAATTATGAAAAAGCAATTACTTTTTATTGCAGCGGTGTTAATAGGATTAACATCAGCAACAGCGACAACAGCAGGACATGCTGTTTCAAATGGGGAAGATTTTGATAGTGCTCGCTTTCGTTTTGCCGAACCTATAGTGTTCATTGAACGAGGTGTAGAATTTTTAATTTTTCCAGATGGAAGTTTCGATTTCAATACTGAAATTACAAACAATACATCAAATGTGTATTACAGATCGAATACACGAAGAACCTCTGTAAATTCAACTTATGGAGCTCCTGGAGCAGTAAGTAGAGTTCCCTATTCTAACCCAAGACCAAGAGGTGTGGTTATTACACATGATAATAATGGACAAGTTCGTAGAATCGGAAATGTATTTATTAACTATGATAGAAGTGGTAGAATTAAACGTGCTGGATCTGTATATATGAGTTACCAAAGAGGAAATGGCCTACTTAAACAAGTTGGTGGACTTCGAGTTAATTACAATCGTAGGGGAGAATTAATTCATACTTCAGGAATTGTAAACCATTATAACGCAGAATTAAACTGTGGTGTTGGTTCTGGTCATGGTGGCAATAACTTTACCACTATAAATGATATAGATGATTATGACGAGGGTTTTTACTACTACAGAAAGAATGGTAAAATCAAAAAAACGAAGAAAAACAAAAAATTTAAACGATCATAACTCATCCCTAAATACTAACATGAGTTATCAATCCCGAAGCGCTTCCCCAAGCCTTCGGGATTTTTATATATAAAATAATAGTCTAACAGTTCCGAATGAATTCAAATAGTTCTCTCATAATAAAAACAGAACACTAATCTTTAATTTATTATTTATAATATTGATATTCAATATTTTACAATGTCATAAGAATTTCTGGCACACTAATTGTTTATTATCAGTTGTAACAAAAAACCCTTACAATTATGAAAAAATTAATTATACTTATGACTGTTTTATTCCTCGGAGGAACATCAGTTTTCGCAACCAACAACATATCAAACAACTTTGTTAAAGGTTATGGTAATTCTTTCATATTTGTTGAAAACGGTATTGAATTTTCAATCTTTCCTGATGGTCAGTTTGATTTTTACATGCAAGATTATGGTCCAAATGTTAACGTAGGAGTTAACACACCAGGAGTGTCTATTAGTTTCAACTCTGGATATGATTACAATCCTTATGTTCAGTATGACGATTTTGGAGCTATTCTTCAAATAGAGAACACAGCTATCTTTTATGATTATTATGGACGCGTATCACAAGTTGGTCACATAAACATTCATTATAATAACTATGGGAGAATTGCTCGAGTTGGAGGGCTTTATGTTCATTATAATAGTCATAATTTATATACACATTACACAGGATATATTAATGTATACAACAGAGCTTATGTGTTTAGACCATGGCACAGTTATTACGTTATTCCACCAATAAATTACTGCGTTGTTTACGCTAGACCATACAGACAGTATTATACACCTGTAAGACACACATATTACAGACCTTATAGAGATAATTACAGACAACTTGTAAGAGTTAATGGTCGACGTAATACAGTTGCTACAACTGGCAGAAGAGGAAATAGTGTAAATACAAGATATAGTCAAGAAGCTACTACAAGAGGTAACGATAGAACCGTTAGAAGTACTTCTACTAGAAATAATGATAGAGCGTTAACTAGTACTTCTGGAAGAAACACGACACGTTCTCTTTCAATTAACAATGGGACAAGAAGTAACGATAATAGAAGCATCTCAAGTAATACAAGACGAGATAATAACACTGGTAGCTTATCTACTAATGGCAATACGAGAAGCACAAACACTAGAAGTTTATCTACCACAACTAGAAGAACAAATGACAGAAGTGCTACAAATACAAGACAAAATGTGACCAGAACCAATACTTCTGTGTCTAATAATAAAGCAAACACTAGAACGGTTAAAAAAAATGCGTCAATTAGAAAACCAAAAACATCTAATACTCGTATATCTAGTAACAAGCGAAGCGTAAGTACATCGAAAGCTGTTAAGCAAAATAGAAGTAATTCTCAAGCTAAAAAAGCAAGTAAAAGAACTACGCAAAACCGCTCAAGTTCAAAAACAAAAAGAACAAGATAAGTTCTAAAAATATTAAAATTTTGGTTGGTTAGTTGGAACATCCCATAAGCAGTATGCCTTAAAGCACCTTATGGGATTTTCCCGTTTATATAAGTTAGTTAAACTACTTTTTCAATTTTAGGTACTTATTAAACATCTCCGAAATATCTTCAGAAACATTAAGCTTATACACCAAAAGACCATACACTACTCCAACTAGTAAAGATTTCAATAAAATATTGATGTATGCATTAAATGGGAATTCCCAAAAATAGAATGTAAGAACACAAAGAATAAGTAAACCTGAAATCTTCAAAGTCTGCGTTGTAAATGGCAACATATCAAATTTCATTTTTACAAATACCACTTTTATAGTATTGTATACTACAACAGCTATTAAAGTTGCTAATGCAGAACCATTAATTCCATACAAAGGAATCAAAATAACATTGAGTATAATGGCACAAATAGCCAGTATCACACCAAACACAAGGACCATTCTATAGTAATCACTATTAAATAAAATAGCATTGTTATTTCCTAAAAGATTATCATAGAGTTTGGCAATACTAATTAAGAAAACAACAACAATTCCCCCAGAAAACTCTTCGGGAATAATATTATAGAGCTCGTTAATATTCAATACGATTAATAAGAAAATAAAGCCACTAATAATATATAAAGTTAGGGAACTACGCTCATATAAGTCATTGAGTTCTTCTCTATTATTATCGTTTATAAATTTAGCGGTTAATGGCATCATGATTTGATGCATCGCTCTCTGTGGCACTGCAATAACTGTTGCTATAAATGTAGCAACACTGTAATAAGCTATTTTTTCAATTTCAATATAGTTATTAAGCATAAACTTATCTATGTCTAATATCATAGTTGCAATAGAACCTGCAATAATTATTAGACTAGAGTATTTCAATATAGAACTAAGTCTATCAATTTTATTAAATCGAAAGACAGGAAGTCTAATATAAAAGGCATTTACTAGCATTGCTATCATTCTTAGTATATAAACTCCAACTAAGCCAATTAGGAATTGTTCAACAGCTATCCATTCAAAATACAATGCAAATAACAATATCATAACACCTACTCTATGAAAGACCTCTTTCATGAAGTTTCCAAACACTGTTTTCATTTGCACTTTTACCCAAGCAAAAAAGACTTCAAAATAAGCCATTGCAAATGCCGTAATAAGGATATACCAAAGGTAATCTTCAACAATGCCGTTTTTTTGCGATAACCAACTTGCAATAGAATCGTAACTTAAATAACCAATAATACCAATTGGAATTGTCAACGCTAATGGCAAAAACAACATCAATGTCATAAAACTATTAAGTGAGTTTTTGGTTTTAAATGTTGAATAATATTTGATCATTGTATTATGAACACCAAAAGCCATTAAAGGCATCATAATATTTGCTGTAGATAAGATATAAGCCACCAAACCATAGTATTGGTCGCTCATAAACTCGGTGTACAGGAATAAGGTATTAATAGCACCAAGCCCAAAACCAAGATAGGTAGTAATTGTGTTTTTAAACGACTGGTTAATGACTATTCCCATAAATTTAAAATTCTGAAATTTTAAAGCTAATCCTTAAGTAAATCGGCTAGTGACTTGGTTAATGCTTTTCTACTGTATTGCTGTAATCCAATTGCATTTACCGTCAATGAATTGGCTTTATAAGCCTCAAAGTACGATAAAATCTGAGATTTTATTATTTGCTTTTGATCATAGTAAAAATACTGACCTGTATTAGTCGACTTCAAAATCACTTCTACATCTGAGTCTTTCGGACCGACAGCAATGATAGGGGTTTCTGAAACCATATATTCAAACAATTTTCCAGGAATTATCACTTTGGTGTCTTCGGAATCGATTTCAACCAACAACAATAACCTAGAACTCATTTGTGCTTTTATTGCATTTTCATGAGACACATAACCTAGGGCTTTGACATTGTTAGCTAATCCAAACTGGTTAATAGTTTCCATAATATCATCACTAACAACTCCTATAAGTTGTAATTGAAATGCGTCTGAAAAAGATTGGTTTTCTTTTACTAACTCACTTAACGCTTCCCACAACTGTTTTGGATTACGTTCAGATAATAAAGAGCCAATATGAGCAATAGTGAATTTTGAATCCTTCTCTGGTCGTTCAATATGATGTGCGTCATAACCATTAGTAATCACTGTAATTGGTTGTTTCGTTTTTGCTGCAAATTCCTTTTTAGTGTTTTCGCTAGTAACTATAATTTGATCTGCAGTTTGAAGCACTTGAGACTCAAATTCTCTATGTTTTTTTGCGGATGACTTCGATAATTTTAATTGTTTGTGATAACCTATAGTTGTCCAAGGATCTCTAAAATCTGCATACCATTTGATATCTAATTTTTGCTTTAACTGAAGTCCGATGAGATGCAAACTATGTGGTGGTCCTGTTGTGATAATCGTATCTATTTGGTGTTTTGAAATATATTCTGAAAGAAACGATACCGAAGGCTTTATCCAATTTTTTCGCGCATCAGGAATAAAGAAATTACCACGAATGTAAAGCAATAACTTCTGGATAAATGTTTGTTTCATCTGCTTCGGAATCACACCAGAACTAATTTGCTTAGAACTCTTTTTAGACAACAGATTGGCTAAGCCATACGGTTCTTTAATGGTATGTTTTAAAATGGTAATCTCTTCAGAAATCTCATCTAACAAGCTCTCATCAATAATTGGGTAATTCGGGTTTTCTGGACAATATACAATAGGCTCTACACCGAATTCTGGAAGATATTTTACAAATTTCAACCATCGCTGAACTCCTGGGCCTCCAGCTGGTGGCCAATAGTACGTGATAATAAGTGCTTTTTTATGCACTTTCATTGGTTTTCTTTTTAAACTCTACAAACAATCCTCCTAGCAGTAACAATCCGAAAAGTATAGAGCTTGCCAATGCAATGCTACTTCCTGTTTTTACGACTTGTGGTTCAAACTTAAATTCAATATTATGTTCTCCTGAAGGAATTTCTAATCCTCTTAATACATAATTTACACGTTGGTGTGGCACTTCTTTTCCATCTAAATAAGCTTGCCAACCTTTTCCATAATGCATTTCAGAAAACACAGCATAGCCTACGCTATTATTAGATGAAATATATTTTAAATAATTTGGCTTGTATTCTGTCAGTTTAATGCTGCCTGTAGAATCAACAATGAATTGTTTTGTACTTAAGGCTTCAGATGTTGTAATCGCTTTAATGCTTGTATTTAAACTATCTAGCTTTTGAATTTCTTCATTAGCACTACTCACCTTCTCTAAAGAGCTTACGAACCAAGCATTACCATTAGCATCTTCATTTTCATATGGAAAGACCTGACCTTCTTCTTCAGCTATGATGAATTTTGTATTAAGCATGTTCAATACATTCATATTGTTTCGAGAAATATGAAAATCGTACAATTCATCAAAACGTTTCAATTTGGCCGCATGATAACCATTTAATGAATTATGAAAGTATGCTGCTTTTGCTGGAGCTCTACTACCTTCTTCAGAGATATCTAAAACTCTAAAATGACCATCGTCTTTCAAAATTTGTAGATCTGCCGCATTAGCTTGGTATGGCTTAGTAACTTTTATTGCAGAAACGAAGTTATCATTATTTACATAACGTCTATCAACTCCAACTAAATCAAATAAAATCAAAGCGGCAAACACAACAACTACTATAGTTTCTGAAAGCTTCTTTCTTAAGAACATAAAAATCGTTCCAGCTGACAATAACACTAAAACTAGCGTACGCAACGTATCTAGTGTAAAAAATGATTTTCGGTCTTCTCGTAAAGCATCAACAAATGCTTCTCCATATTGACCATAGGTTTGTCTGTAATAACCATCATTAGCACCTACAAAATCGAAAGTCCCTTTAAATACTAAGAAAAGTAAAGCAAGTCCTCCAGCTATTAATGCCGAAAATTTTAAGGCTTTCAGTTTATCTTCATCCTTTTCATACTGATTGAACAATCGTGATAATCCGAAAATAGCGAGAACAGGAATACATAATTCAAGAACGACCTGAATTGAACTTACTGCTCTAAACTTGTTATATAACGGCACATAATCAATAAAGAAGTTGGTTATAAAGGCAAATGGTTCGCTATCTCCATAAGATAAAATCAAGGATAATAAACTACCTCCAACTAGCCACCATTTCAGTCTGCCTTTTACTAAGAATAATGCAAAAACAAACAAAAACAGAACTACCGCTCCAACGTAAGCCGGAGCTTCAACAATGGTTTGATCTCCCCAATATGTTGGCGAATTTTTTACTTCATTTAGGGCTTCTATCGGACTTGCACCAATGTTAGTATAAAATTTATATAACTCGGAATCCTTACCAACATCTTCTCCACTACCACCTCCTAAAAACCTAGGAATAAATAAGTTAAACGTTTCTTTAAGTCCGTAACTATATTCGGTAATGTATTCTTTACTCAAACCAGAAGTCACTTCCCTTGGAGAACCATCAGGATTAATGGTTAATTCGCTTTTACCACGTGTGCTTTCTTTTACATATTCTTGAGTTGCTAACACATTAGTAGCATTTAAGGCAACAGAAAGTATCACCGCAACAACCAAAATACCAACAGTCTTAAAGAAATGTGGTAATAGCTGTTTTCTATATGCATCAATAAGGTATGCGATTCCTAAAACAATAACCAACAACATTAAATAATACGTCATTTGGAAATGATTCGCACAGATTTCAAGAGCCAATGCAACTGTTGTTAATAAGAAACCTAAAACGTATTTTTTACGGAATGTGAGTACAATTCCAGCAAGTACTAATGGCATATATGCAATAGCATGTGCTTTACTATTATGACCAACACCAAGAATAATAATGAGATAGGTTGAAAATCCAAAAGCCAAGGCTCCAAGCGCTGCTAATTTATATTCAACTTTTAATACAAGTAAAAGCACATAAAACCCTAAAAAATAAATAAATAGATAATCTGCTGGTCTTGGTAAAAATCGAAGTGATAAATCTAATTTCTTAATGTAGTTATGTGGGTATTTTGCTCCTAATTGATAGGTTGGCATACCTCCAAAAGCACTATTTGTCCAATACGTTTCTTCGCCAGATTGTACTTTAAAATCTTTCTGTTGTTTAGACATGCCAATATAGTGCATGATATCACTTTGAAAGATTTGCTTTCCTTGTAAAACAGGACTAAAATAAGCTAAAGAAATAACCACAAAACCAATTAAAACTAAAAGATGTGGAATGAATTTTTTAAAAGATAATGGCATGGAATAGAATTATCAATGAGGTCGAAATTTACTCAATTTCTTCGTAATCTACGTACTCACCTACACTTTTATCTGAAGATTTATGTTGTTGAGGAACTTTATCTATAACAGTCTCTCCTTCCTTTTGTTTAGGATTTTGAGCCTGTTGTTGCTGCTGAAACTGTCCTCCAAATTTTTGTTGCATCTTTTTAGACATATATCGTAAAAAATATGGTGCAAAAAGACGTGTTAAAATCTTGATACCATAATATACCAAAAGGATAATTAAAATCGTTCTAAAAAAACCCACGAATGATGCTGTTTGTAACATAAATAGATATTTAGACAAAAATACAATTATAAGGATTTAAAAACAGTTATAAATACTTAAAAAAAATATAAAATCTCTATATTTGAATTAAATCAAAAGCCTATGAATTTCATCAAAATATCCTTTACCTTACTCCTAGTTTTTGCTACCCAATCCATTTTTGCTCAATACACCGAAGTTATAAACTCCAATAGACCTGGAGTTTCTAGAAGCGCTTTTTCAGTGGGTACAAATGTTGCTCAATTAGAAGTTGGACCTTATATTATTAAAGAAGAACATACACCTTTAAAGTATGAAGTATCTGGTTTTGGAGTTGATTTTGCTGCTCGTTATGGTCTGCTTTTTGAAGAGTTAGAAATCAATATTGAAGGAATTTATCAAAACGATACTAAAACTGATAATAGAGGATTTATTGCTTTTGAAGATAAACGTTCTAATTTTAAAAACTTCACTATTGGTGCAAAATACCTCGTATACGATCCTTATAAAAATGCAGAAGAAGAAAAACCTAACTTATATAGTTATCATGCCAACAGAACGTTTAAATGGAATTCTTTAATTCCAGCTGTAGCCGTTTATGCTGGTGCAAATTTTGACACAAAGAATAATTCATATTTACCTCCAGACGTAGAAGGCTTTAGTCCTAAAGTTATGATTGCTACTCAAAACAATTTTTCAGGTGGTTGGGTATTTATTATGAATTTAATAAAAGATCGAATTGGAACCGATTTCTCTGAATTCCAATACATACTTACACTAACGCACTCTTTCAATCCTCAATGGGTTATTTTTGCCGAAACACAAGGAATTGACAGCGAATATTATGCTGATAATTTATTTCGTTTTGGAGGTGCTTATTTATGGAGTAAAGACTTTCAGCTGGACACAGCAGTAACATTAAACACTAAAGACACACCTACAGTATTTAGCGTTAATTTAGGGATTTCTTACCGACTTGATTTTCATAAAGACAAGGAAATTGACAATGGAAACTCAAGAGAAGATGCTGATAAGAGAAAACCAAAAAAGAAAAAAGGCAAAAAAAAGAAAAAAGATAATGCTGACTTTGATGATGACGGAAGTCTTTAATCTTGAAATTATATGATTACAGTAAAAGAAATCTATTCTAAGAAGGATCTAAAGAAATTTGTCAAATTTCCTTTTGGACTTTATAAAGACTCAAAGCCTTGGGTTCCTCCAATTATAAGTCAAGAGTTACAAACTTTTGACAAAAACAAGAATCCAATTTTTCAGGATGCTGATGCTCGATTTTTTCTTGCTTACAAAGACAATACATTAGTTGGTCGCGTAGCTGCAATTATTAATTGGCTTGAAGTAGATGGGCAAAACCAAAAGAAAATGCGTTTTGGTTGGTTTGATTTTATTGATGATTTGGAAGTTTCAAAAGCATTGCTAAAAGAAGTTGAAAGCATCGGTAAAGCAAATAACTTAGAATATACTGAAGGACCTGTTGGGTTTTCAAACTTAGATAAGGTTGGTGTCATAACTGAAGGATTTGAAGCTATTGCACCTATGGTTACGTGGTACAATCATCCTTATTATGTAAAACATTATGAAGCTTTAGGCTATCAACCTGAGAAAACATACGTTGAGAGCACATTCCCTTTTGAAAATGTTAAGCCAGAATTTTTCGCAAAAGCTCAAGAATTAATTAAACGACGTTACAGTTTAACAGCTTTAAAATTCACGAAAACGGAAGAAGTCATGCCTTATGTAGATAAGATGTTTGACTTATTTAATGCGAGTTATGCTTCACTTTCTTCTTTTGTGAAAATTACTGATATTCAAAAGGAATACTTCAAGAAAAAATTTATAAGCTTTATAAATCCTGATTACATCAAATTTGTTGTAGACAAAGATGACAATCTAGTTGGCTTTGCTATTGTTATGCCAGGTTTTTCGAATGCACTAAAAAAGGCAAATGGTAAATTATTCCCTTTTGGGTTTAGGCATATTTTAGATGCAAAAAAGAATAATAAAGATATTATTTTTTACCTCATTGGTATCCTTCCTGAATATCAAAACAAAGGTGTTCATGCTGTTATTTTTAATGAATATTACGAAACTTTCAAAGATTTAGGAATGGAAACCTGCTATAGAACTCCTGAATTAGAAGATAACGAGGCCATTCAGAAAATCTGGAAACATTTTGACCCAGTTGTATACAGACGCAGAAAAACATTTAGAAAAAACCTTAATTAACGTTAAAAGCACGTATTGGTACTTGTTATTTTATATTTTTGAGATATGCCTAAACTCTTTAAAACTTTATTTCTTTCTATAATTTTTATAGGATTCATTAATTTGAGTTCTAAAGCTCAAGATTTAGCCATTGTTAAATATAAAGGTGGAGGTGATTGGTATAGCAATCCTACAGCGTTACCCAATTTAATTAGTTATTGTAATGCGAATATTAACACTAAAATGAATCCTAAGCCGGAAACTGTTGATGTAGGTAGTGTCGATATTTTTCAGTTTCCTATGTTACATATGACAGGTCATGGCAATGTCTTTTTTAGTGATGAAGATGCCGAAAACCTTCGTAATTACTTAATCTCTGGTGGTTTTCTTCATATTGATGATAATTATGGCATGGAACCTTATATCAAGAAAGAATTGAAAAAAGTGTTTCCTAATCAAGAATTAATAGAATTACCAGGAACTCACGAAATTTTCAGTGCAGCCTATCCTTTTCCAAATGGATTACCTAAAATTCACGAACACGATGGCAAACGACCTCAAGCTTTTGGACTATTTCATGAAAGTAGATTAGTATTACTATTTACTTTTGAAAGTGATTTAGGCGATGGTTGGGAAGATCCTGAAGTGCATAACGATCCTCCTGGAGTTAGAGAAAAAGCCCTTAAAATGGGTGCTAACATTGTGAAATATGCGTTTGAGAACTAAGTATATTCATGAAACAACTTGACCACTACTCCACATCGTTTACTAAACGAACATTTCCAATTACTTTAGTATGTGAAAATGTTACGAATGCGCCTAATGTAGGTAGTTTGTTCAGAACGGCTGATGCATTTGGTATAGAAAAACTAGTGTTGTGTGGTGAGCATATTCCGCTTGGACGAAAAATGAATAAAACATCTAGAGCAACTGAAAAATCTGTAAGTTTTGAGGTTTTCGACACTGCTCTTGAAGTTGTAACTCAACTTAAGAATAAAGGCTATCAAATCATTGTACTAGAAATAACTGACACTAGCAAAGCCTTACACATATATCAGTTTTCCAATGAACAACCTATTGCTCTTATTATTGGTGATGAGAAATTTGGGGTTTCAGAAGCGATATTGAGTTTATCAGATAGTACCCTTCATGTAGAAATGTTTGGTCAAAATAGTAGTATGAATGTTGTTCAAGCAACTTCAGTGGCTTTATACGAAATTACCAAGCAATTCTTATAACAGTTTTATATCTTTAGACTATGGATTCAAAAATCATTGCAAACGGCATATTAAGAGCATTCGCTATTTTAATAGGTGTTTGCCTCATACTATTCTTTTTATATAAAATTCAATCTGTAATCGTATACATTGCCATTGCAGCAGTGATTTCTCTTATTGGAAGACCTATTGTACTGTTTTTAAGACGTAAACTAAAGTTCAATAATACGATTGCCGTAATTGTGACTATGGTTTTATTTATCGGTCTATTACTCGGACTTATTAGAATGTTTATTCCATTAGTAGTAGAGCAAGGTCAAAACTTATCACTCCTAGATATTGATGAATTACAACTAAACGCTGAAAATCTTTACTCAGAAATCACAACTCATTTTGGGTTGACCAAAGTCGATGTCGAGCAATCCATAAAAGACTCAGGTATGCTTTCGAAATTAGATTATTCAATATTACCTGATTTTTTAAACTCGTTTATTGGAGGATTAGGAAGCTCACTTATTGGTTTGTTTTCGGTTTTATTCATTTCATTTTTCTTCTTAAAAGATAGTCGTCTTTTTGAAAGTGGACTTATTACGTTTATTCCAGACTCTAAAGAATCTCGTTGGAAAAACTCATCTGAAAAAATCAAAGATTTGCTATCAAGATACTTTGTAGGCTTGATATTTCAAATTCTTATACTCTTTGTTATTTATACAATTGTATTACTGCTTTTTGGAATTGATAACGCCATAGTGATTGCTTTTTTATGCGCATTACTAAACCTTATTCCTTATGTTGGACCATTAGTTAGTGGTGTCTTGATGATTGTATTAACCATGTCAAGCAACTTAGGGGAGAGCTTCAGTGCCGTAATTCTACCAAAAACTACATATGTAATGATTGGCTTTGTAATTGCTCAATTAGTAGATAATTTTTTCAGTCAGCCATTTATTTTTTCAAAGAGTGTGAAGTCTCATCCTCTTGAAATATTTTTAGTAATCATAATCGCGGGACTGCTATTTGGAATAGTAGGAATGATAGTAGCAATACCAACTTACACTGCTATAAAAGTGATTTTAAAAGAGTTTCTTTCAGAAAACAAAGTAGTACAAAAACTAACAAAAGATCTCTAATCCAATTGAATCAAGACATTCTACATACTGAGGTTCAATCGTATATTAATTCCCATCTCAATGAAGAGGTCACAAAGCTATTATTAAAAGGAAAACAAATTCATAATGTTAATACAAAAGCTATTGTTGAGCAAATTGAAGCCAAACGAAAGAGCAAAAACAAATTGCCAACATGGTTTGGCACTGAGAGTATTTATTTTCCTAACAAGCTTAATATAGAGCAAACGTCTTCAGAAATTACTGCTAAATATAAGTCTGAATTAATTTCTGGAAATCGAATTATTGATATCACAGGTGGATATGGTATTGATTGTCATTACTTCTCCAAACGATTTACTAAGGTCATTCATTGCGAAATAAACAAAGAGCTCTCTCAGATTGTAGCATATAATTCAAAATTATTACAGACTAATAATATAGATTTTGTTCCAACGGATGGTATTGACTTTATTAAAAGTAATGATGAGAGTTTCGATTGGATATATATTGATCCATCAAGAAGACATGACCAAAAGGGTAAAGTTTTTTTTCTTGAAGATTGTTTACCAAATGTACCTAAGAATCTAGATTTTCTCTTTTCAAAAACAGAGCAGATCATGATAAAAACATCTCCTCTTTTAGATATTTCAATTGGACTAAACGAATTAAAACATGTTGAATCCATTCATATTGTCTCAGTAAAAAATGAAGTCAAAGAATTATTATGGATTCTAAAAAAAGAATATTGTGATAATATCAAAGTTTGTGCAGTAGACATAGTTAATGACAAACAAGAAAAATTTAGTTATGATTTAGGTGAAGAACAAATTACTAAACCAACGTATAGCCAACCGCTTTCATTTTTATATGAACCAAACGTTGCTATTTATAAATCTGGAGCTTTTAAACTTATGTCATCAAAATTAGGAATTCATAAATTGCATAGTAATAGCCATCTCTATACTTCTGAAGATCTAATTTTGTTTCCGGGAAGACGGTTTAAAATAAATAAAATAATGCCCTATAATAAACAACTCCTTAAAAAAGAGTTGTCTACTAAGGCAAATATTACTACTAGAAATTTTCCTGAAACGGTTCAGTATATTCGAAAAAAGCTTGGTATTAAAGAAGGAGGTAACAGTTACCTTTTCTTTACCACAAATCTTTTAAACGAAAAAATAGTTTTATTCTGTTCTAAAGTTGAGTAGGCACGTCTGTGTCTAAATGATTGAATTCATCAATTGCAACTTCATAAACCATACAATTTCCCATATCAATTTTTATCTCTTTACTAGAAGCTGAAGTGCTAACAATAAATGTTGTTACACCATCAGGAAATGTCAATACTGGTGAGCTATCACCAATTGCAACTCCATAAGAATGTGTCATTAAAAGTCCAAACTGATCAAATACTTCAAAATCAGCAGGCAATAAACTATTATTAGTTAATATAGCCTGAGGATCTTGACTAGTACAGAGAACATCTGGTACTTCAACATCGGTTGTTTCTTCTTGAGTAATTAAAGAATCTTCTTGAATTGTATCTGTTGATTCAACAGAACAATTAGCACATGTAAGAATAACAATTGCGCAAGCAATTGCTTTAAGTAGGTTTTTCATTGGTTTGGGGTTTAATGAAAATTATAGTACAAATGTAGTTTAAATAAAATCAATAACACATTATTTTATCGATTAAATGTTTCATTTTTTCGACGAAATGCATGTTTTCAATTCAATTATCGACGAAATGCATGTATAATTCGACTAAAAACAAAAAAGACCTAACATTTCTGTTAAGTCTTTTTGTGAGCCCGACAGGATTCGAACCTGTGACCGCCTCCTTAGAAGGGAGGTGCTCTATCCAGCTGAGCTACGAGCCCGTAACTCTTAAAATCAAAATAATAAATTATCTTGAGTATTGTAAAATAATTAGTCGGAGTGGCAGGATTCGAACCTGCGACCTCCGCGTCCCAAACGCGGCGCGATAACCGGGCTACGCTACACTCCGAATTGGTTATCTAGTTAATAAATTTCTAATGAAATTTGCGGAGAGACAGGGATTCGAACCCTGGGTACCTATTTCTAGGTACGACGATTTAGCAAACCGCTCCTTTCGGCCACTCAGGCACCTCTCCTTTTGTATATGAACTTTGCAATAAATTGCGGATGCAAATGTAACTTATCATTACAAAGAACGCAACTATTTTTTTAACTTTTTTTAAAAAATTATTCTGGGTATTCGATCCTCAAATGGAAGATGTTGGCTAGCTTAGTTTTAAGGACTTTCTTGATAGATTGTATCTCTTTAAACGTAATATTTGCATTCAAAAACTGCCCATCATCCATTTGTTTTGCAATTATTGATTCTACAAACTTATCTATTTTAGTAGAAGAAGGTTCCTTTAGACTTTTAGATGCAGCTTCAACACTATCGCACATCATTAAAATCGCGGTTTCTTTACTATATGGCTTTGGTCCTGGATATCTAAAATCACTATCAGAAATCGTGCTATCTAGCTCCTTCTCTTTCATATAAAAGTAATATACCATACTTGTACCATGATGTGTTCTAATAAAATCAATAACCCGATCTGGTAAATTATTTTTCTTGGCAATTTCTATTCCATCTATAACATGATCAATAATAATCTTTGCACTTTCTCGAGAAGAAAGTTCATCATGAGGATTAATTCCGGTCGCCTGATTTTCTGTAAAATAAGTAGGTGATTTCATTTTACCAATATCGTGATATAAAGCTCCTACTCTAACCAACATGGCATTTGCTCCAATTTCATTGGCAGAGGCTTCTGCTAAATTTGCTACATTTAATGAATGGTGAAACGTACCAGGTGCTTTATTCGAAAGTTCTTTTAATAACTTAGTATTTGTATCTGAAAGTTCTAAAAGAGATACATCAGACACCAAACCAAATAACTTCTCATAAATGTATATTAACGGTTGGACAAACAATGTTGCTAAACCACATAAAATAAAAAGCCCGAAAGTTTCCAATTTCAGGTTTGTTATATTCCCTTCGTGTATAACAAAAAATGCAAAATATGCTATTATATAAATCAATGTAATTTGACCTACAGATATAAATAGATTAGCACGTTTATATAATTCTGAAACAGTTAATATCGTTACTATACCTGCTATAATTTGAAGAAACATATATTCGTAACTATTAGGAACAATAAAGCCCAATAATAGTACTGTTAGTACGTGTGCAAACAATCCTAATCGCGCATCAAAAAAAGCTTTTAATACTAATGGTAGAATACATAACGGAATAACATATACTTGCGCAGAGTTGTAGTTTATAATCAAGGTTGTCAATAGAATCATCAACAAAATATTGAAGAAAATAAAAGTGACCTTAGTATTATCTAAAAAGACATCAATCCTATACTTTCTTAAAAAAAGCAAGAGCATTAAGAGTGCCAAAGCAACTAATAAAGCGTATGCGAAAATGACTAAATTATAATTTGATTCATTCCAAACTTGAGACTCATACTCGGCTTCCAACGATTTTAAAATATCAAATTTATTTCCTTCAACAATTTCTCCTTTAGAAATTATCAAAGTCTCTTTTTCAATACTTCCCCTCACTCTGGAAATACTATTTAATTCTTCAAGGAGTGAATTTTCTGTAAGTGATGAATTAAGAGAAACATTAGAAGAAACGATATCAAAAAACAAAGATATAAAGGTCGTTTCATAAGAGGACAAATCGTTATAAACTAAAGCATCTTCTAGGATTTTCCTGAACTCTCCAATCTCAGTCAACTGTCCAAAAGTTCCTTTAGCAATCTGTTTTTGATCCTCTACTAAAATTATATTTTTATCTTCAGAATACTTATAATTCTCGTCAAGTACTCCAAAAATATATAAATTCTCAATTGCAGACTTCCCTACATCATATAGTACTTTTTTATTAGGTATTGTATCAGAAAATTTATCTTCAAATTTGATATTGTATGTATCAAAAACTTCAGATTTTAATTTAGTATTAATATCAAAATATATTGAACTAGCTTCTTTAATTTCCGTCTCTTCAATCTCAATTTCATCTAAAGACTTTTTGATTGCAAAATCAAATGGAGCATATAAGTTTTCCGACTGCCAAGGCTTTCCTTTATCAAAATTATATTTAAATTTTCCGCTTTTAGGAAATAGGTACACAATTAAAAAGGTAGTACTCAAAAACAAAAGCACTTTATATAAAAGTGAATGATTTTTATACCATTTATTTATTAAATCTTCCATCTTGTGTATTAAGGAGTTACAAATACCTTTAAGTCAATGAATATTTGTCTTAGTTTGTATTCATTCAAAAGTAATAAAATTAATAGATTAAACTTTTGATGTTCTCAATTTGATAGCAAAAAATCTATTAAAATTGATTAATTTTACGGCAAATAACACAAAAGGAATAGAAATGAGTAAAGAAGTCGTAATTGTTTCAGCAGCAAGAACACCAATTGGAAGCTTTTTAGGTGCTTTATCAACAGTTCCTGCTCCAAAACTTGGTGCTACTGCAATAAAAGGAGCGTTAGATAAAATAAATTTAAAACCAGAAATGGTTCAGGAAGTATTAATGGGCAATGTTGTTCAAGCAGGTACAGGTCAAGCTCCTGCTAGACAAGCAGCAATTTATGCTGGAGTTCCAGATACTGTTCCTTGTACAACGATTAACAAAGTATGTGCTTCTGGAATGAAAGCTGTAATGCAAGCCGCACAATCTATTGCATTAGGTGATGCAGATATTATTGTTGCTGGCGGAATGGAAAACATGAGTTTAATACCACATTATTACCATGCAAGAACTGGAACTAAGTTTGGTCCTGCTTCTATGGAAGATGGTATGCAAAAAGATGGATTGGTAGATGCTTATGATAAAAATGCAATGGGAGTTTGTGCTGATGCATGTGCTACAGAACATAATTTCTCACGTGAAGATCAAGATGCTTATGCTATTCAATCATATAATCGTTCAGCTGCGGCTTGGGAAGCAGGCAAATTTGATAATGAAGTTGTACCTGTTGAAGTGCCTCAACGTCGTGGTGATGCTGTAATAGTATCTAAAGATGAAGAATATAGCAATGTTAGAATGGATAAAATACCAGCATTACGTCCAGCTTTCACAAAAGAAGGAACAGTAACAGCTGCAAACGCTTCTACTATTAATGATGGAGCTGGAGCTGTGGTACTAATGAGCAAGGAGAAAGCTGAAGAATTAGGATTAAAACCTTTGGCAACTATAAAAAGTTATGCTGACGCAGCACACGAACCAAAATGGTTTACAACTGCACCATCGAAAGCTTTACCAAAAGCATTAGATAAAGCTGGAATTTCAATTGACGATGTAGATTTTTTTGAATTCAATGAGGCTTTTGCAGTTGTAGGTTTAGCAAACATGAAACTTTTAGGACTAAATGATAGTAATATAAATGTAAATGGAGGAGCTGTTTCCTTAGGACACCCTTTGGGATGTTCTGGTGTTAGAATTTTGATTACTTTGTTAAATGTATTAGAACAAAATAATGCTAAAATTGGAGCTGCTACTATTTGTAATGGTGGTGGTGGTGCTTCTGCTGTAGTATTAGAACGCAATTAATTTATCTTAATGCAATACGGAATTTGTAATCTGAGTATTGTTCCACTTAGAGTTGAACCTAATGACCCTTGTGAGTTAGTCTCTCAAGTGCTTTATGGTGAAATTTTCAAGGTCTTAGAACAACGTAAATCTTGGAGTCGAATTCGTTTAGCTCATGACAAATATGAAGGTTGGATTGACAACAAACAGTATTTAGAAATTACTGAAGAAGACTACAAGTCTATTAAGAGTGAAGATCATTTGCTTTCTAATGATTTAGTAGAATATATTGAAGATGAAAACCAACAATTATATACCATTCCACTTGGGGCTTCTTTAAATGCTTTAGGTTTATTAAACCATACCTTTGATGGGAAGACGTCATCTATAAAACAACCAAAAGAAAACTTGATAAAAACAGCATTCATGTATTTGAATGCACCCTATCTTTGGGGAGGAAAAACACCTTTCGGAATTGATTGTTCTGGTTTCACCCAAATGGTATATAAACTAAACGGCTACAATTTACTGCGTGATGCCTCTCAACAAGCTTCTCAAGGCCTAGCCTTAAGTTTTATTGAAGAAAGTGAGCCTGGAGATTTAGCATTTTTTGATAATAGTGAGGGACAAATAATTCACGTCGGAATTATTATGGAAAACAATTATATCATCCATGCACATGGTAAAGTTAGAATTGATCGTTTAGACCATTCTGGTATTTATAACATTGATAAGAAATCACATACTCATAAGCTCAGGGTTATCAAAAAAATAATATAAAAAAAGCCACTCAGTTTAGAGTGGCTTTTTTTATATCGAATAAATATATTAACTATTCTTTAATCCTTCCTTTATACATTTTAGCTTTATCAACATCACCAATAGCCAAATAGATATTGTTTAGTTGCTGAAAAATACTATTACTACCATTAGGATTGTTTTCTAAAAACTGAATTAAAATATTTGCACCTTCTTGAAACAAATCAACTTTTTGCGCTTTTAACACATCGTATCTTTCAAAATCGGCACTAGATGTACCAAGGCTATTCATTTCTTCAACAAGCTTATTTCCTTCATCAATAAATGTTGTAGAAATATTGATCGCAGCATCTTGCATTGAAGGATCTAATTCTAAAGCTTTACTAAAAGATTTTCTAGCTGATTCAAAATCACCTTCTTTCATTGTCATTACTCCAACATTATAACGAAGTGTTGGATTGACTGGATCCTTCAATGTAGCTTCTTCCATTAAGCTTTTAAACTTATCATTGTTTCCTAATTTCAACTCAATGTTAGCTTCAGAAATAATAAGTGATACATCGTCAGGATTTTCAGCTCTAGCTTCCTTAATTGCCGCTGTTGCCTTTTCATCTTCACCTTTACTAATGTAAATAAGTGCTATATTTTTAATAATCTCACCAGATCTTGAATCTGTTTTCTTTTGTTTTGGAACAATATGACTTCCTGCCTTAAGTGCAAAATCTCTTAAAGATTTATTATCAAAGTTTTCTGGTTCTCCTGTTTCCTTGTTTGTTGCAGAGTATTCCAACTCAATACCAGTATATCCTATATCTCTAAGTTCTTTATATAGGGTTAAAGAAACATCATAATCTTGAGCGGTAACTGCAGTAGATGCTGCATAATAAAGGTACAATGTGTCTTTAGTAGACATACGGTATGCTTTATTGAAACCGTCAGAAGACTTCATGAATTGCTTGGCTTGTAAAGCTGTGTTAGCTGAAGTAAGAAAATTAGCTAACATGGTCTTCTTCATTTCTTCTACATTTGAAGAATATTTGATTTTCCCAGCTTTAGATTCAATATCTTTTACCATATTAAAACTTACAATAGCTTCATCTGTATCTTCATTAGATCCAGCTCCATTTGCATATAAAGATTGACCTTTTAAAAAATAAAATTTTGCTTTTGTCTTATCATCTGCTGAGCCAATAAGTGACTCTGCCGATTGTATTGCTGCTTTCGCATCTGCGAAATTTTTGTTTTTAATTGCTTTTTCTGCAGCTTTTAGTTCATTTTTCTGAGAAAAGGAAATAGTACTTACTAAAAGTGCTAAAGCAATTATAATTTGCTTTTTCATTATTACTTTGTTTTATTAGGTGTTAATTATTGTTATTATTCTTCTTCGTTATTATCAAGAGTTGTGCCATCCTCATTAACATCTTGAATATCAGCGTCATCTTCATTTAATTCTTCCTCATCATCTTTCATCACCTTGGCCACAGCTGCAATAGAATCGCTTCCTTTAAGGTTGATTAATTTCACACCTTGTGTAGCACGACCCATAACTCTTAAATCGTTTACTGCCATTCTTATAGCAATACCAGATTTATTAATAATCATTAAATCGTCTTCATCTGTTACAGTCTTGATCGCTACTAAATCTCCTGTTTTTTCAGTAATTGAGATGGTTTTGACACCTTTCCCTCCACGGTTTGTAATTCTGTAAACTGCTTCTCCATCTTCTGGATCATCAATATACGTTCTTTTCCCGTATCCTTTTCCTGAAACAACAAGTACAGATTCTTCTTGAGGATTCTCAACAGTTACCATTCCGATAACTTCATCTTTGTCATGTGCTAATCTAATTCCTCTAACACCTGAAGCGTTTCTTCCCATTGGACGAGTCTTAGCTTCTTCAAATCTAATAGCTTTACCAGATTTAAGTGCAAGCATTACTTGACTGTTTCCTGTAGTTAATTTTGCTTCTAGTAACTCATCACCCTCCTTAATTGTAATTGCATTAATACCATTAGTTCTCGGACGAGAATATTGTTCTAAAGATGTTTTCTTAACCTGACCATTCTTAGTCGCCATAATAACATAATGACTATTAATGTAATCTTCATCCTTTAAGTCTTGAGTACAAATGAAGGCCATCACCTTATCATCTTGCTCAATATTGATTAGATTTTGGATTGCTCTTCCTTTAGACGTTTTACTTCCTTCTGGAATTTCATAAACTCGCATCCAGAAACATTTTCCTTTTTGCGTAAAGAATAACATGTATTGATGGTTTGTACCAACAAATAAATGTTCTAAGAAATCTTCATTTCTAGTCGTCGATGCTTTTTGACCAACTCCTCCTCTATTTTGAGTTTTATATTCTGTAAGTGATGTTCTTTTGATGTAACCTGCATGAGAAATAGTAATTACTACTTGCTCATCTGGAATCATATCTTCGATACTTAAATCTCCACCAGCATATTCTATTAAAGAACGACGATCATCACCATATTTATCTTTAACAACTGAAAGTTCATCTTTGATGATATTCATACGACGTTCTTTTTTATCAAGAATGTCTTTTAAGTCTTCAATAGTTTTCATCAATTCTTCGTACTCAGTACGAAGTTTGTCTTGTTCTAGTCCAGTTAATTGACGTAATCGCATTTCTACAATTGCTTTCGCTTGAATTTCTGAAAGTTCAAAACGTTCAATTAATTTTGCTCTAGCTTCATCAGCATTTGCCGATGCTCTTATAAGTGCAATAACTTCATCAATATTATCTGAAGCAATAATTAATCCTTCTAAGATATGTGCTCTCTCTTCTGCTTTACGTAATTCGTATTTAGTACGTCTAACAACTACCTCATGTCTGTGCTCCACGAAATAATGAATCATCTCTTTAAGATTCAATAATTGCGGACGTCCATTAACTAAGGCAATGTTATTAACACTAAATGAAGATTGTAATGCTGTATATTTATACAACATATTCAATACGATATTTGGAATAGCATCACGTTTTAATATATAAACGATACGCATTCCATTTCTATCAGACTCATCTCTAATTAAAGAAATTCCATCAATCTTTTTATCATTAATAAGATCAGCAGTTTTCTTAATCATATCAGCTTTATTAACCTGATATGGTATTTCAGTAACTATAATAGTTTCTCTGCCTTGTACTTCTTCAATAACAGCTTTTCCTCTCATGACAATTCGTCCACGACCTGTCTTAAAAGCTTCGCGAACACCATCGTATCCATAAATCGTTCCTCCCGTTGGAAAATCTGGTGCTTTTACATGAGTAATAAGTTCATCTATTTCAATGTCATTATTTTCAATGTAAGCTATAGTTCCATCAACAACTTCACTTAAATTGTGAGGTGGCATATTAGTAGCCATACCAACAGCAATACCAGATGCACCATTAACTAAAAGACCTGGTATACGCGTAGGCAATACCGTAGGTTCTTGTAAAGTGTCATCAAAATTTAACTTATGATCAACTGTTTCCTTATCAATATCTGCAAGCATATCTTCAGATATCTTACGCATACGTGCTTCTGTATAACGCATTGCTGCAGGACTATCGCCATCAATAGAACCAAAGTTTCCTTGACCATCAACTAACATATATCGTAAACTCCATTCTTGAGCCATACGTACCATCGCATCATAAACAGAAGTGTCACCATGTGGATGATACTTACCAAGTACTTCCCCAACAATTCTAGCCGACTTTTTGTGGGCTGTATTAGATCTAACACCTAGTTCATGCATACCATATAATACACGTCTGTGAACAGGTTTTAAACCGTCTCTTACATCTGGTAATGCACGTGACACAATGACTGACATTGAATAATCAATGTAAGCCGATTTCATTTCATCTTCTATGTTAATAGGGATTACTTTTTCTCCTTCTGTCATAAATAAAATTATTAGATTTTTTGTAGGTTTTACAAACACGCTAAGATAACCAATTTCATAGTGTTTGCAGAACCTTTAAAACCCTTTTTTAATATTTTTTATTAACAAAATTTGTAACCTTTTTTTAATAAGTTAGTGGTTAAAAACTTTGATTTTGTAAAGTTTTTTTAGACTATTAGACTATTAATATATATTAAGGTATAGTTTTTGCCTTTTTATACTTGTTTTTACTATTTTTAAAGCAGAAAGAGTTTACTATGGATGATAATTTTTCCCCAAGAGTTAAAGATGTAATTGCGTTTAGCAAAGAAGAAGCTTTACGGCTAGGTCACGATTTTATAGGTACCGAACATTTAATGTTAGGCTTACTTCGCGATGGTAGTGGAAAGGCAATAGATATATTAAGTGCTTTAGATATTGATTTAAATCATTTAAGACGAAAAGTTGAAATTCTTAGTCCCGCAAATCCTAATATTACAGTAACATCTAATGAGAAGAAAAATCTTCACCTTACTAGACAAGCTGAGCGTGCCTTAAAAACTACTTTTTTAGAAGCTAAACTTTTTCAAAGTACTTCTATAAATACAGCTCACCTATTATTATGTATTTTAAGAAACGAAAACGATCCTACTACAAAACTTTTAAACAAGTTAAAAGTAGATTATGATAATGTTAAAGAACAATTTAAATTTATGATAACAAACGAAGATGATTTTATAGATGAGCCAAAATCAGAATCTTTTTCTGATGATGAGCCGATTGAAGACGACGAAGCAAAACAAAATCCTTTTGGTCAAACGGGTTCAAAGTCTGCGAAAAAGTCTAAAACACCTGTTTTAGACAACTTCGGAAGAGACCTTACTGTTATGGCTGAAGAAGGCAAGTTAGATCCCGTTGTAGGTCGAGAAAAAGAAATACAACGTGTGTCACAAATTTTAAGTAGACGCAAAAAAAACAATCCATTATTAATTGGAGAACCTGGTGTTGGTAAATCTGCCATTGCTGAAGGTCTAGCACTTAGAATTGTAAAGCGTAAAGTATCTCGAATTCTTTTTAATAAACGTGTAGTTACATTAGATTTAGCAAGTTTGGTTGCTGGAACAAAATATAGAGGTCAGTTTGAAGAACGTATGAAAGCCGTAATGAACGAGCTTGAAAAAAATGATGATATCATTCTATTTATTGACGAAATCCATACCATAGTTGGTGCTGGAGGCGCAACAGGTAGTTTAGATGCTTCAAACATGTTTAAGCCAGCTTTAGCGAGAGGTGAAATCCAATGTATTGGTGCTACTACACTTGATGAATACAGGCAATACATCGAAAAAGATGGTGCATTAGAACGTCGTTTTCAAAAAGTAATTGTTGAACCTACAACTGTTGAAGAAACTATTGAAATCCTTAATAATATTAAAGGAAAATACGAGGAACATCACAATGTTGAATATACAGACGAAGCTATTAAAGCTTGTGTAAAATTGACGAATAGATATATGACTGAACGCTTTCTTCCAGACAAAGCTATTGACGCATTAGATGAAGCTGGATCTAGAGTTCATATTACAAATATTGATGTTCCAAAACAAATCTTAGAGCTCGAAAAAAAACTTGAAGAAGTAAAAGAAACTAAAAATACTGTTGTTAAAAAACAAAAGTATGAAGAGGCAGCTAAGCTCAGAGATGATGAAAAACGTTTAGAAAAAGACTTAGCTTTAGCTCAAGAAAAATGGGAAGAAGAAACAAAACAACACAAAGAAATTGTATCGGAAGACAATGTTGCAGATGTGGTTTCAATGATGACTGGAATTCCTGTAAATAGAATTGCACAAACTGAAAGCAATAAATTAGCTCAATTACCAGAATTAATAAAAGGAAAAGTTATTGGTCAGGACGAAGCCGTAGCAAAGGTTGTTAAAGCTATTCAGCGTAATCGTGCTGGACTTAAAGATCCAAATAAGCCAATTGGTTCATTTATCTTTTTAGGGCAAACTGGTGTCGGTAAAACGCAATTAGCCAAAGTATTAGCTCGGGAATTATTTGATAGTGATGATGCTTTAGTGCGAATAGATATGAGTGAGTATATGGAGAAATTTGCCATTTCTAGACTTATAGGAGCTCCTCCAGGATATGTTGGTTATGAAGAAGGTGGTCAACTTACTGAAAAAGTTAGACGTAAGCCTTATGCTGTTATTCTTCTTGATGAAATAGAAAAAGCGCATCCAGATGTGTTCAACATGTTACTTCAAGTTCTTGATGACGGTTATCTTACTGATAGTTTAGGTCGTAAAATTGATTTTAGAAATACAATTATAATTATGACGTCGAATATTGGGGCTAGAAAACTGAAAGACTTCGGTCAAGGTGTTGGTTTTGGTACTTCAGCAAAAGTAGCTCAAGCTACTGACAACTCAAGAAGTATAATTGAAAATGCACTTAAAAAAGCCTTTGCTCCTGAATTCTTAAATCGTATTGATGATGTGATGGTCTTTAATGTATTAGAGAAAAAGCATATTAATAAGATTATTGATATAGAATTAGCATTCTTGATAGAACGTATCAAAGATTTAGGCTACGAACTTAAATTAAGTACCAAAGCTAAAGATTATATAGCCGAAAAGGGATTTGATCAACAATATGGGGCAAGACCTCTAAAACGAGCTATACAGAAGTATATAGAAGACGCATTGGCTGAAGAAATAATTAATTCTCAATTGCATGATGGAGATACAATTATTATGGATTTAGATGCTAAGTCTGATGAATTAACTATTAAAATTGAGAAACCAAAAAAGAAAACTGAATCTTAATAGTATTACTTAAAATTAAAACGCCTTGAAATTTCAAGGCGTTTTTTTTTGCTTTCCATTGAAGTTATTACTAACTTTAGATATGACTGATGTGTTAAAATATGATTTTTGCACGATGCACATTTATGATTACTATATGATAGTAGTTATCAATGAAGGCGTTACAGTAACCCCTGAGCATAATAAAGTTTTATTAAATGTTGCTGATACCTACTTTACAAACACAAATTTTGTTTATATCACACATCGTTTACATTCTTACGCAGTAGATCCTGCCATTTATAATGAAACGTCTAAAATTAAAAACCTAGCAGGATTCTGTGTTGTTTCTTCAGATTACAAAGCTAAGCGCAATGCCGAAATAGAAAAACTCTTCTTAAATAAACCCTTTGAGATATTTGATACTATAGATGAAGCCACAACTTGGGCAAACTCTATTATAAATTTATCACATAAACAATCGTAATATATTTTTTAGTTCTATTATTCTTATCTCAAGACAACCCACAAATAAAAACCACACAATCTATCGAATGCTACTTAGTTCAAACTAAAGCAAAAAAAGGCAGCTATTTCTAGCTGCCTTTTATATATACCCTTAGGAAATTCCCTAATTATTTTAATCTATTTACTTCTTACCTGAAGATACTATCTTCTTAGTAACTGTACCTTGATTAGTCGTTAACTTCACATAGAATACTTGACTAGAAGTTCTTGATAGATCAAATGTAGTTCTACCTTTTGAACCTGAAACATATCTAGTGTTTGTTTCTGATAATACTAATAAACCTTTAGTATCAAAGAACTCAATAGTTACGTTTGTTCTATAATCAAACTCATATGTAAGAGTTACCTCATTATCAAATGGTACTGGGAACGCTTTAAAGTCGATTTTAACTTCTTCTTGGTTGACTTTAGATTCTGGATCTCTGTCAGTTGGAAAGAATTCAAAATTCTCTTCCATTGAAGCTGCTTGTTCTCTTGCAATTTCTCCTGCAGTAGTCCAAGTGTATGTTACAGAACATTCTCCAACATTACCACAATCATCACTTGCGTAGAATGTACGTGTGAATTCATACTCAATAGTAGAGTTAGACTGTCCACACTCAACAATTAATGCTTTGTTATGACCGTTAACACTTTCTACGTACCAATCTTCAGATACACATGATGGTAAACCATCAACCATTGGTCCATAACCAAGTTCTTCTCCATTACGAACTATACTATAGTCTTGATAAATATTATTGAAGTAGAAAATCATTTCAAAGTTACCATACTGAGGTAATAAATTACCTGCGTAATCTGTTACATGACCAGTATAATAAGGAGCATCATTAACTATTCCTGCTGGTGAATCACCAAAAGTTAAGATGTAACCTTCTTCAAAGATAAATCTGAATTCTGATCCAACCTGCGAACCACTTCCAGGAACTGCAGTAATCTCACTATCTGTGAAATCAGTAGTTTCACCAGAAGCACTACAGTTATCTGTATAAGGTGCTTTATTAGCAAAATTAGTTGGAACTTCAGTTACAAGACCAAAGTCTTCATCTTTTGCACAATCAATAACTGGAGCCATAGTATCACTAACTGTGATTGTTTGTGTATGTGTAGCCACATTACCACAAGCATCAGTTGCTTCCCATGTACGAACAATTGTTCTATTACAGTTATTTTGACCGTTAGTTTCGAAATTAGGATTTTCAACACAATCAGATAATGCGATATTGAAATCACCATTACTGTTATAAGTTGATCCGTTGTAATCTCCTTGAATTCTAATCCAAGTTGACACTCCTAAACCATTGCTCTGTAAACTTGCTTTCTGACCATATTGTAATCCAAACACTAAGTTAGAAGGATTATGAGATAGAGATAACTCTACTCCTGCATAATCACCTTGTCCAACTAATTTGTTGTCTTTAGACTCATCCATTAGATAATATGTCCAAGTTTGAGCATCATCTAATGTTGCTCCATTAGTAGTACCAGCATTTAATTTAGGCTGACGGTATCCAGTTGAAGATTCTGCATTAGGAGTAGAAGTCCACTCATTATACGTACTTGCATCTTTAAACCATACTACAAATTGGAATATCTGATTAGAGTTATCAACATTTGCTGAAGTACCTGTCAACTTAGCTGTACCATTTGAGAATTGCTCAAATGAAGTTGCTTGAGTTGCAGTCCAGTTCTTACTGCTTGCTCCTAAACCTGATTTGTTAGAAATCCATAATGTATGGTTACCAGCATCATCAGCTTTACATTCTCTTGAAGTTATTTCTTCCTCAGGAGTATATTCTACAGTTGCATCTGAACACGTATCACTAGCGGTTAATATTGCTGCCTCAGGAATATCACTACCACATTCGATAGTCATATTTTGAGGTAACTCCCCATTAAATGTTGGCGCAGTATTGTCAATTACTTTAATAGTCTGTTTAGCAGTAATTTCTACACCACAAGACACATAAGAGAAATTAACTTCAAATGTACCACAGCTACCTTCAAATTGTTCTGCAATACCTTGAACTTCTCCATTGATTCCACAAGGACCTTCAATACCATTACTGTATCCTAAACTTTCAGGAACATAAGAACCTAAATCTTCACAAGTAATATCTGCATTTTCTATTGAATAGAATACTGGTGTTGGTGCTGGATCAACGTTTATTACGTATGGTCCTGCTACTAAGTCACGCTCACATAAATCCTTACCATTGTAAGTAATTGTGATTGTTCCTCCACATGATGTGTAATCTTTTACTA
>NZ_JSWG01000062.1 GCF_000797465.1 Psychroserpens jangbogonensis | reverse complement strand
TGTTTGCCCGTCCGCCGCCTGCCGTATTGTTCAGGCGCAGTCCGTTCCTCGCAATCACCGTGGCTCCAAGGCGCGCCTGCCTGACGGCCTCATCTACGGCAAGGAAGACCTCGGGGCGCGCCAGCCGCTTCAGACTGCTGGTCGGCGGACCGCTTGGATTGACGAGGTAGGCCGCGGTATCGCCGCGAAATTCGAGAATGTTCAACTCTTCATCGCACAGCACGCTTGGCGGGGTGTAT
>NZ_JSWG01000061.1 GCF_000797465.1 Psychroserpens jangbogonensis | reverse complement strand
TATATTGGCACTTCCCTTCATTCTCGGAGTATATGGATTAAAATGTTCAGAAAGCTGTAATTTATACGCGAAAGACCCGGAGGCCGATCTTCGGTCTTTTTTGCTTTGGAAGAGGCCTTGCGGGATTCCTGCGTTTCATGGTATGTTGTAAGACGATATAACAGATAGAGGTGTAAGTACATGCGAATGCGTCACAAGCCATGGGCGGATGACTACCTGGCTGAAAACTCTCATATTGTGATC
>NZ_JSWG01000060.1 GCF_000797465.1 Psychroserpens jangbogonensis | reverse complement strand
GATATTTAGATGTACAATGACAGTTAGAGTTCAATTTAAACGCTTGAATTACTTTAGCCATGGCCATCTTCGTTGAAAGTGCTTGATTTGTAAAATCACTATTTGAGGTTTGCCAAACTGTTTAACGAGGCGTTTTATAAACGCATATGCTGAGTGATTATCTCGCTTTTTGCGTAACCAAATATCTAGTTTATGACCATCTGCCTCAATCGCACGATATAAATA
>NZ_JSWG01000059.1 GCF_000797465.1 Psychroserpens jangbogonensis | reverse complement strand
GACAAACTTTTTGTGTTTACCATTGATTCTGAGATTGATTGAAATAGGTTCCATCTTGATTCCTCCCTGTTTTTGGACAATAAAAAAGAGCGCCTATAAGCGCTCCAAAATTCTTTATTTACCTAAGCCAATTGCTTCGGTTTTTGTATCTGTTGCAAAAGCAGAACCATCATATACAACTTGATTAAACCAACCATCGCCGTTAAAAGTGTCACTGTCTTCTGCTTGAGCTTTCCAGCGTCTTTTTCCTTTTGGATTTTGCAACGGCATAAAACCAACCTTAAACTTTGCACTTTCTGGG
>NZ_JSWG01000006.1 GCF_000797465.1 Psychroserpens jangbogonensis | reverse complement strand
TCAGTAGCAGTAGCGGTTCCAGTATTTGGAGGGCTAGTATCTTCAGTACATTCTCTGTTTTTATTTGGAGGGATTACTAAAGTTGGAGCAGTAGTATCTACAACAGTAATAATTTGTGAATCAGATACAGAATTTCCACAGGCATCTGTAACAGTAAAAGTTCTAGTGACTAGAATAGTACAAGTACCAGAGCTCACATCAGAATATGTAATAGAATCGATTGTCCCATCAGAATCTGAAGCTGTTCCATTTCCGTCTAAGGCGCTTTCAAGTTGTGCCAATGTAATTGTTGTAGCAGTTTCGTTATAAGGAAGATCTGTAATGCTAGAAACATCACAGCCTTCTATTGTATAATCACCTGGAGCTGTAATCTCAGGGCTCTCAGTGTCATCATTGTTTATGATTATATTACTTATAGAAAGAGCGCAATTATTGTCATCTAGAATATCAATTGTATAAGTACCTTGCGTAAGGTTTGAAAATGTACCTGTTGCTTGATAGTTATTACCACCATCTATTGAGTAAGTATATTGAGGAACACCACCAGAAACTTCAACAATTAATTCACCAGTACTATTTCCTGAGCAATCTGCATTAGTTGTGGATGTCACGCTAGCGGTTAATTCAGTTGGTTGCGTAACTTCACTATCATTAATAATGATATTACATCCTGATGAATCGGTAATAGTTACAGAATAGTTTCCAGCTGTAATTCCTGACAAATCTTGTGAGATTTCTCCATTATTCCATAAATAAGTATATGGAGGAGTACCACCTGTAACAGTAATATCAATAGCTCCAGTAGAATCGTCGTAGCAAAGTACATTTGTTATAGATGCTGTCGCTTCAATAGCATCAGGAATAAAAAGGTCAATTTGTGCATCAATGCTAGGCAATGTGCATGTAGTTCCAAAAGTACCAGTATAGGTTAATTCAGCAGTAAAATTGCCTTCAAAAGAACCAGTTGGTCCAGTATATGTATATACTCCAGTAACATTATTGGATGAGCCAACTAGATTGCCGTTTAAATAAAATTCCCATATAAATGTATCTCCTGTAGAAATACAACCATTTTGTTCTAATGTAGCGGTATAATTTATTGTATCTGTACATCCAACTCTAGACAAGCTAGGAGTAATTTCTGGACAAGGCACACAAAATTCCGGATTATCAAATACCAAAGAGGTAGTTTGACACATTGCGTTTTCATAATTAATAATTGTAGCACCAGATGTTTGAGGGCCACATATTGTAGGGTCGGTCGGAACGATTGTATATTTTAAGGTTATAGTTTCTTCAAATAAATCTGTAACGAACCATGATAACAATTGACCACTGATAGAGGCAGTTCCTTTACTAGGGTCAATACTTCCAGGTACAATTGAAAAGCCATTACCTATGGTGTCTGAAACAAGTGCTTGACCAGGCAACTGTGTTGCAGCAGGAACTAGTTGACCTAGGATAGCATCATAAATACTATTTAAATCTGCATTATTCTCAGTGGAGAACGCTCCAGAATTTTGTATACCATCAAGGGTGTTTAAAGCTATTGTTTCTTCAGTTCCATCAATTGCGCCAACTAATCCAATAGTAAATACACTTTGATTATATGTATCACCACTTACATTTGTAGTCTGTGCAGCAACACCAGCATTTATTGCTGCTGTTTGGCATGCAGTTCCTGAAGTGGTGGTATCACATGTAGAGCTACTACCATTTCTACGAGTAGCAACTCCATCTGAAAGAAGTATAATACTTCTAGATGTAGCGCAATCAAATGTACCATTATTAGTAAGTTCATTATCAGCCGCTATAATACCAGCTTCAGTATTTGTCCAGCCTCCAGTAGTTATTGCGTTAATTGTATTTATAATTGTTGTTTGTCCAGAGCTTAAGGTTAGACCAATGTCTAGAGTAGCAGAACTACTAAAACTTACAACAGCAATTTTGTTTTGACCAGTAGGATTATTTACTGGCAAAAAGAAATTATTAACAAAATCGATTGCAGCATCTTGAGCATAGTCAATTGGCTCAGGTATTGGACCGTCATCCATACTTCCTGATCTATCAATAATTAACACCACTTCTTGAGGACTTTTAGGTGGTTTACCTATAATTTCCAGAGTGACATCAAATTGATTACAAACGGTTGCGTTTTCTACTATGACCTTATCAACTAAAACTTGTTGTCCGAATAGAATATTAATAGAAAATAGAAATGAAAATGCAAACATAAGCTTAGCTACATTTTTGGCATTTCTTTTTTGAAATTGTAATTTATTTCTCATCGAGTTTTTCTTTAAAACCTGTTTTTATCTTACTTATAAATATTATCCCTTAGAAGGGTCAGCTATATAAACACTTAATGTTTTTGTCTCAGATAATGATTTGCAATCTGAAGTCTTAGCTTCTACTTCGATACAACTCCATGTATCATAAGTTGTTCCTTTCGGAACTTTTACGTTTACAATGAATTTATATGATTCACCACTATTCAATGTTATCTCTGATTGAGAAGCAGTATTTGAGCTATTCCTATTTAAACTATTATTCTCAATTGAAACATCTAATGTTGCATTGTTTGAACCAGTTCCTCTGTTGTATTGTGATGTATTTCTATTACAAGGCTCTGAAAGATTTTTAGTTGACAAATTGAATGTCTTTGAATCATTAGAAGTATTAGTAAGAATCAATACAAACTGAGTTCCGTCTTCATCAGCCGATTTAGAACTCCTGTCCTTTTCAACAATAAGTTGTGCGCTACAATCATTACTATATGATAAGTTGTTATCAGATTTAGATGACGTCACAGCAAGACATGCTATAATTAAGGTTGCTATTAATTTCATAGTTTAAAATTTAATTCAAATTTTATATTCGCTTAGCGATGTTTAATTTTACTATTGTATATAAGAAGTCTAGTAAAGTATGTGATACTTAATTAAACGTCCAATATGTTTTGAGGGAAGAACTGTGGTACGAAAGACCACGTAAATGGATTTATTAATATATTTTTGATTTGGGGTCATAAACATTATATTTAATCTTAACAAAACAAATGATAACTAATATAGTTAGCAAATTTAAATGTTAAAGGGACGAAAATAATCGTTAAAACGGAATTATGCAACATTTTATCGATAAAATATTACACTTCATCGAATCAATATGAGACAAATAGTACTTATTAGACATGCAAAATCTTCATGGGAACATGATGTAAATGATGCTGAAAGACCTTTAAAAAAGAGAGGTTTTAGAGATGCAGCACTGGTTTCTAATGCCTTCAAAAACACATCTTTTACTCCTGATATTATTTTTTCGAGCCCAGCTAATAGAGCATCGTCTACTTGTAGGATTTTTATGAATATCCTCAATTATGATGATCATATTCTACATATTGAGGACGAATTATATGATTTTAGTGGGCAAAACGTGATTGATTTTATAGCTAAAATTGATGATAGTTACGAAAAGGTTATGATTTTTGGTCATAATCATGCTTTCACATCTATTTGCAATATATTTGGAGACCAATTTATAGATAACCTGCCAACAAGTGGTTTAGTCGTTATAAATTTTGATGTCACATCGTGGCAAAATATTAAAAAAGGCACTACAAAGCTTACAATTTTCCCTAGGGATTTAAAATAATGGTAAAAGAAAAAAACAGCTACATCAATCGTGAATTGAGTTGGCTTCAATTTAATGAAAGAGTTTTGCAAGAGGCAGAAGATGAGAGTGTACCTCTTATTGAGCGATTAAGATTTTTAGGAATATTTTCAAATAACCTTGATGAGTTTTTTAAGGTTAGATATGCTACAGTAAAACGAATAGATGAAGCCGGTAAAGGAGGAAAGAGTGAACTTGGTGGTGTAAAAGCTGGTGAACTTTTAGAAATTATAACCAAAATCGTTATAAAACAACAAAGTTATAGTTTAGAAATTCTAAGTAAAATTCAAAATAGACTAGAAAAAGAAAACATCTTTATTATTAATGAAACTCAAATTGATGAGTCTCAGCATAAGTTTATTAAAGATTATTACATACAAAATGTAAGTCCAGCGCTAGTTACTGTCATTTTGAATGATTTATTGGAACTCCCTTTATTAAAAGATAGCGCTGCCTATTTAGCTGTAAAAATGGTCTTAGATAATGGAGAAAAGCAATTTGCTCTAATTGAGATACCAAAAGCCATAGATCGTTTTGTTGTTCTACCTAAAAAAGGTGATGATAATTACATCATTATATTAGATGATCTATTACGTTACTGTTTAAATGATATTTTCAATATCTTCAATTACACATCCATTTCGGCTAATATGATTAAGATTACTCGAGATGGTGAACTTGATTTTGATAGTGATTTAAGTAAGAGTTTTATTAAGAAAATATCAGATAGTGTAAAAGACAGACAGACAGGAGAACCTTTAAGATTTGTATATGATAAAACTATAGATGAAGAAACCCTAGAGTATTTAATGTCCAAAATGGGGATCGATTCTAAAGATAGTGTCATTCCTGGTGGTCGTTATCACAATAGAAGGGATTATATGGATTTTCCAAGTTTGGGAAGAACAGATCTGCTTTACGATAAGATTCAACCGTTACAAATTAAAGGGTTAAGTCTTCAAAGTAGTATTTTCACTTCTATATCCCAAAAAGACTACTTACTTCATACGCCATATCAAACCTTCTCTTATGTCGTAAAGTTTTTAAGGGAAGCTGCCTTAGATCCTAAGGTTAAAACAATAAAAATCACTATATATAGGTTAGCTCAAATTTCACATGTAGCTAGTTCATTGATAAATGCTGCTAAAAACGGTAAGAAAGTTACGGTTGTAATTGAATTACGTGCAAGATTTGATGAACAAGCAAATATAGATTATGCAGAGCAAATGCAAATTGAAGGCGTCAATCTTCTATTTGGTGTTGCTGGTTTGAAAGTGCATAGTAAAATGTGTGTTATTGAGAGAGAAGAACATAAAAAGGTAAAACGATACGGATTTATTAGTACTGGTAACTTTAACGAATCAACAGCTAAAGTTTATACAGACTTTACGTTGTTCACTTCAAATTCAAAACTTTTAAAGGACGTTAACAAAGTTTTTAACTTTTTTCAAACCAACTATCTTATTTACAGATACAAACATATTATTACATCACCTCACTATACCAAATCAAAACTCTTTGCATTAATTGATACGGAAATTGACAACGTAAAGCAAGGTAAACCTGCGTTTATAAAACTTAAGCTAAATAGTGTTTCAAGCTATAGTATGGTTGATAAACTATATGAAGCGAGTAGAGCAGGAGTGAAAATCCAGATGATTGTAAGAGGAATTTGTTCTTTAGTACCAGGAGTTAAAGGAATGAGTGAAAATATTGAGGTCATAAGTATTATCGATAAATTTTTAGAACATACTAGATTGTACGTGTTTTGTAATAATGACGATAATAAAGTATACATATCTTCAGCGGATTGGATGACTAGAAATATTGAAAATAGAGTAGAAGTTAGTTGTCCAATTTATCAGGCTGATCTTAAAGAAGAGTTGCTAGATGTTTTTGATATTTGTTGGAATGATAATGTAAAGGCAAGAATCATTGATGAAACGCAGAGTAATGAATACCGACGAAATGATAATCCTAAAGTAAGAACTCAATTCGCACTCTACGATTATTTTAAAGAAAAATTGAATTCATAGTATGTTAAACATTAAAAAATACGCAGCGATTGATATAGGTTCAAATGCAGTACGACTTTTAATTTCAAGTATTATTGAACAAAAAGGTCAACCTGTTAAGTTTAAAAAAACCTCCTTAGTACGTGTGCCTATTCGTCTTGGTGCTGATGTGTTTTTAAAAGGAGAGATTTCCGAAGAGAATAAAGAACGCATGCTTGATACTATGACTGCTTTCAGATTATTAATGAAATCACACAAAATCATTAAGTATAAAGCTTGTGCTACTTCTGCGATGCGAGAAGCTGATAATGGGAAAGAGGTCGCTAAACTTATTTCAAAAAAAGCTAAAATTGAGATTGATATTATTGATGGTGAAGAAGAAGCTGCTATTATTGCTGCCACTGACTTACTTTCTTATATAAAGGAAGATAAAACCTATTTATATGTAGATGTAGGTGGTGGAAGTACGGAGTTTTCAGTTATTCATCATGGAAATACTGTAGCGTCAAAATCGTTTAGAATTGGAACAGTTAGACTTTTGAATGACATTGTCAAAAAAGAAACTTGGAATGAATTAGAAGAATGGATCAAGGCTAAGACTAAAGGTTACCATGCTATTGATTTAATAGGTTCTGGTGGAAACATTAATAAAATATTTAAAATCTCAGGGAAAGCTGAAGGAAAACCGTTAACGTATTTTTACTTAACGACGTATTATAATAAGCTTCAAACCTATTCTTATGAAGAGCGAATTACCGAATTAGAGCTTAACCAAGATAGAGCAGATGTTATTATTCCTGCAACGAGAATATACCTTTCTGCAATGAAATGGAGTGGTGCAAAAGACGTATTTGTTCCAAAAATTGGACTTTCAGATGGTATAATAAAAAGTGTGTATTATGGAGCAGTTTCGAGTATAAACCTTTAAAAATAAGGTTGTTTGACCTCTTTTTTTACTAGATATCTATTATTTATTTATTAATCTCAATTTTCATTATATATTAGCAGTCTCAAATCTATGCTGTTTTATATAACATCATTTTGAAAACGCTCAATTAAAATGGTTGAGTCTATTTAAAACAAAATTTTATAAAAATGAAATCACTTATCCTTACATTATTATTTGTTAGTATTACTACACTATCTTTCGCTCAAGGCACCAGTTATGGTGTTAGAGGAGGTTTAAATATCTCTAATCTAGATTTTGATCCTGATGCAACCTTTGAAAACCAACACAGAAATGGTTTCGCTTTTGGAGGTTTTGTCGATTTTGGAATTAGCGATAATTTTTCAATTTTAACTGAATTGCAATATTCTGCTGAAGGAGGTAAAGACGAAGCCTTAAGAGCTGATTATATTCAGTTACCAATTATGGTTCGCTTTGCAATAGGAAATAAATTCACTGTTGGAGCAGGACCAATGCTAAGTTTAAAGACTTGGGCTGATCAAGACGGATTTTCAACATTTACATTCTCAGGAGTTGGAGGTGTTGAATATATGATTACCGATGAAATATTTGTTGATGCACGTGTGCATTATGGATTAAGTAATATCCTTGATGAAGACTTAACAGATGTGGAAGCGCAGAATACAACATTCCAATTTGGGTTTGGTATAAAAATCTAATAAGAATTATTAAAATATATTAAAAAGCCTCAGTTTTAACTGAGGCTTTTTTTATTGCTTGATAAATTTCAAAGTCTGTAACTGATTGGAATTATTAAAGAAACGAATAAAATACAATCCAGAATTAAGGTCGTATACATTAATAGATTCTGATCTGAGTTTGGCTTCTTTTACAAGTTTTCCATCAATGGAATAAATTTGATAATTTAATTCACTTCCAGATCGACTTACGGATAAATTAATCTCAGAGGAAACAGGATTATTTTTTAAAGTTATTTGTAGAGCGTTTATTTCATTTTCTGAAATAGATAACGGTTCATCTCCAAAGACTAATCTTGCGCCTAATAAATCAGTTACATTCAATGTGGTTCCGTTATTTATGATTTCGAATTCAGAGAAATTGTTTGGAGGAAAACCAATAATATTAAAGTATTCACTTTCATAATCAGATTCACAAAAACCTAATGTTGGCGAAAAATCAAGTAAATGAATATTATTACCATTATTTAAAGTGACTTCATAATCACTCATAAAAGCGTTACACTCACCTTCACCAAAAGCTGTTGTTCTAAATGTAAGTGGATTTATGTCATTAGTTAGTGTTAATGATGGATTTTCAATAGTAAAGACTTCAATAGTTGGATTTCCAGGAATTTCAATTCTAGATAAATACCAGGTTCTAGTAAGTAACGCATTATTGGGAGTTCTTCCAAATACAACAAAATCTCCACTAGAGTTTTGAAGTGTTAATTGTTCATTATCGCCAGATCCAATAATTTGATAATTTAGATCAGATTCAACACTAAAACTATTTGTAATGACGTCATTGTATAAGTTGGTGTAAATCCCAGCAACTGTACTGAAATCGCAGCTTCCTGAACTTGTTAAATCAATAATCCTTAAGGTATCATTACTTAAAGGAAGATATGACATAGTTTGAAATTCACATGACGAACCTCCATCTGCTATATAATAATCAGCAATCTCAGATTCTATATTCGTAAAGTTTAATTGAACTTCTCCAATAAAATTATCATTTTGGACACCATCAGAAGTTATACTGATCAAATACCATTCGCCTAGTAGCAGCTCATTTTGAGAATTTGTTACGCAAACAGAAAATAAAAATAGAATAGATAAGTAGATATGTTTCATGGCAAGTAGATAATTTTCTATACACGAATATAAGTAATATCCATGAATTGTACTTTATAGCTTGATAAATTTAATGATCTGTTTGTCATCTATTTTTAAAAAGTAAAGACCAGCCTTTAAATAACTAACATCAATAGATTCACTCAAATTTGAATTACTTTCAATCAATTTACCAGTAATAGAATAAATGGAGTAATGTGAGCTTATAAGAAAATTTGAAATATGAAGAACTTCTTTTGCAGGGTTTGGATATATAGCAATTGTTCTATATTGAAATGAAGAAATAGATAAAGTCTGTCTTCCATAAACAGCATAATCTCCACTAAAATCATTTGTAATAGTTAATGTGGTATCATCATCTGTACCTGTTATATCGTAACTAAGAATAAATTCATCAAGTATTTCAGAGGTGTTAGAGTCAAATAAAATGGCGTGATTATAATCAGAGAAATACGAACAAACTTCTGGTGGATTTTCACAGTTGCTTAAAGCTTCAGTAATATCGAAAACTTCCATTGTGCCATTTGCAACATTAAATTTACCTTCAAAAGTATCAGTGATTGGGCCAAAACTTTCTATTGTAAATGGTTCGTCTGCAGTAGGAGGTAATAAACCAAAATTTAAAACAATGTTATAATCTTCTTGAGTTGTAAGAGGTGGATATGTAGTAACTCCATTATCAGTTCTAAAATGCAAATACCAATCACCAAATAAGGCAACTTCTTCTTGAGAAAAGCTTATTAGACCTAAACATAATAAGGTAACTGTAAAGTAGATTTTTTTCATAGTTGAAATTTACCACTTAAAAGATACAAAAATTATCCGTGAATCGTTTCCTTTTTACCTAATTCCCTTATGATATCTGCTTCGTAATCAAGTAGATGTTGCCATTTCTTGTCTACGTCTTCTCGATCACCATATTGTCTAGCAAATCCTAAAAACATCGTATAGTGGTTAGCTTCACTTACCATTAATTTCCTGTAGAATTCAGCGAGTTCTTTGTCTTCTAATTCTTCTGAAAGTAATCTGAAACGTTCACAACTTCTGGCTTCAATTAATGCTGCATAGAGTAATCGGTGTACTAATTGTGTAGTTCGGCTTCCTCCTTTAGGAAAGAATTTTAATAATTGAATGACGTAATCATCTTTTCGGTCTCTGCCTAAAGTCCAACCGTTAGCCAAAATTCTATCATGTACCATTTTAAAATGGCTAATTTCTTCTTTTACAAGGGCAACCATTTCTTGTACTAACCCTGTGTATTCTGGAAAACTAACAATTAAAGAAATAGCAGTACTTGTCGCTTTTTGCTCACAGTACGCGTGGTCTGTAAGGATCTCTTCGATGTTTTTCTCAACAATGTTTACCCAACGTGGATCTGTTGGTAGTTTTAAACCTAGCATATTAACTGTGTTCTTCTATTAAAAATAAGTCTTGTTTGCCTTCTGTATTAACGATTAGTTCATACAATTTGTAGGCTTTACTTTTAGGGTTTATAATTGAAATCCCTAAATTAAGTTCCTTAGTATTTGAAGTTTCTTGATTAACCCAAACATGTTCTAAAGTTGCATTTTTCCAAAACTCAGATTGAGAAGCGTCTTTAAAATCTTCAGCTCTAATAGTAGTATTGAAAATGTTTTTAGAATCTAAAGTTATTTTAATTTCAGATTCAAAAACACGATGGTAGTTTAGTTTTGTTCTCGTTTTATCTGTTTCAGAATTCATTAATATTTGGGAATCCATTTTAGCATAATTCTTAATACTAACTTTAAACGTATTTGAAATAATCGAATCTGTTTGAACTTCGGTATATGTTTCTGGATAATATGAAACGATATCTAAATCGGTATGTTTTTCATTAAATTCAGAAATTGAATTTTGCAAATTTTCTCGAGCACTTCCGCGTCTATCACAATTAAAGAAGGCTACAGCTATAAGGATTACTATGAGTATTGATTTTTTCATAATCTAAAATTAATCAAAAATTAGTTGATATCTAAACCGAAGGTAGTTCTAAGAAGTTCAATATTAGGATTCTTTTCTTTAAGCTTTTCATATTTATCTTGGTCAGTGAAGACGTACTTCTTTGAAGCCTCTTCATTTACACTGATATCAAGTTTTAAATCGTAATTCTTTAAGGTCTTGCGTAAATACTCCATTAAAGGATATTGCGCTCTTTCTAATTCTACCTTGAGCGTCTCATTAGGAAAGGTGATTTTAATACTTGTATTATCAAGTTTAGGCGTATCCATTTCTAAAATAGAAGCCATAATTTTTTCTCCTTTTTTATGAAGTAGTTCGACATATGACTTCCATGTTTTGAGAAAAGCATCTTCTGTTACCTCTTCTTTTGGTAAATCTTCAACATCTATTACAACTTCCATCTGCCTAATGAGATGTTCCTTTTTTGCTTTTATACTTTTTAATGATAATCCAGAAGTTCTATGATCGTTTTTTAAGTCGATTTTGGGTAAAGGTTTATTGGCATGAGCCGCAACAACTTCTTTAGGCTTTTCTACCTTGTCGACTTCTTTAATTTCTAGATGATCTGAATTCTCTTTTACTTCTGTTTTCTTTGGAATAACAACAGGAATAGGAGTGATGCCTTTAGATTTAAAGTAAGAAGCAGGAATTATGTAATGTTTGCTATTTTTTTTTTCTCCATCAAAAGTGATAGAGGCTAATTGCATGATACATAGTTCAACAAGTAATCGTTGATTTCTACTGCTTTTGTATTTGAGATCGCAGTCGTTTGCGAGTTCTATACCTCTAACCAGAAAACTATGACTAGCCTTTCTGGACTGTTCTTGATATTTGAGTTTGGTATCATCACCAACTTCTAATAGCTCTAAAGTTTGTTCGCTTTGGCAAACTAATAAATCTCTAAAGTGAGAGGCTAGTCCAGCAATATAATGATGACCATCAAATCCTTTTGAAAGCGTTTCATTAAACTGAATTAACAACTCCGGAATTTTATTCTCGAGTATTAAGTCTGTACTTTTAAAATAGGTTTCGTAGTCTAGTACATTTAAATTTTCGGTAACGGCTTGTCTGGTTAGATTTTTACCAGAAAAACTCACCACACGATCAAAGATGGAAAGTGCATCACGCATGGCTCCATCAGCTTTTTGAGCAATGATATGTAAAGCATCATCTTCGGCAGTAATTCCTTGCTCTTGGGCTATATATGTTAAATATTTTTTGGTATCTGTAACAGTAATACGTTTAAAATCAAAAATCTGACAACGTGATAATATCGTTGGAATGATCTTATGTTTTTCAGTAGTTGCTAAAATAAAAACACAATGCTTAGGTGGTTCTTCTAATGTTTTCAAAAACGCATTAAATGCTGCTTGTGATAACATGTGTACCTCATCAATAATATAAACTTTGTATTTACCAACTTGAGGAGGAATTCGAACTTGGTCTGTTAAACTTCTAATATCATCAACAGAGTTGTTTGAAGCTGCATCTAATTCAAAGATATTAAACGCAAAATCTTCTTCTTCAGTTTCTGAGCCATCACTGTTTATCATTTTAGCCAGAATACGAGCACATGTTGTTTTACCAACACCACGTGGACCTGTAAATAATAATGCTTGAGCTAGGTGATTATTTTCAATGGCATTCAATAACGTATTGGTAATCGCTTGCTGACCAACAACGTCCTTAAACGTTTGTGGTCTATACTTTCGAGCCGATACGATGAAATGTTCCATTAAAAAAACTTAGAATACAAAGTTAAAAATTCAATGTAAAAACAGGAATTATGAGTCCTTATTTTAGTAAGAGTTATTAACAGTTTATGATATTAAATGTAGGCTAGTAGTCCATTAGTGATAAAAATCGTTCAACATCCTTAATACCAATGTCATTACCCATTCCAACTCCTGATATTATCTCTAAATCGGAGGCTTTATACACGAACGTAACAGGTACATTCATACTGGCAGTTTTAGCTGTAGTTTTTCCAGAAATATCTGTTCTAGTTTTTGTAAGTGGTCTTTGAGCTCTTACTACTTGTCTGAAAAACAGGATATCAGAATCTTTATTAAGTATAGCATCATCTATTTCTTCCTTAGAAACGATTTCATATTTAAAAGGATAAACATCATGTATTTTTTTTAGAAACTTTTTAGAAACATTAGCCTCATCAAAATAGACTGTTTTAGTTTCGAGTGAGTCATTTAGAAATTTAGAAGCATTTTTACCCATTTCTTTCATTTTGTTCTTATAGTCATTACCGATTTCAAGATCTATTTGTATGTTTTTTAATGAAAAAATTAAATCTGCCAAACCTAGATGTGGTGTAAACGCAAAATGTGTGGATACTTTATTTTCAACTAGTCCAATTAGTAAACTGTGATCAGGAGCGTTTCCTCCAAGCATTTTCTTCGTGTAATACAAATGAGCATACTTTTTAGCCTCATCTTTATCTTTGTAGATTGTTTTCCATTCATCTTTTGAAATATATCTAATATCTGTAGAGAATGTCCAAGCTAAATCTAATGCTTTCTTAATGTTTTCATTAAAATCGTCTAGCTCTCCTTCATCCCAAAGTACAACTAGTAAAGGTCTTTCACGCAAAGTTTCAACTTGCTTTACTGGTTTCTTTCCGAGTAATCCCAATTGAGCGTTTGCATTAAAACATACTAAAGAAATACATACACAGATTATAAGTATTTTCATATCTAATTTTTCTATTTTAATTTCAACTAATATAATAATTCTATTTTAATGATTGTTGTATTTTTGCGACTAGTAAATCGCCTTATCGATTCTAATTTATTAGGGTAGGAAAGTCCGAACACCATAGTGCAATCATAGTGGCTAACAGCCATCCATCGAGAGGTGAGGAAAAGTGCAACAGAAAGTATGTACAGGTTATGCTGTAGTGAAACCAGGTAAACTCTATGAGGTGCAATGTCATGTAAACTAGTGCTTGAGCGTACACGCGCGATGCTAGAGGGTAGGCAGCTAAAGTTTGCTGGTAACAGTAAGCGTAGATAAATGATAAGGGCTCTTTTGAGTACAGGATTCGGCTTATAGATTTGCTTAAATAAAAAAACCATCTAGAAATAGATGGTTTTTTATTTTGAAATGCCTGTAGTTATTCTTTTGTCGGAGAATAGCTTAAATCTGGTCTAATAGTTCCATTAACCTGGTCATATTTTGATGTTAATTGAATCATTTCAAAAAACACAGCGTCTTTCCCTTCTCCTAATAGTACATCGTTATCTTCTCCAGTTTGAGCAATATGCAATGCGCTTTTGCCAGCAACAGCAACCATGAAATAGCTTTCGTCACTTCCAAATCCGCTATGATATACATTGTAACCATTTTTGACACCTTTAGCAGTGAACAATTCTTTTATTTTTTCAATTGCATCACCAAGCGCACCTCCATTTTTTGGAGAATAGTAAAGGAAATGGTATTCACGTTCATTCATACCTTCTCTTGAATATCCTTCTGGATTATAAGATAGTCCAGGAAGGTAATGCACTATTTCATTACCATGTGCATCATAGCATTCATCCATTTTGTTAAGCATTGCTCCAACAGCCTCTTTTCCCATTTTTTCGCGTAATTCTGCCATTACATTAGTGTCTAATTCTGCCATATTATCTACTTGGGAAACATACATGTATCTACCGTCTTCAGTACTTACAGTTAGCCAACTCATATTCTTTACACCATGCTTTATGCAGTTGTCTTTTAGTTCTTTAGCTACTTGCTCATATTGAGCCAGTTTATCGAAATTGACAAAGTCTGTATGAACATTATACATAGTTGGCTCTTCGTCTTGAGCATAAGCAAAGTTGCAAAATAAAGTTACTACAACTAGTAGTTTTAAAAATTGTTTTACTGATTTCATATTGGTTGGTTTTAGTTAATTATTCATTTCAATTAGAACACGTCTAATACCATCCATAAATAGATTTAAAATAGAACATAGAATAGGGGAACATTAACTCAGAGAGTTAAAGTGGTGTGGAGATTACTAAATTACTAAAAAAAAACGACTTAAAATATAAGAAAAACCTTACGTAAATTTAAAGAAGCTAAAACAATTACCACCATAACCTTTAGAATGTGAATAGTTTTTTAAATGCGATATATCGGTATGTTTTGAATGCTCAACTATGAGTAATCCTTCTTCTTGTAAAAATTTATTTTGGAATATTAACTCAGGAATTTTTGAAAAATCTTCAACTGAAAAATTATAAGGAGGATCAGCAAAAATGACAGTAAATTCTTGTTTTGCCCTTTCTAGGTATTTAAAAACATCACTTTTAATAGTTGTGATAGACATATCTAAGTCTTTTGCTGTTTCGTTAATGAATTTAATACAACCGTGATTTTCATCAACAGCTGTTATTTCCTGTGTTCCACGAGATGCAAACTCATAACTAATATTCCCAGTGCCAGCGAACAAATCTAATACAGAAATATCATCAAAATAATACTCATTGTTTAAAATATTAAACAAGGATTCCTTTGCCATGTCTGTCGTTGGACGTACAGGTAGTTTTTTTGGAGCAGTTATTCGTCTGCTTTTAAATTGTCCTGAGATAATACGCATTAGTTAAAACTATTTAAGAGTATAAAGTTATTATGCTTTCCGCTGGGTTGTTTGCTAAAATTAAACTCATAGTTACAAAATGGTTCTAAAAAATCAACAAAACGAACATACTTATATACAATATTGAATAAGTCATCATCTTTATTTATCTGTCCAGATAGATGAATTTTTACAGTTTCGGGATCGAGTTTTAGTTGTTCGATTGAAAAAAGTATGTAATAGATAAAATCTTCTTTTGTGTTATAATCAAACGTATTGTAAAATATAAGATCTTTGTTTTTGGCCGCTATCATTTCAAAATGAAGGTTGCCTACATTTACATAAAGTTCAATGTCTTTATGTTTTGAAGAGTTTTGCAAAACAGACTCAATCAAAATGGTTGATGCATGTTTGTAGATGAAGCTCCCAAACGTCTCAAAAAGATAATTATTCACATTTACTAATGGCACATATACATTAGCGCTATCATTAATTGATATGGTGTCGTAATCAATAAAATCGGTCTTTAATATTTTAGCATTAAATTTTAAATAATCTGCTAAATGGTTTTCATTGAATAATGATTTTGGAACTAAAGTAGAAAGCTCATTTTGATAAATACATAAGACAGAATCAAATGTTTGATCAAAATCGGCATTAGATTCAATAATCGTTTTTAATTGTTTAAGCAACTCAAAAGGAGTTGATTTTTTTTCAAGCTGCATATGCTGAAGTCGCTCTATAGTATTTGTAGTGCGATTTAAAATGCAAAAAGAAAGTCCACTCAAACGAATTTGAATGGACAAGTCTTTAATAGTATTTGGTTTCAAACCTAATCTTCTTTTTTGGAGTTGAAACTTTTAGGCCAATTACCTTTAGTATAGACTTCGGTCATTGAACCAACTTTTAAGGTTGGACCATTAACACCATCTACAGCTACAACTTGCTTTTCTTTATTAACTAAGTTTTTGTTTTGATCGTGAAGAATAATTGATTTGTCAACCGATGCTTCAAAAACTGCGATATCTTCATCTGGTAACTTACCAGCATTTAGTTTAAATTTTTCTCCATTTTTTGTTCCAGGAACATTCATCATTGTTTTGTATCTATTATCTGCACCAAATATTGAATCTTTTACAGGAACAAAACCTAGAGTATCTATAATAACAATATCTCTAGTCGTTTCTACTCCACCATAACGCTTTGTCAATTCTTCATCAACTATAGTTGAATCTCTACGTTGTGTAATCGTGAATTTTGCAGTATCAATAAATTTTACTAATCCATCAAAATTATCTGAAAACTTACCAGTAACAGTTCTATGTGCTAATTGCGCATCTCTAATATCTTTTAGGTTTTCAATAACTATTTTGTAACGTTTTTCTTTTAGTTGATTAAATTTAATTTCACCATAAACAGAATCAAAAGTTAAATAACCTAAAAAGATAATTAATACCCAAAGTAAAAGATTGAGTATTGGTTTTATTTTTTTTGGCACAAATTTATCGATTAGCCAAACGATACCAACCGTAAGGATTATTAAACCTACAACCGTAAGAATTGCTGTTAACATAGTTAGATTATTTTATTAGTTATTTTTAGTAAAGGTATTACGCAAATCTACAATTTTTTTTTGTTCACAAAAATCTTAGAAACAAAAAAGAATTAAAAGTGTAAGATATAAAAATTGTTCCATATAAATTAAATTATGAAAACCATTTTAGGTCAGCTCATATTTAGTTTTATCTTGCATTCATAACGATATTCATATTACTTTGCATGACATCATCAGAATTTTATAAACTTCTAAACAAAAAGTTTCCTTTTGAACCAACGACCAAACAATTAATTGTTTTAGATCAATTATCTCAGTTTGTATATAGCGATGTGCCAAACAGTTTATACCTCCTAAAAGGTTTCGCAGGTACAGGAAAAACAAGTATAATAGGAACCTTAGTTTCTAACTTGTGGGAAACAAAAAGGAGTGCAGTTTTAATGGCTCCAACTGGTCGAGCTGCCAAAGTGATTTCAAATTACTCAAAAAAAGAAGCTTTTACAATTCATAAAAAAATATACTTTCCAAAAAAGGATAAAGGAGGAGGAGTAAAGTTTGTATTGCAACCTAATAAGCATAGAAACACAATTTTCATTGTTGACGAAGCATCAATGATTCCTGATATACCAGCAGATTCTAAACTTTTTGAAAACGGATCTTTACTTGATGATTTAATGCAATATGTATATTCTGGACATAAATGTAAGCTCTTGTTAATTGGTGATAAAGCTCAATTGCCTCCAGTAAAATCTGAGTTAAGTCCTGCTCTAAATTCAGAAATACTTAGTATGAATTATAATAAGGAAGTAACTAGTATTGAGTTGGATGAAGTGGTAAGACAAGAACAAGATTCTGGTATTCTGGAAAACGCAACTAAGCTAAGAGAGGTTCTTGATAATGAATTTTATGAGTCGTTTAAATTTAATGTCAATGGATTTAAAGATATTATTCGTTTAATTGATGGACAAGAAGTTATGGATGCCATTAATGACGCTTATAGTCAAAACGGACATGAAGAAACTGCAATTATTGTAAGAAGTAATAAACGTGCTAATCTTTATAATCAGCAAATTCGAAACCGAATTTTATTTAACGAAAATGAATTAACTGTTGGTGATTTTTTAATGGTTGTTAAAAATAATTATTTCTGGATTAAACCAACTTCTGAAGCTGGTTTTATAGCGAATGGAGATATCATTCAAGTCCTAGAGATTTTTTCAATTACTGAATTATATGGATTTCGTTTCGCTGAAGTCAAAGTGAAAATGGTTGATTATCCAAAAATGAGCCCTTTTGAAACGGTATTATTATTGGATACGATTGAAGCAGAAACTCCTTCTTTGCCATACGAAGAGAGTAATAGATTGTATCAGGAAGTGCAAAAAGATTATGAAGACGAAACTTCAAAATATAGAAAGTTTCTGAAGATTAAAGGAAATAGACACTTTAACGCATTACAAGTGAAATTCTCATACGCCATTACATGTCATAAATCACAAGGAGGTCAATGGCATACAATTTTTGTTGAACAACCTTATTTACCAAATGGAGTGGATAGAGATTATTTAAGATGGTTATATACAGCCGTAACAAGAGCAAAAGACAAATTGTATCTTATAGGCTTTAAGGACGAGTTTTTTGAAGATATTTAATGATGACAACTGAAACTATAATTAGTATTTTTTTAGGAATTGGACTTGCAGCTTCTGTAGGCTTTAGAGTTTTTGTGCCACTATTCGCATTGAGTTTAGCATCTTTTTTTAATGTTTGGGAGCTAAATGAATCTTGGGTATGGATTAGTAGTTTAACTGCTGTCATTACACTTGGTGTTGCAACTTTAGTTGAAATATTCGCATATTACATTCCATATATAGATAACGTTTTAGATTCTATAGCGATTCCATTGGCAGCAATTGCAGGTACAGCAGTTATGGTATCTACAGTTGCAGATTTAAGTCCTGCGATTACTTGGGCTCTAGCAATAATTGCAGGAGGAGGAACAGCTGCAGCAGTGGCAGGAAGTTCAGGAGCCACACGATTAGTGTCTACTGCAACTACTGGAGGAATTGCAAACCCTGTAGTTTCTACCATAGAAACAGGGACTTCTATCGTCATGTCTGTATTTTCAATTTTCATTCCAGTGATCGCTTTTATCTTTGTAATAATCATTTTATATGTCATTTTTAGGCTTTATAAAAAGATTAGACCAAGTCAGCCTTAAATTCCTTTAAAAGTTTTATTTTTGAATGAATTCTTTAACTATCCATGAAAATAATTTCAATGATACCTGCACGTTATAGTGCATCGCGATTTCCAGGCAAACTCATGCAGAATTTGGCAGGCAAGAGCGTTATCGTAAGAACTTATGAAGCTACAGTCGCTACTCAATTATTTGATGAAGTTTATGTAGTTACAGACAGTGAAATTATTTTTAATGAAATTGTTTCGAATGGAGGGAAAGCAATTATGAGTAAAAAAGATCATCAATCAGGTAGTGATAGAATCGCTGAAGCTGTTGAAGATCTTGATGTTGATATTGTTGTTAATGTGCAAGGTGATGAGCCTTTTACTGAACGAGAAAGCTTGGAAAAAGTTTTAAAAGCTTTTAAAGACGACCACAATAAAGAGATTGATTTGGCTTCATTAATGGTTGAAATTCATGATTGGGACGAAATTAGTAATCCTAATACGGTTAAAGTTATTGTTGATCAAAACAATTTTGCACTCTATTTTTCTAGAAGCCCGATTCCTTATCCAAGAGATAAAGAAGCTGGAACTCGCTATTTTAAACATAAAGGAATTTATGCTTTTAGAAAGCAAGCATTACTAGATTTTTACAAATTACCAATGCAGTTTATCGAAGCAACTGAAAAGATTGAATGTATTCGATATTTAGAATATGGGAAGCGAATCAAAATGGTTGAAACGACGGTTGAAGGTGTTGAAATAGATACTCCTGAAGATCTAGAACGCGCAAAAAAACTTTGGAATAATTGAATAAAGAATACAAAGACATAAAGGTAATAGGGTTTGATGCCGATGATACGCTTTGGGTAAATGAAACGTATTTTAGAGATGCAGAATTAGAATTCGCAAAGTTATTGGCTAGGTATGAAACAGCCAATAAAATTGATCAAGAGCTATTTAAAATGGAAATGGAAAACCTTCCGCTTTATGGTTATGGTGTCAAAGGATTTGTATTATCAATGGTAGAAATGGCTTTAGAATTATCTAACAATGAAGTTTCTAATTCAACAATTAATGCTATTTTGAACATTGGAAAAGACATGTTGAATAAACCTGTAGAATTGCTTGAAGGTGTTGAAGTAGCACTTAAAACCTTATCTAGTGATTATAGGTTAATTTTGGTGACAAAAGGAGATTTACTTGATCAAGAACGAAAATTAGATAAATCTGGATTAACAGGTTATTTTCACCATATAGAAGTGCTTAGCGATAAGCAGGAAGCTAATTATTCTAAATTATTAAATCATTTAGATATTAAGGCTTCTGAGTTTTTAATGATTGGAAATTCATTAAAATCCGATATTTTGCCTTTAGTAAATTTAAATGCAAAAGCAATTCATATACCTTTTCATACAACATGGTTACATGAACAGGTAAATGACGATGAAACAAAAAACAAAGCATATAAAACAGTACATAGTTTACTTGATGTCATTCAAGTATTAAACTAAAAATTAAAGCAAAGCTTTATTTAAGATTTTAAAACGAATGAGCTATAAAAATTATCCAATGGTGTCCAGAGTTGTATTTGGACGAGGCAGTTTTAACCAGTTAGGTGATATCATTGCACCTAAAAGGCAAAACATAAAAGCACCATTTATTTTTTTGGTTGATGATGTGTTTAAGGGCAATTCTTGGCTTACGTCTCGAATTCCTATTGCATATAATGATCAATTACTTTATATATCAGCAGATGAAGAGCCAAAAACATCTCAGGTTGATGAGTTGGTAGAACAAATTATACTTTCCCACAAAGATCGTCCTTCTGGGATTATCGGTATTGGAGGAGGTACAATTTTAGATCTCGCTAAAGCTGTTTCCATTCTTCTAACTAACAAAGGTGAAGCAAAAAATTATCAAGGCTGGGATTTAGTGAAATCACCAGCAATTTATCATGTTGGTATTCCTACAATTTCTGGTACAGGTGCAGAAGTGTCAAGAACGACAGTTCTCACTGGACCTCAAAAGAAGCTTGGAATTAATTCTGATCACACACCCTTTGATCAAGTTATTTTAGATCCAGAATTAGCTAAAGACGTTCCAAAAGAACAATGGTTTTATACAGGAATGGATTGCTATATTCATTGTATCGAATCTTTAAACGGTACGTATCTTAATGCTTTTAGTCAGAGTTATGGTGAGAAGGCTTACCAATTATGTCTTGAAATTTTCACGGAAGATAATTTATCAGTAGAAGATTCACAAGATAAACTCATGATGGCATCTTGGCATGGAGGAATGAGTATTGCATATTCTCAAGTTGGAGTAGCTCATGCCATGAGTTACGGTCTGTCTTATTTACTCGGCACTAAGCATGGTATTGGGAATTGTGTTGTTTTTGATCATTTAGAAGAGTTTTATCCTGATGGTGTAAAGCTATTTAAGCAAATGAAACAAAAGCACAATATTGAATTGCCTCAAGGCTTATGTTCTAATTTAGGTGATGATGAATTTGATATTATGATTGATGTTGCTTTAAGTTTAGAACCTCTTTGGATAAATGCTGTAGGGAAAAACTGGAAGCAAATTATTACAAGAGATAAACTCAAAAGTTTATATCAAAAGATGTAATATGCGTTGGTTAGCTAAATTTATCTATTTCAAACTTCTTGGTTGGGAAATTACAGGAAACACCAATTTCTCAAATAATACCATTAAAAAAGCAGTTATTATTGCTGTGCCTCATACAAGTTGGCATGATTTCTATATTGGTATAATATTGAGAAAAATTTCTGGAATTAAAACCAATTTTGTTGGCAAGAAGGAATTGTTTAAATGGCCTTTTGGTTGGTATTTTAGATATGTTGGTGGTGCTCCTTTAGATAGAACTTCAGGTCAAAACAAAGTACAAGCTATTGCGAAATTATTCGAAGGTAAAGATGAGTTTAGATTAACTCTTGCTCCAGAAGGAACTAGAAAAAAGGTAAAGGAGTGGAAAACCGGCTTCTATTATATCGCCAAGGAAGCTAAAGTGCCAATTATTATGTTCACTCTAGATTTTAAAAATAAAAGAAATAATATTTCCGAACCTTTTTACCCAACAGATGATATTGAAGCAGATTTTAAATTCATGAAATCCTTTTTTAAAGGCGTAGTAGGTAAAAAACCAGAATACTCTTAATGTCTTTTATTCAGCTCGAACTTATTTAATTTTAGAACTTATAGTTTCATTAATCGAATAATTTATGGTTTCATCTAAAAATCAACCACTTACAGTACTATGGCATAGTGTTTGGATACTACTAGTGTAGCCAATGCTGAAACATAAAGTAAACGTTGACGTCCCTAAAAAGAAACAGTTCTGGTTATAAATAAAGCTACCTCATTAATTTGAGCTAGCTTTCTTTTTTTCAAAATGATCTAATAGTTTATTCGTTTGTGCTTTTAGCTTATTACTGAAATATTTAGTTCTTCCTAAAATAAATCCTTTTAAACCTAATGCTTGTTTTGACCATTTATGTAAATTAAATGTGTCTGTATGTTTAATGATCTTTCCATCTTTAAACTCAAAACGTGCGTCAATGATATTGTGGACTTTTCTGCCTGTTTTACTAAATGTGTAAAAAGCTTGCCAAGAAGCAGAGCCTTCATTATTGTTAGAAGTAATGTTTGAAAATGTCACTTGGAAATCTTTGTTCTTTTGTGACTCACAAAGCATTCTCCACATATTCTTTGCGCGTTCTCCTTTTAAAACACCAAATGCAGGATCTTCAAATACGATATCTTCATGGTAACAAGATGCCATGGTTTCAGCATCTAGATTACTAAATGCATTGTAGAAAGTTTCAATTACGTTATTCATAAATTTTAATATGCATTAAAGTTACGAATTAGTTTAATACTTAATTATTGATTGAGTTATTATAGAATTGAAAAGCTTCTAAAATTAGTTCGTTGGGTGCTAAACAATCTATTTTAGGTTGACCTATAGCTTCTAGTAGAACAAAATTGATATTACCATGCTCATTTTTCTTATCGAATTTTAAAAACTCTATAATTGGAGCATAATCCTTGTCTTCGAAAATAACAGGCTTATAAATCATGTTAATTGCCTTCGTGATACTTTCTAAATCGTCTTTTGAAAAATTTAGTAATTCAGCAGACAAATAACATTCTAAAACCATACCTACAGCAACTGCTTCACCATGCAGTAATTCTTCTTTATGTTCAGATTCTAAGAAGTAAGATTCAATGGCATGTCCAAGTGTATGTCCAAAATTAAGATGCTTCCTAATACCTAGTTCATTAGGATCTTCAGTCACAATGTTTTTCTTAATAATCACAGATTCATAAATCAAATCATCTAAATCATTTAATGTAAGCTTTGATAAATCAGTTAAAGTTTCAAAATAAGCTTTGTCTTTAATTAAACCGTGTTTAAGCATTTCGGCTAAACCAGATTTCAATTGATTTTGAGGAAGTGTGTCTAAAAATGACGTGTCAATTAAAACGATATCTCCAGAGTTTATAATACCAATTTGATTTTTCACAGTGCCAAGATCTACTCCAGTTTTTCCACCAACAGAAGCATCGACCATGGCTAGTAAAGATGTTGGGATATTTATGTACTTAATCCCTCTTTTAAATGTACTAGCTACAAATCCTCCAAGATCTGTAACAACTCCACCACCAAGATTAAGTAAAATACTTTTCCGGTCAGCATTTAGATCAGATAAGGCATTCCAAACACCAACACAAGTCTCTATTGTTTTGTGCTGTTCTCCAGCATCAATCTCAATGATTTCCATTGCTATGTTCGCTTTTAACTGCGACATAAATGCTGTTAAGCAGTGCTCATGGGTATTAGTGTCAACAAGGATGAAAATCTTTGAAAAGTTATGCTTGTTTATATAACGATTCAGTTCTTCGTATCCTTTCGAATTAAAATGAACTTTATATGTTTCTGTTTCTATGGAATTCATCGCTATTAGTGTCTTAATAATAAAGTGGAAAATTAGCTGTTTTTAGTAAAATAATAACTACCGAATAATTATTTTTGTTATATATTTTTTTTAGATGAAAACAAATACACTTTTTGAAAACACTGAAGTTGCTTTTGCACTCAAAAACGATTCTCAGTTAGAACGAGCTTATTTCCTATTCAAGATGATTTCTCATCAACCTCTAGTTCGAATAGGAACAGCAGCAACAAATTTTGCTTTAAAAGCAAATTTGCCTGTTGAGGGCTTGATAAGGTCTACGGTGTTTGATCACTTCTGTGGAGGTGTAAATGAAGAAGATTGCATACCTGTCATAGACAAAATGTTTGCAAAAGGCGTGAGTTCCGTTTTGGATTATTCTGTTGAAGGTAAAGAGGAAGAGTCTACTTTTGATGAAGCAAGAGATAAGATACTAAAAATCATAAAGTTTGCCGATGAGAAAGAAGCAATGCCAATTGTTGTATTTAAACCTACAGGTTTTGGACGTTTTTATTTATACCAGAAAAAAGGAGAAGGAAAAGTATTTACTGATGCAGAACAAGAAGAATGGAATAGGATAGAAGCTCGTTTTGATGCTGTTTGTAGCTTGGCTAAAGAAAAAGATGTAGAGGTTTTAATTGATGGTGAAGAAAGTTGGATTCAAGATGCTGCTGATGAGCTCTGTGAAAATTTAATGCGAAAGTATAATGAAGGTAAGCCAATTGTTTACAATACCTTACAAGCGTATCGCTGGGATAGATTTGATTATTTAAAAGGAATTCATGAGCGCTCAAAATCACAAAACTATAAATTAGGTTTTAAGATTGTTAGAGGTGCTTATATGGAGAAGGAACGAATTAGAGCAGAAGAGAATGGATATCAATCACCAATTTGTGTAACCAAGCAGGTAACAGACAATAATTTCAACTCCTGCATGACCTATATTTTGAATCACCTTGATGCTATTTCATTATTTATAGGAACTCATAATGAGGAAAGCTGTTATTTGGCTATGGATCTGATGAATCAATTAGGTATTGACAAAAAGGATAATAATGTTTGGTTTGGACAACTTTACGGTATGAGTGATCATATAAGTTTTAATTTGGCAGAAAAAGGTTATAATGTAGCTAAATATGTGCCTTTTGGACCGGTTAAAGATGTTATGCCTTATTTGATTAGGCGAGCAGAAGAAAACACATCAGTTGCTGGACAAACGAGTAGAGAGCTCAATTTACTCAAGCAAGAAAAAAAGCGACGTAAACTTTAAACATAAAAAATCCGCAATTGATTAATATTGCGGATTTTTTCTTTTGTTATTTTATTTAAATGGGTTGTACCATTTCTTTTTTTGCTGTGGATTATTTCCGTAGCCATAACCATAACCTTTCTTTTTAACACTTCCATTGAGAAGCGTTACCATATTTGGCAAACGTTTTTCTTCATACATGGTTTGTGCAATATGCAATTGACGTTTATCAATATTATTGGCACTTACTACATAGATAAAAATATCAGCATGATCACAAATAAGTAAAGTGTCAGTAACTAAGCCAACAGCTGCTGTATCAACAATAATATAGTCATACTGTTTTTTTGCATTATCAAATAAATAGGTTACTCGATCGCTCATCAATAATTCAGCTGGATTAGGTGGAATTGCTCCAGATGGAATGACATCTAAAAATGAATTCTCAGGAGCCTTAATGGTTACGTCTTCAATATTTAAACTCTTATCTGAAATAAATTCGGTTAACCCTTTATCTGCTTTTATTTTTAAATAATCATTTACTCTTGGGACCCTAATATCTGTCTCTATAAGCAAAGTTTTCTTTCCCGAAAAAGAAAATGAACTAGCTAGGTTAGTCGCTGTATGTGACTTTCCTTCTTGAGCAGTAGTAGAGGTTACAAAAACAGTTTTACAATGTATCTCTGATTTTTGGAGCATAAAGTTAACATTCGTTCTTATAATTCTGAATGCTTCTGCTTTAGGCGAATAATCAACCTTTTTAACAACTTTATGTTTCAAATCAGATTTAGGAATATCTCCAATAAATGGTGCTTTGACTAATCGCAATACATCCTCTTTTGTCTGGACTTTGTTATCTATTAAATCTAAAGCGTAAATAAGTGATACAGGAATTATAAGGCCTAATAGTAATGAAGCTAAGTATATGATCCTCTTATTTGGTGACACAGGGTTATCATTTGTGTATGCATAATCGATAACTTTTGCATTGGCTGTTGACATACCCAAAGTGATAGCTGTTTCTTCACGTTTTTCTAATAAGTAAAGGTAAAGGGATTCTTTAATATCCTGTTGACGCTTAATGTCTCTAAACTGACGTTCTTTTCCTGGTGCCGAATAGATTTGTCCTCTAATTCTGCTGCCTTCACGATTAAGATTTTTTAAAGTGATTTCATTAGCAGATTTAATATTACCTAAACTCTGGTTCAAGTTGTTTTTTAATGCGTTGATTTGATCATTAAGTTTAACAACTGTTGGATTTTTATTACTTGAATTTTTTAATATTCGATCACGCTGTAATACTAAGTCGTTGTGACTTTTTGTGAGCTGTTTGACGTCACTAGTTCCAATTGCCATATCTGGTAATAGGTCTGAGTCTCTACTTTCATCATTGAGACTTTCAGTCATATATTCAGCCAATTGCAGTTGGTTATTAGTTTCACTGATTTTAGCATCAGTTTGACGTTCGCTTTCTAAAAAGATACTTGATTGTGAAGACAATGCTGTTAACCTGTTGTTCTTTTGAAGTTTTTCAGCAGTAAAATCGACCTGTTCTAATTCGTTTGATACAATATTCAATCGGTTAGTGATAAAATCTGAAGTGGTTTTAACGATTAACTCTTTATCGTAAATAACATCATCATTATATTTTTCAATGACTTTGTCCAATATCAAACGAGCTTTTTCTTTCACACTCTCTTTGAGCGATAAATTAATGACATTAGATTTTTCAGTAGTACTAATCTTAATTGCGCTTAAATAGGATTCGACAACGCTATGAATAGGTTTGATGCTAATTTCAACATAAGAGTCTGGATCAGCACCATAATTGCCAATATTTGGAGTTAATACAAATTCTCCAAATGTAGTTTCGACCTTATCACCAAAACTATGTGTAGTGGTTTCTCCATTAGAGAATTCAAAAAGTTTTTTGGTATTTACATTAGATAATTCAAATTTCTGGGCGGATATAATCTTTATAAATAATGATTTATTTATTTTCCCAATGAGTGAATCACTCATAAAGAAACTAATATTCATAGGAGGATTAGAATAGATTTCCCCCTGTTTTACTTTACCATGTACTGAATACTTAATATTTAATTTTAAGTCTTTTACAACTTCCGTTAGAATAGCACGTGACTTGATGACTTGTATTTCATCACTTACATTTGGAAGGGTAGTTGCTAATCCACCATTTTGCAGGGATGATATTTCAGCTAAACTTCGAGAGTTTTCATCTTCTTTTAATTTAATAGTTGCATTTGCTTGATATAAAAAAGTACTATATCTAATTTTCAAGAACGCAACAGCCAAAGCGATTAAAACACAAACCAAAATGAGTTTCCATTTTGAGAGGTACAGCTCAACTAAATTTATAACGGTGTCTTTATTTGTATCCATAACGCTTAGATTATTTAGAATTAATGAGTATGGCAGCAATGGTTGCTAAAGTAGCAACTGCAGAAATAATGACAGAGGTATTTTGGTTGTATGATGACTGACGCACTTGTGCTTTATTAGGTTCAACGTAAATCACATCATTTTGAGATAAATAATATACAGGAGAATTTACTACGTTAATTGATCTTAAATCAAGTTTTGCATACTTCTTTTTACCATTTACTTCTCGGATTAAAAAGACATTATCTCTTTTTCCATAAATAGTTAAGTCTCCAGCTAAACCTAAGGCTTCAGATAATGAAATTCGTTCATCTTGTATGGTATATGTTCCTGGTCTATTTACTTCGCCTAAAACGGTAACAGTGAAATTGATAAGTCTAATATTTACAATAGCATCTCTAACATATTCTCTGAGTCTTTCTTTAAGCATTTCAGTTGCTTGTGTTCTCGTCAGTCCACTTACAGTTAACGTTCCAAGAACTGGAAATTCAATACTACCACTTGGATCGACCAAATACGTTTGCCTCATAAGGCTTCCGTTTGCGTTTAAATTTGAACCATTAGTATCTCCATAAGAGACAGGAGCCAAATTAAACGGCATTACAGCAGCAGGCTCGATTGATGACACATCAATGGTAAGTATATCATTAGTTTTATAAGTTAATTCGACCATATTGTCTAATTCACTTTCTGTATTTAGTGGTTCATCTTGAAAATAAACAATATCTTTTCTCGAAGCACAAGATGATGCTATTACAAAAATAAAAATTGATAAAAGTTTGATTGTGTGGTTTAGGTTGAAATTTGTATTCATTTTTTTTTGTTTAGGAGCATTTATTATTTTTTCGAATCTAATACTTCAAATTTTGAATTATTAGAAATGTATTCTGGTAGGATATGTTTTATAAGTGAGACAACTTCTAGATTTTGAACCCTTGAATTCACTACACATAAGTTGTCGATTTTTTCAGAAATCTCATTAGCATCAATAACTATTGTTTTAGCTATCATGATTTTTTCATGATACGTTTGTCTTGTTTTTTCACCATCAGCTAAAAGTTCTTCATATATTTTCTCACCTGGTCGTAAACCAGTTATTTTAATATCAATATCTTCAGGATAACGCAAACCTGATAAGATAATCATGTTTTTGGCAAGGTCATAGATCTTAACGGAGTCTCCCATATCAAATACAAATATTTCCCCACCATTACCCATTGTAGCAGCCTCTAATACTAATTGGCAAGCTTCAGAAATAGTCATGAAATATCTCGTAATATCTTCGTGGGTTACTGTTAATGGACCTCCAGAATCAATTTGTTTCTTAAATAATGGTATTACAGATCCATTTGATCCTAATACGTTACCAAATCTAGTTGTAATAAACTTTGTTTGGCCTTTGCCTTGTAAGCAATTTACGTATAGCTCAGCAATACGTTTGGTTGCTCCCATAACATTAGTTGGATTTACCGCTTTATCTGTGGATATAAGGACAAATTTATTAACGCTGTGCTTTACAGATAGGCTAGCCATGTTTTTAGTACCACCAATATTCACACTTACGGCTTCATATGGATTATTTTCCATTAAAGGAACATGTTTGTAGGCTGCAGCATGAAAGACAATTTTTGGTCTATAAATAGTAAATAGACTATCCATTCTCTTTTTATCTCGAACATCAGCAACTATAGCTATGAAATTTTTAATACCTTTTTGAATAAACTCTTGTTGAAGTTCATATAATGCAGATTCGGCAGTATCTATTAATATTAATTTTTTATAAGCGTAACTCGTTGCTTTTCTAGCAATTTCGCTACCAATTGAACCAGCAGCTCCAGTAATAAATATTATTTGATTTTCATATTCATGAACTAATGCAGGATTAATAATTGTAATAGGTTCTCTACCTAAAAGATCCTCAATTTTCACATCCTTTATTTGACCAACACTTAAATCTCCATCAATCCATGTTTGAACTGGAGGGACTATTTTAACCTTTAATCCTAATTCAAAAAGTCTACTTGATATTTCTAGAAGCCTTGTAGGTTCAATGTTTTGTATCGAAATCACAACCTCTTCAATGGCCTGTTTTTCTATTAATTCGGGAGTTAATTTCTCTAAACTGTATACGTATAATGTGTTTATTTTTTTTCCTACTTTACTCTGATTATCATCGATAAACGCAATTACTTCATGACTATTTTTTGGATCATTTGTAATAGCATCATAGGTAAGCATTCCTGAGTTTCCAGCTCCATAGATCATCACCCGTTTATTGTTTTTAAAATCCTGCATTAAACTATTGTACATAGATTTTATAAATAGTTTAAACCCAATTAGGAATAAAATATTTAGCATCAAGTGGATATAAATAACAGACCCAGAGATATTAAAAATACTTTGGTAGTGAAGTTTTCTACTTAAAAATGTAGTAACAATTAGGATAGTGGCTAAAATGTTTACTCCAATAATGATATTCACGACATCTTTAAATCCTGTAAACCTTACCACGCCTTTGTATGAACCTACAAATAAGAAACTAATAAAAGCAGCTAGAAAAACAAAAGGCATTTGCTTAAACATAACTACAATATCAAAATCCATTTTAAAATTAAAACGGATGACATAGGCGATAACAAACGTAAACACCACTACGACAAGGTCGAATAGCATTACCAACCATCTTGAGGCATATTTTTGCGATATGTTTTGAAGTTGACGTTTTAACATGCTCTAAAATACGTTTTTATTGCAGAAATCACTCTATTCAATTCATTTTCAGTTAAGTTTGAACCACTAGGCAAACATAAGCCTTTTTTAAATAGGTTATCTGAAACACCATTTATATAGCTTGGGTAAGCTTGAAAAACCGGTTGCTGGTGCATTGGTTTCCAAAGAGGTCTTGATTCTATATTGGCTTCTAATAAATTCAATCTCAGACCTTCTCTTATATCTTCTGATGGTAATAAAAAGCAACTTAACCATCTATTAGAAAACAAACCTTCTGGTTCATCTAAAAATGAAATCTCTTGAATATGGTTAAGGCTAGCCTTATAGGTTTCGTGATTTTTTCTTCTTGATGAAACACGCTGGTCTAACACTTCCATTTGACCTCTACCAATTCCAGCTAAAACATTTGAAAGTCTATAGTTGTAGCCAATTGATGAGTGTAGATATTCAACAGCATTATCTCTTGCTTGGGTAGCTAAAAATACTGCCTTTTCTTTAAGTGCGTTATCTTTTGTAACTAAAGCACCACCTCCAGAAGTTGTAATAATTTTATTTCCGTTAAATGATAGAATAGACAGATCTCCAAACGTACCACATTTCTTGTCTTTATAAGTGCTTCCTAATGCTTCAGCACTATCTTCAACTACCGGAATATTGTATTTTGATGCAATATTGTGAATTTCATTTGCTTTGTAAGGCATTCCATATAAATGCACTGGAATAATAGCTTTTGGTTTTTTTCCTTTTTTAATTCGGTCTTGAATTGCTGTTTCTAACATTTCAGGACACATATTCCATGTCTCATTTTCACTATCAACAAAAATGGGAGTTGCGCCTTGATACACAATTGGGTTTGCGGATGCTGAAAATGTTTTGCTTTGGCAAATTACTTCATCACCTTGTTTAATTCCCAAAAGTATAAGTGCTAAGTGCAATGCAGCTGTACCCGAACTCAATGCGGCTACTAAACTACCGTCTTTAAGATATCTTTGTAGATCAGATTCAAAACCATCAACATTAGGACCAAGAGGAGCAATCCAATTAGTCTCGAAGGCATTGTTAACATAAGATTGCTCATTACCACCCATGTGAGGTGATGACAACCATATTTTAGATTCCATAATCAAAATTGTTAAGTAAGTTTATTACTATTCAATATTTTCGTTAAGTGAGGGATTTGGGCTTGAAAATTCGGGCTTAAACCAGAACCTTCGTGATAAAGATGCATTAATACAGTTTGACTAACCAAATAAAAACGATAAAAAACAATTTTTCACGTTAACTTATATTCAGTTTATTAAGAAATGACCATATTTTACTATTGAGTAGCTTTAATTTTATTAGTAAGTCCAGTCATTGTTTCGCTTTGAAATCCATAAGTCTCATTTAGAGACTTGTAGGTTTTAAAAACCTCTTCAAGTGTGGAGAAATTCTCATCTGTTTGTGCTCCAAAGTTATGAGGATGCCACCAAAGGTGAAACATTTCGTTCTTTTTTGCTGCGTGAGTCATTGCACGTTTTATTCGCTTCAATTTAAAAGGTTCAAACATTCTAAATTTATAACTATATGCTCTAAGCAATCTACTAGAAGGCAAGTTGATTACCTTACTGCTTTTATTAATTTTTATAACATCATAGGTATTTGGTCCAGTAATACTTATGTAGGCATCTAAAAATTTTAATAATTTAAGAATAAACCAGTTTTTATAGAATTTTGTAGTATGTATGTTATATATAAATGAATTTTCTTTCCCTCGAAAAGATGTGATCCCATGCTTGTTTAGAACATTGAGTAGAGGTTTGTCACTTGGTTTATGAGCGTCTATCATGTTTCTTGGGAAAACGAGACTTTTAACCTCTATACCTTTTGATTTTGCAATACTTACAGCTGAATTAATATCGTCATCAAATTGTTCAATAGTTTGTCCTGGTATATGACAATAATAATGGCAATACGTATGTGTTCCTATTTCATGATTACCATTGTTTTGAATTTTGTTTACTCCAGAAAGCCCGTAATGAAACGGATCATCATTTTCGTTATTTCCGATACCATCTAAAAGAGGGTAAGGACTTAACTTTTCATTTAAATAGGTTGGTTTGTTTATTGGAATATAATCAAACAGTTCTTTTTTGTCTTTGGCAAATAAAAAGCCTACAGTCGAAAATGTAATCTTTACATTATATTTGTCACTTAGCGCAAGAAGCCGATCAATAACTTTTCCAACATTTGACAAGTTTTCTTTATACTCTTCAACAGTTCTTTTATCAAAAACTCCCCAATGAATCTCATAATCTAGAGAAATAACAAAATGACCTTTCATAACATTGTTTATATTCGAGCCAAATGTAAATAAAATAAGAAGATTATTTTTGATTCTTTAAATTGAATATAATTTATCAAAAATGTTACTTTTGTATTGAATTTAGGGAAACCAATCTATCTGAATGAAAATCAACCCTTTTACTTCTTCAACTTTTGTGAAAATTTGGTCTAAACACTTTAATGGATCAAGAGAACCTTTCTCATTTGAATTTATATCTGATGTTAAGTTTTTTAAGCATTCTTTTTTGCCAATTTATGAGAATATTGGAAAAAACTTAACCAAAGGAATATTTTATAATATAGATTATTCTAAATCAGATTATAAAGGGAAAACGTTATTGATATATGATGTGCCTCAATATTTTAATGTAAAAGAATTTAACACGTCTACGGAATCGTCACTTAAACTTAAAAAGATTTTCCAGTACCAAGGGTTTTTAATGGATATATCTTCTTTTGAGAATCAAGATGATTATATAAATTCACAATTCAGTTCAAAAAACAGGAGAGAGTTTAGGGCCAATATGAGAAAATTAGAAGCCTGTTTTAATATTAGGTATTCGTTCTTACATGGTGAAATTTCTCAATCTGAATTTGATGTTGTTTTTAATCAGTTTTATGACCTTTTGAATAAACGTTTTGACGGTAAACAAACTAATTACCATCATTTGAGCTCTGAAAAATGGAGTTATTACACTCAGCTTGTATATGAAATGTTTCAAGAAAAAAAGGCTTCATTGTTGATTGTATATAGAGACGAAACGCCTATTGGGATTACCTTAAATTTTCATTCTGAGGATGTGTTATTTGAAACTATTACAGTATTTGATCCAGATTACTATAAATTCAGTGTTGGTAAGACATCAATTATTAAATTATTAGAGTGGTGTTTTGAAAATAATTACAGAATTTCAGATTTTTCTAAAGGCGATTTTGATTATAAACATAAGTGGAGTAATGTAGCTTATGATTTTGATTATCATGTGTTATACGATTCAGGGTCATTAGTTTCTATAGTTACTGCGAATTATATTGAAACTTATTTTAGATTAAAGCTATTCTTGAGACGCAAGAAAGTCAATGAGTTGTACAGAAAGTATAAGTATATTCTAAAAGGGGGAAAAGGAGATGTTAAATCAACTATAAATCAAGTTGTTAAATTTGAAAAACTTGAAGAATTTGATGCTTTATCTTCAAATTACATCGACGTAAATTATACTGAGGAATCTAATGATTTTCTACTTCAATACGTATATACGTTTGGATTTGCAAATCCGGAAGCTATTAATAACATAAAAGTATATAAGAATTCATATAAGACTAATGAATTTATAATCTCTGGTTCAAAAAAAGCGCAGCGAATTACTTTTAGTTCGTAGATTTAATTTCCAGCATTCTATCACATTTTGAGAACATTTTTCCAGCCTTATATTGATTGAATTTCGAGACATCTGTATTGCCTTTTAACCATTCAATATAGATTGCTGTAGTATCAATTCCTGCTTCATGTGAGAAGGGATAACCTCCTCCAAATCTTGGATTTAACTCAAGAACGTAAAGTTCGTTATTGGCAACAAATACATCGCAATCTACATTTCCTACATGTTTTAGGTTTTCAGAAATAATTCTACCAATATTTTCAAATTTGGAATCAATAACAGATACAGCTTTGTCAGTTTCACCAGAACGCATATTAACTTTCTCTCTTACAAAAGTGCCGTAATAATTACCTTCGAAATCATTAACGATATCCATACCAAATTCTTGACCATTCATTTTTTCTTGAATAAGAATAGCGTTATCAAGATCTTGTTCGCTAGCAGTGTTAAGAATAGACTTTTTCAATTTTATATGCTGAAGTTTAAAAGCCAAATCTAGCTCTTCTTCAGTTTCTGGAAAATCAATTCCAATGGATGCACTTCCCCAACGAGGCTTTACTACAAGAGGGAATTTAAGATTTCCATTATAAATTTCTTCTTTCGCTATTTTAAGAGAGGTATAAGTTTGAGGAGTTTTTAAGCCGATTTCTGATATAAAATCAAACGTTTTCATTTTATCAAATGCAATGTCAATAACACTTTCACTTGAAATGATAACTTTAACACCAGTTTTTTCTAAATCAACTTTATGCTTTGATAAAATAGGTAACTCTAGGTCATTAAGGGAAATTATAGCATCAATTTGATGTGCTATGACGATATCTTTTAAATCTGTAATATAATTGTCATCATAAATGCTTGGTACAACAATAGCAACGTCAGCATCAACCATAGCAGGAGCAGAGGTGCTCATGTCAGCAGTAAAAATTTGGCCTTGACCTTTTATGGCTTCTTTAAAATAATTAATCAAATAATTACGTCGACCTGCACAAGTAAAAAGTAAATTTAAACTCATTTATATATTTTGGTTAGTTTCTGTACCCATAAAATCAGGTACAATATCATTATCTACACTATAAATTCCATCTTTCTTAAAAACTTTATAGATGGTTAAAAATATAATTTTTATATCTAATTTTAAAGAAATGTTGTTTACATACCAAACATCATATTCAAACTTTTGCTCCCAACTTATGGCATTTCTTCCATTTACTTGAGCCCAACCTGTAATTCCTGGTTTGATATTGTGTCTTTGTTTTTGAAATTTATTATATCTAGGTAAGTATCTAATTAACAAAGGTCTTGGGCCAATTAAACTCATATCGCCTTTTATAACATTTAATAATTGTGGAATTTCATCTAAGGAATACTTTCTTACAAAAATTCCAGTTTTTGTTAGACGATCTCCTGGAGGAAGAAGTTCTCCACTGGCATCTTTTTTATCATTCATTGTTTTGAACTTGATAATCTTAAAGATGCGTTCATTTTTTCCTGGTCGTTCTTGAAAAAAGAATGCGCTACCATTGTTTTTTACGAGTAATACAATCCAAACTATAATAAAAATAGGGAAGGCAAGCAAGAAGCCAATGCTCGCTGTAACTAGGTCTAATAGACGTTTTATGACATTTCCATATAGTTTCATTACGTTAGATTTTGATAGGTTTTTAGTATTTCATTCCAAACAAATTCCTGCTTATAGCGTTCAATAATTCTAGTACGTGTATGTGCAATCATGGCTTGACGTTTTTTAGGAAAATCAATCATAAACTGCATGGCATCTTCGATTGCCTTAGCATCTTTCACAGGAATGATTAACCCGTTCATATTGTTTTCTATTATTTCATTGCAACCGTTTATATTGCCAACAATACAAGGCAATCCCATACAACTTGCTTGAAGTACAACATTTGGGAAACCTTCACGATAACTAGGGAAAGTGAGTACATTTGAAATAGCAACATAAGGTCTAATATCTTTTTGCATACCAACAGCTAGAATCTGTTTATTAGCTTTTATTAAGGTTTCAGTTTCTGGCAATAAAGGATCTAAGTGATTTTCTCTAGGACCAACTAATATGAGTTTACAATTGTTATTCTTTTCTGTTAAGGAATTAAATCCAGCTACAAGTTCATTAATCCCTTTATCTCTTACAATTCGTCCTATAAATATAAAAACAACGTCTTCTTTAGAAATATTTAATTCTGTTTTTAGAATTGCTTTAACGTCTTCAGTAACTAGATCGGTATCATAGTGTTCGGTATTAATTCCATTAGAGCTTCCATTACCAATTACCTTGAGTTTATTTGGTTTTGTAAACTTGTAGTCTAAAATAATTTGTTCTAGTCCAAAAGAATTTGGAAGAATACCTGTCGCACAACGATAAGTGAATTTTTCAACAACATTTAATAATTTACGCTTATTGCCAGTTGCTTCGAGCAAAGGTAAACCTGCAATAGTGTGTAAACGATGTGGGACACCAGCTAACTTAGCCGCAAGCATTCCTACAGTTCCTGCTTTAGGTGTATGTGTATGAACTATAAAGGGTTTTTCAGCTTTAAAAAAATTATAAAGTTGATATACAGCTTTTAGATCTTTAAAAGGCGTGATTGTTCTTGTCATTTCAACGACATGAGTTCTAATGCCTTCATTTTGATTTACTTCATTTAATGCATCTCCAGCACCTGAAACACCTATAACTTCATAATACTTGCTCATAAACAGCGACTGTCCTCTTAAGAGAGTTCTTAAGGATGAAGGAACTGTTGTTATACGTATTAACTTTTGCATTATTAATTGTTAATTTGGTTTAGCATTGTATTGATAAAGTTACCAATTGATCTTGATTTATTATAATCGTTAAAATACAAATTCTTATTATCTTTGTTATTGATAAGTGCTTTTTCCATAACGGTGTATAATGCAGTGAAATCATATGTTTCACAAGTAAATAAACCTTTAATATTTGCGATTTCACCAGCGCATTTTGTACTCACAACATTATTGTTTTGAGACATCATTTGCAATAATACATTAGGGAACCCTTCAATTCTTGAGGATACAACACAAAGTTTTGCTTTACTAAAAATAGGATATACATTTTTCACATAACCATATAAATTGACACGCTTTTGTAGACCAAGAGCTTCAATTTGACTAACTAGTTTTTGTTGTTCATCATCTGAACCAATTCCTAGAATAACCAGCTTTAAGGTTTTGTCATCTAAAAGATTGAACGCATCAATAAGGAGATCAAATCCTTTTTCTGGAATAAAGCGACCAGCTGCAACTATAAAATTATCAATTTCAAAATTAATCACTTCATTCGCTTTTGTGCTTATTTCATCAAGATTTACTGGATTAGGTATAACGACAACTTTATCTTTTTTAGTTAACCAAGGTAAAGCTTCTAAAAGTTGTTGTTTCATTAAATCTGTTTGACAAATAATCAAATCTGCTTGCTTGTATCCTAATTTGTACGCCGTTTTGTACAGTAAGAGTTTAAACCCTTTAAATCTTAAAAATATGGATGTAGATTCTCTTAAAACCAATTTTGTATTTTTTAGAATTTTCACAAACTTTAAAAAACCAAGAAGCCCATTAATTAGTGCTTGAGAACTAATAGCATGTTTAATGATATGAGTCTTAGACAGTTTTCTTATATAACTGAAAGCACCAAAATATCCTTTATAGACCGAACTATAATCAAGATATACAATATTGCATTTACTCTCTAAAGATTCCCACCCATGATGCTTTTTTCTAACTGTAAATATTACTGTGCAACTTTTACCATGTGCTATAAAATAATTGATGATTGTATATAATACCTGCTGAGCTCCTCCTCCAATTAAATCATCTGGAAGTACAAAAAGCCAATCTATAGTTTGTTTTTTTTGCATCAATATTTAACGAGATTAGTGAATGCCTTTTCGTATTGCGTTATGATTTGTTCAGGGCTAAATTTTTTCATCACTGATGTAATGATTTGACGCTTATCTATTGGGTTTACTTTTAATTCTATTAATCTGTTTTTTAGTTCGTTTTCAGAATCTACTAAAAACCCATTAATACCATTATCTATAATTTCTGAGGTTCCACCTAAACAATTGTAAGCAATTGCTGGAGTGCCAGCAGCGCAACTTTCTAATAAAGCATTTGGAAAGCCTTCTGCGAAAGACCCTTGAATAAACACCGAACTATCAATTAAGTATTCTTGAACTTTATCAGTAAAGTCTATCCATGTAATTTTATCCATTATGCTTAATAAATTGGCTTTGTCTACAATGTTGGCTTTATAAATTCCTTTTCCAATAATCGTATAATCAAAATCATAATCTAATTGACTAAGCGCTAACAGAATTCTGCAATGTCCTTTTTCTTCATGTAATCTGCCAACAGTAATGTAATGAGGCTTTGTTAGTTCTGGCATATTTATTTCCGAAGAATACACTTTTGTAATTGGGTTATTTACAATTGTTATTTTTTGTTCAAGTTTTGGATGAGAATCTATGAGTTCACTAGCCATATCCCTAGACTGACAAATAACTAAGTCTAAAAGCTTATAGCTAAGATTGTTTAGAATGTTGCCTAGAGTAGATGGCATTTCATTATGATATTGTCGACTAACTTTTTTGATATTTGCTTCTCTGGAGACAAATTTTGTTTTTCGGAAAAAATAAGATTGCAGAACAGTAACCATTGTTAGATGAGCAATTGAAGTCATCACAATATCTGGTTTGAATTTGTTTATGTTTTTGAAAATTCCAAAAATTCCAAAAAGAACACGGCTTTTATTTAAAAAGACAGTTTCAATATTATCAAAAGAATATACAGCCTTCTTTTCATATCCAACAATAAGAAGTTTAGGTTCAAATTTAGTTTTGTCTAAATGCTGTGCGATAAAAGATACAACACGTTCTGCTCCTCCTGGTCTGAGTGATGGTAAAATGAATAATATTTTGATTTTTTTCTCCATCACTTAATTATACAATTGGAAGTCCTTTTCCGTTGTCGTTAAGCCATTGTTTTAATACCAACAACCTCCATATGAGAGGATACCTATTCCAGCTGCCATCCATATGCTGTTTAATCATGAACTGAACTTTTTCGACATCAATACAAGGTATTAATTTTAATGCATCATCGTTAAGTTCACTCAAAACAAAGTCTTTTAAATCTTCTTTGAACCAACGAGCAAAGGGCATAGTGAAACCAGATTTTGGTCTATCAAAAATATGTTCTGGAACCGATTGGTATAGTACATCTTTTAAGATGCGTTTTGTTATGCCTTTTTTAAATTTAAAGTCAGTAGGTAGTGAATTAGCAAAATCAACCACACGATGATCAAGGAGAGGTGCACGAGCTTCTAATGAAAATGCCATTGTTGCTCTATCGACCTTAGTATTAATATCAAAATTAAGATACGTTTTGGTATCAAAATCTGAAATACGCTCAATTAAATTTTTATGATCATGCATTAAATATTTCAGCTCTTCAATATCACGATTATCATAGTCTGTTTTAATATATGATTGATCTACACCAGTCATGGCACTTAAATAGGCTTCATTTGAATCTTTATGTTGAATGGCTTTAGCAATAACTTTTAGCCTATAATTCGGAATTAAGTTTAATCCACTAGCAGAAAGTTTTCTAAATGATTGAGGTAATTTATATATTTTATTGTTCTTTTTTGTCCAGTTGTATCTGTGGTACCCAATAAAACTCTCATCACCAGCATCACCAGATAATGCAACGGTAACATGTTTTTTAGTATGTTTTGCTAATAACATAGAAGGTATTGCTGATGAATCTGAAAACGGTTCATCATAGAATTCATTAAAACCTTTAATTAGGTCAATTCCTTCATCATAATTACATTCAATAACATGGTGGTCAGTTTGTAAATGGTCTGCAACTTGTTGTGCATACTTACTTTCATCAAATCCTTTTTCATTGAATTTAACTGAAAAGGTTTTAATTTTTGTTGATGTTGTTTCTGTTGCCTTAGCCGCAATTAAAGAAGAATCAACACCTCCTGAAAGAAATACACCAACAGGTACATCTGCAAATAGACGTGTTGAAACGGCATCTTTTAGAATCTCATTCAGTTCTTGCTTGGCATCTTCGTAAGACCCTTTAAATGGACGTTTATTTTTATAGTCGATATCCCAATATGGTTTCGTGTTAAAATCTCCAGTATTTAAATCAAATGTAAACTTATGTCCAGCTTTAAGTTTCTTTACTTCGTTGAGAATTGATTGCGGATCAGGAATGTTTCCCCAAGCTAAGTAGTATGAAATAGCACGTTCTGATATAGTAAGATTATCCATATGTAGTTGGATAGAGGATATCTGACTGGCAAACTCAAAGGATTTACCGTTATGATAGTAATAAAATGGTTTTTGACCTAAACGGTCTCTAGCACCAAAAAATTGCTGTTTTTTTTCATCATAAATAACAAATGCAAACATGCCATTAAAGTGATCAACACAGTTTTGCCCATATTCCAAATATGCAGCGCAGAGCACTTCAGTATCACTAGTAGTATGGAATTTGTATCCTTTTTTTATAAGTTCCTCTCTTATGGATTTGAAATTGTAAACTTCACCATTAAAAACGATATGAATATGCTCATAGTAGGTGAATGGTTGGTCGGATCTAGGGTCTAAATCTATAATTGACAATCTGTTATGTCCAAATATGATTTGATGATTATTTTGTTCATAGAACTGCCAACCCATTTTGTCTGGACCTCTAAAAGATGTGCGTTTTAGTTTGTCTTTGACTTGTGATTCATTATAATTTATGGTTGTACCATATATTCCACACATAAATAAATTGTTTTATATTGTTTCTATTTCAGATTCAGATTCAGCATCGTTAGCTGGTTTAGATAAATACCATGTTAGCCATGTCAAGAAAAATAATAATAGGTAATTATCATAAAAATTATGAGACACAAAAATATAAGAACACATTACTAAACTTAATAAACCAGCGAATAATTCTTCTTTTATAGTCTTTAATCCAAGGTAAAAAAGTCTACTAAATAGAATGATCATAATGAAAAACGGAATTATTCCAGCTTCGCCTATAGTTAATAAAATGGAATTGTGAACACCAACACTATTGCCAATATCTCCGCTCATTGAAGAATATCCTTTACCAAAGATGACATTATTTAAAATATCTTCGGAAAAAGATGACCAGGTATCAATCCTAGAATCTTGCGATAAAACCTTTGTGCCTTGCTCAACTTGGTTCCCAAGTATATTTTCTATAGCGGTAAATCGCTCAGTATTTAATTGTAAAAAAGAAGCTACTGCCAATATAATTATACCACTACCGATACCAATACCCAACACTTCTGCATTTTTTCGATTAATAAAAACTGAAATAATACTCAAGCATATCCACATGAGAATAAAATAACGAGAGAAGGTGAGAAAACCAGCGAAGATAAAAATGATAAAACCAACCATTCTTAATGCTCGATTTGATACTTTAAAACAAAAACAAAAACCAATCAAAGCCACTAGGGCAGCTAGGTTTGGATTGAGATAAAATCCACTATACCTTCCATATATATGTGCAAAGAATACGGCATTAACAATTATACTAATTGCTCCTACTAGTAAAAAATAGAATAGGTAATTGGGTTTGCATCGTGTTACTAGCTCACTCATTCCTAATATGAAAATAAGAAACTTAAGGAACTTGAAAGCAAAAAAATCAAATTCACCAGAATAGCCTAATCCTGAAATTATAAAATATGAAATTCCTAAAAATATAAGGGAAAAATTAGGTTTAACTTTAGGTGCTAAAAAGTAATACCCAAGAATCATTATAAACATTAAATAACTAGTGTATGAGCCAGCTGTTTCTCCAGAAACCTGGAGTATAAACGTAGGCAGATACCAAATAGAGAATGTAATTACAATGAATCTTAATATTTTCATTTATGTCTATTAGAAATAATTTGGATTAAAAATTCGAAGTAAAGAAATTAAAAATTTACCATATAGAACTCTAATATATAAGAATAATTTATTTACAGTACTCATTATAATAATTTATTGAAATATTCTGTCCATGATGAAGTAATTAAGCTAATATCCAATTTATGACTTTTTACAATAGCACTTTTGCTTAAATTATCTCTTAAATCTTCATCTATCATGAGTCTTTTTAATTGATGCTCCAACATTTTTTGATTATCAACCTCGATTAATATCCCATTAATATCGTTATCTATTAAATCTGAAGGACCATGAGGACAATTTGTAGAAATACTAGGTATTCCAAAATATAGGGCTTCAGCCAAAGCATTAGGGTATCCCTCTGATTTTGAAGTAAAAACAAATATACTTGCGTTGTTATAATAATCATAAACATTTGAAACATTACCTAAGAAAGATACAGTATGATCTATATTTAAGTCTTTAGCAATAGTTTTGTATTCATCCATTTTGTCTCCATCACCAATTATTTGTAATTGCCAATCATTTTTATTAGAAATATTTGAATATGCTTTTATTAATAAATCTTGTGATTTATTAGAATCAAGCCTTCCTACAGTTAAGATTGTCTTATTTTTTTTGTTTTCTTCTCTAATAATTCTTTTAGACGTTAAAGTAGGAGCGACAGGGTTTTTAATAATGACAATTTTTTTTGAAGGAATTATTTTAGCATAAAAATCTTTATTCGAAGAAGTTTGAACGACTAAATAATCTGTGAATCTATATAAAGAATTTCTTAATATTTTCCAGAATTTGTTTGGTGGATCTGCAATAGGGTTATTCCGTTCACTAATGATTATTGGAATATTATTTAATTTGGCAGATATTATTGAAAGAACATTAACAGAAGTAGTAAAACCAATCATGAGGTCAATTGATTCACTTTTGATAAATCCAGATATTTTTTTTATAGTTTTCGAATGGTTTCTTATAGAACCAATCATATTTTGATTCTCAGGAATAATTAAATTACAATTCAACAACATTATTTTTGGATTTAGCTCATAAAAAGAATCACATTTTTCTAACGTAATTATTATCACATTGTAATTTGCAACTAACTCATTTGCTAGACAAGTAATTACTCGCTCAGCACCTCCAGGATTTAAACTGCCAATTGTAAATCCAATTGTTTTTTTTATTTTGGTCATTTTTGTTTGAATAGATTTTTTCTAATCAATTTTTTAAATCGGTACATTAAATCTCTAAATCCACGATTCATTATTAAGAATGGAACGTATACGCCTAAGGTAATTAGGCTAATTTTAATTGACAATAGAACCCAATCTAAGTAATTATCAACTTGCACATTGCACCACAAATTGATGAGCCACCAAATTATTATTAATGAACCAATTAACGTAAGCATTAGTTTTATAAACCCTATCCAATATTCTGAAACATTTTTTTTAAAGCCATATTTAAATAAAAAATAGGGCTTCCAAAATATTACTATAACTAATAAACTTATTAATGTTCCAAACATAATTCCTTTTATGCCCCAAATCATTCCAAATATCAATGAAACGCTCAAATTTATTATTATTTCAACAACAGGAGCCCAGACATCCCATAATAAAGCATATGCAGTTTTAAAATTTTCTACAGGTGTTCTAATCTGTGATATAAATAGATTTATGAGCATAAGTATTAAAATCCATTGATCTAAAATATATTTTTCGCCTAACCAAAGTAAAATAAATGGTTCTATCAGATAGTAGAGATTTATACATATAAACCCACCAATTAAGAATCGAAGTGCCATCATTTCCCAAAACACTTTTCGTATATTCTGATAATCATTTTCGGCAACTAAATTTCCGACACCTGCACCAATCCCTCCAAAAAAATTATTTATTAGTTGGGATAGTTTTTGAAAGATAAGTTGATAATTACCAAAAAAAGCAACACTCTTTAAATTTACTAAAGCGAAAATTAAAATGTGATCGGTACCACTAAGAACAAAACCTCCTATTTTATGAACAAATGATTGTTTAATCAATTTAATAACCTCAGGATAGCCTTTTAAAATAGACTTATTTTGCTTGTTATTTAATATTAGCCATGGGTATTCTTTTTTTATCCTTGACCTTATGACTATTGAATAAATTATTGGGAATATAAGTTCAAGTAGAATCCATAGATAATAAGCTTGATAATAATAAACCAAAATGGACTGAATTATCAGCTTAAGAATGGTAAATGATTGATAGATAGAAGAAACAACATATGTTTTTTGATCAGCTTGTAAAATTACAATGTGGTAATTAATAAAATAACTTAGCAATGAAGACGTTAAAAAGCTGAAAAAAGCGAAAAAAACAATTGTTAAATTGATAGTAGTTTCTGAGAATATAAAAGGAAGGAAGACAGAGACTATTATACCAAGTATAAAAACTCCTAATCCGATTTTTTTGTATAAATAGCCTATAAGTGCTATTATTTTGTTTATCTCTTTTTTGTCTTTTTGAAATAGTGGTCCGTAAAGTGTAACACCTATAGCTGTACCTATACCTAATTCTGCTAAGTTTAAAAAGCCTAAAATACTTTGTAAAGTTGAAGTAAGTCCAATAAATTCATCTCCTAGACCGTCTAGAAATATTTTTCGAGAAAAAAAATGAATAAACAGTGTAATACTATAAAAGAATACACCAACTCTTGCATTTTTAATTGTTTTTTTTATTCTAGACATATCAGGCCGAAAAGGTTGAAATATAGTACATTATTGTAGTTTGTTTTTCATCAAAGAATTCAACTTAATAGTTATATTGAAAATTGTTATTGGTAAAAATCTTGCTAGTATTAGAGGCAAAGATGAGTCTTTTATGGAATAATTTTTTCTTATCAATTCTTTAATTTGTTTTCGGTATTTCAATGACGAGTCTATTTCACTATTATATTGAAGTTCTGTATAGTTAATCATAAGTATTTCCATAACAAATTTCCTTGTTGTTTCAATAAGTTCTGTATCATTTTCATTTTTCAGAATCTCATTTTGTATAAAAAGGGCAGAGTCTATTGTGTCTAATTTTTTAACACTATAGGGTTTTTTGCTTACACTTTCAGTATTTAAAAAGTAATAATAAAATTTGTTAGGAATAACAGCTAAAGTGCTTATTCTGCCAAATACCTCTAAAGTGAAATACACATCTTCAGACATAATGTTTTCTTGAAAAAAAATATCATTCAATAATTCTTTCTTGTATAATCTAACAACTACTGAAAACCGTTGGTCGAGTAAAATTTGTTTCAGAGATTCTATTCTTGATTTAATAATCACAGAATACTTGTTTTCAATGTTTGGAATTTTTAAATGACTCTTTACTCTTACAAGATCGCATTCAACTAAGCTAACTCCATTTTCTTGAGAAGTAGACAACATTGTTTTAAGCATTTCTGGATGTATCCAGTCATCACTATCAACGAATGAGATATAATCTCCAGTAGCTAATCTTAATCCAACATTTCTGGCACCACCAGCTCCACTATTCTTTATATGTTCGACTTTAACATTATCCTTTTTTGCATATAAATCACAAATTTCTGAACTTTTGTCAATTGAACCATCATTTACCAATATTATCTCAATATTTTGATGAGTCTGACTTAAAATACTATCAATACATCTTTTAAGAAACTTTTCAGAGTTATAAACAGGTACTATGATGCTAATTTTTGGTTCCATATTAATGAAATTCTGTTATATGTTGAAACTGTCTATTTACAATTTTAAGGAAAACACTTTTACAACATAAATATGCTTTTGATATTTAATTAAATATTAAAATTCATGAATCATTTAAAACTTGTTATTCTAGTAGGTGACTGCTATTTTAAGAGTTTTCTTAAAGGCCATAATAGTACAAATAAAAATTTAATAATAAAGGAATCAATAGACGTCGTGTAGTTTTTTAGGTTTAAATCTAAATATTTTGACTTAGATAACAGATGGTATAGATTTTTTAAAAAGAATTTAGGTGCTTTGATTGCATACGGTTTAAAGAACCAATTAATGATAACAATATGATAGACCACAGCCCCTAAAGCTGTTTTTTCTGGAGAGCTCGATGTAATTGAGTTTTCAATATTAGTATGGTATATTCTAACTATAGTATTAATGTATTTTGTTTGGTAACCATATTTTGCAAAAAGGGTCCAAATAACACTTGGAAACATATGACCATTTTCAATAAAACAATCATTGAATTTGATACTCTGTAAATGTTTAGTACTTGTGAACCCCCATTTTTCACCTTTAATACTTTTAATAGCATTATTTTCAAAAGGGTTACTTATTAAAGGGGTTGACGGAAACTCATCACCAACCGCATTCCTATTTTGATCTACACAAAGCCCTGTAACTGCAATAATTTTTAATCTTTCCTGTTCTGTTAGTTCATAATACTCAGAATTGAAGACCTCTAGAGCATTTGGGAAACATTCATCATCAGCATCAAATGTTAAAAACAGACTACCATTTGCAAGATCTATCCCTTGTAAAAAACAAGCCATTTTATGCTTGTTTTTATTATTATTAATGTAATTTATATTTAGAGGAGAAGATTTAATGAAATTTGAGATTATTTCATGAGTGGCATCTGTTGATCCATCATTTATAATAATCCATTCAAAATCATTAAAAGATTGATTTAATAGGGACTGATGCACACGTTCTATTGTTTTTTCAGCATTGTATGCTGGTGTAAATACCGTAAAAGTATATTTATAACTTTTATCTTCAATGCTACCTAATTCCGGTATGAATTGTCTTAAGTTCATTAATAAATTGTGTTTGCAATCTTCAACCTATAATAGTATAGTATTCAATTTTATACATGTCGTCCATTCTTCAACGAATTTATGCTTTTTTTTAGTGATTAATGTATCAATAATTAATCTTTAGATTAAATGATGATATTAAGGTATGAAATACTTTTGATTCAGTTTTGTAGCTAATTTCTTCAGCTATTAGTAATTATTGTAAGAATTATAGATTTATATGTTAAACTTTCTTAATAAACACACCATTGGACATCCAAAAGTTGTCATTGGTCGTAATTAAGTAAAGTTTTTTTCGATAATTATCACATATTTTCTATACAATATATTCAAAATGTAAGAAAAATTATATAAAAATATACTGTTTATCGAATAATTAATACTTTAAACGTTGTTTTATAAATTTATTATATAGATTGCCCTCGAATTAAACAGTCCCAAATTTAATAGCAAATGAAGTCCCCAAAGAATCAATTGCATGCCACTGGCATCACGACATTATGTAAAAAAATTGTATTTACCCTATTTTTAATTACAAGTTTTTGTTTACATACACAAGCACAACAATTAGCTTTTCCATCTGCAACAGGCGCAGGTGCATATGTTACTGGAGGAAGAGGTAAGCCTGTATACATAGTTACTAACTTAAATAACTCTGGCACTGGTAGTCTTAGACAAGCGTTTGCGGATGCAGATGTTACTGATGGAGGTATTATTACTTTTGCAGTTTCCGGAACTATTGAATTAACTTCAGATTTAAGAGTCACATTTCAAAACAATCTTACTATTGCAGGTCAGACCGCTCCTGCTGGTGGAATAACTATAGTAAGCTCAAATGCAAATACCAGATTCGAATTTAAAGATGTTAATAATCTAATTATGAGGTACATAAGGTTTAGGGCTGCTTTTGCTGAACACCCAGCAACAGAGATAGATGCGCTATATACTTATAGAGTAGATAATTATATTTTTGACCATTGCTCTGTATCTTGGGGAACAGATGAAAATGCAAGTGCGGGAAACGGAAGCAATTACACATGGCAAAGAAACTTATTTGCTGAAAGTAATAAGACTGGAATGATAATGGGAGCAGAGGAAGAAAACTCAGATAACATGAGTTTCCTTAACAACGCTTTTTACAACTGTAGTCATAGATTTCCAAATTGGCAAAGTAATGGTAGAGTAGATGTAATAAATAATGTAATATGGGGTTATAGAGGACTAATTTCTTCTCCTTTAGGAACTTTTAATGCTAATCATATTGGTAATTATTATGAATACTTTAGACAGAGCCCTACTTCTGAAACATACAAACGTATGATGTATTATTATCGTTCGAAGCAAGGAAATAACATGCCGTCTATTTATACTTCAGGAAATTATGTAAGTGATATATTAGAAGATCCTACTGCTGATAACTGGTTGTTATGGAGATGGAGATATAATCCTTCTGGCACTACTTATAGTGGAGCAGGAAATGATAGTCCATTGTCAACAAACCTTCAGAGCCTTACACCATTCCCAATGTTAGGAGAGTCATTTGTCATAAAGTCATATGCTGAGGCTTTTAATGATGTAGTTAATGATGTTGGTGCTGATGCTAGATTAGATGAGAATGGTAATAAAATTGCTGAAATAGATGATCTTGATACTATATATCTTAGTAATATGCAATCCCAAACATTGGTAGATTGGACTCAAAGTGATGTAATGAATACGACTCATCGTTCAGCCTTTTTAAGTAGTATAAGTCAGACACCCATTAATACACATCCAGCTAATTTTGACACAAATAATGACGGAATCCCTGATCAATGGGTAATCAATAAAGGATTTGGTATTAATGATGATCTTACGACACATCCATGGCTAAGTGGATATGTTGGAATTGAGGAATATTTAAATGGAGTTGATGAAACTCAAGGAACAAATGGAATTACAGCCAATGCTGGAAACGATGTGTCAATTTGTGATGGTAATTCAGCAACACTTACTGCAAGTGGAGGAGTTACTTATCAATGGAATACTGGAGCTACAACAGCAAGTATAGAAGTAAACCCAAATACAACAACAACGTATACAGTAACAGCATTTGATGGTGCAGGAACTAATTCAGATACGGATGATGTTACAGTTACTGTAAATGCTCTACCTGTTGCTAACGCAGGTAATGATATTGAAACTTGTCAAGGAACCGCTGTAACATTAACAGCAAATGGAGGAACAAGTTATTTATGGAATACTGGAGCAACAACCCAAAGCATATTTGTTAATCCAAATGCAACAACAACTTATTCAGTCGAAGTAATCCAAAATGGATGTTCAAGTGATTTAGATGAAGTTATAGTAACAGTAAACCCTTTACCTAATGTGGATGCAGGATTTGACATTTCAATTAATTTTGGTGATTCTACAGTTCTAACTGCAATTGGAGCTGATAGTTATGTTTGGAATACAGGAGAGTCAACACAGAGTATCACAGTTAGCCCAACTGTTGAAACAACATATTCAGTCACAGGAACAACAGGCACTTGCCTAAATACAGATTCCGTCACGGTTTTTATCGTAGGCAGCGAAGTCGTTGCCAGTGCTGGAAACGATCAAACGATTTGCAATGGATTTCAAGCTACATTAACCGCTACAGGAGGAGCTGCTTATGTTTGGAACACTGGCGAAACAACTGCGAGTATTAATGTTAGTCCGACTAGTACAACTACATATACTGTTACTGCTTTTGATAATTCAGGAACGGTTTCAGATACTGATGACGTTTTAGTAACAGTAGATGCATTACCAACTGTTGATGCAGGAATAGATGTAACAATTACTAATGGAGAAAGTACAACGCTTACAGCAATTGGAGCAAATACTTATTTATGGAATACAGGAGAAACAGCACAAAGTATTGATGTTAATCCTACAAGTACAATAACTTATTCAGTTACCGGATTCTCAAATGACTGTGAAGCTACTGATGACGTAACAGTAACTGTTGAATTAGAAACAATAGTAGCAAATGCTGGGGTTGATGTAACTATATGTGCAGGAGAAAGCACAGTTTTAACAGCTTCGGGAGGAACAACTTATGAATGGAATACTGGCGAAACAACTGCGAGTATTAATGTTAGCCCGACTACTACAATATCATACATAGTAACTGCTTTTGATTCTACTGGAACAATTTCAGATACTGATGACGTTATAGTTACAGTAGATGCATTACCAAGCGTAGATGCAGGAATAGATGTAACAATTACTAATGGAGAAAGTACAACGCTTACAGCAACTGGAGCAAATACTTATTTATGGAATACAGGAGAAACAACACAAAGTATTGATGTTAATCCTACAAGTACAATAACTTATTCAGTTACCGGATTCTCAAATGGCTGTGAAGCTACTGATGACGTAACAGTAACTGTTGAATTAGAAACAATAGTAGCAAATGCTGGAGTTGATGTAACTATATGTTCAGGAGAAAGCACAGTTTTAACAGCGTCGGGAGGAACAACTTATGAATGGAACACTGGAGAAACAACTGCAAGTATAGAAGTTAGTCCAACAACATCAACATCATACATAGTAACTGCTTTTAATGCTTCAGGAACAATTTCAGATGCTGATGTAGTTCTTGTTACTGTAAATGCATTACCAACTGTTGATGCAGGAATAGATGTAACAATTACTAATGGAGAAAGTACAACACTTACTGCAACTGGAGCAAATACTTACTTATGGAATACAGGCGAAACAACTTCTAGTATTGATGTTAATCCTGAAAGTACTATAACATATACAGTTACCGGATTCTCAAATGGCTGTGAAGCTACAGATGACGTAACAGTGACTGTTGAATTAGAAACAATAGTAGCAAATGCTGGAATTGACGTAACTATTTGTGCAGGCGAAAGCACAGTTTTAACAGCTTCGGGAGGAACAACTTATGAATGGAATACTGGAGAAACAACTGCAAGTATAGAAGTTAGTCCAACAATATCAACATCATATGTCGTAACTGCTTTTAATGCTTCAGGAACAATTTCAGATGCTGATGTAGTTCTTGTTACAGTAAATGCATTACCAACTGTTGATGCAGGAATTGATGTAACAATTACTAATGGAGAGAGTACAACGCTTACAGCAACTGGAGCAAATACTTATTTATGGAATACAGGAGAAACAACACAAAGTATTGATGTTAATCCTACAAGTACAATAACTTATTCAGTGACCGGATTCTCAAATGGCTGTGAAGCTGCAGATGACGTAACAGTGACTGTTGAATTAGAAACAATAGTAGCAAATGCTGGAATTGATGTAATTATATGCGCAGGAGAAAGCACAGTTTTAACAGCTTCGGGAGGAACAACTTATGAATGGAATACTGGAGAAACAACTGCAAGTATAGAAGTTAGTCCAACAACATCAACATCATACATAGTAACTGCCTTTAATGCTTCAGGAACAATTTCAGACGCTGATGTAGTTCTTGTTACAGTAAATGCATTACCAACTGTTGATGCAGGAATTGATGTAACAATTACTGATGGAGAAAGTACAACGCTTACAGCAACTGGAGCAAATACTTATTTATGGAATACAGGAGAAACAACTTCTAGTATTGATGTCAATCCTGAAAGTACTATAACATATACTGTTACTGGATTTGCAAATGGTTGTGAGGCTTCAGATGATGTTACTGTCACTGTTGAAACAGAATTCGTTAATGCAAATGCAGGAGACAATGTGAGTATATGTGCAGGCGAAAGCACAGTTTTAACAGCTACTGGAGGAACAACATATCAATGGAATACAGGAGAAACAACTGCGAGTATAGAAGTGAATCCTAGTACAACAACAACTTATACAGTTACTGCCTTTAATGCCTTAGGAACAAGTTCAGATACAGATGATGTAACTGTAACAATAAATTCTATTCCGGTTGCCAATGCTGGTAATGATGTAGAAATATGTCAAGGTTCATCAGCAACTTTAACAGCTTCTGGTGGAGCAAGTTATTTATGGAGTACAGGAGAAACGTCTCAAAATATAATTGTTAATCCGAATACAACTACAACATATTCAGTAGAAGTAATACAGAATAACTGTTCTAGTGTAGATGAAGTAAGTGTAACAGTTAACAACTTGCCAAATGTAAATGCAGGTTCAGATGTTACTATTATTGAAGGAGAAAGTATTACGCTTACAGCATCAGGAGCAGATACTTATTTATGGAACACCGGAGAAACTTCTCAAACAATTAATGTTAATCCTTTAGTTACAACACTTTATTCTGTTACTGGATTCTCAAATGGCTGTGAAGCTTCTGATGAGGTTTTAGTCACTGTAGATCCATTTGTTTTTGTAGCCAATGCAGGTGAAGACCAATTTATTTGTGAAGATACATCAACAACGTTAACAGCTTCAGAAGGTGATTCATATTTATGGAATACTGGAGAAACAACTCAAAGTATTGTTGTTAGTCCGTGGGCTTCAGAAACCTTTACTGTTACAGTTTTTGAAGGTGATGAACAAGCACAAGATGACGTTACAGTATTTGTAAACCTTAATCCAAATGTTGTGATTATGAATGGAGGCGAAGTAACTATTCTAGAAGGTGAGTTTATAACACTTTCAGCTAATGGAGCAAATACTTATGAATGGGATAATGGTGCAACGCAACCAAATATTGCTGTTAATCCTTCTAGCTCAACAACATATTCAGTAACTGGCTATATCAATAGTTGTTCTGATGAAAAATCGATTACAGTAAATGTAGTTGAAACAGTTGAAGCTTATGCTGGTGAAGATCTTACGATTTGTGCAAATGAAATGGTAACACTTACAGCAATTGGAGGTGAAGACTATTTATGGAATACTGGAGAAGTAACCCAAAGTATTAATGTGACTCCAGGAGAAGATACAGAATATTCAGTATTAGTATATAATGCATTATCTTCAGATGAAGCTACCGTAATGGTATTTGTAAATGATTGTTCTTCTGCAGTTATACCAGAGGCTGATCAAGCATTTGATTTCTTAATTTATCAAGATGTTAATGCAGATGTGTTAAAGGTTAAAATCTCAGGAATGGATAGAGTAGATGTAGATCAACTTGTTATATATGATATCACAGGAAAAATTATTTATAGAGAACAGATAAAATCCAATGAAAGTACACTATCGTTAGATAAAGAAATTAATAGCTCACAGTTTTCAAGAGGTATTTATATTGTACGCTTGATTTATGATGATACAGAAATATTAAAAAAAATCCCGATAAGATAATTTACAATTAGTGTTAGTCAAATGCCAATATATTCTAAAGAATATATTGGCATTTTTTATTTAGATAACATTAATTTAATTGTCATCAATAAATTTAATGGATAGAATTGTTGCTGTAGATTCACAATTCTTAATGCGCATCTCTACGTCTTTATCGTCATAAGTATTTTCGATAAGGTATGTTTTACAACCTTCGACTTTAGTTTCGCTTTCTGAAAAGTTAACATCACCTGTTCTGATGAGTTTTGATACTATCAAAGTGTCTAAACTGAAATTAGACATTGTTATCATAGCCGCATCAGTATATGTTTTTTTCTTTATCGATATATTTTTTGTGGTTCTGGCATCAGGACCATAATCGCAAGATGTTTTTTTTCCGCTTAAAAAAAAGGCAAGTACAACGAGGCCAATTGAAAAGCCACCTAAGTAGTAGCCAAATCGGTGTATTATTTTCATAAATAAAGATTAGATGTTCTGTTATATTAGAAAATTAACAAGTTTAAATCGCTACAGTCTAAATCAAACCAATCAGCAACGGATTTATTAGTTAAAATTCCGTGGTAAAAATACAAACCATTTTTTAAACCACGATCAAAACGGATGGCATTTTCAATTCCGCCATCTTCACCAATTTTAAGTAAATAGGGAGTAAAAATATTACTAATGGATACAGATGCTGAACGTGAGTAACGAGCAGGAATATTTGGCACACAATAATGCGTAACGCCATTATATTCAAAGGTTGGCTTATCATGGTTAGTAATTTCACTAGTTTCAAAACATCCACCCATATCTATACTAACATCGATAATTACAGCTCCAGTTTTCATACTATCCACCATAGGTTCTGTAACAACAACTGGAGATCGGTTTTTCCCTCTTACAGCTCCAATAGCAACATCACAACGTTTTAAAGCTTTAATTAAGTTTTTAGGCTGTAAGGTTGAGGTATAAATAGTTCGACCTAAATTAGACTGTATACGGCGTAATTTTGTAATGGAATTATCAAATACTTTGACATTTGCACCTAATCCTAATGCAGAACGAGCAGCAAATTCGCCAACAGTTCCAGCACCAATAATTACGACCTCTACTGGAGGAACACCACTTATGTTACCAAACATCAAACCGTTACCACCATTAACGTTAGAGAGTAATTCGGAAGCTATCAATATAGAAGCAGTTCCAGCAATCTCACTTAACGATCGCACGGCAGGATAAGCTCCATCTTCATCTTTTATGAATTCGAAAGCCAAAGCTGTTATACGTTTAGTCGCTAATGCTTGAAAATATTTTTTGTGTTGGGTTTTTAGTTGTAGTGCAGAAATTAGAATGGTCTGCGGATTAATAAGTTTAATTTCATCTAAGGAAGGCGGTTCTACCTTAAGAATAATAGGGCAGGAGAATACCTTTGCGGTATCCTTCGTGACTTCAGCTCCAGCTTCACTATAGGTTTTATCTTGAAAATTTGCGCCTTCACCAGCACCAGCTTCAATCATAACACGATGACCATTATTTACTAAGGCCGAAACAGCATCAGGTGTTAGGCAAACACGTTTCTCTTGAAAGTGAGTTTCTTTAGGAATACCCAAAAATAGGCTGCCTTTTTGTTTTAAAATTTCGAGAGTTTCTTCCTGCGGAAGTAATTGTGCTTTGGTAAAAGGAGATCTTGATTTACTCATTTAGCTTTTAATTGAAATTTCAAATTACAAATAATTATTTGAATAGTTTAAATAAAAGTTCATATATTAGATGTAGATAATTTTCTATACTTGATGATTTATGAATAGATTTAAATTAAAGGACATAGTCATTTCCATTCTTATTATTTCGGCAACGCTACTCTATTTTTATATAAATTATTTAATTCCAGAGGGTTTACAGACTATAAATGTTTTGGGCTTTGAAATTGGGAGTTTTGGGTTTCCAGATATATACCATTTAGTTTATTATTCAAAAATGAAGTTCCTGTTATTGCTATTTGCTATAACTTGGTATTTAACTTGTGAATATTGGTGGAAACCTGCAATTTTAGTGATTATTACCATAGAACTATTTAAATTAATAACAGCTTTAAATTCAAATCAACAACATATTGACGATATAGATTATTTAGCCAGTTTGCCTGTGACTTTGCCAATAATTTTACTGCTAATTTATATTTCAAGGAGGCTTAATTATTATAATTTGGCTAGAGAACTACAATTAGACATTGATCAAGAAGTTGATGACTTGTTTTTTGAACTTAACGATATAGAAAAAAACAGAATAGAAGTTTTAAATGAGAATTTAATTAATTTAAAAAAGGTTAAAGAGCAAATGAATAGCGAAAAATATTTAAAAAACTTAATCTCTTTGAGGGATGATTTTTATAAAGGAATAAACTAATGTTGAATTATATCTCGAAAAACAGGAGAATTAAGCGTGATATTGGAGTCATAATTACGATAATTATTTTGCCTTTTCTTTTTTACTTGTATACTTTTATTCCTAATGAAGAAAATAGACTATGGAAGACAAAATGGTTTACTTTAGATTCTGGATATTTTGAAGATGTTTATTATTATTGTTGGTTGCTGTCTTGCAAAATTTTGACATTATCAATGTTAACTATATGGTATATAAGTTGTATTCATAAGTGGAAGATTATTTTGCTAGTACCTTTATTTGCGGAGATTAATAAAATTTTCTATAACATTGATTACTCAAAATACAACAGTGTTAATAATGCTTTCTATTATTCTATTTTATTCTTTGTCATATATACTTACCTTATAATTTACTTGTCAAAAAAATTAAATTATAATAAAACTAAAAAATCAACAAATGAGTTGTTAAATAACGAAATTAATGATTCAATAAGATTATTAAATAAAATTGATTTAAAGAATTACAGGTATTTAAAGAAAGAAATAAAAAAGCTAAAACATAAAAAAGGGAAAATAGAGAAAAAAGAATACCTAAAAGAGTTAATAGACTTAAGGGATCGATTATCCGTTTAGAAATTACCTGTTTTTTGAATCCTCAATTTCTTTTAAAATCTCATCTAAAAGGGCTTTCTTTTCATCAGACCATTGAGATTTTAGTCTTTTATCGATATAAGCTTCAATCTCCTGAGTGCTTCTCGCTTTGGGCTTAGACTTTTCAGTGATAAACATGTCTCCTTTACCAGTAATTAGCCAGACTAAGTTAATTTGCGGATACTCCTTGACAATACGCTCAATAACATCACTTCCAACAGAAGCGTTATTCTTTTGCATTCTTAAAATGTAGCCATTAGCAGTGCCAATGGAAATATCAAATTGGCGTGCACTTAAATTCATTTCAGAAACAAGTTCTATAATGCGATGTATGGTTTTACTCATAGTTATATAGGGATTAATTTTGAGTAAATTATAAACTATAATTTATACAAATGTAATTTTTTTATATCAAACAACATATTTGTGTAGAATATTTTCTATATTTGCTTTATCAACTTTTGAATTGGGTTTTACAAAGTCATTCAATTTTAATTTTGATATAAGGATTAATTCATTAACTAACGTTAGTTTTTTATTTAGACTTTGTAAAAGATTTTGTGACTTTGTAATTTTTAGACTTTGGATAATTTAATAATTAACCAACCTATTTAAATAGGTGTAAATTTTAGAAATTATGAGACAAAGACTCAGCAAATCAATCAAAATAGTGTTTTTATTCAGTGTTGTATTCCATTTATTCACAAACTGTGAAAAGAATGACCCAATTGCTTTTGAGAATACTAATAAAAACAAATTTTCATATAAAGTAGTTTCACTTAATGCTATGAATGAATTGCAACCTGTTGTAGATAATATTATGCAAATCACTCCAAAATACTCAAGTTTCTCTAGAAATGTAAGTGATTTTGTGTTAGTTGAAAATATGGATACAGATCACGTCATTCAAATAACAGATGAGAATGGATATTCGACCTATACATTTAAAATTTTGAATGATGATGAAACAACTCTTATTGAAAACTTATATGTGTTAGAAACTCTTGAAGGTTACATTGCTTATATTCTAAGTTATGAACCAGATGAAGACTGGTATTCTAACCCGTCGAATTTTACTCCAGAAGGTGATTGGTATTTTAATCTATCTAATTTTCAAGGTGAGATTACAAAATACTCTTTAGAAAGAGAAATTATTTGGACGACTAAAGAAGAAGATACGGATTCATCAAGTGCTTCTAGAGTTGGTGGTTTTATTGAAGTTTGTGTTTTTTCTACTGTTCCATCTTGCGATTATGGAGGGCAAATGCATCCTTGGGGAGCAAACTGTACCGGGAATTTAAGTTATGAAACTGTTGAAACCTGCCATACAGTTTGGTCAAGTGGAGGTGGAAGTACAAATGGAACTAATGATGGGAATAACAATCAAAATGGAGGAAGTAATAATAATTACGATTGCAATTCTACGGGAACTACGATTATTAATGATGTCCCAATTGAAGGAATAAATTCAAGTTGTACACCTAATGATAATACTGGGTTTGAAATAAATACTGATATGTATTTGTTATCAAATGAATTAAATCAAATATTAGATGAAAATGACTCTTTTGTGTTTGATGAAACTTTAGATTCTAATGAAACATTACATTTTAATTCAGTAAATGAGTTAGATTTATTTTTAGAAGATTTTGTATCTTCATTTATTCAAGACGAATTTGAGGTTTCCACTAATTCTGATGGAACTAAAACAACTAAATTTAAAGGAAAATTTACAAATGGAATAGTTATACCAGTTTATCTAAATGCTCATGTAACAAGTGTTTTGGATGATCCAGGTTCTCTATTAGAAAACGAATATGAAATAGAAGAAGTCACATCATTTGTTTCAGGTGTTACACCTTTTTTAGAATGGGAACAGAATTCTTATGAATATATTACTAATGAAACAACAACTATAGTTAGAATTGATGGACAATTCATCATTGGAGTAACTATAGATGGATTTAATATTGGGTATACTGAGGGTTGGATAATAGTAGTAGAATTAGATAACCAAACAGGTGAAAATATCGACATGTATATATTAGCAGTAGATTAACTTAATAAATTTTATTATGAAAGATATAGAAGTGATAAGTGTAGCATTAGTAATTTGGCAATTTGTATTAATATCTGCTGTTATACTAATAGTGATTTTTCTTATCAAATTTTACAAAAAAATCAGTAAACTAATTGACCTAAAAACGAAGTATTTAACAAGATTATTAGAGGAGAAAAACAAATAGTCTATTTTAAATCTTAATAAAGTTTAGCATTTTATATTAGTTGTAATCCTGTGCAATTTGATATCAAAAATCAAAAGTAATCAGTTATAAAAATAATATTAAGTGGAAACAACGTTAAACGACGGTTTTGGATCAATTAGTACAATTATGCAGATTTAGCAGTTTGTAATCCTTTTATTGACCTTAGTAATTACTGTAGTTATTGTTCGCCTTTACTTAAGACTAATGAAATTTCTTAAATTGATGATAAAGAAGTTAGAACTAAAAAGCAATAATTAAAGAGAATATATTATGGAAATAGTAACAGATCAAGATTTTGGAAGTGTTTATTATACAATGCAGTTTTTGTGGTATTTGAATGCCTTGTTAGTCATAATCGCTTGTGTTGCCTTGGTGAGACTCTATTTAAGACTAATGAAATATCTTAAGTTGAAGATTAAAGCATTAGAAAATAAAAACACACTTGAGTGAAAACAAAAAACACAGCTATAATATAGCTGTGTTTTTGTTTTAAATTTATTATGAGTTAGAAATATTGTCGCACTTTACCTAACAAGGAGGTAGGTTTGAGCATAAATTCTTCTTCTAATTCTTGCAAAGTTTTATCAGCAGTATGAATTTTGTCAAACATTCTTGCTCTTATTAAATAGATGGAAGGAATAATAACTGCCATTACCGGAACAATATATAATAAATCAAAATTATCAAAGAATTGAGTATCGGCATTTACGGTTCCAATTAATTGATAGATATACATAGAAATTGGCACTAATACTGCATGGTACCACCAATGACGACATGTGAAAAACCAAATAAACAGAAGTATCAATGGAGTTGTTTTTGTTAAAATCATCCAAACACTTGTGCTGGCATCATCATAATAACCACTGTCATAGGTAAAAAGGAAAGTTTCCCAAACTTTTGATTCAGGAACATAAACATATGAATAAAAGAAAATGGGAGTTAAAGCGATCAATACGCCTATAAAACTCCCATTTACAATACTTTTAGTATTAAAATTCCTATCCGTTAGGTGATTTTTTAACTTTCTTTTTGTCAATTTCTGTTTTGAATTGTCCATCTAGATTGATTAAATCAGTTGCGTGAGCTGTAAATAACATGCCTCCGAAAATCGCTAGTGCTAGTACATACTTTTTTGTTTTCATAATATAAGGGATTAATTAATTAATTGTTCAAATATACTTCGAGAGTACACTTTTAAACAGTTAAACGAGTGTTAAAAACAACTCTATTAATCGTCTTATGCTTACGGTTTTTCCGTACTTGCTAGTAACTATGCGGTCTAAGGTGTTCTATTTATTACTGCATATTGCAGCGCTCATAAGCAGGTTTTTGGGTTAATAATTCGTTTTGGCTCAATTTGAGGGTTCTTGAGATCTTGTCTTTATCTGTTATCGTTATCTCACTTACATCTTCAGGAAGCAAGTTTGCAACGTTTTCTGGCCATTCTATTAACAACCAATTTGTGTCTGAATTTAAATAGTCTTCAAAACCAAAATTTAAGGCTTCCATTTCATCTTCGATGCGATACATATCGAAATGAAAGATGTTTCCGTTTGGAGACTCGTACTCGTTTACTATAGAAAATGTCGGACTAGTAGCATCGTCTGTGCTTCCTAAAGCATGAACCATAGCTTTTATGAGTGTTGTTTTACCAACTCCCATAGTGCCATGAAACAAAACAACTTTTGAATTGATTTGTTCCAATAACCTAGTGGCTACCGACTCTAATTCGTTTATGTTATAGCTTATTTCCACAGTTTAATACTAAATTATAACACTCAAAGTGAACTTCGAGCATAATTCATTGGCAATAATAAGCATAAAATTTGAGAAAAACTAGAAAAAAGTGTATTTCAACGGATTTTTTTGCATTACATGGACTATTTTATTTCGGATTCATAACCACAAATGGTATAATCATTTCCTCTAAAGACACGCCTCCATGTTGGTAGGTATTTCTATAATAACCTACATAATGATTGTAGTTATTTGGATACGCCAAAAAGTAATCACTCTTTGCGAAAATAAATGAGCTGCTCATGGTAAGGCTAGGTAAACAAATGCTTTTTGGATCTTTTACAGCTAATACTTCTTTGTCTTCATAAGTTAAACTTCGTCCTGTTTTATAACGCAAATTTAAACTAGTATCTCTGTCTCCAATAACTTTGGATGGGTTCTTAACGTTAATTGTTCCATGATCAGTTGTTAAGATTAATTTAAAACCTAATTGCTGAGCTTGTTGAATCATTTCAAGTAATGGAGAGTTTTTAAACCAACTCACAGTTAACGAGCGATATGCTTTGTCATTGGAAGCTAATTCCTTAACAACATCCATTTCCGTTTTAGAATGGGATAACATATCTACAAAATTGTAAACAATCACAGAAAGGTCATTATCTTTTAAGCTCTTAAAGTTTTCAACTAATTTCTTTCCAGCTCTAAGGTTGGTGATTTTATGGTATGAGGTTTTTAAATTTTGAAGACCTAGACGTTTTAATTGTCCTTGTAAAAATTCATTTTCAAAAAGATTTTTTCCTCCATCATCAGTATCATTTTTCCATAGTTTAGGATGTAGACGTTCCATGTCACTTGGCATTAATCCTGAGAAAATCGCATTTCTTGCATACTGAGTAGCTGTTGGTAGAATACTGTAAAAAGGAGCTTCAGAAGCTTTCTTATAGTAATTGTTTACAATAGGCTCAAAAGCTTTCCATTGGTCATATCTTAAATTATCAATAACGACTAAAAGTGTTGGTTGTTTATCACTTAATTCTGGGACAACTTTATCTTTAAATAAGGTATGTGATAGAGTTGGAGCATCATTTTTATGATCAAACCAATCTTCGTAATTTTTTTCAATGAATCTTCCGAATTGATGATTAGCTTCATTTTTCTGAGATTCTAAAATTTCAGTCATTCCAACATCCTCAATGTCTTCAAGTCTTAATTCCCAATACACAAGTTTTTGATAAAGGTCACTCCATTCTTCAAACGTATTTACCATAGATAAATCCATAGCTATTTTTCTGAATTCTTGCTGATAATTAGAGGTTGTTTTTTCAGACACCAGTCTTGAGTGGTCTAAATTTTTCTTTAAACTCAACAAGATCTGATTCGGATTAACTGGTTTTATAAGGTAATCGGCAATTTTATTGCCAATTGCTTCTTCCATAATATATTCTTCCTCACTTTTTGTAATCATCACTACAGGAAGATTAGCTCGTCTTTCTTTAATTTCATTAAGCGTTTCTAATCCTGTCAAGCCTGGCATGTTTTCGTCTAAAAAAACAATATCAAAATTAGTATCATCAATAATTTCAAGAGCTTCTGTACCACTTTGGCAAGTTGTAACGTTATATTGTTTTTTTTCTAAAAAAAGGATATGCGGTTTTAAAAGATCGATTTCATCGTCAACCCAAAGGATATTTATAGTGTTCATGTATATTTGTTTATTATTAATGTAAACTTTAATGTTTGATGACAAGTAACAAACTTAAAATCTTTAACGATCCAATTTACGGATTTATTACTATTCCGAGTTCTCAAATTTTCGATTTAATTGAACATAAATACTTTCAAAGGTTACGTCGTATTACTCAAATGGGTTTGTCATACTTAGTTTATCCTGGTGCAAATCACACACGTTTTCATCATGCAATAGGTTGTATGCATTTAATGCAAAAAGCCATTAATGTGCTTCGTTTTAAAGGAGTTACGATTTCTGGAGATGAAGAACATGCTTTGTATTCTGCCATATTATTACACGATATTGGACATGGTCCTTTTTCTCATGCCATGGAACATAGCATTGTAAATGGTGTATCACATGAAGAGATTTCATTGCTATTTATGGAAAAACTGAATAAAGAATTTAACGGAAGTTTAACGCTTGCTATTAAAATTTTTAAAGGAGAATATGAACGTCCGTTTTTGTGTGAGTTAATTTCTAGCCAGTTAGACATGGATCGTTCAGATTATTTAAAACGAGATAGTTTTTATACAGGAGTGGCAGAAGGAAACGTTAACAGTGAACGTTTAATTACAATGCTTAATGTAGAAAACGATAGGTTGGTAATAGAAGAGAAAGGTATATACAGTGTTGAAAAATTCCTTGTCGCTAGACGCTTTATGTATTGGCAAGTTTATCTACATAAAACAGGTTTAGTTGCCGAACAATTATTAACTAGAGTGCTCAAACGTGCAAAAGAGCTGTCCAGTTTAGGTGTGGATTTACCATCAAGTAGAGCATTGCATTATTTTTTAAACAATGAAGTGTCTTTAGCTAATTTTGATGATACAACTTTAGAAACCTTCTCAAAACTAGACGATACTGATATTATTTCGGCAATGAAAGACTGGCAATATCACGATGATTTTGTCCTTAGTAATTTGTGTGAAATGATTATTAATAGGAATCTCTTAAAAATCAAACTAAAAAATAAACCTATAAAAACTAAGCTATTAGAGAACCATCTTAATGAATTAATGGCAAAACATAATATTTCTGAAGAAGAGGCAAAATATTTCGTGTTTATCGATAGTATTTCAAATCAAGCATATCAATCTAAAATGCAAACCATTAAGATTCTTCAAAAATCAGGAAAAGTTGTTGATATAACTAAAGCCTCAGATCAGTTTAGTATAAAAGCTTTGTCAAAACCAGTTACTAAGTATTATATCTGTTATCCAAAGCCTTAATTGACTTAAGCAAGCTTATTATGAACACCAATTTATGAATCAAAACTGCCATTAAAATTAATCTCACCAAGCATTTTTGTATTGCTTTTAGCTTCTGTTAGATAAACTACTCAAAATCTACCATAATATGTGATACATTTTTTCTATTTTTGCTAGAATGAAGTTTACAGCACAACAAATAGCTGGAATCTTAGAAGGAGACATTGAAGGTAATCCAGATGTTGAAGTTTCTAAGCTTTCAAAGATAGAAGAAGGTACTAAAGGCTCTTTAACCTTTCTTGCTAATCCGAAGTACACATCTTATATTTATTCTACAAAAGCTTCAATAACTATTGTAAATAAAACATTTGAACCAGAACATGACATAAGTACTACTTTAATAAAAGTAGATGATGCTTATAAATCGTTTTCTCAACTTTTAGAATACTATAATCAAGTAAAGAACAATAAAGTAGGTATTGAGCAACCAAGTTTTAAATCGGAATCTGCATCTCATGGTGAAAATGTATATCTAGGAGCATTTTCTTATTTAGGAGACAATGTAACACTTGGTGATAATGTAAAAATATATCCACATGCCTATATAGGAGATAATGTTACCATTGGTAATAATACCACCATATTTTCTGGAGTAAAATTATACTCTGAAACGGAAGTAGGTAATAATTGTATTATTAATAGTGGTGCAATTATTGGAGCTGATGGTTTTGGCTTTACACCAGATGAAAATGGGGAGTTTAAAAAAATTCCGCAAACAGGAAATGTAATAATTGAAGATAATGTTGATATTGGATCTGCAACTACAATAGACAGAGCTACTCTGGGATCTACAATTATTAGAAAAGGAGTTAAATTAGATAATCAAATACAAATTGCTCATAATGTAGAAATTGGCGAGCATACTGTAATTGCTGCACAAACTGGCATTGCAGGTTCTACCAAAGTTGGTAAAAACTGTTTGATTGGAGGTCAAGTTGGTGTAGCAGGTCATCTTACTATTGGAAACAATGTAAAAGTTCAAGCACAAACTGGTATTGGTCATCGCGTAAAGGATGGTGAAAAACTATATGGTTCTCCGGCAATAGATTATGGGAATTATGTAAAATCATATGTACATTTTAAAAACTTACCAGAACTTGTCAAAAAAATAAACGATTTAGAAAAGAAAGTAGATGCCAATAATTAAAACTGACGTTAAACAAAGGACCATAGAAAAAGAAATCTCTCTCACAGGAGTTGGACTGCATACAGGTAAAGATGTAATGCTTACGTTTTGTCCTGCGCCAACTAATAATGGGTTTTCTTTTAAAAGAGTAGATCTTGAAGGGTCTCCAGTTATTGAAGCTGACGCAAACTATGTGACGAACACACAACGAGGAACACGCTTAGAAAAGAATGGGGTGACTATTCAAACCTCAGAGCACGTTCTAGCAGCCTTAGTGGGCTTAGATATTGACAATGCTATTATTGAGCTAAATGCATCAGAGCCTCCAATTATGGATGGTTCTTCAAAGTTTTTTGTTGAAGCACTTGAAAAAGCTGGTATCACTGAACAAGATGATTTTAGAGAAGAATATGTAGTTTCAGATGTAATATCATATTCTGATGAAGAAACTGGTAGTGAAATCATAGTTATGCCTTCCAAAGAGTACAAAGTTACTACAATGGTAGATTTTGGAACCAAAGTTTTGGGAACTCAAAATGCGACACTAAATCATATTTCAGATTTTAAAAAAGATATTTCAGATTCTAGAACATTTAGTTTTTTGCATGAAATTGAAACCTTATTAGAAAGCGGATTAATAAAAGGTGGAGATTTAAATAATGCTATAGTTTACGTTGATAAGGAATTATCTCCAGATACTATGGAAAAGCTGAAAGTGGCCTTTAAAAAAGATTCCATTTCTATTAAGCCAAATGGTATTTTAGATAACCTTACCCTTCATCATCCTAACGAAGCAGCTAGACATAAATTATTAGATGTTGTTGGAGATTTAGCGCTTATAGGAACTAGAATAAAAGGAAAGGTTATAGCAAATAAGCCTGGACATTTTATTAACACACAGTTTGCTAAGAAAATCTCCAAAATCATAAAAAACGAACGTCGTAATAACGTTCCACAAATTGATTTGAATCAAGAGCCTTTAATGGATATCATTCAAATTATGGATATGTTACCACATAGACAACCATTCCTATTGTTGGATAAGGTATTTGAGCTTTCAGATTCTCACGTGATTGGAATGAAGAACGTGACTATGAATGAAGAATATTTTAAAGGTCATTTCCCTGGAGCTCCTGTAATGCCTGGAGTACTTATAGTTGAAGCAATGGCTCAAACAGGTGGTATTTTAGTGCTTAGCACAGTTCCTGATCCAGAGAATTACTTAACATTCTTTATGAAAATTGATAAAGTTAAATTCAAAAAGAAAGTAGTGCCTGGTGATACACTTATATTTAAATGTGATTTAATTACACCAATACGAAGAGGTATTTGTCACATGCAAGGCTATGCCTATGCCAATGGAGTGCTTTGCGCTGAAGCAGAGTTAATGGCACAAATTTCAAAAGTAAAATAAAAACAAAAAAATGAACCAACCTTTAGCATACGTACATCCAGGAGCAAAAATAGCGAAGAATGTAGTCATCGAACCTTTTACTACTATTTATAGTAATGTTACTATAGGTGAAGGTACTTGGATTGGAAGTAATGTTACCATCATGGAAGGCGCTCGTATCGGGAAAAATTGTAGTATATTTCCTGGTTCTGTTATTTCTGCTGTTCCTCAGGATTTAAAATATGACGATGAAGACACATTAACAATAATTGGTAACAATGTTACTATAAGAGAATGTGTAACTATAAATAGAGGAACTACTGACAGAATGAAAACTGTTATTGGTGATAATTGTTTAATTATGGCTTATTGCCATGTTGCTCACGATTGTATTGTGGGTAATAATTGTATTTTCTCTAATAATACCACTTTAGCTGGACATATAAATGTAGGAGATTTTGTTGTTTTAGCTGGTATGACAGCTGTTCATCAGTTTTGTTCTATTGGAAATCATGCCTTTGTAACTGGTGGTTCTTTAGTAAGAAAAGATGTACCTCCTTTTGTTAAAGCTGGTCGAGAACCTTTATCATATGTAGGTATTAATTCTGTTGGATTACGTCGTCGTGGATTCTCTACTGAAAAAATTAGAGAGATTCAAGATATCTATAGAATGTTGTATCAAAAGAATTACAATAACACTCAGGCTTCAGATTTAATTGAAGCGGAAATGGAAGCCACTACTGAGCGTGATGAAGTTCTTCAGTTTATAAAGAATTCTCATCGAGGAATCATGAAAGGTTACTTCAAATCTAATTAATTTAAAAGTTTAAATAAACTCTGTAACTAGCTATTTGTTAGTTAAATAAAATAAAATAATTTATGGCAAGTACTTCAGATATAAGAAACGGATTGTGTATTAAATATAACAATGATATCTATAAAATCATAGAATTCCTTCACGTAAAACCAGGTAAAGGACCAGCTTTTGTAAGAACAAAAATGAAAAGCGTTACTTCCGGAAAGGTTTTAGATAATACATTTTCAGCAGGACATAAAATTGAAGATGTACGAGTAGAAACTCATAAATTTCAGTACTTATATAATGATGGTGAATTCTATCATTTTATGAATGAAGCTGATTATACTCAAATTCGATTATTAGAAGCCGCTTTAGATAGGGCAGATTTAATGAAGGAAGGTCAAATAGTTACTATTCTTATCAATACAGAAGATAGTATGCCGCTTTCAGTTGATATGCCAGCTACTGTAATATTAGAAGTTACAGCAACAGAGCCTGGTGTTAAAGGAAATACCGCTACAAATGCAACTAAACCTGCAACAGTAGAAACAGGTGCCGAAGTAAATGTCCCTTTGTTTATTAATGAAGGCGATAAAATAAAAGTAGAAACAGAAAAAGGAACGTATAAAGAACGTATTAAGGAATAATGAAGTTTCCTAAACCGTATACACTTAAAGATATTGCAGCCATTATTTCAACAGAATATGTTGGATCTGATGATTTTCCTGTTTTAGGAATGAATGAAATTCATGTTGTAAAATCTGGAGATATTGTTTTTGTTGATCATCCTAAGTACTACGATAAGGCTTTGGAGTCTGCAGCAACAATTGTTCTTATTAATAAAGAAGTAGAATGTCCTGAAGGGAAAGCATTGCTTATTAGTGATGATCCATTTAGAGATTTTAATAAACTTACGCAATACTTTAAACCATTTCAGTCATCTCCCACAACCATTTCTCCTTTGGCAAAAATTGGAGAAAACACAATTATTCAGCCAAATGCTTTTGTTGGTAATAATGTAGTAATTGGTGACAATTGCATTATACATTCTAATGTGAGTATTTATGATGATACCATTATAGGAAATAATGTGACCATTCATTCTGGAACTGTTTTAGGTGCTAACGGATTCTATTATAAAAAGCGTCCTGAAGGTTACGATCAGTTATTGTCAGGAGGTCGCGTTGTAATTGGAGATCATGTTGATATTGGAGCTTGTTGTACTATCGATAAAGGAGTAACTGGTGATACAACCATTGGAGATGGATCAAAATTAGACAACCAGATTCAAGTTGGCCATGATACAGTGATTGGTAAAAAATGCCTTATTGCTTCACAAACAGGAATTGCAGGATGTGTGGTAATTGAAGATGAAGTAACAATTTGGGGACAAGTTGGTACAGCTAGTGGCATAACCATTGGAGCTAAAGCTGTTGTACAAGCACAAGCTGGTGTTACTAAATCTATTGAAGGAGGAAAAGCATATTGGGGAACTCCAATACAAGAAGCACGTCAAGAATTGAAACGATTGGCTTCTATTAAACAAATTCCAAGAATCTTAGAAGAACTAAAAAAACTAAAATGAGTCCAAAAGAAATAGTTAATAATTTTTATCAATCCGACTTGGCAAAAGATGATAAAATCATGAACTTCTTTCATGAAAACTGTGAGTTAAGTTGGAATAGTAGTAAAGGGTTTACAAAACTAGATTTTCAAGGTATTGATGACATGTTGAAAGGTGTTCAGAAATCATATCTTTCATTTAAGTTTAGAGTGAGCCATCTACTGCAAGATAACAACACAATAACTGTCAGATATACTATTTATGCTACTACAATAGAACGACCAGAGAAAGAAGATGCATTAGCTCATTTCATAACAATTTGGGAAGTTAAAGACAATAAAATGTATAGAGGTTTTGAGATTAGTCAGTTAGCAGATATTAGTTCTGATAGTTTAAATTCTTATGCTGAAATAAAAGTTTAAAAAGGTTTAAAAATCATTATCAAAAACTTATTTTTGCAAAACGAATTGCCAATTTAAAATTCATTAAAAAAATCAAACACAAATGAGCGTTTTAGTTAATAAAGATTCAAAAATAATAGTTCAAGGTTTTACTGGTAGCGAAGGTACTTTTCACGCTGGACAAATGATTGAATACGGTACAAATGTAGTAGGAGGAGTTACTCCAGGAAAAGGAGGTCAAACTCATTTAGATAAGCCAGTTTTTAACACAGTTCAAGAAGCTGTTGAAAAAGTTGGAGCAGATACTACTATTATTTTTGTTCCACCAGCATTTGCTGCTGATGCTATTATGGAAGCTGCAGATGCAGGTATAAAAGTGATTATTACAATTACGGAAGGTATTCCTGTTGCAGATATGATTAAAGCTTCAAATTATATAAAAGGAAGAGATTGTCGCCTAATTGGACCTAACTGTCCAGGTGTAATTACTCCAGGAGAAGCAAAAGTTGGTATTATGCCAGGATTTGTTTTCAAAAAAGGAAAAGTAGGTATTGTTTCTAAGTCAGGAACTTTAACTTATGAAGCTGCTGATCAAGTTGTAAAACAAGGTTTAGGAATTACAACGGCTATTGGTATTGGTGGTGATCCAATTATTGGAACAACAACTAAAGAAGCTGTTGAGTTATTAATCAACGATCCAGAAACCGAATGTGTGGTTATGATTGGTGAAATTGGAGGTCAATTAGAAGCAGATGCTGCTAAATGGTACCAAAACAGTGGTAGTAAGAAACCTATAGTTGGTTTTATAGCAGGCGAAACTGCTCCAGCTGGACGTACAATGGGTCATGCAGGTGCAATTGTAGGTGGTAGTGATGACACAGCTCAAGCTAAAAAAGCAATTATGAGAGAATGCGGAATTCATGTAGTTGAATCTCCTGCAGAAATAGGAAAAAAAGTAGCAGAAGTTATTAGTTAACCTCTTGTTAAAATATATATAAAAACATCACGTTATTATTCCGTTAGCTTTATTTTAGCTAACGGATTTTTTTTTACTAATAAACACTATCACACAAACATGAAGTACTTTAAATTAATTGCTTTGGTTGCATTTGTAGCAATTGCTTACAGTTGTAAAACCGAAAGCAGTAACAAGGATTTGGCATATTCGGTCGAGTCTCAAAAAGACGCTAGCGGTTTTTCTTATGAAACTGTAGCCAACGATCCAACAGGCTTACGATTATATACTTTAGAGAATGGTCTTAAAGTATATCTGAGTAAAAATAGTGATGAGCCTAAAATCCAAACTTATATTGCTGTAAGAGCAGGTTCTAACTATGATCCAAAAGAATCAACGGGGTTAGCTCATTATCTGGAGCACATGGTATTTAAAGGGACAGATAAGATTAGTTCTATAGATTGGGAAAAAGAGAAGGTTTTCTTAGATCAAATTTCAGATTTATACGAACAACATAGAGCTGAGTCTGATCCAGATAAAAAGATTGAGATTTATAAAAAGATTGATGAAGTGTCTTTAGAGGCTTCAAATTATGCAGTAGCTAATGAATATGATAAGATGATTAGTTCATTAGGAGCAACTGGAACAAATGCATATACGTCGTTTGAGCAAACGGTTTATACCAATAAAATTCCAGCTAACGAATTTGATAAATGGTTAATGGTTGAAAGTGAACGTTTCAGTCAATTAGTATTACGATTATTTCATACAGAATTGGAAGCTGTATTTGAAGAATTTAATAGAGGACAGGATAATGATGGTTGGAAAAGTTATTTTGCTATGATGGATGGGTTATTTCCTAATCACCCTTACGGACAACAAACAACTATTGGAGTAGCTGAACATTTGAAAAACCCTTCAATGATTGATATTCATAATTATTTTGATAAGTATTATGTACCTAACAATATGGCAATGGTATTAGTTGGAGATTTAGATTTTGATGAAACCATCAAAAAGGTTAATGATACTTTCGGAAAACTTGAAAACAAAGAAGTTTTGCATCCAACACTTCCTAAAGAAGAACCAATAACAACAACAATTGTTAAGGAAGTTTTTGGACCAACAGCAGAAAACATTTCAATTGCATATAGAACAGAAGGAACAAGTACAGAACAAGAAAAATTGATAACCCTTTGCGATATGATTCTAGCAAATGGCAATGCAGGTTTAATTGATTTAAATCTTAATCAAAAGCAAACAGTTCAAAGTGCTGGTTGTTCCCCTAGATTTATGAAAGAATATGGACATCATACTTTTTATGGTTCTCCAAAAGAAGGACAAACACTTGATGACGTAAAGCTTTTATTGTTAGCTCAAATCGAAAAATTAAAAAACGGTGAATTTGATGACTGGATGATTGATGCTGTAGTAAATGACTTAAAATTGAGTCAGACTCAACAATATGAGAATAGTACAGCTTTAGCAAACATGTATGTTAATGCGTTTGTTAATCAAGAAGATTGGAATCGAAAAGTTGAATTTTTACAGGATCTAAAAGATATTTCTAAACAAGAGCTTGTTGATTTTGCTAAAGGTTTTTACAAAGATAATTATGTAATCACTTACAAACGACAAGGTGAAGACAACTCTATTGTTAAGGTTCAAAACCCTGGAATTACTCCAGTGAATGTAAATAGAAACAAAAGTTCTGAGTTCCTTGCTAATTTTAATAAAACCGAATCACAACTTTTGAAGCCTAAGTATGTAGATTATAAAGTCGCTATTAAAACCACTAAAATGGATAATGGCATTGAAGTGTCTTATATTAATAATGAGCAGAATGACTTATTTGATATGAATATCATCTTCGATATGGGAAGTGATAATGATAAGAAATTAGGACTTGCTGCTGGATATATGGAATATTTAGGTACGGATAAATATTCTGCTGAAGAACTTAAAAAGGAATTCTACAAATTAGGAGTTAAATATTATGTGAGTGCAGGAGCAGAAACTACTTATGTTGGCTTAAATGGATTAAAGGAGAATTTACCAAAAGGCTTAGAGCTTTTAGAACACTTATGGAATAATGCTGTTCCTGATGAAGTAGCATATAATAAATACGTTGAGTCAATTACAAAAGGTAGAGTAGATGGTAAATCACAAAAAGGAAATATCCTTTGGAATGGTTTAATGAGCTACGGGAAATATGGCGATAACTCACGTTTAAGAAATATCTTCCAAACGAAAGAGCTTACTGCTATGGACCCTGCAGAATTAGTTGAAATAGTAAAAGGAATGAAAAACTTTGAGCAACGTGTTTTTTACTACGGAAAAGATATCGATGCTGCTGTAGCAGCTTTAAATACTAATCATACAGTTTCTGGAAATTTAAAAACATATCCAGAAGCAATGGCTTATCTAGAAAAAGAAACTGGTGGCAATGTCTATTTTGTTGATTTTGATATGGTTCAATCTGAAATGCTATTCTTAGCAAAAGGAGACCCTTTCAAAGCGGAAAACATGGCAGCTTCAAGATTATTTAATACGTATTTTGGTAGCGGATTAGCATCTATTGTTTTTCAAGAAATTAGAGAATCAAAATCATTAGCATACTCAGCATTTTCTAGTTATAGTACGGCAAGTAAAAAGGATGATAACAACTATGTTATGGCTTATATGGGAACACAAGCCAATAAAATGCCTCAAGCTGTTGAAGCAATGATGGAATTGATGACTAATATGCCTGAAGCTGAAGAGCAATTCAATGCAGCTAAAGAAGCAACACTAAAAAAGATAGCTGCACAACGTATTACGAAATCTAGTATTTTCTGGACATATGAAGGTCTCAAGAGACGAGGTATTGATAATGACAATAGAGAAGATATGTACAATACCATAAAGGATATGACAATGGATGATTTACGTAATTTCTTTAACACCAATATTAGTGGAGAGAATTATAATGTAATGGTTATTGGTAATAAAAAAGACATTGACTTTGAAGCTTTGAAAAAATTAGGAGAACTTCAAGAAATGGATGTTGATTATCTATTTAATTACGAACAGCCTGAAGAGGTTAAAATGTAATCTAACAATAAATAATTTTATAAAAAGGCAGCTTCATTTTGGAGCTGCCTTTTTTGTTTGTAAATGGTCTACAATTAGTTTTAAAAACAAATTACTTTCATATCTTTAGATTCTTATTAAAAACTAATTTAAAAAATGAAAAAATCAACCTTTATTTTTCTTCTTTGTACTTTGTTTTGTTTGCAATCTGTTGTTGCTCAAAAATCTAAGAAAGAAGACAAACAACCTCTAGATGAAATTAAAATTGACGGATTAAAATGGCGTAACATTGGCCCTTCATTAACATCTGGACGTATATCAGATGTTGCAGTAAATCCTACTAATCCATTTGAATACTATGTTGCAGCTTCTGCTGGTGGTGTTTGGAAAACTGTAAATTCTGGTGTAACCTTTGAACCAATCTTCGATAATGAAGGTTCTTATTCAATTGGTTGTATCACAATAGATCCAAATAATTCAAATGTAATTTGGGTTGGTACTGGTGAAAACAATAATCAGCGTTCTGTATCTTTTGGTGATGGTGTTTACAAATCTATAGATGGAGGTTCTACTTGGAAAAATATGGGATTAAAAACATCTGAGCATGTTGGAAAAATTATTGTGCATCCAGACGATTCTAATGTTGTATTCGTTGCTGCTATTGGTCCATTATGGAGTAAAGGAGGAGAACGTGGTTTATATAAATCTACTGATGGTGGAGAAAATTGGAAAGCCGTTTTAACCGTAGACGAACACACTGGTGTTAATGATGTGGTTATGGATTTAACAAACCCGGATGTTCTATATGCTTCTACATTACAACGAAGACGTCATGTCTATACATATGTTGGTGGTGGGCCAGGTTCTGGACTTCATAAAAGTACTGATGGAGGAAATACATGGACTGAAAGTCAAACAGGTTTACCTAGTGTAGAATTGGGAAGAATAGGTTTGTCTATTTCACCTGCTGATCCAGAAATAATTTATGCTATAGTAGAAGCTGCTGATGGTAAAGGTGGATTTTTCGCTTCTACAAATAGAGGAGCAAGTTGGGATAAACGAAGCTCTCATAAAACTAGTGGTAACTATTATCAAGAAATTATAGCAGATCCAGTAGATCCAAATACAATTTATTCAATGGATACCTGGATGTCGGTTAGTCATGATGGCGGACGAACTTTTAATGGTGTAGGAGAGGTTTTTAAACATGTAGATAACCATTGTATGTGGATTGATCCTAATAATAATGAGCATTGGTTAGTTGGATGTGATGGTGGTATGTACGAAACATTTGATGCTGCTAAAACTTGGGATTTTAAAGAAAACATTCCTGTAACTCAGTTCTATAAAGTTGCTGTCGATAATGATTATCCGTTTTACAATGTATATGGTGGAACTCAAGATAACTTTAGTATTGGTGGACCTTCAAGAGTGTTAACAAATCATGGGATTACAAATTTCGATTGGTTTATCACAAATGGAGGAGATGGTTTCGAATCACAAATAGATCCTGAAAACCCGAATATAGTCTACGCACAATCACAAAATGGATACTTAGTTCGTTTTGATAAACTAAGTGGAGAAATTATGGGTATTCAACCTGCAGAACGAGATGGAGAAGATGCCTATCGCTTTAATTGGGATTCGCCTTTGGCTGTTAGTAAGCATAAATCTGGACGATTATATTTTGCAGGAAATAAAGTATTTCGTTCTGATGATTATGGAAATAGTTGGAATGTTATTAGTGATGATTTATCAAAGCAAATTAACAGAAATACATTGAAAGTTTATGATCGTGTAGTGAGTGTAGATGCCGTTGCAAAAAATGGATCTACATCACTATTTGGAGCTGTCGTATCTTTATCAGAATCTCCAATTGATGAAAACTTATTAGCTGTTGGTACAGATGATGGTCTGGTTCATATTTCAGAAAATGGAGGAAACGCTTGGCGAAAGATTTCAAGTATTCCTGGAGTACCTAATCAATCCTATGTGAATTCAGTTTACTTATCTAAGCATGATGTAAATGTGTTGTATGTTGCATTTAATCATCATAAGTATGGGGATTTTAAGCCTTACATTTTCAAATCTTCAGATAAAGGAACAACTTGGACAAACATAAGTAGTAACTTACCTAAGGGTAGTGTTTATTCTATTGAGGAAGATCATGTAGACAAAAATTTAATTTTTTGCGGAACGGAATATGGTGCGTTTTTCTCACCAAATCAAGGACAGCGTTGGAAAGAATTATCGGCAGGATTACCAACAATTGCTGTTAGAGATATTGCAATTCAAGAGCGTGAAAATGATTTAGTTTTAGGAACATTTGGAAGAGGGTTTTACGTATTAGATGATTATTCAGCATTACGTACTATTGAAAATAACAAACCTTCAGAGACAGCAATTTTATACCCTGTTCGTGAAGCATTAAGTTGGGAACGAAGCTCTCCTTTGGGGTTGCCAGGAAAATCATTTCAAGGTGATAATTTTTTTACTGCTGAAAATTTAGGACCTGAAGCTATGATTACTTATTACTTTAATGAGACTCATAAATCATTGAAGGATAAACGTTCAGAAAAAGAAAAAGAACTCATTAAGTCTAAAAAAGACACACCTTATCCTAATTATAATGAATTAAAAGCTGAAGGAGATGAAGAAGATCCTCAACTCGTATTTACTATTAAAAACAGTACAGGTACTGTTGTAAAAAAAGAATTTAAGGCACCAAAAGAAGGCGTACAACGTTTTCACTGGGATTTAAGATATACCCTTCCAAATCCAATAGATTTAAGCTCGTCTTCTTTCTATAACCCTTGGGCAGCTATTGACGAAGGTACTTTAGTAGAGCCAGGAACTTATACAGTTCAAATGGATCTATTTAAAAATGGTTCTATGTCATCCTTAGTTGGTCCCAAATCATTTACAGTTAAAGCTTTAAAAAACACTGTTATGCCTACTGATGATAGAGCTGCTAAAGTTGCTTTCCAGAAAGGTGTATCACAACTTGAAGCAGATTATTCAGTAACGCAAACTATTATGGACGAGACTAATAATAAGTTGCGCTATATTAAAGCGGCTATAAAACGTTCTGAGCAATCTTATGAAACATTAACTGCTTCAGTATTGTCAATTGAAGATAAACTTCAAGCAATCAACTTAGAGCTTTATGGAGATCCTATAAAAAGGAAGTTAGATGTGAGTCAATCACAAACACCAGCGAATAGGATAGGAATAATTAGTTACGAGCAAAAATATTCTACATCTGCACCTACAGAAACACATAAGAATAGTTTTGCTATTGCTAAAAGACAAATAAATGCAATTAAGAATAAGGTTGAAGCTATTTACAATGTAGATATAAAACAACTAGAGCAAAAGTTAATTGCTTCTGGAGCGCCTTATACGCCAGGACGTGGTTATAAAAACTAAAGTGAATTATTGAAATTGATTTTAAAGTCAGCTACTATTACAGTAGCTGACTTTTTTATAAAAGAAAGTACTGTTAAGGTTTATTAAAAATGAAGATTTATAGAAAGATATTTCATACCTTAATTGATATAAATATGACGAATGAAAGTAATTAGTAAATATATAGTATTGATAGGCGTGCTTATTATGTTTTCTTGTAGTTCTAGTAAATCTAAGGCAACTCCAGAACAATTGGATAAATTCACAAAGTTAGTTGAAAGCAAGCAATTTGAAATCACTTCGGATATGGCTTACCCTCAAGTTTCTAGTGCTATGGTTTCATTACAGAATTCTGGTTTAATCGCTCCTGGCAGTAATGCAAATCAGATTAGCTTAATTGGAAATGTCAATTATTTACGAATTGTAGGTGATAGTATTTATGCTGAATTACCATATTTTGGAGAACGTCGAATGAGTTCAGGTTACAACGGCTCTGATACTTCGATTAGTATTGAAGGACAATTACAAAACTATAGTGCAGAAGTAAACACTAAAGACGATAGTTATACAATTTCGTTTGATGCTAAAGCTAAATCAGAATTACTTCGATTCAATATTACAATATTTCCAAATTTAAAATCTTCAATGTTCCTAAATGGATCAACACGTAATCCAATTAGCTATTCGGGAACAGCAGTCCAGTTAAATAAATAAGTCTTAAGCACTCGCAAATCGTTTACGCATAACGGTTTCTTTTATGTGAAGCAAACTATTTACAACAGCAGCAAGCTCAAAATTTAAAAACTTTGAATTTTTTTTACTGAAGTGAGTAATTTGACATGAGTACAAATGATGTTTTCCTTTTTTTATCTTAACAAAAAAAGTGTCTTTTTCAGCATCAAGGATAACAGTACTTTTGTAATTACTTTCAATTAAGAACCAGTAAGACAGGCTATTAATTTGATTAAACAATGATAAATTGGCATCCATAATAATTAGATTTTAATAGGTTTGGGGTTTAAATCTTAAAGTAAGTTATTCCAGATGAGTAGGTAAATCAAGTTTAATTGATAATCCTCGTTTTTGTCCGATAAAGTGATGTGGTTTTTTTGTTTATCGCGTAAATATTGATGTTTAAAGATCTGAAAAAATGTATTTTGCGCTAAAATTTTATCCTATCATGTGATTTTTAAGTCCATTTAGCGGAAAAATCTGATATAGTATCTTAAAATATTTATCTTGTAATCCTATTTCTAGTTTTAATTGCTAATTTTAAAGCATCACCAAAATCTATATGAGTAAAAAAGAATCAACCACAAGTTCAGATAAACCAATAAAAAAACTTAAACAAGACGCAGGTGTTTATTTTAAACAATTGATGCGTTTAGAAAAACTAAAAAAAAGTTCCGAAGTCAAAGCTGGAGTTGTATTTTCCTTTCACAGTTTAATTATAGGATTGTTTGTTGATCGAATGGAGTATTTCAAATTCCTGTTTGATCAAAATCCTTTGATTTTAGTTCTTACTACATTGTGGATTGTATCAGCTTTAGTATCCATTTTTTATGCGTTTAAATGTTTTAAGCCTATAATTATTAATTTAAAATATGATGATAATGTCTTTTTCTTTGGAGATGTTGTTTCAAAATTCAACAGTATTGAGGAGTATGTAACACGTGTTTTCGAAGTTAATGAAGATAGGTTTGAGTTATTTGATCAGCTTGCCCAACAAATTCATGTGGAAAGTACAATTGTAGCTACTAAATTCAAAAACGTTCAAAATGCTATTAGATTCTTCATGTTAAGTGTGCTCTTTATTCTGGCTACTCTAATAACTATTGCCGTTACTTAAATTTTATAACATATTAAATCGCTATTAATCAATAATTAATTAAATCATTTATGAAAATCTCAAAATTTATTTTTCTTGCAATTCTTACTATTACAATCGCTTCATGCGGAAGTGATGATGATAGTGGAAGTGGTACTCCTGATCAAATTGTTATTACACCTAGTGTTTCCATTGGAGATATTGATGGAATATTAGCTTTGCCTCCTGGTACAGATATTACGGACCTTATCAGTTTTGGACAGCCTAATGGTGTTTCTACAGCTGATCAAGAATCAGTTTTAGAACTAGGCGAGAGATTTGTTTTAGCAAGACCAGCAGGATTACTTTCAACTGATATATTTATATATGATGCCATTTACTTTTTTGATGAACTAGATGAAGAAATTGATTATGATCTGTTTATCTCACAATATTTAACATTAGTAATTCCTTCAGGTGAATCAGCTAGTTATTATGAAGAAGCACCTACTACTGTATTGTTGAATGTAGATGATGTAGAAGACGAATTTGATTTGAATTGGAAATATGATATTGAGTGTTATATCGTACGAGAAAGTGTAGAATATGGCCCTTTTATTATCGACCCTAAACTTCGACTTAAAGGAAGAAATACACTTAACTAATTTCATTTATAGAGTATTTAGTGAAACTAAACTATAGCATATCAGTTTTAAACTTTAAAAAGGCCTATCTCGTTATAGGCTTTTTTTGTTTCATTGGTCAATTTAGTATTGCTCAAGACCAGAAGTTGAGTGATAGTCTAGAAGTTGTTTATAAAAATGGTGATTTTGAAGAAAATAGTGAATTAGAAATCTTAAAGCTTCTAGCAGAATCTGAAACAGATACTGATAAAATGATTTCCTATAGCTTACAACTAATTGTAGCCGCAAAAAGTAAAGATTCTGTTCGGTATGAGTATTCCGGATATATGCAAAAAGGGAATGGTCATAAGTTGTTAAGTGATGTTACACAAGCCCTTGAAAGCTATTTTGAAGCTCTTAGAATATCTAAAGAAGCTGATTTAAAACCTGAGGAGGCAACCGTGAATATTGCTATCGCAGACGTCTATTCTATTATGGGAGATGTTGATACGGCTTTTGAGTATTATAGAGTAGGGCTAAAATTAATGGAGAATGCATCGGGTGATCCATTGACGTTAGCTTATGCACAATTTAATTTTGGTGATGAATATCTCAATATTAAAGAACTAGATTCTGCTTTGTATTACCTAAATAAAGCTGGGAAAATTTTCGAAGAGGAAAATGATAAAGTCGGTAAAGCTTATTATTTAGGAAATGTAGGCTTAGTGTATGCGGAAAAAGAGGAAAATGATAAAGCTGAATCCAATTTAAATGAAGCTATAGATTTATTAGAAAGCCAAGGTGATTACTATGGTATTAGTATTTATGTAAACGCAATGTCTGATGTGTATACTGCAAGAGGTGAGCACAATAAGGCATACGATTACGTTAGCCGAAGTTTACAATTAGCAAAGAAACATGGCCTTAAAGATCAGGTCAGTGATGCCTACTTAAAACTATCTGATATTTATGAGAAAAATGGTAATTTCAAAAGATCATTCGATAATTATAAAAGACATATAATATATAGAGATAGTGTTAAAGACCTTGATCAAATCCAAAAAGCAGCGAGCACAGAAACTGATTATAAGGTGTCTCAAAAGCAATTAGAGGTCGATTTATTAAATCAACAAAAAAGAACACAGAAAATTCTTGTTTTCGCCATTGCAGCGATTTTATTATTCATCATACTTTTTGCAATTTCTCTATTCAAGCGAAATAAATTCATGAAAAAGACGAATGAAATTATTGCGAGTGAAAAACAACGTTCTGATGATTTATTGACCAATATCTTACCTGAAGAAACGGCTCAAGAACTCAAAGAACATGGTGAAGTAAAAGCGAAGCAGTTTGATTCGGTTTCGGTTTTATTTACAGACTTTAAAGGATTTACGGAAGAAGCAGGGAAATTAAGTCCAGAAAAACTTGTCGAGAGTATCAATTTTTACTTTTCAAAATTTGATGAGATTATTAAAAAACACGAGTTAGAAAAAATCAAAACTATTGGAGATGCTTATATGTGTGCTGGAGGTTTACCATTCCCTGTTGAAAACCATACAGCCAAAATGTGTCAAGCTGCTTTAGAAATAACTGAGTTTGTAAAGAAAACAAAACGAAGCTTTAATCATAAACTAGCCAAATTTGATATTCGCGTTGGAATCAATAATGGTTCTGTGGTTGCTGGTGTAGTAGGAACTACAAAATTTCAATATGATATTTGGGGAGACGCTGTTAATATTGCGGCCAGAATGGAAAGCGCAAGTGAGCCAGGTAGAGTAAATATTAGTGAAAGCACCTATCAAATACTAAAGGAATTTGACGTTTTTAAATTTACACCAAGAGGTGAAATTGAAGCCAAAGGAAAAGGCAAGGTACAAATGTATTTTGTGGACTACGTAGATTAGTTATACCCTTAGTTTAGTAAATAAAACCCTAGCATACTATTATCTATTCGTTCCGTTATTTCTATGCTTTCTGTAACTTGTACCTCTTGTACATGCACATTCACTAGTACCTTGAAGTAAATCAATACCTATGGTAACAACATGTGTACCTGTATTAAACCCTGAAAGGTCATTCATTGTCAATTGATAAGCATAGGCAAAGTATAGCCCATTTTTCATAATTCCAGCCATTGGTCCAACATTTAATGGTTGAAAAAACTGGTCATTAAGGAAACGATAAGAACCACCTACCCAATAGTAATCACCATCTCTATTAAACTGTCTGTATTTAAAGTTAACATCAGTACTAGAACGGTTATCACTGTCAAACATTTGGTAAAATATTGAAGGCTCAAATTCAACACTATTGTTCTTTTTAGGAGAATAAACATATCCTGTGTAAACTTGGTAGTTTAGTAATTTACTTGGTTCAAGACCAATAAAATCATCAAGATCTTTATTTAAGAAGTTGTTTGCGTTAAAACTGAAATAGAAATCTTTATATCGATATAGAAATCCAACATCAAAGTTATTGTTTGATATAGATCTATCATCAGTAATACTAGGGTCGACTATTGGTGTTCCATCACCATTGTCAAAATCTTCAATGGCAACTCTAAAACTATTGATATTGTATGATATTCCGAAAGACAGAAATTGTTTTGATGTATAATCTAAAATTAAATGATGCGCATACGAGAATTTTACACCTTTCTGACGTGTATTTCCGTTTGTGTCATTATAAGCAGATATTCCAACACCAGAGCGACTCGCGATTCTAAAATCTGCATAAATCGATTGATTATCTGGAGCGTTTTTAATTCCTACCCATTGTGTTAGTCCGTTAGCTCTTATTTTTAAATTATCTCCAATTCCTGCGTATGTTGGTGAAATAACAAAACTGTTATCCGCCAAGTATTGCGTCCAAACTGGTAAATTTAATTCTTGGCCATAACTAGAAGTAAAGACCAAAAAAAGAATATATAGTGTAATTTTTTTCATTTTAATAATTTTTATAATTCTTTAGGTACCATTACCTGTAAAGGGTAAAATGTCCAACGTACTGCTTGTCTAATATTGGACTATTTGGGTTAACCACATACCAGTAATCACCTGTTGGTAATTCTGTGCCATTATATCTTCCATCCCAATATTCACCTACATTGTAAGTAGCAACTTTACGTCCATATCTATCAAAAATATCGAATGTGAGGTTTGGAAAATCTTCAATACATCCTGGAGACCAAGTGTCTGTTGTACCATCTCCATTTGGAGTAAAGTAATTTGGAATACAAGGTCCTAAAATGTCAATATTAATACTAGCAATGGCTTCACAGCCAGCACTATCTAAAACTCTTACAGTATAATTTCCTTCATCTGTTACAATGAAAACATTGGTATCTCCGTAATCTTGTCCATTAAGAAAGAATTGATAAATACCAGTTCCACCAGTTGCGTTTGCAATGATTTCACCTGGTTCATCTCCTTGAACTAATACAAGGGAAAGAGGCTCATAAGATTCTATATCAAACAGCTCTGTAGTTTTAATACATCCATTAGTATGTCTAACATCTATGAAGTGTCCAATTCCAGCAACGACATCTGTAAATACATTACTCATTTGAAAAGGACCTCCATCTAACGAATAATCTAATTGTGAAATGTCAGTTATATTTTCATCTACAGTAACAGTAACTGTATTACTTAGGCTGTTGTTTTTACATAAAAATTCAATTTCAAGGATTGGGTCAAACGTAACCGAATCTGGAAACGTAATGTTCCATTCAGTTTCACAACCTTCTGCATCACGAACAAAAACGATATGATCGCCTCCGCTTAATCCATTAAAATCAAATACTGTTTGTGCTAAACTTCCTGTTGTATAAGTGCCATTATAATCATCTAAACTCACACTATATGGTAAAGTACCACCTGAAATATCAATGCTAAACTCACCATTGTTTTCACCTTCACATGTTTCTTCAAACATTGAATTTGGAACAATACCAAGAATTACTTGTTCTGGGTCTGTAATGGTAAAGTTGAAAGTTATATAGCAACCTAGCACATCCTGAACAATTACATCATAAGTTCCTGCAGCTAAATTTTCGAAAACATTAGTTTCAAAAAATTGATTCAATTGAGGCGAAATGGCGTATTGAATTGTGCCAGTTCCACCTGTAGCATTAATCACTAAAACACCATCATTATTTCCGCTACAAGTAATATTATTGACTGTAAACTCAACTTCTAAAGGCGCAATAGGTTCTGTAATTGTGATTGGAGCTGATATTGTTTCGCAATCACCACTTTCTACATTTACAATATATGTTCCAGCAACTAATTCAGTAAAGAAGCCTGGACTGTTTTGCGTTGCAGGAATTGTAGTACCTGTTGAATCTTCTAATGTATACACATAGTTTCCTAAACCTCCTTGTGCTGTTGCAATAATACTACCTGTATTATCTCCTGCACAATTGATTGTAGGATTAGTAGATTCTAAATTGATTAGTAATTCTGGTAGTTGGTCAATTGTAATTTCGTTAGATAAATTAGCAATACAACCATTCACATCTCTTACATAATATTGGTACGTTCCATCCGACACTGTAAATGTAGTAGATGAATTAAATGTTCCTAAAATTGTAGAGAAAGTACTATCAGTACTAAACGTATAAGGACCTGTTCCTCCTGAAGCACTTAATGTTAGTGTCGATTCTGTTAAACAGGTTTGTGTTGTTTCTGTTACTAAATTTGCTTGAATAGGTGTTGGTTCAGTTATAACTATCTCAACTGAAGTTAAAGTACATTCTAAGCTGTCAGTTATAGTTACAGAATATGTTCCAGCCGCTAAATCATTAAATATATTTGAGGTTTGTGGACCAGATGTACTTGCCGTTGGCAGAATAGTATTAAGCGTAAATAAAAACTCAATTCCTTGTCCACCAGTAACATTGTTTATTGTTATGGTTGCGTTTTGGTCTCCAAAACAAGATAATAAAGTTGTACTAGGTGTAAATGTTGCATCTATTGGTGTTGGTTCAATTAAAACAACATTAACAGAAGCGATACAACCTTCAGCATCTCTAACATTTACAGTGTAATTACCAGCTGATAAATCTGTAAAAGCTCCATTAGATGAATAAGCAACAGTAGCATCACCAGTTAATTCATATTCATAAGTTGCCCAACCACCACTTGCAATTGCAGTAATTGTACCTTGACTATTATCACAAGTCACATTAGATGTTTCCGAAGCTAATAATGATAAAACTTCGGCTGGAGATGATATTATTACATTTGATGTTACTGAACAAAACGGACTTTCGGTTTCGGTAATTACTACAGAATAAATTCCTGCTGACATACCTGAAACGGTTAATGGGTTTGTTGATGTATTTGCGTTTACAATTCCGGTGACAGAAGCTCCTAAACTATCAAACACTTCATAATCATAAGTACCAGAATATCCATTGACATTAATTTCAAAAGAGCCTGAATTATCACCAAAACAAGTTATTGAAGTTGGAGTCATAGTAAATGTTGGAGGAGTAGCTTCAGGTATTGAAAGCGTGATTTCCTCTGTACAAGACGTTATAGTGTCAGTTATTGTTATCGTGTAGATTCCAGATGGTACTCCAGAATACACATTTCCTATTAAAGTGATTGAAGCGGGATTTGGACTTATACTATATGAATAAGAACCTGAACCATTAGAGCCTATTACAGTTATTTCGCCATCGTCATTATTACATGTTGATAATGATGTTATATCTGCTGAAATTTCAATAGGAGCAGGAATATCAATTGATACTAAATTCCCACATCCATTCACATCCTGTATTTCAATAGTATGTGTGCCCGAAAATAAATTTGAAATTGTGAATGGAGCAGTTTGCGTTTGGTAAGCTCCACCATTTATACTAAAACTATATGGGCCAATACCAGGAGTGGCTAAAGCGACATCTATTTCAAAATATCCTTCAGTTACAGTACATAAATTAGTAACACTTGCTGAAATTACTGGAGTTGGATCCATTAATAAAACAACAACAGGACTGGTTTGAATACAACCATAAGCATCTATTAAATGCACATAATAACTTCCTGAATCTAAATTGAATACACTTGCTGATGCCCAATTGGAATCAGTAGCGAGTGGAGTAGTAGGTGTAGTAGTAACTTGATATAGATATGGAGCTGTACCATTTTGACCAATAGCACTAATTACTCCAGAACTTGCATTACAATTTGCATTTTGATCTATTGAAACTTGTAAGTCTAATAAAATAGCAGATTCAGTAATGTTGAATGGAACCGTTACAACTCCACACCCTGAATTTGGTCCTGATGTTTCTGAAATAGAAACAAAATAGTTGCCAAAAGGTAAAGGACCTAAATCATTTACTGCAAGCGATCCGCCAGCAGGAACAATTCCTGATCCAGTGACACCTGTTGTATTAAGTGTTAATGAATCAAATATTTCGTAATCTACATTAACAGGAGTTCCGTATACACTATTAATTGTAAACGATACATTACCATCAGCACTACCTGTACATGTAATATTGTTTGAACTAATAGCATTTAGAGTTAATGTTGAATTAGTTGGTATAGGTGCAGTAGCAGGTTCATAATAGCTACAATTTGTTGACGCATCATGAACTATAAAAGTATAAGTAACACCAGGAGTTAAGCCTGTAAAAGTAGCAGATTCACTACCAGGAGAATCTTCAGGTATCCATGATCCTACAGGATTTGGGTAAACTGAAATTGGCCCTTGGTAAATACTAAAGAAGAAAGGTCCAGAACTACTTAATGTAGAACCTACACTTACAACTGCTTCACCACCAGCAAGACAATCTACTGTTGAATTTATTGAGATATCTAAATCTGTAGGAGGAGAGGCAACTAATACATCTTGAGCTAACATTGAACAACCATTGGCATCAACTACATTAATTTGATATAAACCAAAATCAACTACATCAAAACTTACAGAAGTTGATCCTGCATTATTAAGTTCAGAATTAGAATATCCATTTGTTCCAGTAACAAAATAATTATAAGGAGGTGTTCCACCAGTTACTGAGTTTATAATTACAGAACCTTGAGATATTCCACCTGCACTACACGTGATATCTACAGTTGTGAAATCTAAGACAATAGCATCAGGTTCGTTTATGGTAATAGTTTCGGTTGCAGTACAAGATTTAGCATCTGTTAAAGTAATCGTATAACTACCAGCAGGTAAACCAGAAGTTTGTGTTCCATAGTTTGTTCCTGTAGTATCATTATTAATATTGATTAAAAAAGGAGGTGTTCCAACTGAAGTATCTATAGTTATTTCTATAGCGCCATTTGTATCTCCATTACATAAGATGTCTTGGGTTTGTACCACAAGACTTAAGTCAGGTAATGAAATTGGATTTACAATAATAACTGTTGATTCTGCAGTGCAACCGTTTGCATCTGTTATTTCAAATTGATATGTTCCAGCAGTTGCTGTCGCATAATTAAATGTTGCACCTGTTGCACCTAATGGAGAATATGCACTACCATTAATTGATACAGCATACGTATAAGGTGATGGTCCAGAAATCGTTCCTGAAATTATTGCATCAGGTGATGTCGTACAATCTAAATCTTCTGTTAGGATTACATTTACTGTAGGAGTTGGTATTGGATCAATTGTGTAAGATTCACTGTAAATACAGTCGTTTTCATCTCTTACTTGAAATGTGTAAGTACCAGGCTCTAATCCTGTAAATATATTTGAGGTTTGATATGGAGTTGCACTAGCAGTTGGTGCAATAATTTGATATTCTAAAACACCTGTACCTCCTGTTGTTCCTGTAATAGTAACCGTAGTTGTATTTGTCGGACAAGTAATTGGTAAATTGTCAAACGCTAAATCCGTAGGAGGATTTAATGGATTGATTGTAATTTCATTTGTAATAGACGTACAATCATTTGCGTCTTTTATTGTAATCGTATAAGTACCATCTGTTAAATTTGTAAAGATGTTACTCGTTTGAAAGTTAACACCATCAATACTATATGTATAAGGAACATCACCACCAGTAACGCCTGTTACTGTAATTGTTCCATTTGAATTACAAGTGTAATCTGCAGTAAGCTCTGCTGTTCCGTCAATGGCATCACTTGCCAAAATTGTAACCGTTAGTGGAATAGTTTCACAAACCGTTGAACCAGTTGAATATTGTACTACAACATCATAATCACCTGCGGCAAGTCCAGTAAATGTATTAAAATTGTAAAAGTTCAATCCACCATCAATACTATACTCGATATTAAATCCATTTGAAGCAGTAACATTTATTGTAATTGTTCCAGAATCACCAGCAGATGCACAAGTAATATCCGTACTTGTTATATTGAAAACAGGTTCAGGAATTGCATCAACAGTAACTGATGTGCTTGCACTACAGTTATTAGAATCCACAACAGTAATATCATAAACTCCAGGTGTCGTTACTACAATTTCTGGAACTGTTTGAAAGTCTGTAGAACCATTAATAAAATAAAAATATGGAGGTGTTCCACCTACAGGATAAACTGTAATCTCACCATCTGAACATGTTAATGGAATTGTGATAGCAGCAGTTACTGTTAATAAAGGTGGTTCTATAATAGTAATATTTTCAGAATAAGTACATCCGTTTTCAGTTTCTACTGTAGCAGTATACGTTCCTGGATTTAAATTTTCGAATATGTAAGTGTTCTCCAAGATTGGTCCAACACTATTTACTAAGGTAGCTCCTTGATATAATTCATAAGAATACTGAGGATCCACATCATTAGCAGCTAGTTGAATACTTCCTAAATCACCATTACATAGTGGTTGAATTATGGTTGTTGAAACTGTAAAATCGCGTTCTCTAATTAAGACATCTGGAACAGTAAATACGCATGGATTAGTAGGAACTCCAATTTGTCTAATATAAACTGTATAATTCCCTGCTGTGTTAACTGAAAACACATTACTTGCTTGGAAATTTATATTATCTAAGCTGTATTCGTAACCTGAAGGAACGTCATTAACTGTTATACTTCCAGGTGTTGTACATATAATATCTGTAGCTATTACTGTCGGTTCTAATAAATTCTGATATACATTAAAATAGAATTGTACAAAACAACCTCCTTCATAATTGATAGTTAATCTGAATTGACCTGAAGCATTAGCTAAAAAGTCTGGACCAGTTCCAACCTCATCCCAAGTACAAGAATCATCTTCATTTGCACAATCTGGATTAGAAACTGCAGCACAACTAGACTCGTCTAATTGTTCCCAAATAATTGATGATGCTCCAGAGATATTTGTTTGAATAAACCTTGAATCATTGGCACCACATAAAAAGATATTTGGTAATAATTTTCCATCATTAGGACAGGTTACTACTTCATCTGCATAAGGAATTACAGGGTTTTCAATTGTTCCACCAAAAAGTTGTACAACATATTCTTGTTCAATTGATTGACATGGAGCAATAGCAGTATTAAACGAATAATACGTACCTGTACTTGTAACTGTAATAGTTTGAGTTGTTCCAATAACTGGAGTACCAGTAGGACTAGTAGACCAAGAATAGGTGTCATAATCATTGGCAGCTGTTAAATCTACACTATCACCACACAGAACAATGTCTTCAGAAAACACGCAATCAAGATCTGCTAAAAAATTTGTGGCCTGAGGCGATAATAAACAGCCAGTATTACTACTTAAACTCGGGTCATCTGTAATAGCAAAATTAGGATTGAAAAAACCATTGTATGAAGCAAAAGCTTGGTTACTAATAATATTAGAACATGCATCTGCTAATTGATTACAAGCATCTACTACTTGTGCTTCAATACGGATTTCATAAACAGGATCATTCTCTTCAACTAAAAAATCTTCTATGGCAAAAATAATTTCTCTTGTTGTTGGATTATAACTAACAACAGTAACACCTGGTGGTAAGATCAAATCACTTGGATAATTGAAAATAATATTTATAGGAAGTATGTCTCTAATTTGAAAATTAGTAGCATTATCGTTTCCTGTATTTTGAAAACCAATTACATAATTTAATGAAGAACCAAGACCAACTGTATCTCCGCCAATGTCGTTTCCAGCATCATCTTCAACAATTTTGGTAAGAACTATATTAGGTTCTATAATTTCTACAGCGAAAGCAAAGAAATATGGAAAATAAGTATCACCACTAGTTTCTAATCGTATAGTACCAGAAGTAGCATCATTGGCAATTACAGAATTCCCAGGATTCGGAATAGCGATAACTCCTGTGTCAAATCCTAAGGTATTTGTACTATTAGGAACTCTATTATTAACTGGAAGTGCACTCAACTGAGTAACCGAACTATTAAAAAAGTTTGAAGCTGGTCGATCTGCAGTAGATAAACTAACACCATTAAGTCTTAATCGATCACCTAAAATAGGACTATCTCCTTCTAAGGTTGCAAATGCAAAATTTGCTCTAACTGGAGCAGGTGCAGGAACAGTTCTAAAGCCATCAACTGGAATGTCTAAATTTGGATTACCTCCAGCAACACTAATTGCACTAAAACCATCAAAACTTGTAATAGATTTTCCTGGTAACGTAGGATCTTCATAAACAACAAAAAGCGACCATCCAGCGGATTGTCCTGTGCCATTATATGGCGTAAAAGTTGAAGTTTCACCTTCATCAGATGATACATTTGCTACAGTGTATGTTCCTAAATCGATACCTGGACCAAAACTTGTTACAATATCTGTAACATCTGCGAAACAAGCATATGAAAAACTATCTCCACCATCAACAGTAGATCCGTTGGCATCATAGATAATAGTTCCTTGAATATCATTATAACCACCAATTGGTCCTTTAAATTTTACATCAGTAATAGATTCTGTTCCTGGATTAACAGCGCCCCAATAAAGACCAGCATATATTATTCTGTAACAATTCGGATTAGGTATATCTAAATCAGCACTTGAAGAACTAAATGTAGAACCATCTGCATCAATATCAATATACCTCATATCTACATTATGATTGTATACTGAATTATCATTAAACGCATTATTGTCTGGTCCAAGAATATTGTTTCCAATAAGAACAATGTCACCTTTCAAATCCTGATTAAACCTAGGAGTGAATGGTTCATAATTTTGTGAATGCAATTGAAGGCCAAAACATAATAGCATAACGATTATGGCGATTCTAGAAAATGTAGGTCTTTTCATGATACTTAATTTTTTTTAACTCCGTTTTCAACGAGGGCAATGTTGAAAAAGGAATTAGGCCTTAATAATTCTTTTAATTCTCAATTTTTACGAGGGACAATTTTTTATTATATGGTCTGTTACCTTTTGATTTTAATGCTTCATTAGCTTCTTCTATACTATTGAATTTATCATAATAGATGTAATATTCACTAGTGTTAACGTCATAGAAGAAATCTACATTCGTTCGACCTGATGCTACTACTTTAGTAACAAAGTCATTTCTCTTTTCTACATCAGTATGAACTGCAATTATTAAATAATATCCATTCTCAACATTTTTGACATTCTTAAGAATTTGGATGTTATTACTTTGCTCTTCTCCAAAATCGAAATCTTCTTCTTTTAGGATTGAACTCGTTAATGCTGTAGTCTGCTTGATGTTCTGTAATGTTGTTCTATCTTGAGAAAAACGTTCTTCTTCATTATCAAATGCAGCACGTTTAATTCTTCGTCTTCTCTCAAATTCAGTAGCAACTCTAATTTCCTCAAGTCTAACCTCTAATTGAGTTTTTGCCGATATTGCTTCAGCTTGTTCAGTTTTTAATCGCTTTAAAGTTTTTCTGTAATGCAAGTAAACCTCATCATTATAAAGCGTATCTGCTTCAAAATTATCTTCATATAATTCTTGTAACTCATCAATCTTTTTATTTCTTGTAGTGATAATGTTATCTAAATTTGACTTAATAGCATTTAATGCATTGTTTTCAGCAGTTATACTTTTAAATGGTTTTGGTTGAACAGTAACACCTTGTTCACTTAAATCATTCTCTTCTTTTAAATCTTTAAGGTCTTTATCTTTAATTCCAACAATGTCATCAAATTGTTTTAATAAATCAGTTTGTGATTTTTTAGCATCTTCTGTTTGTTTCGTTATAGATAACATTGATTTCCCAAGTTCATCCTTTGGATCTGTAATTAGTTCGTTTTTAGCTTCTTGTTCTGCTAATAACTTAGCTTGAGTATCAGCTTCTTGTTGTGCTTTTTGTTCTGCTAATAATTTAGCCTGAGCGTCAGCTTCTAGTTGCGCTTGTTGTTCTGCTAATAATTTAGCTTGAGCATCAGCTTCTAGTTGTGCTTGTTGTTCTGCTAATAATTTAGCTTGTGCATCAGCTTCTAGTTGTGCTTGTTGTTCTGCTAATAATTTAGCTTGAGCATCAGCTTCTAGTTGCGCTTTTTGTTCTGCTAATAATTTAGCTTGAGCATCTGCTTCTTGTTGTATTTTTTGTTCTGCTAATAATTTAGCTTGGGCCTCAGCTTCTTGTTGTGCTTTCTGTTCTGCCAATAATTTGGCTTGAGCATCAGCCTCTCGTTGTGCTTTCTGTTCAGCTAATAATTTAGTTTGAGCATCTGCATCTTGTTGAGCTTTCTGTTCTGCTAATAATTTAGCTTGAGCATCTGCATCTTGTTGAGCTTGTTGTTCAGCTAATAATTTAGCTTGAGCATCTGCATCTTGTTGTGCTTTCTGTTCAGCTAATAGTAATGCTTGTGCGTCAGCATCTTGTTTAGCTTTCTGTTGAGCTAATAGTATTGTCTGTGCTTCAGCGTCTTGTTTAGCTTTTTGTTCTGCTAATAGTTTCACTTGTGCTTCAGCTTCTTGTTGAACCAGTTGCTCAGCTTTTCTTTCTGCAGCTAATTTGCGATTTTCTTCAGCTTTTTCTTTAGATATTTTTGATACAGTTGGTTTTTTCTTGTTTCCTGAAATTAATCCAGTTACTTCATCACCACTACTATAATCGTAGTAGTCTTTATTTTTAAACCTATAGGCAAGGGTAATGTCGTGTGAAGGACCAAAGTCGGTTAAATCACCAATTGCTTTTTCAAAATTGTATTCTATTGCAATCTGTGGTGTTATGTTTATTCCAGCACCACCAGAAATTCCGAATACAGAATTATAACCTACTTGCGCCCAAATTCCTTTAGGTACAGTAAGCATTGCCATAGCAGAAATAATAGTTTCATCCGTTTTGAATTCAGATCTTAAAAGACCAGAAAATTTAGCTTCATCAAAGAAACCTCTGCTATTCATATATCCAGTATACATTATATGTGCCTGAATCCCTTGTTCAGGATTATCTTGTAGTAATTCTGACGATTCAAAATTGTAAACTGCCAAGTTGTTTATTGAAAGACCAAAGTCTATAAATGCCAAACCGTAATTAATTCCAGGATTAATAGTTAGTAATAAATTATCTGGAATATTCTGTAAAGAAGGATCATCAACATTTGTAATAACATTACCAGTATTGAGTCCGCTTTTGTAGGCTCCAATGTTAAGTCCGAAAGTAAGGTTGCTATCTCTAGCCATTCTTACATTATATGCAAAGTTTACAGTACCACCAAAAGTTGTTAAAACACCATAATCTTGTTGAAACAGTCCGAATCCTGCTCCAATATTTTCACCAAAACGTCCTGAATAACTCGCTAAGTAGGTGAGAGGTGCATTATCAAATTGTACCCATTCTCTTTTATTAAAAATACTGATGTATTTATGTTGCTCTCTAACAAAACTGAATGTAGGGTTGATTACAAAGCGATTAAAGGTTAATGAATTTCTTACTGGTAGGCTAAGCGAGACCACTCCATCATCTTCTTGAGAATAGAACATCTGTATAGAACAGATACATAATACTAAAACCAAAAGATGTGTTTTCATATTATCTTACTACTGTTATTGAGCCTTTTTTAGTTTCATTATCTGATGTGGTTATCACATAGTAAAAGACTTGGTTAATGCTTGTTAAATTCAAATCGTTTTCTGGCCAGTTATTTAGATAGTTGTCCGTTTGTAATATCACTTTTCCACGATTGGTCATGATCATTACGTTGGTATCTGTGCCATTAACATATTTTGTTGGAATAATCCAAGTGTCGTTAAATCCATCTCCATTCGGACTTACAACATTTGGTATTTTTTCTACTTCAGGAAAAGGATCAATTGCTTCGTTAATTTGAAAAGCGAACTCTTTTGATGCAATACAACCCGAAGTTTCACTCACAACCACTATATAGTTGCCAAATTCTGTAGCTTCATAATTATCTTGAGTAGCATCAGTAATTAAAGTATCATCTAAATACCATTCAAATTCTGGATTGTTAGCTGTAGTTGTAAAGTAGACTGAAAGACTTTCTCCTTCTTCAATAGTATTTTCTTCTGACACATTAATTGTAGCATCAAATAATTCGCTAACAAGTTCTATTGCACCTGTAGCAAAACAGTTTCCTAAATCAACCTGAACAGCGAAAGTTCCAGATTCATTAGTTTCATACATTTGATTTGTAGCTTCAGAAATCACAACGCCATTTTTAAACCATTGGTAACTGTTTCCTGCCAAAGTTGTTAAGGTTGTGACACCTTGACCTGGACAAAATGGATTACCTAAACTAGATGCGATTCCAGCATTAGCTTCTCCTGAAGAAACTTCAGTTACTATTACACGATTTGAAAATGAATTAGATGTACATGTACCATAATTTGTTTCAGCAAAATAAGTGCCTTCATCAGTAACAGTTAGAGTGGGACCTTCAGCAACAATAACAGATGTTGTTGGACCAGTTTCTTTAAACCAATTAAAGGTTAAAGACGGATAGTTAAGAGGTGAATCATTTGTTCCTGAACCAGGATTATCTATAGTTAAAAGATAATTTCCTCCAGAGCAATAAGCTGCTGTTGATACTAAATTGTTTATTGTAAATGGTGAATCTTGAATTTTATAATATGCTGCAAAAGCCGTTGAATTTGAACTCGTGGCTGCAGGTGCATTACTTTTAATTCTTATTTTATAATTCTCACCAGCAGTTGTTTCTGGTAAAGAGAAATCTAATGTTGCAGGTGAAGATGTTACACTTCCAGGACTAGACGTATAGATTACGGTTGCATTTGTAAAATCTCCATCAACATCAGACATTTCTATTGAAAATTGATTTGATGCGTTTAAAGCACTCGCAGGAGAAAAAACAAAAGTAGTACTGTAGGTGTTAAAAGATTCACTCGCACACGCTTGACTAAACCCCAAGTTTGGAGTTCCAATAACTATTTGTGCATTTAATTGTTCTTGGGTTAGAAGGACAAAAAAGCATAATCCAATAAATAGTTTATATGCAAATTTAGTAGTGTACATTTAGGGGCTGTAATTTTCTATTCTATAAGCTTTATTAATTAAATACTATTGATTAGTCATTGTCATCAATATCATCATTAGCGGCAAAGATTCTATTGATTCTTAATCTGAAATCTGGTCGTTTTGAATTTTTTAAATCGATGAATGTTTCAGCATCTGGACCTTTAGAGTACACATTATTAAATGCTCTGTTACCATACCAATTTTCTAAATCCTCATTATTAGAATTATATCTAATAAAAATATTGCCTTTACAGTTATTAAAGTACGTTCTAGTAAAACCGATTTGTTCTAAGTTTTCGCTGTTTATTGTAATTTTATTGTCTAAGATTACTGCAGGATTGAAACCAGAGATAACACTGTTGTCAATTGTAAATGAAGTATTTTCACCAATGAAGATAGCTTCGTTTACTAAACCAACTTTTATATCGTAGTTAAGATCATCACTTAAATTAACCAATGTTAAATTTTCAGCTAGAATACTGGTTTGTTTTTTTGATAAATCAGCATCTTCTCTTTTATCATAAGCGATAGCATTTATACATCTTGAAACTTCTGCTCCTGATGCATAAGGTGATCTAATCGCTAAAGAGTTTGACATTTTGCATTGCGCACCATAATTGAATTCATAGTCATTGATACTAGATTTGTAAGACACTAACTTTTCTAGGTTAACGTCTCCACCCAATATATTAAATGAGTTTCCTTCACAATAGCTAACCATTACGTTTTCGATTATGGTTTGTTGACCAACACCAGCTAACGTTAATCCGTTAAAGTATCCATAGTCTTTAGTTCTTTTACCTGCATATTCAATTCTCACATATTGTAAGATTCCTGAATAGCTATCACAGTTATCACCACCATAACTAATATCTTTTGCATCAGTTGACTCCAATCCATAATTTAAGGCATCCTCATTTCCAAATTTATTAGTCGGTGCATCACCAAGAATAAACAATCCGCCCCAATCACCGGGTTTCTTTAAACTTCTGCCAGATGTAAAAACGATAGGGTCTGTATAAGTCCCGTTCGCAACTATTTTAGAACCATTAGTTATAGTAAGAGATCCTTTGGTAACGAAGTCACCAATGATGATTGTACCTGGTTCAATAGTAAGCGTTGTGCTATCTGTAACAAAGACATCACCTAAAAGCAAATAAGTATCACTCTTATACAATTTGGTGTCTCTAGTAATACTTCCACTTAAGATTTGAGTAGGTGTACCGTAATCAACTTTATTAGGTTTAAATTCAGTCCAAGGGTTTAGCCAATTATCATAGCCAATGATTCCTTTTTCTTGCTGAGCAAAAACATTGCCATACACTAGTAAGAATAAAAGTGTAATTTGAGTAATTTTTTTCATAGTGATTAAATTCATTTAGTTTAGATAAGCGGGCTCTTAAATATTGACCCAAACATATGATTAATACTTATGAAATGCAAATAATATCGACGAAATGCACTATTTTAATGTATGATTAGTATTTTTCCTACAAAATTGAGATGATATTGACTTGAATTTAAGTTCTATAATTAATTATCGAGAAATCAAGAGGTTATGCATATAGGGTTGGACATAAAAAAACCTCAACGATTAAGTTGAGGTTTGGTATTAAACTATTGGAAAACGGATGCGACTAATCAGTTTTATAATCGTTATAGGTATGCAATGATTTTAGAGTTTCCTCATAAAATAGAATTGCTGCAATTAGATCTCGTGTATCGGAGTATGGTAAAATTGTTTTCTGAAATTCAATAGTACTATCAAAATAGCTTACTGAAGCATCAACATTATTTTCTAAAGCCTTTTTGTTTTCCTTCGTATCAGGAATTCCTAAATCTGACATCGTAATACCAGGTTTTGTAGCAAAAGCAATATTTGGTAATATGTTTACAATAACTTTAATACGTTCTGTATATAAAGTAAGTAATTCTCCTTTAGACATTCTGTCTAATTCATCATGGCTATGGTATTTTGAAATGTTTACTTTGCCAGTAATGATATTCATTGACGTATTCTTTTTATTAGATGTCGTCTTTTTGTTTTGAGCGAAACCTATTCCTGTCATTAGGAAAAAAGTTAGGATTAATAAAGTAGATTTTGTTCTCATTTTTTGAGTTTTTAGTTAATCTGGGTGAAGCAAATCTATACATTTTATTAAAAAAAACAACTTAATTTAAAGATTTTTTGCAAATTTTCTTAACACATGAAATGCGTATTTCTTGGATAAAGTGCATTTTTACTGGATTAAATGCAAATTTTCACGACGAAATACTTTTGAGTATTTTAACTGAATTTCAGCTTTAAAATGGTTGAATTCTTGATTTTTTCGATATAATTATTGGTTTTATTCAAACACATTATTTATAAAAAACTGACATTAATCTGGTGTTTTTAATACACAACTGATGTTCTTCAAATCGTGAAATTTCTTGTATTTAAACGTTAGAATTTGCATAATGACACATTTCGTCGTGTTATTTATACGTTAATTCGATTTTTTTAAGCTTTTGGATATAAATCATTGAAATTTGGTGTAACCCAAAATGCTTAACCACAATGAAATACCTATTCACCTTTATTTGTTTGACCTGTTTAATTGGTACTAATTATTCTATTAGTGCACAGGAATCTATTGAAGTTTCTGAAGACTTTTTAAACAGAAGTCCTATATATGATTATACAGAACTTCAATTAAACAACACCGATACTATTCCTGGTTTTGAATCAAAATTGAATAAACTTAAAATTACTGGAACTATATATCAAAGTGATGGTGTTACTCCTGCTAGTGACGTTATCTTATATATTGATCAGGCAGATGAAAATGGTGATTTCGATTTAAGATATAATAATGAGAAACGTTATGTGCACAATAGAGGTTGGATAAAGACAGATGCAGATGGAACCTATACCTTTTATACATACGTTCCAGGAAATGATAGACGTTTCAACCAGATGCAACAATTATTTCCTATAGTTAAAGAACCTTCTAAAGACGCATATGAAATTGCTTCATTTCTTTTTGATGAAGACCCATTTTTATCTAAAACATGTCGTAGAAGAATGGCTAAAAAAGGAGATCCTACTAGAATCCTTAAGCTTAAAACTGTAGATGGTTTAAGTGTTGTACAGAAAGATATTGTTTTAGGTTTAGATATAGAGAGTACAAAATAGAAGTACTATTTCTCTATCACTAATTTCTGACCAGGTTTAATAACAGAATTCTTATTGATTGCATTTGTTTTGCAAATTGCTGCTATTGTTATGTTGTTTCTTTTTGAAATTCGAGACAAGGTATCACCACGTTTAACTACGTATATTTTCTTTTGCTTCTTTAAGCTTGTGATAGCATCTTCTTCAGTTAATAAAGGAATAATTTTACTTTGTCGTTTTGAATTGTGGACATAAGTACGTGTCCATTGTTGTGTAACCCAAATTTCATTTGATCTTATAGAATTTGAATCATTAAATTCAAATAGATATTCTGGATTTATTGCGATGCCTTTGTAATTCACTACTAAATGTAAGTGACTTCCTCTAGCATTTCCAGAAACACCACCTTTACCTAAATATTGACCTTTAAATACAGAGTCATTTTCTTTCACACCATATGCAGACAAATGTGCGTATACAGTTTCCAAACCATTGTAATGTCTAACAACTACGGTTTTACCATGACCTCTAGAATATCTCGACATTCTTACAATACCATCAAACATTGAAAACAAGCTATCACCAGTAATCAAATCAATATCGATGCCTTTGTGACCTCGACCTCTTCGCCATCCATAACGAGATGTAACCACTTTGTTTTTGCTAATTGGTGAAGCGTAAGTAGAATCCTTAAATTCTAATTGTAAAGGAAACATCACAACTTCATTTTTAAACGGATTATAAACGGTATGGTCCCAGTTTTCAGCTTTAATATCAATAGGAGCGATAGTATCTAGCTTGATAATTGTATCTGTTGAATCTGCTTTTTTTATAACCTCAAAATCTAATTGATCAACAATTTTTAGATCAGGAATTTTTTGGCTATAAATACTTAAAGACACTACAGTTAGAAGGAATGTGAAAAGTAATTTCATAAATTTAATAAAAAACGCTAATTTTTTTTTGATGGCCGAATATAGAAAATATAAACGTAACTTTTTGTTAATGTATTGTGAATTATGATTGTTGAAAGATTGAAATACGATTCTACAATTCCCAAATATTAAAATATGATTGTACACGATTAGAAATGTATATCTTTGAGAAACAAAACACTTTAATTCATGAAAAACCTTCTATACTTCGCATTAATTCTTCTAGTATTCGTGTCCTGCAAAAACGATAAGTCTACTGTTGACGTCAAAACTTCGCCAGAAATCAAACCTGTGGTTTTTGAAGGAATGGATTCTTCTATTAAACCTGGAGATGACTTCTTTAATCACGTTAATAAAACTTGGTTTGAAAATGCTGTAATCGCTGATGATCAAGTCGGAGTAGGAGCGTATCGATTTTTAAATATTCCTCAGCAGGAATTGCTTAAAAACATATTAGAAGAAGTATCACAGGAAGAGCATACAAAAGGAAGTATTGAACAAAAAGTTGGCGATTTTTATTCGTCTGGAATGGATACAATAAGCATCAATAGACGCGGTATAAAGCCAATTCAGCCTATTTTAGATAGAATAGATAAAATTAGTGATGTACCATCTTTGTTAGCTTTTGTTGCTACTCAAATGCAGTCAGGTGACTATTCTATCATGAATCCTTACATTTCTCCAGATCAGGAGGATAGTTCAATTAATATATTACATTTTGCTCAAACAGGATTAGGCTTACCAGATCGTGATTATTACTTTGCAGAAGATCCTTCAGTTCAACAAATTCAGGAAGCTTATAAAACGTACTTAACTCGTCTTTTTGAATTAGTAGGTGATGATAATGCTAAGGCACAAGCAGAAATCGTTTACAATATCGAAACTCAATTAGCAAAATCGCACAAGACAAGAGTAGAACGCAGAATCATTAAAGAGAACTACCATAAAATGGCGGTTTCTGATTTACAAGCAAAACACACAAACATCGATTGGATGTCTTTGCTAAATACTTTAGATGCCAAGGTGGATTCTTTAGACATAGCACAACCTGCTTATTATGATGCTGTAAATACGATGCTAGCTTCTGTGTCCTTAGACGATTGGAAGTTGTTTTTAAAAGCAAACTCTATAGGTTCTCATGACAATATTTTGAGTAAACCTTTTCAAGATGCATCTTTCAATTATTCTAAAGTGTTATCGGGTCAATCTGAGCAACAACCAAGAGCAAAGCAAATGGTGCGTCGTGTTGACGGACAAATAGGTTTTGCTTTAGGACAGTTATATGTGAAACGTTATTTTAATGAAGATGCTAAAAAGCGCGCCTTAGATTTGGTCAATAATTTTCAGAAAGTATTAGAAAAACGTATTGATAATTTAGATTGGATGAGTGATAGTACCAAGGTAAAAGCGATTGATAAACTCTATGCGATTAACAAAAAAATCGGATATCCAGATGTATGGCGAACGTATGACGTTTCTATCAGTAGAGATCAATTTTTTGAAAACGTAGTTGCCTTACGCAAAGATGCTTATGTATACGAACTTAAACAATTAAATAAAGCGCCAAATAGGGACGAATGGTATACAACACCTTCCACAGTAACAGCGTATTATAATCCGTCACTTAATGAGATTGTATTCCCAGCTGGTATTTTACAAGCACCTTATTTTGATTTGTATGCAGATGATGCTGTAAATTATGGAGGTATAGGAATGGTAATTGGTCATGAGTTTACACATGCTTTTGATGACCAAGGCGCACAATATGATAAAAATGGGAATGTTACTAATTGGTGGACTGATGATGACTACACCAAATTTAAAGCAAAAACAGAGCAAATCGTTGAGCAGTATAACCAATTTACGGTATTGGATAGCATACATTTAAAAGGCGCTTTAACGGTTGGTGAAAACACTGCCGATAATGGTGGAATAGCAATTGCTTTTGATGCTTTTAAAATGACTGAGCAAGGACAAGGCACTACTAAAATTGGTGATTTCACTCCAAATCAACGTTTCTTCTTATCAGTTGCAAATATTTGGCGTGTAAAAATGCGCGATGAATACTTACGTAATTACGTGGCTACAGATCCACATTCACCACCAATTTGGAGAGTTAATGGACCATTAATGAATTTTACTCCATTTTATGAAGCTTTTAATGTACAAAAAGGTGAAGCGAATTATAGAACAGAAGCCGAGCGTATAAAGATTTGGTAGAATCTGCTTTTTTAATGTATGTACAGATAATTTATGGGTAACTCATATGTGTTGAACCAAATGTATCCTTTTTTGGACCAAATGATTACATCTTCGATTTAATGGTATAGTAGTTTTGAGGTATTAAAAATTAAAACTAATAAATCATGAAGACAATTAAAGTCATCTTAATCTTAGCGCTAATTACTACAAATTATGCGATAGGTCAAGAAAAACAAGATCAAGTAATCACTAAAAACAACACTATGAAAACTTATGTCATTGAACGTATTATTCCAGGAGCAGGAGATTTAACAACTGAGCAGTTAAAAGGAATCTCTCAAACATCTTGTACAGTTTTAAAAGAAATGGGACCGAAAATTGAATGGAAACATAGCTATGTTACTGGAGATAAGGTATACTGCGTTTACAACGCAGAAAACAAAGAGTTAGTTGAAGAGCATGCTCGAAAAGGAAATTTCCCTGCTAATTCAATAAGTGAAGTCAAAACAATGATAAGTCCTGAAACTGCAGAACTTTAGATTAAATAAAAGCGAATACAAGAAGCTATCAAATTCAAAGTTAGCTTCTTGTTTTATAATAATAGTATCTTAGATAAAAATAAATTGTATGCCAATATATATGGATTTTCACGATTTGCCAGATGGTGTTACATCAGCACATGTTGCTGAAATGCATCAGGCAGATTTAAAAATTGAACACAAATATAATTGTCGTGGATTAACCTATTGGTGTGATGAAAGACGACAAACGGCTTTCTGCTTAATTGAAGCGCCTAACAAGCAGGCCATAATTGATTTACATGAAAAAGCACATGGCGCAGTTCCACAACGAATTATAGAAGTCAATGATACCATAGTTGAATCTTTTTTGGGTAGAATAGTAGATCCTGAAAAATCGAAAAACACAAAACTCAATATCATAAATGATCCAGCCTTTAGAACATTAATGGTGGTTACATTAAAAAAGAAAAAACTCCGAAACAGTGGACAAGAAACTTTAAATGCAGCTATTCGTGGTTATCATAAGTCTATTACCAATATAGTTAGCAATCACAATGGACGAATCGTTAATGAAAAATCCAATATATATTTAATGTCTTTCGATTCCGTAACTAAAGCGATTCAAAGTGCTAATAAAATTCAAGAGATTCATAATTGTGTGATTACTCCAGATTTAGAATTTAATATTGGAATTAGTGCAGGTATTCCAGTAACAAATAAGAAAAGTATCTTTGAAGAAACCATTAAAGAAGCCAATTATTTGTCTTTAGTTAGTCGAGGTCAAATTGTACTCTCACCAGAGGTTAATGATTTATACGAAAGTGAGAATCAAAACAATCCGATTAATTCAGAAGGGATTATTTCTCTAGACAGAAAAGAAATAGAATTTGTAGTGCAATTAGCAGAATATACGAAAACGGTATGGTCTCAGTCTAATATTACAGTAGGTGATTTTCATAAAAATTTAGGTTATAGTAAATCTAAATTATATCGAACAATGATGTCAGTTATTGGGAACTCTCCTAACAGCTTTTTAAAATCGTATCGATTAAATGAGGCTTTGCAATTACTTAAAAATCAAAAGTCTAACATTTCTGAAGTTGCTTATAGGTGTGGTTTCAGCAGTCCTGCTTATTTCTCTAAATCTTTCCAAGAAGCTTATGGCATGCTACCTTCAAAGTATATTAAGAAAATAGCCTAATTATTTAATTATTAGATGTGTGTCGAAAATGTGGCATCATCTTTGAATACTATTAAATAATTATTAAAAATTAAATATAATACAATGAGTAAAGGAACAGTAAAATTCTTCAATGATGCCAAAGGTTTTGGTTTTATAACAGAAGAAGGCGTAGACAAAGATCACTTTGTACACATTTCTGGATTGATAGACGAAATTCGCGAAGGCGATTCCGTTGAATTCGATTTACAAGAAGGCAACAAAGGATTAAACGCAGTAAACGTAAAAGTTATCTAATACATATACTACTAGTTTTAGAAGAGCCCATCAATTTTGATGGGCTTTTTTTATGAATGCATCTATCTATATCGAAACAAGGATAATATCTTTTATAGCTAGACTGAAATAGGGCTTTCTAAAAGAATTATTTTATTTTTCAGTACTTTTTAAAGTTCAGTTGTTATATATAAAAGAACTCAAAAACACTCAAATTATGAAGAAGACCATTTTTATGTTAATATTAGTAGCGACACTATTTAATTGCTCAAGCGATGATGATGCAACGATTCCTGAAGATAACAGTATTGAAGCAACACTATTAGGACGCTGGAGCCTTGTTGGATTTGAAGACAATATCCTTTATGAATTTACAGTAGATAAACGTTTTGATATTTATGGAATTGATGGCGTATTCGGAACTGTAGAAGAACAAATTGCTGATGGACTAAATGGTTTAGACTGGTTTTATGAAGGAGACCAAGTGATTGTAGATCTTAACTTTGGAAATACGTCTATATTAACACCTCAATTTGTGTGTGATAATTATGTAGTAAATTGGATAAATGATGATGGAGAAATCCACAGTACGATGTTTAGAGAAGCTTTCGATTACGCATCATGTAATGAATAAAATAGAAACGTCATTAAATTAGTTTTTTAATGTTGGTTGGTAAAAAGCTGCGATTGATTGCAATCGCAGCTTTTTTATGTTTAAGTGGAAAATTTGTGCTTATTATTTTTTAATTCTAATCGGCTTCAAATGAATTAAACCAAAGATGTCTAATAGTTTTATGATCAAATATGTAATATCAATCTCATACCATTTCACACCAAAGTTAGCTCTGCTTGCATGTTTATGATGATTATTATGGTAACCTTCACCCATCATTAAAAAATCAAAGCGGAAGAGGTTTTTACTCGTATTCTTCATTTGGTAATTCACATAACCATAAATATGACCAAACCAATTAATGATGACACCATGAATTGGAGCCATTAAAAATGCTATTGGTAATAGTAACCATTGCCACCAGGCTGTAACAAAGTATACAAAGACTAAAATATAAAGTGTAATCCAAAGCAGTCGTGAAAATCGAGAACTTGCGAATGTATCAAACCCTTTCCACTGTGGAACATTTTTAGTAAAACGCTCATCTATAGAAATCCGTTGTTTATTAATGTCTTGATAGATCGTTTTTGTTTTCCACATCATGGCAAATAAATTAGCATCATGAGATGGAGAATGTGGATCCTCTTTAGTATCTGTATAGGCATGATGCATACGATGCATTACTCCGTAACCATAAGCACTTAAGTAACTTGAGCCTTGAAAAATCCAGGTGAGAACAAAGGTGATGCGTTCCATGAGTTTTGACATGGTAAATACTTGATGAGCAGCATAACGATGCAAAAAGAACGACTGAAAAAACAAGCCTCCATACCACAGCACTAAAACGAAAAGAACAATCACCATAATCTTTTTTTGCAAAGATAATCTGATGTTGCATTTGAAACAATGAACCCAAATCAATTAAATGGAATTTAAATCCGTTTTCTAATTCTGCTTAAGGCTTGCGCAGTGACGCCAATATAGGAACTGATGTATTTGAGAGGAATTACCTTTATGAGTTCTGGACGCTCTTTAAACAATTTTAAATAGCGCTCTTCAGCTGTAAGGTTTAAGAGGTTTTGTTCACGCTTAGATTTTAATAAAAAGAGACGTTCAGCTGTTAGTCTACCAACTAGGTTTCCGATTTGTGTTGTTTTATAAACAGCTTGTAAATCGTCATAAGTCATACTTAAAATAGTCGTTTCAGTAAGAGCTTGCAATTGATAAGCTGAAGGTTTCTGAGTTAAGAACGAATCATATGCACTAACAAACTGGTCTTTAAAACTAAAACCAAAGGTGATTTCTTTTTCAGGATCGTCTTTCGGAATAAATAAACGTACAACACCAGATTCGATAAAAGAAATGTGATTTTCTATAGCGTTGAGTTTTAAAAACACGTCTTTCTTCGGAATGATACGACGCTGTAATTTGGATGTAAAAAACTCCCAATCTGAGTTTGATATCGTCGCTATTTGTTCTAAGTAATTTTTTATTTGTTGCAAATCTTATCGTCCAAGTAAATGAGATTACAAAGATACTTTATTCGAGATTAGCTAAATAATTATTAGAAGTAAATATCTCAATTTAACCTCACGAATTTTTGATTACATCAGAAGAAAAACTAAGCCTTTAAAAGTTTAGTAAATAGGAATTATTATCAGTTAATTTTCGCAATTATGAGTTAGAATTTTGCTTGTATGGTTTATTTATCACTTGTTAAATCACTCTAAACGACACTTAATTATTTAATAATTAGGATTTTAAGTTAGATTTTGTGAAATATCAATATTCTGCACACATGGCTATTTGTATTGTTTTTGTATAGGTAGTGGATACTTTCTATTGAAGATTATTCATTTTCTTGTACAGAATATTAAATAATATCTAACAAAAATATGAAAAATTTTACATTTTTACTGTGCCTCTTGATTACTTCAGTAGGCTTTTCTCAAACCATTGTAGAAGATTTTGACCCAGTAAGACCAGGAACTGCATTTTTTCAAGATAATGGTGATGGTACTGTAGGCATATCTCAAGTTGCTGATCCTGCTTCGGGAGGAACAAGAGGAAATGTTCTTAGACTTGCCACAACTGCTGGAGCACCATGGCAAGGAGCAGGGCTTATTCTTCAATCAGGTTTTGAGCTTGATTTAACTGATGATCCTGGTGATCCAGATGAGAAAAAGGTAAAAATGTGGGTGTACTACTCAAATATGGGAGCGTCACTTAATTTTTTAGCTAAAGTAACTACAGGTGGACCAGCTTCTGCAACAGATGCTACACATACAGGAACTGGTTGGGAACAACTAACTTTTGATTTTGCAGTTAATAAAGATGATACAGCACAAGCAAATGGGATTTATTCAACAATAGTGTTTTTTCCAGGATGGAGAACTACAGGTGCATGTACAACTGGTTGTTATCCAGATAATCCAATACCAAACATTACAATGTTTATAGATGAGATTAGTTTTGGAGCAGCACCTCTTGTTGTAGACGTAACAGGTGATCTTTATATCAATGACGGCACTTTTACTGCTGGTGATTTTACTACAGCGGCAGGTCAAGACATTGCCACAAATGATGGCTCAGCAGCTGAGCCATTTGCTACTTTAGACTACGCCTTAGCTCGCTCAACACAAGCACCAGGTGATGTTATTTATATTGATGCAGGAACTTATTCATGGGCGTCAACACATGCACTAACCGATTCTGGTACCTTAGCTAATCCCATTACCATACAAGGAAAAGGAAATGACGAAACTAATATAACAACCACAGCTGCCTCAACAACCTCTGCAGGTTTACACTTTACAACGGGTGAACATTGGGTAGTAAAAGACCTCAATTGGACAGCCACTGCAGCAAGAGCAGTATGGGTTGATGGTGTGGACGGTGTCACTTTAGATAACTGTACCATTAATATGACTAGTGGTAGTGCACTTCAGTCTATTATAATTAATTCTGCAGGAGGTGAACTGACTATTAAAAACTCTAGGCTTACAAGAAGTAATACGGCTTTTCATATGGTAGAAGTGGTAGAAGGTACGACTTTAATTATGCAGGACAATACGGTAAGTTTTAGCGCTCTATCGGCAGTTGGCACTGCAACTTCGGTACAACTAAGAACAAATGCGTCATCGCTATTTATTATAGAGCGTAATAAATTTGCAAACGGAGGCTATGGAATTGGAAATGTAGCTGGAACTGCAGGTCCAGTTAATTCAAGTTCAATCATTAAAAATAATTTTTTTAACAGTTATTGGGGTATTGTAACTACAATAGTGCAAGGTTTAACAGTACATAACAATTCATTTTATACAAATGGTGAAAGTATTTATGGAATCGCTGCTGGGTCTTTAACCAATTGGGACATACGGAATAATATACTATATACATATGGCAACACAAGAGCTTGTGTTATGTCAGGAAGTGCGACATCTCATCCTGCAATAATGGATTATAATCACTACTATTCTCCTAACACTGGTGCTGCCCGACAAGGAAGTACAAGTGGACCTATTCTTTCATTTATAGCTTGGCAAAATGCAGCAGGAGGTCCATGGGAAACTAACGGACAAGGAGGTAATGCAGCTTCTTTTGACCCTTTATATGTAGATGCGGCTAATGGCGACTTACATCTCCAGCCAGGTTCTCCTGCAATTGGTGCAGGTGTAGATGTAGGCATAACTGATGATATTGATGGAGACGTACGACCATTGACGGGAACTTTTGATATGGGAGCGGATGAATTTAATGCAGTCTCCTGTACAACCGTTTTAGGGAGTACAAGCGCAACTTGTGATGAACCATTAGGTCCTGGTGCAACAGACGATACCTACACAGCCACAGTCGATTTTACAAATGGATTAAATGGCAATGTATATGTTGTAGCTGCCTCTTCAGGAACTGTAGGCGGTGACGATCCCAATCTTGTAGCTTCAGGTACAATAACAGTCACAGGAATTACGGAAGGTACAGACGTTACAGTAACAGTTGATGATACTGCCGATGGTGGTTTATGTTCACTAAGTACTATGATAACAAGTCCTTCATGTATTCCGCCAGTTATATTAGATCTTTTAGAAGATTTTGAAGGAACTACAACTTTTACAGGAGCAGAAGGTCTTGGAGCAGCAAATGTTGTTACAGATCCTTTAGACGGTTTAAACACTGTTGGTCAAATTATATCAAGTAGTGCAGGTAATCCATGGCAAAATGCAAATGTCATTATGCAAGATTTCTTTATGGATTTAACAACTACGGTTATTGTTCAAGTAGATGTATATGCTACACAAGATTTTACAATGCTTGGTAAAGTAGAAAACTTACTTCCACCTGGTGCACCAGCTTCAGCTGATCAAGCCGATTATGTTTCTGGAAGTGGATGGCAAACATTAACTTTTACTTTTGACCAGGTTGTAGATAATCAAAATCTAGCAAATGGAGAATATTCACAAATAGGTTTATTCCCGAATTGGGCAGGAAATGGTTCTGGAAATAATGGTGCAAATGCTAATTGGAATGACTCTCTAGATTTTACAGTATATGTTGATAATGTTAGAGCTGTACAAGGTTCTGCATTACCTGTAGTACCTGTAAATTATGTGTATAATAATGGTTGGGCACCTAGTGATCCATCAGGCGTTTCAGGAGCTGTAGATAACATTAATGTTATTGGTGGTGATCTTGTAGTTGATGCAGATTTAGAATGTGGTCAACTTACAATTCAACCTGGTGCATCAATGACAATAGACACTGGTGTAACTATGACTACTAATGAAACAACGTGTTTTTCTCAATCGGCATTGTTCTCAAGCTTAATTGTAAATGGTACAATTACAGGAACAGTAAATTATCACAGATTTACAAACATTGTAGGTGTTAACGATTTAGCATCTCCACCGCTGTCAGGACAAACTTTTGGATCTTTTGCAACTGACCCTGGAAATGGAAATTTAGCATTTCAAGGTACTGTAAGAGGTTATGCTCCTTACAATACAGTTGCAGGTGAGTATCAAAACTATGATGTTGTTGCCAATGCAGGTACGATAATGACTTCAGGAGTAGGTTATAGAGCCGCTACAATAGATGGTAACAGATTAATCTATACAGGAACGCCTTTGAGTGGAGATGTATTAGATGTCCCTATCACTGATGCTGAAGCTGGAAAAGCTTGGAATTTAATCGGAAATCCTTATTCAAGTTACATGGATTTTGATACGTTCTTTAATGCAAACTTAGGAGAATTTGATTCTGCTGGTCCTTTCCAAGCAATATATGGTTATGATGGTAGCGCAACTAACGGTTGGGTAGTTTGGAATTTAGCAACAATTGCTGATGCAGAGGTTACTGAATTAATTGCACCAGGACAAGGATTCTTTGTTAAGTCGCAAGCAGGTGGTGGATTAGTAAATTATACATCTTCTATGAGACGTTCAGGATCTTCTGATGACTTTATACAAGGCCGTGAAGCTAGCAGTTTAAATGTTGCATTAAGTAAACTAAGATTATCAAGTTCAACTAATTCTTCTAATACACGTATCTATTTTATTGAAGGTACAACTAGAGGTTTAGATGCTGGTTATGACGCTGGATCTTATGGAGGAAATGGAGCAGCTGGTTTCTTAATATTTACGAACCTTGTAGAGGAGAATGACGGATTAGATATTGCAATCCAATCATTACCATATAATGACTTTAATGATGTTGTTATTCCAGTTGGAATAAAAGCATTAGCAGGAAGTCCATTAACTATAGGTTTAGAAGATAATATATATTCACCTGTACCTGCAAATGTTAATGTATTTCTAGAAGATACTTTATTGAATACCTTAACATTATTGAATACTTCAGATTATACATTCACACCAACAACTGATATGGTTGGTACTGGACGTTTCTTTTTGAGATATTCGGCTGATACATTGTCTTTAAATCCAAATGAAGCTCTTAATGATTTAATCATTTATACAAATGAAAATCAGAAAGACATTATTATTAAAGGTGTGTTAACAGATGCTACTGATACAGATTTATATGATATTCAAGGACGATTAGTTTTAAGTCAAAAATTAGATCCAGCTAGTTTAACTAATACAATTGATGTGTCATCAATTAGTTCTGGTGTTTATATTATTAAAGTATCTAGTAAGACTAGTACTAAAACACAAAAGCTGATTATTAAATAATAAAAGCTTAGATTAAATAATTGGAAATGAAAACTGTCGCTATTTTTTAGCGGCAGTTTTTTTTATAACACATTTTAGATTCACAAGCATCTATTTGTCCTGTTACCAAGAATGGTATTCTTACCTTTGCGAAAATTATTTTTTATGTCAAAGCGTTTTTCCGATTTAGGAATTAATGAACAGCTGCAAAAAGGCTTAGCTGATTTACAAATTTCTGTTCCTACAGATATTCAAGAGAAGACAATTCCAGTGGTATTGCATCAAAAAGAAGATGTGGTGGCTTTGGCAAAGACTGGAACTGGGAAAACTGCAGCATTTGGTCTTCCATTATTACAATTAATAGATTTAGATAACACCGAAATACAGGCAGTAATCTTAGCACCTACAAGAGAACTTGGGCAGCAAATTTATGCCAATTTAGTTTCGTTTTCTGCGCATTTGCCTTCAATATCTATTGCTTCGGTTTGTGGAGGGATTCCTATTAAACCTCAAATGGAACGTTTAAACGAAACAACGCATATTGTGGTTGCTACTCCTGGTCGTTTAGCCGATTTAGTAAAACGTCAGGCTGTAAATATTTCAAACATCTCTTATTTTATTTTAGATGAAGCAGATGAAATGGTAAGCGCTCTAAAAGAAGGATTAGATAGTATTATTAAAGACATTCCGAAATCTAGAAGAACATTATTGTTTACAGCTACAATGCCTGGAACGATTAAGCAATTGGTTCAAAATTACATGTCCAAGAATGTTGTTCATATAGAAGCAGACATGGCTACTATTGGACATCAAGGTATAGATCATCAATATGTTGTTGTTGAACCTATAGAGAAACTTGATGTGCTATTGCATTTCTTAAACTCTAAGCCTGGACAACGCGGTATTATTTTTTGTAAGACTAAAGCTGCGGTTAATAAACTAGCAAAGAACTTAGCCATCAATAAATTTTCATCAGGTGCTATTCATGGTAGTTTATCACAAGGCATTCGAGATCGTATAATGGGTCAATTTAGAGAAAGTCATTTAGATATATTAGTTGCTACAGATTTAGCGGCTAGAGGTCTTGATATTAAAGAGATTGCTTATGTAGTAAATTATCATTTGCCAGATACTTATGATGCGTATGTGCATAGAAGCGGACGAACTGCTAGAGCAGGAGCAAAAGGACTAGCTTTAACAATATTACAGCAAGAAGAAGTTGTTGATATTGCAGATTTTGAAGACGAATTAGGTATTGTTTTTAATGAATTCAAAAAAGCAGATACTCAAAGTATAGAAGACAATAAAACCTTATTATGGGCAAAAAAAATATTTAAGGCGAAACCGAATCGTGACGTTTCAGAAGATTTAAAAGCTGAAATAAAAACAATATTCCATCATTTAACGAAAGAAGAATTAGTCGATAAATTATTAGCCAATTATTTGGCTCAAACATCTACTTCCACTTCAAAAGCGGATAAATCCAAGACTACTAAAAAGAACTAATTATTATGGCAAATAATATCAAAGCACAACAAGAAATTCTTGAGAAATTAAATATTTATGCTTTAAATCCGATGCAAGAGCAAGCTTTGGCTGTTATTAAAGACAATACAAATACCATTCTGTTATCTCCTACAGGAACTGGTAAAACTGTGGCTTTTTTGCTACCATTATTAGATGTATTAGATCCAAAGTGTACAGAAGTACAAGCTGTAATTATAGTGCCTTCAAGAGAATTAGCTATTCAAATTGAAACGGTAATTAGAAATATGGGTTCTGGGTATAAAGCCAATGCTATTTATGGAGGTAGAGCAATATCGAAAGATAAAATAGATCTTAAACATACACCTGCTATTTTAATTGGTACACCTGGACGATTAGCTGATCATTTAGAGCAAGGTCGTTTTACTACAAAATTCATCAAAACTTTGGTTATTGATGAGTTTGATGTTTCAATTGAAGTTGGAGCAGGAGGCGAAATGAAAACAATAATGGGTTACTTAGCTAACCTTTCAAAACGCATTTTGACATCTGCAACGTATGGAACTGAGATTCCAAGTTATTTTAAAATGGGAATTGCTGAAACCTTAAATTTTTTAAAAGAAAGACCAAGCAGCCAACTTACGGTAAAAACGGTTTTGTCTCCTTCTAAAAACAAGCATAATACTGTTATAGATTTATTAAACCATTTGGGAAATGATCCCGGAATTATTTTTTGCAATCAAAAAGAACGCATTGAAGATTTAAGTCGCTTCTTGGACAAAAAGGGAATGGCACATACTTGTTTTTATGCTGGTATGGAGCAAAGAGATCGAGAACGTGCTTTGATCAAACTACGAAATGGAAGTGTATCTATTCTTATCGCAAGTGATTTAGCATCCAGAGGCATAGATATTCCTGAGATGAAATATATTATACATTACGAGATTCCATCTGCTTTGCAAGAGTACACGCATAGAAATGGAAGAACTGCAAGAGTAGATTCAAAAGGTACTGCTTATTTAATAAAAGGAGCTCAAGAGGAATTTCCTGAATTTGTAGGAAAACCGAAAGTTCAGATGCTTTCTAAAGGTGGAAACCGTAATCCGCAGTTTTGGACAACCTTATTCATTTCTGGTGGTCGAAAGGATAAAATTTCAAAAGGAGATATTGCTGGATTATTTTTTAAGCAAGGAGGTATTAATAAAGACCAGTTGGGTGTTATAGAATTAAAACAAGATTGTGCATTTGTAGCAGTTCCTGTCAGTATTGCAGACAATTTGGTAGCAAAACTCAATAATACACGACTAAAAAAGAAAAAAGTTAGGGTTACTATTATCTAATACGAATTCACACCAATGTACCATTCTGTAAGGAATCACAGCGAAATACCTAAAGGTCTGATTTATAATAAATTGAAAAAAAGTGAATTAATGCATTGTTTGTTAAAAAAATGGCACCATCTTTGCGATTCAATTAGTATTATAAATTAAATTACATTACAATGAGTAAAGGAACAGTAAAATTTTTCAATGATGCCAAAGGATTTGGTTTCATCACTGAAGAAGGCGTAGACAAAGATCACTTTGTACACATTTCAGGATTAGTAGACGAAATTCGCGAAGGCGACCAAGTTGAATTTGATCTTCAAGAAGGAAACAAAGGATTAAACGCAGTAAACGTAAAAGTTATCTAATACATATACTTCAAGTTTAATAAAAAGCCCATCAATTTTGATGGGCTTTTTTTATGCGCTGTATTTAGCAGAATTTAAAATGTAGTGAACTACCTGCAACTATCGTCTTTTAGGTTAATATTATTTAGATGTTTCCAAATAGGTTCGGTATATGCTTTTGGTGAAAACTTAAATACTATGATTGATTTCCCAGTGCTTTTACAAAGTTGCTGTCGACCCAAAATATTTAAGGTGATAATTTCACCTGTATGAAAGCCATCAAAAATTGTCATTCTACCTTTAAACTCTGTACTAGTTTCAGTTTTAATAGTATCAAATAACTCTAAACTTGGTTTTGGAAACTCTTTAGACCAATGGTTAGGTGTCATCAATCCATCATAATAACTTTCTAGATTAATTTGTAATTCGTCCATAGTAATTTCAGTAGGAGTAATTAGCTTCCAAGCCATAACCAGTGACCAAAAATCCTCATGCTTTGCGTTGGACCATTCTGGAGCAAATCGTAACTCTTCAAATCCATTGACAGTCATTTTTGGAGCCCAACCAATTGGGAATGTAATAATCTCTTTCACCCAAGTATCATCTACTTTTAATAAATCTATTAAATAATCAACTTCCAATTCTTTAAGCATTTCTTTAGCATTATTATTCTTCGGGTTGAGGTCTATTGATTTTTTATAGTTTTCAATAGCTTCCTCGTTTTTCCCTAAAGCTCTGAGTGCTTCGGCATAACTATCGTAAGGATTATCTCTATCTGGAAAGACTTCTGTACTTAGTTTAAAAACTTCTGCTGCATCTTTGGCATTTTCAGCATGTAAGAATTTGTATCCAGCAACATTGAGTTCTTGCTCACTTATATAATAATCTGGCGAGTCTTTATGTTCTTTATAAAACTGAATGCCTTTATCAATACCTTCATTTTCAATTGTTTCAATCATAAATTGTGCTAGAGGAATTAAAGGCAAATCATAAGGTTTGTCATATAATATTCCTGTAATAGCAGTAGTCATAGAAGTAAGGAAGGCATGACTTGTATTATTTAAGAGCATAATCGAAGAATTACTTGATGGAATTCTAGTAAACAATGCACGAAAACCATCAATAGAACCGCTATGACCAATAGTTTCAATGGTTTCTGAAGTATTACCAATAGGCTTATTTATAAATTCCCAGCCATAGCCATGAAAACCTCCATAACTGGGATCTTCAACATGTTTGGTAAGCATAACATCGAGATGTTTTTTTGGTAAGAGAGTGTCATCATACAAAGCCTGATCCAAAAGGAATAAATCTCCAACCGTTGAGTAAATATTTCCAACTCCAGGAATTGTAGACATATCTACATAATTGCAATTATAATAGCTTCCAAAGCTTTTAAAATAGCCTTTTGCTCTATTCTTAATAATTGGTCTGTGTTTGTCTGTACCAGTGTTTTTCATTCCAACAACATCTAAAATATTTTCTTGCAACATCGTTTCATAATTTTTCCCAGAAACTGTTTCTATAATATGGGCTAATACCATAAAACCCGAATTGCTATACGAAAATTTTTTACCTGGTTTAAATTCTAGCGGAAGACCTGAAAATTCACTTACCAATTGTTTTAGTTGTGCTCTGTCTGGAAATTGATTGATTTTTTTATCCGAATCATAATCTCGAACAGTTCCAGAGGTGTGAGTTAAGAGATGATGAATGGTAATTTGATCACCATTTTCTTTAGGATAGTCAGGTAAATAAGTTGAAATAGGTTCTTGTAAATCTAATGTGTTGTCTGCGACCATTTGCATAATCATAATGGCTGTAAATGGTTTGGTGACAGAGGCAAGGCGATATTTGGTATCTACAGTATTTGAAATATCCCATTCCATATTAGCTAATCCTAATCCGTTCTTGTAAATAACTTCACCTTTGTCGACTACCAGAACGGAACCATTAAACATTCCATAATCTGCATAAAGACTAACAATTTCGTCAATTTTGCTACTTTTGTCTTTAGAGGTATTATCAGTGTTATTATTTTGCCCACAGGACAACATAAAGATTGATAAAAAGGCTACAATAATATTTATAACAACTGACGAACTTCTTTTTGATTTTAGCATAAAGTATGATGTATGTTTAATTGATTCATGCTAAAAATAGTTGGATATAATCAAATATGAACAGCAATGCATGTCAAAAAAGTGTAAAAAGTGTGTGAAATCGAAGATTCACAGTTTGTAAACATTGAGTGTGTGTTTGTTTAAGCCAATTGAAACTATCGCAAATTTTCTTTTATTATTATATATTGCGAATAGAATTAATATAGGTTAACTGAATTTATGCAGAATGAAAGTTTAGGAAGTAAAGTAAGAGATTCTAGAAAGAAATTAGGGTTATCGCAAGAAGCTTTGGCAGAAAAGTCAAATGTTTCCTTAAGCACCATTCAACGTATAGAAAAAGGAACTGTAAAACCTAGAGGATTTACTATCAATATTTTGGCTGAAACTTTAGAATTAGATGCTTCAGAATTGTTATCCAAATTTGAAGAAAAGGACACTCCTATATCTTATTTTTCTGCATTGAAACGTATGAATCTTTTCACATTGTTATTGGTTTTTATACCATTTATTAATCTTTGTATACCCTTTATTTTTTGGAAGACAAATAAAGAAATCCACCCAAAAGATAATATAGCAGGAAAGATGTTAAGTTTTCAATTACTATGGAGTCTTTTTACCGTTATTGGTATGTTAATTTCGCTTTTAGTAACAAACCTTATTGTTGGAAAAGCAGGTTTAGGGCTTTATACATCAAACACAGTGTATTTACTGGCTGTTGTATTTAATATTTTTATGATAGCTAAAACATCTTCTCAACTTAGTAAAGAAAATAAAAATTCGCTTTCATTTGTTCCAAACTTATTCTAATATTTAAATTCATTTGTATTCAGAACCTTATGTCTGTAAATCACTGATGTACAGCTGTGTCATTTCAAATGACATATAAATGAAGTAAGAATGCTACACGTCTTGCACTACAAAAGTTAATCCTTCACTTTAAATTTGTTGTTTCAATCAAAAATCATTTAATAAATTAAGAACATGAAGAAACGTATTTTAAGAGTTTGTTTAATTATTGTATTAGCCTTAACAATTTGGGCAGCATTTATTGCTTTTAAACCAGAGCCAAAAACCATTGGAGATTTAATTGAGAGCTATGAAGATCCAGGGATGAAGATTAAAATCAGAAGTCCATTTAGTGGTACTGTATTAGTTGCTAAAAAAGGAGAAGTCATTTTTAAAGAAGCCTATGGAGAAAAGGATAGATTAACGAATGCTCCAAATGCTATAGACACTAAATTCGGTATAGGTTCAGTTACTAAACAATTTACGGCTATGTTAATCATGCAATTAGTAGAAGAAAAGGCAATGAAGCTGGAAGATACTATAGGTAAATATCTGCCGTATTTACCTAAAGACAAAGCAAGTCATATTACTATTCATCAACTATTATCTCACACTTCAGGCTTACCACATTATAATGGATTGCAATCTACAGGTGTTAGTTTGAAAGATTTTGGTAACACAAGTTATTCCTCAAAGGAATTAGCAGAAGTAATAGGTAGAACCAATTTAGTTAGCAAACCAGGAACTGAATTTACATATAGTAGTTTTGGTTATGATTTATTGGGTGTTATTTTAGAAGAAATTTCGGGAGATTCATTTGCTGATTTATTAGATAAAAAGATTGTAAAACCTTTAAATTTAACGAATACAGGTTTTGGAACTAATGAATATATTTCGAAGGAATTGGCAAAAGGATATAGTTACCGAGAAGTTTATGGTTGGGATTGGTGGAATTCAGAACATGGCGGAAAAACTGTAGAAGCACCATTTAGAGATCAATCTACAGCCTATACTGCAGGAGGTATGCATTCAACAGTTCTAGATTTATTTATTTGGAGTGAAGCTGTAAAGTCTTATAAATTACTTTCCCAAGAATTTACTGAAATAATGTTAACTCCAAATAAAAATGGACATTGCTATGGTTGGGTGAGAAATTGGGATGATGTGGTAGAAAAAAATATAAATGTTAGGCTCTATGGACATGGAGGTGCTTTAGCTGGTAACAGCGCATTTATTGCACTTTATGATGATGAAACCACGATTATTTATTTGTCTAATAGAAGTAATTTAAAGGCCGAAGAAATTTTGCATCAAATACATTTACGAGCCAATAATTTAAAAAACGAATATAAGTTAAAAGGGTACCCAAATAGAAGTTCTTATGCCAAGTTTATTGAAGCAGGAGGTATGGTTTCATTACAAGATTACTTTAATAGACTTTCAGAATATAGCGGTTATAAAGTAAACCCATCAAACAGTACAATGATGGGTGTTATGAGAATTCATTTGGAAGCAGAAAAAATAGAAATTGCCGATAGTTTAAAAACAGTCTTTTTTAAAACTTATGGTCCAGATGAAGGAACACTTAATCAGTTTGGGTATGATTTTTTATATTCTGATAATCCTGAATATGCTTTAGAATTCTTTAAAGAAAACACATTGAAGTTTCCTAATTCTTCAAATGCTTGGGATAGTCTTGGAGAAGCATATGTCGTATATAAAGATTATGAAAAAGCACTTGCTTGTTATAAAAAAGCAGTAATTCTAGGTGAGAAAGTAGAACATAGCTCATTAAAATCATATAAAGAAAACCTTAAAAACGTTCAAGACAAACTTAACATGTAAATACTATTAAACTATAAAAAAGAGGACATTAGGAGTCATAATGCATACACAGTAATTATTAGGTATTATATAACTTATTAACATTGCTTTTGTAGGTTTGACCAATAGGAATTTTATGTTCGTTTATTAAAATACGATTACCTTCAATGAACTTAATTTTATCTATGGCAACAATAAATGATTTATGAACTCTTAAAAAATCAGCGCTAGCTAAAATAGACTCATAGTGAGATATCTTTTCATGACTTACAATCATTTCATCCTTTAAAAATAGTTTGGTGTAATTGCCATAAGCTTCAATATATAGCAAGTCGCTCAAATCAATTTGATGATGTTTTTTATCACCTTTAATAAAAAAACGAGTAGAATTATCTGCTGAACCCGAAACGTCTTTAATTATTGTTTTTGTTGTCTGTGATTCTGAAACCTTATTAACAGCTTTCACCAAGCGATCAAAACTAAAAGGCTTTAATATATAGTCAACAACATTAAGTTCAAAACCTTCTAAAGCATGCTCTTTATAGGCAGTAGTAATAATCGCTTTTGGAGGTTTTGATAATGTTTTTAAAAAATCTAATCCGGTTAACTTCGGCATATTAATATCTAAAAACATAAAATCGACAGTGTTTTCATTTAGAAACTGCATGGCTTCAATAGCATTGTAACAATTTTTCTCTAAATGTAAATGCGGTAACATACTACAAAATTCTTCAATAATTTCGTGTGCTAAAGGCTCATCATCAATAATTATGTATTTAAGCATGTTTAGAAATCTTTAAAGTTGTTTTGTATTCATGTTCCTTTTTGTCAACAATAAACTCATGTTTTTGATTATACAATAAAGATAATCTTCTTTTAAGATTTTGTAAACCTATTCCATTAGATTTATTTATCTCTTGAGCATCAAAATTATTTTCTATTTCAAAATAGATGAAGTCTTTATCTTCAAATAAATTGATATGAATATACGCATGTTCTGCAAGTGATTCAATTCCATGTTTAAAGGCATTTTCTAAAAGAATGATAAAAAGCAAAGGAGCAATAGGTAAACTCGTATCTATATCGTGCTTAAAAGTAATTTCTACAGACTTTTTATATCGAATTTTATGAAGTTCTATATAGTTTTTTAAATAGTCAATTTCATCTTTAAGCTGTACCGATTCTTTTTCTCCTTCATAAATTGTGTAACGCATCATATCAGATAATTTCAAAATCACATCTGGTGCTTGTTTTGAATTTGTAACGGTCAAAGCATACAGATTATTTAATGTGTTAAAGAAAAAATGCGGATTTATTTGTGTTCTTAATAAAGAGAGTTCTGCTTTTGATTTTTCTGCTTTTAAGTTTTGAATCCATTTCCATTGCTCAAAAATCCAAACTATAAATAAAACAGGAATTGGTAAAAAGAAGATGTAAAAAGGGAAGTCACTTTTAATTTTTAAATAAGCTTCTAAATCACCCGAAAACAGCCTTAAATAAAGGAAGTATAGTAAAAGTGGCACATAAATTAAGACAATTAATTTCCAATACTTTTTTATAAAAGAGGGAATTAATATATAGATAAAACCCATCCAGAATGCCATTAAAAGTATAAAGGTTATTGGATTGTCTGGCAATTCCATCATCGAATCAATCACTAAAGCAATAACGAAGAGTGCGATTAAACCAATGATATTAAATACGGTTTTCTTTTTTCTTTTTAAGTAGTTGAAATTATGAATAGGTAAAGCAATGACCCAGCCCCAAAATAATGTATAAACAATAATTTCTAAGGATTGGTCCTCAGGGATCAATATAAAACCAATATAATCTAACAAATAGAATATTGGCATAATAATTAAAAACCCAAATAAAAAAGCTTTGTATTTCTTCAAAAAGTTAATCATAGCCCAAAAATAAACATGTTAAGCTGTGATTACAAGAAAATGGATAGACACTACAATAATTAGCATGAACACGTCTTTTTTATTGACGAACGCAATTGATGCTATTTTTCACTACGAATGACTTTAGAAACCTGCCTTATGTCATATTAATTAGAACGCCCTTGTGCTTCACTTTATGTTTGCTTCAAATTAATCAGTAATACCATAAATCATGAGAATACTAAACAACACAGAAATTAGAATGAAGCTAAAAGCATCTAACACTTGCAAGTGGAATTCAAAAAGACGTTTTAAATAATTAATCACATCAATCAAAAATCAAACAGATGAATACATTACTAATCAATAATCTAACCAAGACGTATCCAAATGGCGTAAAAGCATTAGATAATATCAATTTGAAAATCACGAATGGAATGTTTGGATTGTTAGGTTCTAATGGCGCAGGAAAATCATCACTAATGCGCACAATAGCTTCCTTACAAGAACCCTCTTCAGGAAGTGTTTCTTTTAACAATATAGATGTTGTTACACAGCCACATGAGATTAGAAAGCAATTGGGTTATTTACCTCAAGAGTTTGGTGTGTATCCAAAAATATCTGCGGAAAAATTATTGAATCATATGGCCATTTTAAAAGGCATTATCAATAAAAAAGAACGTAAAGAGCAAGTAACAGCATTGTTGCAACAAGTCAATTTGTATCAACATAGAAAGAAAGCTGTTTATACATTTTCTGGCGGAATGCGACAACGTTTTGGAATTGCGCAAGCCTTGTTAGCAAATCCTCAATTAATCATTGTAGATGAACCTACAGCTGGTTTAGATCCGGAAGAGAGCAATCGCTTTTTGAATTTATTAAGTGAAATAGGTGAAAATGTAATTGTAATTCTATCGACACATATTGTAGAAGATGTACGAAACTTATGTCCTAGGATGGCTATTCTATCACATGGAGAAATTATATCTGAAGGAAATCCAACAGAATTAGTAGCAACAATAGAAGGGAAGGTTTGGACAAAAATTATCTCTAAAACAAATATAGATAGTTTTAAAAAAGCTTTTAATGTCATCTCTACACAGCTTGTTTCAGGAAAAACTCAAATAAAGGTCTTGTCAGAAACCAGACCAGAAGCTGGATTTGATTTGATCACACCAAATTTGGAAGACTATTACTTCGCAACATTGTTTAATCAATCAACAAAAACAGCCTAAGTCATGTTTAAAAAGTTAATTCAATTCGAAGTTTTTTACCAACTCAAACAAAGAGCACTGCCAATTTTCGCTATCTTATTTTTAGCATTAGGAGTGTTTGTTGGTCGACAAGGTTTTGCTCCTAAAGGCATTAATTTCAATGCTGTATATCAAGTGTATTTTCATACAAGTCTTTTTACCTTAGGAAGTGTGTTTATAGTTATGTTTTTTGCAATTAGCGCGATGCTTAGGGACAAACAATATAATATGGAGAACCTAATTTATAGTTCTTCAATTAAAAAGAGTCAATTTTTTTGGAGTCGCTTTTTTGGAACATTTATTTTTAGTGTTTTAGCATTTTCTCCATTTCTTATTGGATATATATTCGGAAATTATTTTTCAGGCTTAGATCCAGAAAGGATCGCAGATTTTCAATTATCAACATACTTGCAACCCTTTTTCTATATCGTAATACCAAACATATTTGTCTGTTCTACAATTATATTTTCTGTTAGTACGCTAACAAAAAATAGTACTGCAACTTACGTGAGCGCTGTATTTGTTTACATGTTATATTTTGTGAGTTCTATCTTTTTAAATTCGCCATTAATGGCTCAAGCAGTTCCAGCTTCATCAGAGAGTATGGCTATTGCAGCACTTGCAGATCCATTTGGAATTGCAGCATTTTTTGAACAGACTCAATATTGGACTCCTTTCCAAAAGAATACTCAGCTCCTTTCTTTTTCTGGATTGTTTCTCATGAATAGACTTATTTGGATCGTTGTTTCTGTTGGATTCTTGTTAATAACCTATAAATTGTTTTCATTCAGATCGATTACTAAAAAAATAAAAAAACAACCCAAAGCTAAAATAGACAAGCAACAATTATTGGTTTATAAACCAATTCAAGCATTACATAATTTTAAAGCTCAAAGTCAGGCTTACTTAGCATTATTAAAAATAGAATTAAACAGCGTCTTTAGAAGTTTGCCTTTTATTGCAGTATTAATAATGTGGCTCTTTATTGCGTTCTCAGAATTGTATTCAACAGTAATAAGTGGTGGAGAATATGGCGTGAGCGTGTATCCTTTTACAAATCAATTAATAGCCTTATTTGTTGATCCTTTAACCATTTTTAGTTTAATACTTATTACTTTTTATAGTTCAGACATAGTATGGAAAGAACGAAGTTTCAACTTTAATAGCATAATTGATGCAACTCCTGTTAAAAACTGGGTGTTCTTTTTGTCAAAATTCAGTGCATTGTTACTGTTACCAATGCTATTAATTGCGACAGGTATATTAATGAGCATCTTATTTCAGGTGAGTTTAGGCTATTCAAACTTCGAGTTCGGTTTATATGCGTCGCTATTTTACTATTACGGAATTCAATTAGCGGTGTTTTGTATGATTGCCTTATTTATAAATAGTTTGGTGAAACATAAATACTTGGGAATGGGAATTTTCGGATTGATCGTTATTCTAAGTTTAAAATCAGATATGTTAGGCCTTGAACATCCTTTAACGAGTATTGGTTTTATTCCAAGATTGAGTTATAATAATATGGATGGATTTAATGGTGCTTCCAGCTTATATGATCATTTAGCATTGTATTGGTTGGCATTAGGATTGCTATTAGTTTTTGTGTCTTTTAAAATATGGAATAGAGGAATAGTCGCATCATTATTTGTGAAATTAAAGCAACTAAAGTTTGGTTGGACTACATTTCAGAAACTAGCATTCGCCAGTTTTGTAATGCTATTTCTTGGTGCTGGAAGCCTTGTTTTTTATAATGTAAACATCGTTTCTGAGTATGAAACGGTAAATGACCGATTAGATTTTAGTGAAAATTATGAACGAAAATTTAAGACGTATGAAAGCTTGGAAAGACTAGTTCGTATCTCAATAAAAACAGAAGTTGCAATCTTTCCAAAAGAGAGAAGTTATACGGTAAAAGCTGATTATGTGCTGAAAAACAAAAGTGAAGAACCTTTAGCAGAATTATTTATAACAGAACGAATTCCATTAGAAAATATCTCTTTAGAAAACGCGCGTTTAATTAGTCATGATACTTATTATGAAACATATTTATTTCAGTTTGACACGCCTTTGCAACCGAATGATTCGGTAAAACTTAGTTATAAATTAAAAAAAGAGCTAAAAGGCTATAAAGAAGACAATTCAATTGTAAACAATGGTACATATATTAATCGTTTTGGAAATTTCGAACCTGTTTTAGGATATAGTTCGGGTTTAGAAATCACTAGCAGAATTGAACGTCAAAAAAGGAATTTACCTGTACGTATTGAAGAGAATAATTCAGATACGCATATCATATTGGAAGATATTAAATTTGAAAAAACAAGGTTTGAAACCATTGTTTCTACAGATAGTAATCAAACAGCAATTAGCTCTGGTACCTTGATTAAAGAATGGACTGAAAAAGGAAGAAATTATTATCACTATAAATCAAAAGATAAAATTATGCCAGCAGTCGGTTATTTTTCTGCGAATTATGATTCTAAAAAGATTAATTATAAAGGCGTTTCAATTGAGCAATATTATGACGCAAATCATAATTTTAATATTGAGGACATTGAAAATAGCATAAAGCAAACTTTAGACTATTGTCAGGACAATTTTGGAACTTATGCTTTTGATCATGTAAGAATTGCAGAAGTCCCATCGCATTGGCCTTTTGGAGGCTTTGCACATCCAGGAGTTATAAGTATGGTAGAAGATCGATTGTATTTAGCAGATGTTAGTAAGGAAGAAACATTCAATTTAGTAGCAAAACGAACCATTCATGAAGTAGCACATCAATATTGGGGACATACCTTATCTGCAAAACCAGTTGCAGGAGGCCCTCTATTTGTTGAAGGACTTGCAAAATATACGGAAGCCGTAATTATGGAGAAAATGTTTGGAAAAAGAGCGATATATCAATTGAGTGATACCGCAAGGAGAAGATATTTTTCTGGACGTTCTTTTGCCAGCGATATAGAACCTCCTATTTATAAAGTATTTAGCGAAAGTTATATTATGTATGGGAAAGCGTATACAGTCATGTTGGCTTTAAGAGATTTAATAGGTGAGCAGCAAGTAAACAATGTATTGAAAACGATAACAGACAGACATCGTGATACAAATAAGTTGGAAGCAACTTCTATCGAGTTTTTAGAAGAGATTTATAAAGTAACACCAGAAGAATATCATATTCTAATTGATGATTGGTTTAAAAAGGTAATCACTTATGATTTAGGAATTGAAGACAGCTCTTATAAAGTGTTACCAAACGGAACTTACGAAGTGACTGTAAATGTAAAGGCGAAACGTTTTGAAACATTAGATAGTGGAGAAACTGAACAAATTTCAATTGATGAACCTATTAAAATTGGAGTCTTTACATCACATCCTTCAACTTTGAAAGATGATAGTTCGATTCTATATTATAAATCAAATCATATCAATAAAGAAACTACTGAGATAACGTTTATAGTGGACAAAGAACCAGTTTATATAGCTATAGATCCATTTGGGACACGATCTGATGAAAACTATACAGATAATCTAATAAACTTGTAGAGAACTTAAACGGTTAAATAAATGGTAAAACAAATGCAATTGCATGAAGATGGAGTTGCAAGGTTTTACATCTGAGCTTATCACTGAATTTCAACAACTTTAACCTGAATTAAACAATCTTGATGAATAAAATAGTACTACTCGTTACCGCATTAATTATTAGTTATAATGCTATTGGACAAAAAAACGAACTTAATAATTGCTTAAGCAATGTTGAATTAGAACCAAGCTTTATTGCTTTCACTACGCATAAAAATAGTGAACTTGGTGAATGGTATAAAAACACTTTTGGACTGGAAATTGTTAAAGAATTTACTTTTCCAGACAGAAGTGCAACAGGAGTTTTAATGAGAAAAAAAGAATTTGTAGTTGAAATTTTCTATAGAAATGATGCACTTAAAACAAGTGATTTTAAACCAGATTCTAACGCTGAACAGTGGAGTGGTTTTATGAAGTTCGGATTTTATACTAATGCCAATCTTATTGATTTAAAGACCTGTTTAGAAAATGAAAATATAAATGCTGGTAGAATATTTAGAGATGAAAATCTTGACGTTGATTTATTACAAGTAATAGATCCAGAAGGAAATACACTTGAAATTATTAGCAGGCATAAAAATTAGAGCAACGTATTAATTAAACTACTTAGATACAAGTTGTTACGATTTATAGTTCAAAATATTTCAAAGATAATTCTAAACTCTTTAATAAATATATTTTGGTAATTAGAAAAAAATATTATCTTTGTAGCCGACTGGTCTAATATGAGAGTAATGAAGACAAAAACGATAGATAACATTTTAGAAATAGGGACAGACTTAATTCTTAAAAACGGATACAACAATGTTGGTCTAAATAAGATATTAGAGACGGCAAATATTCCTAAAGGATCATTCTATTACTATTTTAAAAGTAAAGAGGATTTTGGAATTCAGGTTATAAAGTTTTATTCTGAAAATTCAATTGCTTTTTTAAATAGTTATTTAACTGATAGATCAAAACATCCTAAGGATAGAATTATTTCGTTTTTTGTGGATATGCAAAATTTATATGTTACTAAAGATTTTAAGGAAGGATGTCTATTGGGTAATTGTAGTCTTGAGTTATCAGATATGTCTGAAGCATTTAGTAGCTCGGTTGCAAACGAATTAAGTAAATGGCAAGATTGTTTTGAAATATGTATTCAAGAAGGGCAGGATCAAGGTAATATTAAGCAGGATGAATCGGCAAAGGTTATGAGCGATTTCATTTTGACAACATGGGAAGGTTCCTTACTGCGAATGAAATCTTCAAAAAATATTGATTCCATTAAAATATTTATTAATTTTTTAAAGAAATACATTCTATAATTTTTTTATTCATCTAATAGTAGACTGGTCTAATAATTTAAATCTAAACTAAAACAAAAACATGAACACATTAGAAAACAAAACAGTAGTAATTATTGGTGGGAGCCAAGGAATTGGATTAGAAACAGCCAAAGAAGCTATTGAAAAAGGAGCAAATGTCACTATAGCTAGTCGTTCTCTGGAGAAACTAGAAAAAGCTAAAAATTATCTTGATGGTAATGTTTCTATTTACCAATTAGATGGAACTAAAGAAGCCGAAGTGAAATCCTTTTTTGATACCTTTGAGAAAGTAGATCATTTGGTAATTTCATCTTCTGGAGGTTATGGCGGTTCTATAAAAGAACTAGATATAGAAGCAGCCAAAGCATTATTTGATTCAAAGCTTTGGGTGCAAATGAATGCCGTCAAGCATGCAAGTCCTAAAATGGGTAAAGGAGATTCCATAACTTTATTTTCGGGTATAGTAAGTAGAAAGGCAATAGCTGGACAAATGCCATATACAGGAGTTGGTGGAGCAGTTGAGTCTTTAGGTAAAATGTTAGCATTAGAATTGGCGCCAACAAGAGTTAATGTGATTACTCCAGGTTTTATTCATACAACTGCTTGGGATGCTTATATGCCAGATGAACAGCAAAAAGAATTTTTTAATGGTTTTGCGGAAACTTTGCCAGTTAAACAAATTGGTGTTGCAAAGGATGTTACAAAAGGCGTAATTTTCTTTATGGAAAGTGAATATGTTACAGGAGCCGTTCTTGATATCGATGGAGGTCAAAAATTAGTATAATTAACTAGGGCAGAAGTTCGGCTTCTGCCCATATATAAAATATTAAAACAATGAAAATTAGTAATTCAAGAGTATTAATTACAGGAGGAAGTTCTGGAATTGGAAAAGAAACGGCAAAGCAATTTATAGCAGAAGGTGCTAAAGTGGTGATTACTGGTAGAGATGCAAATAAGTTGCAAAAAGTTGCTAATGAAATTGGAGCAATTCCATTACCATTTGATATTAGCGATTTAAAATCTATTCCAGAGAAAGCAAAAGAAGCTATGTCTCTTTTAGAAGGAACTATAGATGTGTTAATTAATAATGCTGGAATTGGTGTATTTCCATTATTAGGAGAAATCACAGAAGAGGATTTAAAAACTGTATATAATACTAATGTTTTTGGGTTGGCTTTGATTACACAAGAATTAATTCCATTTTTTAAAGCCCAACAATCTGGTAACATTATCAATATTGGTTCAACGGCTAGTCTAAAAGGTTTTGCACGAGGTTCTGTATATGCAGCTTCAAAATTTGCAGTAAGAGGAATGACTCAATCCTGGCAAGCAGAATTACGAAAGGATAATATTAGGGTGTCTTTAATTAATCCTAGTGAAGTAACAACAGCCTTTGCAGATGCTAATAGAGAAGAACGAAACGAAGAATCTAATAAATTGGGTGCTGAAGATATTGCTCAAGCAATTCTTTCAGTGGTAAATATGCGTGATAAAGGTTTTGTACCTGAAGTTACAGTTTGGGCAACAAATCCTTTTTAAATGAATCTATTAGAGAAATTACAAGAGTTAGGATTAGTATTACCAAGTGTATCTAATCCTGGAGGTAACTATGTTTCAGTTAATATAAGAGGAAACATTGCGTATGTTGCAATTCAGTTTCCTATTGAAAATGGTACTTATTTATTTCAAGGCAGACTAGGAAATCAAATTACAACCATAGAAGGCTACAATGCGATGAGATTATGTGCTTTAAATGTATTGGCACAAATAGATCAAAAAATAGGTTTTGATAATATTATTGGGCTCAATCATATAGATGCTTATTTCCAATCGGATAAGAATTGGGATGAGTCTCCTGAAGTTGTTAATGGCGCTTCTGATTTATTTGTTAATATTTTAGGAGAGAAAGGAACGCACTCAAGAGCAATTTTTGGTGTTGACGCTTTACCTAGAGATTTTAGCGTAGGTCTTACAACTAGCTTTACAATTAAAGAATAAAACAAATGAAAAATATACTGATAATAAATGCGCATCAAAAGTGGGATGGCATGTCTGAAGGAAAATTAAATGAGCGATTTCAAAATGAGATTACAACTTTTTTTAAGGATAAAGACTTTGTCGTTAGAACTACTAAAATAGAAGATGGTTATGATATAAATGATGAAGTGAACAAACATGATTGGGCAGATTTAATAATCACACAAACTCCAGTGTTTTGGTTTAATACTCCATGGATTCATAAAAAATATATTGATGAAGTTTTTACTTCTGCACTGCAACAAAAAAAAATAGTATTAACCGATGGACGCTTAATAGAAGATCGTACCAAACAGTATGGTACAGGTGGTATTTCTCAAGGAAAAAAATATATGATGTCAACAACTTGGAATGCTCCTGAAGAGGCTTTTGATAATTCAGCACAAGTATTATTTCAAGGTAAATCGGCAGACGAGGCTCTAATTAATTTATCTGTGAATTATAAATTTTGTGGTTTTGAAATTTTAGCTGGATTTCATTCTTATAATGTCATTAAAGAACCACAGATTGAAAAGGATATCGTAAGACTAACAAATCGACTCAATGAATTAACTAGATATTAAATGACTAATTATAATGTTTATACGATGGAAATTAGATGCACTTTTTCCAATCATATGAGTCTAAAAATATATAATAGAACTAGGCGGTAACAAAATATATTAGTAATCGTCTAGTTTATTTAATCATTAGTTAAAACAAATAATGAAACAAGTTATTCTTAAATTTCAATTCATAGCAGTATTAATATTTTGCTTTTTTCAAGGTCAATCTCAATCTAAAGACACTATAGTTGACGTTGGTCAGTACAAACTTCATTTTAATATTATTCAAGGAACTGGTACACCAATTCTTTTTGAATCGGGAAGTGGTAATGATGGGACTGTTTGGAAAGATATCATTCAACCTATTGCAGACATTACTGGTGCAACAATTATCACATATGATAGAGCTGGATTAGGAAAGAGCACCATTAAAGATGGTAAAACAGATTTTAAGGATAATCAGATTTTAGATAATGTCAAGGCCTTAGAGAGAGGGCTTAAACAATTGGGATACGATGAAGACCTTATTTTAGTAGCGCACTCTTTAGGAGGGTTTTATACAACGTTATTTGCATCTAGAAATGAGAAAAAAGTAAAAGGTGTAGTATTTGTTGATGCGTCATTAGCGTCTTATTATTCTGAAGAATTTGTTAATAAGCTAAAAGGAGTCCTTTCAGAAGAATTTCTAAACAAACTAAAAGCAGAGAAAATAGGGTTGTACAATGAAATCATGAATATTGAAAGTTCAATTGAATTACTTCGTAAAACGAATTTCCCTTCTTCTGTCCCTGTTATTGATTTGGTGGCGAGTAATCCGTATAACCCATTCAAAAATGAAGATGATAAAAACAGATGGATTGATGGTCATCAAGATTTTGTAAAGTATCATCAAAATAGAACATTAATGATGATAAATAATGCAAATCATTATGCCTTTAAAGACAATCCTAATTTTATTATATATCAAATTATAAGGGTTTATGCGACTAGTGTAGAAGCGACAAAAACAAAAAGTATGCTATTGAGAACATTAGATTTTTCAAGTTACAATAGTAACTCAAAAAACGACTAATTATTAGGACTCTGGCAGAAAACATCTATTTTTTAAAACATGAATTAACCCAATGAAGAAGAGTCAGTCTAAAATATATGAATATGCGCATATAGATGCCTTTACAAATGAATTATTCCATGGAAATCCAGCTATTGTTGTAAAACTGGAGCATTGGCCTGATGATGAAGTCTTGCTTAATATAGCTAAAAAAAATGCAGTGGATGCTACAGCTTTTTTTATAATAAATACTAACGATATTCATTTAAGATGGTTTACACCAGATTTGGAACTAGACCTTTGTGGTCATGCCACATTGGCAACTTCACATGCCCTAAAAGAAATATTCGGATATACTAAAAGCAAAATAAAATTTAAAACAATAAGTGGGAACCTATTTGTTTCGATAAAAGATGACATGTATTCGATGGACTTCCCTGAAAGAATGCCTGTGCCAGTAGAACTTCCTGAATTTATTAGTAAAGCAGTAAATAAGCAGCCTCTCGAAGTTCTTAAATCTAGAGATTATATATTAGTTTATGATAGTGAAACTGATGTTCGAGAGATTAAAATAGATAAAAAAATATTCGATACTACAAATATTGATCCTGGTGGTGTAGTTATTACAGCAAAAGGGAATAATTCAGATTTTGTATCACGTTTTTTTATTCCGCAAGCTACCATATTTGAAGATCCAGTTACTGGATCAGCACATGCTTCTTTAATTCCGTATTGGAGTAAAGTATTGCATAAAAAAGAAATGGTTGCCAAACAGATATCCCAACGAGGAGGAGAGTTATTTTGTACAAATTTGGGAGATCGAGTACTCATCGCAGGAAGAGCTAAAACATATTCTACAGGAACACTGAACCTATAATTAAAACAAAACATTCATAATTATTTTTGTAATAATAGTGTACTAGTAAAATAATAGGGTCAGTTAAATATTATATATGGTTGGTTATTTTGTTAGCTTTACGCTAATCATTTAATTATAGTTATCTATGGATATTAATGTGTTGAAAATATTGTTTTCCATATTAGGGTTTCAATTCATATTTGTATCACTTTTTTTACTTCAGAATAAAAAGGGAAAATCTTTAAGCAATACACTTCTGGCAATTATTTTTCTTATGATTTTCATAGTTGTAATTGCACTATACTTTACTGTATTCAGAGTTGAAATTAAGATGCCGCAATTACTTTTTATTGATGATACCTTTATGTTCGCTTATGGACCTTTACTATATCTCTTTACGCAATCTGTAGTGTTTAAAAACTATAAATTACAAAAGAAAAGCTGGGTTCATTTTATTCCATTTTTAATTTCCATTTGTGCAGTTTTAGGACTCATTTTGTTTGCCGATACAGCTTCGGTTTCCGAGACCACCAATCAAATGAATAACCAGCAAATCCCTATATATTTTAGGATTGGAGAGTTATTGATAATCAGTCATATTTTTTATTATTTATTCAAATCGAAACTAGAAATAAAAAAGGTTATTGGTAAAGCAAAAGATTTGTATTCCGCCTTTAATCAAGATAATTTTAAACTTCTAAAGTTCATTCTCAACTGTTTTATTATTCTGTTTTCAATATCATTAATTCACTCGATATTACCTTTTGTAGGCTATAAAAATGGCTTATTGGTAACGCTGTTATTAATGGCTTTATTTATGTTTTATTTTATCAATTCTATATTGCTGAAATTATTAAACCAACCTTCTAATGAAAGTGGCGCCATCACACTAATTGATTTCGAGGAAAAGAAAAAATATGCAGGTTCTTACTTATCGCAAACTGATCTCAAAGCATATATGAATACCTTGGAAAATCATATGACTTCAAATGAACGTTTCTTGGATAGTGAATTAAGTATTTCTGATTTGTCTACAGAATTAAATATGCCTTCTAAAATTGTATCGCAAGTTATTAATGAAGGTTATAATTGTAATTTTTTTGATTTTGTAAATAAATATAGAGTAGAAGCAGCCAAATCAATATTTGCCAAGCAAACGGATGAAAAATTGACCATTCAAGGAATCATGTACGATTCTGGATTTAATTCTAAGTCCTCATTTAATACGGCTTTTAAAAAATTCACCAAACTCACACCAACACAATTTAAAAACTCCATAGAAAAGGGTTCGACTTCCTGATTTCGGACTGTTCTCATAGCTATATGATATAGTATTGCATTGTAAATCAATCAAATATTATAGTTATGTCATTAGAAAATCAATTCAAAAAAGAACCAACAAACTCCCTTTTCAAAAGGGTTAGACACTTACTAAAGCAAAATAAATTGGCAAAAATCATAGAAATACTAGCCGTGTTTCTAGTGGCTTTTTTATTTATTATGGCCTTCCAATCAGACGACGCTTCAGATCTGGTATATAATCAAGCAATTGTATGGTTTGCTAATATAATTATGCTCACAATTGTTTTTGCAGGTATCAAACTAAGAGGAGAAGGTTTAGAACATTTCGGATTTACATTCAAAAAAATCACTTGGAAAATCGGACTAAAAACCACGTTGCAATCCATTCTTGTTTTCATTTTAGCACTGGTTGGATTTATTATTGGTTCTATCATTATGGCAAATATTACTGACATTCCCAAGTCTTCAGATATGAGTGGCTATGAGTATATTAAAGATAATATTGGCATGCTAATGCTCACACTTTTTGGTGTGTATATCGTAGCTTCCTTTGGCGAAGAAGTCATTTATAGAGCCTTTTTAATAAACCGTATTTCCGAATTAGGAATCACAAGTAAAACAGGAAGAGTTATAGTAGTGATCATTAGTGCTGTAGTTTTTGGTTTAGCACATTATAGTTGGGGAATTATGGGTATTGTTCAAACTAGTTTTATGGGATTGGCATTAGGATGTTCTTACGTATATCTTAAGAAACGAATTTGGGTCTTAATCTTAGCACATGCCTATATGGATACTATTTTAATGGTTCAATTGTATTTAAGATAAAATATTATTAATCCATCAATTTCACCAATTCTAGAGAACAGTATAGTTATCTTAGCCGAAATTATTTTTTATATCAAACACGTACGCGATATAACGCTTATAGAAATATGCCTGATTCTCAAGATAAACCAGACACTACTAAAATAATCACTTCCGAAGACATCGATAAATGCATTTCGGTATTAGAACAATTAGTTTCAGATACCAATCAAATTTTCGATTTACCAGAAGCGCAACGTGTAGCTGTTTTTAAAGCTGCTGGAGCATTAACTCGACCCAATCGTGATGAGTTTCAGCGTCGTAGAAAAGACGCGAAGAAAGCTGCAAAGCGTAAAATGATTGCTAGAGATAAGCACGCCAGAAAAACAACAGGCATTCGTTCTGCTCGTGAGGCTGCATTATTTGTAGCTCCAAAATTATTGGGTGAAGCGTCAATTCCTAAAGACACTTTAGAATTAGAATCACCGAGAAATTGCTATGTCTGTAAAACAGTATATACCAAACTGCATCATTTTTATGATACCATGTGTACCGACTGTGGCGATTTAAATTATGCAAAACGTTTTCAAACTACAGATTTAAAAGGTCAGGTGGCTGTAATAACAGGCTCTAGATTAAAAATCGGGTATCATATTACATTAATGTTATTGCGTTCTGGTGCTACTGTTGTAGCAACCACACGTTTTCCTGCAGATTCTGCAATCCGATTTTCTAAAGAAGAAGATTATAACGATTGGAATGACCGTTTACATATTCACGGATTAGATTTACGACACATCCCAAGTGTAGAAATTTTCTGCAATTATATAGAACAAAAATACGACCGGTTAGATATTCTAATCAACAATGCAGCACAAACAGTAAGACGACCTTCAGGCTTTTATTTTCATTTGATGGCTAATGAAAAATTACCCATCAACCAATTGCCAAAATTGGCACAAACTTTATTGAAAGACCACGAAAGCTGTTTAGAAGAATTATCAAGCTTAAGTGTTGGTCCTTCAAAAACAAGTAAAAACAATGTGTTGCCAGTCACATGGCATGGACCAGAACCAGGAATTGGCTTGCGTAATTCAGCAGAGTTATCACAAATTCCATATAGTTTTGACAATTCATTACAAGCAGCAGAAGTCTTTCCAGAAGGCGAATTAGATGCCGATTTACAACAAGTAGATTTACGAAAAACCAATAGCTGGCGTTTAAAACTAGGAGAAATTGAAACGACCGAAATGGTAGAAGTACAGTTGGTCAATGCTGTAGCGCCTTTTGTATTGTGTAATCGTTTGTCGAATGTCATGATGAAAGAAAACACAGGCAAAAAACACATCATTAATGTTACAGCAATGGAAGGGAAGTTCCATAGATTTAAAAAAGAAGATCGACATCCACATACCAATATGGCTAAAGCAGCCTTAAATATGTTGACACATACATCTGCATCTACGTTTGCAAAGTCTGGTATTTATATGAATGCGGTAGATACAGGTTGGGTTACAGATGAAGATCCTGCAGCTTTATCTAAAAAGAAAGTTGCCGTTCATGACTTTCAGCCACCATTAGATATTGTAGATGGTGCAGCACGAGTAATGGATCCTTTAATTGACGGGATAAATACAGGTAAACATTGGTGTGGTAAGTTCTTGAAAGATTATTTTCCTATCGATTGGTAGTGTATATTCTTTTTTGGCACTATCTTTGAACACTAGTTATTAATTATTAAATATAATATTATTATGAGTAAAGGAACAGTAAAATTTTTCAATGATGCCAAAGGATTTGGTTTTATCACAGAAGAAGGAGTTGACAAAGATCACTTTGTACACATTTCAGGATTAGTTGACGAGATTCGCGAAGGCGACCAAGTTGAATTTGACCTTGAAGAAGGAAACAAAGGATTAAATGCAGTAAACGTAAAAGTTATCTAAATATATACTTCAAGTTTTTTAAAAGCCCATCAGTTATGATGGGCTTTTTTCGTTTTAATACTTTAGGGTTGTTGTGGAATTAGATAGGCATTGTAATTAATATGTGTTGATAGGAGTACACTAGAAATGCTACTACGTCGTCTTCTTATAACTCCAAACCGCCAAGCCATTCATAACTACAGCATACAGCAGTGTTTTAAGGAGTTGCGGCAAAATATCCATAAAACTAGAACCCTTAAGCATCACCATACGCATGACTTCTACAAAGTACTTTATGGGATTAAACTCGGTGAGCAGTTGAGCCCATTTTGGCATGCTTTCAATAGGTGTAAATAAACCACTCATTAAAATAAAAATCACCATAAAAAACCAAGCTATAAACATGGCTTGTTGCTGTGTTTCTGTAAAATTGGAGATAAATAAACCAATGCCTAAAACCACTAAAATATAAATAGAGGTATAGAAGTACATCAATACCAAACTCCCAACCATTGGCACATTAAAGACGACTCGTGCTAAGATTAATCCAATAGTTAACAATCCCATTCCAATCACCCAAAAAGGGAAGAGTTTCCCAATGATAAACTGGCTTTTTTTAATTGGTGTCACATTAATTTGTTCTAAAGTGCCTATCTCTTTTTCTCGCACAATATTCATTCCTGACAAGAACAAAGTGATCATAGTCACCAACAACACTAAAATCCCAGGTACCATAAAGGTTTTATAATTCAAGGTCTCGTTATACCAAAACAGCGGAATCGTTTCAATTTGTATTGGTTGTACCTGTAGGTCTGACGCTTGTAATAAATTAACTTTCACCTGTTGATTAAACCGTTGTACAATCTGTGTGAGATATACATTTTCTACACCAGCAGCTGCACCATCAATGGCATTGATAGTAACACCTACATTGGTGCGTTTTTCTTTTTGTAAATCACGTTCAAAATAATGTGGGATTTCTACAATCACATCCACGTCTCCTTTCAACATTGCTGAATTTGCTAGAGCTTCCGAAGGGAAATCTGTTAAAACATCAAAATAGGTAGACGCATTAAAACGTTCTACCAATGCTCTTGATGTTGATGTATGATCGTGATCAATATAACCAAATTTGATATGCTGAACTTCAAATGTAGCAGCATTAGAAAGTATGACCAGTTGGATGATGGGCAACACAAAAATGATAGGAAGCATGCCTTTATTTCTAAAGATTTGCTTGAACTCTTTTTGTATGATGTATAGAATTGTTTTCATTACTCCAGTCTAATTTTATATTTCCTCACACTCAATGCTATAAAAAACACAGTCATTCCCACTAAAATTAAGGTTTCCTTCCATATAAATTCGATGCCAACACCTTTGAGCATAATTCCTTTTATAATGATGATAAACCATTTTGCAGGAATGATGTTACTAATTAGTTGAAGTGGTAAAGGCATGCTTGAAATAGGAAAAATAAACCCAGACAATAGAATCACTGGAAGCATTAATCCCATTAACGAAATCATCATTGCAGTTTGTTGCGTTGCTGAAATGGTTGAAATTAGAATACCTAAAGCCAATGCACTTATAATAAACAGAACGCTCTCTAAAGCCAGTAAAAGCATGCTACCTTGAACTGGCATGTTAAAAATGAAAATGCTCAAGACAACGATTACTATAGCGTTGATGATGGATAGAAAAATATAAGGAAACACTTTTCCTATAATCACTTGAATTGGTTTTAGTGGTGACACTAGGAGGATTTCCATAGTTCCCAATTCCTTTTCTCTAGTTATAGAAATGGAAGTCATCATGGCAGAAACCAACATGAGAATAATCGTCATAACACCAGGAACAAACATAAACACGCTTTTTAATTCAGGATTATAAACCATTCGTGTTTCTGGAACTATTTGATAAGCGATTGTAATATCCTTGTTTAATTCTTTTTGATACTGCTGAAGAATTGCATTAACGTAATTGCTTATCGTATTTGCCGTATTTGGATCTGTAGCATCTGTAATAATCTGAACCGTTGCTTTATGATCTTTTATGAGGTTTTTACTGAAGTCTTTTTCAAAATTTAAAACTGCCTTGACATGTCCTTTTTCAAATACCGAAGCAATATCTGCTTCATGAGTTACCATTTGTTTGATACTGAAATATTTTGAAGCCGATATTTTATTAATGATTTCCTTTGTGGTCGCATCTTTAGAATGGTCAAAAATGGCAATGTCAACATTATTGATTTCATTAGTAATCGCGAAGCCAAACAGTAGTATTTGTGCAATCGGCATTCCGAAGAGAATAAACAACGAACGTCTATCTCTAAAGATATGGTAGAATTCTTTTTTTATGAAGCCTATAAATCGGTTCATCCTCTTGCTAGTTTTAAAAACACATCGTTCATATTTGCAGCTTTAAACTGCGTTTTTAGATTTTTTGGCGTGTCTAAAGCTTCTATTTTTCCATTAACCATAATCGAAACACGATCGCAATATTCTGCTTCATCCATATAGTGAGTGGTTACAAAAACCGTTGTGCCTTGATTGGCTGCTTTGTAAATCATTTCCCAAAACTGACGCCTGGTAATTGGGTCAACGCCTCCTGTTGGTTCATCTAGAAACACAATTTTTGGATCGTGAAGCAATGCCACAGAAAACGATATTTTTTGTTTCCAACCCAATGGTAATGATCCAACCAATTGGTTTGCGACAGTTTCTAATCCTAAATCTTCAATCAAAGCATTCGATTTCTCTTTTATTTTAGATCTCGAAAGTCCGTAAATACCTCCAAAAAAGGTGATATTTTCTTTAACCGTTAAATCGTCATACAATGCAAATTTTTGACTCATATAACCAATATTTTTCTTGATGTCTTCAGCATTAGTAAACACATCAAAACCTGCGACATTGGCTTTTCCAGATGTTGGATTAGAAATTCCAATAAGCATTTTCATTGCTGTCGTTTTTCCTGCACCATTTGCACCTAAAAATCCAAATATTTCACCTTTTTTAACATCGAAAGTAATGGCATTTACTGCTGTAAAATCACCAAACATTTTGGTTAATCCATCGACTTGTATGACTTTGTTTGTGCTCATTATTTTGCTAATTCCATAAAGGTGTCTTCTATGGTTGGTTGTGTGATCTGTATTGAGATTTCCGATAGGTTTTTAGATTCTAAATACAGCATTAATTCCTTCGGATTAAAATCTAATCTGTTGTCTGTATAATGTACAAATTCGCCAAAAGGATACACACTGTGCTGGTGTTCGTAAGCCTTTAAACTATTGATTAATTGGTACATGTTGTTTGATCGAATATTATACATTGGTTTTGGATAATGTTTGACAATCGCTTCTGGTGTATCGATTTCTAGGATTTTACCATCTTGGATAAATGCAATTCGGTCACAGAGTTCGGCTTCGTCCATATATGGTGTTGATACTAATATGGTAATTCCCTTTTTTTGTAAACGCTTCAACATGTCCCAAAACTCTTTTCTCGAAACTGGGTCAACACCAGTTGTAGGTTCGTCTAAAAACAGAACTTTAGGTTTGTGAATTAAAGCACAACACAAGGCCAGTTTTTGTTTCATTCCACCAGACAATTTTCCAGCACGACGATTTTTAAAAGGCTCAATTTGAATATAAATATCTTTGATTAAATCGTAGTTTTTTTCAATAGTTGTTCCGAATATAGTTGCGAAAAAAATCAAATTCTCTTCAATAGTTAAGTCTTGATATAGTGAAAATTTACCAGGCATATAGCCAACACTATTTCTAATGCTTTTATAGTCGTTTATAACATCAAAACCTGCAACAGTTGCTGTGCCTTCATTAGCAATTAAAAGCGTGGTTAATATTCTAAACAAAGTTGTTTTACCAGCACCATCAGGACCAATTAGCCCAAAGAGTTCGCCTTCTTTTACTTCAAAAGAAACATCTTTTAAGGCAACAACATCTTTAAATGATTTGCTGATATGTTGGATAGTGATACTCACTGATTTATTTTATTTGTTTACTTAAATATTTTGGAATTACAAGTGATAAAACAACAATTAAGATCCAAACACTTGTTCTAAATAGCATGGCCTTTATGCTTTCTGAAGCAACAGTACTACTCAAGAATTTTAAATACATGAAAACCGAGAAATGCATAGTTAAAATGAATAGGCTTAAGTATTTCGCTGTTGACCTGTTTTTCCAAATATAAAAGGCAGCAATAATTGAAATAGCACCAAAAATTACGTTGTAGGTAACTAACCAAATCAACACATTATACGCCTTGTTATCTATATCAAGAAGTACTTTTGAGCCAGCAAACACAGACATTACACCTAATGTTAAAGCAAGTATTGCTGCAATTTTCTGACTTATAATACTGTTATTTGATGCTATCTCATTCATGTTATTCAAAATAGTTAAGGTAACCTGCTAAATGGTTTTCCATCGTTTTAAAACTTGTCTTGCAGGTTTTTAAATTGGACGATTCTAAGCCTTCAAAAAGGGCAATCATTGGTTTTAAGTAATTGTGTAATTGGTTGTGAGCTTCACCTTTCATTGTGCATTTTTGAAAAATGTTTGAAAATTCTGCTTCCAATTCTCCTTTTAGCGAAGCATAAGCCGCTACATTTTCTTTTTCAGAAAAAGAGTTCATCATGCGTTGCATTTTTTTGATGCCTTCTGTTGTTTCCAAATTTGCTTGCCACAGTTTTGTGTTATCTAATGATACGCCTTCAATTTTTATAGAATTCACATCAATGACTTCCTTTTTGTTCGAATTGCAACTCACAAAGAAGAGTAGCATAAGGCTTACTGAAAAAACGGTTTTTCTATTCATAATTTTTGTTTTAGCAACCATTACCGCAAGATTTTCCGTCTTCATGATTACATCCTTTTTTTTCATTCTTCATCTTTCCTATGCCTTTACCATTTCCCATTTTTCCTTCCTGTTTTTCTTTCATATGCTCTTCCATCCATTCTGGCTCATCAACATCGTTATCATAGATATATGTGGCAATTTTTTCTAAATCTTTAGTAGGTAATGTTAGTTTAGGCATTACTTTAAAACGTTTCACTGCACCAAACATTAGCGCCTTATCTTCTTCAGGATTTTGAACCCAATTTACCATTGCATCTACAAAATCTTTTTTATTATCATACTGACGTGTATAATGCATTTTTACGCCTTTAAAAGGTGGAGCGAGCATATCGTCGTGTGATGCAGTATTAGGATTATGACACACATAACAATTGTTTTTCATTAAGGTGTAACCTTCGTTTGGTTTTATAATTGCAAGTAAAGCAAGGTCATTCTTTACTTCTGCAATGTCAACAAATTCTTCTTTTTTTGTTTGATTGCAACTCATAAAGAGTGCAACAATACTTACTAATAAAATTACTTTTTTGTTCATTGTTTTTATTTTAATTATTTATAATAGTATTCTTAATCTAATTTGAAAACTCAAGACTAATTATTCAATCGAAATCCACATTTCTGCAGGCATGCCTATTTTTAAACTTCCATCATTTTCTACATCTATTTTTAAAGCATAAACTAAAGCAACACGCTCTTCTTTAGTCTGAATAATTTTTGGCGTGAATTCAGCTTCCGAAGCAATCCAACTAATGTTGCCTTTATAAGATTTCATAGCATCTGCATCATCAATTTTTACAGTAACTTCCTGACCAATTTTTAGATTTGCTAATTGGGTTTCACTAACATAAACACGCAATTGCATGACGCTTAAATCTGCTATTTTATAAAGTGGTTTGCTAAACGCAGTAATTTCGTTGGGCTCGGCATATTTGGTTAAAACGGTTCCGTTTACCGGATTCACAATTTTACTTTTCTGGATTTGATCGTCAATTTGTTTGACCTGAACATCAATACTTTTCAGTTCATTAACTACAGGAGCATTTTGAATTTCAACACTTCGGATTTGTTGTCTTGCAACATCAATTTCGCCTTGCACATCATCCAACTGCTTTTGTGTTCCTGCATTGTCTTTGATTAAGTTTTCAATCCTAGTTTTATTCGTGTTTGCTGTTCTTAATTTGGCATTTAGCACATTAATCTGTGACAACACACCTTTAGATTTTGAACTAATTACAGCCTTTGATACGTGCAATTGCTCACGTTTTAAAGCCAATGGAATGGTATCTATATAACCTATAAGTTGATCTTTTTTCAGCTTGTCGCCTTCATTAATAGTAAACTGCATGAGCTTCCCATTATTCTCAGCAGAAATGGTTATTTCAGTAGCTTCAAAATTGCCATAACCATCAGCTTTTCCGTTAGAATCGCTACAGGATAATAGGCTTGTCGCCATAATGCTAAATCCTAATAAATATGTGAATGTTTTCATTTGTAAATTTTTATTGCCCTTTAATGACATTGTAATTTGCTTTTGCGAGTTGTATCTCAATTCTGTGTCTTACCAGCCTATTTTCATCTTCATATAAATTGGTGAGCTCTGTGATGTATGCCGACGACGTAATGACACCATTTTTAAGTTGAGATTCTGCAGTTTCTAATACGTTTTTCCTAAGATTGATAATCTCAATATCAGAATCTATATTGGCTTCCATTTTCTCAATATTTTTTTGCTTTTTGTTGAGTTCTATATTAGTATTCAGCTTAAAAACTTCAGCTTCATTGTCGACAAGATCTTTATTGATTGCTAATGATTTACGTTGATTTTCACTAGAGTTCCAGTCAAAAACATTCCAATTCAATTTAACACCTACAGTATAAAAAGTTTGAAACGAATTGTCGAGCATATTAAGTCCAGGGTTTCCATAACCACCAGTTGCAAAACCAAGTAATTTGGGTGAGTTTTGCTTAGAAATCAAAGCTTCGGAAGATTCAATTTCTTCTTTTTTAAATTGAAATAAATCCAATTCAGGTCTGGATAATTCGTCTTGTAATTGCAGTTCGACAAGAGGGCTTTGAAAAAGAGTACTGGCATCTAATGGTTGACCAATAAGGCTCGAAAGTGTTTCAATAAGCGCCATTTTATTGCTTTCCAATTCTTGAAACTGCTGACTTATTTTCAATAATTCGGCTTCTAAAATTTTATCTGAGGAAGGCAAGATCACGCCATATTTTATACCTGACTTAACTTCTTTTAGTTTAGCGTTTAGTTGTGTTTGCTTCGCTTTTAATAATAGATCGGCTTCTTTAGATAATAAAATAGAGAAATAGAGTTGATTGATTCGTTGTTTTAATTGGTACAAACTGACTTCAACTTGCTTTTGCTTTGTTTTAAGCTGTGCAGATTTCATGTGTAACGACGCATCTGTAAGTCCACCATTATAAATAAGTTGATTTACAGAAAACGTAGCACGATATTGATCTTTGTTTAAAGGCTCTATCGTTGAACTTGGAATTGGCACTTCAATCACATCAGATTGATAAGTAGCCTGTGCATCCAAATCAAATTGTGGCAATTTTGCACTTGAAATAACATCAGCATCCAATTGATTCTGTGCTTCCAAAAGTTGTGACTGCTTCGCTAATGGATAATTTTGAGCAACCAAACTGTAACAACTTTCTAGCGTAATGCTTTGTTGTGCACTACTTGAAAACGTTGTTATAACTATTAATAAGATTACTAATCGTTTCATTTTATGTGTTCTTTATTGAATTGATAATAAAATTGGCGACTTCAATTTTACGCGCTTCTATTAATTGTTTGTAGGCTTCATTATCGACATTGATTAAGGCCATAATTAAAGGTTTAGCAATAAAAGGAAACACGTTAAGTGCTAGAATATTGATGAATAATTGTTCGGCACCAATTGGTTTTATAATTCCTTTTTCGACTTCATAAGCTACTTGCTTCTTGAATTTTTCGAGATTAGGAAACCCTTTGTTGTTCTTCATTCCTAGAATGAAATCTGGATTCCTATTCAATTCTTGGATAATAAAAGTCGGCAAATAGGGATGCTTTATAATGAATGATATATAGTTTGAAGTAAAGTTTTTTACTTTGTCTTCAATAGAAGAATCATCATTTAAAACGGCGTTTAATTGAGGTGCTAATAATGAGAATGCGTTTTTAAAAACAGCTTCAAAAAGCAGTTGTTTGCTTCTGTAGTAGTAGTGCAACATGGCTTTGTTAATGCCAGCTTTATCTGCAATTTCTTGCATTCGTGCACCATCCATTCCTTTGGTCTGAAACACATTTTTCGCCGCATCTAGGATTTGTTCTTCTGTATTTTCATCTTTTGTTTTCTTCATCTTAACTATTCGGTTTAACCATATGGTTAACAAATATACGATATATTTATTTGAGGTAAATAGTTGAACTCATAAAGTTTTACTAAATCAGATAGGAGTGAAGCACGAACATGTGTTTGGACCAGTCATTTACAGTAATTAAATAATTTTTGCTCTGACGAAATTATCATTCCGACAGCTTCTTGCCCTTATTTTACTTTGATTTGCTTCATAATCTTAATACCAATGTTATGTTTAAAAAATATCCAATTATCAAATGGGTCCTAATTAGTTTTACGAGTCTTATTATTGTTCTAGCTGTTTTTGGCTGGTGGTTTATAAGTTTATTACCTAAACCTGATCCAAATTTTGATGTGACAATTTCACAAGTTTCAGACATTCCTTATTTGTCTGAAAATTTAGAGCCTTATCGAGGAAAAATTTTAACGGTTGTGACGAGTACCGATACTATGGGAACTAGTGGTAAAGTAACTGGTTACGAACTTACTGAGTTAGCACGTGCATATTATGTGTTTCAAGCCAATGGTTTTACAGTTGATGTTGCTAGTCCGCTTGGAGGAAAAGCTCCTGTGGTTCTTGATGAAGATGATATGGGAATATTTGATTATGCCTTTTTGAATGATGCTATTGCTCAGAATAAAACAAGTCATACCATTCCATTAGAAGAAATAGTTTCTGAAGATTACGAAGCCATCTTTTTCGTAGGAGGAAAGGGAGCCATGTTCGACTTTCCAGAAAACAAACATATACAGTCTATTGTAAGAGAACTTTATCAAGCTGATAAGGTTGTAGGTGCTGTTTGTCATGGACCTGCAGCTTTAGTAAATGTGAAACAAGAGAATGGTCGTCCGTTACTTGAAAACAAAAAAGTAAGTAGCTTTACTAACGAAGAAGAATTATTACTGATTCCAGATGCGGAAACCATATTTCCGTTTTTACTACAAGACAAATTATCAGAACAAGGTGCACGTTTTAATGAAGGAACCATGTATTTAGAAAAAATAAGCCATGACAACAATTTGATAACAGGCCAAAATCCGTGGTCTACATGGAAACTAGCAGAAACTATGGTGGCGCAATTAGGCTTTACACCAAAATATAGAGAAATTACTGCTGAAGAGAATGCTGTAGAAATTTTAGAGGTTTTTGAAACTCAAGGATCACAACAAGCAAAGGATTTAATAGACCAAATGAGTATAGCTGAAAATAAGCCAGTTGACAGAATACTTCTAGCAATGCATAGTGTGATGGCTGTGATGAAAGGTGAACCTGGAAGATTTATTTCACTAGTCAATTTAACCTCTTATGCTAAAGAAAAAGCAAATGATCAATAATGTGTAGGTATGTTGTTTGTTTACTTCATTTAGAAAACCTTAGTTTAGTAAAATAAATAAATTTGTAGTCCATCAAATACCCTAAGATTTAAATAAAACGAGTTCATGGATTTATTAGAAATTCTTCTTATTATTCTAAGTAGTGCAGGACTGTTGCATGGAATTCTATTTGCTTTGTACCTCTGCATTTTTAAGAAGAAAAAAACATTGACCAATCTATTATTGGGATTGATTCTTGTTTTTATGGCTTTTCGGATTGGTAAGTCTGTTATGCTGAATTTTGGAGATGGACTGGAGCCTATTTTTATTTTTGCTGGTTTAACCATTTTACTATTAATAGGACCTTTGTTGAGATGGTATGTTTTGGGTATGACACGTCCAAATTTCACGCTTACAAAGTCGCACTATCTTGAATTAATCCCATTTGTATTGATTTTTATTGCTAGTCTTTTCGTTACCAAAGAATGGTATGAGAGTAGCAAACTAGTCATTATCATTTTTGGAAGTGGACTCATCTTTATTTACCTGCATTTAGCTTTTTATATTGCCATATCATGGATGATAATGAAGCGAGTAAAAAAAGCTCATGAGACAACACTTCTAACAAAATCGCAAAGATCTATTTTAGATTGGTTGCGATTTCTAATTATTGGTTTGGTTGTTATTTGGGCATCTTATGTACTGAATATTCTTGATGATGCGATACCTTATGTCGTTGGACCAATGGCATATTCATTGACCATTTATTTTTTAAGTTATAAAGCATTTCAATTAAAAGCGGCTGATCTAGATGGCGATGTGTTTAAAGCAAATGAAAACCATGCTTTATTCAATGAAATCATTCAGTTGGTCGTAGACAAAAAATGGTATCTCGAACCCGATTTGTCTCTTTCTAAACTTAGCAAGATGGTTGGAAAAAGCACACAATTAATATCATCGGTTATTAATGAACACGCGAGGCAAAATTTTAATGATTTTATTAATTATTACCGAATTCAAGATGCTAAAGAATTGCTTTCTAATATCGAAAATGAAAAATTCACTATTTCTTCAATAGCTTTTGATACAGGGTTTAGTAGCTTATCTTCATTTAATAGTGCTTTTAAAAAATTTGAAAGCACGACACCATCAGCATATAGAAAGCAACTTTCCTGATACTTATAGAATTATAAAGGCAAATCCATTAAAAAGATGTAGTTTCGCGCCGCAATAAAATTAGTGGTTATGAAGCGTATTAATGAGTACAAGAAATTATTTGGTGTCGAAAATGAAATCGATCTTAAATCTCTTAAGAAGAGTTATAGAAATTTAGTAAAAGAATGGCATCCAGATAAGTTCCAAAATGGAGATGCTTTGCAGGAAGAGGCAGAACTAAATAGCCGAAAAGTTATAGATGGATATCACTTCTTGGTGAGTATGGCTCCTGAAACTAAAGAGAAAAACTTACCAGTATACACTGAAACGATTACTAATTCAGCTATTGCAGATTACCAACATAAAGGTTTATTGTTAGAAATCACCTTTACAGATGGTTCTACTTATGAATATTTTGGAATCACCAAACAGGTGTATCAAAAAATGTACAATGCTGGAAATCTAAATCGTTTTGCTAAACGTGCTATTTACCCAAAGTATACCTATAGAAAGTCTAAACGTATTCTTGAAGAAGCACAATAGACGCCTTAAAGCTTATTAGTTTTATCAATTTTTATAGGAGAATGTAGGAGTGAAGCACAATGTGTATGAAATAGAATACGTTGTTAACTACTTGTTATATGTTCCGACCATTAAGAGTTTTAATTCGTATTAAATAAAGTTATATTTGGGTAGAAATTATCTAACCAATTATACATGAAAATCCTCTCAAATTACCGCATTTTTATTTCCGTTTTTGCCCTCCTGATTTGTAGTCAATTAAGTTTTAGCCAAACCCAAAAACCTCTAACACTAGAGGATTATGCACAATGGAATAGAATAAGACAAACAGCCATTTCACCCAATGGAAGTTTCATGACCTATGCTTATGAACCAAATGAAGGTGATGCAACATTGCATATTCGCAAAGTTGATGGTGACACGCTACGTACTTTAATTAATGGAAAAAAAGTTTCTTTTTCTGATGATAGTAAATGGTTAGCTTATTTAGTAGATCCAGCAAAAGAAGATGCAGATAAGCTTAAGAAATCTAAAAAGCCCGTTTTAAGTGATCTTCAAATTCTAAACGTTGAAACCAATGAAGTTTCAGATGTTACAAGTGTTAGGGCATTCAGTTTTTCAAAAACGTCCAAGTTTATCGCAATTCATAAAAATCGTAGCGATAAAAAGGCGGATCATAAAGGAAGTGATTTACTGCTTAAGGATTTGCAAGGAGATAAGACACTAAATATTGGAAATGTCTCTAGCTATGCCTTTAATAAAGAAGGCTCACTCTTTTCTTATTTGATTGATGCAGACGGAGATAATGGTAATGGTATCTATGTAATTGATCTAAGTAACTTACGAACATGGGCATTGCACACAGGAAGTTTTACGTATTCTCAATTGACTTGGAATAAAGAGAGCAATCAAATAGCAGCATTATTTGGTGCAAAAGAAGATGATAATATTGAACGCGACAATACAGTTTACTGGACTTCAAATTTAGCTCCTGGTATGACAACACTTGGGCTGCAATCTGCGTATTCACCAGTAGTAGATGCAAATTTTCCTAAAAACATGGTCATTAGTGAGTATGGTGAATTGACATGGAATGAAGCTGGCACCAAATTATTCCATGGTGTGAAGGCGCAACAAACCAAATTAAAAAAAGAAGATTCTCTTACAGCCAATGTCGATGTTTGGCACTGGAAAGATGAGCGTTTACAATCTCGTCAAATGGTTCAATCTAAACGTGACCGAAAGTCAACGTTTACTTCCGTATTAAATCTTGGAAACAAGAGATTTATGCAATTGGAAAGTGAAGATATGCCTTCTGTCAGCATCAGTGAAAAGAAGGAATGGGCTGTTGGACGTGTAGATACTTTATATCGCAAAGATGTTAACATACCAGGCGGTTATGAAGACTTGTATAGTATCAATACGAGTACAGGAGCAAAGACATTAATTGCAGAACGTGTGTATAGAAATATGGGTATGTCTCCAAATGGTGAATGGGCTCTGTTCTCTAGAGATGGAGCTGTAATGGGTTATAATTTCGCGACTGGAAATCTAACTAATTTAACAGATAGAACAGGAACCAGTTTTATAGATGAAGATGATGACAAACCTGTAGAAAAGCGTACTTATGGCATAGCTGGATGGTCTAAAGATGGTTCTACGTTGATTCTCAATCACAAATATGATTTATGGACTATTGGGCTAAAATCTGATGCTTCAGCAAACCTTACTCAAGGCATTGGGAATGATGGAAGCATTCGTTTTAGATTTGTGCAATTAGATCCTGAAGCTAAGACGTTCGATTTAACAAAACCGTTATTACTTTCAGCTTATGGAGAGAAAACAAAGAAATCGGGATACTATGAAGTAGTGGTAGGCGAAAAGCCAAGCGTATTGCGTTATGAAGATAAAATGATTGGAAGAGCAACCAAGGCAAAGGATACAAACAAAATTATGTATACCGAACAGACTTTTATTGATTTCCCTGATTATTGGGTGACAGATTTGACATTTTCAAAATCTAAGAAAATTACAAATGCCAACCCACAGCAATCCGATTATAAATGGGGAAAAAGGATATTGGTAGATTATACAGACGAGAGAGGACATGAGTTGCAAGCGACTTTAGCCTTACCTGCAGATTATGATGCTTCTAAGACCTATCCAATGATTGTATATTTCTATGAGAAAATGTCGCAGAGACACCACTTATATTCGATGCCTACGTATGATGATAGACCACACATGTCGACGTATGCTAGTAATGGCTATTTGGTATTGATGCCAGACATCGTTTATGATATAGGTTTACCGGGCTCATCAGCTTTAGATGATGTTACAAGTGCCGTTAAGGAAGTGATTAAACTAGGTTATGCAGATCCAGCTAGAGTTGGAATACAAGGCCATAGTTGGGGAGGTTACGAGTCTTCTTTTATCGTGACTCAAACAAATATGTTTGCTGCTGTAGTTACTGGAGCACCATTAACTAATTTGATTAGTATGTACAATGTAAATTACAAACGTGCAGGTTTTTCGAATGGTCCACTTCTAGAATGGTCACAAGGTAGAATGGGAGTAAGCCCATGGGAAAACATGGAACTCTATCGTAGTCAATCGCCTTTGCATCATGCACATAAGATTGCAACACCTTTCCTAATTCTTCATGGCACTAGTGATGGAGCAGTAGATTGGAATCAAGGTTTAGAGTATTACTCGGCAGCAAGACGATTGGGCAAAGAAGTGATATTATTGTCTTATCCAGGAGAACCACATCATTTAAAGATTGAGGCCAACCAAAAGGATTTTCAGATTCGTATGAAGCAGTATTTTGATTACTATCTAAAAGATGCTGAAGCGCCACTTTGGATTAAAGAAGGCATACCACATTTGAGTAAAAATCGTTTGGGTCCTGAAGTATTGGAAAAGGACAATTAAATAAGTGTTTTTTATAAGATTCATAAGCTCCTATGTATTAAAATAGGAGTGGAGCGAGTTAAGCACTCTTTGTACGAAGGTACGATAGGAGAGAAGTGTAAACCGAACTTGTGAGGTTCACGATTTCTAAAAACAATAAGAGTGTAAGAGTAATGCGTGTGGAATGAAAAATATAATTTTTGTTTTAACCCGAGCTATTCAAGTTGATTTTATCAATATTTTTTATTTCGATTTATATCGAAAAATTAGTCTTTAATAAAACGTTCAATCTGTAGGTTGTTAGCATTTGAAATTTTCAAGAAATATAGTCCTGAATTCAAAAAGTCTAAATCAATTTCAGTCGATATTGTATCCAAATTTTGAGAATAGATAATTTTCCCTGAAATGTCTAAAACAGTAATTTTTAAATCACCTACTAAAGCATTAGTCTCTATGTGCATTTTATCTCTAACTGGATTAGGATAAATTTTAAAGAAGACAAGGTTGTTATCAGACAAACTCAACGTACAGGCTTCGGATTCGCCCCAATTTGGTTTAAAATTATTCTGTAATGGTGAATTTATAGAAAATTCTGTTGGTTCGTTTGGTATAAGTTCAACACACCAGTTAGATATATCTTGATTAAACGATGTTGCATCTTTAAACATAGCATCCATTTCTTCAACTAAAGATACGTCCCAGTTATCTATTGGTTGATTAAAGCTAACTGCTCCCTCAAACATACTAGGCATATTAGTTGCATTTGAAAATTGTATGTTATTCATTGGCTGGTTGTAAGAAATTGCACCTTTGAACATATCATCAGCATGAGCTACTGATGATAAATCCCAATTATCAATAGAATGATTAAAACTTGTTGCATGTAAGAACATCGCCCGAACATTGAATATATTAGATGTATCCCAATTGCTTAAATCTTGATTAAAAGAGAAAGCTTTGTAAAACATTCCCCAACAAGTTTGCATACTCGAGATATCCCAATCATTTAGGGGCTGATTGAATGAAATAGCTTCATAGAACATTCCAGTTGTATAAGCAACATTCGAAACATCCCATGTGTTTAATGGCTGATTGAAAACTTCATTTCTATAAAACATATTATCCATTCTCACTACATTAGAGACATCCCAATTATCTAATGGATGATTGTAAATTGTATAAGTAAATAAATCAAACATGCTTGTTACACTTGATACATCCCAATCATTTAATGGTTGATTAAAATTTGAACTACGGTCAAACATACTTCTCATATATGTCACATTAGAAACATCCCAATTATTTAGCTGTTGGTCAAAAACGTAGGTTCTACGAAACATATAGCTCATATCAGTAACACTAGAAACATCCCAATTATTTAATGGTTGATTAAAGCTAATCGCATGATCGAACATATGATTCATGTCAACTACATTAGAGACATCCCAACTATTTAATGATGTATTAAAAACACTTCTATTTGTACCCCAAAATGATGAAGCTGCTGAAAAGTACATACCAAACATGTTAGACATATCAGTTACATTACTTACATCCCATAAATTAATATTTTGATTAAAACCGATAGCTGTCGAAAACATATAACTCATATTTACAACACCAGAAACATCCCAATTTTCAATAGATTGATTAAAACGTATTGCATATTCAAACATATGACTCATATCTGTCACGCTAGATACATCCCAAGAGCCGATATCTGCATTGAATGATGAATATGGAGGGTCGATACTAAAGTCTGTATTAAACATATACGACATATCCGTAACACTACTCACATCCCAATTTGAAATATCCTGGTTAAAACCGGTTTTGTTCTGAAATAAATAGGACATATCTTGTATTGCTGTTGTACATGTAAGCGCAATTTCTGGATCATTTATATCATTATTTATTAAGGCTTCAAGTTGTGACCGATTTCGTTTTGTAAATGTTTTTTGTTCGCCATTGATTGTTACTGTTCCAGAATAACCAAGGTTAGCATCGACACATAAACAAGTCACTCCGTTTGTATCTACTTCAAATACAGGGTTAATAAAAGTACCATGAGAAAAAGGGCCTAAAACCGCACTTGAATTTGTGTCAGAACATTCTGTCCAGATGAAGAAGTCATACATGGTATCTACTTGCAAGTTATCTATGGTATAATTGTCTCCTGATATATCATTTATAGTTTGCCCACTTCCAAGAGAAAATCCTGGAATACCATATTCTATTGTATATGATATGTCTGTATTTAAAGTATCGTTTGGGTCTATCCAATCCATATCAATTGTAGAGGACGTGACATTAGAAAACGTAATATTTTCAGGAGTACTACAAACTTTAGTCATTCTAAAAGAAGATTCGAATGGACCACCACATGAGCCTAATGGATCTTCAATATAATTTATAATAAAAGAGCTGTCATCACTTAAATCATAAGTAGTAGAGTTTGTATCACTTGTTGATGCGAATATTAAAGTATTAATTGAACAATAGAGATCTAGATCAATATCAGTCATTTGAATACTACCACAGTCTAAATTTAATTCTACGGTGAAAGCACTAGGAGTAAAGCCTGGAAGCAAGCCAATCTGAAATGAACGCATAGTCCCATTTGCTGTTACTAAATAGGTTCCTGATTCAAAATTACTTGATGCATTTGTTGGGCCAGTCGTGGCTTCATTATCTTCTATTTCATATTCACCAACAAAATACGTTGAGGGTACATCGCAATTTACTTCTGGATTAGTTTGCGCGTATAAAAAGGTTGAGCATACTAATGCAGAAATAAACAATGTAAGTTTTAAATTAATAGTTTGCATTGAAAAATATTTTGAATCAAAATTACAGCTTAATATATAAATTTTAGAAAAAAGAATATTACGATAGAGGAATTAATGCTTTGCTAACTAAAAGTTGTTACTACAGTTTCTTGAAAAATTTATTCATTAAATGATTCACTAAGATGTGAATAGAACACTTTTCATGCGTCGACTTAGAGAGAAGCATAATGTGTGTGGAATGAATTTAATAATTACTCTGTACGTCTTTAGTTCAAAATCTTAATAAGATTGGCTTTATATAATTTGCCTATAGGAATTGTATGGTCTTCAATGTATATTCTATTTCCTTCAATTCTTTTGATATGTTTTGTTGCGATTGCAAATGATTTGTGTACTTGAAGAAACTCATCTTTTGGGAGCATTTCTAAAGTATTAGATATTTTTTCTCTTATAGTAATTGTATCTAGGGTAGTAACAACTTTTGTGTAATTTCCAGAAGCTTCAATATATAAGATGGTATTTACATCGACTTGTATATGGCTGTTATTCTGTTTTAAAAATATCTGATTTGCAGATACTTGTTCATTTTCGACACGCACTTGTTTTGATAGTGGAGTAGAAGCAGTTACTTTATTTACTGCACTTAAAAAACGTTCAAAACTAAAGGGTTTTAATAAATAATCTACAACATTAAGCTCGTAGCCTTCAATTGCAAACTCATTATAAGCAGTTGTTACAATTACTTTTGGAGGAGAAGCTAACGTTTTTAAAAACTCAAAACCTTTTAACTTAGGCATGTTTAGATCTAAAAATATAAGATCTACAGGCTGTTTGTTCAAATAGTCTAAAGCTTCAATAGCATCATAGCAATCTGCCATAAACTCCAAGTTTGGTAGCATGTCACTATACCCTTTTATGATATCGTGAGCAATATGTTCATCATCTATAATAAGGTACTTGATCATAATTTTCTAATATTCAATTGGGCTTTATAAACAGTATCCGTTCTTGTTATGGTTAAGGTATGACTTTTTGGGTAAACCAATTCTAATCTGCGTTTTAGGTTAATCATACCAATACCTCCTGGTTCATTAGTAATGGTGTTATCAAAATTGTTTTCTATATCAAAAAACACTTCATTATTTTTTGCTCTCATATTGATGTGAACATATGCATTAATTCTTAAGTTTTCTACACCATGCTTAAAGGCATTTTCTAAAAGGATGATAAAAAGAAGCGGCATTATTTGATAATCATTACCTTTTAGGTCTACCTTAAATTTCACATCTATGGTTTTGTGATAACGCATTTTATGTAACTCTATATAGTTTTGTAAATACGTGATTTCTTGAGAAAGTAACACCGTTTCTTTTTGCCCGTCATAGATACTGTAACGCATCATATCTGATAGTTTCAATATAAGTTCTTGTGCTTTTTTAGAGTCTTTATCTACCAATCCATAAAGGTTATTGAGCATATTAAAAAAGAAGTGTGGATTCACCTGACTTTTTAAGTGCATAAGTTCGGTTTGAGCCTTTTCATTTTTTAATCGAATAATCGATTTGATTTGTCTAAATAACCAATATGAAATAGTGATAAATATTACAATGAAATAAAATGCAATAAACTCTACAAACCCTTCTAATTGACCAAAAGTATCATTAAAAATAACAATGATAATACCAATAAAAACCAGCGCTATTTTATAAATGCGCTTTATAGTTTTCTTTTTTCTATCTGATATTTTAAAATTCATAAATCAATATTAATTAAATAAAAACCCTCAAGCAAATAAGTTGATAAACAGTTTATGGAGAGTGATAAACATCTACTGAGTCGTTATATAATGCTTTTATAACATTTAATCGCATGTGTGTCACTCTCTAACTGCTATATATCCCAAATCTTTTTTAGGCGCTCAAGTACTTGATATGTTTGTCTCAATCAATCAAAAAACGAACAGAATGGAACTCATTAACCATTTAAAACCATTTAAAACCTATTAAAATGTCACAACTAATTAATTTTATGTGTTCACTTATAACACTATTTGTTATTAATTCAAACACCTCTACGCAAGAGTTAACCCAAAACGAAAAAATCAGCACACCTATAGAAGGTAAATGGGAAGGTAATTTAGTAATTAATGAGAATAAGTCCATTGGAATTATGTGGCGTTTCGAAACCTCGGAAGAAGGCAAAATTATTGGCTTTATGGGACCTGCTTCAAAGGGAGTCGCGACAATTCCTATGCAAGATCTTTTTGTTACCAATACAAAACTCAATTTTTCCATTCATTCTCAAGGCAACTTTTCAGGTCTAATTTCAGAATCTGGAATAAATGGGATATTTAATACAGAGAGCGGTAAACAATTGGTGCTTTATATGGCACGAGAACTATCGCAGGAACAATTAAGAAAACGTTATGATAAATCATCAAACGGCGATAAAGTTGATTTTCAACAGGAAATTGCCCTGGGAAACGTGGAAGCCGTTAAGACGTTTTTGTCTAATGGTAATGCAATAGATTCCCTTTATGGCAAAGGAACAACCTTGCTTTTTACAGCCATCAAAAAGGACAGAACACATAAAATAGCTAAGTATTTACTTGAGAATGGTGCTAATCCTAATTTAGTAACTGATGATTTAACGCCACTGATGTATGCCGTTGCTTATCAAAACGCTGCGATGGTTAAAGAACTTATTGCTTATAAGGCTGATGTGAATTTTATTAGTAAGGAGAAGCAATCAGCGCTAGTATTTGCTATTAAGGGTAGGAATGCAGAGATACTACAATTATTAATGGATGGTGGTGCGGATCCTAGTCTACATCTTAAAGATGATTATTCTGCCATAGACTTGGCGAAGGAAGAGAATATTAAGGAGATTCTGGAGATTCTTAATATCCCCTACGAAGGCGTTAGTGATGGTCCCTATGTAATGCAATCTGAAACAGGACGCACTGCGATTTGGGTATATAAAGGAGAAACGCACACGCAAGAGATCAATTCTCAAGATTCTCAAATAATTGAATACAATGGTGTAAAAGCTAAACTATGGAATAATACTCCCAAAGAGGTTAAACAACTTGCCTATAATGGAAATTTCAAAATTGGAGCTGTAAGTGATATTCATGGACAATATGATACATTTATAAAACTCCTAAAAAATAATGGTGTAATCGATAATCAAGGAAAATGGAGCTTTGGAAATGGGCACTTTGTGGTTGCAGGAGACATGTTTGATAGAGGTCCACAGGTTACTGAAGTATTGTGGTTTTTATATGATTTAGAAAAGCAAGCGGAAGAAAAAGGCGGAAAGTTACATGTTCTACTCGGAAATCACGATGTTATGGTACTTAATGGCAATCTACGTTCAGTACATCCAAAATATACTGAAATAGCCAAGATATTGGAAACGCCTTTCAATACCTTTTTTAATAAAGGGACTGTTCTTGGCGATTGGTTACGTACACGTCCAGTCTTGATAAAATTAAATGACATCCTGTTCACACACGGTGGACTGCATCCTGATTTAGTGGAGAAAGGCTTGTCTATAGAAGAAATTAACAGTGAGTTCAAACAACAACTAGTAGCAAGTGAATTGGTTGAAAAACGTAATGAACTTGGAGAATTTCTTCATAGAGCAAACGGACCCATATACTATAGAGGTTATTTTCAAGGTGAACTAACCACCGACGGGCAAATCGATGAATTGTTAAAGCATTTCAAGATTTCAAATATTGTCGTTGGCCATACCACGCATAAGGAAATAGAAATGCACTTTGACGGTCGAGTAATAGTGATTGACGCTAATATGAAAAGTGGCACCATGGGCGAAATGCTTTTATGGCAAGAAGGTGCATTTACCCGTGGGAATCTTTTAGGGGAGGAATTACCATTAAAAATCAGTGAAACTCAAAAATAACTCGGCCTTAGAATTAATTAAAAGAACTAAAAATCAAAAAACGAACAGTATGGAACTCATTATTGACAATGTATCAAAAACCTATTCAAATGGTGTAAAAGCACTACAGAATATTTCTTTAGAAATACCTAAAGGAATGTTTGGCTTATTAGGGCCAAATGGCGCAGGTAAATCTACGTTAATGCGTACTATTGCTACGCTACAAGAAGCTGACAAAGGAACAATTACACTAGGCAATTTAGATATTTTCACACAGAAGAATGAGGTGAGGCAGGTGTTAGGATATTTACCACAACAATTTGGTTTATATCCTAAAATATCTCCCGAAGTATTATTAAATCATTTTGCAGTACTCAAGGGTGTTACAAACAAAGGGGAGCGTAAAGATCTTGTAAACGCGCTTTTGCACAAGACAAATCTATATACTGTAAAAAAACAAAACCTTGGAGGCTTTTCCGGCGGAATGAAACAGCGTTTTGGGATTGCACAAGCATTACTTAACAATCCAAAATTACTAATTGTAGATGAACCTACGGCAGGATTGGATCCTGTAGAAAGAAACCGTTTCTATAATATATTAAGTGAACTTGGAGATAAAACTGTGGTGATACTGTCGACACATATTGTTGAAGATGTAAAAGAATTATGCACCAATATGGCAGTAATTAACCAAGGTCAGGTTCTGCTAAAAGGCAATCCTCTAAAAATAATCGAAGAGCTAGAAGGCAAAGTGTATCAGAGAACAATAGTTAAGTCTGAACTAGAAGCCTATAAGCAAAACTATCAGGTGATAAGTGAAAAGCTATTTTTAGGAAAGCCAATCATTCATATACTTAGCGATACTAATCCTGGTTCTGACTTTACTCCCGTTAAAGCCGGTTTAGAGGATGTATATTTCTCACAAATATTTGGAAGCAACACTAACCTTAAATCAATTTCATAATGATGTGGTACGAAATATTTAAGTTCGAATTAAAATACAGGGTAAAGCGAGCAGATACTTACATCTTTTTTGTTTTCCTTTTACTGTTTTCAATTTATGGCGTCGATTTTGTATTTAACGAAATGGATTTCAGCTTGGTTAAAAAGAACTCGCCTTTAATTGTTGCAAAAACCATGGGAGCGGTTACAGGGTTTTGTATGATAATTGCCTCAATGATTATGGGAGTCTCCGTTTTACGAGACTTTGAATATAATATAGAATCTCTCATGTTTTCAAATCCTATAAAAAAACGAGATTATTTATTAGGTCGATTTCTAGGGTCTTTTGCGGTTTTACTTTTTGTGTTTAGTGGAGTTTTCTTTGGAATGATTTTAGGAGAATATATGCCTTGGCATCAACCAGATCAATTGCTGCCATTCAATTTATTTACATACCTGAAACCATTTGTAATGGTAACATTACCAATTCTGTTTTTTGGGGCTAGCCTATTTTTTATAACTGGCGCATTAACTAGAAAATTGATGGTTGTGTATACACAAGGTATTTTCATATTTGTTATTTTTATGTTGACTAAGGCAATAACCAATGACTCTTTAAAAGCAATTTTAGATCCATTTTCATTAACAACACTCACCTCTCTTACAAAATCTTGGACAGGAGCAGAAATAAGTTTACAGGCAATTCCATTTAGCGGAGTGCTACTTTACAATAAGCTATTTTGGGTTGCATTAGGTGCACTTATTTTAGGCTTTGGTTATAAGAAATTCGAATTTAATGTAGTTAGAAGTAAACGTACTAAAAAGAAAAAGTCACTAGCACTTGAGTCTGAAATTGATCATCAATATGATATGGAAATTCCAGAATTTAGCCTTGAACATGGCATTAAATCGAAGTGGTCTCAGCTTATGCATTTCTCTTGGTTTTACTTTGTGAGTATTTGTAAGCAAACATCTTTTTGGGCCATTGTGATTTGTGCGATGATTATAATTTTTATAAACTCTGTTAGTCTTGGTACTGTGTATGGAGTTGATAGTTATCCTACAACCTATCTTATTGTAGAAGAACTTCGGGAAATGTCTTTTTACTTCTTTTTTATTATCCTTATTTTTTACTCTGGAGAACTCATTTGGAAGGAAAGATCTGTAAAACTAAACTTGATTTACGATTCAAGTCCAATGTCTGACTTTATAAATATAGCAGGTAAATATCTTGGACTTATACTCATCTATGTTGTGCTTATTGTCTCTTTAATTATTTCAGGAATCCTTTTTCAAACCATCAACGGATATTACAACTATAATTTTCAAGTGTACTTTTATGGCTTCGTTTTAGAAATCTTACCGTTTCTAGCCTTATTTACCCTTATTGCCTTCGTTGCTCAAGTAGTAGTCAATAATAAATTTGCTGGTATTATGGTTGTTATAATATTCCTCATCTTAAATATGACTATGGCTATCTTGGGGATAGACCACGATTTGTACTTCTTTGCAGGTAGCTCTATAGGTACGTATTCAGATATGAATGGCTTTGGTCATTTTATGAAGCCTTACCTGATTATCAAGATTTATTGGTTTTTATTTGGGATACTACTACTAATTATAGCTTCCGCTATTTCCGTTAGAGGAACAGAAACTAATTTAATAAAACGATTGAAAGCAAGTAAATATAGAATGAGTAAGTCTGTATTAAAATTAGGGGGAATTGCAGTTGTGTCTTTTATAATGCTTGGTAGCTATATATTTTACAATACAAATGTCTTAAATAAACATTGGACAAATTCTGAAACAACAGCATTTAGAGTTGACTATGAGAAAACATTAAAGAAGTTTGAATATCTACCACAGCCTAAAATAATAACTGTTAACTTAAACTTAGAGTTATATCCCAAATCTAGAGATTATACCGCTGAAGGCTTTTATACTCTAAAAAACACAACCGATACCGCAATTGAGGAAATTCATATTCAGAAAATATTAGAAACAAATGTAGTACTAGAATCTATAACCTTTGAAGGTGGCGCAACTTTAGATAATCAATATGCAGAATTTGAATATCATAAATACCTATTAAAGCAACCTTTACAGGCTGGAGATTCCATAAAAATGAGTTTTAAGCAAACCTTTACAACTAAGGGCTTTGAACTAGGTCATTCTAATACAAATATTGTAAATAATGGTACGTTTTTTAAAAATAACGATTTTCCAACATTAGGATATACTAAAAAATATGAGCTTCAAGATAAAGATGTTCGAGCGGAAAACAATTTACCAATTAGATCAAATAAGGCTGAAAGAGAAGACCCAAAAGAATTAGTTAATGCTAGATCTGGAGGAGATTCAGATGGTATTCAATTTGAAATTGTTATTGGTACAGATAAGAATCAAACTGCTGTCGCTCCTGGAAATCTATTAAAAAGTTGGAAAGAAAACAATCGCAACTATTTTAATTATAAAATGGAGATCCAAATGATTAACTTTTATTCCATAGTTTCAGCGAAATATGAAGTTAAAAAGGATACATGGGTGCCAACATCTGGCACGGTTAGAAAACCTGTAGATTTAGAGATTTATTATCATAAAGAGCATGATTATAATCTAGACAGAATGATGGAATCGATGAAGGCTTCGTTTGACTATTATAGCACTAATTTTAGTCCCTATCAATATAAACAAATGCGTATTCTTGAGTTCCCGCGTTACGCAGAATTTGCGCAATCTTTTCCTGGAACAGTACCATTCTCAGAAGCTATTGGTTTCATTTTAGATATTGATGATGAAACAGATGTAGATATGGCATTTTATGTCACTGCACACGAATTGGCACATCAATGGTTTGGTATGCAAATAGAAGCTGCTAATGTTAAAGGACAACTTATGCTATTAGAAACTTTATCACAATATGCTGCAATAATGGTATTAAAACAAAAGTATTCCGAAGAAAAAGTTTTACAATTTTTAGAGATTCAGAAAGATAGATATATAGAAGGGCAACGCAACGGAGGCAAACAAGAACCATCTCTTGAAATGGTAGGGAATCAAGACTTTATCTATTATGCAAAAGGGGCAATTAATATGTATGAGTTTCAGAAGCAGGTTGGGGAAGCAAATGTGAATCTCGCTTTAAAACGCTTTATAAGTGATTGGAATACAACAAACGGAAAACTAAAAATGACTACCAATAGATATGCAACTACTGAAGATTTATTAGACTATTTTAGAGATGTTACACCAGATTCACTTCAGTATATAATAACTGACCTGTTTGAAAAAGTTACACCTTTAGAATTGTAATTATAGAGATTATTGCTATCAAATACTTTAGTATTTACGATGTCGCAAAACATTAAGAACATTTTTTATTAGATGAGTCAAAAAAAGCAAGCTTTAATAAGCTTGCTTTTTTTCTATTCAAATTATACCTAATAATCTAATTGATTACAATTTTTTGTGTTTTATAAGCACTTCCATTTGATAATTGCACTATGTAAACTCCGCTACTTAATGTGTTAACATTAACAGTATTTATGAGGCTTGAACTATCAAGAGCTTTATTTTCTACCAATCTACCTTGGAGATCATAAATATTCACATTGCTATATCCTGGTAATTGACCTTTTATAGTAATTTCACTACTAGAGTTATTTGAATAAATTAAAATGTCATCTGACCCAGAAATTAGTGTCGATAAATTGTCAGTAGAATACCTTAAAAAGAAACGACCAGTACCTGCTAAATCTGTATTTGGAGTAAATACATAATCAGAATCATTTAAAAGCGTTAATGTCTTTAATAATGTATCTTCAGATATACGTTCACATTATTTGATAACGTAGAATTATCTCCTAAACTAATTGTTAAAGAAGTTCCTTCTTGTGCTTTTACTCCTAACGGAATTACAACATCATTGAAATCATTATATGGCAACGATTGAATCGCCATATCTAAACCTTGATTATCTTCAACAAGATTTGTAAAGATTGAAAAATCATCTGATACACCTCCATAAGCACTAGCATCATATCCTTTATCTAAACCTTTTGTAGTCCCTTCAATAAAATAAATACTTGTCTTGGCTATTTTATTTATTTGTAATTCAGGTTTAACAACCGAAGATATTTTTGCCAATAGTGTAACTTCTTTATGTTATGATATTTTAAAACTAGGTTACAAAGCAGTTATAGCGCCATTTTGGAGATTGGAAATCACTATTCCATCTTACTGGTTAGACGTGTTTTTTAATGAATTTAGAAAAGGTTATAAACTTTCTACTGCTGTTTATTTAGCAAATGCTGAATTAGGGACGTATAAAGATGAAATATCAAATGCATTTTTTGTTCCAGTAAGCAGATTGGCAATGCATTTATATGGAAATCCAAATTTAAAAATAAAAACTTAGTCTTGTTGTTTTTAATAGACCTCATAAAATTTTGGCTAAAACAATAGGCTATTTCAAGAGAACTATCTGGTAGATGATTCGAAAAAAATACAATAGGGAAGGGGTTAGTTAGTATAACTTTCTTCACTATGTAATAGATTCAAATCATATTTAGCTGATAGTTTTCAATATTCTATTTTACATACTATTTGGAATAATTGATTGAGTATCAATTTTTCAAATACAGTCATTTCTATTTTACATAATGTTAGTTAATTCAAATTATTCAACCTCAAAATGAGAGACAAAAACTCAACTATGTATTTCTTTATGACAAGGCTTACAAACTGATTCTAGCCATTTTATAGGTTCTTTGCCAATATTGATTCTTGCATATCGTTTGTGATGAACTTGAGTTGCTTTTGAGCCACAATGTACACAACGCCAATTGTCTCGTCTTAAAACTACAAAGCGTTTACGTTGCCAAGCATCAGATTTTAAATATACGTTGCGATAATAATCACGACGATCTTTCCTTTTACGTTTCCATAATTGTTTTTTATATGTGCTACGCAGAATTAAAAATATAATGACAACAACTACAATTAGAATGGATTGATAGTCTTCAGTAGTTAAGTTTAGTATTTTGTCAGTTATTGATTTCAATTGATTAACAGGTGATTACTTCTTAAAGATACTAAAAATTGTAATCCCTGAGAATCGCGTATTTAAAATTTTGTGGATGATTGTACGTTTTAGAGAACTTGTAGAATCGTTGTTATATATGGATAAAGGCTATATATGGTGTTTTGGGGCTTCTTATAGATAAATGTACTATAATTTATATTATGTAAAATAGAATTAATTGAGTTCAAATGACATTCTCCTCCATTTGCGTATCCTCGTTAAATCATCCACAGGATAATTCATTTTCGGATAGTATGTAAAATAGAATTATATCGTATTCCCAATGCCTCTTCTCATCTATGCGTATCGATAATAAATCATCCACTGGATAATTCATTTTCAGATAGTATGTAAAATAGAATTATATCGTATTCCCAATGTCTCTTCTCATCTATGCGTATCGATAATAAATCATCCACAGGATAATTCATTCTCGTATAGTATGCAAAATAGAATTATTCATGTACAAATGAAGCTTTCTCCTAGTATGCGTATTCAGAATCAAACATCCTCAGGATGTTCGTTTCCGAATAGTTCAATAAATCATCTACAAGATAATTTCCTTATTAAGAATTTAACCATTAACAAAATACATTTTCATATAGCCTCTATTTTTTACAGCCAATTCTCCACGATACTCACAATCAAAATCTGATTTAACAATTTGATACGTATTCTCAGAAATATTGATGCGTCCTGCTTCAGAATTGCTTTCCATACGTGAAGCAATATTTACAGTATCTCCCCAAATATCATAAGCGAATTTTTTAGTGCCAACAACACCTGCAACAACTGGTCCTGTGTTAATACCAATTCGGATATCAAATGTGGCTGATGTAATATTATCAAACTTGGCTTTTGTCACAAACTCATTCATCTCCTTGGCTGCCAATACCATTTGCTTCGCATATTTGCTATCATCATCATTGGTTAAACCACTGGCAGCCATATACGCATCACCAACCGTTTTAATTTTTTCTAAACCATATTTTTCCATTATTAAATCAAACCTAGAAAAATAGTGATCTATCGTCTCCACTAAAACTTCTGGTGATAGATTTTCGGCATAACTCGTAAATCCTTTAAAATCAGAGAATAAAACCGTTACAGCTTTATACTTTTTAGCTTCCACTTTGCCGTTGTCTTTAAGCTCTTGAGCAGTTTCTTCAGGCAAAATATTGAGTAGTAAATTATCCGAACGCTGCTTCTCTAAGGCTATCGTTTTATTCGCCGCTTTTACAAACTTGTTGCGTTTATATAAACCATAAGCTAATACACCAATAAGAAATAAAACACCTACTGTTGACCAAAACAAAATGCGTTGATTTTTTCGTTTTTCTTCAAGAATGGTAACTTCAGACTCTTTTTGAGTGACCTCATAATTAGCCATCTTTTGGACATTTTCTAAGTTGACAATACTGTCTCTGTAAATAATATGATCTTTATAAAGATCTAAGGCTTTTTGAGGATTTCCTGCACGTTCTAAAAGCTTTGATAATTGTAAATTTGCATCACTAATTTGATCTTTAAGATTGTAATTTGTGGCTAATTCTAAACTACGTACAGCATACTCTAAAGCAAGATCATAATTATTTTGCTCTATATATAAGTCCGACATATAATTTAGGAATTCAGAAATTGCATAGTAATCCTCATTGTCTTCAAGTAAGGCTATAGCTTCATTCATATTAATTTTAGCCAACTCATCTTTGCCTTGCTTGGCATACACCATACCAATATTACCAACATTATAAGCCTTACCTATTTGATAATCGAGTTCATTAAAAATGTCTCCTGATTCTTTAAAATTGATTAAAGCTTTGTCATACTTTCCGTTTTTATAATACTCATCACCAGCATTCAATAAGGCAGATGCAAGACTAAGAGGATCATTTAATTTTCGTAATAGCAAAATGGATTCATCATAATGATATTTAGCCCTTTCAGAATTACCAATCATAGAATAGGTATCTGCTATGGATACTAATAAAGCTGCCGCTAAATCTTCATCGCCTTCTTCTTCTGTAATTTCCATACATTGGAAATAAGTATCTAAAGCTTCATGAAATTCCCCTTGTAATTGAAGCGCATTTGCCTTTTGTAAATAGGAAGTAGAAAGGTAATATAATGCTGAGTCCGATTTTGGTAATTTATCTTCTATGGCTTTTGATGCTATTATAATTAGGATCTCTGAATACACTAATTTCTCATCAGGATTGGTTTCATCTTGAACAATACGAAGAAGTGACTTCATCTTATCCTTAGTATTCTCCTGATCTTTATAACTCAGTTTTAAGCGCTCTAACCTATCTTGATTTTGTGCATTAATTGTTTGAGTGCCAAGTATACAAGACAAACTAAAAAACAATACTAGTATTAATCTTCTAAATTCAAAATTCATTAACAATGATTACTAAGAGGTCGTATTTTCTTTTTTTCTTATTTGTAATTTAGGATCAATAACATATAATGGATCGCCTCTATAGCCACTATCAAAAGTGATTGTATATTTTGCTGCAAGATTATTATTTGTTTTGTTATCTCCCATAACTGCTACCCAAGATCCACCACCTGGATCATATGGAGCTTTTTGAAAAAAACCTTCAGGTACGTCTTTAAATTCTATGTTGGTTATTAAAGCCAAATGTCCCATACGACTAACGTCTCCAATATTCCATGTGACCATTTGATTTGAATCTGCAATACTGTCGAAAGTTGTTTTATCCCTTGGATCATCATACTTATCGCTTGGTTGATTGTCTGAGAAATCAACATGATTTAATAGATTATCTGGATCTTTATGTATGTCTTCTGCGTTTACTGAGACTAAAATGTCTATTGATGTATATTCTTCCATGATTGGCATATGGTTTTAGTTATTTATTTCCTATTTCTTTTTTTCTAATCTGAAGTTTAGGATCTATTGTCATAGTAAATTTAAATTCATCTCCTTTAGTAACATGAAAACGCAAGACATATCCTTCTGTATTTCCATTTTTCACTTTGTGATCAGTTACAACATTACCAATGATTTGATTTTTACCGTTGACATAAATGGGATTACCTTCTTTAAAATAACTTTTGCTTTCTGGATCTATCTCTTGTTCCATGGCTTCTAAGAAAGCTTTGTAGCTCTCCTCTCCTTCTATTTCTTCTTCTTCCTCTGCGTATTCCTTCAATGTTTTGATAGTCCAAATCATTTCACCTCCTTCATAAATTTTAGATAATTGATCTTTATTAGGATCACCAAACGGACTCCCAAATCCATTAGGATCAATAAGAGCAACGTATTTATCAATTAATTCTTCCTGATTCTCTGGAGTTATGTCTTGTTTGAAAAGTTGAATTGCGTCGACAATGACTAGAAGCTCACTTATTGTTTCAGTTTCTGGACTCATGAATTTTAGTTTTGATTAAATATTACTAGTTTAATGTTATAAAAACAGGAATTTATGGAATAGATTTTAGCGTTTGAAATACAAGAATTACACATAATTATATGGCATAGAATCGCTTCTTTGAATAAAATAAAGTGTTTTATCATAGTACGCTTAATTAATAAGTAGGAATTGATTTTCAGGTATTTAAGCTAGATAAAACGCATGTTAAATCTGGCTGTAATATTCTAAATCAAATTTGGGAAAACTATAAAGTGCAGGTTGTTTTCGGGTGTGGAGAATATCTTAAAATTAATTCATTTTATCCAAATATCCTAATATGAAGCGAATATAGAGGTGTATTTTTCTTACAAACCAATACCCTATTCCTAATTGAAAGGGCATAATTTCATAGGTGAATTTTTACAAGTCCAACAAGGGGTTAAAGCCATTAAACTAGCGTTTATTTTTTTGATGCTTCACAATTACTGATTATGAGATGGGATAGTTTACTTCTGATCTATAGCCATTTGCAGATGTTCTTTAGCATTAATTAAATCATTTTGAAACCCTTCTATTATTTGTCCATAAGCGTTTACATATAAAAAACGTAATGACGCTAATCTAGATTTATGGGTATCATCATTCAACAAATAATTGATACAATCATTTCGGCATACAAAATCGGTAATCAATTCGGTATACCAAGGTTGAGTTTTTTCAATTTCTGCTAAATTATCAGTCATTTTTTTATAAATAATACGCTCAATATCATCAATGTCTTTTAAGTACAATTTATACGTACTATTAAGTTCAATAAGCTCTTGTGATGCCTTACTGTCATCTAATATTGAGTTTTCAACCAAATTGTTTATATGCTTATCTAATGTTAAGGTATTTACATCAAATAACACAGTTGTAATGACAGCATCATCATTCACCTTGCTTTTATCATATTCACGTCCTAAAACCTTTCTATAGGTTTGATTTAAGCTATCTATTTCGTTTTGAAAATCTCCTAATGCTTTGATATCTGTGGTGAGTTGGTTCAATACCTTTTGTTGTAGATCAAGGTTTGCGTTTTCTAACTCCTTTTCTTTATTCCAATTACTGATCCATAAGGCAATTAAAATACCAACGATTACCAATAGAATTTCTCCTATGGCATACAACATATACTTTTTTAAGTTTTTATTCGGAATTAAACTAATGCGTTGTCTATTGAAAAATTTCATATTGTTAGCGTGCTTATTCTCAAATATAAAGGAACTTTTTAGAAATAAAAAACACCTTAATGAATAAATCAAAAAGGTGTTTCAACACTTAAAACTAATGATTGGTTAGTTTATTTTGGATCTAAAATGTTTTCTATACGTTTTACACAATCTCTGTAATGGTATTTTGTAACTGTATTCACTTGTCTTGCAGCTGCAGATGCTATTTGACGTTTCAAGGTGTTTAGTTCACCACGAACTAAGGCTCTTACATCAGATTGAACAACATCGTAGTACTTTCTGCTCGTTTCTCGTTTTAATTCCTCAGTCATTAAATATTCCATTCTATCTAAATAAGAACGTTGTAAGTTACGACGATATACATCTACATTTTTGGTTACTTTGGCTTCACTCCAAATCCCTTTTCTCAAATCTTGTAACATTGTTAATGCGCTGTAATTTGTTGGATCAATAGCTTCATGGTCTATTAAAATACCTAAACGTTCAAAACTTAATAATCGCGATATATAGGAATTCTGGTAACGTCTCAAACGTTCAGTATATCCAGCATAATCAGTATTTTGAAGCATGGTTTTATCTAGTAACCATGTTGGTGTTTCAAATGCATTATCGTGAACCCATGCCATCGATTGTTGTTGAAGCAATTTCGGAACAGCTTGATATGGAATTCCACCTTGACTTGGTGTCACGAGGTGTTCTTCTACACCTCCAACATTACTCAAAACATGTCCAATATAACGGTTATAGCAGCTTAATAATTCGCCATATAATTCTCCTAAATCATCATAATTATTAGTCTGGCTACTCGTCCAAGCTGGTAAATTTTGAGCAACATATTTTAAGTTTTTTAATGCATAATTGGATGCTTTTATAGCATCGTTTCCAATATCTTCAGTTTGTGACGTTGGATCGAAACGACTACTCTGCCTTCCGAATACATATTTAGGATCACCTGCTTTCGCTATAATCCAAGATTCTAATGTGCTTTTTTCAGCATCTGAAGTTGTTGCTCCAGGAATCATTCTGTAACCCCAATTTATAGCATAATCATCATAAGGTCCTATTTTACGAACAAACCTGATGTTTTCATCTCCTGGTTGTGCAATGTAATTGTAACGAGCATAATCCATTATAGTAGATGCTATTCCGAATTCTTGTGTAAAAGCCCCATTTCTATAACTCTCAACATCATAAGCTTTACTCGCACTCATATTATGTGGTAAACCTAAGGCATGTCCAACTTCGTGAGCAATTACCATTTTCATCATTTCACCAATCTCTTCAGGTGGTGTGTCTAATGTTCTAGCCGAAGGGTTTGCCGCTCCAGTTTCTAATAAATAACGGTTTCTATAAGAGCGCAAATGATTGTGATACCAAATGATATCACTTTCTATAATCTCACCACTTCTAGGATCAGAAACACTTGGACCAACTGCATTTCGAGTTTCGCTAGCCACATATCTCACTACAGAATATCTAATGTCTTCCGGACTAAAGTCTGGATCTTCTTCTTTTGTTGGTGGATATTTGGCAATAATGGCATTTTTAAATCCTGCTTTTTCAAAAGGACCTTGCCATAGTTCGATACCTTCTTTGATATACTTACGTAAGCTCTCAGGAGTTGCTGGATCTAAATAATAGATTATTGGCTTTATAGGTTCTACCAACTCACCTCTTGCATAAGCTTCAGGATCTTTTGGTTCTAATCTCCAGCGTCTGATATATGTTTTTCTATCAGCTTTAAGCTTTTCACTTCCATAATCAACTTGACTAAACGTAAACCAGCCTACACGATCGTCAGCAAAACGCGATTGCATAGGTTCTTCTGGTAATAAAATCATAGATTGATTCATTTGTAAACTTATCGTCTGTGCTGAACGCGTTGAAGGTGGTTGCGTTGCATTATAAGTCATATCTTGAACAACTTCTATATTCTGCGGAAAACTTTTCATTCCGTTGATAAAACTTCTTGAAGCATCCAGATTACGGACCTTATACGATGTTCGTAATCGACTAGACAACCCACTAATCGCTTTCACATCGCTACTATAAAATTTCGTGACGTCAACTACTACTGCTGAAGAATCTTTACTGAAAGCAGCAATATCAAATGCAAATAAAGTTGGTGCATAATTGTTAGATTCTACCGAAATACTTATTGGCAATTCTTCGTCTGCAACAGCGCTATAAGATTTCTCTTTGATAAGTATTTTATTTTCGAAACGTTCCCAAACAATAAGTCGCTGACCAGTTTTTGTTCCAGCATTGTAGAAACCGCCTCCCAAATTTGAAGGTAGCTTTGCAATTCTGCTTACCAAAAGCATATCTTTTCCTAAATGGTCATTAGGGATTTCAAAGAAGTACTTCTCTCCTACTTTATGAACATTAAATAAACCTTCATCTGAAATGGCATTTTTGGTGATGACTTGTGCATAAGGCTTTATTTTGCTTGCTGGCTTTTTTTCTTTTGGAACTGCAGCTTCAGTTTTTTGGTTTTTCTTTTTTTTTCTTTTGGATTGTGCCTCAACAGACATTGGAATACTGCATAATAACACAGTTAAAGTAAATAGTAATACTTTTTTCATAGATGGAGATATTTTTAATAAGCCTTAAAACTAATTAAATGGCTTCAGAATAATCTGGTTTTCACAAAAATTTAAGGACTTCAGTTTATTTGTAATGAACATAACCTAGTTCATAAAAAATACCATTGTAAAAGTCCATAATTGATTTACTTCCGTAGATATCTATATAAACTAAAACTCTAATCAAATCATTATGAAACGAATTTCTGTAATTGTATTATCGACTTTATTTTTAACAGCTTGTGTATCAAAGAAAAAGTATCTAGCTCTCGAGCAAGATAATGGCGAACTTAAAAGCGAACTGACAAAAACTAAAGTTGAAAAAGAAGAACTTGAAGACAAGTTTGTAGCCATTCAAGAACGTGTAGATAGTTATAATTCAAAAATTAATTCGCTTACCGAAGACAACAATGCAAAACTTGTAAATGTTGATGGTGTTGTTATTTCTGAAAACCAAAAAGTAGCATTAAGAGAATCTCTTAAAAACGTTCCTCCTGCTTATTTAGCGACTGCAAAAACACTTAAGGATTCTATGAATCTTGCAGTGCAATTCAATTTAAAAGAATCGATGGATAACATTGAAGAAGATGAAGATATCTCTATAAACATTGAAGAAACTGTAGTGATGATTTCAATTTCTGACAAGATGTTATTTGATTCTGGTAGTTACAGAATTAGTGATAAAGCAAACGAAATCCTTCAAAAAATCGCTAATGTTGTCAACTCTGAAGAAAGCTTAGATATTATGGTTGAAGGTCATACAGATGATAAAGCATTAAAAAATACGGCATCAGTAAAAGATAACTGGGATTTAAGTGTGTTACGTGCAACATCAGTAGTTAAAAAACTTCAAAACGATCATAATGTAGCTCCAGAGAAATTAATTGCTGCAGGACGAAGTTTTTACCAACCACTAGTTTCAAATGATACAAAAGAAAATAGAGCAGTAAACCGTAGAACACGTATCGTTATTTTACCAAATATTGACAAGTTTTTTGCGCTTATGTCTTCTAAAGAATAAGGCTTAAAACAATTAATCCATATATAAAAAACCACATGTAGATATGTGGTTTTTTTTGTTCATTATCGCTATTCAACAATTAATAAAAAAGGCCATATTCTTAAAAATATGACCTTTTTTAAATGTATTAATGCGATTTGATTATAACCACTCCAGGAAATAATCCATCATTTCTTCTTTTAATTCGTAATGCATTTTAATATAGGTACGCATATCTTCTTTTAAAGTATGCTGCTCGTTTTGTAATCGGCCATCTATATTCTCGTTAAAATCAGTATTATTAATGATTGCTACTTTATTTCTAATTCTGTGCATCAGTTTAGAAATAGCGTTTTTTTCAATCATTATTTTATTCTGAAATTTCTCTAAAGGAATAGTCGCTTGCTTTCCAAATTCACGAGCAGCTATTTCTTCGAGTTTTTCTTCAAACGTGTCCATTTCGTTAAAATGAAAACGTAATTCTCTTTTCCACGTGTCTAAATTAAACTTTAGATCACTTAAATAGGATACTTTTACTTGCATATGTTGTGCTTTAAATATGTTAAACTTCTTCTTTTACTAATTCTTTTTGAACGTGTGTTGGTACAGATTCATAGGATGAAAACTTTGAACTAAATGTTGCCTTTCCTTGTGTTATTGACCTTAAATCTGTTGAGTAGCCATATAGTTCTACGGCAGGAATTTGACATTTTAATATCTGATAATTATCACTATTCTCAAAGCCTTGTATCAAACTACGTCTCGACTGTAAATCTGTCATTACTGCGCCAACCATTTCTTCAGGAACTTTCACGATTAGTTCGTTTCTAGGTTCTAAGAGTTTCGGATTCGCATTTAAAAAGGCTTCACTAAAGGCATGTGCTCCTGCAATTTTAAAGGATATATCATTCGAATCTACTGAATGCATCTTACCATCATACACAATAACACGAACATCTCTTACATAAGATCCTGTAAGTGGTCCAGATTCCATAACTTCTAAAACGCCTTTCATTACCGATTGTAAATACCGCGTATCAATGGCACCTCCAACAATACAATTATAAAAAACGAGCTTTCCTCCCCATGGTAAATCCACTTCTTCTTTACCTCTAATACTAAAGCCTTCTGGCTCTTCAATACCTTCGTGCCAAGGTTCTATTTTTAATCGCACTTGAGCAAATTGTCCTGAGCCTCCAGATTGTTTTTTGTGTCTGTAATTAGCTGTAGATGATCGCTGTATTGTTTCGCGATACGGAATTTTAGGTTGTTTAAAAATGGCTTCAATGCCATATTCATGCTTTAATGTCCAATCAATAATTGCTAAATGCAATTCACCTTGGCATCCTAATAGTTGCTCTTTGGTTTCTGGAGAATAAGAAATAACAACCGTTGGGTCTTGACTATGGATTTTCTTTAAAGCATCACTTAGTTTATCTTCATCAGCCAAACTTTTAGCAGTGATTGCTGATGTCATACGCATTTCTGGGTATTGAATGTGTTTTATCTCAATAGGTGTTTTTCCTTCAAATAAAGTATCGTTAGTTTCTGTATGCTTTAATTTTAAAGTTGCACCAATATCGCCAACTGTTAACCTGTTTATTGGATGCCGTTCTTTACCATCCATAATAAATAACTGATTGATAACCTCTACTTCGCGTGTTCTGGCATTTGTGAGCTTATCATTAACATTAACTTCTCCCGAAATTACTTTAAAAAACGTGACCTGACCAAGATTAGGTTGGTACAAGGTTTTAAAGACAAATAAGGCTGCTGGATTCTCCTTTTTTGGAAAAAGCTCTTGTCCTTCTATGGATTGCTCTGATTTCAATTCAGAAGCTGCAGGAGCTACGTTATCAATGAAGCCCATTAATCGTCCTGTTCCCATATCTTGCAGAGCAGAAACACAAAATACTGGGTAGACATCATGATTGAGCATCCCAGCTTTAATTCCCTTTCGTAATTGATCTTCATTTAATGTGCCTTGATCAAAGTATAATTCTAATAATTCATCATCGTTTTCTGCTGCCTTTTCTACCAATTCATTGTGTAATTTATTAGCAAGTTCTATTTGATCTTCTGGAATTTCTAGTTTTTCAGGCTTCCCTCCTTCTGGACCAAATTTATAGAGCTTCATTTTAAGTACATCAATAATACATTGAGCGTTATCAATTTTAATTGGATATTGAATTTTTATAGCATTTTTACCAACTAGTGATTCAATACTTTTAAAACAGTACTCAAAATTTAAATCAGGATGATCAATTTGATTGATTACAAATAAGGTAGGCTTATGATATTTATCGATATAGTTCCAGATAATTTCAGTACCAATTTCTACGCCATGCCTTCCGTTTATTACGGTTACAACAGTATCTGCCACACGAATAGATGAAATAATTTCACCTACAAAATCGTCCAAACCAGGTGTGTCTATTATATTAATCTTAAAGTTACGCCATTCAGTATGTAATGGTGTTGCGAATATTGAAGCTTCCCTTTCGTGTTCAATATTGTGATAATCTGAAACCGTATTATGATCTTCTACAGTCCCTCTTCTATTTATAAGTCCTGCTTCAAATAACATGGTTTCAGATAATGTCGTTTTTCCGCTTCGATGTGCACCTACAAAGACTACATTTTTAATGTGTTTATCGTCAAATACTTTCATGGATCCTATGGTTTAATTTATAGTAATAAAGCTAGTCACAATTATTAAGGAAAAATATGATAAATGTCAGATTAAGATACAAAATTGCGAACAGATTCTGAAATATTAGATACTGTATTTCAGCTGTTTAACTAGAGCTATTACGAATATCATGTTTAAACAATAATCATAGAATTAATATGCTGGAAATTTCAGTACTTTTGAATAACATATAATTTAATCTTAACTGTCCATTGAAAAAAATTACATTCCTATTCGTATTTCTACTAGTTAGCGTTGTCAATTGCTTCGCTCAAGATTTGTCTGAGCTCTATGAGCAGGTAAGCCCAGCTGTTGTTATGATTTATACATCTGAAAAGAATTTATCGCTAACAAAAGACAACACCACACAAATGGTGACTCAAGAAGGCCTAGGTTCTGGTTTTATGATTTCTGACCGTTTAGTTGTTACTGCTGCACACGTGGTTACTGTTCCTGAAAAAATAAACGTACTCTTTCCTGATGGTGATGTAATTAGAGGCTCAGTAGTCAGTATTTATAAAAGCGCTGATATTGCACTTATAAAATTGTTTAGACCACGCATTAATCCTGTGACTGTGAGTTTTGGAAATTCAGACGAATTAAAAATTGGTGAACGTATTTTTGTTATTGGTGCACCATTTGGTCTTAACGCTTCTCTTTCTTCTGGTTATGTGAGTAGTTTTAGAAAAAATGGTCAAGGAAAAAATCCTTTTACTAGTACTGAATTTATTCAAACTGATGCTGCTATTAATACTGGAAATTCTGGTGGACCAATGTTTAATTTGCGTGGAGAAGTGGTAGGTATTGTTAGTCATATTCTTACTAAATCTGGTGGTTTTGAAGGAATCGGTTATGCAAGTAGCTCAAATCTTGCAGCTCGTTTACTCCTTAATAATAATATGCCATGGTTAGGTGCTGATTTTTATTCGTTAAGTGAGAATGAAGCAAAATTGTTAAACGTTCCACAAAAGCATGGTTTGTTAATTCAGCGTGTGGTATCGGAGTCAATCTTTGGTAATATGGGTATTCGAGGCGGTACTACAGAAACAATTTTAGGTACTAACAAGCTTATACTTGGTGGTGATATTATATTAGCCTTCAACGATATTAAATTTAACTTAGATGACGCTACCTTAAATAGTCTCGCAGAATTTGCCAATACTATTACCACGAATCCGAAATTCAAATTAACTGTCTTAAGAGATGGTAAAATAGTGGAGTTAAATTATAATTAATGTTGTTATTTAGGGTGTTAGCTTAACTATAATTCATCTAAATTAACATGTAATTCATCTAAAATAACATGGTTTCATTCATTTTCATAAAATCTTTTCTATTTTAGAGCTTAAATCGTTAACCAGTTGAATGTCATGAAAAAAATTACACTATTACTTTTCGTATTCTTTTCAATTATCTCTTCGTCAAATGCCCAGCAATCTGTTGCTCGTGAATGGAATGAAGTTTTATTAGATGCAGTTCGTTCAGACTTTGCTCGACCTACTGTTCACGCTAGAAATTTATTTCATAGTTCTGTTTTAATGTATGATGCATGGGCAATTTTTGACTCACAAGCAGAAACTGTTTTTTTAGGAAAAACTTTTAATGGATATACTACTGTTTTTAACGGAATTGCGACACCTACAGATTCTGATGCAGCAACTCATGAAATCCTTAGTTATGCCATGCTTAGATTGCTAAAGCATAGATTCGAAAATTCTCCTGGAAGTGTTGGAATTATGCAAGAGATTGATGATTTATTCTTACTACTTGGTTATGATGAAGCAGAGGTCTCTATCGATTATAGTGGAGGTTCTTATGCTGCCCTCGGAAATTACTTAGCAAGTGAAATGATTGCTTTTGGTTTAGATGATTTCTCTTATGAGCAATTTGATTATCCAAATGTGTTTTACATTCCAGATAATCCGCCATTGATTTTAGAATTGTATCAAGATAATACAGGCATTGATCCTAATAAATGGCAACCTTTAGCCTTTTCAACATTTATTGATCAAAGTGGGAATATTTTTCCTAGTGAAACTCCGCCATTTTTAAGTCCAGAATGGGGATCTGTTAAACCGTTTTGTTTAGTTCCTGAAGATTTAGATGTATTGAATGATGGATTTGATTGTTTTGTTTATAATGATCCAGGACCACCTGTTTATATTCAAAACTCTAATGAAGATGGAATTGATGACCCTTACAAATGGCACTTTGCTTTAGTAGCATCTTGGTCTTCTCATTTAGATCCTGATGACACAACAATGATAGATATTTCTCCTGGTAGTATTGGAAATTTTGATTTAGCTAATTATCCAGAAACTTTTGAAGAGTATAAAACGTTTTATGACTTTAGCCTCGGAGGTGACTCCAGTGTAGGTCATGATTTAAATCCATCAACAGGAATGCCTTATGTTTCAAATATGGTAAAACGTTCAGACTATGCTAGAGTTCTTGCAGAGTTTTGGGCAGATGGTCCAGATTCTGAAACACCTCCAGGACATTGGTTTACTCTTATGAATTATGTGAGTGATAATCCTGCTGTAGTTAAAAAAATTGGTGGTCAAGGATCAATAGTATCTAATTTGGAATGGGATGTAAAAGGTTATCTAGCACTTGGTGGTGCTATGCATGATTCTGCTATTAATACATGGGGAATAAAAGGCTATTACGATTATATTCGTCCGATTTCAGCAATTCGATATATGGCAGGTAAAGGACAAAGTAGTGATGCTGCTTTACCAAATTATGATCCACATGGAATGCCATTAATTCCTGGTTTAATTGAACAAGTTCAGTCTGGTGAAGAATTGGCTGGTGCTGGTGATGAAAATGTTGGAAAAATCAAAATATTCGCTTGGAGAGGTCCAGATTTTATTAATGACCCAGAAACTGATGTTGCAGGTGTTGATTGGATTTTAGGTGAACATTGGTGGCCATACCAAAGAGGAACATTTGTAACGCCTCCTTTTGCTGGTTATTTATCAGGTCACTCTACGTTTTCAAGAGCTGCTGCTGAAGTATTAACACGATTAACTGGAGATCCATTTTTCCCTGGTGGTATGGGAACTTTCGACTTGGTTCAAGATGATTTCCTCGTGTTTGAAGTTGGTCCTACAGAAAACATGACCTTACAATGGGCAACATATCGTGATGCATCAGATCAAACTAGTTTATCTAGAATATGGGGAGGAATTCATCCACCTATCGATGATATTAGAGGACGAATTATTGGTGATAAAATTGGAAACGATTCTTTTGATTTGGCTTTAGAATACTTCCAAGGAACCTTAAGCAATCCAACTGTAGGTATAGAGAATTCGATTAACCTCTATCCTATTCCATTCTCAAATGAGTTAAATATTTCAAACCCTAAAAATGAGCGATTGCATTTAGAATTGTATAGTTTAGAAGGTAAACTAGTATATGAAGTTGATGTCTTTCAAAACTCAACACAGTTGCAATTATCTTCGTTAGGTACTGGGTTGTATTTCGCTAAATTTATAGATGTAAATAATGAAACTGTATTCGTTAAAAAAGTTGTTAAAAACTAGATAAAATCAGTCTTATAAGGTATTTTTGTGCTCAAATTATGACTTTATGTTTTCGTTATTCAATAGCTTTAAAATTATTGCCTTATTAGAAGGAATCTCTTATATTTTATTGATCTTCGTGGCAGTTCCAATAAAGTATCTTGCAAATGATCCTCAATACGTGAAACTACTCGGTATGCCTCATGGATTGTTATTTGTGGCTTATATCGTATTAGCTGTAATACTTGCTTCACAACTTAAATGGAACGGTAAAACCTTATTAATTGTATTGGCCGCATCGATTATTCCATTTGGAACATTTTATGTAGATAGAACTTACTTAAAAAAAACAAAATAAATGGATCGCTTACGTCATTTTTTCTACGATTATTTTATACAGTTTGGTCTTACTGAAACATCAGCAAAGTATCTAAACATGCTATGCTTACTTATTATATTAGTTGTGATTCTTTTTATTGCTGATCTGGTTTCTAGAAAGCTCATCATAAATTTCTCTAATCGTTTTGCGGAAAAATCAAAAACTAACTTTGACGATTTATTAGTCAGTCATCGTGCGCCAAGACGCATTGCACATTTAGTACCTTTAATTCTTACCATTAATTTATTTCCGCTAGTACTTCATGATTTTCCTCAATTTGAAGGGTATATACTAATGCTTATTAAAGTCTATGGAATTGTACTTACCATTTGGATTATTAGAAGTATTCTTAAAACTTTTGAATCATACTTTAAAACCTTACCACGTCTAAAAGACAAACCAATTGACAGCTACATACAAGTAGCAATGTTATTTATTTGGATTATTGGAATAGCATCTATATTAGCAATTTTGATTAACCTGTCATTCATCAAATTTTTCACAACCCTTGGTGCTGCTTCTGCTGTTTTATTATTAATATTTAAGGATACAATTCTCGGTTTTGTAGCAAGTATTCAAGTCGCAATAAACGATAGTGTTCGTATAGGTGATTGGATTACTATGGAGAAATATGGTGCTGATGGTAGTGTTATTGAAATTAATCTATCTACAGTTCAGGTTCAGAATTTCGATATGACCATTACTAATATTCCGACATTTGCATTGATTTCAGATTCTTATAAAAACTGGAGAGGAATGCAATCGTCTGGTGGTCGTCGAATTAAACGTGCCATTATTCTGAAAGCTAAAAGCATTAAGTATTTAACTGATGAGGATATTAATAAATTAAAAGGAATCGAATTAGTTTCAAAATATTTAGAATCTCGTCAAAAGGATATTGCCAACTTTAATGCAGATGAACAAATAGATAAGTCCGTTTTAATCAATGGTCGCAATTTGACCAATTTAGGTGTGTTTAGAAAATACATGCAAACCTATGTTGAAAATCATTCGGCTGTTAATAAAGAAATGACCATAATGGTGAGACAGTTAGAACCAACACCTCATGGTTTGCCTTTAGAGATTTATTGCTTTAGTAGTGATAAACGCTGGGAAAACTACGAATATATTATGGCAGATATCTTTGATCATATGTTAGCTGCTGTCTCTTATTTTGAACTAGAAGTATTTGAGTATCCAACAAAATTTATGGAAACTGCTGAATAAGTGTTTCCTAATCGTCACCTTCTAATCGGTCTTTTACAAACTCTACCTCTGATTTCCCATGAGGCTTCGGTTTGCCATCATTACCAAGATTTACCATAATGATATTGTCTACCGTTAATATGGTTTCTCTTGTCATTTTATTACGAACCTTACATTTCATGGTTAATGACGATCTTCCAAATTTTACAACCTGAATTCCAATTTCGATAATATCACCTTGCATAGCTGATGCCATGAAGTTGATTTCAGACATATACTTAGTAACTATCTTAGAGTTCTCTAACTGAATAATAGTATAAAGTGCCGCTTCTTCATCAATCCATGCTAACAGTTGTCCACCAAATAAAGTTTGATTAGGATTTAAATCTTCGGGTTTTACCCATTTTCGTGTATGAAATTTCATTGTTTTTAATGTTTTATCAAAGGTAATCGATTGTGAATTCAAATAAAACAGATTGATATTACAAAATTCTATTCTTTGATATAAATATCATATTTGTTGATAACACAGTTAACAAGATATAACCGACGCAATATATAAGCGTATCATAATATCTATTTTTAGTTAAAATTAAAGCCATGAATGATCGATCTACGAATTTAAAATCTATTAGACCCGTTATTGCAACAGCTCTTGTTAACGATAATATGTCTGCTGATGAGTGCTTCCAGAACGCAACATTGCGTCCAATTATCAAAATGCAAAATCACTTACTTGTGATGGTGTTTAGAAATTATATTGATAAACGGAAAAATGTCTTTTATGATTTGTCGTTACCTAAGCAATTGGCATACATAGAGAATGCAATTCACAAAGACATGAAGTTTCGAAACTCAGTAAAAGGGATGATTATAGGACAATTTACTGTGGAAGAATATGAGCTTTATATTCAGAATTCTTCAGCGTTAAATAAACGAATGATGAATATTGTTAAAGAGCGCTTGGTTAGTAACATTCAAGTGTTTACGCAACCACTTGCAAAAGCCATTTAGCTTAAATAAGAGACTCACCATTTAGGTTTGTGGTAAGAACATCACTCATGTAATTAAAGAATGGTCTTATCGCTTTAAATGATGAATTGACATTATCCATAAAGTCAGGACATAGCACCTCTTTATCGGTATATTTCTTCGTAAAAATATATTGCTTTTTTCGTATTAAATCAATTGCAGGATGTTCCTTATCAAAATCTCTAGGAGCAGTTTTTAACTCGTCTCCAACAAATTCTCCCCAAACTGATTTAAAAGCTTTATTATTTATAATTGTTCTAATTTCTTCATCATCTTGTTCAAATTCACGTCTAATTCTTAGTAAATCATCTTTATTTGGTTCCCAAAATCCAGTCGCTATAAATGATTCGTTATTTGGCTGAATATGAAGATAATAACCGCCTCTTAATTCGGGTTTCTTTCTGCCAAATGAACCTCCAAAGTGTGTTTTATATGGCAGTTTGTTTTTTGAAAATCGCACATCTCTATAAATTCGAAACATCTTAAACTTATCGACTTGGTCATGCTTGCTTAGTTTTTCGAATAGCTGATTATAAACTTGTTTCACTTCAGTTTCAATTTCTTTGAATTCTTTTTTATGGTCATTAAACCAATCACGATTGTTATTCTTTTCTAATTTTTTAAAAAAGGCAAAGGTTTCTCTAGGTATCGTTTCGTTCATAGCAATTATTTATCTTATTCTAATCATGTGATTAGCCGATTAGGTATGTTTTTTCTTTCTTAATTTCTTTAAATACAAAATTATTGACCTAGGATAAATGTATAAAAACTTTTCGGTATAGCATTAGTCAATTTATGAATAACTAATAGTTATGTAAAAGGCTGGTTAGTTGCTGTTTAATGAATTACTTTTGATAAATTAAAGGAAGGCTTGCATATTGATTATATTTTCACTAATATGCAAATTCAATCCTTCATAAAATATAATTCATGGGAAGACCTCCAACTAAGCCAATAAAATTCAGAGACGGATTTTATATAGAACTGAGAAACAAAGGTAAAAATTCTGGTATTAAATTACATAGAGATACCAAAGAACAAATGTTAAGAACAATCAAGGAATACGAACAAACTAAAGACGTATATATTCTTGGTGAATCTAAAAATGGAAAATGGGTAACTAAAACGCCTGTTTTGCATGTTATAGAAAATTAAACACCTGTTTTTTTATAAATTATTCCTTTCTTGAGTTTACGAAAAAGTAAATACAAGGAAGGTTTTTTTATGTTTTATAATTATTTTCATAAATTGATGTCAATAACTAACTAAAACATAAATATTATGACTGATATTTCAAACACAAAACCACCTATTTGGTTTTGGATTATTGCTGTAGTTGCCCTTATTTGGAATGGTATGGGAGTTATGGCTTACCTTGTTAGAGCTTTTATGACTGATGACATGATAGCTGCGCTACCAGAAGAACAACAAGCAGAATTTTTAGTAGAGCATCCAACTTGGTATACAGCTGCATTTGCTTTAGCTGTTTTTTGTGGTGCTTTAGGTTGCCTTGCTTTATTATTAAGAAAAAAATGGGCATTTATGCTCTTTGTAATTTCGTTTATAACTGCAACAATTCAACAGGTTTACCTTATGGTTACTGTTGAAGATGTAAATCCAGTAATGCCGATAATGATTATTGTTGTTTGTGCTTTTTTAATATGGTTTACAAAAATGTCTACGGCTAAAGGATGGCTTAAATAATAGGAAAACCTATCAAAATCTTTAAAAGGTATTAGTTAAACACTGATGCCTTTTTTATTTCAATATAAATATTAGATTTGTTATACTAACACTTCATTTTTAATTATGACTATTTCTACACTTGATTGGGTAATTATCATTTTCTTTTTAATACTCTTTGCTGGCATAGGTATTTATGTGTCTAAGCAAGCTGGGAAAGATTCAAAAGCATTTTTTCTCTCTGGACGAAATATGCCTTGGTGGTTACTTGGTGTTAGCATGGTAGCTACTACATTTGCTGCCGATACTCCAGGTTTAGTAACCCAGTTAGTAAGACAGAATGGAGTCTCCGGAAATTGGGTTTGGTGGGCAATGTTATTAACAGGAATGCTTACTGTATTTTTCTATGCTAAGCTTTGGCGAAAAAGTGAAATCACTACAGATTTAGAATTTTATGAATTACGCTATAGCGGTAAAATAGCAGGCTACTTAAGAGGTTTTAGAGCGATTTATTTAGGTGTTATTTTCAATGTTATTACAATGGCAGGAGTGTGTTTGGCTGGTGCAAAAATCGCAAATATTCTGTTAGGAATATCACAAGGTGAAATGCTCATCTACTCCTCTATTATTGTAGTTATATATTCGGCTTTTGGTGGATTAAAAGGTGTTTTGATTACAGATTTCATTCAGTTTATTATTGCAATGATTGGAAGTGTTTGGGCAACAATTTATATTGTGAATCTGCCAGAAATTGGAGGTACTTCAAATTTATTATCTCATATTAATGTAAGTGATAAGCTTGCATTTTTTCCAGATTTCGGTAATACTGAAGCTTTAGTTACGATGCTAATTATTCCTTTAGCTGTTCAATGGTGGAGCACGTGGTATCCTGGAGCAGAACCTGGAGGAGGTGGTTATATTGCACAACGAATGTTAGCTGCTAAAGATGAAAAACATGCAACTTGGGCTACTCTATTTTTTAATGTGGCACATTATGCTATTCGTCCGTGGCCATGGATTATAGTTGGTTTGGCTTCATTAGTTGTGTTTCCTAATTTAGACAGTATAAATCAAGCTTTTCCTGATCTATCAACCTCAATGCAAGGCGAAGATGTTGCTTATGCAGCAATGATGACTTATTTGCCTTCTGGACTAATAGGAATTGTCTTGTTATCCCTTATTGCGGCTTTTATGAGTACGATTTCAACTCAGTTGAATTGGGGAAGTTCGTATATCGTAAATGATTTTTATAAACGTTTTCTAAAACCAGATGCTTCTGATAAAGATCAAGTATTAGTTGGTCGTATTTCTACTGTAGTACTTATGATTTGTGCTGCACTGTTTTCATTCTTTTTACAATCGGCAGGAGAAGTTCTTAATTTATTATTACAAATTGGAGCTGGAACAGGGCTACTATTTATCTTAAGATGGTTTTGGAGCAGAATCAATCCTTATAGTGAAATTGCAGCTATGGTTATTTCTTTCGTGATTGCTGTATTCTTTTTTGTTAATGGAAAACTAGACACTCCAATAATAGAAATTGCTGGTCATTGGCAGTTGGTGTTTGGTGTCGTTGTTACAACTATCGGATGGTTAATCGTTACCTTATTGACAAAACCGACAGATGCCGATACGCTTCAATCGTTTAATGCTTTAATCTTTGGAGAGACTTCTAAATTTAAAGGATTTGGAATGAAAATTCTTGGATTTTTTAGTGGTGTAATTGGAGTGTATTGTACACTTTTTGCAATTGGAAATTTTATCTACGGAAAAACAGCACTAGCTTTTGGATTGTTAGGAATCACACTAATATGTGCAATAGCAATTATTAAATCGTTTAAAGCAGAATCTAAATAGCTCTAATCAATAATTCTGCAGTTGCTGGATTGGTAGCTAAAGGAACATCATGTACATCACATAAACGCAAGAGCATTAATACATCAGGTTCGTGAGGATGTTTTTCAAGAGGATCTCTAAAAAACAAAACCATATCACATTTACCTTCTGCAACTCTGGCTGCAATTTGAGCATCACCTCCTAGTGGTCCAGAAAGTAAACTTTCTACTTCAAATCCAGCTTTTTTAGCTTTTTCACCTGTTGTACCTGTAGAAATGAGAGTGATTTTCTTTTGTTGTAAAACTGTTCTATGTTCATTTAAGAATTGAACCATTTCAGCTTTTTTACCATCATGTGCTATAATTGCAATGTTCATAATTTTAGTTCTTTAGTGTGATAGATTACTAGCCCTTCAATAGGTCGTCTTTCAAAATTACCGACAGTAAAGCCTAATTCATTAGCAACTTGACGTATTTCGTCTTCAGCAAAGAAAGCAATTGATCCAGCAAAATGTACAGGAACTGTTTTAAGTTCTTCTTTGTACTGAAAAATCATATTTTTCGCAAACAATCGTAATCCTTTTTTTATTAATTCCCTTATGTATTCAGAGTCTTTGTTCAAAAACATAAACTCTGCGAAGTTCGCTAAATAAGCATTTGGATTGGGCTCTTTATAAAGATTATGTTTAATAAAATCAGCTTCGACATTGTATTTATGATCAAATGCGACTTTGATTTTTCCAGGCATATGATTAAAATAGTAATCTTTAAGTAGTTCTTTACCATAATAATTTCCAGACGCCTCATCCATAATTGTATATCCTAATGAGACAACACGTTGATATAATCTTGTTCCATCAAAGTAACTACAATTTGAACCTGTTCCCATAATGCAAACTACAGCAGCTTCATTACTATGACTTTGAGTAGCTCTTACTGCAGCCATGGTATCTTCTTGAACGTCGATGATTGCATTTGAGAATATAGTTTCTAAAATATGTGCTAACATCAATCTCGGCTTAGTAGTACCGCAACCTGCACCATAAAAGAAAATGTGAGTAACATTATCTTTAAACTGCATTAAATCATCACTTTTTCTAATGATTTTATTGAGCTTTTTTTCAGATAAAATTGCGGGATTTAGTCCTTTGGTACGAATTTTATCTTGGAGTTGTTCTCCTAATTCATCGATGACTATCCAATCGCATTTTGTTGAGCCGCTATCAGTAATTAAAATCATAGTGATAAGTTAAAAAATAAATCCGTAGTAAATGTGATATCACAAATACCTCATTAATTACGGATTTAAATGAATACTATTTTATAAAGAGTGAACCTTTTGAGCTAAGTCAACTAATTTATTTGAATAACCAAATTCATTATCATACCAAGCTATTAGTTTAAAGAATTTTGAATTTAATTCTATAGATGCATCTGCATCAAATACGCTAGTTCTTTCTTCGCTTACAAAATCTTGAGATACTACGGCATCTTCTGTATAACCCATTACTCCTGCCATTGATCCATTAGCTGCTTTTTTAATAGCTGCTTTAATTTCTTCTAAAGACGTTTCTTTTGAAGTTCTAACCGTTAAATCTACAACAGAAACATCAACAGTTGGAACTCTAAATGCCATACCTGTTAATTTTCCATCTAACTCAGGAATTACTTTTCCTACTGCTTTTGCAGCACCTGTAGATGTTGGTATAATATTGTTTAAAGCACTACGACCAATACGGTAATTTTTACGAGAAGGAGCATCTACAGTATATTGAGTAGATGTTGCAGCATGAATTGTTGTCATTAACGCTTCTTCAATACCAAAGTTGTCTTCAATAATTTTAGCTAAAGGAGCTAAACAGTTAGTTGTACATGATGCATTAGATGCTATTGTATGACTAGCTGTTAATTGATCATCATTTACGCCCATTACAAACATTGGAGCATCTTTACTTGGTGCAGAAATTACTACTTTTTTAGCGCCTCCATCAATATGGTATTGAGCTGTTTCTAAAGTTGTAAAAATACCTGTACATTCAGCAACAACATCAACACCTGCTTCGTCCCATTTTAAGTTTTTAGGATCTCTTTCTGCAGTTACTCTAATTGTTTTTCCATCAACTACTAGGTTACCATCTTTTACTTCAACTTCACCATCGAATCTTCCGTGAACTGAGTCATACTTTAATAAGTAAGCTAAGTGTTCTACATCTAATAAATCGTTTATTGCTACTACATCAACGTCACTACGTTTTACAGTTGCTCTAAATACGATTCTACCAATTCTACCAAATCCGTTTATTCCTAATTTCATTTTTTTAATTTTCTACTGTTAATACTATTTATTTGTATAGACATTACTTTATATCGACATGATATCGGATACGCGTAATAATTCTAAATTTATTTTTGATTTCCCTTTTACTGCTTGGTCTAATGGTGTTAATGTCATAACATCATTTTTTAAACCAACCATACAATTTGTTCTTCCAGTGATTAAGCTTTCAACAGCTTTTACTCCCATTCTACTTGCTAAAACACGATCGAAGCACGATGGAGAACCACCACGTTGCATATGTCCAAGAACAGAAACTCGTACTTCATATTCTGTCATGTGTTCTTCAACATAGTCTTTGAGTTCGAAAACACTTTTCCCTATTTTATCACCTTCAGCAACGACTACAATACTAGAAGATTTTCCAGATTGTTTACTACGTCTTAAAGATTCTAAAAGGCGATCTAATCCAAGGTCTTCTTCCGGGATTAATATTTCTTCAGCTCCTGCTCCTACACCAACATTTAATGCAATATGCCCAGCATCTCTTCCCATTACCTCAATAAAAAATAATCGGTTATGAGAACTTGCAGTATCGCGAATTTTATCTATAACATCTACGACGGTATTTAATGCAGTATCGTATCCTAAAGTATGAGTTGTTCCGAATATATCGTTATCAATAGTTCCTGGAATACCCATAACAGGCATACCATATTCTTGGCTAAAAATCATAGCTCCTGTAAAACTACCGTCACCACCAATAACTACAAAGGCATCAATTCCAGATTTTACAAGCTGTTCGTGAGCTTTTTTTCGTCCTTCGACTGTTCTAAATTCTTTAGAACGAGCAGACTTTAAAATCGTACCTCCTTTGTTTATGATTCCTTTTACACTTCGAGCATCCATTGATTTGAAATCACCTTCAATCATACCTTCATATCCTCTGTAGATTCCAATACATTCTATATTGTGAAATGCACAGGCTCTAACAACAGAACGTATACCAGCATTCATTCCTGGAGAGTCTCCTCCAGAGGTCATTACTCCTATTTTTTTTATGGTGTGTAACATGAAAATCACATTTGTTTTAGTAAAATTAATAAACAAATACAACAATGGCTGCTGTATTTGTGATAATTTAACAGCACGCAAAAATTTCAAACGTTTTCGTTAATAACTAATTGAAGATTACGGTAAAAAGTAGAAGTTTATTTGTTTTTTTTATCCTTTTCTGATTTCACATTTATGAAATCTGGAAGTAAATCCTCTTCATCATCCTTAGGCTTTTCTTCCTTAGACTTGTCTTTCTTTTTGTTTTTTCCAGTGAAGATAATCTGGATTAATTCTTGAAACGTATCAAACTCTACATTATAGGATAAACCTACGCCTTGCGTATAACCAATTTCTTCACCAAAATTTCTAATATTGTTTTCTCTATTAAAAAATTTAGCGGTTAATGTTCCCTCTTCATTTAGAAGGACATCAATTTGTACATCTCCTGCAATTACAGTTTCACTCACGCCTCCTATTGGCACTCCAACCTTACCATTAATTAGAACTCGGTCACTAATTTTAGTACTTAATGTAAGTCCGATTTCATCGTTTGTTTCATACTCTGTAGTTTGTTGTCCAGCTTGGTAATTAACACCAATATTAATTTTATCGCTGCCATCATTACCTAAAATACTATTAAACAATGAGTTTACTCGATCTGAAATGGTTCCATAGGCGCTTTGACCCAAGTTAAACTCACTTGCAAAAGAACCGAATGATAGAACGTTAAGTGCTTGAAATTCTCTAGATTCTTTGGTTTCTAATCGGTATTCTAACTCAGATCTGATATTAGAATCCACATTAGGGAAATCAAAACTAAAGTCAGGTTCTGGCTGTTCTAATTGACCCGTGAGGTTGATCATAACTTCAACATCAATATTTCTGTTAATTGGATTGTCTAATAATACGGATGGATTTGCCTGTGTTGCATATACTGCAGATAACCCAATTTCCGCTTTTAAAGGATCGCCTTCCCATCTGATAGATCCACCAGGAACAACTTTTAATTCTTTTTGAACCAATCCACCATATGCAAAATTATAAGTTCCTTCAGAAATTTGGAAATCTCCAAACATTTGGAACTTTCCGTTGGTATTTATATCAAATAATAAATTACCATTTCCTTTACCTTGGATGGTACTTCCTGAGTTTTTATCAATTACGATTTCAATATCTGCATATGGATTTACAAATAAATTAAACTCTAATTGTAATCCTTTAAATTCATTCTTTCTTATTATTTCACCATTCTTTCTAGCGTCCTTTTCTTCAGGCGACAAAAAGTTAATATAAGAGTTGTCTCCATACGTTTCTAAATCACTTAATGGGATTTTAAAGACAGTGCCTTCAGCTGTACTTCCATTAAAAACAATTTTAAGATCATCTGTTGGGCCAATGATATCAGCTATTCCGCTTACAAAACCAGTACCATAGTAGAGCTCTTCTTCATCATACTCTGTATCTAAAACTAAGAGTCTAGAGGTTTCTATTTCCAATCCTAATTTCCAATCTGAAAAGTTTTTATGACCTATGAATCCGTTTAAATTTGCTTTTGAAAAGTACTCAGAATCTGTAATTTCTACATCTTGAAAAATGAATTTTTGTGATTCTAATTTAACGCGAGAGTCAAAATCAAAACTATAATCAACGTTTAAGTACGGAATGGTTAAACCTGCATTATCTAGTAAAAGGTCACCATTAATTTGAGGTTCTTTTAGACTACCAGTCACTTTTGCATTACCAGTAACCAAACCTCTAATATTAGTAATGACGCCTTCACCAAAAGGATCTAATGGGTTAAGAAGAAATTCATCAAAATCAACATCTAAGTTAATATTAGAGTTGTTATCACTTACATCAATTGTTCCCGTAGCTGCTAGAGACTTTAAATTGTCATTTTTAAGGCTTAAATCAACCACATAATTTGTTAGAGATTGATTCCCTGTAATATTGGCTTTAAGCTCTCCTAATTCATAGTTATTTGCTCTAAGGTCACTAATTGTAATGCTTGAATTTGGCAAATAAACACCATCTTGCTGTAAGATTTTCAAACCACCATTGACTTTTCCAGCCAATGATAAACTATCAATACGCGGTGTGATTTTTGTTAAATCTACATCAGTAAAGTTAAGATTGATATCTTTAGTTTGAGCATTATCAATCTTACCAAAAAGGGCTATTTTTTCATCGAAGTGAGTCATTAAAATATTATCAATATCAAATGAAACTAAGTTCCTATCGAAAGTAATTTTATTGGCATTATTTTTTTCTTCGTTTATTGTCCAAGTATTCTCTTTAAAAGTAATATCAGACTTTCTAAATCCAATCACAGAGTTTTGTTCTTCATTGATGGTATAAAACAAGTTGAGATCGTAGTCATCGTTATTTTGTTTCCCTCCCTTGAATTCTGATTTAATAAACAAAGTATCTCTTTGCGTCACATTAATTAAGCTAAACTCTGATACATTATAAAATCCAGTACTTAAGGAATCAATTTCAATATAGGTGTTGAATACAGGATTGCTATTATCTACTAACACAGATAAATCACTTGCAAAATAGTCTTTGAGTTTGATATGTGGTGAATTGAATGTGAGATTGAAATTCTTTTCGTTTGTTTCAATTCGACCTTTTATTGTTGTGTTTGGGCCTAGCTCTAAATCGTGATAAAAAGCTTCAACTATTTTATTGTAAACTTTAAAATTGAATTCGACAAATTGATCTGTTTCAATTTGGTGTGGTGAATAATTAGTATAAATACTTCCAATTGAATTTTCTGCAAGTTTCCCAAGATCTACAAATTTGAAGTTACCTTTCATGGTTCCTTCAATAATATCAGGAGAATTTATTTTAAGAGTTCGTTGTTTTCCTTTAAACGTTGATGTCACCTTAAAGTCTTCAAAAAAGTAGTTGTCATTCTCATTAATGTAATTGGTGTTTTTGAAATTTAAAATACCAAAGGCATCATCAACACCAGAACCTTTCATAGAAATAGTGATATTACCCTTAAATACTGAAAGACTATCTTTTTTAATAAAGTTAAGTGCTTTAAGATTCGCATAGGCTACATCTGCATTAAAATCGAAACTCATTATATCCTTAGATAAATCTGCTAAACCATTAAATTTGAATTTAAAGTTCTCGTCATTAGACTCGAGGAACCCATTAAAAACTTGATTTCCTAGCTTACCTGAAACATCAATATCCTGATAATTATAATCGTTGTATTCTATATGAAAAACGTCCCCAGAAATTTGAGTGCTTAGGTTTTCAACAGTAAATCCTTTTCCATCAACATCTAGGTCAAATGAAGTTGTTTTAACTTTTGGATCGTTGAGTAATATGCCCAAATCAAATTCATCAAAAACTACATTCCCTATATAATTAGCATTGTCAATATCATCTACATGAGTCATTTTCATATCAGATAATATAATTCCCAAATCTGTATTGATATTAATATTGGCATCGATAGTTGTATCTGTGATATATGATGTTCCTGTGATTTTAAAATTACCAAGTTTTGAAAACACACTTGGAATCGACTCTCCTAAAATATTTGGAAGCAGCGCTTTTAAATCATAATAGTTGGATGTTAGATTGTCATAGCGTCCATTCATAGAAAAATCACCTTCTGCTTTACTAAACAAGTTTTTAAAATTTAGGTCACCAAAAATTTTTGTTCTTCCACTTGCATTTAACTGAAGGTTATTTGCATTCAAATCATTTAAGGTACCTGTTAAATTCACATTTAGCATAGCCTTTTGATCGACACCAAATTCATTATAAAATGTATTTAAGTCATTTAAGGACACTTCTGAATCAGCAAAAAATGCTGTGATTTGCACTTTATCTTCAAAATCCTTAAAATCTTCACGGTTATAATCAAAACGCAACTGACCTTTTAATATTGATTTTTCGGTTTTGATACTCAAATTCTCAAAATTCATGTAGGTTAAGGTGTATTCAAAATCTGTCATTAAATTCTGAATGTGTGCACCTCTACTATCTTTAAAAGCAAGAGTATTTATGCGAGTTCTTACATCGCTACCTTCAATTACAAAGTTTGTAGCATTTATATTTAGATCGTTAAATTCTAAAACTTTATGTGTTTCTCTGTTTTCATCAATAAGTCGAAACGTACTGTCGTAAATAGAAACATCACTAGATGATAATAAGAATCCACTTTTTTCAGGTCGTGGATTATCTTCATCAAATCTGGCAACAAAAACATCAAGGTTGGTGTCTTCTTCTCCATGGTATGTTTTGATATTGAGTATTAAGTCCATAATATCAACATCACCGAAATTAAGTTTACCGTTTGAAAGATTTCCGTAATTAAGAATTGATGTATTCAATTCCTGTATAGAAATGAGAGTGTCTTTTTTGTAATCTTCAATGTAGATTTCTTTAAGTTCTACATCACCATTAAATTGAAGTCCGATCTTACCAATATTGATATTTGTACCAAACTCTTTGTTGATTTTATTAGTAGCATATTTTCCTAAAGCAGTTTGAACTGGTGGGAAAGATAATATCAGCACCAAAATGATGAACAATAGCAATATTATTGCTACTATTTTTGATAGTATTTTTAGGAATTTTTTGATACGCCTTTAAAGTTATAACTTTGACTTCAAAATTAACAATTATTGTGCCTAATTTATATTAATGAGTTCACAAAATATATATATTCTTGCTATTGAGTCTTCATGTGATGATACAGCCGCAGCAGTAATGCATAATGGTGAAATTTTAAGCAACATTGTAGCTAGCCAAAAAATACATAAAGAGTATGGCGGAGTTGTTCCAGAATTAGCCTCTAGAGCGCATCAACAGAATATTGTTCCTGTTGTTGATCAGGCACTCAAAAAAGCAAATATTGATAAGTCTCAATTAAATGCAATAGCTTTTACACGAGGACCTGGATTAATGGGTTCTTTGTTAGTAGGTACATCTTTTGCAAAATCTTTGGCTTACGGATTAGATATTCCTTTAATTGATGTGAATCATATGCAAGCCCATATTTTAGCACATTTTATTGAAGAAGCTGATTTTGTAAAACCTCCTTTTCCGTTTTTGGCCATGACCATTTCGGGAGGTCATACTCAAATAGTAAACGTTTCGTCTCATTTTGATATGAAAGTTATTGGAGAAACTATTGATGATGCTGTTGGTGAAGCTTTTGATAAGAGTGGTAAAACACTTGGTTTAGGTTATCCTGCAGGTCCGGAAATTGATAGGCGAGCAAAACTGGGTAATCCAAAAGCATTTCCGTTTACTAAGCCTAAAGTTGGTGGATTGAATTTTAGTTTTTCAGGATTGAAAACTCAAATATTATATTTTGTACAGAAACAAGTAAAAGCCAATCCTAATTTTATAGAAGAGAATTTAAATGATATCTGTGCTTCTATTCAGTACACAATTATTGGAATCTTAATTGACAAACTGAAACTAGCCACAAAAGAAACTGGTATTAATCATATTGCGATTGGTGGTGGTGTATCTGCTAATACTGGAATACGTCAAGCTTTAAAAGAAGGCGAAAACAAATTTGGATGGACGACTTACGTGCCTAAATTTGAATACACGACAGATAATGCAGCAATGATTGCTATTGTTGGTCATCTTAAATATTTAGAAGGTGATTATGCTGATCAGAGTGTGATGGCTTCTGCTAGATTAAAAATATAAACTATGGCGTTCAACGAATTACTGGCCAATAGAATACGAGAACAACTAAAATTGTTTCCAGAAGATTTTACTGAAAAGAAAATGTTTGGTGGTTTATCTTTTCTATATCAAGGAAAAATGACAGTTGGAATTGTTAAAGAGGAATTGGCAGTTCGTATTGTTTCAAATAAAATGGAAATCGAATTGGCAAAAGAAACTGTGAGACCAATGGATTTTACAAAACGGCCAATGAAGGAGTTTGTTTATGTTTCTCAAGATGGTTTTAAAACTGAAACGGAATTATTACATTATATAGAATTGGGATTAGAACATGCTAAGAGCAAATTATAATCTTATTCAAATTCTACAGAATTTAAAATCAATCCAGAAGCTGGAGCAATAAAATCCATCACTTCTGTACTTTCAGGTTTTAGAGAACTTTCAATATAATTTAAATCCACTTCTCCTCTACCCAATTTAATAAGTGTTCCCATCATTAATCGAATTTGATTACGTCCAAAACCTTTTCCTTTTACAATAAGCGTAAACGTATTCTCTGGAAAGAAATTTGCAGTAAATAAGGTGTTTTCAACCAATCGACAGCTTTCAACTTCTCTAAGATATAACCCTTTGTCTGTGGCTCTAAAACAATAAGGTTTAAAATTATGTAGACCTTCAAAAAGTTTGGCGCCTTCTTTCATTATTTCAATATCCAAATCATCTAAAATAGTAGTCATTAGTGGCGCACAAAACGGATGACATTTTTGTCCGAAAGTAAACAAATAGACATATTCTTTGATTTTTGAATGCTGAATGATATTAAATTCTGCATCAACTTCTTCAATAGCTAAAGCTCTTAAATCTTGCGGAAGATTATGATTAAATAGATCTAAAAAGGCAACTTCGTCTTCTATCTTTTCATAAATAAATAATTCGAAGGCAGATTCGTTTGCAGACACCATGGCATCTGTACGTCCTGAGCCTAAAGTCTTAAACTGTTTGCCTTCAAGAATGAAATTAAGCGTTCGATCGATCATAAGATGAATGGTTTTCAATTTTGGTTGTTTTTGCCAACCGTGAAAACGATAACCTAGGTATTGAATCTTAATTAAATAGTAATAACGCTTCTTATTAAACATACAGGCAAGAACGCAATATTATGAGTTTTTACAAAATTTTTGAAGACATACTTGTTGATTATGATGAAAGCCAAAACATGTTCTGCATTAAAAGAGAAACTGTCGCTAATTAAGTTTAACGACAGTTTCAATATCCAGTTATTTTATGATAAGCTTTTGCGTCTTTGTACTATTCTTATTTGATACTTGAATAATATAAACACCAGAACTAATTGATGACACATCAATTGTATTGGTTATGCTAGACTGCTCTAAATTTTTACTTAAAACTAATCTACCTTGAATATCATATAAATCTGTTTTAGTAGCAGCAGTAAGTATTCCTTTAATGATAATGTCTTTATGACTTTCATTTGTATAAATGATTAAATCATTAAGGTTATTATCTGTATTTAATGATAAGGTTTCAGAAGAATATCGCAAAAAGAAACGTCCTATACCAATTAAATCATTTGTTGGTGTAAATATATAATCTGAAGTATTTAGTAGCGTTAACGTGTTCTCTTGCGTGTCTTCTAAATAAACATTAACATTAGAAGGCAAAGATGAATTAGGATCTAATCCGATTGTCAATTGACCTTCTACAACTGCTTTAACTCCTAAAGGAATGACAACATCATTAAAATCACTGTATGGTAATGATTGAATAGCAATATCTAATCCTTCATTATCCTCTAAAAGAATAGTAAATACTGAAAATTCTTCTGAAACTCCTTGATATGAACCAGCATCATAACCATCATCTAAACCTCTTGTCATGCCATCTATAAAATAAATACTTGTATTGGCGTTGTTAGAAGGACTTGTTAAAATTAGTTTGCTTAATGCAAGGTTAGTATTGTTTGCAGAACGACCCATTATAAAATCGTCATCAGATCCAGTACGTCTCATTGTAGTTGTGAAATCTAGGAGTCCTCCACCAAATTGAGATTTCACAAAGAATGCTTGACCAGGAGCAATCAATTCGGTTTCCAATAGATCATCAATTGTTGCTTGATTCCAAACCGTCCAACCATTAGACACATCTCCATCATAGCCATAAATTGCTTGATAAGCACTTGCAGAATCAAATTCTGATTGGTTTAAACCAAAGAATGCATCAAAATCTAAATAACTTGGATATGGATTACCAACAAGATTCCAAGCATCTGAAATTGCATCATCAGAGATAGGAACATTTAATAAATTTGAACTTAATACTGTTCCTGTGAAAGTCAATGAGTTGCCACTATTTGTTGCAGTTCTGTAACCCGTTCCTGAGCCAATAACAGTACTAGCATTTGTGACAGTGTCATAGTTTTCAAAAGCTCCTGTAGTTGTATTATAAGGAGCGAAAGCTCTTATAGTTCCAGATGCTGGTAAATTTGGATTCGCTGTATCAAAAGCACCAAAGGTTTGTCCGGAAACTGGAGGAGAAATCAAATCGTTAGTTCCAACTGGACCAACAGCAGATGTATATCTATTGTAATTAACAGTACCAGTTAGTGTACCATTTAAAATCAAACTAGAAAATTGTTGAGATGTTGAGTTTAAGTCTACAGTAGTTGTTGTTAAGGTCACACCTATATCTACTGTCATTGAAGCACCTGCTTGAATTGAAAGGTTGTTACATTGTGTATTCGCAATTATATTAATATCTCCAGAAACAACATCAATGGTATCTAAAGCACCCGAAACTCCAGTTGGATCACTTGGTGACCATGCATTATTATACGTATAGGTTGTTGAAGCACTTGGCATTACATAAATGGCATAATCTTCTGATTGACCGTAGTATAAATTTAGAAAACAAGGAGAATCAATAGGTATAGGGCCAGTATATCCACTATCCAAATCATTAATGAGTCTAATTCTTACAAAATCATCATAAGGAATTATTGTAGGATATGTTAGAGCAATAGATGTAACACTATTAGCAGCTATTCCTCCACTTAAAAGATACTGCTGTTCTGCATCATCATCAAAATCGCCATCATCATTCCAATCTATCCAAACTCCCAATTGATTAAGATTACCTGAAACACCAACATTTAGCGTATTAGGAGTAGATGTGTCAATTTCAAATGGATATGTACAACCTCCACTCTTGTCTATGTTTCCGCCATCAATTGCTGAAACAGAAGATATAGAAGTAATACCATTTAATTCAACACTAACAATTCCCGCAGCATATGATAATACTGTATTAGTATTACAAACAGCACTTGGCGCAACAAAATTTGGAACTGGTGCAAGAAATCCTTTAGAATTCACTAGGGAAGTACCTTCCATTGCAGCTCTAACTCTTGTTTTTTGATCGTTAGTCATTAAATCTGCACACCAATAATAACTCATAATATTATTTATGGTATTATCATCAACCCAAGGGTTTCCGGTACATGCATTATTTGCAGGACAAGTACTAGTCTCTCTTTGGTGTGGTACTGTATCTGCACAACCATCACCATTGTTTCCAACATCACTATCATCTGGACATTGGTCTGAAATACCGTTATTATCAGCATCATCACCTTGAAATGTATGGTATAAATGAAAGTAATGACCAACTTCATGGCTCACAGTACTATTATCTCTTGCGAAGTTTAAAGGCCAAGATGGATTTGCATTCGTCGGATCATAACCAAAAACGCTATGCATCATTACAGAACCTTCGTAGGCATTGCCATTGAAAAAATTGGCATATCCTTGAAAACCTCCACCTCCATTATTTCCATCAATTTCAGTGACAATCCAAACATTGAAATAATCTGTTTCTGGCCAACGACTTAAATCTTTCAAGTCGTCTTCATCTGCACCAGCTCCTTGAAAGGATACACCTGATGTTAAATAACCAGTAACTCCAGAGGCATCTATTCTATTTATACCAGTAGTCGCATTACAATTAGGATCTCGTTGTGCTAGAGTAAATTCCATTTCAAAATCGAGTGGACTGGCAGGCGTTAGACCTCTATAGAAATCGTTAAGGTTATCGATACTACTTTGAATTTGAGCAGCAGAAATATTTGTACCAGCACCAACAGCTTCACCTAAATGCAGTACATGAACTACCACAGGAATAGTCAATACACCACCCATTCGATTAAACATGTCTTCTGATTCTATAAAATTCTGGATTTTATCTTCAGATTGTTCTAATTGCCGAAGGTATTCAGGGTTTTGACGACGTTTGTTTTGTTCAGAATCAAATCCACATTCCTGTGAAAAAGAGAAGAAAAAACTTAAGAAAAACAATAGGGAAATCGCAATTGATTTGAAAGTCATGGAGGAAATAGTTGATTATCCTATAAATATAAAGGAAAATATTCAACTCAAAACCAGAATTGTTTTTATTTATGATATAGATATTAAAAATTAAGACTCAAATTTAATCATGTAATAAAAACACTACATCATTGAATTTGAGTCTTTTAGAATGACAATTATGAATAGGTCTCTAAATCTCTCAATCTAATTTTACCTTCATACAAGGCGTTACCAATTATGGCACCTTCACATCCTAAATCTTCTAATATATTAATGTGATCTAATGAAGACACGACATTACCAGAGGCAATCAATTTGATGTCTTTTGATTCTTGTAAAATACGTTTATATAGTTCAAATGATGCTCCTAAAATAGGCTCATCAATCACGAGATCAGTACAAATTACATATTTGATTCCTTTACTTGTGTAAGATCTTATAAATGGAATGATATCTAAATCACTGTCTTCTTGCAAACCGTTTCCTGTAAATTTTTCATTATTACAATTTGCTCCCAACATAATTTTTATGCCACCATATTTTGAAAGCCAGCCTTCAAATGTCTCAGGATCATTAATGGCTATATTTTCACCAGAAATTTGTTTGGCTCCAGAATTAAAGGCGATATGCAAATCTTCATTTGATTTCAAACCACCAACAAAATCAATTTTCAAATTTGTTTTAGACGTGATTTGTTCTATGATTTTATAATTAACAATATGATTAGCTTTTACTCCATCCAAGTCAACCAAATGGAGATATTGCATTCCAGCTCCTTCTAATTCTCTAGCGACTTCTATAGGGTTTTCATTATACACTTTATGAGTACTGAAATCACCATTTGTAATACTAACACATTTTCCTTCCTTAATTTCTATTGTTGGTATAATTCTCATATTTCCATATAGTTTTTTAATAGCACTACTATTGTTGCGTTTCTTTTTATAAGAATTATTTAATTTTTTGGGCAGGTTGTCCAAGGACAAGCACATTGATCTTTATAATTTAACCAACCTTTAACGGTCTTTTTGCCTACCTTAAAACTTACCATTGCCCACAAGTCATTTGTTTCTATAAGGTGTACAGGTTGAATACCTTCAATTTTATGAATCCTATTGGATTCAGTTGTTGGTCCATCATAAAGATATACTATATGGTTTTCCTCAAAAACATCAACTGAGATTAAAAAATTTGAAGTTTTAACCCAAAGATTTTCATAACCATAGTTTTTGTACGCATTTGGTAATCTTTGAATATTCTTGATTTTAAACCATCCATATTCATTAGCTATAATGGCAATTTTGTACCAAGAAGTTTCTGCTTCTATATTGTTTAGTGTATCAACAATATTTCCATTTATATTATCATAGATATACAATGGTTGTTTTGTGTCTTTATTGTAATAAGCTTCGACTAAATTCCTATAATGAATTTTATCTCCTTCCTGTGCGAAAAGATTTAAACTACAAAATAAAAGAATTAGAAGAGACGACTTCACAAAATCTCTATTGGTTACCTAAAATAATTGGCATCCCAGAATCTCCAGAACCTATTACAATCACTTTGCTATTTGGTGATTCTGATAATTTCACAGTAGCTTCAATACCTTTGTCTTGAAGTATTTTATCTGTTAATGATGCACTTAAAATTCTATTTGATTCTGCCTTACCTTTTGCTTCAATAATAACTTTCTCAGCTTCTTTTCTTGCACTTTCAAGTCTAAATTCATACTCTAAAGATTCTTGCTCTTGCTTTAATTTACGCTCAATAGCTTCTTTAATTGTTGGAGGTAAAGTTACATCTCTTACTAATACCTCATTTAATTGAACATATTGCTTATCAAGTATTTTCTTGGTTTCTTCATAAATTTCAACTTGAATAGCGTCACGTTTAGTTGAATACAAATCGTCTGGCGTATAGCGTCCAATAACACTTCTTGCTGCACTACGAATTGCAGGTTGAATTACACGCTGCAAATAGCCTTGCCCTAAAGATTGATGCAAATTACCTAACTGATCATAAACCGGCTCGTACCACGCTGAAGCATCAATTTGAATTTCCAAACCGTTTGAAGATAATACCTTCATTTTTTCAAAAAGCTCTTGCTGACGTACTTCATAAACATAAACTTTGTTCCATGGTGCAACAATATGAAAACCTTCACCCATTGGTGGCTCATCTGTAACAACACCGTTTCCAAAAGTTTCAAAAAGAACTCCTGCTTCTCCAGAGTCTATAGTGACTGCCGATTTAAACAGTGTAATTAATAAAACAACAACAATAACTAAGGCAAATATGCCTCCTTTTGGTAATTTTTCCATGATTTTATTTTTTTAAATTAGTCCGTTATATTTTCTAATGAACCACTCAGCTGCTAGACTTAATGCAATGAGTGCGAGAAGGTATTTCCAATCTATCAAAGGTACGACTTTTTTACTGCTTTTTTGAACGGTTGCGAATCTAGAATCGTTTAATAAATCGTTTATTATTGTATTTGTATTGTCGATAAAATAAGACCTTCCTTCACTGTTAGTAGCTAAACTTTGTAGTTTTGTTACATTAGCATTTAAGAATTGTTGTTCTACGTTGTAATCCAGTATTTTAAGTTCTCCAGTTTTGGAAATGTTTCCGTTAGAAGTGCTCACTACGAAATTATATTCACCAGCTTCCAATCCGCTTAGGTCAACTTGATAATTCGTATTTTTTAATACAAATGGAAATGTTTTAGTATCCTCAGTAAGTTTATTTTTCAGAACAATATTGATAGTGGCATTTGCATCAAACTCATAGTTTTTGTTAAAGTATTGTGCTGTGATTTTTACATTATCATTACCATTATAGAACGGGTCATAATTAACATTTAACCTTGATCGTCTTTGCTTAGAACTTAAATACTGAACTAGTTTTCCAATAAAATTGTCAAAATTATTAAATGACTTTTCGTCTAAATAACTCTGTGCTCTCCATCTCCAAATACCTTCTCCTAAAATTAAGGCTTCTCTTTTTTCATTAATTTCTAAAGTCGCTATAAGTGGTTCTTCTAATTGTGTACCATTAACAGTTTTAAAAAGAATGGTTTCAAAAGGAACGGTAAATATGGTTTCACCAAATTCAGATTGTAATGGAGGAAACTCATCAAAATTTAAATCGTCAATTATAAACGTGCTATAGTTTTGATTAACTGTTGGCTGAAAGCTTTCTGTTTGATTCGTGAGTTGCTGACTGTAATTATTTTGTAATTGATTTAAAAGAGACCAATTGGTTTTGGTTCCAGTTATTACTATTTTATTGAGCTTTAATCTGTCAATTTCTTTAAACAAAGACCTAAAGTTATTAGTAGGTTGATACGCTATAACTAATTGAAAGTCTTCAGATTGTTTCAAAAAATCTAAAGAATTTAAAATCACTGCTTTTCGTTGTTCATTGCTTTCAATCGACTTTTTTAAAGCACCCAAATCGGGATGAATAATATCTGATACAATAGCTACATTAGTCTTCTGATCTATGACTTCTACAGCAAAATTCTTAATGTTATTGACTGTGTTTTTTTCATTAGTTAAAGGAATAATTTCAGCTTTATAACTACCAACACCTACTCGATTTGCTGGCAAGTTTAAATTAACTATTTGTGACGATTGAGTTTTACTAAAACTAATGGGTTGAGAAAAAACAGTTGTATTTCCAGAGACTATTCTTAGCTGAGAATTCACAGCGTTATTTCCATTATAGGTTGCTATAATTTCAACAGGAAATTTATTTTTTAAATAGGCATATCTATTTACGTTGAGCTGTTGAATTTTTATATCAGTATATGTTGTTGTATCTCCTAATATAACTGGGAATATTGCTTGTTTATAACGTTTTGTCATAAACTCATAATCATAACCATAAGTTTGATTTCCGTCGGTTATAAGTAAGGTTGGAGAGACAGAACTATTATAAACTTCAGATAAACGATCAAATACTTGAGCAATATTTGATTGCTGCTCATTAAAGTTTAGAGAATCACTTGGGTTAACTGACTTTCCGAATGTATAGAACTCAAGATTAAAGTTTTCTTTGAGTTGCTCATTTTGCTTAATGATCTCAATAAGATCAGAAGTGTTTTGTGATTGATTGAGATAGCTAATAGATTCTGAATTGTCTACTGCAACAATTAAATTTGGCTTTTCATCGTAAAATGAAATCTTATCAAATTTCGGATTGATTAAAAGTAATAAAACCGAAAAGATGCTTACAAATCTTAAAAACGCAAGAAACCAATAGATTTTAGTTGTTTTTTTTGATTTGAAGATATACTGAAAAAGCGCTAATACTAGCGCTAATATTCCAGATATAATGATATATGTAAGTGTGTCTGTTTGCAATTATTGTTTACTAAATTAAGTTAACATTCCTCCATCAACATTAAGTGTTTGACCAGTAACATAAGCACTCATGTCGCTAGCTAAAAACACACAAGCATTTGCAATGTCTTCAGGAGTTCCTCCACGTTTTAAAGGAATTGCATTACGCCATCCTTTTACAGTTTCTTCGTCAAGTTTTGCTGTCATTTCAGTCTCAATAAAACCTGGAGCGATCACGTTACTTCTTATATTTCTAGAACCTAATTCTAAAGCTACAGATTTTGAAAAACCAATGATTCCTGCTTTTGAAGCTGCATAATTAGTTTGACCAGCATTCCCTTTAACACCAACAACAGAACTCATATTGATTATTGAACCTTTACGTTGCTTTAACATGGTACGTAGAACAGCTTTAGTCATATTAAATACTGACTTTAAGTTAACTTCAATCACTTTATCGAAATCGTCTTCTCCCATTCGCATTAACAAATTGTCTTTAGTGATTCCTGCGTTGTTTACTAAAATATCAATACTGCCAAATTCGGCTAGTACATCTTCAGCTAGTTTTTGAGAATCTTCAAAATTCGCTGCATTACTTTGGTAACCTTTAGCTTTTATTCCTAAAGCATTTAATTCTTTTTCTAATGCGTTTGCTGCTTCTACCGAAGAGCTATATGTGAATGCTACGTTTGCACCTTGTTGAGCAAAAACTTCAGCTATTCCTCTTCCTATTCCTCGGCTTGCGCCAGTTATAATTGCTGTTTTTCCTTCTAATAATTTCATGGATGATTGTGTTAATATAGTTGGTTTTCAAATATAGCAAATTGAACTTGCATCAAATAAAAAAAGCTCAAATTTTATAATTTAATTATGAGGATTAAAAATTGATTTTATTTGATTGACATCTGCTAATAATCTTATCTGTAATTTTGTGAATTCATGAATTTAACTGATACACAATTACAACGTTTATATCAAGGTTTTTTGAAGACTCCATTACTATGGAATTCAAGCCCTGTATTTGGATTAAATCAACTCCAAACTCATGAGGACACCTCCATGTTTAAAAGACAATTACATAAGCGATTTCGCCTTGGCCAACTTGCCGAACAATTTGTATTCAGCCAATTAGAACAATTAAAGGATTGTAAAATTTTGGCTGAAAATATGCAAATACAAAAAGAAAGACAAACCCTTGGAGAACTTGATGCTTTAATTGAATTAGATAAAACACCTATTCATCTTGAAATCATTTATAAATTCTATTTGTATGATGAGACTTTGGGCTCTACTGAAATAGAACATTGGGTTGGTCCGAATAGAAACGATAGCTTAATTGAAAAAATAACAAAACTCAAAAACAAGCAGCTGCCACTGCTCTATTCTTCTGAATGTAAATCAACTTTGGATGAACTCGGTTTAAATTCTGAAATAATACAACAGCGTGTCTTGTTTAAAGCACAATTGTTTATTCCTTATCAGAAAACTGTTACTTGCAGCCAATTAAACGAGAACTGTATTAAGGGGTTTTACATTAACAAACGTCAACTAGAAGAGTTCAGAGCTTGTGAATTCTATGTTCCTTCAAAACTAGATTGGTTTGTGGATGTTGATGATTTAGTACATTGGTTAGACTTAGAAACATTCAAAAATGAAGCTAACGGGTTCTTAGAACAATCTAAATCACCTATATTTTGGATCAAAAAGCCAGATGGTACTTTATTAAAATGTTTTTTAGTTTGGTGGTAATACATAAAAATTCAATCTTTGTTTAGTACTAAATCACTATTATGAAAGCTCTTAAATTTGTATTACTTTCCTTTTTATTTGTGTTGATTTCTTCCTGCGGATCTGATGACTCTGAAGATGAAGAAGAATGTACGAAAGTTATTATAGTTCAACCTCAACAAGTTGTAACTGGTCCTTCAGGAACGACAGTTATTCCTGAGTTGACTCAAGAAGTCTCTTGTGATTTTGACGAAGGTGTTCCACTTGTGGGCACCAATGTTAATCCATTAGAAAACTTTACTTATCAAATCCTTTCTTTTTCATTTATACCTGACACAGGAAATAATACACGACGGATTGAATTTGATATACAATTAAACAACCCAAATAACTTTATAGCTGAAGGCATTCCAATACTTACAATTAGCACAGATGGATTCATTACTGCTAGTGGTGGACTTGCTAATTTCGCAACTATCCCTTGTTACACTATTGATGCTAATTCAAATTGTATCTACACTGTTGATATCGAGGAATCGCTGGATGTTGGAATAATTAGTGAGTTTACAATAATTGATGTTGATTATTGGCTTACTACTGAGTAAATCAAAAAGGTTCAAGTAAATGAAAGTCTGTATTGCGGAAAAACCTAGTGTTGCCAGAGAAATTGCCCAAGTACTTGGAGCCAATTCAAAACGTGATGGCTATTACGAAGGAAACGGTTACGCAGTGACCTATACTTTTGGTCATTTATGTACCTTGATGGAACCAAACGATTATAAGTCTTATTGGAAAAGTTGGGATTTAAACAATTTACCAATGCTTCCAGAGAAATTTAAAACGAAGGTGGTTAGTAATTCTGGAATTAAAAAGCAATTCAATATTGTAAAGTCTCTATTTGATAAAGCAGAATTGGTTATAAACTGTGGTGATGCTGGACAAGAGGGAGAACTGATTCAACGTTGGGTTTTAGATCAAGCTAATTATAAAGGTAAAGTTCAACGGCTTTGGATTTCTTCATTAACTACTGAAGCCATTAAAGAAGGTTTTGAAAACCTGAAGGATTCTAAATTATATGACAATCTCTTTTACGCAGGCTTTTCTCGTGCTATTGGAGATTGGTTATTAGGAATGAATGCTACACGTTTGTATACTGTTAAACATGGTGGCTATAAACAAGTGCTTTCTGTTGGTCGTGTGCAAACACCAACCTTGGCTATGGTTGTTAACCGATTTAAAGACATTGAAAACTTTAAACCTCAGCCTTATTGGGAATTACAAACCTTGTATCGTGATATACTTTTTGCTTACGAAGATGGGCGTTTTTTAAAGATGGAAGATGGTGAAGTTTTAGCTAATAAAGTAAAAGAATCTGATTTTGAAATTGTTTCCACTACTAAAAAGAAAGGAAAAGAATACGCTCCAAAATTGTTTGATTTAACAGGATTGCAAGTGTATTGTAATACCAAGTTTGGGTTTTCAGCAGATGAAACCTTAAAAATTGTTCAGAAGCTATACGAGCAAAAAGCAGTTACCTATCCTAGAGTTGATACGACGTTTTTACCAAATGATGTATATCCGAAAGTTCAAGGGATACTTCAGAAACTGACTAATTATTCTGAATTAACTCATCCTCTATTAGGTAAAAAAATAAAGAAATCGGCTAAAGTTTTTAATGACAAAAAAGTCACTGATCACCACGCCATTATTCCGACTGGAATTCAAATTAATTTACAATACAATCAGCAACAGGTTTATGACATAATTGTCAAACGCTTTATTGCTGTATTCTATCCAGATTGTGACGTTTCAAACACAACGGTTATTGGAAAAGCAGATGATGTTAATTTTAAAACTACTGGAAAAGAGATTCTAAAGGAAGGCTGGAAAGTAGTCTTTAAATTCGGAAAAGAAACGTCTTCAATTCTAACTGATAAAGACGCATTGCCAACATTTGAAAAAGGAGAAAAAGGGCCACATGAACCATCATTTTTAGAAAAACAAACGAAGCCTCCTAATCAATTTACTGAAGCCTCTCTTCTACGTGCTATGGAAACAGCAGGTAAACAAATAGATGATGACGAACTTCGAGATTTGATGAAAGAAAATGGTATTGGTCGTCCATCAACACGCGCAAATATTATTGAGACCTTGTTTAAGCGTCAGTATATAAAACGTAATAAAAAGCAATTAATTCCAACCGTTACAGGTATTGCTTTAATTGATACGATTCAAAGTGAATTGTTAAAATCAGCTGAGCTTACCGGACTTTGGGAAAAGCAACTTAAGGATATTGAAAAAGGAGAATATAGTGCAAGTTTGTTTATACAGAATATGAAGAAAATGGTGGATGAATTAGTGTATGAAGTCCGAAGTGAAACAAAACGTGCTAATATATCTCAAGCAACTGTAGTAAAACAACGTGAAGTTAAAGCGAAACAAACTAAAACTGTTGGAATCACTACTGAAGGTTGTCCGAAATGTAAAAAAGGAAAACTTCTTAAAGGTAAGTCGGCTTATGGTTGTAGTCAGTTTAAATTAGGTTGTGATTTTGTAATTCCTTTTAAAGTCTTCGGAAAAAAGATTTCAGAAAAGCAATTTGTTCGTTTATTGCAAAAAGGATCTACAGTAAACCTCAAAGGCTTTGCTTCTGATAATGGAATTAAAGAAGGACTTATTCGTTTTGATGAGAGTTTTAAATTGATTTTAGAACCTAAGAAACAGGCAGCTAAAGTTTCCGAAGCTAAGACTAGTGATACTATTAAATGTCCGAAATGTCAAACCGGAACCATAATAAAAGGTAAAACAGCTTATGGCTGTAGTGATTATAGATCTGGATGTGATTTTAAAATGTCTTTTGATAGTATTCGAGAGAAAGCAAAGGATAAGCAACTCACTAAAGATCTAGTCTATTCCATTATAAAAGGTGATATCTAACTATGAAACATCATCATTTTAAACTCTTTAAACCTTATGGGTATTTAAGTCAGTTTCAAACTAATGCCAGACACGAAGTCAATAAGAAATTCTTAGGAGAATTATACGATTTTCCTGAAGGAACTATGGCTATTGGTCGTTTGGATAAGGACTCAGAAGGGTTGCTATTGCTTACTACAGACGGAAAAGTTAGTTATGAAATTACTAGTTCGAAAACAGATAAAGAATACTATGTTCAAGTTGATGGTGAAATCACAAATGAAGCCATTACACTATTGGAACAAGGGGTTGTAATTAGTCACCAAAGTGAAACGTATACGACTAAACCTTGCAAAGTGTTTCAACTAAATGAAATTCCTGATTTTCCAGAAAGAGTAAAGAAAATTCGTGACGAGCGTCATGGTAAAACAACTTGGATTTCTATTACTATTAATGAGGGCAAATTTAGACAGGTCCGTAAAATGACTGCTCAAGTAGGGTTCCCTACTTTACGATTAGTGCGAATTCGTGTTGGAACGATTTCTTTAAAGGGATTAGAAATGGGAGAAGTTAAAGAGCTTGATGATGTGACATAAAAAAGCCAATGATAAATCACTGGCTTTCATTTATATATAATTGAGTAATAGCTTAAACAAGTTTTACGCGAACCGCGTTCATACCACGCTGTCCCTTTTCTAATTCAAATTGTACTTTGTCGTTTTCTTGAATTTCATCAATTAAACCACTGACGTGACAGAAGTATTTTTCTTGATCTTCGGTATCTATGATGAAACCAAAACCTTTAGAGTTATCAAAGAATGATACTTTTCCTTTTCTAATTGGATCGTAAGCTTCTTCATCACCTTCTTCTTTCTTAGGTATACCAATGACAATATTTTTGGCCTTCACTTTAATTTTTTCAGATGGATCAGGAGGAGTATCTGTTAAATTCCCAAACTGATCTACGTAAGCAAACGGAATGCTTTCAGCACCTCCATTCCCGTCTTTTTCTAACTTACGCGCTTCCATCTTTTTGCGTTTGTCTTCGCGCTTTTTTAAACGTTTTTTTTCTTTTTCACTTTTGTTGAAGGTCTGTTGCGACTTTGCCATTCTTTACTCTTAATTGTTTTTATAATTCTACTGTACAATACAGCAGGAATGGTAAAGATAGAGGTAATAATTGAATTTTTAAAACAATATTAGAATTAGTTAATCAAAAGTTAAAAACTATCATTTTAATAGTAATACTATTAAATTTGCGTGTAATTTATAATAAAATGAAACATTTACTATCAAACTTAAAGATTGACATCAACGATAAAATCTATTTAAAAGATCCAGAATCATCAGACCTTGGCAAGAGAATTATTGAACATAGTATAAAACTTATTGATGAAATAGGCTTTGACAGCTTTACTTTTAAAAAATTAGGCGTCATTATTGGATCTAATGAAAGCTCTATTTATCGCTACTTCGATGGAAAGCATAAACTTCTACTCTATTTAACATCATGGTATTGGGCTTGGTTAGAATATCAATTAGTGTTTTCTACAGCCAACTTGTCTAACTCTGCTGAAAAGTTAGATAAAGCCATTGATATTTTAACAAGGACTATCGAGGCTGATTCTACTTTTGTTCATATTGATGAAGTTATTTTAAGTCGTGTTGTGATAAACGAGTATTCAAAATCGTATTTAACTAAAGAAGTTGATGAAGAAAATAAAGACGGTTATTTTTCAATTTATAAACGACTAGTAACCAGATTACACGATATGATTATTGAAGTTAATGGCAATTATAAGTTCCCACATAGCTTAGCGAGCACAGTATTGGAAGGTGCATTACATCAACACTTTTTAAAAGATCATTTTAAATCACTTACAGATTGTGACAATACAGTACAACCTTCAGATTATTTCAAACATTTAGTCTTTAACGCCTTAGATATTAATAAATGACCAAAACCATATTAACAGCTTGGCAACGCTTAATAGGCTTATTAAAATTAGACCGTAAAGATATTAAGCAAGTATTCTATTATGCCATTTTTGCTGGAGTAGTCAACCTTTCACTTCCTCTCGGAATTCAAGCAATCATTAATTTAATACAAGGAGCTCAGATTAGTAGTTCTTGGGTCGTACTAGTAACATTGGTGACTTTAGGAGTTGCGTTTGTTGGATTATTACAACTGATGCAAATGAGAATCATCGAGAATGTTCAACAAAAGATATTTACGAGATCATCTTTCGAATTCGCTTATCGTTTTCCTAAAATAAAAATGAGTGAATTAAGGTATTATTATCCGCCAGAATTAGCCAATCGTTTTTTTGACACCTTAACTGTACAAAAAGGATTGTCCAAAATTCTTGTCGATTTCCCTGCAGCTATACTCCAAATTATTTTCGGATTAATGCTACTATCATTCTATCATCCGTTTTTCATCATCTACGGAATATTGCTTCTCTTGCTCATATATGTTGTGTTCAAATTTTCTGCACAACGTGGATTAGACACAAGTTTAGATGAGTCAAAGCAAAAATATAAAGTAGCACATTGGTTACAAGAAGTTGCACGCTCGATTTTGAGCTTTAAACTTTCTGGCAAAACAAATTTGGCTCTCAATAAAAATGACAATTTAGTTTCAGACTATTTAGATGCTAGAGAAAGTCACTTTAAAGTTTTAATTCAGCAATTCATTAAACTAATTGGTTTTAAAATCCTTGTTACTGCTGGATTACTTGTCATTGGAGGGTTTTTAGTATTGAATCAACAAATGAATATTGGACAATTTGTTGCTGCGGAAATAATCATCCTTTTGGTTATAAGCTCGGTAGAAAAACTAATTCTAGGATTGGAGTCTTTTTATGATGTGCTCACCTCTATCGAAAAATTAGGACAAGTAGTCGATAAAGAATTAGAATCGCAAGAAGGAGATGCTGTCTGTTCTGAAAATAGAACTATTAAAATAGAGCTTGAAAAAGTAAGCTATAGTGTGCCTAAAAAAATAGGTTCTATTCTAGAGGACATATCCTTAACTATTGAGCCAAAAGATAGAATTCTTATTCATGGTTCTCATGGTTCTGGAAAATCAACACTATTAAAGCTTATTGCTGGTATAAATGCACCATCTAAAGGCGGTATTTATATAAATGATATTTCACTTAGCGGAATTAAACTCAATGATTACAGAGGACTTGTAGGACAGTCTCTACCAGAAGAATCGCCTTTTGAAGGCACCATAAGAGAGAATCTAACTTTTGGTGACCCTTCTATAACAGATGACGAAATAAACTCTGTTTTAAAGAAAACAATGCTAGTGGGTTTTGTGAAGTCACAGCCTAGCGGATTGAGAACTATATTATATCCTGAAGGTCAACGATTATCATCAACAGTTTCAAAAAAGATTGTTTTGGCTAGAAGTATTTTAAAGAAGCCTAAATTATTATTACTTAAAGATCCTTTAGAGCAGTTTGAATCACATGAAGCTAAAAGCATCATGGAATTTTTAACAGACAAAAACAACCCATGGTCTTTAGTGGTTGTAAGCTACAACATGGATTGGAAATCAAAATGCACAAGAGTTATCAATTTGGCAGAAGGTAAACTAATATTAAACTCATAAGTCTATGCTTAATATTTCTAACAATAAGCTGAATAAGAAAGTAGACTTATCAGCTTATAAGTCTGCTAGAAAAGTATTTCACAAAAGGCATTTTAAGCACTTTAATCGCTTTTTATTAGCCTTTGCTATTACAGTAATAATAATTATGTTTTTGCCTTGGACGCAAAACATTAATAGCCGCGGTAGTGTTACTACTCTATCACCTTCGCAACGACCACAAACTATTCAATCTCCTATTCCTGGGAGAATTGAAAAATGGTTCGTAAAAGAAGGTGATCGTGTAAAAAAGGGAGATACAATTTTATTTATTTCAGAAATAAAGAATGAATATTTTGATCCTAACTTAGTGAGTCGCACTGGACAACAAATTAAAGCCAAAGAAGCTTCAGTTAGTTCTTATGGTTCAAAGGTTAACTCTTTGAATAACCAAATTGCTGCATTGCAAAGAGAGCGTAAACTTAAATGTGAACAAGCTGAAAATAAATTATTGCAAGCAAAGTTTAAGGTACAAAGTGATAGTATCGATTTTGAAGCAGTAAAAATTGATTTAAAAATTGCAGAACGACAAATTGGAGCCATACAAAACTTATATAATGAAGGCTTAAAATCTCTAACAGAATTAGAAGAAAAACGTTCTAAGTTTCAAGAGAAGCAAGCCAAATTGATATCTCAACAAAATAAATATTTGGCATCTAAAAATCAAGTGATAAATGCAAAACTGGAGATTAATCGTGTGCAGGCTGAATATATTGATAAAATATCAAAAGCTGAAAGTGATAAGTTTACAGCGCAATCTAATGGGTTTGATGCGGAAGCTCAAGTCACCAAATTGGAAAGTGATTTCACTAGTTATGAGATTCGTAATAACCTCTATTATATTAAGGCGCCTCAAGATGGTTTCATAAACAAAGCCATTAAAGGAGGGATTGGAGAAACGTTTAAAGAAGGCGAACAACTCGTTGGTATTATGCCTGCAAATTATGATTTGGCGGTAGAAATGTTTGTTAACCCTATTGATTTACCCCTTGTTCATATTGGAGAAAAAGTACGAGTTCAATTTGATGGTTGGCCAGCAATTGTTTTTAGTGGATGGCCTAATATATCATATGGTACTTATGGAGCAGAAGTTGTTGCTATTGAAAACTTTATAAGTCTTAATGGAAAGTTTAGAGTTTTGCTATCACCAGATGAAAAAGATCACGAATGGCCTGAAGCTATAAGAGTTGGTTCTGGAGCTATGACAATTGCATTGCTTGAAAATGTTCCTATTTGGTATGAGTTATGGCGAAAACTTAATGGCTTCCCTCCTAACTACTATCAGCCAGAAATTAGTAGCAATTCTAAATCTGACAAAAAATAAAAACTATGAATAAATATCTGAGCATAGTATTCCTTTTTATAACATCATTTACTTTTTCTCAAGAGAAAACTCAAACAGAGGATACACTTATCTTTAGTTTTAGTGAATACTTAGGCTATGTGAAGAAATTTCATCCTATTGCTAAGCAAGCTGAACTATCGATACAAATTGGACAAGCAAATTTGATGAAAGCTCGAGGTGGATTTGATCCAAAGGTTGAAGTAGATCACAATCGGAAAAAATTCAAGAATACAGAGTATTATGGTCAACTAAGTGCAACTTTTAAAATTCCAACTTGGTATGGAATCGAGCTTAAAGGAAACTTTGAACAAAATGAAGGCGATTATTTAAATCCTGAGTCCTTTGTTCCTGAAGATGGTTTGTATAGTGCTGGAATTTCAGCTTCACTAGGTCAAGGCTTATTTATTAACCAAAGAATGGCCGATTTAAAGAAGGCTAAATTCTTTAGAGAACAAACACTTGCTGATCGTGAAATTCTTGTCAATCAAATCTTGTATGAGGCTTCTATCTCCTATTTTAATTGGTTACAAGCTTATACTGAAGTAAAAACGTATGAGCGCTTTTTAGCCAATGCAAGCATACGTGCTAAAGGTGTAAATCTCAGTTCAGAAGCTGGAGACAAAGCACAAATAGATGTTACAGAAGCTAATATCACAGTAAAGAATAGAGCTTTAGGTTTAGAGCAATCTAAGGTGAAATTAATGAAAGCGGCATTAGATTTATCTACATATTTATGGCTAAATGACAACATTCCAGTGGAGATTCAAGACAATGTTATTCCAGATTCTGGAATTGAAACGGTTATAGATGATGTGCTCGAAATTGCAGGTTTACCCTTAACAGATTTTGTCTTAGAAAATCATCCAAAACTAAGGTCATTAAATTATAAGTATGAAGGTTTGCAAGTTGATAAGCGATTAAAAGCAAACAAACTATTGCCAACTATTGATGTTCAATATAACTTTTTAACCGAAGATCCAGATATAGCGCGATCGTTTAATAGTAATACATTTAAAGGAGGTTTTAATATTGCTTTTCCTTTATTCTTACGCAAAGAACGTGGCGATTTAAAACTAGCTAAGTTCAAGCTTCAGGGTTTAAAGTTTGATATGGATAATGAGCGCATTAATATTCAAAATAAAGTCTTTGCCATCTATAGAGAGTTAGAGTCTTTTGAAACTCAAAATCAGTTAATTGACGAAATTGTAAATGATTATACAACCATGCTAAATGCTGAGGAACGTAAATTTAGTTTTGGTGAAAGTTCTCTATTCTTAATAAATTCTAGAGAGAAAAGTTTAATTGATTCCCAATTGAAAGCTATTGAATTACAGAATAAATTTTTAAAAGCTAAAGCAAAGTTGTTTAATAGCCTAGCAAGAGATTTGGAAAGCATTTAGAAAGATTAGTTGTTTTTCTCTTCTTGTTCTTCTTGCTTAGTTTTTGGGAAGTCATTACTCTTAATGACTAAAATTTTGGCTTTAACACCAGTGAGCAAATTCCATCTTTTTGAAGATACTAAGATTTCATTGTCATCGTACACTAAAAACTCGGCTGTATTAGGTCCAGATTCGCCTTGATTTAAAGCAATAAATACGACTGTGTTTATTCCTTCCTTTAATGGAATATTAAAGGATTTATAATTAGCAGTTAACAATAAACGAGGAATAAATACTTCGCCATTAACGACTATTTGAACTAAGTCTCCATCAGGAAATTCGTGATCTCTACATCTTATATTTGCAAATTCACCATTAATTCTAACGTCACCTAAAAACATATCAGACATGGTTTTGATTTTTAAACCTTGTTCTTCAAGTTTTGCATTGTAACGTTTTTCAAAAAGTTCTCCTGGATTTCTTAAATTACTGTCATCAAACATAGAGAACTCCTTTTGTTGAGGTTTCAATTCTCTAATCTTAACAGGAATACCTTTAATGTTTTTGTCTGTTTTGGTGATCTCAATTTTTGAATTAGGCTTAATTTTAAACTGAGTTGGTGTAGAATCTTTTTCTTTAGTTTCCTTAGCAGGAATCGTAATAGATTTTTTCTCACTATCCGGATTTGGCTGAGCATTGACATAAAATGTCATGCATAAGAAAAATAAGAATACTATTTTAAGTTTCATTTGTGTTATAACTTGGATAGCCTATTGAAAATCAAAAACCGTTCCTTAATTCAAAATAACGCCTTTCAGCCCAAAAAATTTCAATATTAACAGTTTATTAGGCTGTTATATTTTTGTTAAGTCACTAAGAACTTTTAAAACTTACCGTTGAAACTTAATCTGAGTTTACGCGTGTATTCTTCTAATAACCAATCTTTATAGTTTTTTGTACTATTCATAATACAGTAACAATATTGTTTGATACGATAACAAATATCATCATGTAATAATTTGGCAAGCTCTCTTGCTTCAAAAACATCTTCACTATTAGCAATTACCAATATTGAATGTTGCGCAATAGAATTCTCGATAGCCTTCATCGATTTAGAGCCTTCGCGAGTTACTTTCTTATATTCTGCTTTGATGTCAAAATCATCATTAGGATTCTTTTTAAAACGTTTCCTTAACGAATCTGGCATTTCGTAGACGAAATCTCGTTCTATATCTTCATCAAGTCTGAGGTTCTCCAAATAATAATCAGGATTCTTAAAAATGTGTTGCCAATCTACAGGTTGACTCCAAGGGCCAAAACGGATGACATTATTTCCTAAATCGATAACTTTAAATTCTGATTTGGTTTTGTGAATTCTCGATCCTCTACCAATCATCTGGAAGTAAAGCGTCAATGACCTTGTCGCTCTATTTAGAATAATAGAGTCTACTGAAGGTTCATCGAAACCTGTTGTCAAAATACTTACTGAAGTTAGAATACCATCAGGTGTGTGCTTAAACCATTTCAAAATATCCTTACGGTCTTGCTTTGAAGATGTATTGTCTAAGTGCCTAATGTTATATCCAGCGCGTTTAAATGTATAGTATACTTCTTTAGAGGTATTAATTCCATTATTGAAGATTAAGGTTTTTTTACCCTTTGATAATTCTTCGTAAGCAAATAGTAGTTTGCTTTGCATTGTTGAATTGGTATACAGTGCTTCTGAAGACTTTACAGTATAATCACCATTAATACCAATCTTTAAACTATTAAGAGATACATCATAATTATAAACATCTGCTGTAGCTAAAAATCCATTCTTAATTAATGTTGAAATATCATCTCCTACAATTAATTCTTTATAGTTGTCTTTCATTGGTAGTTTAATATTACTACTCAATGGTGTTGCTGTAACGCCTAGAATAAAACACTTATCAAAAAACTTGAATAATTTCCTGAAAGAATTGTAATGCGCTTCATCAATAATAACTAAACCAATATCCTCTAACTTTAGCTTTTCGTCATTAAGTCGGTTGTTTAATGTTTCAACCATTGCTACAAAGCATTCGTATTGATCTTGATCTGGAAGTTCTTTTACTTTACTATTAATGATTTTGTTATTGACGTCAAAACCATGCAATACTTTAGATGTCTGTTTGCATAATTCAATTCTATGGGTAAGAATAACAACCTTTTTCTGATGCTTTTTAATGTATCGTCTAACGATTTCAGAAAATATAACCGTTTTTCCTCCACCTGTTGGAAGTTGATATAACAAATTATAATTCTCCGGAGCATTCTCTAAAACTTCAAATATGCGATTAAGATCAGCAATTTGGTAGTCATATAGGCTCTTTTTGACAATTTTTTGGTTTTCTATTTCTAAGGTTGTGGACATATAATTAATAGCTACTGAAAAAAAAATTCTTACAAAATTAACCTTTTATAAGGTTATCAAGGCATATTGTTAAAAACAAATGAAAAAAACATTCATAATTTTTCATAGTTACACTTCTACCCTATTTATTTCTCTTAAACTGTATTAAAATCAACCAATTATTGTTAAATAATGTTAAAAATACTACTTTGTAATGCATAGTACTGTAACAATTTATAAATATTGTCGTCTATCTAGTATAATCATCAATCAAAAAATCGAACAATCATGAGAACATTAAACAACAATCATTTAACAAGTACAAGAACCGAAACAAAAACATTTACTTGGAATCAAAAAAGACGTTATAGATAATTACTATAACAATTCATCAATCAAAATCATTCTGCCATGAAAGTACTATCTAGAATTATCAACACGTCGCATACGGCAAACGACGATTTAAACACCGTAAAGTAAAAAACATTTGAGTTAGTTTTAAATTAGCAAAAGGCATTTAAGGATAGATATTCTTAAATGCCTTTATTTTTATTCCAAAGTATGGTACTATTCTTGAGAGTTTTAAGTGAATCATAAAAACTATACTCATGAAAAACTCAAGACACTCAATGCCTCAAGTTAATGCTGGATCAATGGCTGATATTGCATTTTTACTTCTGATTTTCTTTTTAGTAACTGCTACAATCCCAAAAGACAAAGGAATTACAAGAAAATTGCCAGCTCCTTGTCCACCTGGAGAAATTTGTGATACTAAAGTTAATCAACGTAATATGCTCGAAGTAAGCGTTAATTCTAATAACGAACTTTTTGTTGAAAAGGACATTATTACTATTGACGAATTAAAAACTATTGCTAAAGATTTTATAGATAATAATGGAGATAAGTCATGTAGTTATTGCAACGGCGAAAATTCAGTAGCATCTTCTGATAATCCAAATATTGCAGTTATTTCGTTACAGAACGATAAACGAACATCTTATGAGTTTTATATTAAAATCCAAGATGAACTAACAAAAGCATATTATGAACTTAGATCAGATTATGCAAATAGGGTTTTTGAAAAATCATCAAATGAATTAACTAAAGAAGAACGGTTAGAAGTTAAAAAGGCCTACCCTTTTATTTTGTCTGAAGCTGAATTAAAGTAAATCAGTTTTGCAAACTATCTATTAGTTTTAAAACTCTATAACTGATGTTAACTTTGCGTCTACCCCATTTTTTTGCTGCGTTGACATCAGTTCCCATATAAACATCAATTTTATTTCTCCAGCGATAATGCATTTTATCCTTAACTAAATAAGTACCTTTTAATCCTTCAACCTTTAATAAAGTGTTGTGTTTTAAGCCTAATTTCAGAAGATCTCTAGACACAGCAATGTAACGCACGCCTGGTTTTAAACTATCTCCAAAAGCAGTTATAAACGGACTGTCATCCGTTTGGTATTCTAAGGAGTTATATGCTGTAGCTGTGACTTCAACGGTTTTCCATTCATAATTATTTGGTTCTTCATCTTTGCAGTTAAAAAGCATTAGGCTAATGCAAACAAAAATTAAAATCCGAATTGATAGTGGAGAAATCATATCTAAATATAAGATTTTGAATCCATTTGATACTAAGGGAATTGTTTTTGTAATTTCACATTTTATAAATAAAACTAAAAATTGATGAAATCTATTTACGCTTCTTTATGCATCCTCATATTACTTACATCTTGTAAAAATGAGGCTAAACCTTCTGACAATTCAAAAGACACAAAGAATTCTAATGAACTTGTGGAGAAAGCCAAAGGAATACATGATCGTGTAATTACTTTAGATACGCATTGTGATATTGATGTAAAGAACTTTACAGATTCAGTAAACTACACACAAAACTTAGAGTCGCAAGTTAATTTACCAAAAATGGAAGCTGGTGGACTAGATGTAGCTTGGTTTATAGTGTATACTGGACAAGATACATTAACAGATGAAGGCTTCAAGACTGCTTATGATAAAGCCATGATTAAATTTAATGCAATTCATAAACTAGTTGAAGAAATTGCACCAGAACGTATTGAATTAGCTCTAAACTCTGATGATGTTAAACGAATTTCGAAATCTGGAAAGAAAGTAGCTATGATAGGCATTGAAAATGGTTATCCTGTAGGGAAAGACATTTCAAACGTAGAAAAGTTTTATAATCTTGGAGCTCGTTACATGTCTCTAGCTCATAATGGTCATAGCCAATTGAGTGATAGTAATACTGGTGAAGAAGATGGTATTTGGTTGCATAACGGATTGAGTGATCTTGGTAAAGACGTTGTTAAAGAAATGAATCGTTTAGGTATGATGATAGATATTTCACATCCATCAAAAGAAGCAATTAAACAAATGTTTGAGTTGAGTAAAGCGCCAATAATTGCTTCACATTCTTCGGCAAGAGCATTATGTGATCATAGCAGAAACCTTGATGATGAGCAACTCATGTGGTTAAAAGAAAATGGTGGTGTTGTGCAAACTGTAGCGTTTCAAACGTATACGAATACAGAAAAAAATGATGCTAGAAATAAAGCCATTAAACCCATTAGAATTGAAGTTGCTAAATCCTTAGGAACAACTTGGTATGAATGGAGTGAAATGAAAACTTTATCTGACGATGAAAAAGAAGCAATTTATTCAGTCAGAGGTAAAATTATAAAACTAGCTGATGAGAAAGCTAATAAAATTAAAGACTTTCCTCCTAAAGTTAATGTTTCAGATTTTGCAGATCATATTGATTACCTAGTTAAAAAAATTGGTATAGAACACGTTGGAATAAGCAGTGATTTTGATGGAGGTGGTGGTGTTGAAGGTTGGAGCGATGCTTCTGAAACCTTTAGTGTGACTTTAGAATTAGTGAAACGAGGTTATACTGAAGCACAAATAGAAAAACTTTGGAGTGGAAATTTATTAAGAGTTTTAGATGAGGTTGAAGCTGTTGCTAAATCAATCTAACTTTGAATAGTTACAAGTTCGATAACAATATTTATTACTGAAACGACTAGTAAAGCCATCAAAATAGAATTAAGCAATAAAGCTATTATCTTTTGTTTCGACCTTGGTTCATTTTTAGTTTTTAAAGCAAAAACAAAACCAGCTATTGTCATAAAGAATATGAGTAAAATAAGAATCCCACTAACAATTGAATAGAAATTAATTCCGATAACTTCAGAATTAGCTAAAGATTTTAGAATAATAAAGAGTACTATTAGTACAATACTTGTTATTGCTGCTCGTAGTGCTTTTTTTGTATTTTGATTACTCATAATATTATAATTAATACGCTAATAGTTCTTTCAGAGACCCTTCAAAACGTCCTTTAGCCATATATTGGTCTTCTAACTGATTGATAAACGGAATTGGTGTCTCTAAACCAGCAACACGCTTTACAGGTGCATCTAAATCTTCAAAACAGTTTTCCATAATCAAGGCAGAAATATCACTAGCAATACCTCCAAACATTGAATCTTCTTGTAAAACAATAGCTTTTCCTGTTTTGCGAACAGAATTATAAATCGCTTCGGTGTCAAGTGGCTGAAGCGTTCTTAAATCAATCAAATCAGCACTTATATCACCATTGTTATCTAAGGTTTCTAATGCCCAATGCACGCCTGCTCCATAAGAAATGATTGTTACATCACTACCTTCTTTTAACATCGCTGCTTTACCAAATGGTAATGTGTAATAATCTGTTGGAACATCTTGACGAATACTTCTATATAAGGCTTTGTGTTCAAAAAACAGCACAGGATTAGGATCGTTAATTGCTGTTGCTAATAAACCTTTAGCATCATAAGGAAATGCTGGATAAACAACTTTTAAACCAGGTGTTTTAGTAAACCAAGCTTCATTAGTTTGCGAGTGAAACGGTCCAGCAGCAACACCTCCACCGCAAGGCATTCTTAAAACAACATCTGCTTGTTGATTCCAACGATAGTTCGACTTTGCTAAATAATTTACTACAGGATTAAATCCGGAAGTCACGAAATCTGCAAATTGCATTTCAACAACTGCCTTCATTCCTGCAATAGATAAACCCATGCCAGCCTCAACAATGGCAGATTCACAAATAGGTGTATTTCTCACACGTTCTTTTCCAAATTCCTCTAAGAAACCATCTGTAATCTTAAAAACACCACCATATTCTGCGATATCCTGACCCATAATTATAAGGTCTTTATGTTGTTGCATCGATTGTCTTAATCCTAAAGATATGGCATCAATTAAACGTAGCTCTTCAGTTTTTGATTTTGGACTAACCTCTTTATATTCAAATGGTTTGTATACATCATTTAATTCAGTAGTTACATCAGATTCAATTGGAGCTTCATCAAAAGCAATTTGTAAGTTCTCCGTGATTTCATGTACAAACCCTTCTTTAATAGCAACCTCTTGCTTTTCGGTTAAAATCTTTTCAGTTTTTAAGAACTCTTGGAAATTTTCTAATGGATCTTTTTTAGCCCATTCCTGTAATAATGCTTTAGGAACATATTTTGTACCACTAGCCTCTTCATGACCACGCATTCTAAAGGTTTTAAACTCAACAAGAATTGGTCTTGGTCGTTTACGAATACTTTCTGCTAACTTTTTTATTTTAGAGTATACTTCAACTACATTATTGCCATCAAGAACAAAAGCTTCCATTCCATAACCTTTTCCCTTATCTGCTATATCTTTACATCTATATTGTTCATTGGTTGGAGTTGATAATCCATAACCATTATTTTCAACACAAAACATTACTGGTAATTGCCACACAGAAGCTACATTTAATGCTTCATGAAAATCACCTTCACTTGTTCCTCCATCTCCAGTAAAAACGGCAGTTACTTGTTTTTTATTCTTTAGTAAACTAGCTAAAGCTATACCATCTGCAACACCTAATTGAGGGCCAAGATGTGAAATCATGCCAACAATATTATAATCTTGCGTACCAAAATGGAATGAGCGATCACGACCTTTTGTAAAACCATTTGCTTTTCCTTGCCACTGACTGAATAATCTGTGTAATGGAATCTCTCTAGTTGTAAACACACCAAGATTTCTATGCATTGGAAGGATATACTCTTCACTATCAAGAGCCATAGTAACTCCAACAGAAATAGCTTCTTGACCAATGCCAGAAAACCATTTCGATATTTTACCTTGACGTAATAGAATAAGCATCTTCTCCTCTATTAGCCTAGGCTTAAGCATATTCTTATATAACTTTAAAAGCGTTCGATCGTCTAAATTCTTTTTGTCAAAAGTTATAGTACTCCTTGTGGAAGTCAGCATAGTAATTTGTATTGCATTTAGAAATCAAATGTAATTAAAAATTGATTGAAATGTCTTTAAACCGCATTTTTTTTAAGCGTATAAATGCTATATGTTTTTACCAATGTTTTCGTTATTTTTGTAGTATTGAAGTTATAACATAATATTATTAATCATGGATAGAATACCAAGTGTTAATCTTGAAGATTTCATTTCTGGAGACTCAAACAGAAAACAAAAGTTTATTAATGAAATAGGAAAAGCCTACGAGGAAATTGGCTTTGTAGCTTTAAAAGGGCATTTTTTAAACGATGCTTTAGTAGATAAATTATATGGTGAAGTAAAGAACTTTTTTAGTTTACATACTGATACCAAATGCAAATATGAAATTGAAGGCATAGGTGGTCAGCGTGGTTACGTCTCTTTCGGAAAAGAAAGTGCTAAAGGAAAGAAAGAAGGTGATTTAAAAGAGTTTTGGCATTTTGGTCAATATGCAGAAGATGATCCGGAACGCGCAAAAGAATATCCTGAAAATGTTAATGTTGGAGAATTACCAGAATTTAATAGTGTTGGTAAAGAAGCTTATGAAATGCTTGAAAAAACATCAAAGTATGTCTTAAGAGCACTAGCTTTACATCTAGATTTAGAAGAAACGTATTTTGATAATTACATTCATAATGGGAATTCGATATTAAGACCAATTCACTATCCTCCTATATCATCAGAGCCGAAAAATGCTGTTCGTGCTGCTGCTCATGGAGATATCAATTTGATAACCTTATTAATGGGAGCTCAAGGACGTGGATTACAAGTTCAAAGTAATGAAGGTGAATGGATTGATGCTATTGCAGAACCAGACGAATTAATGATTAATGTTGGCGATATGTTATCAAGACATACCAATAATAAATTAAAATCGACAATTCATCGTGTTGTTAATCCACCAAGAGAACTTTGGGGAACATCACGTTACTCTATTCCGTTTTTTATGCATCCTATAAGCGAAATGAAATTAGATGTTTTAGAAGGTTGTATTGACGATGAAAATCCGAAACAATATGAAGACATTACAGCTGGAGAGTTTTTAAATGAACGTTTAATTGAATTAGGTCTTAAAAAGTAGTTAGAAGTTGAGAGTAACCGGTTTTATTTACGGGAGACTTAAAAGCTAAGAACTAAATACTATAACGCATGGATTTAGAAAATCAATTAAAGAACCTGTTTCCCGATCACGTTTCTGAGAAAGTTTCCGAAAAAAAGGATTCTGAAGAAAAAGGGATTTGGCTACAAGACGATCCTATTATTTGCAAATATGAAAAACGCAAAGGAAAACCAATAACCATTCTTGAAGGTTATACTGGAGCTACTGAAGATTTTAAAAAACTCGCTAAAGAACTTAAACAAAAATTAAGTGTTGGTGGTAGTTTTAAAGATGATAAAATCATCATTCAAGGTGATTATAGAGATAAAATCATGCAGATTCTTAAAGATAAAGGATTTGCAGTTAAACGTGTTGGAGGATAATTATGAATAAAACACTTCACATTACAAACGGAAATTCGTTAACAGATCTTCTCATAGAATTAGAAATAAAGGGAGACTTTTTAACTTGGCAAGAAATGCTTTGTGAAGGTCCAACTTTAGCACATATAGATTCTGAAGAATTCATAGAAGTAAGAAAACAATTTTTAAGTGATTTTTATAATATAGAAATCAATGAAGATGAGTATAAAACTGAACTAAATAAATTGAATAATGTTGACTGCTATACTGAAATTGTATTGTGGTTTGAATATGATTTGTTTTGTCATATAAACCTGCTTGGAGTAATGAGTTTACTGCATCAAAAAGGGATTACTCTTCCTCTCTATTTAGTTTGTAGCGGACGTATTGAAGGCGAAAAAAACCTTAAAGGATTATCCGAGCTTTCACCAGAACAACTTTATGAACATTACGATAATCGTATCGAATTAACAGAAAAGGATAATGAATTGGCCATTTCATTATGGCGAACTTATTGTGGAAAAGATCACAATTTGTTCAAGCGTTATATTGTACAAAAGTCGTCATTTGAATATCTTAGTAATTGTTTAAAAGCTCATTTAAGACGCTTTCCAGACTCTAGAAGTGGCTTGAGTGTTTTAGAAAAAAACATCTTAGAAATCGTAAGAGATAACGACATAAAATCTAAGCATCATTTATTGGGTTACATACTAAATTATCAAGGTTTCTATGGTTATGGTGATCTACAATTAGAGCGAATGATTGAACAATTATCACTGTTTTTTGAAGAAAATGCTGATCAATTAAAACTTAATAGAAAGGGTCACGAATCTTTAGTGAAAATCCATAATTTTTCTATCGAAATAAATAACAACACGACTTATGGTGGATTGAATCGATTAGATTTTCAATTTAATAAAGACGAAAACAAACTAGTAAAAACAAATATTAATGTCCATTAAAAATTCTGAATTAATACTTAATCCTGATGGTAGTGTCTACCATTTAAATCTTAAACCCGAAAACATTTCTGATACAATCATATTTGTTGGAGATCAGGATCGCGTTGAAAAAATAACTAAGCATTTTGATAGTATTGAGTTTAGTACGCAAAAAAGAGAGTTTAAAACACAAACAGGATATTACCACGACAAACGAATTACAGTAATCTCTACTGGAATAGGACCTGATAACATAGATATTGTATTAAATGAATTGGATGCATTAGTCAATATCAACCTTGAAACACGAAAACCAAAATCAGATTTAACGAGTTTAAATATTATTAGAATTGGTACTTCAGGATCATTACAAAAGGATATTCCTATAGACTCATTTGTAATTAGTACGCATGGATTGGATATCAATGGAATGCTTCATTTTTATCAAATAGACGAGATTTGCAATCCAGATATTGAAAATGCATTTATAGCGCATACAAACTGGGATAAGAATAAAGCACGACCAATTGTAATTGATAACAGTAAGTATTTAGAAAACTATTTTGATAGTGATCAAGTTTTTAAAGGATTAACAGGTACAGCAGGTGGGTTTTATGGTCCTCAAGGAAGAGTTCTTAGATTGCCATTACAAGATGCTACACTTAACTCTAAGCTTGATTCATTTTCATATAAAGATTTTAGAATCACTAATTTTGAAATGGAAACTTCTGTTATTTATGGTTTGTCTAAATTATTAGGTCACGAAGCACTTTCATTGAATGCAATTATTGCTAATCGACCAAATGGAAACTTTAGTAAAGACCCAAATCAGACAATTGAGAAATTAATTGTTTATGCCTTAGAACGCATAATAAACGTATAAACAGAAAATAATTCAAAGCTTCATAACTTCATTTCAGAACTATAATATGAAAAGAATAAATATTGGTGGTGTTCCAGAACATTTTAATTTGGCTTGGTATTTAACCCTTAAAAATGGAGAGTATAAAGATGAAGGCATTAATCTAAGATGGAAAGATTACTTTGGTGGTACAGGTGCCATGAATAAGGCTTTACGAGAAGGAGAGATTGATATGGCAGTTATTCTTACTGAAGGAATTATTAAGGATATTATAGATGGAAATCCAAGTAAAATAGTGCAAACATTTGTGCAATCTCCATTGATTTGGGGAATCCATGTAGCTCATGATTCAAATTATGAAACTATTGATGATCTAAAAGGAACTAAAGCTGCAATCAGTAGATACGGCTCAGGTTCACATTTGATGGCATATATAAATGCTGAAAATAATAATTGGAATCTGGAAGATGACCTTAATTTTGAAGTTATTAAGAACCTTGATGGAGCAATTGAAGGTTTAACAAATGGTGTTGCAGATTATTTTATGTGGGAAAAATTCACAACAAAACCAATTGTCGATGATGGTGTTTTTAGACGTATTGCTAATTGTCCAACTCCATGGCCTTGTTTTGTTATTGCTGTGAATAATGAATTCTTAGAGAATAATAAAGAAGATGTCAAAACCATTTTAAACATCATTAACAACACAACTAAAGAATTTAAGTCTATTCCTAGCATTGATGCTACAATAGCTAACAGATACGACCAAAAGCTAGAAGACGTAAAGGATTGGTTATCATTGACTGAGTGGTCTCAGGATGTCATAGATGAAGCTACAGTTATGACTATCCAAGACAAACTTCTGGAGCTTGATATCATACCAAAAGCAATCAGTTATTCTGAATTGATTTATGATTTAAAGTAAAATTTGAGGTAGGAGTTTTATTATTGTAGCTGTTATATTACTGAAAATTAGATACATTAAAATCGAATAAAAATTAACAAAACTTTAATGTTTTTTCGCATAAGTTTCTATTTTTCAAAAATTTAGTTACATTTGTTAATCCCCGAACGTGCTATTAACTTAACAAAACTTGAAGAATATGATAATGATTATTACTCTAACTCTAGGTTCCTTAGTTACATTAAATTTCTTACTACTTATATTTAGTTGTAACAAGTCCTCGAAGAAAACTACTAATGAAAACCCTGTAATGTTCAAAGCTCCAAAAGCTTCAGTTCCTACTAAACAAATTCCTAGAACTCAACTTGCGCCAACAGGAAGTTAGTCTTTAAAATACTTTCATACCTATACATTCTCGGTTACCATTTTATTGGATCATAACCTTTCTCGGTTAAATACAAATTAGTTTTACTAAAATGCCTATTTCCAAACCAATATCCTCTATTTGCACTTAATGGTGAAGGATGTCCAGAAGTGAAAATTTGATGTTTAATCTCATCTACAAGTTTAACTTTTTGTTTTGCAAATCCTCCCCAAAGTAAAAAGACAACACCTCTCTTTTCATCACTTATAGTTTTTATTACAGCATTTGTAAATGTCTCCCAACCTTTTTTTTGATGACTTCCAGCCTGATGTGCTCTAACAGTAAACGTAGCATTCAATAATAAAACACCTTGTTTTGCCCATCTCTCTAGATTTCCAGATTCAGGATATTGCAGGTCTAAATCACTATTTATTTCTTTAAAAACATTAATTAGTGAAGGTGGATGTGAGATCCCATCGTTAACTGAAAAACAAAGGCCGTTTGCTTGGTCAATTCCATGGTATGGATCCTGTCCTATGATTACTATTTTTACATCATCAAAATGACAATGGTTAAAGGCCGAAAAAATTTGATTTTTGGGAGGAAAACATTTATAATCAGCATATTCTTGCTCTACAAACGCAAAAAGATCTTTAAAGTATGGTTTATTGAATTCGTCAACTAGTACGTTTTCCCAGCTTTCGTGTATATTTACATTCATTTTGTCTAAAAAAGTACATTATTATCTAAAACATGAATAATGTCATAAAATTGTATAAACAAATATACTATATTCGTTTTTTGTAAAACCTAGAATCATGGAAAAAGCCATTATAGAAAGAGTACAAGGTATTCTAAATACACCTTTACAGGATATAAAAACTATAGAGAAAATTTCTCATGATGATTTCTTTAATGATCATCTAAAAAAGAATGTACCAGTTAAGATCACTAAAATGATGGATCACTGGAAAGCCAGAGAACTTTGGTCTCTAGATTACTTTGAAAAAATAGGAGAAGACAAAGAAACTTTTGTTTATAAAGGTAACATTAGACAAAATGAAACTAATTGGCAATTTGGCGCCTTTCAGGATTATCTTAATGAAATTCGTAATACTAACACAGAAACATATTTGGGTAATATGCCAATAGCAGAAATGTTTCCAGAGCTATTAGAACATGTAGATTTTTCATTGATTTCAAAAAATACTGTCAGAAATTCAACATCACTTTGGATAGGACCTCCTGGCACTTTAACAGGCTGGCATACAGACCGACTTGCTAATAACATTTTAGCATTAATTGAAGGTCGGAAATTAGTGTTTTTAGTAAATCCTAAAGACTCAAATGAAATGTATCCAAGCGATAAATATGAACCAGGTTCACGTTTAAGCGATGTTAACATGGAAAACTTTAATGAGCGTAAGCACGCGATGTTTAAGGACGTTAATGTGCAGTACACTATAATTAATCCAGGAGAAATGTTATTTATTCCTCAAACTTGGTGGCATTGTGTTTACGGTTTGGATATTTCAATTAGTTCTAATAATTTTGCCTTCACTCCTATTGATAATTTTAAAATGAAATCCGCAGAACTTATTAAGCGTAAACTTCATAGCGCAGGCTTATTTAGTCCTAAAAATTGTGTTTGTCATTATGTAAATGATGAAGGAAAACGCATAAAACGTTAATAAGTATTTCATTTTATTACTAAATCATTAATAAGTACCTTTGCATCTTTATTGGTTTTAGGTAAAATAATTAATGATTAGTATTCACGACAAAACATTACAAGACATAGAGTTTTACACGGTTTTAGAACAAGTGTCAGAATTGTGTATAACTGATTTAGGAAGAATTGAAGCTTTAAAAATCAAACCTTTTTCTACTAAAGAGCATGTCTTACAATCGTTGGAATTTACCAATGAATATGTGTCCTCTTTTATTAATGATAATCGCATACCAAATCATGGTTTTGAACCTATTACAAAAGAACTCAAACTTTTAAAGATTGAAAATTCTTATTTAGAAACTAAAAGTTTTCAAAAAATAGCATCTATAACGATTACTGTTACTGATATCCTTAAGTTTTTAAAGAAGTTTGAAGAGTATTATCCTTCGTTGTATAAGTCTGCATCCACCATAGAAATAGTGCCTCATCTTGTTTCTGAAATAGACGCAATCATTGATCGATTTGGAGATGTAAAAGACAATGCTACTGATACTTTATATCAATTGCGACAGTCTATAAATTCCGTAAGAGGTAAAATTAATCAGAGTTTTACTTCAGCCTTAAACACGTATCACAACCTTGATTATTTAGATGATATTAGAGAATCTGTGGTTGAAAATAAACGCGTGCTTGCAGTTAAGGCAATGTACAGACGTAAGGTTAAAGGTAGTATCATGGGAAGTAGTAAAACAGGAAGTATTGTTTATATACAACCTGAAACTACATTTCAACATGCAAGAGAACTCAATAATCTTGAGTTTGAAGAAAAAGAAGAAGTCGATAAAATTTTACGTAATCTAACGGAATACGTTAGGCCTTATACATTAGCTTTAGAAGACTATCAGAACTTTTTAGCTTCTTTAGATGTTATTTATGCTAAAGCAAAATATGCACAATCAATAAACGGTATACTTCCTGAGATAAATGAAGACAAAGTTTATGAGGCTAAAGATGCATTCCATCCTTTACTTTATTTGTCAAATAAAAATGAAGGAAAGAAAACGTTCTCTCAATCTATAGTGCTTCATCCAGAAAACAGAATTATAGTCATTTCTGGTCCCAATGCTGGTGGAAAAAGTATTACTCTTAAAACGATTGGATTATTACAAGTAATGATTCAATGTGGATTATTAATTCCAGTTCATGAAAAAAGTAATATTTGTCTCTTTGATAGAATTATAAGTGATATTGGTGATAATCAATCTATAGAAAACCATTTAAGCACTTACAGTTACCGATTAAAGCAAATGAATTACTTTCTAAAGAAATGTAATAAAAACACCTTGTTTTTAATTGATGAATTTGGAACAGGTAGTGATCCTGAACTTGGTGGTGCTTTAGCTGAAACGTTTCTAGAAGAGTTTTATCATCGTGATGCTTACGGAATTATTACAACCCACTACTCCAACCTAAAAGTATTAGCCAACGAATTGCCGTTTATGCAAAATGCTAATATGATGTTTGATGAAAAGTCGTTAGAACCATTGTTTAAGTTGGCTTTAGGTCAAGCAGGAAGTTCATTTACATTTGAGGTCGCTCAAAAAAATGGGATCCCTTTTAGCTTAATTAATCGTGCAAAGAAGAAGATTGAACGCGGAAAAGTGAGATTTGATGCCACTATTGCTAAACTTCAGAAAGAACGCAGTAAACTTGAGAAAACATCACGTTCATTAAAAGAAAACGAAAAGAAGAAACAAACAGAAGCTGATAAACTTGAAGAAGTTAATGCCAAAGTTCAAAAGAAATTAGAAAGCTTTCAAGAATTATACGATAGCAATCAACGTTTGATTTATCTAGGACAAAAAGTCAATGATATTTCTGAGAAATTTTTTGAAGACAAGAAGAAACGTGAATTAATGGCTGAACTTTTCAAACTAGTTCAGATAGAAAACTCTAAACGTAAAAAAGTTTCTGTTAAACAAAAACGTGCCGAAAAACATAAAGAAAAGCAGGTAAAACAAGAAGCGGAGAAAAAAGTAGAAGTCATCCGTAAAAAGAAAAAAGCTGCTAAGAAAAAAGCAGTTAAGGTTGATAAACCAAAACCAATTTTAAACATTGGTGATAGAGTTCGTATGTTCGACGGTCGTGCAGTTGGCAGTGTTGATAAAATTGAAAAGAATAAAGCAGTTGTTAATTATGGCATGTTTACAACTAACGTAAGTATGGATCAATTAGAACTTGTAGAAGCTGCTAAAAAGTAAAAAAATTATCAGAACTCTTTTAAGACGATTTAACTCAATTTTTAAATACTTTATAAATCTAACCCGTATTTTTGCAGTGTGATACAAGATTTACCTAAACATAAGCAACTTATACTCTTTGATGGTGTTTGCAATCTATGCAACTCTTCTGTTTTGTACGTTATTAAACATGATAAAGACGATTTATTTATGTTCGCGCCTTTGCAAAGTAATGCAGGCAAGCAAATCATTGAAAAGTTTAATTTAGACACATCTATAACAGATTCTATTCTTCTGTATTCTGAGGAGAAAGGATTATCTGTAAAATCTAGTGCAGCATTACATATTGCTAAACACCTAGCGTTTCCAAGAAACTTGATGTCTATATTTTTTATTGTTCCTACCTTTATTAGAAACTGGGTTTATGATTTTGTGGCAAGAAATAGATACAAGTGGTATGGAAAGAAAAATGCTTGTATGATACCTACTCCTGAGTTAACATCTAAATTTATCGCATAAAAAAGTCCTTTTCTTCAAAAGGACTTTAATAACTAACAACTAATTAAAACTAATTTAACTCTAAAAAAATATTTTTAATCATTTGAGGGATTATCTAATTTGGTTAATGATTAATAGCACATTATTTATTACTGTAAATCTACGCAATGTCCTTAATGTCAAGCTATTTAATCGTCATAAAGCATAAAAAAAATGATTAAAAATATAGAATTGCACAAATCATCTATGAGATACATGATTTCGATTTTATGGATACAAATTAAGCCTTGAAATGCCTTTCCTAAGTAAAAACATGAGTTTACTCAACCATAAATAGGCTTCACTCATTCTGAATATTTATTTATGAAACTATTGGGTATATTTCATTTATAATTGCACAAAGCCTTAGAGCAAAACAGTTGGCTCGAGCCTAACTTCTGTTAGTTGGGAATGACTCAGGTTCTTATCTTGTGCATGTCTAACACAAGATGGGCTTCAGAACAACCTCTGAAAGATAGCGTTGCGCTTTAAGGCTTTTTTATTGAAAGTATATAAATGGGGAGAACAATGCAAAAAAAATATCGTTGCAATTGATAATTGTTCCATGATACTAACTTAATATTTTCTTTAAACTATTATAAATAGTATGTTCAATTTGATCCATTTCGCCGTCTGCAAAAGCCATGAGCTTGATATCAGCAAAAAGCGCGTCTGGATTATCATTATAATAATCTTCTAATTTTACAGCATCTACTATTTTTGTAATACTTTGATAATCATTATCTGTATCAAATTCAGTCTTAATTCGTATATACGTTTCAGCATTTACGCGAGATAAGATATAGTTTTGTTCTTGTTTCGTTTCTTTTAAATCAGAATGGGCCACATATAATAAAATGTAAGCGATTAATTCTTGTTTTGTCCAGGTGTTGCTTTTCATAGTTATGGTGTTAATGTTCCGTATTCTGTCCATGAACCATCATAAACAGTAATTTGTTTGTAGTCTGAAATATCTGCAGCCAATGCTAGAATACAAGCTGTAATTCCAGATCCACAGGAAAAAGTTAGTGATTTATCTCCTATTATAAAAGTTTCAAATATCGTTTTTAATTCTTGCTTCGGTTTTAAACAATTTCCGCTTAACAAATTAGTGAATGGAAGGTTTTCAGAATTTGGGATTGTTCCTCTTCTTAATCCTTTTCTAGGCTCTGGCACTAAGCATTTAAAGCGTTCTTTTGAACGAGCATCAATAATTTTTACATCATCATTTTTAGATAATTTTGAAATATCTTCAAAATAGCACATTTTGGATGTGTCATATTCTGCTAAAAAATTTCCTGATTTCCAATTGGGAACATTAATTGAAGACGATGTTTCATAGCCAAGTTTTTGCCATTCAGGCAATCCACCATCTAATACTGCTATGTTTTTAAATCCGAATGTTTTAAATAACCACCAAACTCTCGGACTCCAATAAATTCCTTTATCATCATATACAACTATAATCGAATCTTTATTAATTCCTAGCTGTCTTGCTTCATCCTCAAACTGTTGTTCTGATGGAATTGTATTAGGAAATTCAGCACTTATATCATTAAATTTTCCTTTTATATCGAAATATCTTGAATTTGGAATATAATCTTCCGAAATAGACATCTCTGTTTTTACGCTTGTATCTAAAAGAATAAGATGATCTAAATGTCGATTGTTATGCAACCACTTACAACTTACAATGGTTGACACGAATTGACCATCAGTCATAGTTGGATGTTTTTGTTGATTAATCGTATATAAATTTAAAAATTTTATTTGACTTCCTCATAGTTATCATCCCAATTCTTAATCTTTGGTTCGCCAAGTTTTCCAACAGATTTTGCAACTATCATTGATACAGTTGCATCTCCAGTAACATTTACTACTGTACGACACATATCTAAAGGTCTATCGACAGCAAATATTAATGCCAAACCAATTGGTAATAGTTCTGGTGGAAGACCAACAGATTCTAATACAATCACAAGCATTACCATTCCTGCTCCTGGAACAGCAGCACTTCCTATGGAAGCTAATAATGCTGTTAAGACTATTGTAATTTGATCAGCGAAAGTTAAATCTAATCCTAGGGCTTGAAATATAAATACTGCAGCAACTGCTTGATATAAACTTGTTCCATCCATATTAATTGTTGCTCCAACTGGAAGCACAAAACTCGATACTTCTTTGTCGACACCAATATGTTCTTCTACGCGCTCCATTGTAACAGGAAGTGTCGCAGCACTAGAACTAGTTGAAAATGCTAATAATTGTGCAGGACTCATTTCTTTTAAAAACCAAAATGGGTTTTTCTTTGTAATGGTTCCAACGAGAATACAGTAAAAAACAATCATTAAAACTAATCCTAAAACAACAACACCTGCATATTTCAATAAAGCATATAAAATATCAGGATCATCAGAAGACACAACTACATTCGCTAATAAAGCAAATACAGCAACTGGTGCACTCAACATAATTAGGTCGACCATTTTTAGAACGATATCATTTAATGAATCAAATAATTTTTTCATAGGCTTAGCACGCTTTTCTCCAATAAGAAGCATCGAAATGCCTAAAAATATTGAAAAGAAAATCACCTGTAGCATTAGCTTATTATTGCTTAAAGCGTTAAACGCATTATCAGGAACCATGTCCTCTAAAAACTGCAAAGGACCTGTATTCATTTGTTTTGAAGCCTCTTCGATTTTTGCTTTTACACTGCTATTTTCTGAATAGGTATCTGTAAGTTTAGCTATTGTTTCTTCTGAAACACCATCTCCAGGCTGAATAATGTTTACAAGTGCTAATCCAATTGAAATAGCAATTACAGTTGTAACTATATATATTCCAATAGTTTTTAATCCTATGTTTTTGAATTTGGAAATATCTTTTAAATCTGAAATCCCTTTTATTAATGACGCTAATATTAATGGAATAGCGATCAACTTTAATAGTTTAACAAAAATTGAACCGATAGGTTTTATCCAATCTTCAGTAAATTCTCTTCCTCCAACTTGAAGCATAACAAAACCAAATACTAAACCTAGTAGCATTCCGATTAATATTTTCCAGTGTAGTGCTAGTTTTTTCATAAGATAGTATGGCTTTGTAGTAAGAATTTAATTATTTATACATTTTATTTAGCAAGTGAAAATCTGCCATTACCAGAGCTACCATGGCTTCTACAATGGGAATTGCCCTAGGAACTACACATGGGTCATGTCGTCCTTTACCTTGCATTTCTACAATATTTCCTGAGCGATCTAGTGTGTCTTGCTTTTGAATAATTGTGGCAACTGGCTTAAACCCAACTCTAAAGTAAATATCCATTCCGTTGCTGATACCTCCTTGAATTCCGCCAGATAAATTTGTTTTTGTAGTCCCATCATCATTGAATAAGTCATTGTGCTCACTTCCTTTCATTCTTGCGCCACAAAATCCACTACCATATTCAAAACCTTTTACAGCATTAATACTTAACATCGCTTTACCTAAATCGGCATGCAGTTTATCAAATACTGGTTCTCCTAAACCAATTGGCACATTTTGAAGCACACAAGTAATAGTGCCTCCAATAGTATCGCCATCTTTTTTAATAGCTTTAATTCTGTCGATCATTCGTTCGGCTGTATCCTGATCAGGACAGCGAACATCATTACTTTCAGTTTTAGAAAAATCTAAATCCTGATATGGTTTTTCAAGAAATATATCACCAACAGAAGACGTATAAGCGTTAATTTGAACATTATTAATCAATTGTTTTGCGATTGCTCCAGCAACAACACGAGATGCTGTTTCTCGAGCAGAGCTTCTTCCTCCACCTCTATAATCTCTGATACCATACTTTTTTTCATATGTGTAATCAGCATGGCTAGGACGATACACATCTTTGATATGAGAATAATCTTTAGATTTCTGATTTGTGTTTTTAATAACGAATCCGATTGGAGTTCCCGTAGTTTGTCCTTCAAATATTCCAGAAAGAAACTCAACCGTATCGGGCTCTTTTCGTTGAGTAACAATTGCAGATTGACCAGGTTTACGACGATTTAACTCTCCTTGTATTGCTTTAAAATCAAGTTTTAAACCAGCAGGACAACCATCTATAATTCCTCCAATGGCAACACCATGTGATTCTCCAAATGTGGTAAGCTTGAATATATTTCCGAAGGTATTTCCTGCCATAAACTACTTTTTGTGCTAAGTTAATTGATACTTGGTTAATAATGAAACAAGTTAATACTAATCTTTTTTAATTAATGCATTCCGCAATATGGTTACTGGATGCAAGGCTTGGCGTTGTGTTCCATCTTTTATTTGATGTCTACAGCTTGTTCCATTTGCTGAAATAATCTCCTCTTCTGAAGCTTTTCTAACTGAAGGGAATAATGTTTGCTCTCCTATTTGCATACTAATGTCGTAATGTTCTTTTTCATAGCCAAAACTGCCAGCCATTCCACAGCAACCACTTGGTATAATGGTCACCTTATAGTTTTTAGGCAAGTTTAATACGGCAAAACTAGAAGATTGGTTTGTCAAAGCCTTTTGATGACAATGGCCATGAAATTTTATGTTTTTATGCTCTAAAGTGAATTGATCTGATGTGATGTTTCCAAGTTCTATTTCTTGCTGAATGAATTCTTCAATTAAAAATGTATGCTTTGCTATTCGTTCTGCGGAAGCTTTATCATCTGCTAATCTGAGGTATTCATCTTTAAAAGTCAGAATGGCTGAAGGTTCGATTCCAATCAAACATTCTTTAGACGACACCTTGTTTTTAAAAACCTTAACATTTTGATTTGCAAGTGATTTAGCCTTTTTAAGTAAGCCTTTAGATAAAAAAGAACGACCAGACTCGACATGATCAATTACATCAACAAAGTAATTTAAATCACTCAACAACTCAAGCGCGTCAATACCAATTTTTGAATCTAATAAGTTTGTGAATTCATCATTAAAAAAGTAAACCTTCTTTATGTAATTTCCTCTTCTATATTTGATTTGATAGTCTTTAAAGTAAGTTTTTAAACTTGTTTTTGAAATTAAAGGAAGGCTCCTTTTTTTTGCTATTCCTAATAATGATTTTAATAACGATGATGTAGTCCTGTTTGAGAATAAGAAATTGGTGAGATTTGTAAATCTACTTCCTAAAGAATTAAGTTTGTTGTTGTACGCAAATAATTTTGTTCTTAGACTTATCCCATTTGCCTTTTGATATTGATACTGAAATTCTGCTTTTAAGCTTGCTACATCAACACTACTCGGACATTCACTAGCGCAAGCTTTACAGCTTAAACATAAATCAAATACTTCTTTTAACTCTTTATGATTGAATTTGTTGGGTTTCTCAGATTGGGTTAAAAACTCACGTAAGGCATTTGCTCGCGCTCTAGTTGTGTCTTTTTCATTTCGTGTTGCTCTGTAGCTCGGACACATTGTTCCTCCAAATTCGGGGAGTTTTCTGCAATCTCCTGAACCATTACATTTTTCAGCTTCACGTAAAATACCTCGTGAACTAGAGAAATCTAAAATAGTTTCAATATCAGGCTCTTTCCTATCAGTTTCATATCGTAGTGATTGATCCATTGGAAAAGCTTCAACTATCTTTCCTGGATTGAAAATATTATTAGGATCAAAAACTGATTTAATACGTTTGAGAATGTTGTAATTCCCGTCTCCAATCATCAATGGTATAAATTCTGCTCTAACAATGCCATCACCATGTTCTCCACTCATTGAGCCTTGATATTTCTTAACCAAATGAGCGACATCTGTGGTTATTTTTCTGAATAAAACGACATCTGCTTTCTTCTTTAAATTCAATATTGGACGTAAGTGCAACTCTCCAGCCCCAGCATGAGCATAATACACAGCTTTTTGATCGTGTGTCTTCATTAAAGCTGTAAACTCTTCAATGTAGTTTGATAAATCTGATATTGACACTGCTGTGTCTTCAATACAAGCAGCTGTTTTTTTGTCGCCAATCATATTGCCTAATAAGCCTAATCCAGCTTTTCGAAGCTCATTTGCTTTAATAATATCATTACCTGAGAGCATTGGGTTTGCAAAACTTAATTGTGACGACTCAAGTGTTTTTAATAGGTATTGAGCCTTTTCCTCTGCATCTTGAATCGTATCAGCTTTAACTTCACACATTAAGATTGCTTCAGGATCTTTAATTAAGAAAGTTCTATTTTCTTGTTGTATTTTGTTGTGTTTTGTGAGGTCTAAAATGGTTTTATCCATCATTTCACAAGTAAACAAATTGTGTTTCATGACTGGCTCAACAGCATTTAAACAATCTTGAATACTATTGAAATGTGCAGCAATCATTACAGATTCAGATGGAGGCAACTGGTCTAATTGTAATGTGATTTGAGTAGTAAAAGCAAGGGTACCTTCACTTCCAGAAAGCAACTTGCACATGTTGAATTTATCTGTAGACTCCGTAAATAATTCGGTTTCTATCAATTCATCAATTGCATAACCAGTATTTCTACGATGTATTTCTGGTTTCGGGAAATTATCTTTTATCTGTTGTTGAATGCCTTTTGAAGACAGCTCATCATAAATTTGATTGTAAATAGCTCCTTCAATATTTTTTAACTGTGTTTTTTTATGAAATTCTTCAGAAGACAATTCAGAAAAAACAACTTCACTTCCATCGCTTAAAATTGTTTGAAGCTCTAATACCTTATCTCTAGTAATTCCATATTGAATAGATGTTGTTCCTGAGGAATTATTTCCAACCATACCACCAATCATGCATCGATTGGATGTAGATGTGTTTGGACCAAAAAACAAACCAAAAGGCTTTAAATAATTATTGAGCTCATCTCTTATTACACCAGGTTGTACTGTAACTGTTTGTGCTTTTTCGTTAATGTCCAATATTTTTGTAAAATGCTTTGAAACGTCAACGACAATACCATTTCCTACGCATTGTCCAGCGAGTGAAGTACCAGCTGCTCTAGGGATTAATGATGTTTTGTGAGTTGTTGCAAATTGAATAAGAGACTTAAGGTCTGCCTTTGTTTTTGGAATGGCAACTGCCAATGGTAACATTCTATAAACTGAAGCGTCTGTTGCATAGAGTGATTTCATTAATTCATCAAAATACAACTCACCTTCTAATTGAGATAATAGAATTTGTAATTGAGAATTAGTAACCATAAATAAGCATAAGTCTGTGTATAAAACTATAAATAAAATTAATAAAAAGCAGTTTTTGGCGTTATTTTTGTAAAAGTAACCGAAATATAAATTATCTGGCTTTTTTAAAGCCTACATCAATCTTAATTAATTAAAGTAAAATTAAATCTTATGAAAAAATTATTTTTAGTAGCAATTGCATTTATCGGTTTCGTTACATTATCAAATGCACAAGAAATTGCAGACAATGCTATCGGTCTTCGTTTAGGAGATAGTGATGGTGTTGGTCCAGGTATTAACTACCAAAGAGCTTTGGGAGACAACAACAGGCTTGAATTAGATCTTGGTTGGAGAGATGGAAGTGATTATGATGCTTTTAAATTAGCTGGTTTGTATCAGTGGGTTTGGGAACTTGATGGGAGTTTTAATTGGTACGCAGGTGCTGGTGGTGGAATTGGTTCTGTAAGCATTAATAACGCACCAAAAGGCGTTGATAGCAGTAATACTTTCTTTTTCGCGGCAGGTGACGTAGGGATTGAGTATAATTTTGACTTTCCGCTTTTGTTATCACTAGATTTTAGACCGGAAATTGGATTTGGAAATGATGATTTTGACACAAACGATTTAGATTTTGATATAGCTTTAGGTATTAGATATCAGTTCTAAACAAACTAAATATAAAAAAAGCCACCTTAATTTAAGGTGGCTTTTTTTATTATAAATAGCGTTCTTTTATAATTTGGCAATGATGGTTTTCATGTCCAATGAGAATAAAACCAATTGCTCTAACTGAAATGTCGTTATTACTGGCATAACCAATTTGTAGTAACATTTCATCAGTAAAGTTTTCAAAAAGAGCAACAGTAGATTGTCGTAATGCCTTATATTCTTCAAGTAAACTCTGTTTAGATCGTTTATTAGCTTCACTTGTTACAGCATATTCATCCTGATCGTAACCCGGAAAATTTGTTTTGTCTTTTCTAGCAAAGGATAAAGCTCTAAAGGTGAAAACACGTTCAGTATCCATTATGTGCTGAACAAGTTCCTTAATTGTCCACTTGCCGTCAGCATAAGCGAAATCATATTTGTCTTCAGATAACGACTCTAAAAATGAAATAGTTGCTTCTCCATTTTGTTTTAAGCCTTCTATTAAATCTAATTCACCTGCATTATCAATATAAACTTGATAATAAGCTATGTATTCATTGGTATTAAGCTGGTCTTTTGTCATATCGAATTATTTATTGTCTAAAATAACAAAAAATCCCTTTATCATTTTACTGATAAAGGGATTAATAAATGTTAAAATAGTTATTAGGGTTAAGCTTACAATTCGTTAAAAATAGTATGCATTAAACGTTTTTTATCATTAATACTCTCTTCTAACGAAATCATGGTTTCTGTTCTGTAGATACCATCAATATCATCCAACATGAATATAATGTCCTTGGCATGTGCTGTGTCTTTAGCTCTAACCTTGCAGAAAATATTAAATTTTCCAGTAGTGATATGCGCCACAGTTACATAAGGTATTTCATTAATACGCTCTAAAACAAATTTAGTTTGAGATGTGTTATTTAAAAATACACCAACATATGCTATAAATGAATATCCTAGTTTTTTATAATCTAATGTTAATGACGAGCCTTGAATAATTCCTGCCTCTTCCATTTTCTTCACTCTCACATGAACAGTTCCTGCAGAAATCACTAATTTTTTTGCAATATCAGTGAAAGGAATCCTTGTATTATCGATTAACATATCTAAAATTTGATGATCAATTTCATCTAATTTGTACTTTGCCATTTTGCAGTTTCTTTAAATTTTATACAAAAATAACGCAAAAAGAATGAAGATAATGTATCAAATATTAGTTATTTTTCAATTTCAATGAAGATTTCTCATTATTTATTGATACGAAAACGTTTTCGCTTCCTTCGGAAACCGATTTACCTTTAGTGGTTAAAACCTCATAGCCTCTGGCATTGATCTCTTTATGAGAGAAATAAGAGCTTAAATCTGAAATTTTTTCAATTTTAGGAACAAAATGAATAGAATTGTCTATTAATTTTTCAATATACTGAATCCCAACATCTTCATTTGATGTATTCTTGATAATAATATCATAAAACAATTTCTGGTTTTCAGGAATTTCGAGGTAATCATCGTATTTATTTCCTGTTACATTATTATCAGAAATATAATGAATAGCTATAAGCAAAGACTGAAATATATACTCACGCGTTATTTCTCTTTGGTAATCATTGGCAAAATGTCCTGCTTCAAATAAAACCGTAGGAACATTAAGGTTTTGGAACGTATCACCAACACAATTAAGATTGAAAGCATCGTCATAAATACCAACTTGATTAGGGATTTCTTGTTGCAAATGAGAATTCATAACCGAAATAATCTCCATTGCAACCTTTCTGGTATCTGTAATAGTGCAATTTTCATCTTGTGCTGGAGCTAGAAACGATACTGTTGCTGGATTATTTGCTTTTCCTGCGCTAAAAATTGTACGCTGACCATGCAGATTAAAACAATAATCAGGTTTAAATGATTCAAAGATTTGCTTTAAAACTTTGCTTTCCGGTTGAGATAGTTCTTGTGCATCTCTATTTAAATCAATATGGTTAGCATTTAAACGCGTATAAGCCTTTGCGCCATCTGGATTTAGTATTGGAATAATTTTAAGCGTACAAGCCTTTAGAATAGTTTTTGGTACGTTTTCTGATGCTGTAAATACATTAATCATATCAAAAACAGCCTTAGTAGTAGTGCTTTCGTTGCCATGCATTTGAGACCACATGAGAATTTTTTTAGGACCAGAGCCTATTGTAATGCTATAAATGTTTTCATTATTAACAGAACTCCCAATGACTTTCACAAAGGGTTTTATGCTAGAATTTTTTAATAAATCTAAAATTGATTCTGTATGAATATAACGTCCAGAAAGGGACGGTTCTTTAAAGGATTTGAAAAGGGATTTCATTAATTCGGTGTGCATAAAAACATATTGATTGTACAAAGGTAAACAAATGGTAATTTACATTTGTAAACATGTTGTTGTATCTATTTTGATTACAATGGTAAACAAAAAAACTGTTGTTTACGTAGCATATAGTTTGAGGACTACAAAAATACAAACGTAATTATTAAATATATATTAAATAATTTGTTATCAATTAGTTATATATAATAAAATGAAGTGATTATTTAATATGTGGTATATGATTTTTGTTTATAATATGGCTATTTGCTAAAATAAGTTTACATTTGTAACGTTCTAAAAGCAATGATATTTGTTTACAATGATAAACACTGAAGATTTCACAAAACGACTACAAAAAGTAATAGATTACTATGGTGAAACAGCATCTTCTTTTGCTGAAAAAGTTGGTGTGCAACGCTCTAGTATTTCTCACATACTTTCAGGTAGAAATAAACCAAGTCTTGATTTTGTTCTTAAGGTGCTTTCCTCCTTTCCTGAAGTTGAATTATATTGGTTGATGAATGGAAAAGGGAAATTTCCAACCGAAAGTAATAATGTAAGTCATTCGCCAAATAATGTTTCAGATACATTCTCTGAGTCAAAACTTCCTCAAATAGTAAATTCAAGTGACAAATCTATAGATCGCATTGTTATTTTCTATAAAGATGGTAGTTTTCAAAATTTCGAAAATTCGTAACAATTTTTTTATTTTTCAAATACGCGATCCTTGGGCTTGTTCATATATTAGTAATAATGTACTCTTGAATACTTCCGATATTTCTTATTAATCAAATACCATTTTGTAATTTTGTATAAAATTTACCACATGAGGATAACAATAGCATTAGTATGCTGCTTACTTTTTACAAGCTGTTATACAGTTGATCGAAATTGTTCTGATTTTAAAACAGGTACTTTCGAGTTCACTTACGTGATTGATGGTGTTGAAAAGACTGGCAAGTTCGTTAGAACTGAAACCATGAATATTGATTATTTTGATAATAAAATAGATTCAGCCTCTGTGCGATGGATTAATGATTGTGAGTTTATACAAAAAACCATAAATCCTAAATCTATGGCTGAAGAAAAAGCCATTCATTTTAAAATATTAAGTACTACAGAAGACACCTATACATTTGAATATCAATTAGCCGCTAAAGAACCTTATAAAAAGCTTCGTGTTGAAAAGGGCTCAGCAAAAAAAATAGACTAATTATGTTAGATTTTTTATTAACTAGTGATGCTATAATGGCATTGTTAACCTTAACGTTTTTAGAGATTATACTCGGAATTGATAATATTGTATTCATTTCTATTGCTGCTAATAAACTTCCTGAAAATCAACGTTCTAAAGCTACCAATATTGGCTTGCTGTTAGCTATGGTTCAACGAATTATATTGTTGTTTTTTGTGTCCTTTTTAGTGGGACTTTCTAAACCTTTTTATTCTTTAGAAACGTCTTGGTTTGAGATACATATAAGCTGGCAAGCAATTATATTACTCGCAGGTGGATTGTTTTTAATTTATAAGAGTACTTCAGAGATTAGAGAAAAAGTAACAGATCCCACACATGATGAAGATGATATTAAAAGCAAAAGAATTAAATCTCTTTCACAAGCATTGACACAAATTCTTATAATCGACTTTATATTTTCTATAGATTCTATTTTAACAGCTGTTGGAATGACAAATGGCTTACACCCAAATCATAATTACACACTAGTTTTAATGATTATTGCGGTAATGATTTCCATAGTTATTATGATTGTATTTGCTAATCCGATTAGAAAGTTTATTGAAATAAATCCAAGTGTTCAAATGTTAGGATTAGCCTTCTTAATTTTAATTGGATTCATGCTAATTACTGAAGCTGCACATTTATCACATACAGCATTCTTTGGAAATACAGTTGGAGCAATTCCTAAAGGTTATCTCTATTTTGCAATAGCATTCTCATTATTTGTGGAGTTCTTGAATTATAAGTCGGTTAATAGGAAGAAGAATAAGAAATGAACTATTGATTTATAAATAATGTATTTGCTCATTAGTTTTATTTCTATTTTCAAAATATCATTGATAAGCCTAGACCATATTCTTTACCATTATAGAAAGGCATAACAATTCGATCATTTTTGCCTTTAAAAATATTTCTTTTAATAAATGGATAAATCCAGTAGGCAATTTTTGTACTTAAGATACCAACACCAGCACCAGCGATTACATCTGATAACCAATGTCTATTATTATACATTCTGAAAAAACCTGTTCCTGATGCTACTATATATCCACTTATTCCATACCAAATAGAAACATCTTTATATTCTTGGTATAAAAATTCAGCTCCCATAAAAGAAAGAGCAGTATGACCTGAAGGCCAAGAATCCGGATTAAGAGAGCCATCTGGTCTTTTAACATCAACTAAATCTTTCAATCCGCTTACAACGGGTCTGTTGATTATATATGCAATTCCTAAAATTATAGTTCTGTCTCTGAAATTATTTTTTCCATTTATGCCAACTGCGTTTAAGGCGTAAACAGATAATGCTGGAACATATTGAGTAATGTCGTCAATTGTGAATTTTTTATCTATGTGCTCATCTATTTCTTCACCTATTTCGGAGTTAAAAGATTTGAATGAATCACTTTTAATTCCAATAGCACCAATAGTAATTAATGAAACAGGAGCTATTAAAGATTTATAATTAAACTGAGTACTTTTATTTTGTTGTAAGGTGTCAATTTTTTTATGCTGTCCATATATTTTGAATGTTAAAAGGAAAAGAACAAATACTAAATTTAAGTTTTTCATTTAATTAACTTATAAATTATGCATAACATAAATATTACCAAAAAGAGCTACTCGAACTTTTGGATAATAAAGTGCCTGTTTGAAAGACTTAATCTAAAACAAACTTAAATCCTGCAGAGATTATACTAGCGCTTAGTGTATTGTCTCTATCGTACTGTGTGTACTTTAAATCTATACTTTTCAACCCAAGTTTCCAGATATGGAATTTTGTAAAGATATCAGTATATGAAGCCCCTAAACTAAATTGATTTGCTGAATACTCTGATAGATCATAATCTGAGGTATAAAACTCATCTGTCGATAAATGCGATTCGTATGCACCAAAATAATCTGCAGCAGACTGATTATAAAATCTGTATGAAGGATATATTGTAAACTTATCTGAGAGCTTAATAGGCACTTCTACACTTATAGTATGTGATGTAATTCCCCAATCATCAAAGTAATAACGATAAAAGGTTCTTACAACAAAGGTTTCATCAATATAGTAATTTAATCGACCACCAAGAGCAACTTTAAATCTAGAATCAGGTAATTGTTCAACATCATCAGCCAATTGAAATTGTTCAATAAATGAGTCAGCAACATCACTAAAATAAACACGTTGGAATGGTGTTGATAATAATCCATCTTGCATTACAAAATCTAAGGCTAATGATCCTTGGAGTTTTTTAGTCATGATCTGTGAAAATCCAAACCCTACAGCGTAGGTGTTTCTACCTTCGTTATCAAAAGTTTCAAAATCCGGATTATAATTAGGATTTCCTGTAACTGTATATCGGTTAAATAAATTATTATTTAACCCATTACCACCTGCCGCAAAAGGGCGTAATTCTGATGGATATAGGGCATTCCAGGTATCTACAAAGACATTACCATTTATACTGACTTCAGTATTTTTTTCATTGAATAACTTGGTATAGCTTCCTCCAAAACCAATTGAGAAATAATCATACTCCGAAGACACCGATAATTTAGCAGACCAGATATCATTTCTATCATCCGAACTGTGTGAATATGTACCAGTAAGATTTGCCCAAACATCACCTTCAGATGCTCCTGTACTGGCATCATAAGGATTCGCAATTCCGCCACCATCAAAAGGGTCAACATTACTTGAAGAAGCAGATGTATAAGCCGAAATACCTGCGTCAATAGTTAGTACGTCATCATCATTTAGAGGAATCGAAACAATAAAAGCAGCAGTTGCATCTGTCAATTCTTCGGTACCTATACCTCCACTTACAGCAGCATTATCTCCATCTTGTGTATAATAACTTGATAGAAAATCAACCTCTGCAGTTTCTAGAACTCTCTTTTTATAAGTACTTGTTGAGTCTTGCGCTTGAGCATTACATAAATGAAGCGAAAACAAAATAATTAGGATAGTTAGTGTATTTTTCAAAGTTTTCTTTTTATCAATTAATTACAACCGCAACCTCCTCCAGTTTTCCCACCATTTCCTCCAGCAGCAGCTTCTCTATAGGAGTGAAATGTACTAATGTTTCTGTCAGATTTTTTATCTGCTAAAAGCATATCAGGATCATTAAGGTTTACTTTTTCATATTCTTTAACTGCTACACAAGACGATAGCGTCGTTAGAACTAATGCGATTACAATAACACGTTTAATCATATTTTGTTGATTTTTATATTTGTTGATGTAAAAATGTTTCCATCTTCATCAATAATAATACATTCTATATTTGGCAGTTGATTGATTCTATTTAGGCCTACTTCTTTTCCCATTACAAAAACCGAAGTTGATAAAGCATCTGCTAATTCAGCTTTAGGTGCAAAAACAGTGACGCTAATAATTCCTGTAGACGGATAACCCGTTCTAGGATCTATAATATGTGTATAACGTTTTCCATTGAAATTGACATACTTCTCATAATTACCTGACGTTACTACTGCTCCATCTGTAATTGGTAATAATGCAAACGCTTTGTTTTTATTTAGCGGATTCGTAATGGCAACTTTCCATTCTTCTCCATTAGTTTGTTTTCCCCAAGTAGTCATATCTCCTGAGGCATTAATAATTCCTGAAACCACTCCTTTTTCAATTAGAAGGGATTTCGCTTTATCGGCAGCATAACCTTTTCCAATCGCTCCAAACCCAAGTTTCATTCCTTTAAGTTTAAGATATACAGTAGAATTGCTGTCATCTAATTCAATATTTTGATAACCTACTTTGCTTACAGACGATGCTATATCTGTTTCTGAAGGCATTTTAGTCATACTGCCATCAAATTTCCATATCCTATCTAAGGACGCGTATGAGATATCAAATGCGCCATCAGTTAGTTTTGTAATTGATAATGACCGTTTTATTAAATCGAATAATTCTTGATCTACTTTAACCGCTTTTATTCCAGCATTACTGTTAATCTTTGAGGTTTGTGAATTTGGGTCCCAAGATGAAATAAGATTCTCTATTCTAGTAATTTCATTAATTGCTATGTCTATATATGTGTTAGCTGAAATAGAATCTTTAGCCAATACCGTAATATCAAAGCGGCTACCCATAAGTTTTAAGGTACGCTTATAAGTACTTTGCGCTTCAATTTGAAGCGTAATAAAAATGATAATTAAAAATAGACTGTACTTTTTCAAATAATTATTTACTAAAGGATTCTAATAACTTTATATATGCTGAAGGTGTTGATTTTTTATAACCAGTCGATCCTAAAATATTTCCTTCAGAATCTAAAACGACAACATATGGAAAGTAACCATTTTTATTATAGTTTTCTGCTAGATTATTATTATGTGCTTGCTGATCTTCACTTAATGCATTCTTTTTACGTTTCGGGAAATCTGCCTTAAGCATTACAAAATGATTTTCAGCATAGCTTTTAAACTCATCAGTATGCCAAATCTCTTTGTCTAGCTTGATGCATGGTCCACACCAATCAGAACCTTGAAAGACAAGAACAATGGTCTTACCTTCTTCTCCAGCAATTGATTTTGCTTTTTCAAAATCAGTAATCCAATCTTGTGCATTTACCGAAGTAATTGTAGTTAATAAAAATAATAGTGATATAATAGTCTTCATATATATGATATTGGGCAAATGTATTATTTAAACGTAGTTTTTCAGTAAACCTTGCATTGATATTTATCAATTATCACTGTTATTGAAAATTAGCAACTTTTACAAGACCTTCATAGTCTTCAATAAAGATACTACTTCGTTTAGTTGTAATAAGACTTTCTTCTTTAAAATCTTTTAGCATTCTCACAACAGACTCCTTTGCTGTGCCAACCATGCTCGCTAAATCATCTCTATTAATTATGATTTCGGTATCCTTTTGAGATCCATTTCTAAATTTAGATTCTAAGATGAGTAGGTTTAAAGCAGATCGTTCTCTTACAGTATGTTTAGCAAGCATTTTTGTAGCATTTATATACACTCTGAATTCGTGGCTTAAATTTTTCAAAAGGCGCTGTGATAATTGATGTGATGTGTCAACTGCTTTTAGGAAATCTAATTCTGAAATAAAATCAATTTCAGAATCTATTAATGCAATTGCAGAATCGGCATATAACTCTTTACTTAAAACTGCGTGATAACCAAGAAACTCGTTTTCTTTACACATGTAAAAAATATGCTGAGCTCCATAATTAGTTTGAGTAAGCTTTTTCACCTTACCTTTCTTAACCCTATAAATGCCTTTAGGTTTTTCTCCTTCCATAAAAATATAATCACCAGCTTTAAAAGGCAATGTCATCATATTCGATTTTATAATTTCACAAATGGTATCTGGAAGTCCAGAAAACAAATCTTGATTATTAAAACTATAGTGATTATTTAGTAATTCATTAATTTCCATTATATGTAAAAGTTTATACTTTATTTAAACTTTCTTTTTAAAATAAGCTTAAATCTTGAGTCTTGATAGTTCATTATACCTAACACTGATATTGTAAATAAACTGAAGATTTTAAGATTACTAAAAAAGAATACTTTAAGACTATAAATAACTATAATTTATTCATTTCGAATAAGTTATATAGTCTTGGTGTGAATTTTAAATAAACCTAGGAGGCTGAAACAGACCTTCTGTATAAAGAGATGAAGACGATTCTTGGTAAAAGAAATTATGCAATTTGTAGTCCGAATAATCTGGAGCACTTAAGTCTAATTTATTAGGAGACCAAGATAAAATAGCAATACTACTTACATACATGTTATGCTGAAAAGGCAGTTGTTCATGATCTGATTTTTCCTCTTGATGTTCTTTGTTGTGATCTGCCTTTAATTCTCCATAATGTTTAGAAACAAACACAAAAAAATTATCTCCATATTGTTCATTATGAAACTGAGCATGTTCAATAAACTCATCTATTTGAACAAGATCATTCATCTTTAATCCAATACTTTGGAATAAGAAAACAAAAGATAATATGATTGAAAACCCTTTCATGTTAAACAAATATAAGGTATTTAAAACAATGTAACTTGACCTTTATCGTCGATATCTAAATCATCATCTTTAGACTGAGATTTGTCTTCTGTACTATCTTTAGAGTCCGCTTGCTCAATAATTTCATCAACAACTTCTATATCTACAGCATGCACTTCTTCAGGCGCTTCGTATGGCAATGATTCTAAAATATTTACTTGATTGACTTTGTCTTTAGTTAATTGATTTCCTAGAGCCGAAATTCCTTTAATTGCTATAAAGTCTTCGACATTAACTGTTTCATTATCCTTTCGTTCTTTACCACGTTCTTTTGTAAATTCAATTTCGGCCATTGGCTTCCAGTCGGTAGAAACTATTTCTAATTGCGAACTAGGATGTTCAGAAATAAAAGATTCCTCTTTACCTTCATTTTCAATTAAGAAACGCTTCACGTAGTATAATTCCTTTTCGCCATTAAAATAAATGACAGATATTGGTTTTTTAGGAATCCATTTTTCTAATACTATCATGTCGTTATCAAAATGAGTAGTAAGTTCTGGCAAAATAGTTTTTACCATTCCAGATTGTGTGATTATCAACAAACGGTCTTCTCCTCTAAACTCACCAACTAATTCACCTCGATTATCTACATTAAGTCTTTGTACTGTATCGTCAAACCATATTTTACGAGGTTTTAAAGTAGAAACACCTTTTTCTTTGAGTTCTATTTTCTTAACAGAATATTTAGTGACTAAATTTCCTTTAGAAGCACGACCTTTAATCAAGACATCAGCAAAATCAATATCCCATTTTAGTTTCTTGATACTTCCTGCTTGACGCAAATGTATTGTAATAACTTCAGCTTCACCATTAGGGTTTGCCGAGAAATACCAGTTTTTTGAACTCTTATTTCCATTGGTCAAATCATACTCTCTATCACGAGTTACAGATGTCACTGCAAATCGTTTTATATATGTAGGGCCTTTGGCACCATCACGATAAATCATGTTGTAAATAGTACGTTTGTCTTTTTTCTTAAAGACCGCAACATGGATTATATCTTTACCAATAAAGGTTTTACTATCCACTTTTGTGATCATCATTTTTCCATGATTGGTGAACACAATAATATCATCGATATCACTACAATCACAAACGTATTCATCACGTCTTAAAGATGTACCAATAAAACCTTCTTCTCTATTCACATACAGCTTAGTGTTACGAATAACTACTTTTGTTGCATCTACATCTTCAAAAGTTCTAATTTCAGTTTTGCGTTCACGACCTTTTCCATATTCTTTTTTAAGACGCTCAAAATAAGCTATTGAATAATCGATTAGATTAGCTAAGTGATGTTTTACTTCAGCGATTTGATCTTCAATTGCATCAATTTTTTGCTGTGCCTTATCAATATCAAATTTTGAGATCCGCTTGATTCGTATTTCAGTTAAACGAACAATATCTTCTTCAATAATCGGACGCTTTAAGTGTTTAATATGTGGCTGTAATCCTTTATCAATAGCTTTAATAACACCTTGCCAAGTCTCTTGGTCCTCAATGTCACGATAGATTCTCTTTTCAATAAAAATACGTTCTAAGGAAGCGAAATGCCATTGTTCTTCAAATTCACTTAGCTTGATTTCAAGATTACTCTTTAAAAGCTGAACTGTATTATCAGTTGAGCGACGTAACATTTCTGAAACACCAACAAAAAATGGTTTGTTATCTTCAATAACGCATCCTAGAGGTGAAATTGAAGTTTCGCAATTTGTAAAAGCATACAAAGCATCAATAGTCTTGTCTGGTGAAATTCCAGATGGTAAATGCACTAATATTTCAACATCTGCAGCCGTATTGTCTTCAATTTTTTTAACCTTGATTTTACCTTTATCGTTCGCTTTTAATATAGAATCAATTAAAGAAGATGTGTTTGTTGCGAAAGGAATCTCGGTAATAACAAGTGTGTTTTTATCGAGTTGAGAAATTTTAGCTCTAACTCTTACCTTTCCTCCTCTTAAACCATCATTATAATTTGAAAAGTCAGCTATTCCAGCTGTAGGAAAATCAGGAAGTATTGTAAAACGTTTCCCTTTTAAATGCTTTACTGAAGCATCAATTAATTCAATAAAATTGTGTGGTAATATTTTGGTAGATAATCCAACTGCAATTCCTTCACCACCTTGTGCCAACAATAATGGAAACATTACTGGTAAATTCACTGGCTCTTTTCGTCTAGCGTCATAACTAGATTGCCATTCTGTTATTTTAGGATTATAAACAACTTCTAAAGCAAATTTAGATAAACGTGCTTCAATATATCGAGATGCTGCAGCTCTGTCTCCAGTAAGAATGTTTCCCCAGTTTCCTTGTGTATCAATTAATAGATCTTTCTGACCAATTTGCACCATAGCATCAGCAATACTAGCATCACCATGTGGATGATATTGCATTGTATGACCAACTATATTTGCAACTTTATTGTAACGCCCATCATCAAGATCCTTCATAGAATGCATGATACGACGTTGCACTGGCTTGAAACCGTCTTCAATAGCCGGAACAGCACGTTCTAAAATTACATAAGATGCATAATCTAGAAACCAATCTTTAAACATACCAGTAACTCTGGTAATAGTTTCGTTATTATCGTCTTGTTCGTTGATTAAATCGTTATTATCATCACTCATTAATTAAGAGGCCTTTTTTTTGTTAGCTTTTACAATTTTTTTCAAGGATTGTCTAATGTATCTACGTTTACGTTTCGTTACTAAAGTAATATTGAAAGACTCTCTTCGTTTCCCACCTCGTGAATCTTTAATGTAGATTGATAGCGTTCTATAGATTATATAATTTTTAAAGCTATATGCTATTAAACTTTCTTTTTCAAACTCAACAACATGTTGTCTGTAATTAAAATATTCAGAAAGTAATAATCCTTTATTCGTTAGTATCACTTTAGTGCCATCACTATCGTACTCAAAAAATTTGCAAATAAAGTGGACCAAAAAAAACAATCCAGCAAATCCTATAGCAAAGATTACAGAACTTAAAGTTGTACTACCATTAAAAATTCTGAGAGATTTTATAAAAATAGGTAATGCAATGGCTAAAACCAGAAATATAAAATATATTGATACAATTATGTTTTTAACATTTGAATTATTGGTACGCATAAAATTTATTTAATAGTTTTCAATTAATTTTAAAATTATCAAAAATTGATGACAGTTGTTTCTTTTCTACTGTTAATTCAATCACATTACCATTTTCTTTTTTAACTTTTAAAGTTAACTTATTTAAAAGTTTTAAAACAGACTTTTTTGTAACATAATCACAAAAGTTAGTTGTATTAACTTCTTCTCCATTTACTTCGAGAATTTCATCGCCATAATTGATTTTAGTTTTTAAATCTTCATCCCAAACATAACCGATAACGAGTTTATTGTTTTTAAGTGTTTGAGTGAAACCAAAATCACCATTCAAACTTAAAGATTCATTGTAAGAATTAAAGTAAAACCGCTTGTTTTTATAATCTAGCGTCATAATACCGTAATTCAATAACTCTGCGCCTATTTTTGAATGATCTCCTTTGGTGGTATGTGTAATGGCATTGTTAATCTCAAAATCTTGAATTACTAATTTTGGTAAATGAACTCTAATTTGACTATCAATTGGAACTTCTCCAAATAAACTTACTGAAGATGCTCCATCACTTTTTCCAATTTCGTTATAAATATTTTTTGTCTTAAATACGTCGTAATTCTCTTCTGAAAGATCATAAAGGCTTCCCATTCCTGTATCTATCAAAACCATCTCTTTGCCGTTATCTTCACCTTTTATTTTTATCCAGACATAGGGACTGCTTTGATTTCCAACTAACTTGAGTTTTTCAGATTGTTTTTTATCTAACCCTAATTTTTTTATATGGTCTGTTATTTTTATGATTTTTTGCTCTGCATTGATTTGAATGATAGAATGACGAAGCATATTACTTCCAATAAAGCCATCTATACCAAAACATTTAAAAATATCACTCCCATTAAGGTCATAAACTAATGCCGAAAATTTTTGAAATTCTAAAGATCCAAGTTTTATACTTTCTATAGAAACAATGTCTAAATCTTGACTTATGTTATTTGCGTCATTGGTTGAAAGCGTTACAATCTTTTTAGGCTGAATGGTTTCATATACCTCCTTAGAAATAATATTTGGAGCACCTGTATCTAATAAAAAACGATAAGTTTTACCTTCAATTTCAACTGGAATTACAATTTTATTCTTCTCAAACTCAAAAGATAACTCTTCAAAATAGCTACTAGCCTTAATTTTTCCGTTTTTAAAACTTTTACTTTGAGCATTAACTGTGATCAAAAAGGTTCCAAATAAAACAAGCAATAAGATTTGACTACATTTCTTCATTCTACATATTATCTTCAACCAAATCTAATTCGACTTTTAAATTATTAATAATAAACTCTTGTCGCGTCGGTGTATTTTTTCCCATATAAAAGGACAACAATTCTTCTATAGACATATCTTTATCAAGCATAACAGGATCTAAACGAATGTCTTCACCAATAAAATGCACAAATTCATCTGGAGAAATCTCACCTAATCCTTTAAATCGTGTGATTTCTGGTTTAGGCTTCAGTTTTTCTACAGCATCACGACGTTCTTCTTGAGAATAACAATAAATAGTTTCTTTTTTATTTCGAACTCTAAACAAAGGTGTTTGCAAAATATACAAATGGCCTTCTTTTATGACTTCAGGAAAGAACTGTAAGAAGAATGTTATTAGAAGTAATCTAATATGCATACCATCTACATCAGCATCTGTAGCAATCACAATATTATTGTATCGCAAGTCTTCTAAAGATTCTTCAATATTTAAAGCAGCTTGTAAAAGATTGAATTCTTCGTTTTCATAAACTATCTTTTTACTTAACCCATAAGAATTAAGCGGTTTTCCTTTTAAACTGAAAACAGCCTGAGTATTCACATCTCTTGATTTAGTAATACTTCCTGATGCAGAATCTCCCTCAGTAATAAATAGCGTCGTTTCTAGATTGCGTTCATTTTTAGTATCACCAAAATGCACACGGCAATCTCGTAGTTTTTTATTGTGAAGATTAGATTTTTTAGCCCTGTCTTTTGCTAGTTTTCTAATTCCTGAAAGTTCCTTTCGTTCGCGTTCAGCTTGAAGAATCTTACGTTGAATTTTCTCAGCTGCATCTGGGTTTTTATGCAAATAGTTATCCAGATACGTCTTCATGAAATCATTGATATAGGTTCTTACTGTTGGCAATTTGCCTCCCATATCTGTTGAACCTAATTTTGTTTTTGTCTGACTTTCAAAAATAGGTTCCATGACTTTAATCGCAATAGCAGTAACTACAGATTTCCGTATATCTGAAGCTTCATAGGACTTACCATAAAATTCTCTAATAGTTTTTACAAGTGCTTCTCTAAAAGCAGCTAAATGTGTACCTCCTTGTGTGGTATTTTGACCATTTACAAAACTATGGTATTCCTCACTATATTGGGTTTTGCTATGTGTTAAGGCAACTTCAATATCATCACCTCTTAAATGAATGATTGGATACAGTAAATCTGATTCTGCTATAGTTTCAGACAAAAGGTCTTTAAGACCATTTTCACTATAATATTTTTCACCATTAAAAACGATGGTTAATCCTGGATTTAAATACACATAGTTTTTGAGCATTTTTACAACATACTCACTTCTGTATTTATAATTTTTAAAAATGACCTCGTCAGGAATAAAGGACACTTTTGTTCCTTTACGTCGTGAAGTGTCATCTAATATATCTTGATTGGTAAGATTTCCTTGTTCAAATTCTGCGGAAGCACTTTTATTATCCCTTGTAGATTCTACTCTAAAAAAGGAAGACAATGCATTTACTGCTTTTGTACCAACACCATTAAGTCCTACTGATTTTTTAAATGCTTTAGAGTCGTACTTTCCTCCTGTATTCATTTTAGAAACTACGTCTACCACTTTGCCTAGAGGTATACCTCTACCGTAATCTCTAACGATTACTTTTGCACCTTGAATTGATATTTCAATGGTTTTTCCAGCTCCCATAACATACTCATCAATAGAGTTGTCAAGCACTTCTTTAAGAAGAATATAAATACCATCATCTGGAGAAGAACCATCACCCAATTTACCAATGTACATACCAGGTCTCATTCGGATGTGTTCTTTCCAGTCGAGCGAGCGTATATTATCTTCGGTATATTTGGTTTCTTGAGACATAAATGAATGAAAAATTAGATAGAATGCTAATATAGCATAACCCTATAAAAAATGAAACAGGGTTTACACAAAGTAATTAACAATAAAAGCCCAATAATGTTGAGAACATCGAAGTTTTAATAGATATCAGATAATTCTTCAGCCTTTTTCTTTAAAAATGCATTTCTAGTAGCTAAAAGGTTGATCATATATCGTTTTAAAAATAACACATTGGCTAGTTTTCCGATGATACCAAAAGGAGATTCAAATTGAAATTTATCAGTCATTAGTGTTTGATTATTTTTCGACTGGAAAATATGTTCATGCTTAAAAGATTTAAAAGCACCTGAAACCATTTCATCAACAAAATAATGTGGACTTTTGAACTTGGTAATTTTTGAAGTGAGTTGCTGTTTTATTCCGAAATGCTTGGCTTCCCAAGTTACCCATTCACCGAATTCAATTAAGCCAGAAGTTTTTCCTGCAATTGCTTTTTCGTTAGAATGTTCTAAAGATTCTGTATGGAAATCAATGTTTCGAGATAAATCAAAGCTGGTTTGAATATCTGCGTTAATTAGAGTTTTGATTTCAATTAGAGGCATTACACATTAAATAAGAAATGCATCACATCGCCATCTTTAACAATATAATTTTTTCCTTCAACACGCATTTTTCCAGCTTCTTTAACTTTAGCTTCGCTACCGAATTCTACATAATCATTATAGGCAATAACTTCAGCTCTAATAAAACCTTTTTCAAAATCTGTGTGAATTACTCCAGCTGCTTGCGGTCCAGTAGCTCCTATGTCTACTGTCCAAGCACGTACTTCCTTTACTCCTGCAGTAAAATAGGTTTGTTGATTTAATAGCTTGTATGCTGATCTAATCAGTTTAGCAGAACCTGCTTCATCTAAACCTATATCCTGAAGAAACATTTGTCTTTCTTCATAATCATCTAATTCGTTGATATCAGCTTCAGTACCAACTGCCAGTACTAAAACTTCAGCATTTTCATCTTTTACAGATTCACGAACTAAATCTACATATGCGTTTCCTGAAACGGCGCTACCTTCGTCTACATTACAAACGTACATCACAGGTTTTGCAGTAATCAATTGTGAAGGTGTTACAAATTCTTCTAAGTCTTCGTCACTAAACTCTAATGCTCTTACTGATTTCCCTGCTTCTAACGCTTCTTTCAGTTTTATTAAAACAGCTTCTTCTTTTTGAGCATCCTTATTTCCGGTTTTAGCAGCACGCTTTACCTTGTCAAGTTTCTTTTCAACAGTTTCTAAATCCTTCAACTGTAATTCCATATCAATGGTTTCCTTATCACGAATAGGATCTACACTTCCATCGACATGCACAATATTATCATTATCAAAACAACGCAATACATGAAGAATTGCATCTGTTTCACGAATATTTCCTAAGAATTGATTTCCTAAACCTTCACCTTTACTAGCACCTTTTACAAGTCCAGCAATATCAACAATCTCTACTGTTGCTGGTAGTACACGTTCAGGATTTACAAGAGATTCTAACTTCTGAAGTCTTGGATCTGGAACGTTTACCACACCTATGTTAGGTTCAATAGTACAAAACGGAAAGTTTGCACTTTGAGCTTTAGCATTAGATAAACAGTTAAATAAAGTTGATTTTCCTACGTTTGGTAATCCTACAATTCCGGCTTTCATAAATAGTAATTTTGCGATTGCAAATGTAGTTAATTAGAACAAAAAAAAGATTTGATTATCTCTTTTTTACGCGATTCTCTAAAATGGCACGTTTACTCATCAAAAAAGAGCTTTTACTAGATGAGAAGAACCGTTTACTAGTTAGCCATTTGTTTTACTTCATTCCTCCTCTACTTTTAGTTAAAATTTAAAAATCATGACAAACAAAATCACCTTTATTATTTTATGCTTTTTACTTCTGAATTGTAAAAATTCAACGGATCAATCTGTAAAAGCAGATACACAATTAGCAGAATTATCTCAAGCGAAGATTGAAGAAGAAACTATTACTAAGGCTACCAGAAACACCGAAATTGTGTTTTGTCTAGATGCTACAGGAAGCATGAGCGGGCTCATAGATACTGCAAAGGAGAAAATTTGGGATATCGTTACTGATTTAGCCCAAAATGAAGATATTGATACTTTAAAAATGGGAATGGTATTTTATAGAGATCGAGGTGATGTATTTGTGACCAAACAGATTCCTATAAGTATTGATTTAGATGAAGTGTATGCTGACTTACTTGAAATAAGAGCAGATGGTGGTGGCGACACTCCAGAAAGTGTTAATCAAGCTTTAGTTGAATCTGTGAATAATATGAAATGGTCTTCAGATAAAAATACTTACAAAACTATTTTTGTTGTTGGTGATTGTCCGCCACATATGGATTATTCAAATGATATAAAATATACTGAAAGCTGCAAGCAAGCCGCAATTAAAGGAATTACGATCAATACAATTAAGCTTGGTAATAGTTGTTCTGAAGCCATTGTTCATTTTAAAAAAATGTCTGAATGTACAAATGGAGCATATTTAAAACTAGATCAAGATGCTCAAGATTACACAATTGCGACACCTTATGATTCTGAAATCAATAGTGCATCAAAGGATATTGATAACTCAAGAATGTATTATGGTTCTTCAGTCGTTCGTAGAGAAAACTATGACAAGAAAGAAAAGTCTATGAAAGTCTATGATGATGGCTCTGAAACAGCAAATAGCTCTAGAGCCGAGTACAAAAGCAGTAAAACAGGAAGAAAAGGTGCTTATGGAACTAATGAAATTATTAACGATTATAACGATGGTAAGCTAGAATTAGATAAAATCAAAGACGATCAATTACCGAAAGAATTAAGAGGCTTAAGTATTTCTGAAAAGGAAACAATAATCTTGGATCTTTCTAATGAAAGAAAAGAAAACTATTCTAAACTTCAAGATCTTATTAAAATGAAAAAAGAATATATAAAGTCTAAAGAAAGCGAACAAACAAATAAAAGTTCATTTAGTAAAGAAGTGATCAAAATAATTAAAGAGCAATCAGAAAAGGATAAATCTCATTAATCTATAAATAAATAATTGTTTAGGTAGGGATTTCAAGATTCAGATTGTTTTAATTATAGCAAGAGATTATTATTTCTTATCTTTTGAATATTAAAACTCTAAAAATCAACCACTATGAAATCACTCGTATTATCCTTCTTAGTTATTATAACTTTATTCTCTTGTAGTAAAGATGATAACAATCAAACCAATGATAAAGAATTTAACATCACTGGAAAATTTTTAGCTCCAAATGGTTTTGATGCCATTTCTAATGCTCGAGTTAGAGCTTATGAAAACAACAATTTAAAATCTGAGACTAGAACTGATGCACAAGGAAATTATTCTTTGCCAGTTGCTAAAGGTGACTATAATCTGGTTATAAATAAAGGGAAATTTAAAACAGAGCGAAACGTTAATGTTGAAAATGACTTAGCGATAGAAACCTTAAGCGTTGAAACACTTCCTAATGTAGCTGTAGTAACTGGTTATTATGATAACATAGAAAGTGTGTTATATAGCATAGGACTTTTTAACCCTGTAACTGGTGAGCCTTTATTTGATATTATAGATGGTAATTCTGGTTTTGATCGAATTGGTATTAATCAGAATACTAAACATGAACACGAGCATGGTCCATTAAATAGAAATTCGTCTAATCCATTATTAGTACCAAATGTAGACTTTAGTTTTGAAGACCTAATGGGTGATCAAGGCTTATTAGACGCCTATGATATTGTTTTCTTAAACTGTGGTTTAAGCGAAGCTTTCGTTGATAATTCTGGTGTTTTGGAAGCTTATGTTAGTAATGGTGGAATTTTATATACAACAGATTGGGCTGCAGGTTATTTAGATGCAATCACAAACTCAGGTGCAGATTATTTAACACCTTATACTCCTGAAAAAAGCGGAACATCAACGACTACTGTTGCTACAATTTTAGAAGGTGATCTAAGTGAATGGTTATTACTGAATTTTAATATCTCAATCGAAGACACTGTTGAAATTGACGACTTTTTATATTCTTGGCAAGTTATTGATACTTATGACAGCGCAACAACTATATCTTGGTTAAATGGTCCTGTAACGTACAGAGATGATACAAATACTGAGATATCTGAAAACAAAGACTTAGCATTTACATTCTTACATGGTGATGGAGGCGTATTTTATTCTTCATTTCATACCGAAAACAGCGACATTGAAGATGTTACTGAAGTTGAAAGAATTATGCAGTTTTTAGTTTTTGAAATGTCTGACTTACAGTAGTAAATAATTATAATAAATAAAAAATCCTAAGTGTTAACTTGGGATTTTTTTTATTTAAAAAGTGTATTTCGTTTAATCTTCAGGATGCATAAAACGTTGCTTTCCTAGCAGTTCTTCTTCAGTTTCTACATGGTCTTCATCAGGAACACAACAATCTACTGGACAAACAGCCGCACATTGTGGTTCTTCATGAAACCCTTTGCATTCGGTACATTTATCTGGTGAAATATAATATAATTCGTCGCTAATAGGCTCTTGAGTTTCTTCAGCATCAATTTCTTTACCATTAGGTAAAACAACCTTACCAGTTAAACTGGTACCATCTTTATATCTCCAATCATCAGCACCTTCGTATATTGCAGTATTAGGACATTCTGGCTCGCAAGCACCACAATTAATACATTCGTCTGTTATTGTAATAGCCATAGTAATTTTTCTTTTCGGTTTGCGTAAATTTGCAGTTGCAAAAATAAAGCCAAAACCTCGTATAACCAAACACAAGATGGATTTACAACAAAGAATTAACGCATTTGTAAAATTAGGAGACTTTTTAAGTCAATTTACTAAGGAAGGTATCAAAAAAAAGGACAATATTCCTCATAACGATTTGTTTTTTGATGGCTTTAATCATCAGTTAAAACTAGCACATGAACACAATGGTTGGTTTAAAAAAGAAAATATTTTGTTTGCTTTAGAAGGTTGGTCTAATCAATTGAACAACAAGTTAATTAACCAATGGTTAGAAAAGTATCAGTTCAAAATTGAAACTCCTAAAACAATTGCCATTATAATGGCTGGAAATATTCCATTAGTTGGTTTTCATGATTTTTTAAGCGTCTTAATTTCTGGTCATCATGTTTTGGTGAAACAATCATCTAATGATAAGCATTTACTGCCTTTTTTGGCAAAGTATTTAGAACATGTTGAACCTGAATTTAAAGGACGTATTCAATTTACAGAAACCAAACTTGAAAAATTTGATGCAGTAATCGCAACAGGAAGCGATAATACTGCACGCTATTTTGAGTATTATTTTAAGGGCAATCCTTCCATTATTAGAAAGAATAGAAATTCATTAGCTGTTTTAACTGGAAACGAGTCAGAAGATGAGTTAAAGGCATTGTCTGAAGATATCTTTAGATATTATGGATTAGGATGCAGAAATGTTTCTAAACTTTTTGTGCCTACAGATTATAATTTTGATGCTTTCTTTAAAGCAATGTATGATTGGAATCCGATCATTCATGAAAACAAATACGCCAATAATTATGACTATAACAAAGCTGTGTATTTAATGAGTGAATTCAAAATGCTCGAAAATGGTTTTCTTATGCTTAAAGAAGATGAAAGTTACTCCTCGCCTATAGCCACAATCTTCTATGAACACTATGAATCAAAAGAAGACTTAAAAGAAACCCTTCAAGAGAAGAATGAGCAAATACAATGTATCGTATCTAATGGTTTTGTAAATGATGAAATCAAATTTGGTCAAACACAATTACCAAATCTTTGGGATTATGCAGATGGTGTAGATACTATTTCGTTTTCGTTGACAATCTGTTAATAATTAATCAATTTAATATCGCTTATTTTATTAGAATTCATGACCTTTGTGAGTATAAGAATCACAATGTATTTTCCGTTTCTTCGGAATTAAAATTTTAAACAGATGAGAAGACATAATTTTAGTGCTGGACCTTGTATTTTACCTGGTGAAGTATTGCAACAAGCCTCAGAAGCCGTAATAAATTTTGATAATGGCCTTTCGCTCCTAGAAATATCTCACAGAAGTAAGCCTTTTGTTGATGTTATGGAAAACGCAAGAGCTTTGGCATTAGAGTTATTAGGACTAGAAGGGAAAGGTTATAAAGCATTGTTTTTACACGGTGGAGCAAGTACTCAGTTCTTAATGGTAGCGCTTAATTTATTAGAAAAGAGAGCTGGATATTTAAACACTGGAACTTGGAGTGATAAAGCAATTAAGGAAGCTAAAATCTTTGATGATGTTTATGAAGTAGCATCTTCAAAAGAAGCCAAATTTAATTATATTCCAAAAGGGTATGATATTCCTGAAGATTATGATTATTTCCATTGTACTTCAAATAACACCATTTTTGGAACACAAATGAAAAAGTTTCCAAACTCTCCTATTCCAATGGTATGTGATATGAGTAGTGATATTTTTTCACGTCAGTTAGATTTTTCAAAATTTGATTTAATCTATGCTGGAGCTCAAAAAAATATGGGACCAGCTGGAGCAACTTTGGTAGTTGTAAAAGAAGATATCTTAGGTAAAGTTTCTCGTAAAATTCCGTCTATGATGGATTATCAAATTCATATAAGCAAAAGTAGTATGTTTAATACTCCTCCTGTATTTCCTGTGTATGTATCGATGTTAACTTTACAATGGTTGAAAAATTTAGGTGGAATTAAGGCTATCGAAAAGGAAAATGATAAGAAAGCTCAGTTGATATATTCTGAAATTGATCTTAATCCTTTATTTAAGGGGTATTCAGCAAAAACAGATCGTTCAAGTATGAACGCAACATTTACTTTAGCGAATGAAGACTTAAAGGAAACATTTGAAACAATGATTAAAGAAGCTGGCATAAATGGACTTAATGGACATAGAAGTGTTGGTGGCTATAGAGCATCAATGTATAACGCATTATCATTAGAAAGTGTTGGTGTACTTGTTGATGTAATGAGCGAATTAGAACGTAAAGCATAATTTTAAATAAAAAGAACAAAGTTTAATGAAAGTATTAGCAAACGACGGAGTTTCACAGAGTGGAATTCACGCATTAGAAAGTGCAGGTTTTGAAGTATTGACTACAACAGTTGCTCAAGAGCAGTTAGAAAACTATATAAACGATAATGACGTTACAGTATTATTAGTAAGAAGCGCTACTACTGTTAGAAAAAACCTAATAGACAACTGCCCTAGCTTAAAGATTATTGGTCGTGGTGGTGTTGGTATGGATAATATCGATGTTGATTATGCAAGAAGCAAAGGACTTCATGTTATAAATACGCCTGCTGCTTCCTCACATTCTGTTGCAGAATTAGTATTTGGACACTTTTACGGTTTAGCACGTTTTTTACATAATTCTAATCGCGATATGCCTTTAGAAGGTGATGCCAATTTTAAAGGATTAAAAAAATCTTATGCTAAGGGTACAGAGTTAAAAGGAAAAACACTTGGCGTTTTAGGTTTTGGACGTATTGGTCAAGCGACTGCAAAAGTGGCTATTGGCGCAGGAATGAAAGTAGTTGCTTTTGATCCATTTATGCAAAAAGCAAATTTGGAGTTGGAGTTCTTTGATGGACAGAAAGTAAATTTCGAAATAGAAATGTCTTCTAAGGAAGATGTATTAAAGCAAGCAGATTTTCTTACACTTCATGTGCCTGCTCAAAAAGACTATGTAATCGATGAAGCCGAATTCAGCCAGATGAAAGATGGTGTGATTATCGCTAATGCTGCTCGTGGAGGAGTTGTTAATGAAATAGCGCTTGTAAATGCTATAGAAAGTGGTAAAGTTTCTAGAGCTGCTTTAGATGTTTTTGAAAAAGAGCCTAAACCAGAAATTCAATTATTAATGAATCCTGCCTTATCGTTAACACCTCACACAGGTGCTGCAACTAATGAGGCGCAAGACAGAATTGGTACTGAACTAGCAGAACAAATAATAAGTATTTTAAAATAAGTCATGAAAAATGTGACCTAATCATAAAAAATGAGTCCTAATATATGTTAGGACTTTTTTGTATCTTGAAAGTCCAACTAAATTAATCTAATACAATATATATCATGGCAGGAATTTTAGACTTATTAAACAGCGATTTAGGAAAAACTATTATCAGTGGTGTTTCTGGTTCAACAGGAACAGATCAAAATAAAACAAGTAGTGTGTTAACTATGGCTTTACCAGTGCTTATGAAGGCAATGGAACGTAATGCTTCAACTCCAGAAGGAGCTCAAGGATTAATGGGAGCATTAAGTGGAAAGCATGATGGTAGTATCTTAGATAACCTTGGTGGTTTATTCGGCGGTGGAGTTGATGACAATGTGAAAGCTGATGGTTCAAAAATTCTTGGACATATACTTGGAAGTAAACAACAAGGTGTAGAAAAAATTATTGGTGAAAAATCAGGTTTAGATATGGGCTCAGTAGCAAATATTCTTAAAGTTGCAGCGCCAATTTTAATGGGTGTTTTAGGAAAGCAAGCAAAACAAACTAATGTTAGTTCTCAAAGTGATCTTGGTGGATTATTAGGAGGTTTACTCGGTGGTGCTAGTAATTCTGGAGCAGTAACTAAAGAACAAACTTTCCTCGAAAAAATGTTGGATTCTGATGGTGATGGAAGTATTATTGATGATGTAGCGGGAATGGTTCTTGGTGGAGATAGTAAGAAAAGTGGACTAGGAGGACTTTTAGGAGGTCTTTTTGGCGGTAAAAATTAACATTACCTTTATCATATATTAAAAGCTAGACCTATGTCTGGCTTTTTTTATGTCCTCATGTAAAGTTTACTCATTCATAAGCATGGTTTACTCATTATCTATTTTAATATTTTTATACTTAGCCTATTTTTGAACCAAATACATCTTAAGAATTTTGTAACTTTAAAACTAAAATGCGCTATGAAGACTTTTTTTAAACTATTTATTATGCTTCTTGTTGTTACTAGCTGTAATACTACACAAAGTATTGCTGATTCAACTCAAGAAGCTGAAATCCCTGAAGAGGATATCGTAAGACTCACTAGTGACGCTTTAGAATATGAGATTATAATAATTGAACCAGGATTTAATTCGTGGTTATCTTCAAGGGCACAACCAGAAGGATATTATTCACAGTCTTATATGGAATCTAGAAATTGGGTTATGGTTCAACAATGGAATTCTCGTGTATTGCAACCTATAAAATACAGTCCTGACTTGTATCAATTGCAAATTGATTATAGACCTGGAATCAATTACGGATTTGATTTAAACTATAAATTATATAATTACTTCATCTATTTTCAGCTTACTTATAACCAAAGATTATCTTCTATGGTTCCTAGAATTTGAAGTATCTTTGCATAGCAATTTACAGCTATGTTAGAAAAATTTAAATCACGTTGGGAAATTCAACAAAACTGGCAACTCTTGTTTCCTTTATTAGGCTTAGTTGGTTTAGGCTATAGTGCTTATAAGCTCGCTTTTAGACTTACTGACTCATTTCCCATAATTCTTTCAGTTGCTCTGGCCTCACTCCTATTTTTTATACTCTTAAAATTAACCTTATACTTTTTTAAGAAGTTAGAACATAAATGGATATTAGACTATAAATGGGAAATGATACGTGTGTTTATAGTATTTGCTGTTACTGGTTCATCATCTGTTTTTGTTGGAAGACCAATAATGAAGCTGATAGGAATTACTAAAGAAAACTTAAACCCAATTCTTTATTGGGTATTATTTATTATCATTGGTTTAATATTTTATCAAATCCTTTTAGTAACATTTGGTTGGCTTTTTGGTCAGTTTAAGTTCTTTTGGGAATTTGAAAAGAAAATGCTAAAACGATTTGGATTAGGTAAGTTTATTAAAGAGTGAATAATTATAAACAACATATCGCATTTAGAATAGCCACAGTTTTTATTGTGCTTTGTTTGGTGTTGCCTTCTGTGGTTAAATTCTCTCACACATTTAGTGATCATGAACATGAAGTTTGTTTAGGTGAAAACCAATCACACTTTCATGAAATTGATTCAGATTGTGATTTTTACAAGTTTAAAATTAATCATCAAACAACGTTTTCAGTACTTAAGTTCATTCCAATTCAAGTTAATGATAATCGAGAAGTCATTGCTTCTAAGTATTTATTTTTAAGTTCATTTCAAAAACTTCATTTTTCACTTCGTGGACCTCCTTTTAATAGTTAATATTTTATTCAAATACTGATGTAACTTAATAATCAGTAAATTTTTAACTATTAAATTTCAACATATAATGAAAACAACTTATGTTTTTGTGTTGCTATCACTAGCAATACAAACCTTATGGTCACAAAACACATTACAAGGAAAAGTAACAGAAACCAACAACAATGAGTCTTTGGTATTTGTAAATGTATACCTTCCAGAACTCGAAAAAGGAACCGTTACAAATGAAGATGGCGATTTCACGTTAAACAATATTCCTAATGGAACCTATAAAATTATAGTTTCTTTTATAGGCTATGAAACGTTTTCGCAAACCATAAATTTTCCACAATCTGAAACACTAATTATTACATTAACTCCTTCCGCAATTGAAATGGAAGAAATTATTATTTCTACACCTTTTCATAAGCTCCAAAGTGAAAACGTAATGAAGGTTGAGCGTCAGGATGTTAAAGAGTTACGAGAACAAGGCGCTGTTAATTTAATAGATGGCATCACCAATATTGCAGGAGTGAATAATGTAAGCACTGGAATGAGTATTGGGAAGCCTGTAATTAGAGGATTAAGCTCCAATCGAGTTTTGGTTTATACTCAAGGTGTTCGATTAGAAAATCAGCAATATGGAGATGAACACGGATTGGGAATAAATGAAGCAGGAATAGAAAGTGTTGAAATAATCAAAGGACCTGCTTCTCTGCTCTATGGCAGCGACGCTCTTGGAGGTGTTTTATACTTAAATCCTGAGCGCTTTGCAGATGAAAATTCATCTGAAGGGAATTTGCGAGCTACTTATTTTACAAATACTCAGGGTTATAACTCTAGTGCTGGCTTTAAATCTTCTGGATCAGAGTTGAAATATCTTTTTAGAGGAAGTATATCAGAACATTCCGATTATGAAACTCCAGATTACCGTGTTACGAATACAAGGTTTAGAGAGCAAGACTTTAAGGCTGGTTTAGGATATCAAAAAAATAATTTAAAAACTGAATTCCGATATAACCTTAACAATGCAAAGCTTGGTCTTCCAGAAGAATTAGGAGAACAAAGTACTGCAAGAACTCCCTTAGAGCCAAATCAAGAAATTACAAATCACATTTTTAGTTCTAAATCAACCTTGTTTTTTAATAATTCAAGTTTAGATTTTACATTTGGTTACACATATAATAATAGAAAAGAGTTTGAAGATCATCATCATGAAGAAGAGCATGAAGATGAAGGTGAGGATGAAGATCACGACGAGGAAGAAGAAGAAAACGAAGAGCCAGCGCTCCAAATGAAACTAAAAACCTTTAATTATAATGTCAGATATAATTTACCAAAACTAGGTCGATTTGAGACCATTGTAGGCGTTCAAGGAATGAACCAGATGAATACAAATTATGGAGAAGAGGTCTTAATTCCGAATGCTATTACTAATGATTTTGGCGTTTTGGCAACATCTCATGTTCATTTTGAAACTGTAGACATTCAACTAGGAGCTCGTTTTGACAATAGACAAATTGATGTAAATAATTCAATTAATCGAGAATATAATAGCTTTAATGGTGCTTTCGGTATTAAAACGAATCTGTTTAAAAAAATCACTGCACGATTAAATTTAGCAAGCGGTTTTAGGGCACCAAACTTATCAGAATTAGCTTCCGATGGCACACATGAAGGTACAAATCGTTATGAAATTGGAAATATTGATTTGGATAATGAACAGAATTTTCAAATTGATTTTGCTTTAGAATTCAAAAATGAACATGTAGAAATCTATGCCAATGCATTCTATAATGTTATCAATGATTTTATTTTCTTAAATCCAAATGGAGAGTTCATAGATGACAATCCCGTTTACCTTTATTCACAAAACAATGCTCGATTATATGGTGGAGAATTCGGATTTCATTTTCATCCTCACCCTTTAGATTGGTTGCATGTAGAAACAAGTTTTGAAACTGTTACTGGACAATTAGATGATGACAGTTATTTACCATTAATACCTGCAAACACTTTGAATAATATTGTAAGAGTTGAATTTGACAAGGATTGGTTTAAAGAAGGTTATGCCTTTGTGAAATACAGTTCTACTTTTGACCAAAACAATGTAAGTGATTTTGAAACCACAACAGAAGGGTTTAATCTTTTAAGTGCTGGTTTTGGAGGAACTGTCAAAATGTTTGGTAACAATCTTGATATAAATATTGCAGTAAATAATATCACTGATGAACAGTATATAAATCATCTTTCTCGCTTGAAGCCAGTTGGTATTTTTAATATAGGACGTAATATTAGTTTTGGAGTGAATTATACACTTTAATACAATTTGTTAATTCGAGTGTAGTTTCGTTATCATGTCAATTACACTCGAATTGACATAATGCTCTAGTTGATGTCAATAATTGTTTCATCAGATTCCTTTTCAGAAGAAAACACAAATGTGTATAACCACATAAGCGTGAATGTTGGTATGAAATCTAAAAATGGAAGCGCTTCTTCTATAAAAGTAATTACACCTGCAATTTTACCACTCTTCCCTTTGTATAATTTTGTCATTAGATATCCTGATGCTGGTGCCCAAACCAAGTCGATTAGTGGGATCATACCTATTGCATCAAGGATTAAGCCTAGAATAAGTTTTTTGTTTTTTGATAAGGTATCTAAATTCATATAAATTGTAATTTACTTAATAATAAGCAAATAGCATTCCAAAATAGCAACTACGACAAATTTTCACTTATCAGTTTTAAAAACTCTGTTCTGGTTTCAATATTTTTAAATGCACCTCTAAATCCAGACGTTGTAGTTCTTGAGTTTTGCTTCTGAACTCCTCGCATCATCATGCACATATGAGAAGCTTCTATCACAACTGCTACGCCTTCAGGTTTAAGCGTATCATTGATGCAGTTTAATATCTGGTCAGTTAAGCGTTCTTGCACTTGGAGTCGTCTTGCGAATACATCTACAATTCTTGGTATTTTACTCAAACCAACAATATGCCCATTTGGGATATAGGCTATGTGTGCTTTTCCGAAAAAAGGCAAAATATGATGCTCACAAAGCGAATAAATCTCAATGTCTTTAACAATAACCATTTCACTGTAGGACTCTTTAAACATGGCGCTTTTTAGAATTTCAGCAGCATCTTGATGATAACCTTGAGTTAAAAACTGCATCGCTTTAGATGCTCTCTCAGGCGTTTTTAATAGTCCGTCACGATTTGTGTCTTCACCCAAATCTTTTATAATATCTTCATATCTTTGTTTGACATCATCAGTAACTTTAATATTGTATTCTTCAAATTTTTGATAAGGCATTGTTCTGTTATTTTCATTAAAAGTAAGTAAAAATTATAACTCTAATAGACATCTCTTCTTACCAAAAGATTAACACAACCCTATCATTTTTAACGTTCTCTTATGAAAATACAGCAACTTGCATAAGTAGATTTGTACACCTAACTATATCAATCATTATTTAGTGTTAATTTTTATCTGACACTATATATCAATCGCTTTTGAATGAAACTCCACTTTATTCTTTTTTCACTTTTATTATTATGCTTTTGCGCTAATTCACAAGAAAAAAAACAGCTACAAATTGAAAGAACTTCTAAAGCTCCAAAAATAGATGGTGTTTTGGATGATGATATATGGAAATCTGCTCGCGTAGCTACTGATTTTATTCAATTTAGGCCAGAGATGGGAAATGCTTTGCCAGAGAATGAGCGCACTGAAGTTAGAATAACATATGATGACCAAGCCATTTATGTTGCGGCTTATCTTTATGATGATCCTGAAAAAATAATGAAACAGCTTACAAGCAGAGATAACTTTGGGCAATCTGATTTCTTTGCTATTATTTTAAATCCTAATAACGATGCTCAAAACAATACTCAATTTTTTGTATTTAGTTCTGGTGTTCAGGCGGATGCTTTAGCATCTCCCAGTATTGGTGAAGATTTTAGTTGGAATGCAGTTTGGGATAGCGCTGTTAAAATTAATGATGATGGTTGGTCTTTAGAAATGAAAATTCCATATAGAACCTTACGATTTGATAATCAAGAAGAACCAACTTGGGGTTTACAATTTCATAGACATTTTAGAAGGTTCAGATCTCAATACACTTGGAATCCTGTAGATATTACTAAAGGATATATAGGTATCTATAATGGAGAACTCAAAGGTCTAGATGGGATTAAACCTCCTACTCGATTAAGTTTTTATCCGTTTACAACAGGAATTGTAAGTTCATTTGATGGAGACACAGAAACTGATATTACTTTCGGAATGGATGTGAAATACGGGATTACAGAAAATTTCACTCTAGATGCGACATTAGTTCCTGATTTTAGTCAAGCCGGCTTTGATAATGTAGTTTTAAACTTAGGACCTTTTGAACAGACCTTTTCTGAACAACGACAATTTTTTACAGAAGGTGTCGATTTATTTTCAAAAGGAGGTTTATTTTTTTCGAGGCGTATTGGTGGAGCTCCAAGTGGAGAAATAGAATACGACCCAGATAATGAATCGGTTGATGCGCCAAATGAAGTAAAAGTTCTTAATGCAATAAAAATTTCTGGTCGAACCAAAGATGGTTGGGGAATTGGAATATTCAACGCAATTACCGAAGAAACGGATGCAAGAGTTACTAATAACAATACAGGAGAATCAAGATCAGAAGTCATTGAGCCATTTACAAATTATAACGTTTTGGTTGTAGACAAACAATTTAATACTAACTCTTCAGTAAGCTTAATTAATACTAATGTTTTACGTGAAGGGAGCTTTAGAGATGCTAATGTTACAGCACTTAGAGCTGACCTAACTAATAAGAAAAATATATTTAGAGTTGTTTCTGAAGCTAAAATGAGTCATGTTAATTACCAATTAGCAGATCCTGAGACTGGATTTAGCTCTTTTCTTTTTGCCGGTAAAGTTGCAGGTAATTTTAGATATAGTTTTGATCATCGTTTTGCAGACACTAAATATGAAATTAATGACTTAGGTCTACAGTTTAGAAATAACTTCAATAATTTTGGAGCCGACGCTTCCTATCAAACTTTTGAACCAAAAGGAAAGCTAAATAGCTATAGAATTAATGCTTATATAAATTACAGAATGCTTGCTAATCCTGGTGTATTCACAGGAATGAATTTTGGTGCTAATTATAGAGCAAGTACCATAAGTCTTAACGCCTATGGGTTAAGACTGAATATTGAACCTGGTAAACAATATGATTATTTTGAATCTAGAGATGGAAGAGCATTCATATTTGAAAACTTTGTTGGCACTGGTGGATGGTTTTCAACAAACTATAATAAAGTATTTGCATTGGATTTAAGAGGAAACATTGGGACCTTATTTGACGATGATAGAGAATTCTTTACTTACGATTTTAATATAAGCCCTAGAGTTCGATTTAATGACAATTTTCTAATGGTTTATAGAATCAACTTCAGACATAGAAATGGAGATAGAGGTTATGCTACTGAAGTTGATGGAGAACCAATCTTTGGAGAACGTCAGAGACAAACAGTTACTAATAGTATTTCGGCTAACTATACTTTCGACCCTTTTAATGTATTATCATTAACTTTTAGACACTACTGGGACACTGTAAGATATAACTATGATATGTATACGCTTCTTGATAATGGAGAATTGACTACTGATTCAGGTTTCAATAAAGATAATATAGGTGGAGATCCTGATATTAATTTTAGCACATGGAATATAGATTTAAGCTATTCTTGGCAATTCGCTCCTGGCAGTTTTTTAACAGCTTTATATAGAAATCAATTATTCAATATTGATGAGCAGTCAACAGAGTCATATAGCGATAGTTTAAATACGCTTTTTGATCAACCAATGCAAAACACATTTTCACTTCGCTTGCAATATTTCCTAGATTATAATGATGCAAAACGGATGTTTGGAAATAAAAACAAAACGGATTCTTAATTGTACATGACATCATAAAGTATTACTTTTAACCTCTATCAAAAGCAAATGATTCAGGTAAAAAACATTCATAAATATTATGGTGATCTTCACGTTCTAAAAGGTGTTAATCTCGAAATTAAAAAGGGAGAAATCGTCTCAATTGTTGGAGCTTCTGGTGCAGGAAAAACAACACTCTTACAAATTCTAGGAACCTTAGATAAAATAGATCACAAGACTGATGATGCATTATTAATAAATAATACTGATGTTTCTAAACTCAATGACAAGTCACTAGCCAAGTTTAGAAATGACCATATTGGGTTTATTTTTCAATTCCACCAGTTACTACCAGAATTTACAGCTTTAGAAAATGTATGTATTCCAGCATTCATAAATGGGAAGAATCAGTCCGAAGCCGAAAAGCGAGCAAAAGAGCTTTTAGATTTTCTTGGTCTCACAGATCGTTATCATCACAAGCCAAATGAACTTTCAGGTGGAGAACAACAACGTGTAGCTGTGGCCCGAGCTCTTATTAATGATCCTGAACTCATTTTTGCTGATGAACCTTCTGGTAATTTAGATAGCGAATCGGCTGAAAATCTTCACAACCTCTTTTTTAAACTTAGAGATGAGTTTGGCCAAACCTTCATAATTGTTACTCATAATCAAGAACTGGCAGATATGGCAGACCGTAAATTAACTATGGTTGACGGTAGAATAGAGTTATAATTTTAAGTTATAAACAATCGATTCTTTAAAACTTCATTTGACTTCTGTTTAATGATTTGTCTTTCGCTTTAAATTTGACTAACATAAACAACTTAACTATGCTTAAAAATATACTATTACTACTTATATGTGTAACTACAACAGTGTGCTTTTCTCAAAATGATTTTGAAAGTGAAATAGATTCAGTACAAACTCTTGATGAAGCCAAGATATTCGTTAAAAAAAACAAATCATTTAAAGGGAAAGTTATCACTTTTAATAAGGAAAAGCATCACACTAAAATCGCTGAAGAACTTTTCCGATTGGGAAAAGGCTCAAAAAAGGTTTATAAAACTGACATGTCAAAAACGTATTATAAGGTAGTTGACAAAAATGAGATTCCGTACCAAAAACTCAGCTATATATTTTTTGATGGAAAGAAGAAATCTATGGAAGAGATAAATATCCTTAGACAAAACATTGTGGCTAAATACAATAGTGGTTTTCGTTTTGAAGATTTAGCAAAACACTACTCTATGGATACTAATGCCAAAAGAGGTGGTGATTTAGGTTGGATAACGAAAGGAGATTTACATCCAGATTTTGAAGCTCAAGTGCTAGACAGTCCACATGAAGTTGATGATGTTTTTACTATTGATATTCCAGATCAACAATGGTATTATGTAATTCTAAAAACTGAGGACACAAAATATATTGAAGAAATAAAGGTTCTTAAAGTAACTGAACCTGTTAAATAATGCAGCTATTTTATAATTCGGAATTATCTCAAGATAATGACCAAATTCAATTTTCTAAAGAAGAAAGTAAGCACATCATAAGAGTTTTGAGAAAATCTCTTGGTGATACACTTCATATTACTAATGGAAAAGGTGTTCTGTTTACTTCTGAAATCATTTCAGCAGATCAAAAAAACTGTAAAGCAAAGATCATAAATTCTGAAATTCAGTCCAAAAGAACATATAGTTTGCATTTAGCGGTTGCTCCTACTAAAATGAATGACCGCTACGAATGGTTTCTAGAAAAAGCTACTGAAATTGGAATTGACAGCATCACTCCTATTATTTGCGATAATAGTGAACGTCGCGTTATAAAAGCAGAACGTTATGAGAAAATTACTCTTTCTGCGATGAAACAGTCTTTAGACTGCTATTTACCGAAACTTCATGAGGCTATCAATTATAAAGACTTTATTGCTCAAAATCATGAAGGAGCATTGTTTATTGCACATTGTGAAGAAACAAACAGAAAATCTCTCAAACACGAATTAAGTGCCAATACAGAGATTACTATTCTAATTGGACCTGAAGGAGATTTTAGTAGTAAAGAAATAGAATTAGCTATTCAATCTAGTTTTACGCCAATAACATTAGGAGAGACACGTTTAAGAACAGAAACTGCAGCGATAGTTGCTTGTCATTCAGTTGCTTTTGTTAATGAATTATAACTTTAGACTTGAGTTGTTAATCATCTTTAAGTCAGTGAATTAAATACAAAAAAAACCAATGATTTCTCATTGGTTTTTTTATTCTAATATATTGTTTTATTTATTCACCCATTGCAGCAATTACTGCAGCAGATAAACGTTTGTAAGTTCCATTTTCTAAGCGTTCTCTAATCGCATCAAAAGCATCAAGAGTTTCATTTACATCTTCAATAGTATGAGTTGCCGTAGGTATCATTCTTAAAAGAATTAAACCTTTTGGAATTACAGGATACACAACTATAGAACAGAAAACACCGTAGTTTTCACGTAAATCACGAACTAATGCCATTGCTTCAGGAATACTTCCTTTAAGATATACTGGAGTTACACAACTTTGAGTTGTTCCAATATCAAATCCACGTTTTTTTAATCCAGATTGCAATGCATCCACAATTGTCCAAAGGTTCTCTTTTAACTCTGGCATTGTTTTTAACATCTGCAAACGTTTACGAGCTCCAACTACAAGTTGCATTTGAAGTGATTTTGCAAACATTTGTGAACGTAAGTTATATTTTAAGTAATCTATAATTTCTTGATCAGCAGCAATAAACGCTCCTGTGCTTGCCATAGATTTAGCAAACGTAGCGAAATATACATCAATATCATCTTGTACACCTTGTTCTTCACCAGCACCTGCGCCAGTCTTTCCTAAAGTTCCAAAACCATGTGCATCATCAACAAAAAATCTAAAATTAAACCTCTTTTTAAGTTCAACAATTTCTTTTAAACGACCTTGTTCACCACGCATTCCAAACACACCTTCAGAAATCACTAAAATTCCTCCTCCAGTTTGCTCAGCCATTTTAGTGGCTCTTTCTAAGTTTTTTTCAAGACTTTCAACATCATTATGTTTGTAAGTGAAACGTTTTCCCATATGTAAACGTACACCATCAATAATACAAGCATGAGCATCAACATCATAAACAATAATGTCATCTTTTGAAACCAAAGCATCAATGGTAGAAACCATTCCTTGGTAACCAAAATTTAATAAATATGATGCTTCTTTATTTACAAATTCAGCAAGCTCAATTTGTAGTTGTTCATGAAGATCTGTATGACCAGACATCATTCGTGCTCCCATTGGGTAAGCTGAGCCATATTCAGCAGCAGCTTCCGCATCGACCTTTCTAACCTCAGGATGGTTAGCAAGACCAAGATAATCGTTAATACTCCAAGTAATTACGTCTTTACCTTGAAACTTCATTCTATTAGATATTTTACCTTCTAGCTTAGGAAAAACGAAATAACCTTCGGCATGCGAAGCCCATTTTCCTAACGGTCCTTTATCTTTATAAATCTTTTCAAATAAATCCTTCATTTAAAGCTATTAATTTTAGTCTAATTAGTTGGAGCAAAATTAGTCAATTATATTATGACTGCATAATATTTTTAAGACCAATGTTTATAAGCCCTATATGCATAAAATCCTATCACAATTAAATGTAATAGGACTCTATACTTAATAAATAATTTTATTTTATATACTGAATACTTTCAGCAACTTCAGTTTTACTATCAAAGAAACCTTGTTCTCCCATCCATTTATCACTATAAACTTTACTCATGTAACGTGATCCATGATCTGGAAATATAACAACTACGTTATCTCCTTTTTTGAACTCTCCTTCTTCGTTAAGTTGCTTTAGAGCTTGCATTGCTGCTCCACTTGTATAACCTACAAATAATCCTTCACTTCTTGAGATTTCACGTGCTGTATGTGCACTTTCTTCATCCGTTACTTTGATGAATTTGTCAATTAAATCGAAGTCTGTTGCAGTAGGAATTAAGTTTTTACCTAATCCTTCTATTCTATATGGATATATTTCCTTTTCATCAAACTCACGTGTTTCATGATATTTCTTCAATACAGAACCAAAAGCATCAACACCAATTACTTTGACATTAGGATTTTGTTCTTTTAAGTATTTAGAAATTCCTGAAATAGTTCCGCCAGTTCCACTACAAGCAATTAAATGCGTAATTTCTCCTTCTGTTTGATTCCAGATTTCTGGACCAGTAGAATTATAGTGTGCATCAATATTTAATTGATTAAAATATTGATTGATATAAATAGAACCTTTAATTTCATTATGTAAACGCTTAGCTACTTGGTAGTATGAGCGTGGATCGTCTGCACTAACATTAGCTGGACACACATAAACTTGTGCTCCCATAGATTTTAGCATATCGATCTTATCTGCTGAAGATTTAGAACTTACAGCTAAGATACATTCATATCCTTTAATGATACTAACCATTGCAATACTAAAACCTGTATTACCAGAAGTTGTTTCAATAATTGTATCACCAGGAGATAAAATGCCTTGTCTTTCGGCTTCTTCTATAATATGAAGTGCAATTCTGTCTTTTGACGAATGACCTGGATTAAAAGCTTCTACTTTTGCGAAGAAATCACCTTCAAAGCCTTTAGTCATTTTGTTTAATTTGATAAGCGGTGTTTTACCAATTAATTGTAAAACATTATCAAATACATGTTTGTCTTGTTTCATAAATGCTATTTATCAGTTTCAATTTCATTTAGAATTGAAACATAAAACCTTGCAAAACTACTATTTTTTTTGAAACTAACTAGTAATTCCTTCTAAGTCTAGTAAAAAGGCATATTCTTGAGCATCTTCTTTTAATGCCTCAAATCGTCCGGAAGCTCCGCCATGACCAGCTTCCATGTTGGTGACAAGATATAATTTGTTAGTATCTTGTTTATAAGTTCTGAGCTTAGAAACCCACTTTGCTGGCTCCCAATACTGTACTTGTGAATCATGTAAAGCCGTGGTAACCAATAGATTTGGAAAATTTTGCTTTTTTAAATTGTCGTAAGGTGAATAGCTCTTGATGTAGTTGTAGTATTCGCTTTTATTTGGATTTCCCCATTCATCATACTCACCTGTTGTTAATGGAATCGTATCATCTAACATAGTAGTTACAACATCAACGAAAGGTACAGCGGCAATAATGCCATTATAAAGTTCAGGTGCTTCATTGACGATTACTCCCATTAACAAACCTCCTGCGCTTCCTCCCATGGCATACAAATGTGATTTAGATGTATAGCCTTCAGTTATCAAATGTTTTGAGCAATCTATAAAATCGGTAAATGTATTTTTCTTTTTAAGAAGTTTTCCATCCTCATACCATTGTCTGCCTAAGTATTCTCCTCCTCTAACATGCGTTATAACATGTATAAAACCTCTATCTAATAAACTCAATCGTATTGTTGAAAAATATGGATCTATTGTAGAACCATAACTTCCGTAAGCATATTGTAATATAGGTGCATTGCCATCTAACTTTGTGTCTTTTCTTCTAACCACTGACATTGGAATTTTAGTTCCATCTTTAGCAGTAGCCCAAATTCGTTCAGAAGTATAGTTGTCTTTATCAAAATTAGGACCTAAAACCTCTTGCTCTTTTTTGATTTCTTTTGCTTTAGTTCGCATATTGAAATCGATTACAGAAGATGGATTTGTCAATGAATTATATGCATACCTTAAGGTTTCAGTGTCAAAATCGACGTTTGTTCCAACATTGGCTGTATATGTTTCGTTATCAAATGGCAAATAATAATCTTCCGTTTTATCCCATCGCATGATTCTGATATGATTCAAGCCATTAGTGCGCTCGCTTACTACAAGGTAATCTTTGAAAATATCAATATCTTCAATAAGTACATCTTTTCTATGAGCTATCACTTCAGTCCAATTATCGACTTTAGTAGTTTCTTCAGATGTTTTCATGAGCTTAAAGTTGGTCGCTTCATCTTTATTGGTAACTACATAAAAATGATTCTCAAAGTGAGAAATGCTATATTCTAAGCCTCTAATTCGCTTTTGAAAGACTTTAAATTCATTATCTGGTGTATTAGCATCAAGGATATGAAATTCATTAGTAAGTGTGCTATAACAAGCGATAATGATATATTTCCTAGACTTAGATTTGTAAACAGCTACTCCAAATGTATCATCATCCTCAGTGAATACAACTACATCTTCTTCTTCAGGATCACCAATTTTATGTTTATAGATTTCATTTGCTCGAAGGGTCTGCTCGTCTTTTTTCGAGTAAAAAATTGTACAATTGTCATTTGCCCAAGTTGAAGAACCTGTAGTGTTTTCAATAACATCTGAAAACACTTCATTTGTAATTAAACTTTTTACTTGAAGATTATATTGACGTCTTCCAACCGTATCTACACCAAATGAAATCATAGTATTGTCAGGACTTACACTTAATCCTACTAATCTGAAATATCCATGACCTTTGGCCATTTCATTACAATCAAATACTAATTCTTCTTTGGCTTCTAGGCTTTCTTTTTTACGTATATATATTGGATAATCTTTACCCTTCTCGTAGCGGACTAAATACCAGTAACCATTGTATTTGTAGGGAACGGAAGAATCATCTTCTTTAATTCTAGCTTTCATTTCATCAAAAAGCTGCTTTTCAAAATCTTTAGTATGCGCTGTTTCTTGCTCATAGAAATCATTTTCAGCTTTTAAATAATCTAATACATTTTGATCCTCACGTTGATTTAACCAAAAATAGTTGTCAATTCTAAGGTCATTATGGATTTCTAGCTCTTTTGGTATTTGTCTTGCAACAGGAACTTCGATAGTCGTCTTCATTTTTCTTTTTAAAAGTCTGGCAATTTACTAATTTTGCAACTTATAATTTAAAACTTAACAATATGTTTGGAGATATGATGGGAATGATGGGTAAACTTAAAGAGACCCAGAAGAAAGTTGAAGAAACTAAAGAGCGCCTTCACAGTGTTTTAATTGACGAGAATAGTAGTGATAACAAGCTAAAAGTTACTATTACAGCTAATCGAACTATAAAATCAATTGCCATTGATGACGAATTGCTTCAAGATAAGGACATGTTAGAGGATTATCTTATTCTCACCTTAAACAAAGCTATTGAACGTGCAACAACGGTTCATGAAACTGAAGTTGCTGCAGTAGCAAAGGCTGGAATGCCTAATATTCCTGGTTTGGGATAAGGTTAAATAATTTTCAAATACTTCGCTTGTCTACTAAAACTCATTCAAAATATCTAGAAGGTGTTTGTGCATGGCATCTGTATAATCTAAATGAGTGACCATTCGAAGTTTATTACTTCCCATTCCTATAATGTGAATGTCTTTATCTGATAATTGTTTTAGGAATTCGCTTTCATCAACATGAGGTTCCAATTCAAAAATAACAATGTTGGTTTCTATAGGTTCTACTTTTGCTATTATTGATAGGTCTTCTAAAACTGCACCAATTTCTTTAGCTTTTTTATGATCTTCAGATAATCTGTCTAAGTGATGATCTAATGCATACAATCCAGCTGCAGCCAAATAACCAACTTGTCGCATACCTCCACCCAGTATTTTACGAACACGAATAGCGCCTTGCATTAAATCCTTATCTCCAATTAAAACTGAACCAATTGGGCAACCTAATCCTTTACTAAAACAAACTGATATCGTATCAAATAATTGTCCGTAGTCTTTTGCTTTTTCCTTGGTTGTTGCAAGTGCATTCCATAGTCGAGCACCATCTAAGTGATATCCTAAATTATGTGTATCACAAACTTTTCTAATTCGCTTTAGTTCTTCAAAATCCCAACAAGCTCCTCCTCCTTTATTAGTTGTGTTTTCAACTTCAACCAATGTTGTTAGTGGACTATGATAAAAATCTGGAGGATTAATAGACGCTTCTACCTGAGAAGCCGTAAACATACCACGATTACCATCAATAAGTTTACAAGAAATTCCACTATTGAAAGAAGCTCCTCCTCCTTCATAGTTATAAATATGTGAATATTTATCACAAATCACTTGCTCGCCTGGATTAGTATGCAACTTCAAAGCTGTTTGATTTGCCATACTTCCTGTTGGGAAAAACAAAGCTTGATCTTTACCAAACATATCAGCTAAACGCTTTTCTAGAGCATTAACTGAAGGATCTTCTTTATAAACATCATCACCAACTTCGGCAGACATCATAGCGTCTAACATACCTTTAGTTGGTTTGGTTACCGTATCACTTCTTAAATCTATAATCATAGTCTAGTTAGAATTGTAATTACATAAATCACTTCCAATTGGAGATCCATCTGGGATTTTTGGTGTGACTTCAATTTTAAATTTTTCTGGATGCTCTCTAAATTCATTTATCATCATTATGTAATGTGAACTATATGGAGTTGATTGTCTTTTATCAGTATTAAATAAAGAATTGATAGCATTGTTAGCTTTTACCTTTACTTGCAATAGTGATTTGTTATTAGAAGCTAAATTCATTAAATGAATAAGAACACGTTCATTAATTAGTTGCTGTACTTCGCTTTTGTAAGGATCACTATATGTTTTTCCGAAAGAGCCATTTATAACTTGTTGCAGCATATCATCTAAAGATAATTGGTTAGCATCTAAACTCATTTGCTGAATCATTCTATTTGCACGTTGAGGATGCAATAATAAACCTAATGTCATATCACTAGCTGTTGCAGCTGCACTCATTGGATCAAATGCTACGCCTGTTTGACTTGAAAATGATTCACGACTTCTGCCATACCCAAAAGCTCTTGGAGGAAATAACTCAAGTTTATCTTTTGGAATGGCTAATGCATCAGATGATAACGTTTTTAAAATTGCATCTAAGGCATCCCTTTGTAATTTAGCATCTACTACTTTTACAATGGTTTGACCGTCACCTTTCACAGCATAATTATAATCTAAGCCACCAACAACCTTGACAGCTGCTTCTGTTTGGAATCTATGAAAGAAATAAAGAGGTACAAACACATCTTCTAAAACTGAATATGGTTGACCATCACGTATATTATCTTTAGAAAAATTTGAAATGGCTTTTTGTCTTACAGCTAAAACATTGTTTAATTCTTCTGAAGCAGATTTACCATTATCCCAAAGATGAGCAAATGCGTGTGCTCCTCCTTTAGCTCTAGCATCACTATCTGAGATAAATTGTAAGCCATTAGAATCGGCATCCTTTAAAATTTTATTTAAAGCTTCCTTTTCATTTTTACTATTATCAAATTCAATATAACTATAAGCGACAGTAACTTTATCCCAATTACCAATACCAACAGCATAAGCATCACTTAAATCAATGTTTCCGTTGGTCAATTTTACTGATGGATGTGGATAATCCATAACTGAAGCTCTACCTTTTGTACTTGCAGCAAAATTATGAGCAAAACCAATGGTATGACCAACTTCGTGAGCGCTTAACTGACGAATTCTACCCAAAGCCATATCTAACATAGGTTGATAATTGTCATCACGTTCAGCAAATGGTTTGTCTAATAACGCTTGAGCTATCATAAAATCTTGACGAATACGTAAACTTCCTAAGCTTACATGACCTTTAATAATTTCTCCTGTTCTAGGATCAATAACACTTCCGCCATAACTCCATCCTCTAGTAGAACGATGCACCCATTGAATCACATTATAGCGACAATCCATAGGATCAGCATCTGAAGGTAACATTTTCACCTGGAAAGCATCTTTAAAACCAATAGTCTCATAAGCTTGATTCCACCATCGAGCTCCTTCTAAAAGTGCTGAACGCACAGGTTCTGGTGTTCCTGGATCTAGATAATATATAATTGGTTCTTTAGCTTCACTTAAATCAGCCTTAGGATTTTTCTTTTCTAATCGATGGCGAATGATATAGCGTTTTCTAATAGGCTCTTGAATTGGTGTTGCATAATCCAAATATGACATTGAAATTGCTCCACTTCTAACGTCAAACTCTCTCATTTTATAACCAGCATCTGGTAATTCAATAAAACTATGATGTTGAATTACACTCACTAAAGAGGCTGTAGGAGTCACACTTCTTATATTTTTTCCTATAGGCTGTCCTTTAAAAGTGAGTAGAGCTTCAAACTCTACATTCTTAGGGAAAGCTTTTGTTCGATCGAGTGATAAAGCGCTTTTAGATTTATCTAATTTATAGTTTCCCTCTTTACTTCGCTTAAAAACCGAAGCAACACCATGAGCATCTTCCATTAAAAAAGGAGTCAAATCAATTATATAGGTGCCGTTATTTTCTCCTTCAATTTTAAATCCGAATAATACTGATTTGGCAAAAGCCTGCTCAATACTTTTCTTTTCAAGTTCATTATCTGTAATCGCTCGATAGTTCTGATTTGGCTGAATTAATAACAACTTATTACCGGCTTTTTCAAATTTTACAATTCGTTCTCTTCCCAATTGCCCTCTGTCTAAACCGATATCATTAGAACCCACTCCAGTTGCAAGAGAGTTTACATATAGAAATTCTTTGTTTAAACCTTTAACCTCTAAGTAGATTTTATCCTGAGCTTCCTCATAATAAAACTTAAAGAACCCATTATAATTTTCAAGTTCTTTATTGTCTAATACCTGTGAGAATACAGGTGAAACTAATAGACATAAAACGGTGTAGAATAGTTGTTTTTTCATTTTGAATAATTAGTGTATAAAACTACATAATTTATGTGAATTGATAATTGTGACCAAGAGAAATAAAACGTGTCTTATAAATTAGAAACTTGCAGTCTAAATAATGTTTTAAGTCTGCATAAATTTTAAACACTGAAAGCCCTATACCAAAGATTAAAAATTGTTGTAAAGCTAGTTAGAAATGGAAATTTAAAGCCAATTCTTGATGGACTTTGCAAACGTTTATATTCAAAAACCATTTTTATTGGCTTAGAGGCAACACCATATCAGCTTAGTAAATCAATTTCAAATATTGATATCAGAATAAGACCATTTGAAGCAACTGATATCAATTCTCTTAACGAAGAGTACAGACATGCAAGATTGGTAGAAGAGCAAATACCACAGTGTTATGTTGCAACTACAAAAGAAAATGTAACAATCTACAGACAATGGTTATTTACGCATAAAGCCCAACAACAAATAACAGATTACTTCGGTCCTGTTTTTCCTGAAATAAATAAAAATGAAGCTATAATTGAAGGCATATTTACGCATCCAGATTATAGAGGGTTACGCGTCATGTCTAATGCTATGTCACAAATAGTAAAACAACAACAGTATAAAAACCTTAACAGGATTATTGCTTTTGTTGAAGAAGAAAACATATCGAGTCTCAAAGGTTTTTATAGAATGGGCTTTACTCCTTACATAATTAGACAGGAAAACTGGTTCCTTTTTAAAGGGAATATATCATTCAATCAAATTCTTGATAAAGTTCAAAATAATTATTTAAATGCTCCGTCATATATTTCATTTGAAACATAATTAAGTTTTAGTTTTTTCTGAATGATTTATATCTTATTTTCGTTTAAAATTTCACACTATGATTACTTCAGATCAAATTAAAGATCTTAATACACGCCTTGATAAACTAAGGCACTATCTTTGACATAGATGCCAAATTAATAGAAATTTCTAACGAAGAAGAACAAACTTTTGATCCAAACTTCTGGAACGATTCCAAGCAAGCAGAATTGGTTATGAAATCGCTTCGTGAGAAAAAAAGTTGGGTTGAAGACTATAAATCAGGAATTACCTTATTAGAAGATCTTGAAGTTATATACGAGTTTTACAAAGAGGAAGAAGCTACTGTAGAAAATGTTGAAAGCAGGTATCAAAAAGCTTTACTTCTTATCGAAAAACTTGAATTCAAAAATATGTTATCTGAAGAAGGTGATAGTTTAAGCGCTGTTCTTCAAATAACTGCTGGAGCTGGTGGTACTGAATCCTGTGATTGGGCAAGTATGCTGATGCGCATGTACTTAATGTATGCTGAAAAGAGCGGATTTAAAGTTAAAGAACTCAACTTTCAAGAAGGAGACGTTGCAGGAATAAAAACGGTGACATTAGAAATTCAAGGCGATTATGCTTTTGGTTGGCTTAAAGGAGAAAATGGTGTACATCGATTAGTTAGAATTTCACCTTTTGATAGTAATGCCAAACGACATACTAGTTTTGCGTCTGTTTATGTATATCCTTTAGTTGATGATACTATAGAAATTGATATTAATCCTGCAGATATTGAAATTACAACAGCAAGATCAAGTGGAGCTGGTGGACAAAACGTTAACAAAGTTGAAACTAAAGTTCAGTTGACTCACAAGCCATCAGGAATTCAGATTTCATGTTCAGAAACACGTTCACAACATGATAATAGATCTCGTGCTATGCAAATGCTGAAGTCTCAGTTATATGAAATAGAATTGCAAAAGCAAATGGCTCAACGAGATGATATTGAAGCTGGTAAAATGAAGATTGAATGGGGAAGTCAAATCCGTAACTATGTAATGCATCCTTATAAGTTAGTTAAAGATGTAAGGTCTGCCCATGAAACTGGGAATGTAGATGCCGTTATGGATGGAGATTTGGAACCATTTTTGAAAGCTTACTTAATGATGATGGGACAAAAAGAAGAAAATCCTAACCAATTATAAACTATGATTACAATTTATCACAATTCACGTTGCAGTAAATCTAGAGAAGGACTTCAAGTTTTAGAAAATTCTGGCAAGGATTTTGAAGTCATTAAATATCTTGACGAACTAATTTCCGAAGCAAAACTAAAAGAGATAATAGCATTATTAAATATTAAGCCTATTGACTTGGTTAGAAAAAATGAAGCAATTTGGAAATCTGATTATAAGGGAAAAGATTTAACAGATGATAATATCATATCAGCAATGGTGAAAAACCCAAAACTTATTGAACGACCAATTGTTGTCAGTAATGGAAAAGCCGTGATTGGTAGACCTCCATCTTTGATAATTGAAATAATTTAATTGATATAAATAAGATATTCAATATTATGATTAGTAAAAAATATATACTGATTGCTTTGGCATTTATGTTTAGTTTACAAGGTTTCTCACAAACAGATGCGCAGATTAAATATGATAAAGAGCGCTATGAAAAAAAGAGTAAAGAAATAAAAGCTCAACTGATTAGCGATATAGTAGAAGCTCTAAAAGTAGATGATTTTAAACAGCATATTATTACACTATCCATAGAATCGTACTTTGTAGAAATCACAAAAATTTATATGTATGATCTACGAGCCTTTGAAAAAGAAGATCTAGTTACTGAGCTTGATAAAAGACATTTTAATGATATAAAAACCATATTAGATCAAGAACAAATTGATTTTATATTAAATCAAATCAAAGGGGATTGGAAAAAAGATCAAAAGGATAAGAAAAAGAAGAAAAAAAAGAAGAATGATCGAAAAAAAGATAATTAATTCGACAACAATACTTTGCCTTTGTAAAGGTTTTATTTTATTTGTTTAACAAAAGATTAACCGTTTACAATCACAAGTAATTTTATTTTTACACATCTAAAGTAGCATATAATATTATTACTTAATTATGAAATTAAAATTGACTCTACTCTTATTACTAATCACTGCGATTAGTTTTGCTCAAAAAGAAGTTATTATTACTGGTAAAGTCATTGATGCAGAGGAAAACTTTCCATTAGAATACGCTACAATTTCTTTCATTAACAAGACAGCGAACACTGTTGTAACTGGTGGAATTACAGATCTCGACGGTAAGTTCGAAATTGTAGTTCCCTCTGGAATTTACGATGTTAAAATTGAATACTTATCCTATAAGACAAAAACTTATTCTGATAAGTTATTTGACAAAAGTATAGACCTAGGAACCGTTGGTTTATCTCTCAATCTTGAAGCTCTAGATACAGTAGAAATTATTGCTGAACGAACAACAGCTGAGATAAAACTGGATAAAAAAGTATATACCATAGGTAAAGATTTAACTGTTCGAGGAGGAACCGTTAGTGATGTCTTAGATAATGTCCCTTCTGTTTCAGTAGATGTTGAAGGAAATGTTGCTTTACGAGGAAACGACAACGTAAGAATATTAATTAATGGCAAGCCATCTGGTTTAGTCGGACTTAATTCCACTGAAGCTTTACGTCAGTTACCAGCAGAGGCAATAGAACGTGTTGAAGTAATTACTTCTCCTTCGGCTAGGTATGATGCTGAAGGCACAGCAGGTATTTTAAACATTATATTAAGGCGAAGTAAACTTCAAGGTCTTAATGGAGCAATAACTGTAAATGGAGGTTATCCAACACAAGCAGGAATTTCAGGAAATATAAATTATAGAACTGGTGATTTTAATTTTTTCAATACCACGAGTTATAACTACAGAGAGATTCCTGGTAATGCGTATTCAAATTCTGAGTTTATACCTTCAGGTGATCGATTAGAAGAAACAAGAACGTTTGACCGCGAACGAAAAGGTCTTAGTACAAATTTGGGTGTAGAATGGTATATTAATGATACTGCTTCTTTGACAACTTCTATTCAATATCGTGATAGTAATAATGAACAAGAAAGCACAAACAGAATTGTAGAGTTTGAGAATTCTTCAAATACAACAACATTCAGAAATCGTTTTGACCCAGAATTTGAAGACGACAAAACTATTCAGTATAGTGTGAATTTTGACAAGCAATTTGGTGATGATTCAGAGCATCGTTTTACTGCCAACTTTCAATATGAATCTAGTACAGAAACAGAGGCATCATTAATTCAACAAGATGGTATTGATGTCGAAGATGTCACAACAGATGAAAGCCAAGATCGTGTTTTTTTACAAAGTGATTATGTCCTGCCTGTTGGAGAAGTCAGTCAGTTTGAATTTGGTTATCAAGGTCGCTTTTTAACGCTTGACACTGATTATGAAATATCGTTTAGAGATAATAATACTGGTTTGTTTGAACGCAGTACAGGTTTAAGCAATAACTTGGTTTATAGAGAATACGTAAATGGATTTTACACACAGTTTGGTAGTAAAATAAAAACGAAGTTTAGTTATCTTCTTGGTTTACGAATGGAAGGCACAAGAATAACTATTGACCAAGAAACAACTAATCAATTTGATAGAAAAAGTTATGTAAACTTCTTCCCTACTGTAAATTTGGCCTACGAACTTGGTGAAGATGAAAATGTAACACTTGGTTATAACCGGAGAATAAGAAGACCACGTTCACGATTTATTAACCCGTTTCCGTCTCGTAGTTCTGCAACAAATTTATTTCAAGGGAATCCAGATTTAGATCCTAGTTTTTCGAATACATTTGATTTAGGGTATTATAAAAGATTTAGTAATAAAGTATCTTTAAATACATCAGTATATTACCAACGCACTACTGATACATTTAATTTTATCAATATTGGTACAGATGATTACTTCATATTTGAAACCAATCTAATCGTTAATATTAACGATCCAAATTTTGCTCAATTAGACCAAGATTATGATTTAATCCAGATTATTCAAAGATCACCTGTAAATTTAGCTTCTAACGATCGTTATGGATTCGAGTTTACACTAACCTATAGACCAACCAAGAAATGGAATATCAACGGTAACTTTAATATCTTCCAATCGGTTACAGAAGGTACATTTGGTGATACTGATTTTGGAGCGGAAAACTTAAGTTGGTTTGTGCGTTTAAATAATAAATACACACTTCCTGGTAATATTGATTGGCAAACGCGTTTAAACTATAGAGGTCCAAGAGAAGATGCGCAAAATAAAAGCGAAGGGATTTTCTCTGCAAATCTAGCATTTAGTAAAGATTTGTTTAAAGATCGTGCTTCAATTGCAATTAATGTAAGTGATGTATTCAATTCTAGAAAACGAAAGAGTGAAACTGAAACTTCGAGTTTTAATTCTTATAGTGAGTTTCAATGGAGAGAGCGTACATTTAATTTATCGTTTACTTATCGTTTTAACCAACAGAAAAAACGTGAACGATCAGGAAGAGGAAATGGAGATAACTTTGATTTTGAAGGATAACGAGACGATTCTTCAATTACAATAAATAAAAAAGGAAACCAATTATGGTTTCCTTTTTTTATATGAATATAAACTTAACGATTAACTATTAGCAGCACGTTTAGCTTTCTTTTCTTCTTTAATCTCTTTTAAGCGTTCAATCAACGATCCGCCAATCCAATAAGGAACTACAAATGTGATTAAAAAAATCATTAACCAAAAACCTAAAGTTAAAATGGCTAGAAACGCTAAAAATCCTAAATATTGGTCAAATTCGAACATGTGGTTTTTTTTTGTTATTGCAAAGATATAATAATCCGATTTGTTTTACAATAGTTTATTTAGGTTTTATTAACAGGATATTAAAAGAATTACTTTTCCGATTTTTTTAAGAATTCTCTCTGCGCTTCAAGGTTGTGTAAATCATGTTTTATTAAACGTCTTTCTATTTTCTTTTTAGCGAAATAACTAGACCAATCTACAATAGGAATAAAATCCCTATGTCCTACTCCATCTACAATAATCATTTGTATACTCTGATCCTTTAATATTTTACAACAAATATTTTTAGACCTTATATCACTAGCTATGATTCTGTGTTTTATCATCAAACGCTTTAAATGTTCAAAAGCATTACGCAACATATCATTTGTGATTTTTGGATCAGGGTTCAATAGGTAATACTCCATAGTTTTTGAAATCTCTCCAGTAGTTTCATCAGTAATATAATCGTAAACAAATCCTGTTCCTAAATTTGTGTCTACTTGTCCATAATATTTAGTAAAAAACGGGTAATCAAATTTCTTCCAATTCTTCTTACTTATTTTTTTGAAATAATTGATTTCGTAAAGTAATCGGGAAGTACTTAATTCTTGTTTACTAACCTTTATGCATAAATTTTTATTTTCAGGATGGATGTAACACTTTTGGTATACGCCTTCTGCAATGAAATGGTTGTCTTTAATTTCAATCATTGAAATTCTAATTATTTACTGTTTAGTGCCCTTTTGTACAACTACATGATATATAGCAATAGCGAAGTTACTTTTTTAAATATAAATGAAAAATTAAAACTATAATTATTAAACAATTACTCTCCAAAATCCTAACTTTGTATCACTATAAATTACACAAGATATTATGGAATTCAGAATAGAAAAAGACACAATGGGTAACGTAAATGTGCCTGCTGATAAACTTTGGGGGGCACAAACTGAACGCTCTCGTAATAACTTTAAAATTGGTGCTACTGCATCTATGCCATTAGAAATTGTTTATGGTTTTGCTTATCTAAAAAAAGCTGCAGCATATACTAATGCCGAATTAGGTGTTTTAGATAATGAAAAGCGTGATTTGATAGAAAAAGTTTGTGATGAAATTTTACAAGGAATGCATGATGATCAGTTTCCTCTTGTTATTTGGCAAACAGGTTCTGGTACTCAGAGCAATATGAATGTAAATGAAGTTGTAGCGAATAGAGCTCACCAAATTGCCGGAAAAGTTATTGGTGAAGGTGATAAAACGATACAGCCTAATGATGATGTAAACAAATCACAATCATCAAACGATACCTTTCCAACAGGAATGCATATTGCTATTTATAAAAAAGTAGTAGAGACTACAATTTCTGGAGTTACTCAATTAAGAAATACATTGCATGAGAAATCTACAGCGTTTAAAGATGTTGTTAAAATTGGTCGTACACACTTAATGGACGCTACGCCTTTGACTCTCGGACAAGAATTTTCAGGTTATGTGTCTCAATTAGATCATGGATTGAAAGCTTTGGAGAATACACTTCCTCACCTATCAGAATTAGCGTTAGGTGGTACTGCAGTTGGTACAGGACTTAATACACCAAATGGTTATAGTGAACTTGTAGCTGCATATATAGCTAAGTTTACTGGATTGCCTTTTATTACTGCAGATAATAAATTTGAAGCTCTTGCTGCTCACGATGCTTTAGTTGAAACTCATGGTGCTTTAAAGCAACTGGCTGTTTCTTTAAATAAAATTGCTAATGATATTCGTATGATGGCTTCTGGACCTAGAAGTGGAATTGGCGAAATTATTATTCCTGCAAACGAACCTGGTAGTTCTATTATGCCTGGAAAGGTTAATCCAACACAATGTGAAGCTTTAACTATGGTGTGTGCTCAAGTAATGGGTAATGATGTTGCTGTTACAGTTGGAGGAACTCAAGGACATTATGAACTAAATGTGTTTAAACCAATGATGGCAGCTAACGTTTTGCAGTCTGCTCAATTAATTGGTGATGCTTGCGTGAGTTTTGAAGAACATTGTGCTTCTGGAATTGAGCCTAATCATGAAGTTATTAAACAACTTTTAAATAATTCATTAATGCTAGTAACCGCTTTAAATACTAAAATTGGTTATTATAAAGCAGCTGAAATTGCTAATACAGCACATAAAAATGGGACTACTTTAAAAGTAGAAGCCATTAATCTTGGTTATGTAACTGCTGAAGAATATGATGAATGGGTTAAGCCAGAAAATATGGTGGGTTCTCTAAAATAAAATCCATATCTTACAATAAATCAACAACTTAAATTATGAAAACAACTTTACTTAAATTATGCATTTGCATGGTATTTTGTACTACTACATTTGCACAAACTACTTTTGCTCCTCTTGAAAATATTGATCCGAATACTGGTGATGAACCTTATGAGATAGAATCAGGAGATTTTGATGGAGACGGTAATATTGATCTTGTTATGGCAACGTATGATGCAGCTGGATCAATCGATTTCATAAAATGGTATAAGAATGATGGTTTAGGAAATTTCACCATTCAACCAACCATATCCTCCACTGTCACCTTTATTGATGGTTTAGCGGTTGCAAATATTGATGGCCTTTTTGGTTATGATATCATAGTCTCATCAGTAAATCAAAATAAGGTAGTTTATTTTTTAAGTGATGGTACTGGAGGATTTGGCATGGAAACAGTAATTGATGATACGCTTTTAGCACCTGGTGAAGTAAAAGCAGGAGATATAAATATGGACGGTAATATTGATATCATTGTTCCTTACTTTAGTGAGAATAAAACAGTTTGGTATGCTGGAGATGGTGCTGGAAATTTTGGAACCGAACAAGTTGTTCAAGAAGACATTGCTAATATCGATACACCATACTTTGTGGATGTAGCCGATTATGATGGTGATACTGATTTGGATGTTGTAGTTGGTATTTATAATTTCCCAGGACCTCAAAGGGTAGAAATTTATTATAACCTATATATAGAAAGTGGATCTACGGCTGTAACTTGGGTTAAGGACACCCAATCTGTAGATGATGGAATGTCTCGAGTTATAAATATCGCATTTGGAGACGTCAATAACGACGGTCAGATGGATGTGGTGTCTACTGATATTACTTCTGGAGCTGTTATATGGTATGATAAAATCAAAAATGGTACTTCTACACCTAATATAATTTCTGATGCTTCTATTATTTCTAGCCCAGCTTTAGCGTTTGTATCTGACATTGATAATGACAATTTAAATGATGTCATTGTAACCGATTTCGGAACAAGTGGTGATGCTATTATTTGGTTTAAAGGTAATAGTAATGCCACTCCTGATCTAACTCCAACTACTATTGCCGATAATAATTTTCAAATGGTAGATATTACTGTGGGCGATTTTGACAACGATACTGATTTTGATATTGCCACAATCGGTAACTTTAGTGATACTGTCGATTGGTTCGAGAATACTTTATTTACTCTTGGAGTTGATGATATATCTATAGAAGGGTTAAAAATTTATCCAAATCCAACACAAAATATGTTACATATTAAAACAAACAGAAACGATATTTCAAATCTTTCTATTCTAGACACTGTTGGTAAAGAAATAATGCGTGTATCATTACAATCAACAACAAGTATTGATGTATCTCAACTTCAAACAGGAATATATTTAATTAAGTTTGAAGGGATTGACACCACTTATAAGTTTATAAAAAAATAAATAATTACTACGTATAATAGTATAGCGCTAGTAGATGGCTAGCGCTATACTATTTATTGCATTTAAGCTAAACAAAACTATAATGTCAATACTAATTATCAATATCAAAGAACTCGTTCAAGTAAGAGAATCCAATGTCACCATTGTAAAAGGTGAAGACATGAAACTTTTACCAACTATTAAAAATGCGTATTTATTTATAGATCATGATACTATAGTTGAATTTGGAAGCATGGAAGATTTGGCTGGCTTAGAAGCTGGCGAAATCATAGATGCAACTGGAAAAACGGTTTTGCCTACTTGGTGCGATTCTCATACTCATATTGTATATGCTGGAGATCGAACTCAAGAGTTTGTCGATAGAATTAATGGTTTGTCCTATGAAGATATTGCAAATCGTGGAGGTGGAATTTTAAATTCAGCTGAAAAACTACAAAACACTTCTGAAGATGAACTTTATAATCAAGCGGCAAATCGATTAACGGAAGTTATAAAGCTTGGTACTGGTGCTATTGAAATTAAATCAGGTTACGGTTTAACTATTGAAGCCGAACTAAAAATGCTGAGAGTCATTAAACGGTTAAAGAAAGACTTTCCAATTAAAGTAAAACCAACATTATTAGCGGCACATGCAATTCCTAAGGAATTTAAAAATAATAAAGAGGGGTTTATAGATTTAGTGGTAAATGAATTAATTCCAGCTGTAGCTAAAGAACATTTGGCCGAATACATCGATGTGTTTTGTGAAAAAGGGTACTTTGATTTAGAAGATACTCAGCGTGTTCTTGAAGCAGGAACTAAACATGGATTAACACCAAAAATTCATGTCAATCAATTTAATGCCTTTGGTGGTGTTGCTTTAGGAGTAAAATATAAGGCTTTATCTGTGGATCATCTTGAAGAATTGAATCCTGAAGATATTGATGCGTTAAAGCAATCTAACACTATGCCTGTTGCACTACCTGGATGCTCCTATTTTTTGAGTATACCTTATACTCCAGCAAGAGAACTGATGGATGCAGGTTTACCATTGGCTTTAGCAACCGATTATAATCCTGGTTCTACACCAAGTGGAAATATGAATTTTGTGGTATCAGCTGCTTGTATCAAAATGAAAATGACACCTGAAGAAGCCATAAATGCTGCGACAATTAATGGAGCTTATGCTATGGATATCTCTAATTTGTATGGAAGTATTTGTAGAGGAAAAAAAGCAAACATTATTATTACAAAAGAAATTCCAAGTTACCATTATTTACCATATGCTTTTGGAGATAATCATATAGATACTGTAATAATTAATGGTCAAATAGTCTAAGAATAATAACTCTTAAATAAAAAAATCCGAAAGCTCATTGAACTTTCGGATTTCACTTTTATAGTGTTTTGAATCTATTTCAGTGTAAACTCTGAAGCAGAAACTAATTCATTTTCATTGAAGACATTTACAACATAACGTCCAGCAGTAAAATCGTCATTTGGTGCAACAAACTCACAGATGTCTAAGTTTTTGTTTTCGTAATTAAACTTACTTATTAAACTGTAATTCAATACCGTTTCATCAAACTGAATTTGTTCATTCGCTCCTAAAACATTGTTTTTGGGATCTAAGATTTGAACATACAATTCTTTGTCTCCTGCTCCTACTAATGCATTCTTAGCAACTGTATAACATATTCTAATCTTGTCACTACGCTTTGCTCTTTCCGTAGGAATTAATTTCCCCGAACTTCTTTCGATAACTCCAAAACCTTTTAAACCTACAGTTTGTAAAACTGCGGCATTTTCTACTACTTCAGAAAGTTGTGTGTTTTGAACTAATAATGAATCGGTAAAAACTGCTCGTTCTTCCAACTGCATATTTGTGCTATCTAATGATGTCGCTAATAAGGCATTCTCCACTTTTAGTTCATCATTTTCAGTTAACAGCACATCCATCTCTTCCTGAAGTGCCATAAATTTCTTTTTATATCTCCATAAACTATTGACACTGTTTTGCGATATTTTAAGGGAATCCATTAAACCTTGAATTCGGTCTCTAGCTTCAACAAGGTTTTGATTTGCAACTTCATTTTCACCAATTGCAACATCGTATTGTTTAGCCATTGAGCTCAAATCTGCCATGACTTGATTCTTCTCCATGGTTAATGTAGCTTCGTTTTCTTTTTTCTCATTATACAATTTAGAAGTGTAAAATGCAGTCCCTAAAAATAGAGCCAATAATATACCCAAAGCAATTTTTAACCCAATACCCTTACTGTTTGAATTTTCCATAAGTTACTTTTGTTTTTTAGTTATTTTAAAACGTTAATTCTTTTAAATTTTATGCAAAGCTGAAAATAAAAAACTGTACTTTTAATACATCAAAATTAATAAATTTTGTTAATGGAACACTTAAAACCTTTTACAACTTCAGAATTAACTTCTATTCTGAAAAAACGTCCTAAAGAAACCAAATTTGGAGAACATATTATGTTACTTCCAGACCTTGACAATATATACGAGCAGTTATTAAAAATGGACGTCACCTATGTTATTTTTGGAATCCGAGAAGACGTTGGTGTATTTGCAAATTACGGAAGTACAGGTACTTCTAACGCTTGGGATAGTGTAATAAAAGTTTTGTTAAATACGCAAAGTAATGTGTTTACGCATGCAAATAGAGTTGCAATTTTGGGTTGTTTAGATTTTGAAAAGCAACAAAATAAATTGGATAAGCTTGATCAGAACAAAAGGAAGGATATCACCAAAGCTAGGAAATTAGTATCTAAAATTGATGCTAGTGTAACGTTTTTAGTGTCTCAAATTATTAGTGCTGGGAAAATACCTATTATTATTGGTGGTGGTCATAACAATGCGTATGGAAATATTAAGGGTTCTACTTTAGCTCTTAAAAAGCCTCTTAATGCTGTGAATTTTGACGCACATCACGACTTTAGATCTGAAGAAGGACGACATAGTGGAAATGGTTTTAGTTATGCTTTAGCTGAAGGTTTTCTTAAAAAATATTTCATTTTCGGATTACATGAAAACTATATTTCTGACCAAGTTTACAATACAATAAACAAACTTAAATCTGTACAATACAATACATTTGAAGCTATTTCTGTACGAAAAGAGTTAAAGTTTAAATCTGAAATGCAGCATGCTTTAAATCATGTCTCAAACTCTAATTTCGGATTAGAAATAGATTGTGATGCCATAGCAAATATTCCAAGTAGTGCTATGACTCCAAGTGGGTTTTCTGTAAATCAAGCAAGGCAATTTGTACACCTATTTGGTTCACATGAAAACGTGACTTATTTACATATTTGTGAAGCTGCACCAACTGCTGAAACAGAAACTCAGGTTGGTAAGTTAATAACTTACCTAATTACAGATTTTATTAGAGCACATGGAAGCCATTGAGATTATTCCTTTTGATAACCAATATGCTATTGATTTCTATAAACTAAATATAGAATGGCTAAAGACCTACTTTTATGTAGAACCTTTTGATGAAGAAGTTTTAAGCAAGCCAAAAACTTATATTATAGATAAGGGTGGTCATATCTTTTTTGTAAAACGAAATCAGTTGATTTTAGGAACAGTTGCTCTTATGCCAACCGACAATCCTTTGATATTTGAATTAACTAAAATGGCAGTATTGCCAAATTTACGAGGACAAAAAATAGGACAACATCTACTCCAACATTGTATCGATTTTGCTAAATCAATTCAGTTAGATTCACTGATGCTCTACTCTGCTACAAAGCTAGAAAATGCCATTTATATCTATAGAAAATATGGCTTTGTTGAATTAGAACTTGAAAAAGATAGTCCTTATGATCGTAGTGATATAAAAATGGAACTTAAGTTATTCTAGAGTGTTGTTTATTCACTTATTGAACAATTTAAAAATTATCATGACTTAAAAAACCAATAACATTAAAATGGCAATAATAATCTGAAATTTCATATATCTGGAAATAGTATACCAAAATGAATTTTTCTTCATAAATATTAATTGTCACCAGAAGCTTTCAATGAATCAATTTTACGTTGAAGTTCTTCAATCTCTTTAGATTTTTCATCTACTTTAGGCATAGCCATTATTGAGTCAACCGCTTGCTGAATCATAAGGTCCTCATCAACAAGTTCTTCTTGATAGAAATAACCAATGCCTTCACTTGATCTCCAGGCTTCTCCTAATTGATCATATACTTCTTTATCCCAAGTACTTGGATGTTTAACATCTATCCAGACAACATCACGATATTCACTATCTATTAACACCAAATCTGGTGTAGCCGAACCATCAAACTGCTTTGAATTTGTTTCACTTATGGCAGAAACAGTTCCCAAAAAGAATAATCTTTTGCGTCCTGCAATATCCTTAATGTAAGGTCTAAATTCTGTTGGTGTGTTAGCAGTCCAATCGTATTCTTTTTTAGATTCTTTTACTTTTTGTGGCATTGCAGATACACCTGCATAACCTTGTTTCTTTGCTGCATGATCATAATAGTACATTTTATCTGTTCCATCTGCTGGAATAAACACACTATAGCTCAAACTGGTTCGCTCAAGTCCTACTGGCTCTAATCCGAACCAATGAAACAATCCACTGTAAGCATCACTTTCTGAACCTGCAAAATCGAAATCAGTAACATAAGGCTGCTGATTCTGATCTTTTGGCATTTCTGGAATTTTAACTGCTGTAGACATATTCCATGGTAATGGATCACTAAAACCGCCAAGAAACTTTAAAGATTCTGCTTGAAGTCTAGAGACTTTTTCTGCCAATGTGTTTTGTTTATTGAGGTAAGGGTAATTCTTCATTTCATCCGGAGAAATAAAAGTTCCTTTACCAATAGTAATACGTTCCATATAGTCATTAAAATCGTGTTCACCATTTTCAACAACCATCACACCACCAAAACTAGGGTAAGGAAAGAAAAAGCCTTTCCATTTAATTAAACTTACCACCTGAACCCATTCGCCAGCATCATCTTTCATATAAAAGGTATCACTTGGCTCGTAATTAACCAACATCCACGGATTGAAACGTTGTACTACGGCATTGTAAGTGTTACGACTAAACTTTAATGATTCACCTATTGAAAAGGTAACTGGAATTCTATTCTCATTAGAAAAACGAGGAAAAGGCGTTGTGCTTGATACTGCAAATACTTCTTCAGTATTATCACTTATTTGTTGAAACGTATAATTTTCAGAAGGTTGAATGGCCATCGTCCATTTATTTTCATTATCAACTCGAACTAAATGAGGTAATGACACATCTTTAGTCTCTCCTACACTCTCATTTGCCATTGTGAAGATATTTCTCAATGGTTGAATACGTTCGTTTTGTGTTAATGGTAATTCATTTATTTCTACTTTATTAAGGTCATTGAAAACATTATAAGTCTTCATATACTCATATAATTTTAAATGCCATCCAGCGAGGTATAACAATCCGAAGAAGGCAATCAAGGCTACAAGGATACCTAAACGTTTCCCTGTACTTGCAGAACTTCTGAATTTTTTAAGTCCGAAAAGCAACACGATCAAACTCAAAATGATGATAAATATGTACTTTCTGAAAAATAACAATGCAGGCTGATAATCGTCACGAAGCACAAAAAGGGCAATTAGTAAGATGAGACTTACTAGAATAGTTATGACTTTTTGTTTTTTTCCTTTATTCCAATATGATTTGATCATTCTAATAGAGTTGTTAATCTGAATTTATTTGAGAAACGTTTGACATGTAAGAGCGAAGGTTACATTAAACCTTTGTCTTTAAGTCGTTCTCTTGCCGATTTAGTATTTGTATCTACTTCTTGTGAAATGTCTTCTTTAACGTCTTCAATTACTTCGTTGTCATTCTTTTTAAAGTCGTCAATAAAATCTTTACCTTTTTCAACCACACTATCAAATTTATCTTCTAAGGTCTCACTTTGTTTTTCAATGACTTTACTAGATTTCAATACAAAGTTAGCGACATAAGTACCAACTAAAGTGCCGACAATTACTGATGAAAATGCAGAAATACCATTATAGCTTCCAAATATTTGAAATGGTGTTAAAAACTGTACTGCTACTGCAATAATTAAAAATAAGGTTACTACAAAAATCAATCTTGGAATAAATGCACGTTTATAAATGAATCCTTTTTTACTATCTGGAGCCATTTGCAATTCTTTACTATTAACGATTTTATTTAAAAAACGATATGCACCATTACCATTAGATTCTCTCCAGTATAAGAAGATTCCAAATAGTATTGCAGCAATGAATATGACAAGTTCTAGTCCCATAGTTGTTGGTTTTAGTTAGAAGCCTTTATAAAGTTAGTCTAATTTTCTTAAATATTGTTACCAATTGTTTCAATTACCCAGTCTTGTAATGAGTCATCCCAAGATTCATAACGCTTGTAAAACTCCTGTTTATCATACCAATACAAAAACAGCACATCCTTAGGCGCAATATTAACTAGCAGTTTCCAAATTAAATCTTGATGCTTTGGATGTAAACTAGAATGTGGTTCATGCATAGCCTCAAACAAATCATCATCAACAATATCTGATATTTTATATTGATTACTAGTTTCTAATTTTTCAAGATAACGCTCTACGCTCATTACCTTTTTACGTGTATCAATATCCACTTTATTCAAATAACTTTTAAACAATAACGGATCATTCAATATGTTTTTAATAGGATGCTGAGTGTTTTTTAAATATTGAGCAAATTCAAATTTCTTTATGCGCTCATAGCGTTTCGTAGTCACAATTTCTTCAAGGTCAAAAGCAATTATAATATGATCACGAAGTTTCTCAAGAAGTTCTGATTGAGAAATATGAAAAATAATCACATCATGAATCGTGTCTTTTATGGCTTCTTTGTACCATTTTTTATCCTCGAATACGACTATTGGAGATATAAAATCTCTTAGAATATAAACTCCTCCAAACGATCTTGTATAGAAAGAATTTACTTTGAAATCAATAGCAGGTAATTCTAAATCCCTATTTCGTAAATCACCATATTTTTTAGCTGAATGCAATAATTCTTGATGAATGTCTTCATCAATAAAGTTATGGCCTTGCTTGAACTTTTCAATAAGTTGTAATTGCTCATTTTGCTGATGATACAAGTTATTCATGAGATGAAAATTAATATGAATGGTATCATATTTCAACACATCTAAAGGTTCGTAAAAGGCATCTATTCTTTGATCAAAATCGATACAAATTGCCGAATCTCTGGTAATATCATTTATTTTATTTCCGTAGGTTTTAAATATATATTGCATCATTTCCCTATCAAATGTATGATTGGGTAAATACACAGGTTTTTTGTTTTGCAAAGGCGAAATAATTATACCATGTGGATTGGATTCACCATTACTTAGGTAATACTGATCTCCTTTTTCTTCTGCAACTTCAGGACTCCATCCAATACCATCTATAGAAAATTTAGTCAGTTTGGTTTCGGTGAATCCCAATTTTTTTAAGCACTGATTATAACGCTCAACTAGTTTCCCTGAAATTGGAATAAGCTCACTTCTATATAGGTTTGCTGCTTTTAATTTTTGCATTATAATAATTTATTAATCTGTGCATATTGCAGTAGCATAATTGTTTTCGCATCAATTATGTCGTTCCTTTTTATCATGTCAACAGCCTCTTTAAATGGAATCTCCAATACATCAATTTCTTCATCTTCGGAATCTAATCCTCCTCCTTCACTAATTTTCATGTCAGCTTTATATTCAGCAATAAAAAGATATAATTTTTCGGTCATTGCTCCAGGTGACATATAAGCATCTAAAACGCATGTTGCATCATTAATTTTGTAACCGACTTCTTCTTCAATTTCTCTTAGAATTGTCGCTTCAGGAGATTCATTTTTATCGATTGCACCTGCACAAACTTCAATAGACAGACCTTCTTTTCTATCGTTTTCATAAATTGGCATTCTAAATTGTTTGGTTAAAATCACAGTTGACTTTTCAATATTATACAATAAAACTGCTGCTCCATTACCTCTATTGTAGCACTCACGTTTTAATTGTTTAATATCACCATTTTTAAACTGATAATCATAATCAATTCTATAGAGTGTGGCCCAAGCTTTTGAAAGAATATGATGCGATATGTTCTTGATTTTTTGCATAAGTAACTTGAAATTTCACGTCTTACTCTTTTCTTCCAAACTGGTCACGAGCTTCCATATCAATATTTAACTGGTTTACTCTCGCATCTACCTTACGTTTAAAGTCGGTATCTGCAATAGTTGCCACATTATCTAAATAACGAACCACTTCTTGACGACGGATTTCAGAAAAGTCTAAGCCTTTCATATTAGAACGCATCAGTTCTTGTAACATATTGAATTTTGTTTCGTATTCCTTTTTGAAATAGATGTCTGGATTTTCGAACCAATCCTCTTCCAAATCAAAATCGGTTAAACGCAAGGACACTGCACTCTGTATGTTTCTTACATCACGAGATGAAAAGAACGGAAATATCTTTTGGATCTCTTTATACAAGTTTGCATAAAACAAATGTTGATTGCTTTTAAAACTACCTTCAATTTTATCATAGGCTTCTAGAACTCTTTCTTCAGTTGGTTTATCTGATACATTAAAGATTTCACCCATATTTTTAGCCAATCCTTGATCTTGTAGGTAGCTATAATTTTCTGGGCCTTGCATGTTTACAAAATCTGGCATTGTATCATCAAGTTTTCTCCACCACAAATGATCTTGATCTAAGAAATCATGTTCTGTTCGTGCACCATCAATTTTGAATCGACCTTGTACACGAGAAATAACAGCTTTGTCTAACATCTCTGGAAGGTTCGTAAATAAACCAATAGAACTATTACCATAGTTCACGGCATAAGCACCTTCAGTATATCTTAAAAACACTCCTATCACTTCTTTGACACCTGCAGATACGCCTTGAGCTGTTCGCTCTTGTAAATTATTTTCGGCATCATCTATAGGTGCGAAAATCAATTTTGAAGGATCTTGCATAGGTTTCATCCATTCTACCATCTTTTCTGCTGAACCACCTTGAAAGGTAGAAATTAGTGTGTCAGGCATTGGGTGAAACAAAAATGGAATATCTAGATTGTCACAATGTTCTTTAAGTCGTGTTGCAATAGCAGCAATAAGCATACTTTTTCCTGTTCCAGGAATTCCGTAACCCATAAATACTGGCATAAAGCCTCCTAACTCTTGGAATGGGTTCTTCTTAGCTGTGAAATCGTAACTCAGCATACGTTCTGTTAAACGTCTTGCAAAGTGTTTTGCATCTCTGTTACCTACAATTTGTTCAAATTGAATTTTATTAAACTCAATACTTTTGGCTGTTCCTTGAAAAACATTATCCCAACCAGATACAGCAAATTCTGAATTTTCGAGTTTGTATGTTCTATCTACAATGGTTTCTGTGTATTCCAAACTACTTTTACGCATTTGGATTTCATCTATCAATGCTTCAAAATACACCACAGTAAAATCGATTACATCTTTATCGGTCTTTACAATCTCTGGATGACCTAAGTATTTATCATAATAAAATAAAGCACAAGAAATTCCTTTTAAAGGCGACATTAAGGACACTTCAGGAATACCAGCAAACTTATTCTTCATGACACTTAAATCATCTGAAGCGATCGTTTGCAAATCGTGTAAGATCTTATACGCAGTTGAAAACAACATAAAAGCAGTAGCGGTTTGCATTTTACTTTCATATTCACGTTTACCAGAATTATCTAAAGCCGATTTGTTTTCAGATAAACTAGATAAACCTGACGCGTCATAAAAACTATCCTTAATCCAAATACCTAAAGTAATCCCTTCTTGGACTGCAAAAAGTGTTTGATTTAGATGAATAGGAATGGCAATAGACTCTGGCAACAAACGCTTTTTAAGTTCTAAAATCGTTTTAGATACTGAAGTTACTGTTGCTCCACCATTTCCATTAGCACGTGATAAATACAAAAGTATAGACTCGTCTTTAGCATCTTTATCTTTGTTTTTCGCGCGCTGTCCTTGCTCCCATTGTATACTTTTTATGTAGGAAGTAGCTTCGTCACGAAGCATATCAAGTTCATTTTGTTTTATAGGAAATGTTGAGTTGTGTTCCATATTATTATTTAAATTTTAATTGTGTGTTGAATTTTAATAGTTTAAAAAGTGAATTAAAGTCCTCTTTTTTCATCCATTTCTCTTCTAATTCAAGAAAACCTTTGTTTGTTTCTGAATGAATGGCAATTGTTTCACCTTCAAAATTATCTAACTTCTCAACCTTTATTATATCTTCTAATTCTATTTGAACATTTTTTCTATTAATTATAAACGGAAGAATTATTACTTTTTTATCTATTATAATTTTAAATCCTCTCATGTTTCTAAATGATGCTGAATAAAAACCATAAGCATATCCATATAACATAATGGCGAAAATTGCTGTAAAAATCTTTACATACCATTCTGGCATAATAAAAGTTATCCATGTAAACATAATTCCACCAAATAATCCTACTGGAATACTAAGTATGTATTTTATTGGTGGAAAATATTTAAATGTCTTTAACAATTTATTTCATTTTTAAATTCGCAACTTCTATTGGTGGTTTTGCCAATAAATTAATAATCTCTGGTGTTTTATTATACAGTAATTGTATAATTCGATGTGGAGCAAATACATAATCTTGTTTGATAACGTCACTCCATTTTTGAAATACTTGTTTACTAAAATAACCACCTTCTTCGAATTCACTACCAGAAAACACTTCATGAATTTTAAATGATAATGCATACGATTCTAAAGGGATTTCTTTAGAAGCAATACTTTTTAAAATGGTATGTGTTATTTCGTTTTCATCTTTAGCAAACACATTGTGAAATGGTCCTAAATCGATACGTTTAATATGCTTTGGTCTTACATCAGGTAACTTTCTGTCAATTCCATAAGCCATTGTATCTAAATTCATCTCACGATCTGCAGTGCTTTTTAATACCTCGTAAATTTCATCTTTATAATTATCAATATTTTTACCATCATAATCAAAATACATATAACATATAAATGGTCTGTTATGTGATACATCATAAAAACTCCAACTCGTCATGTACTGTGCTGAAGCTGTTTCTGGAGCCTCAATAATTTTTCCTTGAACAAAGCGATTAAAAATAAATTTCTGCTCTACTGACGTATAATACACTATTGATGATGCTTGAAATAACTTGTCTTTTCTTAAAGGTTGTTTTTTTCGTAACAATTGATCTAGAAATTCTTCTTGCAGTTCACTTACATCTTTAAGTTTTGCAACATAATTATCTCTTAATGATAAATCGTTGAATAGGTATCTAAATTCTAAATAGTTAGGAAAACCTGAATCGGTTAAATCCACTTTCATATTATCCTCTTCGTCATACATGTATTTTACACGCATGGCTTCAATTGAATACATTAATAAGTCACAATACTGCTTAAAAAAAACAAGTTCTTTAGATGTACACAAATCTTCATTTTGGACACTAACTATAAGTTCTTTAAGTACAAAATCTACTTTTTTATGATAAAAGATGTATTGTTCTTTAGAATCTAATACTGCGGAATCTAATGGCGTTACAATCATAATCTATTTAGACATGAGTTTGTTTGATCGTTTGCGTTAAGGATTGAATGGCATGTTTGAGCTCCTTAAAGAGAGCGAGTAATGAAAGCCTGACCAAGGCTTAAAACGCCTTGGTAACGCCATCATTTATGTTAGCTCAATAAATCGTCATTTCCGCCTTCTGGTTCAGAAGATCCTTCTGGTTCTCCATCATCTCCTGAAGGTGCATTTGCGTCTGCTTTATAGTAATCTTCGAAAATCTCTTTCATATCGATACCATAACGTTCAGCAAAATTCTTTTGAATATCAATATCTTTAGCTCTAATCTCTTGTAAAGCCTCTGCATAACTGCTATAAACACCTTGCATAACTTTTTCGTGAACTGGAATATTGTCCATCATTTCCTGACGAGCTTTAGCACTTGCTGTATGCATAGACGCTAAAGTTTCACCAATATGCTCATCAGTTTTAACACCTAAATGTTCTAAAATAGCAGCAAATTCTTGATCTGTTCTAGCTTTTAAAGCAACTACATAACCATCATAATACTTTAAACGTTCTTCAGTATCACTCTTTAATTTAGCACGATGCGTTTGCAGGTTACTACGTAAAGAGGTCAATACTTTAATTGTTAAATTATGTTTATGAACGAAACTATCTTTAGAAGCTGCTAAAGTTGTGTAGGCATTTTTAAGTCCTTCTAATTCTTCAACGGCTTGTTCAAGAGTTGTTACATTACCAATAGACTCAGCATACTCAGCTGATTGTTTGTCTACTATTTCTTCTAAAGCTTGACGCGCTTGTTTTAAAGCGGCATACTTTTCTTCAAGCTTAGCTTCTACTTCTTTCTTCTTCTCTAAGGCCTTGACATGATTCCTAGTCGCTTCAACAATTGCAGTTTGTAGTTTGTCTTCAACTTCTTTGATTTCAACTTCACGGTTTTTTAACCGTGTTACTGCAGCTTGAGACTTATAACTTAATTCACTTAATAAGGTTTGTACATCTGCACTTTCAATACGAACTTGAAACATTGCTTTAGCTTTATTGTCGGCAGCATCTCTATCTTTTTGAGCTACATTTAGGTCATCTTGAGCACTTTTTATTTTACTTTTTCTTCCCCAAAGATTATTCCACCAGGTATCCGGTTTCGCCTCTGCGTCTTCTAATTCTATTTTTGCTCGTTCTAAACGTTTTATAGCGTCATCTATAATTTTTTGCTCATCTGGATTAAGAGAAGAGAATTTTTCAAAAATAATACCCACTTCATCCTGATAGTCAGTTAGATCTTTAATTGCATCTAAAAGGGTTGTTCTGTCTTGTTCTGCCATATGAACTACATCATCAAGTGTTGCATTCAATATCTTCTGACGGCTTTCTGGATCATCTTCTTGCGCAAGTTTAGATTTCATTGTGTCAATGGCTTTTCCCCAATTGACATCTACTTTTTCACTTTTCTCGTTAGTATTAGTTTCTAGTAAATCAAAATCGTCAGACATGGTTTGTGTAGTATTTTAAGTTGAACAAAGTTTCGGATAAGCAATTTCGTCAAAAAATATGATTTTAAAAACTTAATGTGCTTAAAATATCAGTAGTAGAATTGAATAAATTGTTACAAACTTTCTTCAGTTATCATTTGTGATTACCTTTAAAATCTAAAAAAAAATCATAGAATGAAATATTTTAAACTTTTAGCAGTACTGATTTGTGTAACTGCCTTTTCATGTAAAACTGATACCAAAGAAGCGAATACTGCCACTGAGCCAATTAAAGAAGAGATAAGTTCAGAAACCAAATCTGAAGCTACAAATAGTGAAACTTCTGAAGAAGAGGTGATTTCAGAAAAGAAAACGGAAATTATCAAAAAGGAAGTCACAACTACAGAAACTCCAAAAAGTGCTGTAACGATTCATCCAATTTCTCATGGAACTTTAGTTTTGGAATATGAAAATGTTGTTCTATATATTGATCCTGTTGGTGGTGCTGAAGCTTTTAAAGGACAAAAGCCACCTACGTTAATTCTCGTAACTGATATTCACGGTGATCATTTAGACGTAGAAACTTTAGAAGCAATTTCGACTGAAGGTTCTAAAATAATTGCACCAATTGCTGTTGCCGACAAATTACCACCAGGTTTACGAAGTAAAACATCTATTCTAGTTAATTTCCAAAGTAAGAACTACACTATTGGTGCTGCTAAGTTAACTATTGAAGCTATCGCAATGTATAATCTTAGAGAAGAAGCCTTGAAGTTTCATCCTAAAAATCGTGGAAATGGTTATGTACTGACTTTGGGTAACGAACGTGTTTATATTTCAGGTGATACAGAAGACATTCCAGAAATGCGAAAATTAAAAGATATTGATATTGCGTTTGTATGTATGAACTTGCCATATACGATGACTGTAGAAAGTGCAGCAGATGCCGTTTTGGAGTTTAAACCTAAAAAAGTGTATCCATATCACTATCGAGGAACAAATGGTTTAAGTGATGTAAAAAAGTTCAAATCTATCGTAAATGAGGCCAATAGTGCGATTAAAGTTATACAGGTTGATTGGTATGAAAAATCCGATGAAGTGTAAATGTTAAAATGTAACTTTTTTATTACTAATTAGTTGGCAATTGGAATAAAATTGTATATTTGATAACCAAATCTAATTAAACTTAAAAAAAATGTTAGCTAACTTCGTAAGGACTCATTCCCTCGTAAGCACTACTCAGCTCACTATTGTACTCATAATAACTGCGGCTATTTTTGCCATCTTTATTGGCATTGCTGTCATAAAAATGTATAAGCTTAAAGCTGAGAACAAACGTTTGATGGATAAGAGCAAATACAATACTAAAGTGGAAAAAGAATATACAGATTTTACAGATGGTCATCTGTATGATAACAAGTAATTAATTGTATGCAAGATGATTCTAAGGTAATTGCAATACTATCGATTGCTTTTGTAACTATACTAATCCTATTAATTCTAAATCTTTTTAAAATTTATCAATTAAGAAAGGAAAACAGCACTCTTAAGAAACAAATAGAAAATAAATAAGAAAGCCAGCATTTAGCTGGCTTCTTTGTTTCTATATAGTTTTGATAAATTATCTAACTAGTTTTTTATACTTAATACGTTTTGGTATTAAATCACCACCTAAACGTTTCTTTTTATTCTCTTCATAATCTGAGAAACTACCTTCAAAGAAATATACTTGACTATCACCTTCAAAAGCCAAAATGTGTGTACAGATACGATCTAAAAACCATCTGTCGTGACTAATAACTACTGCACATCCTGCAAAATTTTCAAGCCCTTCTTCTAAAGCTCTTAATGTATTGATATCAAGATCATTAGTTGGCTCATCTAAAAGTAATACATTACCTTCTTCTTTGAGTGTCATTGCTAAATGTAAACGGTTACGTTCACCTCCAGACAGCAGTTTTACTTTTTTATTTTGTTCTCCACCAGAAAAATTAAATCGGCTTAAATACGCTCTAGAATTTACTTCCTTTCCTCCCATCATAACCAACTCTTGCTCGTCGCTAAAGTTTTGCCAAATGGTTTTCTCTTGATCTATATTTGAATGTTTTTGATCTACATAAGCTAGTTTAGCAGTTTCACCTACCTTGAACTCCCCTTTATCTGGTGTTTCTTCTCCCATAATCATTCTGAAAATAGTCGTTTTACCAGCTCCATTCGGTCCTATAACACCAACAATACCTGCTTGAGGTAAGTTGAAATTAAGATCTTCATATAATAACTTATCTTCATAACCTTTGCTTACACCAATAGATTCAATAACGTTGGTACCCAAACGAGGTCCATTTGGAATATAGATTTCAAGTTTTTCATCCAATTGCTTTTGGTCTTGACTCATAAGTTTGTCATAATTCTTCAAACGAGCTTTTTGTTTCGTTTGACGACCTTTAGCGCCTTGACGAACCCAGTCTAACTCACGTTCTAAAGTTTTTTGACGTTTAGATGCTGTTTTACTTTCTTGAGCCATTCGCTTAGATTTTTGATCTAACCATGACGAGTAATTACCTTTCCAAGGGATTCCTTCTCCTCTATCGAGTTCTAAAATCCAACCAGCAACATTATCTAAAAAGTATCTATCGTGAGTTACTGCAATTACAGTTCCTTTGTATTGTGCTAAATGATGCTCTAGCCAATGTACAGATTCAGCATCTAAGTGATTGGTAGGTTCATCTAATAATAACACATCAGGCTCTTGTAATAATAATCGACATAAAGCAACTCGACGGCGTTCACCACCAGAGAGTACTCCGATTTTTTTATCACCATCAGGCGTGCGTAATGCATCCATGGCAATTTCCAATTTGGTGTCTAATTCCCAGGCATTAGAAGCATCTATTTGATCTTGAAGTTCTGCCTGACGATTCATTAATTTCTCCATTTTATCTGGATCGCTATAGACTTCTTCTAAACCAAATTGATCATTAATTTTATTGTATTCATCAAGAATAGCAACAGTTTCAGCTGCGCCTTCTCGAACGATTTCCATCACAGTTTTATCATCGTCTAGTTTAGGCTCTTGTTCTAAAAAACCTACAGAATAGTCTTGTAAAAATGTAACATCACCTTGATAATTCTTGTCCACTCCAGCAATAATCTTCAAGAGTGTAGATTTACCAGAACCGTTTAAACCAAGAATTCCAATTTTTGCTCCATAAAAGAAGCTTAGATATATATTTTTAAGAACTGGAGTATTTGCTCCAGGAAATGTCTTAGTTAAACCAGACATTGAAAAGATTACTTTTTTATCGTCACTCATTACACTCTACCTTTTAAAGCATTAAACACCCATGCAATAGCAAAAAAGCCAATACCAACTGATGCAAAACCCCAACCAGCAGTTTCATCATACCTAAATGCTCCAAGTGCTATTAAACCTAATCCAACTATTATCATAATTATGGTAGCCCAAGCTAACACGGTATTTTTATTCATTGCCATATTTCATATTTTTAAGGGAAACACAAATATCGCATTTTTAAACTAAAAAAGCATCCAAATCTGGATGCCTTTTCGCTATTAATTATATTATCAAATTTAGTTCATTGGAACTTCAATGATTATCAATTCTGAATTTTGATTTGCTTTAATTTCAATACTTTCAGTTTCAGATACTCCTAGTGCATCTCTCTTTTCAAGTGTATTGTTAGCTACTTCTATTTCACCATCTACTACAAAAATATAGAACCCGTTTTGCTTTGATTTCAGTTGTAAATCTATAGCATTATCTGAATCTAAACTTGTTCTATAGATGTAAGCCTGCTGACTTATTGGCAATGCATCTCCTTCCAACTTGTCTTTGGGAGCAACGACTGTTTGAAGTTGATTCTTTTTACCTTCTACAGGAAAAAGACGTTGCTCATAATTTGGTTCAACGCTTAATTCTTCAGGAATAATCCATAATTGAAGAAAATTAACTTCATCAGTCTTACTATCATTAAATTCAGAATGTGTTAATCCAGTACCTGCACTCATAACTTGTACTTCTCCGATTTCAATAGCACGTTTATTTCCCATATTATCTTTATGAGTTAATGCACCTTTTAAGGGAATTGAAATGATTTCCATATTTTGATGAGGATGTGTTCCGAAACCCATTTTAGGCTGAACAACGTCGTCATTTAAGACTCGGAGTGTTCCAAAATTCATCCGGTTTTCGTTTTGATAACTCGCAAAACTAAAGGTATGATGTGATTTTAACCAACCATGGTTTGCGAATCCTCTTGTATCTGATTTGTGAATTATTGTTTTCATAATTGTGTTTTTTAGTTTTTAATATTCTAACTAGTTGGAAGAAATCCCATTTTACCCATTTGATAATCTCTCATCGCTTCCAACAGTTCTGTTTGTGAATTCATCACATAAGGTCCATAAGTTGCTACAGGCTCATCAATAGGCTCACCTGATAAGAATAATAATGTAGCATCTGATCCAGCTTTTATTGAAAAGCCTTCACCATCTTGTTGAAACTCCATCAGTTGGTTTTTATCCAGTTCTAAGCCTTCTACACCGTTTACAATTACTTTTCCTTTTAATAGATATAATAATCCATGATGCAAATTAGAATACGATATAAACTGTTCTCCTCCTGTCTTTGCTTCAATCATGAATGCATTAACAGCTGTTTGTGTTCCAATCTTTCCAAACATACTCTCTAATTCTCCAGCAATAATTCTGGTTTCTATTTTTTTATCTTCGGAAGTGATGACATTAAACTCTTCATGTTTTGCATGTTGATAGTTAGCTTCCATCAATTTCTTTTCAGAAGGTAGATTTAGCCATAATTGGATACCTTCAATTGTTCCTCCTTTTTTTACTAACTCTTTAGTAGGACCTTCAGCATGTATGATACCTCGTCCAGCTGTAGTCCATTGAACATCTCCTGCTTTTACAACACTTTCATTTCCTAATGAATCACGATGCAATTGTTCACCTTGTACTAAAAATGTAATGGGTTCAAATCCTCTATGTGGATGTGGTCCTAAATCAAAAGGATTGTTTGTTTCTGAAATTTCATATGGTCCATAATGATGTAATAACACGAATGGATCAATCATTTTAATATGCTGTGTTGGAAATGGTTGTCGTAATCGAATAGGTCCCATGTCAACGAAATGGCTTCGACCTGCTCTTTTTATTGTATTTAGTTTCATAAGTATAATCTTTCTTTACAATAGTTCCCATGGAAACTATTTAATTAAAAAAACACGCTAACGTATTTTATCAAGCAAATCACTTAACTCGTTAGCTTCTTTTTCTGATAAATTTTCTAATATATCTTCTTTAAATTCTTTTGATATTTCAGATAATAAATCAAGTCCTTTACTGGTTATTTGAATATGAACAACTCTTCTATCATCTGGACAAGGTAGACGTTCTATCAATTGTTTATTGCATAGTTTATCCATTAACCGAGTTGCATTTGGAGCACGTTCTAGCATACGTTCTTTTATGGTTTGTACTTTTATAGCTTCACCTGCTCCACGTAGAATTCTCAAAATATTAAACTGCTGTGGCGAGATACCAAAAGGTTTAAAAAAAGCATTCTGATGGCTACTTATCCAATTTGCTGTATAAATAATATTGAGTAATGCTTTAATCTTACTATTTGGAAACGTAGAGTTTATATCTTTAGAAATATCTCCCATATTACAAACTGTTTTGAAATGATTTAACTACTTCTAGTAATTGCGTCTTTAATTCTTGATTCACCATAGTTCCGTCAGAAAAGTTATCATGAAATGAAGGTAATGAAAAATCTGCTACAATATTTCCACCCATATAAGGGAAACGACTTTTAGCTATATCTAATGCTGTTGTTCCACCTCTTGCTCCTGGAGATGTAGCCATTAATAACATTGGCTTATCACTCCATAACTTGCCATCAATACGAGACATCCAATCAAAAATATTTTTAAAGACAGTAGAATAGGTTCCATTATGTTCAGCTAATGACAGTACAATTCCATCTGAAGACCTAATATGCTCTATAAATTTTTGCGCATTATCCGGAATTCCATGATCTGTTTCGTAATCGATACCGTAGATAGGTAACTCAAAATCATTCAAATCTAAAACAGTTACTTCTGCATTTTCAACTAAACCTGAAGTGTAAACTGCTAGTTGTTTGTTAATTGAATTCTTGCTATTAGTTCCTGCGAATGTTATAATATGTTTCATGTGTTATGTTTTTGTTGGTACAAATATACAACAAAATTTTAATATATTCCTAGGAAACTATTTCCATGTTAATGATTTTAACAAATTATTCACTTTTTAATCCGTTAAGGGTTTCGTAAATTCGTAGGAAATTAACAACACATGGATATCAACTTCAATAAAAACGAAGATCATAATAAATTACTCCTTTCAGATTTAAAAAAGCGTCTTGCCAAAGTAAAACTTGGTGGTGGTGTAAAGCGAATAGAAAAGCACCATTCTAAAGGAAAAATGACAGCGAGAGAACGCGTAGATTATCTATTAGACAGTAAAAAATCATCAATAGAAATAGGTGCTTTTGCTGGAGATGGTATGTATGAAGAACATGGTGGTTGCCCATCTGGAGGCGTTGTCGTAAAAATGGGATATGTAAAAGGTAAACAATGTATCGTTGTTGCCAATGATGCCACAGTTAAAGCTGGAGCTTGGTTTCCTATTACAGGCAAAAAGAATTTGCGTGCTCAGGAAATTGCTATTGAAAACAGATTGCCTATAATCTATTTAGTAGATTCCGCTGGAGTATACCTGCCAATGCAAGATGAAATTTTTCCAGATAAAGAACATTTCGGCCGCATATTTAGAAACAATGCAGTGATGAGTAGTATGGGAATTACCCAGATTGCTGCTGTTATGGGAAGTTGTGTTGCTGGTGGTGCCTACTTACCTATTATGAGTGATGAAGCCTTAATTGTAGATAAAACAGGAAGTATTTTTCTTGCTGGAAGTTATTTAGTTAAAGCTGCTATTGGAGAAAGTATTGACAATGAAACTTTAGGTGGAGCAACAACACATTGTGAAATTTCTGGAGTTACGGATTATAAAGCTAAAGATGATAAAGATGCGCTTGAAACTATTCAACGTTTAATTGATAAGATTGGCGACTATGATAAAGCCGGATTTAATAAGGTTACTGCTAAGAAGCCCAAGGAAAACCCAGATGACATCTTTGGTATTCTTCCAAAGTCGAGAGCTGATCAATATGATATGAAAGAGATTATCAAACGATTGGTTGATAATTCTGAATTTGACGAATATAAAGAAGGTTATGGCAAAACCATAATTACAGCTTATGCAAGAATAGATGGTTGGGCAGTTGGTATAGTTGCCAATCAACGAAAATTAGTCAAAACTAAAAGTGGCGAAATGCAATTTGGAGGTGTTATTTATAATGATAGTGCCGACAAAGCAACTCGTTTTATAGCCAATTGTAATCAGAAGAAAATTCCCTTAGTGTTTATACAAGATGTGACAGGTTTTATGGTTGGTAGTAAATCTGAACATGGAGGAATTATTAAAGATGGTGCAAAAATGGTAAATGCTGTTAGTAATTCTGTTGTACCAAAATTCACTATTATAATTGGTAATAGTTATGGTGCAGGAAACTACGCTATGTGTGGAAAAGCATATGATCCTAGATTAATTGCAGCGTGGCCAAGTGCAGAACTTGCTGTAATGAGTGGAAATAGTGCTGCCAAAGTTTTACTTCAAATAGAGAAAGCATCTCTACTTAAAAAAGGAGAGAAAATCACTGAAGAAAAAGAAAAAGAGTTATTTGATAAAATTAAAAATAGATACGACAATCAAGTGTCTCCATATTATGCAGCTTCACGTATTTGGACAGATGCAGTAATTAATCCTTTAGATACTAGAACTTGGATCAGTATGGGAATTGAAGCAGCTAACCACGCTCCTATTGAAAAGCCATTTAATATGGGAGTTTTACAAGTGTAATGCTAAACAATAAAAATAAATCGCCAGCTTATATTATCATCCTTCTTATTTTAGCTGGTGAAGCTGTTTTTATATTACCATTTGTTTTACAACGAATTTTTAGATCAACATTTTTAGAAACCTTAGCTATTAACAACACCCAACTCGGAAGTTGCTTTTCGATATATGGCTTAGTCGCTTTATTCTCTTACTTATTTGGCGGACCATTAGCTGATAAATTTAAACCTCATATCTTAATGTCTGTCGCCTTAATGCTAACCGCATTTGGCGGATTTTATTTAGCGACTTATCCAACACTAGCCAATCTTCATATTCTTTATGGCTTTTGGGGATTTACAACTATTTTCTTGTTTTGGGCTGCAATGATAAAAGCGACCAGGATTTGGGGAGGAAGTGATAAACAAGGCATTGCTTTTGGGTTTTTAGATGGAGGACGCGGACTAACAGCTGCTCTTTTTGGATCTGTAGGTGTACTAATATTTTCATTATTCATTACAAAAGATATTGAGTTAACCTCACTTGATGAACGTCGTGAGGCATTCAAACAAGTTATTATCTTTACTTCAATTGCCATTTGCTTTATTGCTGTGTTGGTCTTTTTCTTTTTGAAGAATTTAAATGTTTCGGAAGAAAACATTGTAGAAAACAGAAATTCACTATCATTATCATCCTTTAAAGAAGTTATGAAATTTAGAGCTGTTTGGCTTTTAATGATTATAATTTTGTGTGCTTATTTTGGTTATAAAATGACTGATGTTTTTAGTCTTTATGCTGAAACCGTTATGAATTACAATAAGATTGAATCTGCAAAAATAGGAACTTACCTTCTTTATATGCGACCAGTTATTGGTGTTGTGATTGGTTTACTTGCTGATCGTACCAGAGCTTCTTTATGGATTGTTATTGGCTTTTTATTGATGTTGATTACCAGTCTTATTTTTGCATCTGGAATTATTAACGACAGTTCTATACTACTCTTTGTATTATCTATTGGTACAATGGCTTTAGGTGTTTATTCGGCTAGAGTACTTTATTTTGCGACTTTAGAAGAAGCAAAAATACCATTGGCAATAACAGGAACAGCTGTTGGTTTTATTTCTATTGTTGGTTATACTCCAGATATCTTTGCAGGTCTTTTATATGGCTATTTTTTAGATGCTTATCAGGGAGAAACTGGACATCAAATCGCGTTTGCTATCATGGCGGGCTTTTCTTTTGTTGGATTTTTAGCCGCTTACTTTTTATATAAAAGACCAAAACCTTAATCTTTAATCACTGAAATAATCTCAGGTAATAAAGCCATTGCAGTAATTAAAACTACATTGTTTTTCTTAGCCGCTTTAGCATTTTGAACCGTTACATGCTCTCCCTGAATTGCTTTTGGATTTCTAATCATGATCACAGTATTTATAGAATCTTCCATAAAGTTCTCATTGGTATATTCGTAAGCTAATTCAATTCCATCCTTATAAAACTCTTTAACACTTAGCTTCAAATTTTCTATAGTGTATAAAATTAATTTTAAATCCTTTGGAGATGTTTGATTTAAAGCGATACCATTAAATCCAGTATATGTTATAATTGAAATATAGTCTTCTTCAGTTAAACGCTTTGAAACTAATTTGAAGGCTTGATTTAAAATCACTTTATGTTCAATTAGTAAATCATTTGCTGGAGTTTGTAATAGAAATGTAATGTTTTCTGTAGGCAATTCTGAATCTTCAGTTTTACTTTCAATATGATCAACAATAAAGCTGATTAAGTTTTCTATTGAAACCGATTTTGTTTCTATATTCTTCTCTTGGCTTATAGCCATACTAGTAATTAATAGTAGTGCGAATGTGATTGTTAGATGTTTCATTTGTTTGATTTTTAAATTCATAATGAACTTACAACCAAATAATTAACAATGAAATGAATAATGAGTGAACTAAGTGTTTCAGTGAGCGAAATTAGTAGTGCATAAAAAAGAGCGACTATTTAGTCGCTCTTTTTCTTGGTAGAGAATTCTACAAATGTGCATAAGATTCAATGAGTCTTATGAACTCTGCTCTATAACAATCCTTATCTTCTCCTCTACCATCATTAGCTAGTTTTATGATCTTATTCAATGATGCGTCGTTGTAGTATTTTGATTCTCTTAATTTCATACCATATAAAGCGACTGCAGATGCAAAATTCATGTCATCTGATGGCTCTGAAAGTTGTGAATCTTGAACATGAACCATTTCTATACTTGTTGATTCATTTGGTTTTTTATATCTAAATTTCACAGTAAACAATTCGTCATTGTACTTATTTGAAGTATTGCTACTAGTATATTTTAACCTAGAAATATCTTTCAAATAATCAACATCAGTTCCAATAGGAATTATTTCATATAATGCAGTTACAGTATGACCACTACCCAATTCTCCTGCATCTTTAGTGTCATCAATAAAATCTTCATCAGCTAACAATCTGTTTTCATAACCGATAAGACGATACGCTTGCACTTTTTCTGGATTAAACTCTACTTGAATCTTAACATCTTTAGCGATGGTAAATAATGTGCCACCAAACTCTTTCCCAAATACTTTTTGAGCTTCTTGCATATTGTCTATATACGCATGATTGCCATTTCCTTTATCTGCTAGTGTTTCTAGTTTTGAGTCTTTATAATTTCCATAACCAAAACCTAATACCGATAAAAACACCCCAGATTTACGCTTTTCTTCAATTAATGTCTGCATGTCATTGTCACTAGAAGCACCAACATTGAAATCGCCATCTGTAGCTAATATTACACGATTATTTCCATCTTTTTTGAAATTCCTTTGAGCCAATTTGTAAGCCAATTGTATACCAGCTCCACCAGCAGTTGATCCACCAGCTTGCAAATTATCAAGTGCTTTTAAAATGGTACTCTTTTTACTTCCTGGTGTTGGTTCTAATACAACACCAGCAGCTCCAGCATATACAACTATTGATACCATATCTTTATCTCGTAATTGATTTACCAGTAATTTGAAAGCACTTTTTAATAAATGAAGTTTATTTGGTGCATTCATTGAACCAGAAACATCAATTAAAAAGGTAAGATTCGAAGCTGGCAACTCATCATTATTATAGGATTTACCTTGAAGGCCAATTCTTACCAGTTGTGTGGCTTGATGCCAAGGAGTTTGAACAACTTCTGTATTAATTGAAAAAGGATGATCATCTTTTGGTTGCGGATAATTGTAATCAAAATAATTGACCATTTCCTCTATCCTAACGGCATATTTCGGAACAGTTTGTCCACTATTAATCATACGTCTAATATTGCTATATGACGCTTTATCTACATCAATTGAAAACGTTGACAAAGGTGATAAATGTGATCGCTTGAATGGGTTTTCTTGTATTTGGGTGTAAGACTCATTTAAAAAGTCGCTAATAATATTAACATCAACATTATTTCGAGGTCCTTTACTTCTTAAAACAACAACGCCTTTTGAGCCTTCATAACCATAAACAACATTACCTTGCAAGGCACTAAGAATCTCAACATGTTTGATTTTTTTTACTTCCAGATTATTTAATTCATTTTCTGTTATAGGCTTCCCATCTAATACGTATAAAGGTTTTTTTGATTTACCGATAGCTGAATTACCTTTAATCCTTATTGGTGTTGTACCATCACGATTTGTTATTTGTACACCTGAAGCTACTCCTTGAAGCGTATTATTGATTGTTGGTGACGATATACTTGATTTTATATCCTGAATGGTAACCTTGGATACCGCTGAAGTCATTTCGCTTCTAGATTTAGAGCTAAAGCCAACCACCACAATTTCTTGTAAGGTTTCTTTATCTTCATTCATAAAGATATCTATTACATTTCCTACACCAATAATGGTTTCAGTAGGTTTCATTCCTATAAATGAAAACTCTAATGTATCTCCCGTTTTTGCTAGTATAGTATAATTACCATCAAAATCTGTTTGAACGCCGTAGGATGTTCTTTTAACAATGACATTAACTCCAGGCAATGGTAATCCATCTGCGCTTGAAGTTACAGTTCCAGAAATAGTTCTTTCTTGTGCATTTAAACAAATACTCATGAAGAGGATGCACGATAATTTTAGTAATAATTTCATAATGATTATAGTTTTAAGTTCTTACCAAACTTATAATCAAACTATAACCTAAAAAATGGAAACTTAGTGAAACTAGGTTTTCAATGAGTAAACTAACTCAAAACCGCATCTAAGATTTTTTTGCGCTGAAGTTTTCCTGTTTCAGTATCGAAAAATTTAGGAATACTATATACAGCTTTTGGAATTTCATGTTTGTTTAATTGTGAAAAAACATCTTTATCAAAATCGTCTGAATCACCTTCAATAACTAGAATTACTTTTTGACCTAAATCACTATCATTTTCTGAAGCAATTAAAAAACGATGTTCAATAAGATCTTGAAGTTTAAGTTCTATTAACTCTGGAAATACTTTTACGCCTCCAGAATTAATCATATTATCATAGCGACCAATAATTTCAAATTGTTTTTCGTTAATTAAATCAATCAAGTCATTAGTAACAATAATTTCGTTACTTAACTTTGGAGCATCAATAACTAAACAATCTCTTTCGTCCTTTGAAATTTTAATATTTGGAAGTATTTCAAAACCTGTGCTCTTAGATTGATTATGGTTTAGCTTTTTTACTGCAATATGGCTAATGGTCTCAGTCATACCAAAGGTTTCATACACAGTCGCTTTTAAGGTCTGAATATTTTCAATCAATGGATTAGAAACACTTGCACCTCCAACAATAAGTGTTTTAATATTGTTTAATCTCTCTAAAGAGTTTTTTAATTGCAACGGAATCATAGCACTAAAGTCGTAATATTTTCGGTTGTCATAGGCTGGATGAAGCGTTGGTGCAACCATATCTAATTCTAAACCTAAAATCATTGCACGTACCAACATCATCTTGCCAGAAATATATCGACTTGGCAAACAATGTAATGCTTTATCTCCTGGATGGATATCAAAAAAATCACCTGTCATAATTGCAGAGTTGACCATCGCTTTTTTATCAAGTTTAATGGTCTTTGGTAATCCTGTTGTTCCAGATGTTCTAACCAAAACATAGTCTTTACAATCTAACCAATCTAATAGAAAATTTCCAGCAATTTTTTCGAATGATTCGCCTTCTTTTACTAGACTATAAGCGACTTCTTTAAGTTCTTCATGATTAAAAGAAGTGCCATTGAATTTAAATTTTAAGTGAATTTTATCAAATGTCGGAGTCATTTTGGTATGATATTAGCTATAGGTTTATATACTATTTTTAACACAACTAAGTTAAAGATAAATAGTCTATATTTGAACTTAAACCCTAAACAATGAGTAAATATTTTTTCTTTTTTTTACTTGTACCTTTTTTATGCATTTCACAAGATTTTTCGGATGACGATTACATCTATCTCAAAAGACATGAACACATTAAAATAAGTCTAAGCGATGACAAATTTGATATTGTTCAAAACATCACCGAACAAGGAAAGTTTATAAGCTCTAAAAACTTGTACTACGCAAACGAATCTATTGGTTATAGTAGTTTTTCAGAAATTAAAGATATTGAAGCGTTTACTTACATTCCATCAACTGACAAAAGAATTGAAGTTGATTATATTGAAACTAAGCAAGAATTCGACAACATGATATTTTACAGTGATGACGAATATAAAAGCTTCATATTTCCTGCGGTAGCAAAAGGTGCTGAAACACATTTGAATTATAAGCGCATCATAAAAGAACCACGTTTTTTAGGTGGTTTTAATTTTGCGATTCATGTGCCAACGAAAAGCGCTCAGCTTTCTGTTGAATTTCCAAAGAATGTTGAAATAGGTTATGTAGAATTCAATACTGAATCTATTAAATTAGAGTTCAAAAAAGAAGAAACTGCAACGAGTAATATTTATACCTGGAATGCCTACGATACTGATGGATATGAAGGTGAAGATGATAGTGAAGCTGCGATGTATTACTTACCACATATGTTGCTTTACATAAAAAGCTATGAAACAAATGATAAAAAGGTAAACATTCTAAATGATTTATCTGACCTATATAAATGGTATGTAAGTTTAATAGATCAAGTCGATACCGATTCTTTAGAAAATGTTTACAAAATTACAGATGAAATTACGAGTTCTTTAGATTCAAAAGAAGACAAAGCGAAAGCTATTTTTGAATGGGTTCAGAATAACATCAATTACATCGCTTTTGGAGATGGTTATGGTGGATTTATTCCAACTGGTGCTGCATCTACTTGTGAAACACGTTATGGTGATTGTAAAGCCATGTCAAATTTACTTTATGAAATGCTTAATCATGTAGACATTGAGGCTTACAGAACTTGGATTGGTTCCAGAAACAAGCCTTACTCCTATTATAAGGTTCCTACAACATCTGTAGATGATCATATGATTACAGCTGCAATCATTGAGAATGATACTATTTTTCTAGATGCTACAGATAGTTATGTGCCATTTGGTATGCCAAGTGCATTTATACAAACCAAGGAAGCTCTTATGGGTATTGATGATAAAAACTTTAAAATCATTAAAGTTCCAATTCAAAAATCTAGTCAAAGCAAAACCACTATTACTTCTAATATAACTTTGGAAAATAGTACTGTAAAAGTTTCTGAAAAACGTGCACTTCAAGGTTATGATAAGGTAGAATTTGTTTCAGATTATATCTATAAAAAAGATAGTAAAACTGAAGAAGAATACCTCAATACAACGCTCGCTTTAGGAAATAATAAAACAAATTACACAAACATTTCTAAAACGAATTTTGACAATAAAGGTATTCCTCTAATTTTAGAATACGATTTAGATATCGATAGTTATACTAGAAATATTGGAAATAAAATTTATATCAATTTAAATATTGACCGTTCCCTTTCTAATAGTGATGTAGAAATTAAAGACAGGAAGTATAGCAAAAAAATTGATTATCAATTCGAACGAGATTTTACAACTAACTTCCAAATCCCAGAAGGTTATTACGCCAGTTATATTCCTGATGAAATATCCTTTGAAGATCCGAATTATGGATTTAAAATTAGTTATGCAAGAAATGGCAGTGTCATAACTCAATCCAAGTCAATTTACATTAAAACCTTAAGCGTAAAAAAAGATGGTTTTGAAAACTGGAACCGTTTCATTAAAAGCCTAAGAAAAGCCTACAAAAAAAGTATAATATTAGAACAAATATAATGATAAAGAAAATTGCATTTATAGCCTTATTAATAAGCACTACATCTAGTTTTGCTCAACATTTCAGAACTTACGATTGGGAAAAAAACCCAAAACTTCATGAGATAAATAAAGAAGAACAAAAAGAGTCGTCTATAGCTATTTTAAAAAAGCATATTGTTGAATATGTTTCTAACGTGATTTCTCCAGAACCTAAACTTTACGAAACTGAACATACTATTATAAGGGTTAATGACGACAATGGCATTGCTCAGCACAATACAGTATACATTCCAATGTACGAGGTTAGAAAAGTTGTGAATATTAAAGCTAGAACTATTAGTCCGTCTGGAAAAGTAGTATTATTAAATCAAGATAATATTAAAGAGGTTAGTAATGTTGAAGAATATGGAGACTTTAAAATTTTTGCTATTGAAGGTGTTGAATTAAATTCTGAAATAGAAGTGCTCTACACGGTAGAAAAAAATTATGAAATTTATGGTTCTCAAACCCTTCAAGCAAATTATAAAGTAAAAGAAGCTCAGTTTTTATTCATTACTGGAAAACTTGAGTCTAACGTAAAAGCATACAGAACTCTAGAAACCTTTGAAGAGGTTAAAATAAATGGTGATAATGCACAACTCTTAACTATTAAGGATATTCCTGGAATGGTTGAAGAAGAATATGCAACACCAAAAGCAAATAATATTGCTGTTGTTTATCAATGTTTTACTGAAGGCCAAAACATCACTCAAAATATGTTTTGGACAAACGTTTCAAATAATGTCGGACGACAATTTTTTCCTGAAACGATAGTAAGTCAAGCCACAGAAGATGTGAATAAAATTGTAGAAGGCAAAACAGATCTTACTAATTTTAAAAAGGCTGCTCTCGTTGACATATTTATAAAATCCAATTACACAATTGTAAAGAATAACAATCAAGAATTATCAGATTTAAATTACATCTTGACTAACCGTTCTTCTAGTGATTATGGTATTTTAAAAGTATATGGACAGTATTTAAAAGCATTAGATGTTGAGTTTGAAATTGTCATTACGGCAAATCGTTTTTTAACTAAGTTTGATCCTGAATTCTTTGTTCCTGGAATGTTAAGAGATTTCTTAATCTATATACCTTCTGAAAAAAAATACATTGCACCAGACCGATTTGAAGGAAGAATTGGTGAAGCTCCTTTTAATATCTTAGGAAACTACGGTTTATTTATCTCTTCAGATTTTGAACATTATTTTTCAAAAATCATCCAAGAAGATCCAGACTACAGTAGAATTAGAAGAGACATGAATATCTCTTTTAATAACGATTTTGAAAGCGTTAAAATAGAACAAGATCAAGACTATTATGGACATTGGTCTGAAACTAGTAGAGCTGTTTTAAGCCTTTCTACTGAACAAGGTATTACAGAATATAAAGACTATTTAACAGGGTCTGGTATTGAAGATAAAGAGATTTTAAGCTATGAGGCGTTTAATACTGATATGAATCAATTAGAATATAACATCCCTTTTAAGGTAAAAACCACGATTTCTTCTGAAGAATTATTAGAAGATGCTGGAGATAGTTATATATTTCAGATAGGACTCGTTATTGGTACGCAAAGTGAGTTGTATCAAGAAACAGAACGTATCAATCCAATTGAAATGATTTATCCTAACCGTTATAATTACGAAATTATAGTAAATATTCCAGAAGGGTATTCTGTTGAAGGATTAGAGTCTTTAATTATTGATAAGAGTTATGTGGCTAGAAATGGAGAGAAGACTGCTAAGTTTGAATCCAATTATAAACTAGAAAAGAATAAGATTGTAATCACAATTGAAGAGTATTATAAAACCCACGAGTTCGACCTTAATAGGTATGAAGAATTTAGAGAGGTAATTAATGCCGCTTCAGATTTTAATAAAGCTGCAATTTTATTTAAAGCAGTAGAATAATAATCTTAAATAAACCCATAAAAAAAGCGACTTAATAGTCGCTTTTTTTATTATTCTATAATCTTATAATCATCTTTAGGTGGCTCTTCTATTTTACCAAAAATTTTGTCTTTCCAATTTGACCATTTATAAACTTTAGAGAATATAAATAGTATGATAGGATACATTATAAACACAGGTATAATCATATCTATCATGGTTATTTCAGGTTCTGAAACATCTTTCAAAATAGAATGTGTCTGAAAAACCGTCCAGTCAGTAGTTACTAATAAAGCTGTAAATAAATTGTTAGCAGCATGAAAACCTAAAGCGAGTTCTAAGCCGTCATCCATAATTGTCATGATTCCCCAAAACAATCCAGTTCCTATGTAAAAGATCATAATAGAATATCCCAATTTACCTACTTCAGGATTTGCGATGTGAAGTCCTCCAAAAATAATAGACGTAATTAGAATAGGTACCCAATTTCTTTTACAAACATTTCTTAAGCTATCATTTTTTTTAGACTCAAAAAAGTTAAGCTTCTTTAGCGTTTGAAATACTACTATCCCTAATATTATAGCTCCTAAGCCAAGACTTACATTAGACAATAGATTTATATCATAACCAATATTTAGTACAACAAATAATGGAATAAATATCATTGAGTAAATAAATGCGAAAGGGAAGTACTTATCCTTTGTAGCTGTTCCAAAACCTTGCATTAAATAGCCTCTAAAAAGGTATTCTTCTAAACTTGTTTGAAAAGGAATAAGTGCTATCGCTATGACTGCTAGTATTGCAAAACGTTTTAACTCAAAATTAAATTCATAATTTTCTGGTGCTAAATAAAAATATTCTAGTAATACTAATCCTGAAGAAACCACACCCCAAAATATAAAGGCAAACCAAATACGTTTCCAATCTAGCTTAGGTCTTGATGTCGCTATAGACGTCATGGTTTGCTTATGGATATACTTTACAGCAAAAAATAGTCCTGCAAAAGCTGCTAAAAATGAGATTAGCATAAGGAATAGAAATAAATTAGAATCCAACATTGTATACATTGATTCTTCAGTTATGCTTTCAAGTCCTGAACCACCATCTTGCATTCCTTTCCATATTATTGCTACTAAAAGTGGCATCTGACCAACTAAAGCGGCTACAAGAATAACTATCGATCCAACTAGGTATCTCCAAAAGTCATGTTCTACTTTAAAGGCTTGTTTTATAAACATAATATCAATTTTATATGTTCAGATTGGTCAAATTCCAATCTTTATTAATTTCGAATCGCAATGTACCATTTTTAACTTGTAACGGACTATCAAAATTGTTGGTAAACAAACTACCAGTTCCTAAGCCTTGTGGCATTTTACTCTTAAGTGTGTATGTCCATTGCGCTATTGCATTTAAACCTACATTACTTTCTAAGGCACTGGTAATCCACCATCCTATTTTGTTTTCTTCAGCACTATTAATCCATTGCTGACTTCCACGACATCCTCCAACTAAACTTGGTTTTAATATGATGTATTGTGGATTTATTATTTGTAGTAGTTCCTTTTGTTTTGTTACAGAAAACACGCCTATTAGTTCTTCATCTAAAGCAATAGGCAAAGGTGTTTTTTCGCAAAGTCTTGCCATAGCTTCAATCTGACCTTGTTTAATGGGTTGCTCTATCGAATGCAAATCGAATTCAGAAAGACGTTTAAGCTTTTCTAAAGCATTATCAGGAGAAAAAGCACCATTAGCATCAACGCGTAATTCAATATCATCTGATGTAAATTCTTTTCTAATGGATTTTAGAAGCGCTAATTCAGTGTCAAAATCGATAGCTCCTATTTTCATTTTAATGCAATTAAAACCCGCGATAAGCTTTTCTTTAATTTGTTTTTTCATAAAAGCTTCACTTCCCATCCATATCAATCCGTTAATAGGTATTGAAGCTTTACTTTCTGTAAATTCCGAAGGGAATAATTCAAAAGGAAACGAGCTCTGAAGGGATTTAAAGGCTTGTTCTAAACCAAACTGAATGCTAGGGAACTCAATTAACTCATCTAGTAATTCATTTAATCCTGAATGAATATGATCACAAGTCCATTGGAGTTTCTCTTCAAAATCGGGTCTATCGTCAATACTTAGTCCTCTAAATAATCCACATTCACCAATTCCGATTTGATTATTATCTTTTAAAATAATAAACCAAGTCTCTTTAGTATTCAATATACCACGAGACGTACCACTGGCCTTTTTAAAATTAAGTATGTATTGTTGAAATGTTGCTGTCATTACTGAACAAAAATAAGGCTTCTAAAATTAGAATTTATGATGAAAGCTCAATTGCAACTGTGCTTTTCCAATTGCATCTGTTTTTTGATTCATCCAACCTAATTGAAAACGCATTCCTTCTTTTAAAACATAGCCTAAACCAAGATAAGTACGGTTACGATCAAAGAATTCTACTTCTCTTCCATCTCCTATATCTTTTTGTCCGTTAATGAATAACTCATTATACAATGCGGCATACAAAGCACCCTTTTCTAAGGCAGATTTATTAAAAGGCACATTCAAAAATAAATTATAACGATAACGTGTTCTAAAGTCTTGATTTTCAACAAACCGTTGCTCATACCTAAAGCGATGTGTTAAATAGATTCTCTTACCTAATTTTTGTGGAATTAGAGCCTCTTGATAAATTCTACTTTCTACTGAAGTATCATTTCCATCTCCAAATTCACCAGAAGTTATATTCGCATAACCAAGGGTTAAAAGTACTTTTGAGTTATTAGGAGTATATGTTGCTCCTGCTCTAATCAGGAGTTGTTCTAAATCACCTCCTAAATTCCAATTACGATATTGAATGTCCCCTTGAATTCCAAATTGACTTTCTTTGAATTGGTGATTAATGAAATACATGTACCAGGCACCTGTTTTACCTGATTCCACTTGTGCAGAGGTATTGCTTATAAAAAACAAAGAAATTAGTAGTAACAATTTAAATTTCATACTGATATTTTTTAATGCAAAAATAAAAATTTTTAAGGAATTCGTACATTAGCAAAAATCTTAATTATAAATGCAAGATCCCAATTTCCCAAATATCATTTTATATGCCATTCCATTTTTTATAGTGGCAATGCTATTAGAAATATTTGTAACCATTAAACAAGGCATTAAAACGTATGAACCTAAGGATGCCTTCTCCTCGATTGCTATGGGTTTAGGCAATGTTTTTTTAGGGTTTTTCAGTAAAGCTTTGGTATTATTATCATTCTTTTATATCTACGAAAATTTTAGAATCTTGACGATTCCTATTACTTGGTGGTGTTTTATTTTAATTTTCTTTGCTGATGATTTTGCATATTATTGGTTTCATCGTGTCTCTCATGAATGTCGGCTATTTTGGGCTTCGCATGTTGTGCATCATTCATCACAGCATTATAATTTAAGTACTGCCTTACGTCAAACATGGTCTGGTGGATTCTATACATTTATCTTTTGGTTGTGGCTGCCTTTATTGGGCTTCCATCCTGCTCTTATTATGCTTCAAATGTCTATTAGTTTATTATATCAGTTTTGGATCCATACAGAAGCTATAAATAAACTGCCTCGTTGGTTTGAAGCTGTTTTTAATACGCCTTCACATCATCGTGTACATCATGGCAGTAACCCTTTGTATTTGGATAGAAATCATGCAGGTATTTTAATTATTTGGGATAAGTTCTTTGGAACCTTTCAACCAGAATTAGAAAACGAAAAGGTTGTTTATGGATTGGTAAAAAACATCAATACGTATAATCCTATAAAAATTGCATTTATAGAATGGATTCATATGTTTAAAGATGCTTTTTCAGGACGAAAATCTTTTAAGAATAGGTTGCTTTATCTCATCAAACCACCTGGTTGGAAACACGATGGAACAGGAACGGTAAGTGAAGATTTGAGGAAAGATTGGTTAGAAAACAATTAAGCTCTATAATTCAATATTTTCTCCAATTCCCAGAAGCATGAGATCTTTATCTTGATCGAAGAATTTTCGCTTTGCAGTTTCATGATCAATTTCAATATAACCAAACGTATCAAAGTGATACCCTAAAACCTTATCACATTCTACAAAATCACTTGCAATTAGTGCATCGTTAATTCCCATTGTAAAATTGTCTCCAATAGGTAAAATGGCCAAATCTAATTTTGTTTGCAATGGAATTAATTTCATATCCATTGTTAAAGCTGTATCACCAGCAATGTAAATATTTTTGTGTTCACCTTCAATAACGAATCCTCCTGGTTGTCCGCCATAACTACCATCTGGGAAAGAAGATGTATGAATGGCATTTACATATTTTACGGTTCCAAATTCAAATTCCCACTGACCACCATGATTCATAGGATGATTTTCTATTCCTAGTTTATCGTAATGTGTAGCAATTTCAAAATTTGAAACTACAACTGCTCCTGTACGCTTTGCTATAGCTTCAACATCTAAAATATGATCTTGATGTGCATGTGTCACTAAAATGAAATCAGCGTCAAGCTCTTCAATATTTATTTCTGATGCTTTTGGGTTTCCAGAGATAAAAGGATCAACAAGAATATTAATATCAGCAATTTTAATACCTAGACTTGCGTGACCATAAAATGTGATTTGCATAAGAAGGAAGTTTTTAATGGATAATTATAGAAGTGTAAAATACGAAAAAACTCAGACAGATTAAAGATAATTTGTCTGAGTTTTAAAGCCCCAAATTTTATTGCCAACATAATAGCAATTAATGCCGACCTACAAAATTTCTGTAATAAATATAAGAATTAATTCTTTGATAACCAAACAATTATGTTAAAAATATCATAAAATATAACCAACGCCTAAAAGTACAGAAAACAAGAAAGTAGTTAAGGCTAATACCTTTAACTGCGAATCAAAATCATTAGGAACTTTGGCTTTGCTAATCTTTATCATATGAATACATAAAGGAATAAAAGCTATGAAGAAAAGTAAATTATAAAACGAAGAAAAATATAATACTCCAAAAATCACAGATATAGCTATAGCAGATCCTATCAAAAACAAATGGTATTGTTTTGCTCTTTTCTTTCCCAATTTCACGGCTAATGTCATTTTATTAGAAGCTCGATCTGAATCGATATCTCTCATATTATTGAGGTTTAAAACACCTACACTTAATAGACCTAAAGTTACTGCAGGTAGAAATATATGATGATCTAAATGCTTTGCAAATAGCAAATAACTTCCGCCAACACTCACTAAACCGAAGAATATAAAAACGAAAACATCACCTAAACCTCTATAGCCATATGCCGATTCTCCAACGGTATAACTAATAGCTGCATAAATTGATAAACCTGCGAGTAATAAAAATAAGAGCGATAATAATAAATGACTTACTCCAAAAGACGCATAGATAAGTGCAACAGCTAAGCCAACAACAATTAAGATATTGTTCTTAATACCTAGCATCATTTCATCCTCACTTATTGCTCCACTTTGAATGGCACGTTCTGGTCCTACTCTATTTTCGTTATCTGTTCCTTTTACTCCATCTCCATAATCATTAGCAAGATTGGACAGAATTTGCAAACTGATGGTTAACAAAATTGCGATAATAAACACAAATGGACTAAAAGAACCATTGTGTTCTGCCAAGCATGCACCAATAATAATTCCGGAAACTGACAAGGGTAAGGTTCGCAATCGAAATGCAGAAATCCAAGGTTTAATTTTTTTAAACATACAATAGAGATCTATTTATGGAATCCATTTTTTATCGAAGTTTGGCTTACGTTTTTCTAAAAACGCATCACGACCTTCTTTAGCTTCGTCTGTCATATAAGCCAATCGTGTTGCTTCTCCTGCAAATACTTGTTGACCAACCATACCATCATCGGTTAGATTCATTGCGAATTTAAGCATCTTAATGGATGTTGGTGATTTCTCTAGTATTTCTTGAGCCCATTCAAAGGCAGTATCTTCTAATTCAGCATGAGGAATTACGGCGTTTACCATTCCCATGTCATAAGCTTCTTGTGCTGAGTAATTTCTTCCGAGGAAAAATATCTCACGTGCTCTTTTTTGTCCGACCATTTTAGCCAAATAAGCTGAACCATAACCACCATCAAAACTGGTTACATCAGCATCTGTTTGCTTAAAAATCGCATGTTCTTTACTCGCTATAGTTAAATCGCAAACCACATGTAAACTATGTCCACCTCCAACTGCCCAACCTGGAACAACAGCTATTACTGCTTTTGGCATGAATCTGATTAAACGTTGAACTTCAAGAATATTTAAACGATGGTATCCATCTTCACCTACATAACCTTGGTGACCTCTAGCTTTTTGATCACCTCCAGAACAAAAGCTCCAAATACCGTCTTTTGTTGAAGGACCTTCAGCAGATAATAAAACAACACCAATATTTACATCTTCAGTTGCATCGTAAAAAGCGTCATAAAGTTCACTGGTAGTCTTTGGTCTAAAAGCATTTCTAATATTCGGACGATTAAACGCAATTCTTGCGACACCATCACATTTTTTATAAGTGATATCTTCATAGGTTTTTACTGTAACCCATTTTGCTTTATCCATAGTTAAATCTGTTTAGCACAAAAATACTGCTTTTAAATAAATTATTTGAAGCATTAAATACAGTTATAATTCAGAAAGAAAGAAATTAAAATTCCTTTAAACTAATCGTATCCCATCAGTTTCAATGGTAATCAATCGTTGTCTATATAAAGAACCTATAGCTTTTTTGAAATTCTTTTTGCTCATTTCTAATTGATCTTTAATCTGATCAGGATTAGATTTGTCAGTTAAAGCTAAATAGCCATCACTATCTTCTAGAATATGAAGAATTTTTTCAGCATTTGGTTCAATATTACGATATCCAATTTGACCTAATTTAATGTCTAATTTGTTATCATTACGAACTTTTTTAACAATACCTTTCAGTTTATCACCTACGCTCAATTCTTTAAAAATATCATCTTTAAAAATTAATCCGTGGTGTACTTTATTAATAATAACATTCATTCCAAGTTCTGAAGGATGAGATACAATAAGATCAACTTCATCAAACTGTTGAACAGTTAACTCTTTATTATCTAAAAAGCTATTTGTTTTACTTGATGCTACTAGTCTACCTGATTCTTCATCTAAATAACAAAAAATCAAATACCAGCCTCCTGCTTTCATTTTAAACGCTTGTTCTCTAAATGGACAGAACAATTCTTTAACCATTCCCCAATCTAAAAACGCACCATGATCTGTCACTTGATTACAACGTAACATTGCAAAATCATTAACCGTAACATAAGGTTCATCAGTTACTGCGACTGGTCTCTCTTCATTATCAAGATATACAAAAACATCAATAGGTTCCCATATTTTAAATTCTTTAGGAACATACCTGTTTGGTAATAAAACCTCATTTCCATCTGCATCTGCAAGGTATAAACCTTGTTCACTTTCACGAAGTATCTCTAACGTATTATATTCTCCAACTTTTATCATGCGGCAAAGATACAGATATTACAGAATAGAAATAAAAAAAGCGTTATAATTCTATGAGAATCATAACGCTTTTTATACTTATAAAAGTTAGCAATTAATATACTGACTCTTTCTTAAAGTGTTTTGTCAATAAATAATACACTACTGCTCTGTATTTGTTACGGTTTGACTTTCCGTAAGTTTCCATTACAGCATCAATACCTTTGTTTAAATCTGCACTATCTTTTAATCCTAATTTCTTGATTAAGAAGTTATTCTTAACAGTAGCTAATTCTGAATCATCAGATCCTGAAACTGTAGCAGCATCAGCATTGTAGATAGATGGTCCACAACCAATAGTTACTTTTGTCAATAAATCCATATCTGGATTTACACCACATTTATCTTTTAAGTCTGTGGCATACTTTGCTATTAATTCGTCTCTTTTACTCATGTCTAATAAATTTTAAGTGTTTAAAAAAACTATATATAAAGATAGTCAATTTTAAGACACATAAATTATGAAAAGGTCACAAATAACGATTATTTAATATAATTGAAATAGTCAATGAGAATACTATCATTTTCTGTTCTTGGAGTAAAAATTTCAAGAAGTTTAGGCGAATTAGATTCATTAAAGAAATCTTTTAATAACTCAGACAATTCTGTTTCATTTGAAGCTTTGTTGTATTCAAACGAATACATATCTGATAAGTGTTTAGCTGTCAAATGATGTGTGGTTTCAAAATAGTTTTCAAAATTATCTGTGTTTTTATGACCAGGTAAAATTCTAAAAATGCCTCCTCCTTGATTATTAATAACAATAATTCTGAAGTTATTCGGAATATAACTATTCCATAAGCCATTACTATCGTAAAAGAAACTCAAATCTCCAGTAATAAACGTGGTTTGCTTATTTGCAGCTACTGAACATCCAATGGCTGTTGATGTACTTCCATCTATTCCACTTGTTCCTCTATTGCAAAACACTTCTAATGATGGATTCAAATTAAATAATTGTGCATATCGAATGGCTGAACTATTTCCAAGTTGAAGTATTGTTTTATTAGGAATAGCTTTTAAAACATTATTAAACACTTTAAAATCTGAAAAAGGAATTTGCTTGATGTATTCTAAATGTTTTTTACTTCTGTGTTTTTTTATTAACGTCCAGCTTTCAAAATAATTACTCTTTGCAACATGTGTAATTTTTGATAAAAACGCAGATAAGAATTGATTAGGAGAAACTTCAATATGCTTTGTTAAACAGAAAAACGTATCATATGCTTTCTTCTCGTCTAAGTGCCAATGCTGTTTTGGTTTGTGTTTTCGTAAAAATGCCTTCACTTTTTTTGACACAATCATACCGCCAAAAGTGAGTAAAATATCCGGTTGAAGATCTTTTAACTCCTTTTCGGATAAAGGCGCAATAATTTTATCAATACTTGGGAAAAAGTTAGGATGATGCAGATTTGAAGTCGTTTCTGTAAAAATTAAAACGCCATCATCATTTGCTAAGTCTTCTAAGAATTGTTGCTCTATAGAATTTGGTTCTAAAACACCAACCAATATCATTTTTCGTTTTGCAACATACCATTCATCAAGGCAATCATCTAATTCTGTTGCATCAATTTTTAAAGGCTTAATGTCTATAGCCTCTGCTTTTGGATTTACAGTTAAAGTGTCGGTTAGTTCGTAAAGAGGTTCATCAAAAGGCACATTAATATGTACTGGACCTTTTTTTAGCTTAGCTAAGTTTAAAGCAGTATTAATTTCAGTTTCATTAAATGACTGGATTCCTTGTTGTAAACCTAACATGCGTTCAAGCTTATTCTCCAAACTCTTAAAGATTGGCAATTCCTCCTTTTGAGGTAATTTGTTTTCGTCTTTGAGATCTAACTTTAGATTAGCTGAATATAAAATATGGTTTTCAAATACATTTTTCTGATTAATAGTTTGCCCATCACCAACATTAATCAAATGCTTTGGTCTGTCTGCTGATAACACAACTAAAGGTATATCACTATAAAATGCTTCTGAAATTGCTGGATAATAGTTTAACAATGCACTACCAGACGTGCAAATCATAGCAACCGTTTCTTTTGTTTGTTGGGCAATACCCAAACCAAAAAAAGCAGCACAGCGCTCATCTACAATGCTATAGCATGTAAAAAAGTCATCATTTGTAAAGCCAATAGTAAGAGGTGCATTTCTGCTTCCTGGAGAAATAACAATGTGCTTAATATTTTTGAGTTTGCACAACTGAACTACAGTTTGTGCTAAAGGGATTTTTGAGTAAACCATGACTACAAATTTAATAAAAAAATAGCTGTATTAAGATATCAAAACGCGCTTCATAGTTTCGGCTTTTGAAACCGTTTCCTCCCATTCAAATTCTGGATTAGAATCTTTAGTAATTCCGCCTCCAACATAGATTAATGCTTGATTGTTTTTTACTTGCATGCAACGTAGATTTACAAACATGTTACTCACAGTCTTTACTGAGCTGTAAGCATTATTTTCTACATTACGACTATTAGTATTTCTCGAAGTCGTTTCCATTAAGTTTAGTTCACCTAAAAAACCTGTATAAAATTCACGATCGTACGATTCATTTTCGAGAATAAATGTCTTAGCTTCTTTTACTGGCAATCCACAAACAGCAGGTGTTGGATGCAATTTCTTTAAAACATAGTTCAACTCTGTATCCAGAATTCCGCTAATATTAGATTGTAAATGCAAAAGGTTTCCTGCTTTTATTGTTTTAGGTTCCGAGATTGATATACTACTTACAGATGACTTCAATCTATCTTCTATATAATCAGTAACAAATTGTTGTTCTTCTCTTTCCTTATCTTTCCAATTAACATCTGTAGAATCCTTATAAGGTTGCGTTCCAGCCAAAGCCATTGTTTTAAAACGATTCCCTGAAACACTAAGTAATGTTTCGGGAGTTGCTCCTAACCACAATCCAACTTTTGGATGATACCAACAGTACACAAATGCTTTAGGATAATTCTGCACCAATCGATTAAATACTGAAATAGATTTAGTTTCAGAAAACTGAATGGATTCACATCTTGATAATACGACCTTTTTCAAATGACTTTCTTGAATAGACTCTATACCATTTTGCACCAATTTTAAATGAGACTCTTTGTCATCATCATTAACTTCTGCATTATTTTGAGACGAAGTATTATTGGTTTCATCTTCTATTTCACAGGTTAAAAATTCAGAACCTTCTAAAGGTATTAGCACTGTCTGTTGTGAATTGTCAAAAGGCGCAAATACAAATCCGCTTTCTTTGAAATCCTGAGTCGTATATAAATTATCTGTGTTCTGAAGCAGTGCTTTAGCAACAGAGTCATTAGGCTTTCTATAGGCTACAAAAGGTAAAGAGTTATTGAATTGATTTTCTATATGTGAAAAGAAATCGTCTGGCCTCATTCTCTATTGTTGTTTTGGAAGCGAAATAGTAGATAATCTGCAAAGCGATATTAATCTATCATCGTCATCCGTGATCCTTATATCTAAAAGTTGAGTAGTTCTTCCTTTGTGTATGAATGTTGCTTTAGCGTATACAAAACCGTCTTTAACACTTTTTAAATGATTGGCAGTTATTTCTAAACCACGAACAAAAAAGTTGTCTGTATCAATAAATAAATGAGCTGCAAAACTACCAACGCTTTCAGCTAAAGCTGCTGTAGCTCCTCCATGTAAAACGCCATCTGGTTGATGAACTATAGGAGTTACAGGCATTCTAGCTACCAAAAAGTCATCACCATAATCTATCATTTCAATAGAAAGTGTTTCCAATAAAGTGCCTTTGGCTATTAAATTGGCTTCTGCCAATATCTCGTCTTTGGATAATTGCATAGAAATACTGTATTTTTAAAGTCGATAACAAAAATACGAAATGAATTCTACCGAAAAGGAAATTTATTACACCATTAATAACAGCTATTCTACATTAAACAAACTAACTAAAGACACAAAGAATGTTTGGTTTGTTTGTCATGGTATGGGTTATTTGAGTCGTTATTTTATAAAATACTTTAAAGAGCTTCATTCTGAAGAGAATTATATTATTGCACCTCAAGCACAAAGTAAATATTATCAAGCTCCCAAGTTTAAACATGTTGGAGCAAGCTGGTTAACAAAAGAGAATACTTTAGTCGAAACCGAAAATGTGATGACTTATTTTGATTCCATATTTGAAAACGAATCTATTCCGAAACATATCAACTTGATCGTTTTTGGATACTCACAAGGTGTTAGTGTTTCTATGAGATATCTAGCTAAGCGAAAACTACAGTGCAGTGAACTCATTTTGCATTCTGGAGGGATTCCTATGGAATTAACTCCAAACGATTTTGAGTTTTTAAAAGCTAAAGTGACACTTATTTATGGTACTCAGGATGAATTTTTAAATGAAGAACGCATTGTATATGAAACTGAAAGAGCCGAGTCGTTATTTGGTAACAATTTGAGAATTCTTCCGTTTGATGGTAAACATATTGTTAATGTAGAATTAATTAATGGCTTAGTTTAACCTTATGAATATACCAACCTTAGAAAACGAACGAGTGAAATTATCGCTTTTAACTCTGGATAATTACCATCATTTGACAATTATTGTTCAAGAAAACGATTTGATTTATTATTCACCAAGTGATATTTCAACTCCAGAAAAACTACGAAACTATGTAGAAATTGCCGAAGAAGGTTTTCAGAACAATACAGTATTGCCTTTTATTATTTATGATAAAGAAAAACAACAATATGCTGGAAGTACGAGATTTGGTTTAATCAATTGGAAAAACAAACTCTTACATATTGGATGGACATGGATTGGTCATGATTTTCAAGGTACTGGACTAAATAAGCACATGAAGTTTTTAATGCTACACTATGTGTTTGAAACTCTTAAATTCGAAAAAGTAGAGTTTAGAATTGATGAACGTAACCCAAAATCTAGAAAAGCTGCTGAAAAGTTGGGTGCTACACTAGAAGGAATCTTACGAAAAGACACAATCATGAACGACGGATTTAGACGCAGTACATGTTGTTATGGCATTCTAAAAGAAGAATGGCCAAATATTAAAGCTACAGTATTTAAATCCTTTTAACTCGTCTTCTGTAGCGTTTTGTTCTTTTCTTTTAAAATTGCCAATTGTTTTTCTAAAAACGTAATGGCTTGTTCTGTTTTATAACTAGTTTTAGAGGCAATATCTTTTATCTCGTGTTTTAGCGTCTCCTTTCCTGATGCAGCTGTTTTGGATAAATCATCTTTAACTTCTACAAAATCTTTGGACAACTGATCTTTTATATCCTTACCTTCTTTTTTTAGTTTATCTCTGGTATTACTGCCTTTTTCTGGTGCCAATAATACTCCAGCTGCTGCTCCTAATAATACTCCTAATACGATAGCTCCTTTATGAATCATAACTTCTTTTTTCTTTTAATTAAACGTGTTTAATCTATACGTCGTAAAATTTACTGTTTTGTTACAAACAATCTATGAATCAAGTATTTATATGATTTTGTTTATTTCATCAATCGCATTTCTTGCATTATCATTTTTGGGATTAAGTTCTAAAGCTTTTTTATAGTTCTTCAATGATAATTCGTATTGTTCATTTATGTAGTAAGCCTCTCCAAGGCTGTCATAAGGATTTCCTTCGTTTGGAAATTCAGACACCAATAACTTAAAAACCTTGATCGCATCTTCATTTTGTTCATGTCCTAGAAGTTCATACCCAATACTATTAAGCATAGATGAATCTTCAAAATCAAAATCTTCAAGCTTTTCTAATTTCAATTTATTATAAAACTCAATACCTTTATTCGTGTTTTCCATAATTTTTTTGCGAACTGAGAAATACGCATTCTTTTTAGGATAATTTTCTAAATCATTTAAAATTCTATTGGCAATATTATTAATTAACGTTCCAGAGGTGTCTCCATTAGAGTTAAACATTACTGTAAAACCTGCATTGATTTCTGGTGAAACAATGACCCAATTTGTACTTCCATGAGTACCTCCATTATGCATAAATTCACCATCATCATTAAGTTGCCAGAAATAACCATAGAGATCCCCTTCTAATACATCATTAAATAAAGGTTTCTGCATTTCATTAATAACAGGATTATCTGTGTCAAGCAGGTATTTCGTATATTTTATTAAATCAGGAATTGAAGATTTTAAGCCAGCCCCAGCACCTTTCACAGGAAGAGGCATTGGCTGAACAAGTAGACCTTCATCTGTGTAGCTATTAACAAGATTGCTAGACTCTTCAGTCGTTAATTGAAGTTGCGTTTGATTCATGTCGGCTTTGTTCAATATTTGGTCATTCAATAAATTTGAAAATGATTTATTGTATACTTTTTCAAGAATCATTGCTAAAATTTCAGGGCCAACAACTGGCGAATATTCATATCTAGAACCAGGGATTCTATCTAGTTTATATTGCTTTAAATCTTTTTGTAAATCTTCACTATTATAGTTTACAATATTGGTTTTCTCTTCTTGTGTTGCATCGAGTGTAAAAAGTTTAGATAAGACTACTGAAAAATCTCTTCTAATTCCGCTAGTATGTGTTAACAGATCTCTTATTTGAATTGGTCGATCTTCAAATACAAGATTAGGATATGAATCATCTAAGTATGTTCTAATATCATCATCAACCTTAATTTTTCCATCTAGGACGGCTTGAGCTGTTATGATTCCAGTAAATGATTTAGTTACTGAAGCTATTTCAAAAAGCGAATTATCATTTGGCAAATTGTTTTTACCCTTATCAATTTCGCCATAATATCCAATGTGTGTTTCTCCATCTTTATAAATTCCTATAGAAACCGAATTAATTTCTGGGTTTTCAAGAATGAAATTGGCATTATTAACCATTGAATATTCAATGGCACTCAAAGGTTCATTTTGAACTTCTTTAGCTTTTTCTTTACAATTGGAAAAAAGAAGCACGATGATAAGTAAACTGAAATTTCTTTTCATTAATATCTAATTGATGGTTATGATAAAGATAGTCCTTCTAAGAGAATGTTACAGTTTACTGAAAGAAATTAATATTGGCTAGTTCACCAAGTTCGCAACAATATCTTTAACTGGTAAAATTGCTTTAGTGTGCTCTATACTTGGACCAGCAACCCAAACAGTTTTGTATGTTGCTTGTGTAGCAGCTTTTTCTGTAGCTTTCATTCCAATAGAGAAACGAACCATCTTAACCCATTTTTTGAGTTTACGGTTTTTATTCAATAAGTTTTCTAACCATGTAGCTTTAGTACCAATTTTTTGAACATAAGGTGTATTGATCACTGTACAAGGTGTTCCTGAAATACGTTCGGTCATAATAATATCTTCAGCTCCATAATCTACACAAGCTTGTTTGTAATCATTAGTTACTCCAGCTTCAATTGAAGCAATAAAAGGGCTTCCAACAGAGACGCCTTCTGCACCGTAACTTAACATGTCATCAATATCGGCTTTACAGCCAACTCCTCCTGCAGAAATTACTGGAATCGTTAAGTTTTCATTTAGTAGTTTAATCAATTCTTCAGGTGATGAATTACCTCGATGACCTCCTGCTTCATTATTTACTGCGATGGCGGCATCTGCTCCTAAATCTTCTACTTTCTTTGCGAATTTTAAATCGGTTACATCACAAAATACTTTAATTCCAGCAGCACGTGATTGATTTATAGTTTCCTCAGGACTTCCTAGCGATGTAATAATAAAGTCACAGCCTTCTTCACACAACACTTCTAATTGTCCTTTATATTTAAGATTAGATTTATTAACTATTAAATTAAATCCAAAAGAACCTCTATCTACTTTAGCTGCTTTTAATTCTTTGATTGCAGCCCGTAATTCGTCTAAGGTTCTATAGTTTAAAGCAGGAATACAACCTGCAATACCAGCACTCATAGCCTCTTTTACCATTGCTACATTCGAAACCAAAAACATTGGCGCTTGAATAATGGGATATTTAATATTTAAAAGCTCAGTGAGTTTTGTAGAAGTCATGGTAATGAATTTTTGTAAAGATATAAAAAATACTATGCGTGCATAACTTTAAAATTTCAATTAAAAGCATAAGTTTAATAAGAAAAAAGACCTATTTTTAATTTTACTTTATGTCTCGAAATGATATATTAGCATTCTTAACTATTATATATGATTAAATATACTTTAAGTGTTTTCTTATGTTTAACACTAACCTTCTCCTCATTTTCCCAAAAAAGAATTGAACCAGCTACTCAAGATATAACTTTAGCAAATTCGTTAAAAGAACAATATCCTGATGACAATGTCGCTTTAGTTTCTAGTAAAGACGACGTTACTTTTGGTTTAAATAAGCGTGATGGAAAAGTTACAGTTATGCATCATGTTAGTGAAAACATGATCAATATTGATTCCAGAGCTGATATTCAAGTTTATAATTTTTATGATGGTGAATCTACCATTGAAGAATTTGTAATTAGATTTAAGAACAAAAAAGAAGCTAATTTTTATGTGAAGGATGAAGCTTATACTAGTGATGATTTATTTCACAATGACAGTCGAGTACAATACGCCAATATAGATTTCCCATTAAAAGGCTATCGCTACTTAACTTCAATTAAAAAGGAATATAAAGACATAAAATACTTTACTAAACTCTATTTTAATGGTGCATATCCAACAGTTAAAAAAACGATTCGAATTGAAATTCCAGATTGGCTAGATGTTGAGTTAAAGGAAATGAATTTTGAGGGTTATGCTATTGAGAAAAAAGTTAGTCCAAATCATAAAGGTAATGGGAAGATTCACACTTATACCTTAAAAGATGCACCAGGAATGTATAAAGACGAATCTGCTCCTGGACCAACATACATTTATCCTCATGTACTTATTTTACCTAAATCGTATACGTATAATGGAACATCTAATAATATTTTTAAAGAAACACAAGACCTTTATAATTGGTACAAATCTTTAGTGAATAGTTTAGAAAACGATATTGCTCCTATAAAAGACAAGGTTAAGGAACTCACCGAAAATACGACTTCAGACGAAGAGAAGATTAAAAACATATACTATTGGGTTCAAGATAATATTCGCTATATCGCTTTTGAAGATGGTATTGCTGGATTCAAACCTGATGAAGCTGCCAATGTATTTACAAAACGTTATGGTGATTGTAAAGGGATGGCAAATCTTACTAAACAAATGCTTATTGAAGCAGGCTTTGATGCACGTTTGACATGGATTGGTACTAAACGTATTGCTTACGACTACTCTACTCCAAATCTTTCTGTAGATAATCATATGATTTGTACACTTTTTAAGGATGGAAAAACTATTTTCTTAGATGGTACAGAAAAATTTAATGCCTTTGGAGAATATGCAAATCGGATTCAAGGGAAACAAGTTTTAATAGAGAATGGAGATGATTTCATTTTAGAATATGTTCCAACTTCTGAAGCCGATTTTAATAAAGAGCAATTTGAATACAGCTTGAAACTTTCGGAAGATAATATTATAGGAAAAGTTGATAAAATTTATAATGGCGAAAGTAGATCTGGTCTTCTTTATTACTTCAATAGTTTGAAAACTGATAAGAAAGACGAGTTCTTAGAGTATTATCTAAATAAAGGCAATAGCAATATTAAAGTGTCTAATATTGAAACTTCAGACTTACAAAACCGAGAAGGAAAGATTAATATAGCTTACGAAGTTGATATAAAAAATGCGGTTTCATCTTTTGATGACCAAGTTTATATCGATCTTGATTTCGATAAAGAATTATCAACTTTTTTAATGGAAGAGCGCAAAACAGATTACATTTTCAGCTCTAAAAAAGATTTAGAATCTATAACACGCTTAGAAATTCCTCAAGGCTATAATATCTCTCACTTACCAGAAAACATTGCGGTAACAAGTGCTAATTATGATATGAGTGTAAATTTCTCAAAAGAAAACAATATAATTATCTACAAAAAGCAATTCCGTATAAATAACGCAAAAATAGAAATTTCTGATTTTGAAGAATGGAATGGCTTCATCAAAAAACTTGATGCTTTATACAACGAACAAATTATCCTAACAAAAGACTAATTTATGACATCTAAATATTTACTACTATTCATTTTGGTATTATCAACCAGTGCCTTTTCTCAATCTAAAGAAGAATTAGAAGCCAAAGACTTTTTTTGGGGAGCAAATGACAATTATAAAAATGCTAATGATATTCCAGCAGACTTATCAAATGAATCTGCAGTTATCATTTATAAAAATGCCAACTTCGATTTTCACAAATATGGTAAAAATGTAACCTACACTACCTCTGTAAGAAAACGTATTAAATTATTAGACAAAGCTGCGGTTGAAGAATTTTCAGAATTTGCTTTCACCAAACGCTTTAGATCTACAAAAGGTCGTATTTCTTGGAAGAAAAAAGGCGATAATTATGTTGGTGTTAAAGTCATTAAGCCAGATGGAAGTAGTACTGAAATAGATGTAGAAAAAGATGCAGTAGAAGTTGATGGTGAAACAAAATTAGCTATTTCAAATCTTGAAGTTGGTGATATCATTGACTACTATTACTATAGAAATGAACCTTTTAAAAGCACATATGCTTTTGGTTTTGATCCTGTAGAAACAAGTTTAAATGAAGAGTATCCTATTATGGATTTTAAATTGTTTTTTGAAACTGAAAACGATTTCTTTATCAATTTTAAATCATTTAATGGAGCTCCTGAACTGAAAGAAATAACAACTGACAAAAAGAACATGAGACGCTATGAGCTTACTGAAACAAATATTGCTAAGCGAGAATATACACGTTGGTTTTATCCTTTAGTAGAATTACCGTCTTATAAATTTCAAGTATATTTTGCACGTTCTGGAAAATTTGAAGATCGAGCTTTAGCTTTTCTACCTGAAGACGAAACCACTATAAAAAATAGCGTTTCTAAAGACGAAGTATTAGACTTATATGACAATAGATTCAAACCTGATGGTGATGTTGGTGATGTAAAATCATTTTTCAAAGGAAAAACATTCAAAAATTCTAACGAAAAAGTTACAGCAGCATACTATTACATGAGGCATTATTATTTAACGCGTTACTTAGAAGCCTTTTATGCTCGTGAAGCAAGTATTTCTAGTTATCCATTTATGGTCTATGGGAATGATGTTGTCTTCATCCAAAATCAAAAACAGTTTATTAGACATTTTACTGAATTCCTAAAACGACAAAAAATCGATTACAGTATTGTAGTTGGTAAGAAACGTTTTGATGGTAATATTGATGAATTACTTATTGAACGTAACATAAACGTTATGGTAAAGGTCAATACAGCTAATCCTTTATATGCAGAGTTTTTCAGTCCGCATACTAACATCAATGAGTTTTCTCCTCTTATGGAAGGAACAGATGTCTTTTTGTTGTCTTCAGAAAAGAGCAAGCGTAAAATAGATAAAATTGATCGTGGAACTCTACCAACATCTAGTTATGAAGATAACGAAACAAAAAAAGAGATGACACTTAGTTTAAATGAGGATTTCTCAGGATTAACAATGACAGCAGTAAATAGTTTTAAAGGTCACCAAAAAGGAGAACAACAATATGATAGGTTGCTATTTAGTGATTATGTATTTGAAGATTATAAGCATTATGATACTGAATCTTGGATTGAGGTAACTCGTGGAAAGAAAAACAAAATTAAGTTTCAAAAAGAAATGGATGCCTTAATTGAAAAACTAAAAAAGAATCAAAAAGAAAGTTTTGAAGGAAGTGCTAAAGGTGAATATGGTATTGAAGAGGTAGAAGATTACACATATGTGATCAATGAAAATGGTCGTTATTCACATGATTCCTATTTTACTTTTACAGAAAACTTTTCGGCAAAAAATGCATTAATCAAAAAAGCAGGACCAAATTTTATTTTAGAAATTGGAAAGCTTATTGGTGGACAGATAGATTTGGATGAAAATGAACGTAAACGTACAGAAAATGTATATCTACCTCACCCAAGAGTATTCAATTATACCATTACATTAAATATTCCTGAAGGCTATACTGTAGCTGGTTTAGATAAACTAAATAAAAATGTTGATAATACTACTGGAGCATTTATTAGTACAGCTAAAATTGAAGGAGGCCAATTGATTATTACAACATCTAAACGCTATAAAAATTACTACGAACCAAACAGTAATTGGTCAAAAATGATTGCCTTTTTAGATGAAGCCAATCAGTTCACAAATGAAAAAGTATTGTTGAAGAAGTTATAAGAATTATCTGTCCCTTAGAAATTTTTGGTGCTTTACCATAAAGTAAGCTACAAACATATTTGGAATCCAACATAACCAAGCAACTATTCTATATGCAATTATAAAATCATTGAACAAAGAGGTTAACACTGGTAGCCAGATTCTTAAAGTAACAGCGGCAAAACAAGCAGCAAAACTGTAAGTCATAAATTTCTGGTGCTTACTGACACTTGCATTTTTAATTTCTAAAAAAGCTCTTAAAGTGGTATACAACCATATAATTGCTAAACTAGAAAAACCTACTGTAGATATAATACCTCCTGTTGCAAAATAAGCAATATATAAACCTGAAAAGCCACTAAACAATACAGAAATCAAATAGACCTTACCTAAATTACGATGTAAGTTGATATTCTTTTTTCTAATATTTTTACTGAATTGAGTCCAACCAATTAATAGCGCAAGCCCTCCAAGTGAAATATGTGTGTAAAAGCCTATATTCCAAAGTCCGTCATTTAACAAAGAATCATTCTTAGAATTTAGTATCCCAAATTTTGTATCAATTATGAAGTATAACAAAGGGTATAAACCAATTAAAATACATGAGGTTACAAAGATTATTAAACCGAGTTTTTTTGTCATTTCACTAAAACTATAAAGCGTTATCCATAATATCTTGTACAACTTCAGGATTTAAAAGTGTACTTGTATCACCTAAATTACTGGTATCTTTTCCAGCAATTTTTCTCAATATACGACGCATAATTTTACCACTACGTGTTTTTGGTAATCCATGGGTAAATTGAATCTTATCTAACTTTGCTATTGGTCCAATTTGTTCAGTAATGATTTGGTTAATTTCTTTTCTCAAATTGTCTTGATTACGACCTTCGCCAATGTCTTTGAGCGTCACATAACCATATAGTGCATTTCCTTTGATATCATGTGGAAAACCAACAATAGCACTTTCGGCTACAGCAGGATGTTCGTTAATGGCATCCTCAATTGGTGCAGTTCCTAAATTATGTCCTGAAACAATAATCACGTCGTCAACACGTCCTGTAATTCTATAATAACCGACTTCATCTCTCAAAGCTCCATCTCCCGTAAAATACATGTTCTTGAAAGCTGAGAAATAAGTGTCTTTATAGCGTTGATGATTTCCCCAAATGGTTCGTGCGATACTTGGCCATGGAAATTTAATACATAAGCGTCCATCAACCTGATTACCTTTAATTTCTTGACCAGTTTCATCCATTAATGCTGGTTGAATCCCAATAAATGGCAAAGTCGCATATGTTGGTTTTGTTGGTGTTGCGAATGCAATTGGCGTAATCATTATACCTCCTGTTTCAGTTTGCCACCAAGTATCAACAATTGGAGCTTTTTTGTTTCCTACATTATCATCATACCAATGCCAAGCTTCTTCATTAATTGGCTCTCCAACGGTTCCTAAAACTTTAATCGATGATAAATCACGATTTTCTAAATGCTCAATACCTTCTTTTGCCAAAGCTCTTATCGCAGTTGGTGCTGTATAGAACTGATTGACTTTGTGTTTTTCTACGATGTCCCAAAATCGTCCAAAATCCGGATAACTTGGTACTCCTTCAAACATTACAGTTGTTGCGCCATTACATAAGGGACCATAAACAATGTAACTGTGTCCTGTAATCCAACCTATATCAGCTGTACACCAATACACATCTTCTTCTCTGTACTGAAATACATTTTTAAACGTGTAAGCTGTATATACCATATAACCAGCTGTGGTATGCACCATTCCTTTTGGTTTTCCTGTAGAACCTGAAGTGTATAATATAAATAATGGATCTTCCGCATTCATTGTCTCTGCTGGACAATCTGGACTTGCTTCGTCAAGTAATGGTTGTAACCAATGGTCACGACTGTCTTTCATTTGAATATCAGAATTGATACGTTTAGCGACTAATACAGATTCGATGCAATCACAGTCTTCTAAGGCTTCATCCACAATACCTTTTAAGTCTATTGTTTTGGCACCTCTAAAAGACCCATCACTTGTAATCACCATTTTACAATCTGAATCATTTATTCTAGTAGATAAAGCTGTTGAAGAGAATCCTGCAAAAACTACTGAATGGATTGCTCCAATCCTAGCACAAGCCAATACTGAAACAGCCAGTTCAGGAATCATTGGTAAATAAATACAAACACGATCTCCTTTACCAATGCCTTTGTTTTTTAATACATTGGCAAATCGACAAACCTTATCATGTAATTGATTATAAGTAATATGCTGTGCAGCTTCCTCAGGGCTATTTGGCTCAAAAATGATTGCCGTTTTGTTTCCTCTAGTTGCTAAATGCCTATCGATACAATTTTCAGTAATATTAAGCTGAGCACCTTCAAACCATTTAATTTCAGGCTTAGAAAAATCCCAACTCAAGACCTTATCCCATTTTTTTCTCCACATAAAGTGTTCTTCGGCAATTTCTTCCCAAAATATTTCTGGATTTCTTACCGATTTACGATACACTTGATAGTATTCTTCTAAATGCTTTATATGATAATTACTCATAAATAATTTATTTAAGCTTCAATTTAATAATTATTAGAAAAAAATTGCTTTTATTTTAAGAATTAATCCGCTTTCTGTAGGATTTTATTTCTTTTACAACTCTTGGAGCAAGTATAATCGTTGACAACATCGTCGGAATAGCCATTAATGCGAATATGCCATCTATAAAATTAATCATTGTACTAAACGATGTGGTAGCTGCTAGGATAATACTCAAAATATAGAGGTAATTATAGTAATGTTTTTTATCTGCACCAATTAGAAAAGACATACATTTTGTTCCGTAATATGCATAGGAAAACAATGAAGAAATACTAAAGATGAACACACAAATCATAAGCAAATATTGTCCGTATCCTGGCATTGCATTTTGAAAAGCAGAAGCGGTTAAGGTAACACCATTTCCTGAAGTAGTTTCCCAAACACCAGTTACTAAAATTGCTAAGGCTGTAAGCGTACAAACAATTAGTGTATCAATCACTGGGCCCAGCATTGCTACTAAACCTTCTCGAACTGGTTCATCAGTTTTTGCAGCACCATGAGCCATTGGTGCTGTTCCTATACCAGCTTCGTTTGAAAATGCTCCTCGTTTAATTCCCAATAATATGAGAGCACCTAATAGTCCGCCAAATACTGCATCTCCTTTTATGAAGTTGGCTTCAAAAGCATCTGTGAATATTAACATCAAATATTTAGGAACTTCTGTATAGTTAAGTCCTAGAATAATTACCACAAGAATAAAATAGAGAATAACCATCGTTGGGACCAGTTTCGAAGCGATATTGCTGATCCGTTTCAATCCTCCAAGAATTACAACTGAAGTTAGTATCACTAAGACTGCCGCAATCATCAAATCTGATGATAAACTTACGTCTACTCCATTCGGAATTAAAATAATATCATTTATAGCTTGCTTCAATTGATTCACATTTACAACAGGTAAAGCACCTAGCATTCCGAAAATAGAAAACATTATAGCCAGAAATTTCCAGTTTTTCCCTAAACCTTCTCTTATAAAATACATTGGTCCTCCTTGCAAATCACCATTACTGTCTTTTCCTCTATACATAATTGCTAAAGTTGACGTAAAGAATTTGGTACTCATACCAACAATTGCACTAATCCACATCCAAAACATGGCTCCTGGACCACCTACAGAAATGGCAAGCGCTACACCTGCAATATTTCCCATGCCAATAGTAGAAGACAATGCTGTCGTTAAAGCTTTAAAATGACTAATCTCTCCTGGATCATTTGGATCGTCATATTTCCCTCTTAACACTTGAATAGCGTGACCAAAAAATCGAAATGGTAAAAAACGTGAAATAATTATTAGGTAAAGACCTCCTCCAATGAGCAAAACTAATAATGGAATTCCCCAAGCAAGGGAAGAAAATCTTTCAGATAGCGTATTGAGTTGTTCCATGAATAGATTTGATAATACTCCTCTAAGATATTATTTTAGTTTTAGCAATCCTTAAAATTTAAAGTATCTTTATTTTTTAAAACTTTTTTTTTGAATAGCAACCGAATTTTCTTCATTGATGCTGTACGTGCCTTCGCTATTTTGATGATGCTTCAAGGTCATTTTATTGATACCCTTTTAAATCCAATTTATAGAGACAAAGCTAATGTTGTATATCAAGTATGGTCTTACTTTAGAGGTATAACTGCACCTACTTTTTTTACGATATCTGGATTGGTTTTTTTATATCTGCTCTTAAAAGCTAAAGACAAAGGAGATGATTATCCTAGGATTAAAAAAGGATTATATAGAGGTGTATTACTTATTGTTATTGGTTATGCATTACGGATAGATATTTTTGGATGGTTGTATGGTGATTTCAACAATTATATTTTTGTTATTGATGTCCTACAATGCATTGGATTATCTCTTATAATTCTTATTGCATGTTACGTTATTCTTAGAAAATACGTAAGGCTTCTGTCTATTTTACTACTAATTTTGGGTTGCTTGTGCTTTTTAACGGAGCCTTTATATCGTAGCTTAGACTTGAGTCATATTCCAAAGATATTTGCGAATTATATGACCAGAAACAATGGATCTATTTTTACCATTTTACCTTGGTTTGGCTTTACTGCTTTTGGAGGTTTTCTTGCTACAATATTCTTTTCACATGTGCATAAAAATAGATTCAGATTAATTACTGTGATTTCGTTTTTCGTCTTCGGAAGCTTGCTTATTGAGTATTCATCTTGGTTTTTAATGAGAATCCATTATTGGACAGATATAGAACTATTCAAATCTTCAGCATATTACAATTACCTATTTACGCGCTTCGGAAATGTACTCTTGTTATTTGGCGTATTCTACGCTGCCGAACCTTTTTTAAAGGGATCTCTAATTGGTAAAATCGGTCAAAAAACCTTATCTATTTATGTCATTCATTTTATAATCATCTTCGGAAGTTTTACAGGAATAGGCTTAAATTATTTTTTATCAAAATCATTAAATCCAACAGAAGCCATTCTTGGAGCAATACTATTTATGGTCGTTGTGTGTTTTATATCGTTTCATTATATCAAAACAAATGCATTTATTTATAATAGCGTGAGAAAACTAATTAGGGCAATTAAAAATTGAAACTATGAATTTAGAACAGAACAAAAAAAATGCTATTGCTTTTTACGAAATGGCGTATTTAGGCAATCCAAAAAAAGCAATTGATAATTTTGTTGGTAATGAATACATCCAACACAACCCTGATGTTGCTGATGGTTTAAAAGGTTTTATGGTCTATTTTGAACGCATGCAAACCGAGTATCCAAACAAATCTATTGAATTTGTACGATGTATAGCTGAAGGAGAATTAGTAGCATTACATACACATCAAACGTGGCCAGGAAATGACCAATATATAACGATGGACTTTTTTAGATTTGATAACAACGGAAAGATTTGTGAACATTGGGATGCCATTCAGCAAATTCCTAAAAACTCTGCTAATCCAAATACGATGTATTAGTTTTTTAAATACGCTAAAACATTCGCTTCTATCCTACTCTGAATATCTGAAACATCGGCTTTTACAAAAGTTTCTCCCATAATATTCTCGTAGAGTTCAATATAACGGTCGCTAACTGTTTTAATATAGTCATCGCTCATTTCAGGAACTGTTTGCCCTTCGAGACCTTGGAAGTTATTTGCAATTAACCACTGACGTACAAACTCTTTTGACAACTGTTTTTGAGCTTCGTTTTTATCTTGACGATCTTGATAACCCTCAGCATAAAAATAACGAGAGGAATCTGGCGTATGAATTTCATCAATCAATACAATTTTGCCATCTTTCGTCTTTCCGAATTCATACTTTGTATCCACCAAAATTAATCCTCTAGAAGCTGCTATTTCGCTTCCACGTTGAAATAATTTGCGTGTGAAATCTTCTAAAACTATATAATCTTCTTCGGAAACTATTCCACGTTGCAAAATGTCTTCTCTAGAAATATCTTCATCATGGTCTCCCATTTCTGCTTTAGTTGCAGGTGTAATGATTGGTTCAGGAAACTTATCGTTTTCTTTCATGCCTTCAGGCATTTCAACACCACATAACAAACGTCGTCCAGCTTTGTACTCACGAGCTGCATGACCTGATATATATCCACGAATGACCATTTCTACTTTAAAAGTATCACATAAATGTCCGACAGCCACGTTTGGATCTGGAGTTGCTGTTAACCAATTTGGTACCAAATCTTCAGTAGCTTTCATCATACTTGTCGCTATTTGATTTAAAATTTGACCTTTGTATGGAATACCCTTGGGCATTACAACATCAAAAGCAGATAATCTATCGGTAGCAATCATAACAAGCTCGTTATCATTAATATTATAGACTTCTCTTACTTTCCCTTTATAAACACTTTTTTGGTTAGGGAAATTGAAATTGGATTCTATTATGGTTTTGTTTGACATTTTGAATTTTAAATAACACCTCGACAATACTCAGTGCAGTAACATAACTAATTTAGCTTAATCTCTATTTTCAATACTCTTATAGGCTTCAATCACTTTCTTCACTAGTTTGTGACGAATGACATCTTTATCATCTAAATAAATCATCCCAATACCTTCTACATTTTTTAGAACGAGCAACGCTTCTTTTAATCCAGAAATTGATCGTCTTGGTAAATCTACTTGACCAGGATCTCCAGTTAATAAAAACTTCGCGCTTTTTCCCATTCGTGTTAAGAACATCTTCATTTGAGCATGTGTCGTATTTTGACCTTCATCTAAAATAACAAATGCATTATCCAAAGTTCGTCCACGCATAAAAGCCAAAGGTGCAATTTGAATGGTTCCATTTTCGATAAAACTAGCTAATTTTTCTGCAGGAATCATATCGCGAAGCGCATCATACAAAGGTTGCATGTATGGATCCAGTTTTTCTTTTAAATCACCTGGAAGAAATCCTAAATTCTCACCAGCTTCAACAGCAGGACGCGTTAATATAATTCGTTTTACTTCTTTATTTTTCAAAGCTCTAACAGCCAAAGCAACTCCTGTATAGGTTTTACCTGTTCCTGCTGGACCGATTGCAAATACCATATCATTTCTATTCACGCTCTCAACCAATTTTCGTTGGTTTACTGTTTGTGCTTTTATGATTTTACCATTAACGCCATGAATTATAGCTTCTCCGCTATGAGCAGACGTTTTATAATCATCACTACTCTGGCTCGTTAATACACGTTCAATGACATTTTCATCAATTTTATTGTACTTACCAAAATGCTCCATGAGCATATTCATACGACGGTCAAACTCTTCAAGTAAATCTGCATCACCATAGGCTTTTATTTTATTCCCTCTGGCTACAATTTTCAGTTTTGGAAAGTATTCTTTAAGTAATTTGATATTGGCATTTTGAGCTCCGAAAAATTCTTTGGGAGTAATTTCTTCTAGTTCTAAAATAAGTTCGTTCAAAAGCTATTCGATTTATAAATTAATCTGTTTTCTTTTATTAGTTTTGTGATGAGAGAAAATGAAGCTCATTTAATTACACCTCTATCAAAAATAATTAAACTATTTAACTCATTGGGTTTTCCGAAGATTAAAATTTTGATTAGTTTTTAACAGTTTTGTTTAACATTAAAAAGGAGTTAATATCTATTAAATATTTTTTGCAATTCATTTATGGCAATCATCACATTAACAACCGATTTTGGCGAAAAAGACCACTTTGCTGGTGCTATAAAAGGTGCTATTTATAGTGAATTGTCAGAGGTGCGAATTGTTGATATCTCTCATTCGGTTGCACCTTTCAATGTTCCTGAAGCGGCTTATATCATTCAGAATGCATACAGTAGTTTCCCAAAAGGAACTATTCATATGATTGGGATTGATTCTGAACTCAATCCAGAGAACAAACATATTGCAGTACAATTGGATGATCACTACTTTATTTGTGCCAATAATGGTATTATGAGTATGATATGTAGTGATATTGCGCCACAGAAAATTGTGGAAATTAATATTCATGATCGTGTAGCTACTAGTTTTCCTGTACTTGATGTATTTGTTAATGTAGCTTGCCATATCGCTCGAGGTGGAACTTTAGAAGTGATTGGTAAAGTGATTGATACAATTAAACCAATTAAGAATTTGATTCCGTTTGTGAACGACGAAAAAAATCAAATCATTGGTAGTGTGATTTATATTGATAACTATGGAAATGTTGTTACGAATATAAAAAGAGGCTTTTTTGAATCGATTCAGAAAACACGTAATTACGAAATTTCGGCACGTAATTATAAGTTTAAAAAGATATATGATAAATACAGTGATGCTATAAATTTTGACATTCCTGAAGAAAAACGCTACGATGCTGGTAAAGGTTTAGTGGTTTTTAATTCTTCTGGTTATTTAGAAATTGCAGTGTATAAAAGTGATTGTAACACCGTTGGAAGCGCAACTAGTTTAATGGGCTTAAAACTTAGAGATACAGTGACTATAAACATTGTTGCAACTCCTGTAACACCTAAAGGAAAAGAAGTTTTAGAACGATAATATATGTTTGTACGAATTGTAAAAATGGGTTTTGACCCCTTAAAAATTGAAGAGTTTCTTTCTGATTTTGAAGTAGTCAAAGATAAAATAAGAGCTTTTGAAGGCTGCCAATTTTTAGAACTCTATCGTGATAAAGACAATACAAACACCTTTTTTACGTATAGTTATTGGGCCTCTGAAGCTGATTTAGAAAATTATAGACATTCCGAATTGTTTAAAGGAGTTTGGGCAAAGACAAAACCTTTGTTTAATGCTAAACCTGAAGCTTGGAGTGTGGATAAAGTGGTCACTTTAAAATAAATAGCGAATGACTGAAGACGAACTAAAAAAGACGTGGAAGAAGACAATTACTCCGTTTATTGTTTTTGTGGTGTTATTGATCGTTTCAGTTCTCTTTAATAGACTTGGAAGTAAAAAACCTACACCTCAAACCGTTAGTCTTTTTGCTTCAGTATATAGCTTAACATTTACTATCTTTTACGCTATTAAAATCATTAAATTCAGACAAACTTTAAAACACCTAAACGAAAATTAAATGATTGCCATTCTTAAAAAAGAAATCAACACATTTTTTGCTTCTCCAATAGGTTATTTGGTGATTGCTGTATTTTTATTGCTTAATGGTTTATTCCTTTGGTTATTTAAAGGCGAATTTAATATTCTCGATAATGGCTTTGCAGATTTGTCAAGCTTCTTTTTATTAACACCTTGGATTCTTGTTTTCTTGGTGCCAGCAGTAACTATGAGAAGTTTTGCTGATGAAAAAAAACAAGGTACTTTAGAATTATTACTCACAAAACCCATTAGTCATTTAAATATTGTTCTTGGTAAATACCTTGGTGCTTTAGTACTTATCATTATTGCATTAGTACCTACCTTATTATATGTATATACAATCTCTAAATTAGGAAATCCTGAAGGAAATCTTGATTTAGGAAGTGTTATGGGTTCGTATTTTGGATTGTTGTTTTTAGTTGCTGCTTATACTGCAATAGGTGTATTTGCTTCTAGCCTTTCAGATAATCAAATTGTGTCATTTATTATAGCTGTATTTATTTGCTTCTTTTTCTATTTCGGATTTGAAGGCTTATCAAACTATAACCTATTTGGAGATGCTTTTTATATTGAAAATTTAGGAATGGAATCACACTTTAAAAGTATGAGCCGAGGTGTTTTAGATACCAGAGATATCATTTACTTTTTAAGCATAACAGCTTTATTTATAACAGGAACAACATTGAATATTAAAAGCGTCAATCAATGATAATTACGGTTCCATTGGTGATTTTAATGTGCGTTGTATTTGCACTTGTTTTTCTATTTGTAAAAACAATAGATAAACGTAAATGGTTGACAGTTTTAGTAAGTTTAGCGATGACACCTTTTATCTATTTTTATGCGCTATATCCTATGATTAATATTTTTAGTAATTACCATCATCAGAAGTATTTCTCATCAGAATTATGGACAGAAAAACCTGCCTTGCGTTATGAGATTTCAGATGATATGTTGACTTCCAAAGTGTTGATTAGAAAAACTAAAACAGAAGTGATTACACTTTTAGGAACCTATGAATGGTTGTCTTGGGATGATACAAAAAAAGACCATAACAACAACAAATGGAATTATGGCTTAGGTATTGAACCTGGTGCCTTCAATACAGAAAAAGAATGCATTGAAATCGTTTTTAAAAATGATAAAGTTGTAACTATAAACCCTTTTAAAGACCTTATAGAATTTGATGATAAAGAATAAGAAACATATCATAGTTGTAGTTGTTACATTGTTAGTAATCATTGTGGTTAATTTGATTTCTAGTCAAGTATATAGCCGCTTTGACTTAACAAAAGACAAACGTTATACACTTTCTGATGCAGCAAAACAAACGATTGAAACTATCGATGCACCAATAATTGTTGATGTGTTTTTAGAAGGAGATTTTCCTTCAGAATTTAGACGACTACGAAATGAAACACAACAGATTCTAGAAGAGTTTTCTGTTTCAAATAGTAATTTAAAGTTCAATTTTATTAACCCTTTAGAAAAGGAAGATACACGAGATCAAAACATTCAGCAACTAGCACAACGCGGTATGCAACCTTTTCAAATTACGATTCAAGAAAGTGGCAAAACGTCACAAGAAGTCGTGATTCCTTGGGCTCTGGCTAGCTATAATGGACAAACGGTTATTGTTCCGTTAATTAAAAATAAAATGGGTGCTTCAGATCAGGAGCTTGTCAATGGTTCCATTCAAAATTTAGAATATGTATTTGCTGAAGCATTTAAAAAGCTAGTTAATCCGAAAGGAAAAAAGATAGCAATTTTACGCGGTAATGAGCAACTTGGTGATGCATATGTTGCAGATTTTCTTCAAAAACTTGGAGCACATTATTTATTGGCACCTTTTACTTTAGATAGTGTAGCTAGTAATCCGCAAAAGACATTAAACGACCTGAAAGGTTTCGACTTGATTATTTCGGCTAAACCAATGGAACCTTTTTCTGAAGAAGAAAAATATGTCCTCGATCAATATACGATGCAAGGAGGAAAAAGTCTTTGGCTCACCGAGGCTATTATAATGGATAAGGATAGCTTGTATAATAATTCTGGAAAAGCTGTTGCCATTATGAAAGATCTTAATCTTAGCGATTTTTTCTTTAAGTATGGTGTTCGAGTAAATCCTGTTATGGTTAACGACCTCTACTCTGCTCCAATTACGTTAGCCATAGGTGAAGGTAGCAATGCTCAGTTTCAACCAGTACAATGGCCATATTCTCCTTTGGCCGCTAATAATCCTAATCATCCAATTACAACTAATATCAATCCTGTACGTTTTGATTTCGCTAGTCAGATTGATACCTTGAAAAATTCAGTAGAAAAGACCATTCTATTAAGAAGTTCAAAACTCACAAAACTTGTTGGTGTTCCTAGCGAAGTTGATTTAGAAATCGTCACTAGTGAACCAGATCCAAAATCGTATTTAAACCCTCATCAATCTTTAGCCGTTTTATTGGAAGGCGAATTTACATCTGTCTATAAAAACAGAGTGAAACCGTTTCAGTTAAATGATGACAAAACCAATAGTATCTCTACAAAAATGATTGTGATTGCTGATGGTGATGTTATTAAAAATGACGTTATTAAAAATAAGCCACAAGAATTAGGGTTTGATCGTATGACTGGTCGAAGATTTGGTAATTCAGAGTTTCTTGAAAATGCAGTGAATTATTTATTGAATGATGACGGATTAATAGACATAAGAACTAAAGACGTTGCGCTTCAGTTTTTAGATCCGCAAAAAATAGAGAAAGAAAAAACCAAATGGCAAATAGTTAATATTGCCTTGCCTTTAGTTCTTTTAGCACTATTTGGATTTGTTTTTAGTTATCTCCGTAAAAGAAAGTATACGTTATAAAAAAAGACCACAATATATGTGGTCTTTTTTTATAATTGAGAAGTAATTACCTTTATTTAATAATAAGCTTCTTTACTCCTATTTGATTCCCACTATTGATCTCTACAAAATATATTCCTGCAGATAAACTAGTAGTATCAACTATTTTTCTATCCTGACTATTAAATGATTTTGAAATTAAAGCTCTTCCATTGATATCATAAATTCCAAGCTTTACATTACTAAATTGATTTTGTAATGTAAATTCGAAGTAATCCTTTGCTGGATTAGGGAATAATTCAAAACCTTCTAGTTTATTATCAGCAATGCTTAAAGGTCCAGCTGTAGAACAAAATTCTATTGCAAAATTGTTTAACGCTCCACCATCATCATTAAATCCATCAACAACTCTTAACGTCCAATTTCCGACAGAATTTTCAGCAATAAAAGGTGTCAATAAATTTTGACCTTTCAATATACCAGTTACAGCAGGTGTGTCATCAGCACATTCAAAAACAATTCCACTATCATCAAAAATTACATCAATATTATTAGCTTCACCACAAACACCATCCATTAGTATAACTTCTGTTCCAGAAGGACTAATTAGGCTAATCGTTAAATCTCCTAACCATGTGTGATTTAAATTCACAGTTACATTGATATCTCCTATTAAAACATCATCAGCAGCTGGAATAGTAATTACCGATTGAATTTCATTAGGTATAAGGCTAATCGCTAAAGGTGTATCTTGAGCAGTAACTACATTAGAGCAACTGACGCTTTCTGTAGTAAATGATGCATCAGTAAAATTACCTTCAACACATTCTGATAAAGGCTTTACTCTCCAGAAATAAACGATATTACTATCTAAGCCAGGAACACCAACATTAGTTTCAGTAGTTGTTGTTTCAAAAACAATTGTTGAAAAATCAGATGTAGAAGACACTTCAACTAAATATTCTAATGCATTTGCAACCGTATCCCAATTTAATGTAGGGAATATAAATACTTCTGTTTCTCCATTGTTAGGATAATCTAAAACTGGGTTAGTTAAAGGATCTGCACCAATTACTTCTAATTCCATATCAGTTTCTTTTATTAACGAAGAACCTGAAGCAATAACTGTAAAAGGAAATATTCCAGCACCAATTGAATTTAAATTTGATATTTCAAGAATAAAATCTTCATCTGTAGTAATTACTGATGGAGTAAACGTAGCTACAGCACCAGCTGGTAATCCGCTTACAGATAAAGTTGTTGGTCCTATATAAGTATCACTTGACTCATAGTTAAACTCAAATAGAGCCACTTGATCAGCACATGATTCTTTTCTGATGTTATCAGGTGTGTATGTAAAATCAGATTCAGAAATACCAGTAGCAATAAGAGAATAATCTTGCATACCGTTTAATAAATTTCCTTGGTGAGTAACTCTTATAATATAGTCTCCAGATGGAACATCAACCTCTACTTTTTCAACATTATCAGTGTCATTGGTTGTAAACCTAATAGCTGGAGAAGAGTTTAAACCTGGAATAAGTCTCCATGGGTAAAATAAATTTCCGCCTTGGTCTTCTAAAACTAAATCTAAGTCATTAACTAAACGAGGAGTTGTATCATCTTCAGCACCACTAGCATTTCCGGGAGGATCAGTCCATGCAATAGTTACAATTAAAGGGTCAACACCATTTGAAGTCACTGTTTTAGTGTACGTTCCTGAATTTGCTAATGAATTCTCGTAAACTAATGACTCAAAATCTTCATCAAGTAATGCTTGAGCAGCAGCTTCTGCATTAAGTAAACCCCAACCAAATCTAGCATCTGGTCCTGGATCTGTACCTGCTTCTAAAGCAGTTTGTATAACTAAGCCTTTTAATGTAGCAGACTTCATAAAGTTACCATGAATATCACTATATAATTCTTGTAATAAAGCTAAAGTTCCTGTTACACTTGGAGCAGCCATAGATGTACCACTCATAGAACCATAAGAATCATTATTATTTGCAAGAGAAGAATAAGTATTTACGCCTTTGGCAGAAATATCTGGCTTTACTCTACCATCATCAGATGGTCCCCAACTACTAAAGTTTGACATAACCACACTTGCTGGTCCAGTATAATTGTTTACAGTATTTACTGCTGCAACTACGATATTATTTTTCGCATTTTTGTCTCCTGTTAAAAGATCATAACCATTGTCGGAAGTATTAACACCTGAATTTCTATCATTACCTGCAGAATACACTGGCATATAATAAGGTGTATTATAAAGTAGTTGATCTAAAGATCTAGCTCCATTAGTATAACTTCCTAAAAATGGAATTGTTACATTTCCAGCTGGAATACCATAAGAATGATTAGATAAAATAAGTCCTGCTGCAGCTTGAGGTGTCATTTCACCCATAGCATTATCAAAATCATTAGCAAGTAAGGTTGCTTTTGGCGCCATACCTTTTGCTGCTGAGTCTGGAATTCCTGAACCAATCATAGTTCCAGACACGTGAGTTGCATGATTACTAAGTCCAGTTGCACCATCAATTTGTTGTACTCTACCTCCAAGCATTTCATGAGTAGGTAAAACTAATCCACCATCCCAAATACCAAGAACAATACCTTCACCTTCAACTTCAAGATCTAAAGGACTTGGACCAGGATACAATTTGTTTGCTCCTACTGTCCTTGCTGCTCCTTGGTTTGTTGTAGACGTATACAATAATGAACCATCAGCTAAAACTTTATGTAATACGGCTATTCCTCCATTTTCTCTTTCAATAAACACCGGAATATTATTTACAGCAGCATATGCTTTAGCCGCTTCGAAATCTTCTTTAAATGTTCTAGAATATTCTAAAGCTAATTGTGCTAATAACTCTTGATCATAAGTTTCTGCAATAGCCCTTTTTTGATCTGGAGTTTGTCCAAACAAACTAAAAGACATGCATAAACATATCGTAAGTACAAGTTGTACTTTAAACGTACTTTTTTTCATAAATTCAATTTTTTTTTAAAAATAAATCATTTAATACGAATAAACTAACAAGTGTTAATTTAATGCACTATATCTAAGATTAGAAACAGTATTAAATGCTTTAAATAAAATTAATGATGAAGTGTTAATAAAATTATATAAATAAGGCTTAAGATTATCAGTTTAATGAAATATATTTGTTGTTCAATTCTATTATATAAATACACATGAAATTTATAGTATCAAGTACATATTTATTGAAACAATTACAGGTATTAGGTGGTGTCATTAATAATTCTAATACACTTCCTATTTTAGATAATTTTCTTTTTGAATTGAAAGATTCAAAACTTACAGTTTCTGCTAGTGATCTCGAAACCACTATGTCATCTACTTTAGATGTTGAAAGTGATGAAGATGGAAGTATTGCATTACCTGCACGTTTGCTGTTAGATACGTTAAAAACGTTTCCTGAGCAACCTTTAACTTTTGTCGTTGAAGAAAACAACACTGTTGAAATTAGTTCAAATCATGGTAAGTATGCTTTAGCATATGCTGATGGTAAAGAATTTCCTAAAGCTGTAGAACTTGATAATCCAAGTACTACTGCTATTGCAGGCGATATTTTAGCAACTGCAATTAGCAAAACTATATTTGCAGCTGGAAATGACGATTTACGCCCAGTAATGAGTGGAGTGTTTTTTCAATTTTCTACTGAAGGTTTAACTTTTGTTGCTACTGATGCACATAAATTGGTAAAATATACTCGTGAAGATGTAAAAGCAGATCAGGTAGCTGAATTTATTATGCCTAAAAAGCCTTTAAATCTTTTAAAAGGAATTTTAGCAACGAGTGATGATGCTTTAACTATTGAATATAACGATTCTAATGCAAAATTCACTTTTGAGAATTCAATCTTAGTTTGTCGTTTAATTGATGGAAAATATCCAAATTACGAAGCTGTAATTCCTAAAGAGAACCCGAATAAACTTACTATAGACAGAACTCAATTTTTAAACTCTGTTCGTCGTGTGAGTATATTTTCAAATAAAACAACACATCAAATCCGTTTAAAAATTGCTGGATCAGAATTAAACATTTCTGCTGAAGACATTGATTACTCAAATAAAGCTGAAGAACGTTTAACTTGTGATTATCAAGGTGATGATATGCAAATAGGTTTCAACTCTCGTTTTTTAACAGAAATGCTAAATAACCTAAGTGCCGATCAAGTTCAATTAGAGATGAGCTTACCAAATAGAGCTGGAATCTTAACTCCTATTGATGGCTTAGATGAAGGTGAGCAAGTTACAATGTTGGTAATGCCAGTAATGCTGAATAGTTAATTCAGTGTTTAAAAAAATTCTAGGTGTTTTCTTTTTTCTATTTGGCATTTTATGCGTTTTAAGCGCCATTGGAAATGTTTTAAGCCTAGTTATAGGACGAAGAGGTGGAAGTACCATTGAGACTGCTGAAATAATAACAGCAATTGTATTAACAGTAGTATTTGGATTCCTTTTTTTTAAATATGCCTTGAAATGGACTTCTAAACAAACTCCAAAAGAAGAAATTGAGGATATAGGCAAATAATTATTTTGCTATTTAGATATCTAATACATAAAATAAAAAACGCGCACCTTATTAAGTGCGCGTTTTTTATTTTCTTCAATTTCGTTTATAACTATGAAATAAATGGTTGCTCTATTTATCAATCTAGCAGGAAGCTCCTTCTTTTTTAATACCCAGTTTTTGTAAAATAGTCTCCAACAAACACCATTTTGTAAAAGCCGATTGTATAAGGTTAACACCAATAAATATGGTGAACCACATCCAATATTGGCTTACATAAACAGTTAATACTACACTTAACAATACCATTACTCCTACTATAACTCTAAAATATGTATTTAGCATTTTAATTAATTTTAAGATTAAACGTCTTCTTTATATATACTTTTCGATAGGAACCACAATCGCTTTTATAGGATTGTTGGTTTCTATGTTTGAATTAAATTCTTTTATTAAATTGAATAAATCATCAATATGCTCATCTTCTGTAAAAGAGAAAAAGAGCCTAGATTCATTACCTGACTTTTCTACAGAGAACCAGTTTGAAGCCGTCAGTAATGAGGATTCATTCTTATAACCTACAATTTCTGAGCTACTGAAATTTTTGATATTTGCTTTTTTGAAGAGTTTCAATACCTCTTTATTAAATTCTTCTACTGCTGTTACTATGACTAATTTCATATTATTAGCTTTTGATATGTCATTCTGAATTTGTTTCAGAATCTCTTTATTTATAATTTTTCTTCTCAATCATATAATACACAAGTGGTACAACTAATAATGTCAACACGGTTGAAACAATAGTTCCTCCCATTAGCGAAATTGCTAACCCTTGAAAAATTGGATCAAACAGGATTACAAATGCGCCAATAACAACCGTTCCTGCCGTTAATAAAATTGGTGTCGTTCTAACTGCTCCTGCTTCAATTGCTGCTTGTTTTAATGGCACACCTTCAGCTGTTCTTAAATTGATAAAGTCAATCAGCAATACCGAATTTCGAACCATGATTCCCGCCAAAGCAATCATACCTATAAATGATGTTGCAGTGAAAAATGCTCCCATTATCCAATGTCCTAGAATAATTCCTATTAAGGATAATGGAATGGCAACCATCATTACAATTGGTGCTTTAAAGTTTTGAAACCAGCCAACAATCAAAATGTAAATAAGGATGATAGCTCCTAAAAAGGCAATTCCTAAATCTCTAAATACTTCTAGAGTAATTTGCCATTCTCCATCCCATTTTACGGTATAATCGTCTTCAAAATCTGGCTGACCCAAATACATTTCGTTAATCTCATAGCCTTTTGGTAAGGGTATTTCTTTCAACTTTTCTTCCATTCCTAAAATAGCATAAGCAGGACTCTCTAATTCTCCAGCCATATCTGCCATTACATAAACCACACGTTTTTGGTTCTTACGGAAAATACTTTTTGCAGCTGTTGTTTGTTTAATTTCTACCAAATCTGCAATTGGGATCATGTTCCCTTGTTTCGACTTGACTTTTAATTGTGAAATATCATTAATTGTAGATTTCTCCATTTCATCTAAAGCCAATACCAACCCAACTTGAATAACCGCATCTTCATCATATAGATTCGTGATTGCTCTATTGGATAAAGCCATATTCATGGTATACGCTATTTGCTGTGGTGCAACACCATACAACATCGCTTTTTCTTTGTTTATGTCGAATTGATATTCGGTTTGATCTGCTTCTACCATCCAATCAATATCAACCACATCATCTGTGTTTTTCAATATGTTTTTAACACTATTCGCTACTTTAATTTGTTCGTCATAATCTGGTCCATAAACTTCAGCGACAATAGTTGACAATACTGGTGGTCCTGGTGGAACTTCTACCAATTTTACATTCGCATTGTATTTTGAAGCAATTTTCTGGATCTCTGGACGCAATAGTTTAGCGATATCATGACTTTGTGCAGAACGCTCTCCTTTATCAATTAAATTAACTTGAATATCTGCCATATTGCTTCCACCACGCAAATCGTAATGACGCACCAAACCATTAAAAGTTATTGGTGCAGATGTCCCAATATAATTCTGATAATTTACCACTTCTGGTCGTGTAGATAGATATTGTGCAATTTCTTGTGTTACAACTCCAGTGCGCTCCAAGGTTGTGCCTTCTGGCATATCTATGACAATCTGAAATTCATTCTTATTATCAAATGGCAACATTTTTACAGCTACAGAATTGGTAAAAAACAAGACCATTGTTCCCAATAAGACTACAAAAGTCCCCAATAAAAATAACCACCGTTTTCTTTTGCTTTCTAATAAAGGACGTTCAAATTTGTTGTAAATTTTATATATGAAAGTTTCTTCTAATGGTTTTTCAACTTTTTCAATTTTCCCTTTCTTATCTTTTTCCTTTAGGAAAATATAACCTAAATATGGTGTAATTGTCAAGGCTACAAACAATGACAAAATCATTGCAATAGAAGCTCCTATTGGCATTGGTGCCATATATGGCCCCATTAATCCAGAAACAAAAGCCATTGGTAAAACAGACGCAATTACTGTAAATGTGGCCAAAATGGTTGGATTACCAACTTCGTTAATTGCATATAAAGCTGCTTGTTTAAATGGCAGACGTTTCATTTTAAAATGCCTATGCATATTTTCGGCAATAATAATGGAGTCATCAACGACGATTCCTGTTACAAATACTAAAGCGAAAAGCGTGATTCGGTTTAATGTGTAATCGAGCATATAATAACTTAACAAAGTCAATGCAAATGTAATTGGAACTGATAAAAACACGACCAATCCTCCACGCCAACCCATTGCTAACATCACAACAATAGTTACTGCAAATATAGATCCTATAAGGTGCAACAGTAATTCTGACACCTTATGTGATGCTGTTTCACCATAGTTTCTGGTAACTTCCACATGAACATCATCTGGAATTAAAGTGGCACGTAAGTGATTCACTTTTTCAATAATGACTTCCGCTATTTTCATAGCATCTGCACCTTTTCGTTTCGCTATGGAAATGGTTACTGCAGGATATTCCGATTTGAAATCTGACGCTTTCTCACTGCCATGTCCAAAACCTAAACTCACATAATTTTGAGGCACTTCAGGTCCATCAATAATGTTAGCAACTTGCTTCAGATAAATAGGCTGACTTTGTTGCACACCAACTACTAAGTTTTCAACGTCAGTAACAGATTCCAAAAATTTTCCAGTATTTACAAGGAATTCACTGTCGTTCTTATCAAAACTCCCGGAGACTAATTGTGAATTATTTGCCTTAATCATTTCAGAAACCGACAAGAAATCCAAGCCGCTTGCTGCTAATTTGTCTTTATCTAATACGACACGTAATTGGCGGTTCCTTCCTCCTATTTTATGTGTAATAGCAACATCATTTATCTTCTTAATTTCGGACTCTAATTCTTGAGCTATTTGACTCAATTGATAATCGTCATAAGTTTCACTCCAAAGCGTTAATCCTAGCATTGGCACATCATCAATTGCGCGAGTTTTAACTAACGGAAACGTTACGCCTTGAGGCATTTGATCCATGTGTTTGTTAATCTCGTTATATAATTTCACAAACGAACGCTCAATATCTTCGCCAACATAAAACTGCACGATAACCATACCTTGCTCTTTCATTGACGTAGAGTACACATATTCTACACCTTTAATATTCGAAATTAATTGTTCTAATGGCTTTATCACTCGCGATTCTACTTCAGTAGGGCTTGCTCCAGGATAACCAACAAAAATATCTGCCATAGGCACATCAATTTGTGGTTCTTCTTCACGAGGAATCAAAAATGAACTATATACACCAACTACCATAAACACAATCATTAAAAGCACTGTAAGCTTTGATTGCATAAAGACTTTGGCAATTTTTCCTGCGATACCTTCTTTCATTTTATTTTTTTTTGAGCGTTTTAACAGGCTATTCGTTTCAATCTTTCTTTGCCATAAATGGTAACAAAAAAAGGATTTTCACTTCTATCCTTAACGTAACTTATTTGTTATTGAATCGTAATTTTAGCTCCATTATAGAGTTTCCCATCAGCAGAAACGATATACGATTCATTTGCATTTAAACCTGATAATACTTGAACTTGATTTCCATAAGATCTGCCTAAACGCAACCATCGTAAAATGGCAGTATTACTCTGACTTACTGTGTAAACTCCAGATAATTGACCGTTAGTTACAATTGCTTCTGTTGGAATTAATGTGATTTCAGATTTTCCTTTTCGCATTACTGGAAACTGTACTGTTGTGAACATTCCCGACAAAATATTGGCATTTGTTTTATCCAAGTCTATTTTTACTAAATATTGTCCTCCCGTGTTTTTTGCTGAGATACTTACTTCTGCAACTTCTCCTTGTATCGCTTTGTTAATAGATTTCACTAATACACTTACTGAAGTTCCTTTAATAATTTCTAAAATTTCAGTTTCCGGTACCATTGCCATAACTTCAAAATCTCCTGGAGTTTCTATGCTAATCAATGGAATTCCTGGATTAGCCATGTTTCCTGCCTTAACATTTTTACTTGTAATTGTTCCGCTAAATGGTGCAGTGATATTGCTATAAGCAAATTGTGCACTTACTTCGTTTTTCATTTGATTTGCAGATTCTAAGCGAGCCTTAGCCATTTCAAAATTAGCAGTCATATCATCCATTTCTTTTTGTGAAGCACTATTATCTGCTAACAAATTTTTAAAACGGTTGTAATCTTTTTGTGCATTATTAAAAGCAGCAGTAGCTTCCGTTATACCTGCATTTACTTGTGCTCTTTTCGCTTGTAAATCAGTATTATTAATAGACACTAATAATTGTCCTTTCTGCACTTTATCACCAACATTTACGTGAACATTATTTACGTAACCCATCATCCTTGTGCTTAAATCAGCACTATTGGTTGCTTGAATTTTACCACTAACACTTAAAAACGGACTATTCCCATTTGTTTCCACTTGATTCACTTTTACGCCAATTGCGGGAGAATTATCTTCTATGGACTTTTTATCTTCACTACCACAACTCGCTAATAAAAAAGCTGCAGAAATGATTATGATTGTATATATATATTTCATTTCAAAAATTATTCTTTAGTTAAAAATTGTAAATATGCTTGTGTGTAATTGTATTCGAATATTGTTTGATAGTATTCCAATTGCTTTTGGGCATATTGTGTTTCTGCCAGCAATAAATCCGACGTTTTCTCTAATCCTTCTTTAAACCTATTTGTTCGTATTCTTAGAGATTCTTCCGATTGTTGTAATCCTAAAGTGGTTAAGGTCAGTTTATTTTCAGCATCTAAAAAGGCACGCTTTGCCTTATTTAATTCCAAATTACTTTTCGAAACATATTGTTTGTATTCCAATTTAGATTTCTCAAATTCCGCATTACTTTTTTGAACTTTTCCAAAACGTTTAGAGCCTTGAAAAATGTCCCAACTTAGTTGCGCTCCAAATAGATAACCATTGGCACCTCCTTGAAAAGCTTGACTGTCGTACAATTCATAACTTCCAAAGGCATTTAATTTTGGTAAAAATGCCATTTTATCAGCTCTATTCATCGCTTTATAAGCATCTGAAGCAAATTGCATAGCCTTAATATCTGAGCGGTTTTCAGAAATCATTTTATCTTCAATAGCAAATGTTGAAACCGTTAAGCTATCTGTTGGTGTATAGACCACATAAGATTCATCATTCATTAAAAAAGACAAGTAATTAGAAGCGTTTAGGATATTACTTTTAGCCGATTGTAATTGGTTTTGAACTTCGGTTACATGTACTTCAACATTCAACACATCTGCACGTTGTAAATATCCTTGTTTAAAAATATTATCTGCTAGCTTTTTATTTGAATTTGCAGCTTTCAAGGCTTTTTCTAAAACATCAACTGCCTTATATGCCAATTGCAATTGCATGTATGCTTTTTCAACTTCAAATACTAAATAATCTTGAGTACGTTCCGTTTTTAAAGACATGGCTTGCATTTTAGACTTCGCTGCTTTCCGTTGGTGTATACCATCTAAATTGATTAATGGTTGTAATATTTCAAGTTTTGTAGCAAAATTTTCAATCTGCGAAGGATTGTTTAATAACGCAGGATTAAAATCATTCTGTGTTAAAATTTCTTGATTTAATTTAGACCCAAAAGCCATTAATGGGTTTGTAGTTGCCATTGCTGTATGACTTGCTGTGATATTTGGTAAGAACACAGCATTCGTTTGTCTATAATCTGCTTTGGCTTGATTAAATTCTTCTTTAGAAATTTTAATGCTAGTATTGTTTTCAGAGACTTTAGATAGGACTTCTGTTTTTGTAATTGGTAATACTTCCTGTGCTTGCACTGATAAAGTGAAAACCAAAAGAAATAGTGGAATATAAATATGTGCTTTCATTTAAACTTTTAATTTACTTATACAAAAGTACGTTCAGGATAAATGGAAGTCTGTAACCTATGTTACTAACCTTGTAACTTATGTTACCAAAAAGGAATAAGAGTTTTAGATACTAATTAAACAGAAAAAACGCGCACTTAATTAAGTGCGCGTTCTTATTTACCTCTTTATAAAATATAACTAACTAATAAAATTAAGAGATAAAGGATATCTTGGTGTTTTTCCGTGACTTGCTCTAATTGCATTTATAATTGGATATATAAATGATAAAACACATAAAATAAATAGACCTAAAATGCCTAATCCTAATGCCAATATTAAGGGTATACATATTATGCTATAAATAAGCATACTTAATTGAAAGTTCAAAATATGTTTGCCTTGTTCGTCCATTGCATACACATTATCTTTTTGAGTGAGCCAAATAACTAATGGCACTAACAATCCGCCAAAACCTGTTATAAAGGTTAGTAATTGGCTTAAATGTGTTAAAACTATAAGTTGATTATCCTGTCTCATGATTAAGTGATTGTTTTGATTGATTACCTATTGGACGCAGAATAATAAAAAATGTTACAAAGTCTTTTTATCTAATTATTAATTTCTTTATTGTGGTTTTAGATCCTGAAATTATTTTAACCATATAGAGTCCAGATTTCAAATCGAATTCAATGCGATTTTTATTGACAATACGTCTTGTTAATACTTTTTGACCAGCTAAATTAAAGACTTCCATATGACTGTCGTCTTTTAACCCTTTAATATAAATATAGTTTTCTGTGGGATTAGGAAATATTACAATGTCCTTTTCAAAAACTTCTGAAATGTGTAATGTGCCTTCTATAGTAAATGTTGATATAGCTATAGACATGTTGTCACAAGCATCAGTCAACTCAAAAGTAACTACTACTGCATCTGGACATGACACAGTTGCTGGAGCATTATGAATGACTATTGGTGTACTACAATTATCTGTTCCTGAAAAACTATCTAACCAAGTTTCATAAGCTGCTTGATAATCAATGCCGCAATTTACTGTAAGATTACTAGGTAAAGTATCCCAAATTGGACTTGTAGTATCTTCAACTGTTATGGTTTGAACGTGAATTGCTATATTATCGCATTCGTCAGTTGCTGTCCAAGTTCTTGTAATTGTGTATTCTCCAGCGCATAATCCTGAAGTTTCGCTTTCATCATATGTAACGATAGCTGTTCCGCAAGTATCTGAAGCTGTTAATGTTTCTTCTGTTGGAATGTTATCACATTCTGCTGTTGTATTTGCTGGTAAGGTTTCATTAAACGTTGGATCACCATTATCTTCAACTGTTATGGTTTGAACGTGAACTGCTGTGTTATCACATTGGTCAGTTGCTGTCCAAGTTCTTGTAATGGTGTATTCTCCAGCGCATAATCCTGAAGTTTCGCTTTCATCAAATGTAACGATAGCTGTTCCGCAAGTATCTGAAGCTGTTAATATTTCTTCTGTTGGAATGTTATCACATTCTGCTGTTGTGCTTGCTGGTAAAGCTTCATTGAATGTTGGATCACCATTATCTTCAACTGCAATAGTTTGAACGTGAATTGCTGTGTTATCGCAATCGTCAGTTGCTGTCCAAGTTCTTGTAATTGTGTATTCTCCAGAACATGTTCCTGGTGTTGTCTCTTCATCAAATGTAACGATAGCAGTTCCGCAAGTATCTGTTGCAGTCAATGTTTCTTCAGTTGGAATGTTATCACATTCTGCAGTTGTATTTGCTGGTAAGGTTTCGTTAAACGTTGGATCACCATTATCTTCAACTGTTATGGTTTGAACGTGAACTGCTGTGTTATCACAGTCGTCAGTTGCAGTCCAAGTTCTTGTAATTGTGTATTCTCCAGTGCATAATCCTGGAGTTGTGCTTTCATCAAATGTAACGATAGTTGTTCCGCAAGTATCTGTTGCAGTAAGCGTTTCTTCTGTTGGAATGTTATCACATTCTGCTGTCGTATTTGCTGGTAAGGTTTCATTGAATGTTGGATCACCATTATCTTCAACTGTTATGGTTTGGATGTGAACTGCTGTATTATCACAGTCGTCAGTTGCTGTCCAAGTTCTTGTAATCGTGTATTCTCCAGAACATGATCCTGGTATTGTGCTTTCATCAAATGTAACGATTGCTGTTCCGCACGTATCTGACGCAGTTAGCGTTTCTTCAGTTGGAATGTTATCACATTCTGCTGTTGTGCTTGCTGGTAAAGCTTCATTGAATGTTGGATCATCATTATCCTCAATCGTAAATGTAGCTTGCTTAGTGATTTCATTTCCACAGTCATTAGTTAAGGTAAACGTAACTGTTTCTGAAGCAGAAGAACCACATGTTATAGTTAGTCCTGAGTTATTATTTGTAAGCGTCGCGTTTCCACATAAAACAGTTCCAGAAAAACTAGCTAACCAATTATTAAATTCATCAGTCGGATTCGTAATAGCATCACACTGTAAAGTTAAATCGGTTGGTTCGTCAGTCCATGTTGGACCTTCAAAAGAAATTTTAAATAGAGTGCCATCAAAAATATTCACATAATATATAAAACCATCCAAAGGGTTTTGCATCATATGTACAATTCCATCGCCAAAATTTATTGGCGCTAATTCTGAAATATCGCTTATCCAATTTAACGATCCATCTGTGAGCGTTGCTACATTAATCCAGTTTCTGACGTAATCTGTAAACAAATATTTACCATTCATACTACTACCCATTGCATCACCTTGAATATAAATTCCAGCAATTGCCGTATTTCCTCTAAACTCAATTCCTGTTGTTGGAGACCCAGATGCTCCTACTCTTGGGTTTGTAGCTGTTGTTCCACTAAACCAAGGTACTCTAGCTTCATTACTACCACCATGTCGCCAAGCTACTTCTGGTCGATCATGTACAAAACGTCTTAATGCTGGATCAGTATTATCTATAAAATCTGTTGGTTGCGGACAATTGTCAACAAAAAGCACATTGCCTTCATCGGGATTTGTTGTACCACTATTATAGTAACCATTGTGTTGTGTTAAACCTTCATATAAAGGCCATCCTCCATTTAGACCTCCTTTATCAAAAATGTGTAAATCTTCCCAAGTTCCCCAACCTACATCAGCAATTTGAATAATACCTGGATTTCCATCAGTTGGATTGGTACTTCCACTTCCTTGTTGAATTGACATTCTAAATGGATGACGTAAACCCATTGCCCACATCCTTGATTCTGGTAAACGCGGATTAGATGCATTATAATGCGGATTTGAAGGAATTCCATCTCCAGTCGCAGGATCTAAACGCAATACTTTTCCACAAAGCGAGGTTGTCATTTGAGCTCTAAATGCGCCTACATTTTCTTCAGTACGCATAATGCCATCGTTAATAGCTTGTTGCCAATATGTTTCGCCAGCACTTCCAGTGTCTGTTGAAGAATAACTAGCATTATCTCCAGTTGAAACCAATAAGGTTCCATCGGTTGCAAAAATGACTGTTCCACCAGCATGAGATTCGTGTGTTAAAGGTACTCCTGTAGAAACAGATTCACCAACAAGAACAGCTCGAGAATTATAATCAGTAGTTAATGGATCACTTCCAATATTAATTTGGTATCGAGTTACTCGACTGATAGAAGCTTCAAAATAATCATTATCGTTAGGATCATAACTAGGAGTTCCAAAATTCATAAGATGCTCTCTATCTACCATATAGTACATATATACTAAACCATTAGTATCAAAATTTGGGTCTAGACAAAAACTAGCAAAACCAAAATCTCTCCAATCTCCAACTTCATCAGAAATATCGAGAATAGGAGAAGCTTGTCTTGTGTATTGGGATCCATCCCAATTGGACACATAAACATGACCTCTTTTTTCCCAAACGAACATTTTTGTTCCGTCAGCATTAAAAACAACACCCATTATAGTATTGTAATTATCTTGAACTTCAGATGCTGTATATCCTAAAGGTAATTGTCCAAAAGCGTTAGAAAAAAATAGAAGAAAAAGACTAATAGAACATAGAGTCTTTAAATTTAGAATACGATTATAGCAAAACATAACTGATACTTTAGTTTGGTTGAATACAAATTTTGCTAGAAATCAAAATAAAGATAAGGCGATAACTTCAAATAATAAAATAATTTACTCAAATGGATAATAAAATCGATAATTGGGTAATTATTAAAGGATTAAGTTTTTATAGGACAATCTTGAACATAAAAAAGGAACGAATTATAAATGCGTCCCTTTTTTAATAACCATAGAAAACTAAATGCTACCTTTCTTTAGGCTCATCTTTATTTCTATCACTAGTTGTCATAAATTTCACTAAAAAACCTACAAGAGTCAGACAAACTAGCCCAAAAATAACTATCATTATTACTCCATTATTCCAGTTGTATAATCCAATGCTTTGAGATATCATATTATTTAGATTTAGTCGTTGTTTTGAGATTATAAAATTATAATTGTGTTGTTCAATTAACTATGATAATTGTCAGTAATTAAAAAGTATCATAAATAATTAATTAGTCTTTTTTTCTAATATAAAAAATAGTTCTTGGTCTACTCTAGACTCATGTGAGTTATATGCGTTTTCAATAGTTCTTATATTAAAACAGTTACCAAAACGCTTAACATATTCAGATTTAGAACCTCCAAATGGCGGACGTTCTGTATACAATGCAACATTAAATAAAAGGCCTGTCAACTTTCCTTTATTAGAAAGCAAGGCATTCATTTTAATCACATAATCATTTCTTAACCGAGGTTCGATTGCACAAAAGAACGTTTGCTCTAAGATCAAATCAAAAATCATATTCAAATCGAAGAAGTTTTTATTCAACAATTGTTCTGAAGGAAAACTAGGAATTCGTGATTTTATATTGTCTAGCGCTGTTTGCGACACATCAACAACAAAGACATTTTTAAAACCAAGATTAAATAGATATTCAGCCTCATAAGAATTTCCTCCTCCAGGAATCAAAATTCTTATTGATTTGTCTGTTAGTTGATTAATATAAGTTTTAAGTGGTGTAGATATTTGCCCAAGATCCCAACCTATATCATTGTTTTTATAGCGATGATCCCAGAAATCTTCATTTAAATTCATTAATTATTTTTTGAAATAATATTTAGCAATTCTTCTTTTTGAATGATTCCAGACTGTCTCCAAATCTGCTTCCCTTCTTTAAATAATAAAAATGTTGGTACGCCTCTAACTTGATATTTAGCGGCTAAGGATTGGTTTTTATCAACATTGATTTTTATAATTGATACCTTATCTCCCAAAACACGTTTAACATCTTTCAAAATAGGGCTCATTGTTTTACAAGGTCCACACCAGTCCGCAAAAAAGTCGATTAACACTGGTTTGTTTTGATTTATTATTTCTAAAAACTTGCTCATACCTGACAAACTATTACGTGTTTAAAATTACATTTATATATTTATTTCAACTAATTATTATCCTCTGTTCTTCCCTTTTCTTGACTTAAAGTGTTCTTCAAACCACTCAGGTTGTTCAATCTCATTGTCATAAATATAGTTGGATATTTGCTCAATTGTTTCTTCTGGAAACACTTGCTTTGGCATTATTCCAAAACGTCTCACTGCTCCATTCATTTTAGCACTATCTTCAGTTGGGTTTTTAATCCAATTTTGAATTGCACTAATAAATTCTTCTTTGGTTACTCCTTCATTTATATAATGCTTTTTGATAGCTATCATAGGAGGTCCAAGTCTATCATCATGGCTTGCTGTTGGATTGTGACAAGCATAACAATTTGTTTCCATTAATTTCTTTCCAGGATGTGTACTTTCCGTTTCAAGCGCTTTCATTGATACATACGCTGTTTCTTTTTTAGTGTCGTTACAACTAAAAATCAGTATAGATAATGTAAACACAAATATTATATTTTTCATGATTTAATAATTTAGAATTCCTCCTTTTAAATCGTAGATTTTTTTAAAATCCATATTTGACAGTTTTCTAGCAGTCTGTCTGCTGCGACTCCCACTTCTACAATACACATAAACAGGTTTTTCCTTACTAAGTTTATTAAACTCTAAATCAAAGTTTCTTGAAAAAAAGTCAATATTTTTAGCGTTTTTAATGTGACCAGATTTGTATTCTTTAGATGTCCTTACATCAATTAATTGAATGCTCTTACCGTTTATTTGACTTTTAAAGTCAATAGGCGAAAGCACTTCAATGTATTCATTGTGAGGTGGTTTTCCACCAAAAATTGTAGACAAAAACGACATACTATTTACTATTTTTATTATAATTAATCTAGAACTAAAACATAATAAAAGTACTCCATTTTCAGTTTAAGATTTGTAACCTTTGTTACACAAAAAAGCGCATCCTACTATTATTTCGGACACGCTTTTTACCAACCAAAAATCATGTAATCTATCTTGCTGTTTTAGGACAAGCAATCAAACTCTATCCTTAAACATTTATGTTTTTAATGTTATTTAATTTGAACAGTATAAAAGTAGTATATAAATTTATGCTGTGATGTAACAAAAGTTACACACTCTTACTTAGTTAGTTCTTTGAAGATGATATAAACTCCCATTACCAGTACAAACCAACCAAATCCTTTTTTAAGATTTTTACCATTGATAAACTTTGACAAGTAGATACCTAAAAAGATCCCGAAGACCGAAATTGAAGTGAATTTGATTAAAAACATCCAATCGATATCTAAGTTTTCAACATCTCCTATAAAACCAATTAGTGATTTAATTGCAATAATTAAAAGAGACGTTGCAACTGCTTTTTTCATTGGCAACTTGGCTAAAAGAACTAGCGCTGGAATAATTAGAAATCCGCCACCTGCTCCAACGATACCTGTTAGAACACCTACCACAAAGCCTTCAATTATTATTAATGGGAAATTATAAACAACAACGGTTTCTTCTCCAGAATCGTTTCGTTTATTTCTTATCATTGATATAGAAGCCACCAACATTATTAGTGCAAAGAACAGCATGATTGCTATGTTCTTAGTCATTATAAAGGAATTGATGGTAAACAATTCTTCTGGAATGGCAGGCACCAAATATTTTCGAGTTGCATACACTGCAATAAATGCAGGAATTGCAAATACAATAGCTGTTTTAAAATCGACAAGGCCTTTTTGAATATTCCTTATGGCACCTACCAATGCAGATACTCCAACAATAAATAAAGAATATGCAGTTGCAGTTACTGGATTAATAAACATTAGATACACTAAAATTGGAACTGTTAAAATAGAGCCACCTCCGCCAATAAGTCCTAAAACAACACCTATTAAAAGTGCTCCAAAGTATCCTAAAAATTGTTGTACATCCATACCTTATATTTTCATTCAAATCTAAATTGAATTTGAACGGTATTTGGTAACAAAAGTCACCTTTTATAGGTCTATAACCTTAATATTATTTCTCTGAAGCTCAATTTTACCGTTAATAGCCAACTTTTTTAGTAATCTAGAAATTACTACACGTGAAGTATGAAGGTCTTGTGAAATTTCTTGATGAGTTACATGTATAACATCATTATGATTGACCATCGCTTTATCTTTTAAATATATAAACAAACGCTCATCCATTTTTAAAAATGCTATAGTGTCAATGGCATTAAGCAATTCAGACATTCGATCATGATAACTTTGCAAAATAAATTTTTGCCAACTTTTGTATTTCCCTAACCATTCTTCCATTTTTTGAACAGGAATCATAATCAATTTTGTGTCAGTTTCAGCCACAGCTCTTATTTCACTTTTAGATTGACCTAAGCAACAAGAGAGCGTCATGGCACACGTATCTCCACGCTCTATAAAATATAAGATGAGTTCATCGCCATTCTCATCTTCTCGAAGAATTTTTATAGCTCCACTCACTAAAAGTGGCATAGATCTAATGTAATCTCCTATTTCTATAAGCTTATATCCTTCTGGTATATCTTTGCAGGTGCCTACACTATTTATTTCTTGAAGTAACTCTTCTTCAAATAAATACCCATAATTTGCCTCTAATGCTTCTAACATAAATTTATTTTATGCCTTAAATATAACTCATTTGGAAAGTTTAGAAAAGCCAATCGACTTCATTTAACAAACAATGATTTTCGAAATTACTTAAATCTACAGTATCTTATTTTGTTGTTTCTCTTAAAACCAACTTCGTTTTTATAATTTTAGTTGTAGACTTAACCTGATCTTTATTATTTAAGCGATTAAGTAATAGCTTCACAGATGCTTTTCCGATATCTAATGTATTTTGAGAAATAGAAGATAATTTTGGGTCTGTAAATTGAAGTACGTTTTCGTCAGAGAAACCAATGATAGATAAATCTTCAGGAATATTATAATTCAATTTTAAAGCCTTTTGAAGAGCTACAACTCCTGATGTATTGTCAATAGAAATAATCCCATCAACGGAAGGATTATTTTTAAATAGATCTTGAATCGTTGCATCTGCTGAATCATCACCTCTTTTTATAGAAATAACAGTAGGCTTATTACTATAATCACTAGCATCGTTCAATGCTTCAATATAACCATTTGTTCTAAGTTTACCGACACTCAAATCATGAATGTCACTTAATAAAACAATATGTTTTCTACCTTCAGACAATAAATGCTTAGTGGCTTCATAAGCAGCACCAAAATCATCTATAATCACTTTATCACAGTCTATATTATCTGAAACTCGATCAAATAAAACAACGGGAATGTTATGACTAAGTATTTGATTAATATGATCTACATTATTTGAAATCTGTGATTCTTCTGAAATAGACATTATAAAACCATCTACGCTTCCGTTAGATAATAATTGAAGGCTATTTATCTCTTTAGATTTTTTCTCATTTGAAAGACATGTAATAATATTATACCCTTGTTTAGAAGCTTCCTTTTCGATTGCTAACAGCGCCTTCGCAAAAAAATGATTAAGGATATTGGGTATAATTACACCTATCGTATTTGTTTTACTATTCTTGAGGCTAATAGCCACCTTATTAGGCTTATAATTAAGATGCTTAGCTAATGCTTTAACGCGTTCAATTGTATCTGGACTTATTTCTTCACTATTATGTAGTGCTTTTGAAACCGTAGAAATTGAAACGTTTAATTGTTCTGCTAAGTGTTTTAGTGTTACCATTGGATTTTAATTAAGTATATAATCACTTCAATAATTGACTTACTGCTTGTTTTGTTTCGGTTACGGGCAATTTACATGAACCATCTACACAAACATAAATATAAGTTTCATCATCGTTGAATCTATTTTTCATTATAGGAATTTCACTTTCAGTAATAGCTCCAGCTACCAAAATGTTTGGCAAGTAATATCCATTAAGCTCACTAACTTTTTCTTTTGCATTAGCCCCAGAGAGTGCAACTTCATAATATGGGTTTGAGTAATTCAAATAAAGATTACCCCAATTTGAATATGCTGAAGGTGACTTTTCTAAATCAGAAATAATATTACTCAACATCTGTTTTGCCATTTTAGAGTATGAATTATTTGAGTAGTAATGACTTAATTTGAATAAATTATGTGCTAAAACTGAATTTGAAGAGGGAATTACATTATCGTAAACTTCAATCTTTCTTGCTATCAAATTGGTTTCAGTATCTGACGTAAAATAAAACATGCCATTATCTTTATCAAAAAAATGGGCAATAGTATAATCCATTAATTCATTTGCAATTTGTAACCATACCTCATCTAAGGTCACTTGATATAAATCTATATAAGCAGAAATAACATGAGCATAATCTTCTGAAAATCCTTCAATGGTACTTACTCCATTTTTATAATTATGAAACAATGAACCTTTTTTAGATATCTGATTCTCTTTTAGAAAGTGTGCGTTTTTTAGTGCGGTATCTAAATACTGTTGTTCTCCTAAAACTCGGTAGGCATCAATATAAGCGCTGAGCATCATAGCATTCCAAGAGGTTAACACCTTATCATCTGTTCTTGGTCGCTTTCTAGTTGATCTAGCTTTAAACAATTTAGATTTCCAATCGGAAACTTTAGCTTTTAATTCTTTTAGAGACAAGGAGTTTCCTTTTAAAAACTCTTCGTTGGTTTTGGTTTTAAATAAGATGTAATGATTGTTTTCCCATTTCCCTGTTGAGTTTATATTATAATAAGATTTAAAAAGCTCAAAATCTCCTTGCAGAATAATTTTCAATTCTTCTTTAGTCCATGTATAAAATACACCTTCTTCCAATTCTCCTTCTTCAGTTTCACTATCGGCATCTAAAGATGAATAAAAAGCACCTTCATCATCTGTAAGTTCTTTTTCTATAAATTGTAAAGTTTCAACCACTACAGTTTTAAACTCTTCTTTACCTGAAAGCTGATACGCTTTTGAATAAAGGCTCACTAATTGAGCATTGTCATAGAGCATTTTTTCAAAATGCGGCACATGCCATCTCTCATCAACAGAATAGCGAGAAAACCCTCCACCTATTTGATCATAAATTCCACCATTAGCCATTTTAGTTAATGTCAATTCAACAAAATCATTCAACTCTAAATCATTATTTTGAAAACCATATCTGAACAAATAATCTAAATTGGATGGCATCGGGAATTTAGGAGCATTCTTTTGACCTCCATCTTTAAAGTCTAAAGTTGGCATCCATTTATCTTTCAACTCATTAAGAGACTCCTTTGTAAATTGAATATCTTCTTTGTTTAATACTATTAAATCTGAGTTTTTAACGCCTTGTGTTAATTTCTCAGCGTATGCAATTACTTTATCAGGATCTGTACGATACAAGTCGGACATATCTTCTAATATTTTTGTCCATTGTGTTTTTGTAAAATATGTACCGCCAAAAACTGGTCTACCATCTGGTAAAGCTATGCAATTAAGAGGCCAACCTCCACTGCCAGTCATTAACTGAACAGCATTCATATACACTTGATCCACATCTGGTCGTTCTTCCCTGTCTACTTTAATATTAATAAAGTTGTCATTCATGATATTGGCTACAGAATCATTTTCAAAACTTTCTTCTTCCATTACATGACACCAGTGGCAAGCTGAATATCCTACAGAAATAATGATGAGTTTATTTTCCTCTTTTGCCAATTTTAAAGTCTCTTGATTCCATGCTTTCCAATCTACAGGATTATAGGCGTGTTGAAGCAGATACGGACTTGTTTCATTAATTAAGTCGTTCGTGAATGGTTTATCTTCAGTTATTGCCGAATTGTTCTTATTAGAACAACTACAAAATAGAATTAAAACGAGTATGAAATAGATAATAGTTTTCAATGCTGAATTTTTTATCAATATAGTAAAAATGGCTCTTTGGTTATAGTATAAAACAGTTAAATAAAAAAAGCGTGTTTAATAAATTAAACACGCTTTTAATGCTATTAAGCAATAATATTACAATCTTATTCTTTAATAAGTCTAATCGTCTTAGATCCCTTGGTACTTTCTAATTTAGCGAAGTATATTCCAGAATTCAAACCAGCAGAACTTATTTGAACTTCATTTTCACTAAAAGTCAATGTTCTTACTACTTTTCCTAATACATCATATACTGTTACTTTAGAAATTGGATTATTACTAGTGATATTCCAATTTGTTGAAGTTGGATTTGGATATGCTTTAAAAGATGCTGTATCAAATTCATCAACAGATAACGGATTTTGAGTAAGTATGATATTGTCTATAAAAACTTTTCCAGGATCTGTGACAGCTTGCATAAATGGTTCAAATTTCCATTGGAACAAGTTAGTACTAGAAAACCCAAGATTCGTAAAATAAGTCATTGGTATCGATACTTGAATCCATTGTCCATTAACAATTGCTTCTTGTGTTCCAATTTCATAAGTATGTTCAGTGACACCACCATTATTACTTATCATTCTAAACTGAAAACCAGGTACGCCAACCTCAGCCCAATACATAAAATGAACAAAACCATAAGCAGACACATCATCTGGACCACCTTCTCCTTGACCATACCCAGCAAAGGTAAAATCAAATCTCAAAGCCTTATTCTCTCCAGCGCCTGTATCTAAATCTGGCTCGCCACCTATAGTACCAAAATCATATGCAAAAGGAAATACTGTAGAATAACTGTTGGTATCATTATAAATACTATAAGTCTCACCATCAGGTGCATTTGGTATTGGAGCAGCTTCAGGATCTGGATCATCAGGAGTAATTGCAGCACCGAGTAATCCTCTAATATTATCATAAAGTGTTGTAGTAACGGGAGAAGGACCATTTGCATCTGCATTACCATCCCATCCTGCTCCATTCCAATTTGGAAAAAAGAAGAGACTTTCAAACTCACTATTTGATGCACCTGAAGGTGGGTTATCTTGAATATCATCAAAATCAAATGTTAACGTAGCCCATCCTCCACCAGGATGTTCTGCATGAGTAGCTCCATCAGAACCACCACCTCCAACAACTCCAACAGCTTTAGCTAAAATCCAAGTAGTAACATCAGAATAAACATCTACTTGCATTGTTCTTTGGTTAGCAAGATCTATATAATTATCTTGTAGTATTAATGCACCAGCCTGCCATGGAGCAGAAGCTTCTTCCGTAATAATTTGTCCATAATTCCCATCAGATGCAACCATATTTGATCCAGAAATAGGTGCAGATTCAACTGTAGATGTAGTACTACCATTATCATCTAACCACGTTGTACCAGCGACAACAGCATCAAAATTATCTATTAAGTCGTAAACTTGTGGATCTGGTGGTATTGCAGAACCGACTAGCCCTTTAACATTATCATATAGTGTTGTAGTAACTGGAGAAGGACCATTTGCATCTGCATTACCATCCCATCCTGCTCCATTCCAATTTGGAAAAAAGAAGATGCTCTCAAACTCACTATTTGATGCACCTGAAGGTGGGTTATCTTGAATATCATCAAAATCAAATGTTAACGTAGCCCATCCTCCACCAGGATGTTCTGCATGAGTAGCTCCATCAGAACCACCACCACCAACAACTCCAACAGCTTTAGCTAAAATCCAAGTTGTAACATCAGAATAAACATCTACTTGCATTGTTCTTTGGTTAGCAAGATCTATATAATTATCTTGTAGTATTAATGCACCAGCCTGCCAAGGAGCAGAGGCTTCTTCTGTAATAATTTGCCCATAATTCCCATCAGATGCAACCATATTTGATCCAGAAATAGGTGCAGACTCAATAGTAGATGTAGTACTACCATTATCATCTATCCAAGTAGTGCCAGTGACAACAGCATCAAAGTTATCCAACAAAGTATAAGTTTGCGAGAAGCCAAACAATGAAGTTAATAAGAATGTTAATAATGTAATTTTTTTCATAATTTTTAGGAATTTGTTATTTATACATGCAAGAAAATGAATTATATTCAATTACACTGTTAAAGGCACCTATACAAAAACCATACAGTTGAAAAAAAAATGATTTGAAGGCACAACATAATTTAAGATTTAATCAACTGATTTCGAATAAGTTAAATTAAATAAAAAGAAGAAATATCAAAAAAAACAAACCTATACAAATTTAAATTTAAGGCTTCATGCTAAAAACAGATAGGTCGGCATTATTATTAGTCACAAGAATTAAGACTTTATTTTTTAAATGCAATTGCTTTACATCTCTACTATCAAATGGCACATAAAAGCCACTTTTATTTGGAGAGACAAAATTAAAATTGTTTTTTCCATCACCAAGAAGCACACTTCCAAAACCAGCATCATAACGTGTGGTTTCAACTTCAACTCCATAATGATTACCAACGGTAATTATATCTTGATGACCATCTTTATTAATATCAAATACAAGTGTTGATTTAATTGGTGAAATTTGAGCTTCATTAGGTAGTGATTGACTGACCAATTTGCCATTGTCATTAATAAGAATGATACTTTCAAAACTTTTGATTTCATATACAACGGCATCGTCCATCTTGTTTTCCGGTAATATATCTATCAATTTTGATGATGCAAAACTATCGTAGCTTTCAAATTTTTCAGCAACAAAAGGCATCTGCTGACTTGTGCATTCTCTGCCTCTAACAGGTACATAACCATCTTTATAAAACTTAGCTAATACAACATCATTAGTTCCATTATTATCAAAATCATTTGTATAGACTTTAAAAGGATGTTCTGCCGACGCTTTAAACTTGTTGTTTTTACCTAAATTACCAATGATGTAATCGTCATCACCATCATTATCTAAATCACTAGCAGTAATTGACCACCACATTCCTCTTGTGTCTTTAAGTCCGTACTTTTCTGAATCATCTTCAAAAACACCATCATTATTTGTAAGTACTTTAATTCCCATCCACTCACCTACTATCATCAAGTCTTCATCATTATCTTGATCAATATCAGTAAAAACAACTTCAGTTACCATTCCTATATCTGTAAGAGCTGGAGCAATTTTGTTTTCAGCTTTTTTAAAATTCCCATTGTCGTTAATCAACAAATAGCTGGTTGCGGGAAATGTGTATTTTCCTCTAATGAGTCTTGTTCCAACAAATAGATCTAAATCTCCATCGTTATCAATATCAGACGCTTTAATGCATTGAGAGCTTTGTGCAATTCCAGGTAATGCACTTTCATTCTTAGAAAAATCACCTTGACCATCATTAATATATAATCGATCTCTTAATTGTGTACTACCAGTATTATATTCATTTCCTCCACTAGCAATATAAAGGTCAAAGTCTTTATCGCCATCGACATCAATAAAAAGACAACCCATATCTTCAGAAGCTTTGTCTTTATTCCAAGGTTGGGATATACTCTTTGTAAATTGACCATTTGATTGCTGTAAATAGAGCATTCCGCTTTGACCTAGAGCTCCTCCAATAAATAGATCCTCCAATCCATCTCCATTTACATCTTTAACCGCTGAAAAAGGTCCGTTTTCTGATAACTTATGAGGAAGGAGGATTTGTTCTTGAAAATCGTCATAATCATTTTCTTTGTGAACAAAATCAATACCTATCTCTTTAGTTTTTATTTGAGTAGTTAATGTCTCTATTTTTTCTTCTTTCTTTTCAATAGACTTAGCATTAGAGAATTTTGCAACTATTTTAGTATTTGCCTGTACATTTTCATAAACATTCACTTTCCCGTTAGGCCAAATTACTTCTACTTTTTCTACTTCGATATCTTTACCTAAGCCGAAAAACAAATTATGTTCTACTGAAGAAATAAAACCTCTTGTCACAGTGTTTTCAGCCATTTGCATTTTACCATTGTGATAAATAATAGCTTTAGCTCCTATACCAAAAGTGTTTTTCTCGGAACCTTGGATGTCAATTTTTAAAAAATTTCCAGTCGCTTTATTTTCATATACGAATGCTGGCGCATCAATATTATTAGTTATTATATCTAAATCGCCATCATTATCTAAATCGCCGTAAGCCATTCCGTTTGAAAAGCTAGGTGTATCAAAACCCCAATCTTTAGTAACCTTTTCAAATTCTAAATTTCCTTTATTTCTGAATGCATAATTAGAAATAGGTTGAGAAGGCGTGTCTTTACTTAGTTGAAATAAATCTTCGGCAGTAGCACCTTTGCTTAAATTTTGAACTTTAGTTCTGTAATCATTATTATCGACATCTTTTTTTATCCCATTCGAAATCATAATGTCTTTCCAACCGTCATTATCTAAATCCACAAGTAGACTTGCCCAACTCCAATCTGTAAAAGAAACACCAGCCATATTTGCTATATCTGAAAAGCTACCTAAACCTGTATTAATCTGCAATGTATTAGTCATGTACTGCCGATGAGCACCAGCTTCTACCATACTATTAAATGCTTTAGTACTCATTGAAGCCATGTTCGTTTTTGAACGGTAATGATCATCAGGAGTCATATCTGTAGTAATTAGGTCAAGTAATCCATCGTTATTAATATCACCAGTATCAGAACCCATACTTAACTGTGTGATGTGGTTTAATTGTTCATTAATTACATTTGTAAATGTTCCATCACCATTATTATAATACATATAATCTGGTTCAGCATAATCATTTGCAACATACAAGTCCATCCAACCATCATTATTGAAATCTGTAGCGTTTACACTCAACCCATATGATACATCTCTAGAAATACCAACTTCTTCTGAAACATCTTTATATTTCCCATTGTCATTTCTATATATTCTATCTCTAAAAAATTTGAATTGATTTCTAGGTATTTTATTAATAAGTAATAGTTTCTTGTCAGCTAGTTGGTTTACCTGATACATATCAAGATCACCATCATTATCCATGTCAAAAAAGACAGCTTGTGTAGAAAAACCATAATCACCTAAACCATACTTAAGAGCAGACTCAGTAAAAGTCAAATCCTGATTATTAATGTACAATTGATTTCTACGGTCTTCAGGCTTATCAGAATTACCATTTCGACTCACATAAATATCGAGATAACCATCTGCATTTACATCAGCCATGGTTACACCCCAAGTCCATCCAGAGTTCTTTGCCGCTTTAGATTTTTTAGTGATGTCTTCAAATTCAAAATTTCCTTTATTAAGATATAATCTATCAGCAACTTGATTGCCACCAAAAAAAACATCTGGTAGTCCATCATTATTTAAATCTCCAATTGCTACTCCTGAGCCAACATACATTTGACTGTAGTAATAATGATTGAAATAAGTAGATTCCTGTATTGTGTTACTAAAATCTATTCCAGTACTTTCTTGTGGCAATAGCACAAGACCACCTATTAATTCCTCAGGATATAAATCTCTTTGAGGTTCGTCTTGACAGCTAAAAAAAGTAGTGATGACAAGGATTAAAACTAAATATTGAATAATTGTCTTTTTCATTTTCAATTTAAATTAATTAAATATAGGAATAACAACAGTCATTTACTAGTATGCAGTTAAGAACAATGACTAGAATTTTAACTTTTCATCTTTATCCCAAAGTCCCCAATATGCACCAACATCGCCTTCATCCCCAACTTTCCAAGACTCGTCAAAAGAAGAAAAATAGAACATATCTATATCATCTTTTTTAGACCATTTCTGGGCATTTATAAAATACTTCATTGCATTTTCAAATGATGGATGTGATCCTTCAAAACTTGAACCTAAATTTGGCCAACCCGTTTCTGTTACAATTACTTTTTTTCCATTAGCAGCAGCTTTTGCTTGAGCAAACATTTCCTTCATATACAAGAGTGAATACTCTAGAGGGCAACCTTCCCAAAACGGATAACAATTGGCTAATATGACATCACAAGCTTCTGTGATTTTTGGTCTTTCAGTAAATTCGTAATAGGCATCAACATAGCCCATAGGTATATCTGGTATGGCTTGTTTTACTTGGTTCATGAAATCTAATAATTTTTCTTCACTCAAATCTCCTCGATACATAACTTCATTACCAACTGCAGCTATATCTACATAGCCTTGTTTTCCCAATTTTATTAAACCTGCAATTTCACGTTTGTTAATTTCGGTATCATCACCTAACCAAGCGCCAACCATAGTTTTAATTCCATATTCGTGAGCTATTTTCGGTATTATTTCATTACCATCTGTACATGAAAACGTTCGTATCCATTTTGTATATGGCTTGATAATTTCCATACGTGTACGAATTTGTGCTTCAGAAATTTGATCGCCAGCTTCCTGACCTTCTTCATAAGGGCTAAAGCACAACCCATGCATTCCATTATCTAAAATGTTATTGAATTCATCTTGTAATTCTTTATCAGACTTTTGGGCAAGAGTTACTCCTGCCAGTGACATTATTTTACCAGCTCTAACCGACATTGTATTTTTTATTTTTAGATGTTATTTTACTTTTATTGTGTCTTGATGATCCATTGTCTTCAATAGCATTATCATTAGCTCGTTTATCAAGTTCTGCTCTAATTTCATGAGCACGTTCTTCAGTAAGATCATATTTACGCATTACTATTATGGCGAATAATGTTCCTAATATTGGTAATCCAGAAAAGAATAGACGTAATCCAGTAATTGCGCCTTCAGATTGTGAAGCAAAGTCAGCATTAAAACCTATACTTGATAAGATTATTCCACTCAATAATCCAGCTATTGCAAATCCAAATTTCACCATCCACCAGTATATGGCTCCGAAAACACCTTCTCTACGTAAACCTGTGTTTAATTCATCAAGGTCAATTACATCTGCTGTCATGGACATCATAAGCGTAAATAAACTTCCTATTCCAAAGGCAAAGAATGGTAACCCAAAAATGAACATATATGGTTTTCCAGGAATAAATAGAAACCAAAGTAATATATAACCTAATATTGAAATACTTTGAGATGTTATAAACGCTTTTTTCTTACCCATTACTTTAGACATTCTCGTTACAATTGGTATAACCAAAAATGTAGTTGCCAAAGCACCAATACTGCCAAAAAGCGTTGGCCAAATTCCAGCTGCACCAGCATCTCCATTAAATAAATAGTATACAACAATGAAAAAAGTAAATGCTGCAACAGTATTAAAAGCATTGTAAACTAAAAATGTGGCGATGCATAGTTTTCTAAATGGTTTATTTTTAAAAGCTTCCTGAAACCCATCAATTATTCCATTAAAACTGCTACCCATGTTTTTCACATTTAAGGGTGCATAATCTTCGTTAATTGTAGATTTACTTTTGATAAAAATTGCTGGAACGATAGCACAAATCATACAAATAAGACCAACCCATACGGCAATAGTTCTTGTAGCGACATCAGCAGATTCAAACCATCCTTGATCATACATAATTACCCAAAACCAAGGAGCTATAACCCATGCCCATTGACCTATCCATTGAGCAACAGCCATAATATTGGTTCGCTCATGGAAATCGTCACTCATTTCATATCCCATTGCAACATAAGGAACGCTAAAAATTGTTAGCCCTAAATAAAACACAAAAGACCATATTATAAAATATATGAAATTGTAATCTACACTATTTTCTCTGTGCAATTGCCACAGAATCGAGAATGAAATCCCCATTATTAGAGCACCCAGTAAAACATATTGTCTACGTCTTCCCCATTTTGATTTCGTATTATCTGAAATGAATCCCATAATTGGATCTGTAATAGAATCAAAAATTCTTGGTAAAAAGAATATTACGCCCCACATCCATCCTGGAAAGCCCAAGTCTTGAACTAATACTACCATAAAAATTCCCATGGCTGCTGGAAACATTTGATTAGCAAACATACCTATACCAAAAGCGATTTTTTGGCTTAGTGCTACTTTATTAGATGTTATAGACATATTAAGGTTTTTTAAAATCGTTATTATTTTTAATCTGTTAATTTCATGAACTAGGAATAACTATAGTCTGTATTGCTTGTCCGTCAATTTTAAGATTCACACTAGTATTATTTAATATTAAGTTGAAATTTTTTGCAATTGCTTCTTCATTAAAAATCACTACAACAATAGAGTCATCTATGTTTTTAACAGCAGTTACCATTATATTTTGATTTGTATTTTGAGTTCCAATCTTCATTGCTCCTGGACGTATATACTTACTGAAATGTGACATTGTATAATAAATTGGTGTAAAATACACTTCGTCATTATCTGGATCAACGATAATTGGCGCTACACACCAGTTTTCAAACCAGTTTGGTCCACCTTGTTTATCTAAAACCATATTCCAATCAATCCAACCATCTACCCAATTATTAAGACAGCCAATAATATCTCTTGCGTATCTATTTACTGGAGCATATTTAGGATGCAAATGTTTGTCTTTTTCTGATGCCCAATCCCAGCCCCAATCTGTAGCTTCTTTAGTCCAGTACCATTTATCATCTCTCCATTTTGGGATTTCAGAATCTACACAACCTTCAGTTTCGATCAAATACTTATCTGGAGCCTTATCGTGTGCATATTGTAGATCTTTTGAGAAGTAATCATAAGTACTCTCATACCAATGGATAGCTGTGCCAGCAAAGTACTTTGAAGTCTCTTCATCTTTAAACATCACATCAACCCAGTCTTTTATACCTGCTCTATTTTGATCGTAACCAAGAATTTTTAAATGACCTTTCCCATCGGCTTCAAGCCTTGGTCCCAAGTGGTTCTGTACAAAATCTGTTTCTTCTTCTGGTGAAAAGTGCATACTTTCCCAATTATTACCATTTCCATGTGGTTCATTAACAGGAGTTAATCCCCAAATATCAATTCCTTCAGCCTTGTAAGCATCTAAATATTTAGAGAAAAACAATGCAAACGAATCGTAGTACTTTGGTAATAGTTTTCCGCCTACATATGCATTATTATCTTTCATCCATGGTGGTGCAGTCCAAGGAGAAGCAACAATTTTAAATCCATCCTTTGAAATTGCTAAAGCTTCTTTTATCATCGGAATTAAATCATCTCGATCTTCATCAATTGAAAAACTATTCAACCCAACATCTCCTTCTAGTGGAGCATATGTGTAATTTTTTAATGAAAAATCACATGAACTAATATGAGTTCTTGTTAGTGAGTAACGTGCACCAGATTCTCCAAAGTAAGCTTCTATAATTTTATTTCGGTTTTCTTTACTCAAACGTTGTAGTAAAGACGCTGAAGACTCTGTAAATGAGCCTCCTATACCAGTGATTTTCTGATATGTTTCTTCTGGTAATATTTGTATGGTATCTACGTTAACTCCTGAAGAAAATTGCGTGATTTTAGTCAGTTTATTACCATTGGCTGATGTTTCGAAAACATTAACAGTTAGGGATTGCTTACAATTCATCATTGTCAATACTAAAAGAATGCATAAGCTATATCTGAATATTTTCATATGCTTTCTTATTAATTTTTGCTTTTATTTGAGTTTAAATAGCTATTCTTAATTACAGAAAATGCCTGTTTCTTTTTTCTGTCTATATCTACAATTCCCCAATATTCTTCATTCGGAGATGCGTCATAAGGAACTCCTGTACTATTTGGTGCTGATCCTCCAACATCCTGAACATCATTATTTCCAGCTTTCCACCATCCATCTGTAAAAGAAAATAGTGTAACACCTGAACAGATATCTTTGTTTTCAAAAACATCTTTTAAAATTTGTTTTGTTGCATCTGCTTGTGCTCTTTGGTTTTCACCTTGTTCATAGTCATCCTTAGCTGTTTCCATATAGCTATCGCTGCCAGCTTCAGATAAATACATAGGCTTAGAGCTTACTGATTTCCATTGTTTAAATATGGGTCCAGGTTTATCCCATCTGTAGACATTCATTCCCCAAACATCAATATTTGGGCTTAACGAAAGTGCAAGTTCATTTGGTAAATCTCCATGAGCAGTTGTTGTTGGGTGAGATGTATCATTTTCATGAATCAAACCTGCAGCTTCATTCATTTCATTGTACCAGTTTTTAATATCGTCACCAAACCATTCAGGATGGTAATTATATTCATTACCTAATTCCCACATCAAGATTGCATTGTGATTCTTGTATTTATTTACATAGTCTATAAAGGATCCAGAATCGATATCATTTACTCCACCTTGATTGTACCCAAAACCAATAATTACTTTGATTCCTGCTTGATTAATTTCATCTAGAACTTTTACATTATTAATTGGAGAATAAACTCTAATCGTATTAATTCCAGCTTCTTTCATTAATGCTAAATCTTGTGTTAGAGTAGCAAAATCTCTTTTATTTGGGCTTCCTTTTGGTACTGGGTGATAACAAATTCCTTTAATTGTATATAAAGAATCATTGACGTAAATATGACTTTCTTTTACAGAGACTTTACTGTTTTGAGATGTATTTTCACAAGACATTAATACACATGTTATTAAAAGAAGGGTTATATAATGTCTCATTTCAAAGTTGATTTAATTGTTGGAACCATAACGTCTTTCATTAGTTCATCTATACTTCCATTGTAAGTTTTAGTAATCGGATTTCCATTTCTCGTTAAGCCTTCAAAAACACCTTGATCTACTAAATCCCAAAGTGCATAATTTGCAAGGCCATTAACTGTAAATAAACCAAAATGATTTTCCGAGCCTTTTTCATTTTGTGCGTCCTTCCAGTGTTCATCAAATGCTTCAAAATAAAAGCAAGACATTCCAATTGAATTTGTCCAGTCTTTCATAAGCTGATAATAAACTCCTTCTTTATATTCATCTGTTGCTTTAGATCCAGAATCACCATATAGACCGCTCGAAAAGCTTGCCCAGCCTGTTTCACCAATATGAATAGGTTTGTTTATTCCTAAACTTTTTATGTAATTGTAAACACTGTCATATTGCGACTTAGCGTATCCTTGAGCCCGCAACATTGCAGCGTCAATTTTTTCTTTCTTAGATAAATCTATTTCAGATTCTAACGAGCCCCAAAAAACAGGATTATAATGGGTATCGTGCATTGGATACGTATGCATAGAAATATAGTCTACTGCGTTTATTAGTTTTTCTAAGTCTTCAACATGATACTCTGCTCCACCTCCACCCCAAGATGCAAAATTATCAGAGCTGGTAATCCATAAATCTTTTGATAACACCTCAGATTTTTTTAAGTCTTGTAAATGATTCACCCATTTCAAAATCACTCCTGGTTGTACATAATATTCTTCAGCCCATTTCACCATAGCTTCATTTCCTACCGCCAAAATTTTAACTATGTGTGGATATTTTTTTGCTAATTCTACAGCTGTTTCAACTTCTATAGGGTTTCTTTTACTTTCTTGATTATGATCTGGATGACCATCTTCTCTATAGAATGCGTTTTTACAATCAATCCACATCCCAAGCATCACATACATTTCGAAACTAGGATCTTCAGCCTTTAACTGATGAATTGCTTCTAGTGTATTTGCAGCCTGATCATAATGAACATTATAGGTTCTAAGTATTTTGACACCCATTGCATTAAGGATTTTCATATCTCCCTTAATCTCTTCAATAGTAGGTTGTATATCTCTAGTTTTCGTTCTATAGCCTCCATAAGAGATTGCTAAATACTCTGGATTTCCTAAAATATCTTTTGCGTTCAAATTTGATTGGTCTTTTACTATTATTGAGTTATTTTTATTTTTAATGGCATTATTACATGAAAACACAAGTATTATTGTAAAAAGGCATATCGCTATTTCTATACTTTTTTTCATGGATTAAATTCTTATCTATTTTTTTAATTCAACAATTACATGATTAATTTCACCTGTTCTATCAAACAGCTTTTTACTTGTATTAATATCTGTTTTTAATGAATTGAATTCTACTGAAGAATCATTATTTAAAACAACATTGATCCGATTCTTATCTGAAATTTTGTAAATAATTGGAACTTGACAATAGGTAAAACAAAAAGAATCTTTCTCTAATTGTAATGTCTTTATGTTTTTGTTGATATCTGTATATGTAAATGAATTAGGTTCAGCCAAAAACTCTTTTCTTCGTAATAATCTAGGATTGAATAATAGAACTCCATCTTTTACAAAAACGCCTAACTCACCAAATCTGCAGAGCACATCTTCTTTTACTTGTCCTGTCATTCCAGGTTGTTGAGCGCCTTTTCCAGCTGGTGTATGTGAATATGGATCAGTTGGAAATGCACCATACAATTCTGGAGACTTATGAACTCCAATTCCTTCATTAATTTCGTAATAGTGTTCTAATAACCTGCCAATAATTACCTCATTTTCATTTTGTTCTAAAGCTAATAAACAGTTTTCTTGAACCGCTAATAGCAGTTTAGAAACCATATGCCAATAAATAGAACCTAAACCTTCGTAACCGAAAAATGTTCCAGATCTACCTGTAAAGGACTTATGATCAAACATCTCTTCGAAAACATCTAGTAATAGCTTTCTATCTTCCTTTATTAAAGACTGGTATTTCTGTTGAGGCAATTCATTTAGTGCTTCTTTTAAACTTTCAGCATTATTAAAATTACCATTGAAGTGATAATGACCAATACTATCTTTTTCTATAATTTGTGTATTACCATCTGCTATAAGTTGTTGTAAAAGTTTTGACTTTTCAACAGATGAAGATGGAATGTTGTTTTTATCTACAAAACGAGATAAATCCTTATTGGGATATAAAATATAACTATACTGATCATTTCTAAACAGGGCACTTTCTTTTAAACCATCTAATACATCTAAAGCTTCTTTTGGTTGTAAATACCCGGAGCTCAATACAGCAACTTGTCCTTCTAACATTTCAGACAAATGCGATATTGAAACTTCAGTATCACTTTTAACCGTCATTAAATTGTACGCATGATATAATCTATCTTCTCTTTTATTTGCTACAATTGAATGATCTAAGTATTGCTTTATTAGCGTAAAGAACTCTAATAAGTTGTCCTTAGTTACAGGGCTTTTATCACTTTTAAATCCAGAATTATATATCTTGATTCTATAAGTACTACCTGCAGTTCCGAGACCATCTAAGATGGTTTTTCTTTCAGAATCTGAAACTTTACCAGAAAGAACACTTACATTTTCATTTAAGATGGTAACAACAGAGTTGAAAAAGGTTGTTAACTCAATTGAAACGTTATAGTTTTCTTCAGAAGAACTTTGTACAATTTTCTCAAAGAAGTTTATAAATCGTCTTAAATAATACAAGGTTACCATTGACACTCCATTCCCAACCAAAGCGTTGTTTGCGTCATTCCATTCTGGTCTTTGCGTATTTAACCAAATACCACCTTCAGGAATGAAATTAGACACTTTGGCAAGAACCGTTGCCAATAATTTTTCAATGAGATTTACCTTAATAATAAATGAATTTTCATCTCTTAATAAAGCGCCATCTGCTCCCAATCTATCTTTTTCTTGATTTATCTTTTCGTCTAAATCATAATCGAAATCTATTGTATCCTTAGGGTTTTCTAATGTCTCTTGATAACTCTTAATTTTATAAGGAACATTAGCATACACAAATAAATCTTGCGTAAAGCAACTCGATAATTTATCTGGATAATGGTTTTCGATAAACTCTAAAAACTTAAGTAAATAAATGATTTGGTGATCACCCCAATATCCAATATAAGACCATGGATCATCAGCTTCAATAGCTTCCCAATCAAATCCATCTTTTGTTACTCTATATGGATTATATCCTTCAAATGTTGTTGCATTTAAAAACTTATGTATCATTCCTTCTATAAAAACAGGATATGAATGTGCCAAAGCTTCCCAGTTTTGAAAAATATCTCGCCAGTTACCTTCGTAATCCAAAATTTTAGAACCATCAACTTCACTGCGTGTATTGATAGAAAACTTGTTCCAAGGTCTACTTGGATCTCCATGCCTTCTACTAAATTTTAATGGCAAATACTCAAAGCAAAGTCGTTTAAAGTTTATATCTTCATCTAGGTTTGCCAGTTTTTTAATAAAGTCTACATTAAATACTTCAGGCAAATGCAATAAAATTTCTTCTTTCTTTTTTGCTACTTTTTTATTTGCTTTTGCAATGTATTTTGCAAAATCTTCTTTTTCAATTTTATAATTGTCATCAAAAATACCACCTCTCATAATATTGAAAAGCGTATTCGCAAAATGTCGCGTATTTCTTAATTTGTTATCACCAAGTTGAATTCCATCTGAAGCTCCAACAAGTTCTACAAGATGTTTTGTGCCTTCTTCTATATCTTTTTGGACAAGATCTTCAAGGTTGTTATTATTCTTTATTTTTTCTGAAATATCATTAATTGCACTAATTGTTTGGTTCACATTTGCAATAAACATCCAACTGTTTCCGCTATTAGGTTCTAGGCATAAATCTTTAGAAACAAAATAGGCTCCCTTTTCTGCTTTTATATCTTTTTCTTGATGTATTTCTTCACCTCTTCTAAAGTTATTTAACTGAAGTGATGATATTAAATGGATGGGATTATTTAATCCTAAAGACCAGACAATATTAGATTTTAAAGCTTCACTTGGTTCTGCTTTATCAACTATAATTGCACTTAAAGCGAAAACACCTATACCTGTATCTGATTCTAGTTCACATTTTTTATAGGCATCTACAAGATTACTTGCAGAATTTTGAAAATCTGATGCTAGGCCATAAGGCAAAACATTTTGAATTCCATCAAGGACAGTAACGCTAATTTTTTTATCTGAATTGTTTATAATTCTAGCTTTTCTTACGAAACCAAATTGATTACTAGAATTCCATTGGTATCTAAAAGAGATGCCTAAATCTTCATTTATTTCTTCAAAAAGAACTTTGTTTCCATAGTTGTTTTTGTACAAATTTCTCTTTACAGAATATACACCTTGAAACCTATTAGAAAAAGGCTCCCATAAAAATGTTTTGTTTTCTAAATGGACTTGAATAATAGTTTTGCTTCCAGTGATTTCTGCAGATTCTGTAATTTTATCATCCGTATAATAAGGAAACAATGCATTATTAGCATCCTTTCTTCCTGCAGTTAAAGCGCCATTACTAGATATAAACATCCAGTGATTTGAATTACTAACAAGACTCATGAAAAACGGTCTCATTTTATCACTATTGGATATCTTATAATAAACTTCATTATCAAAATTCAATAACTCTCCTTTGACATCGCTCTCATGAAAAGAAGCTTTTTTATTTCCTATGTATATTGGGTTTTCGGTCATTTTAAACTCTACCGTCAAGGTTTTAATTGTTTAATTTGAAAAAGGTCGAGCAGTTAACTCAACCTCGTTCAAATAATTACTTAATTAGACTAATCATTGATTTTTGCTAAATCAAATTATTTATAAAAGCAATACTTAATTATTGATAAACTCTTACATAATCAATTTCCAATGTATCTTCAGTAAATGCTGGATCTACATCACCACCAAGAGTTCCTCCCATAGCGACGTTCAATATTAAAAAGAAGTCACTTTCAAAAGGTAAGTCTGGCGTATTTGGAATTGTATGGAATAAATTATCATCAACTAAAAACATAATTGTATCTGGTCTCCACTCAACAGTGTAATTATGAAACTCAGTAGTGGATGTGGTCAAAACAGTACTATCCGAATCTCCAGCACCAGGTGATACAGCTGGATGATGAACTGTTGCTAAAACAGTGTTTTTATCTTGACCTTTTTGTTCCATGATATCAATTTCACCACATCCAGGCCAAGTATTTGTTGCATAATCTTCACCTAACATCCATATTGCTGGCCAAGTACCAATCGAGGCTGGCAATTTAGCTCTTACTTCAACTCTACCATAAGTGAATTCATATAAATCTTCTGATTTTAAACGAGCAGACGTATAGGCACCTCCATCTGCTTTTGCTGTGATTTTAAGAAATCCATCTTCAACAATTACATTTTCTGCATTGTTAGTATAGTTTTGTAATTCTTCATTTCCCCATCCACCATCACCAAGGTCGTATGTCCAGTTTTCAGTATCTGGAGCTCCATTAGTATCAAACTCGTCAGACCAATCTAGGTTTTCAAATATTGTATTAAACTCTTGATCAGGAAGAGATGTAGTAAACATCTGGTACCAAGCTAAAGCAGGGTTAACTGCATCATAAAATCTTACATATAGAAAGTCACTTTCAATTTCTAAAATTTCGTAAGAAGAGACTCCAGTGTAGTAACCCATAAAAGCATCATCAGTAAAATTCATTACTGTTCCTCTTGGTTCTGGAAATTCTGTGTCTGCAACTTGAGTCCAATCCGTTTCAGATGGTATAAGTGTAACATCACTTTCTCCAGTAGTATCAAATTCAAAACATGTATCAGAAAACTCTGCAAATGTTTGACCAACTACAGCTCCATGTGCCCAATTAAAGAATGTTTGACCATTATTGTTTTGAGTAAAGGTTAGATTGTTTTCTGCACTTAATGCAAAAGTTAATGAGAAATTACAGAAGCAATCTGAATCTCCACTTCCACATTTTCCAAATGCGTTTGTAGAATCGTATTGTGGGTACCAATGTCCATTTAAATTGGCATCATCTGCAATATCCTGTGCTAATGTTGGCCCAACACCTAAATGACCATTTTGGTCTAATTTAGGGTACCAAGTTTTAGTAGATCCTTGTCCGCCACTTAAAAAATCTTTAGCTTCTAAATCATCAAAAGAACTAAATACTTCAATTTCAATAATAGCAGTAGTGGAAACACCTCCAGTACCGATTGCGCTAACAACAACTGTGTAAATATTTACACCGTTCATACTATAACGATGCGTATTCTCTCCAGAAGGAACAACAGCTCCTTGGCCATCACCAAATTGAAAGTTATAGCTTATTGCATTATTTGCAGTTGCTGTCAAATTTACAAAACCACTCCCATCACCATATGGGTTTAGGGTATCTTGTCCTATAATTTCTGCTGTTATCGTTAAATTTGTAGGTGCAATTATATCACCTACTTCTGCCTCATCCTCTTGACAATTCACAAAAAACGCTAGTGTGAGGATTAAAGTTGCTATTTTAATTATATTTTTCATATCAATTTTTCTATTATTGTTTAACAAGTTTGTATTGCCAGAAAACACCAGAACCTGTTCCAGATTCGATATTGACGTCAATTGCGTTAGGTCCTGTAAATGTCACATTATATGTAATTGTATTTGGAACTGCTACATCTGGAAGTTGGCCTTCATTGTTAGCTTTAGCAAGTCCTAAATAAGCACCAACTCCATTTAAAGTTATTGTGCCACCTGCTTCATTATAAGTATAAGCAGCTGGATTAGATCCATCATGCGGTGCTACTGGAGCTCCACAAGAATCTCCTCCACCTTGCCAACCTTCGATCCATGATTCTGCTCCGAGATCATTCGAAAATGATCCATCAGAACCAAATGTATACGTGTCGTCAAAATAACATGCTCTTTCAGCTACACATGGATCATCACATGGGAACCAGCTAATATCACCTAAAGATGGACCAACTCCTAATGATCCTGATTCTGATGCCATAACCCAAGTTCCTGTTAAAGGATTAGTATCTACGGCATCTCTTACCAATTTGTATTGCCAGAAAACACCAGAACCTGTTCCAGATTCGATATTGACATCAATTGCATTAGGCCCTGTAAATGTTACATTATATGTAATAGTATTCGGGACTGCAACATCTGGAAGTTGACCTTCATTGTTAGCTTTAGCAAGACCTAAATAAGCACCAACTCCATTTAAAGTCACAGTACCACCAGCTTCATTATAAGTATAAGTAGCAGAATTAGATCCATCATGAGGTGCTACTGGAACTCCACAAGAATCTCCTCCACCTTGCCAACCTTCAATCCAACTTTCAGCTCCTAAATCATTTGCAAACGAACCATCAGAACCAAATGTATAAGTATCGTCAAAATAACAAGCTCTTTCTGCAACACATGGATCGTCACATGGGAACCAGCTAATATCACCAATTGATGGACCAACACCTAGTGATCCTGATTGAGATGCCATTCTCCATGTTCCTTCTAAACCTTCTGCAGATGTTGTAGCAGCTCTATAGAAATAGACGTTATCGATAAAGAAATCGAAAGTACCAACTGGGATACCAGAGAAAATTAATTGTTGAATAGAATTAATAGACGTCATACCTGCATCTGTAAAATCACTCATTGGAATATCTATTGAAACCCATTCGTTTTGAGGAAGATCTTCAAACACAATTTCTGCTTCCGTACCTGAGGCTCCTCCTAAATCAACTAATTTGATTCGGAATGTCGTAGAATTCACACTCCAAAAGTCCAAATGAAATGCATCCATTTGACTCGCATCAACTGCATCTCCACCATAGAATTCTACTCCAACAAAATCAGCATCTGCATAAAACTTTGTGTCATCTCCATCAATTTGTAGATCTGTTAATGTACTTGTACTCCAATCGGATCTCCAAGAACTCACATTTACATCAAGTTCATATGTATTACAAAACATGGAAAGAACGTCAGATTCTTGTCTAAAAGGCGGTGCAGGCGCAGAAACTAAAGGCTGTAGTATTTCGGTAACTTCAAAATCTTCAGTATAAGATACTGTTTCAACAGCAGCACTAAATGCAGTTACAGTTATTGTATACGTTCCTGCCGCGTCATACATAAATGAAGTAGGATCGTCTATATTAGTCATTATTACTGTACTTGCAGGATCTCCAAAATTTACTTCGTAAGAAATCGCAAAATCTGCAGTTGCGGTAACATTTACTTGTCTTGAAGTTGCCGTATCATTTTCAATAATTACCATTAGATTTTCAGGAGCTTGGAATGACACTACTATTGTTTGAACAATGGTAGTCGTTAATCCGTTTAATCCATTAGCGGTAATTGTGGCTTCATAAGTTCCTTCTTCATAAGTGTGACTTACGCTAGTTCCTGGTTGAATTTCATTTGCTGGTTCTGATGCATCACCAAATCCCAGATTGAAGTTAGTTACCCCTTCACCTAAAGGTGTAATTGTAACTAAACCTGTGTTATCTTGTGTCACTACAACATTAGCAGACACATTTGTTGGAGCTGCAACGTTATCAACAAAATCGGTGTTGTCATCGTCTTGTGAACAACTATAAATTGCAAGAGCTACAAGACAAATACTAAATACATATTTTATTATTTTCATTTTCTCAATTTTTATTTTTTAATATCCTGTGTTTTGTTGCCAGTTACCATTTGAGAATTGAATTTCTTCAAAAGGAATTGGGAATACTTCATTTCTATTTGGTGAAAAACCATCAATTTGGTTTCCACGACCAGTTCTCACTAAATCAAAGAAATGATGTCCTTCTCCGACGAGTTCAACACGTCTTTCTTGATAAATTGCACTAGTTAACGCATTTCCTGAAGACATAACATCTGGTAAAGTTGCTCTAGTACGAACTCTGTTTAAATATAATCTTGCTTTAGAATCATCAATTGATCCTCTATTAAAAGCTTCAGCAGCCATTAATAATACATCTGCAAAACGAATTGCTCTGTAGTTATTAGGATTTGTTAGATTTAAATCACCTGCTGCATCATTGCTTCTTATTCTTGGTAAATACTTGCGGTTAAAATAACCTGTGTGATCAAAACCAGTTCCAAAAGATGCACCTGTAAATGCTGCCCAAGCTTCTATATCAAGTATTGCAACGTCTCTGCGAATATCATTAACTTCAAAAGCATCGTACACTTCTTGTGTTGGAATATTAAAGCTAAATCCAGATGTAAATTGTGGGCCATTGTAATTTCTTATACCACTAAATCCTACAGCCACATTTCCTTCACTACATTGCAGACAATCAAAACTAGCCCCTTCACCATCTGTATATTGAACTTCAAATACTGATCCTATTCCATTCTCTCCTTGGTTTTCAAAAATCAGATCATAATCTGTTTCTAAATCGTGAGGACTATTCAGGATTAAATTTTCTAAAGCTATAGCTGCTTCAGTAAATTTATCTTGGTATAAATAAGCTTTACCAAGTAATGCTTCAGCAGAACTTTTTGTAGCTCTACCTATTTGAGGTGCATTATAATCGAGTGTATTTGCAGCAAAAATTAAATCTGCTTCAATAAATGCATAAACATCACTTACAGAACTTCTTGGTATTGTTGTTTCATCTCCTAATTGAAATCTAGATTCTTTTAGTGGCACTGGACCAAACCATTTTACCAATTCGAAATAGTAATATGCTCTCAAGAATCTTGCTTCTGCTATTATAATTTCTTTTCCTTCAAAATTCGTTTTATCTTTAAATTCTAAGATATAGTTAGCTCTGTTAACACCAGCAAACATCCAATTCCATATATCCTTTAAATTACTATTTACAGGAGTGTGAACCATATCATCAATTTGTTGCCACCCTATAACATCTGTAGCGCTCTCTCCACCACATAAGGTATTGTTGGAAGCAATTTCTCCTAGAATTGCATTGGCATATGTTGACTGTAGCATATCATATGCTCCAATTAGTGCATTGTAATAATCATCTTCTGAATTAAAGAAGTTTTCAGAATCAATAGAATAAGGAGCAGAACGCTCTACAAAATCATCTGTACAACCTGAGTAAGCAATAGCTATAATACAAATTGAAACTGTTTTTATAAATTTATTTTTCATCTTTATTATTATTAAAAATTAAGATTTAAACCAACTAAAAATGTACGCGGTACTGGGTAGAAACCGTCATCGATTCCACCTCCAATTGGAGCTCCACTTGATGCTCCAGGATCATATCCTCTATACTCTGTAAACGTATACAAGTTGTTTACACCTACATATACTCTTACTTTGGAAATATTAAATTTTTCTGTTAAATCTGCTGGTACTGTATAACCTAATTGTACATTTTGAATCCTGATATAAGAAGCATCTTCTACAAAATAATCAGAAAACACATTATTAGATGTTGCTTCCGTTGTAACTCTTGGCACAGTGTTACTTGTTCCTTCTCCTGTCCAGCGGTTAAGTGCGAAGTTTGATCTGTTAACATCTGTCAATGTTCGTTCATAATTACGAACCATATCATTTCCTATAGATGCAAATGTATACACTGAGAAATCGAACCCTTTATAAGAGAAATTCAAATTTAATCCCATTGTTACATCTGGAATTGCATCACCAATATTAGTCCTATCATCTGCATTAACGGTCCCATCACCATTAGAATCTACATAACGAATATCGCCTGGAGCAGCAACAGCTCCTAAATCACTTTGGTTAGCATGTGCATCAACTTCAGCTTGATTTTGAAATATGCCATTAGTTTGTAATCCGTAGAAATATCCTATTGGCTGACCAGCTTCCATTCTAGATGGCGCTAATTGTCCAACACCAAAATTACCTCCTTCAAGAAAACCTGTACTATTATTTACCTCTAGCACTTCATTTTTAAGAGTTGTGATGTTATAATTAATTCCGAATTTAAAATTATCTGAAATGTACTCTTTGTATCCTATTGCAAATTCAAAACCTTTGTTTTCTACTTTACCAGCATTAACAGTTGGAGAACCACTTCCTGGAGCTGATATTCCAGTAATTCCAGAAACAGGAATATTACCAATTAAAAGATTGTCTCTCGTGTTTATAAAGTAATCTGCTGTAATATCAATTTTATTATTTAACAATTTAATATCTATCCCAAGATCAAATTTCTTAGCCTCTTCCCATTTCAAATCTGGATTTGGTAAAACACCTATTGCTTGACCGTTTACTAAAGCATTATCAAAAACATAAGTTGCTTCTCCGTCTAATAAACTTACATAACCATTGTTTCCAATTTGATCGTTTCCTAAAATACCATAACTAGCTCTAAGCTTTAAAAAGTTCACGGCATTTACATTACTAAAAAAGTTTTCATCAGATATTATCCAACCTGCAGTCATTGACGGAAAGTAAGCGACTCTATTTTCTGGTCCGAATCTGGTAGATAAATCTCGTCTTAACATGGCAGACAATAAGTACTTTCCTTTGTAGTCATATTGTACTCTTGCAAAAAACGATAATCGTCTTTCGTCATAAGCATATGAACCTACATCTCTTCCTTCACTTGTTCCTGTTGCTAAAGCAATATCAGCAAACTCCCAAGCATTATTAGGAACATCATACCCAGTAGCAAACAATCCATTTCCGAATTGCTTATAGACTGTTGAACCTACTGTTAGTTTTACATTATGGTCTTCACTAAACACATTACTATATGTAGCAAAAGCATCAAATGTGTAATCATTGTCATTAATAGCGTTTTGATCAACTCTACTTCTTGGAACATCAAACACTTTTCCTCCATAGTTTACTTCTTTCGAAAATGTTTTACCTTCACTATTTGAGGTGTTAAATCCTACACGACCTGTAAACATAATATTATCAAGAATGTCAACTTCTACACTTACCGTACCATTAAGTTTCCTCAAATCATAATCATTATTTGTATCTGATATTTGAGCTAGTGGATTAATAATTTCAATTCCTAAACCAGGATTATTAGGAACTAACGTAAATTTGCCATTGGCATCATAAGGTGCAATTGTTGAAGGCGTATTAAGAGCATTAAATAAAACTGATCCTAAACCAAAATCGTTAATAGCATCTCTATCTATATACGTGTAAATTGCATTGGCTTTAATTCTAATTTTTTCTGAAATATCAGCTCCTACTGCCAAACGCGCAGTGTTTCTTTTGAAATCTGATTTCTTAGGAGCTATAATACCTTGTTGGTATAAATGAGAAGCACTAAAGGCATATGTTATTTTTTCTGATCCTCCTGAGACATTGAAGTCATGACTCACAATAGGTACGTTATTATTAAATACTTCATCTTGCCAATCTGTTCCAGCTCCTAATCCTGACACATTCGGATAAGGTAAGGCTTGTCCACCTGCTGCATAGCTTTCATTAAGTAGAGTAGCATATTCAGTAGCATTTAATAAATTAAGTTTCCTTGACGTCTGTTGAAATCCAGTATATGTATTATAACCAACTTTGGTTTTAGAATTTTTCTTACCACTTTTAGTAGTTACTAAAATCACTCCATTTGCTCCAATGGTTCCATAAATTGCAGCTTGTGCATCTTTTAAAACTGTAATGGATTCAATATCACTTGGGTTTAGAACACCTATATCACCTTGATAACCATCAATAATTACTAATGGTCCGTTTGCACCATTAGTAGATATACCACGAATTCGAATATCTAAACCTGCACCTGGCGCACCAGACTGTGAAGTCACATTAACACCAGATACTGTACCTTGTAATGCTTGTTCTACTTTAATAGGTTTGATTTCTTCTAATGTCTTCGCTCCTACTATAGAGACTGCACCAGTGACATCTCTTTTCTTTTGAGTACCATATCCAATAACTACAACCTCGTCAAGCGACTCAGTATCCTCAATTAAAGCTATTGTTAGTGGATCACCATTTTCTACAGTGATCTCTAGATCTTTGAAGCCAACATAGGTAAAAACTAATACTGAATTGATTGGTACGTTTTTAATTTCAAAATTACCATCAAAATCTGTTGATACTCCATTAGAGGTTCCTTTTACAAGAATGTTTACTCCAGGTAATGGTAATCCATCAGCGTCCGAAGTTACTGCTCCTTTTATGTCTACTTCTTGACTAATCGCCAAAGAAGTAAATAATAAAAAGACTAAGGAAAAAATTTTTGTTGTCATATTGATTTGTTTGTTATGTAGTAAACTTATCACTTGTATTTGTGAAATCAATAAAAAATGCCAATACAAAAAACATACATGACAATAAAAAGCATGAAATTTTAAGAAAATCTTAATAAATCACCATTTTTTCAAGCATTTACTGGAATATAAATATACGAAAAGGTAATACTGATTAAGCAGACAATTCTATTTGTAGTGTTAATGTAGCGGTCTTTTAGATAACCGTATAGTTACTATATTTCAAGAATATGATTTGTTAAGCTTGACTCGTGTGGTAAATCCATCTTTTTTCTTAAACGGTAACGTTTGACTTCAACACTTTTAGGTGAAATATTAAGCAAAGGAGCAATTTCTTTAGAAGACAAATTAAGCCTTAGGTAAGCGCAGAGTTTTAAATCGTTTGGTGTTAAAGAAGGATGTTTCGCTTTAACTTTTTTAAGGAAATCCTTATCAGCATTATTAAAGGCTTCTTCAAAGAATTTCCAATCATCTGTATTGTTTAGGTTTCTGTCAATAATTTTGATGACTGGGTTTAAACCTTCTGTTTTATTTACACTTTTGAGTTCTTCTTTAATATTATTTAAAAACTCATTCTTCTTAATAAGGCTCATTGTAGAGATGGCCAACTCACGATTCTTATTCTCTATATCTTGTCTTAGCTGTTGGTTTCTTACGGCCATGAGCTCTTGAGTGTTCTCCAATTCTTTTACTGCAAGTTCCTGTTTTGACTTCTCTATAACTTTTTGCTGTTGATTTCTATAATATTTACGGTAGTAATAATGTATTATCAAAAGAAGCAATATTGTAGATATTACATATAAAGCAATTGCCAAATTAGATAGAAACAATGGTCTTTTTATTGTAAACACATAGGTCGCAATATTTTTGGTAATCGTATTACCTGCCTTTCCTCGAACATTAAAAGCATAAGTTCCAAATGGAAGGTTTTCAAATTTATGTGATGAGCTCTCTGTCCATTCAGACCAATTATTTGACAATCCTAATAACTGATACTGATATTTGTTTTCAATAATCTCACCATAATTCGCGAAATTATAATCAAATTTTATGTTGTTCTTCTTGTTACTAAAAGTAGGCTCAATCAAAGGATCCAGCACCTCTTTTGGCTGATCAATCTCGTTGACTTCTAAATTATTTATAACAATCCTAAATTCTTTTTTAGGAGGCGCTATATTATCATTTATCAACAGGTATCCATTATACCTTCCTACTAAATACTCATTGCTACTTATTTTTGTGACATTTTCAAAACCTGCAACTACATTTTTAATTGAACTTGCTAAAGGAAATAATCTCAAATTTGGTATTTCACTCATTCCTCCATATGAAACAAATGCTATATTATCATCTGCATATCTCCAGAGCATATCTTTCTCTCCACTAATTTGCATCATCGTGGTCACCTGTTTAAAAGGCTGAAATAATGACGTAAAAGAGCTATCTATATTAAATTCTTGGTTTTGGTTTTGTTTAAATGCACCTTCAGAAGACACATAAATCAATTCTCCATTATAATTAAATGCATTAGAGCCAACACCTTCATAAATGTTCTCTATTCTATTTATTTGTTCTACTTTTTTGTAATCATCACCAATTTTTAATTCATAAAGCCCTTTCAATTCATGATTAACATAAAGCCTGTTATTTGCAAACTCGAAAAAACGACTAGAAATATCAATGCCTTCAATTTTATTTCTATACGTCCATTCCTTATCAACTTTTTCTAATACATTAAGTCCGTTAAAATTACCTTGCAAAATTAAATTACCTTCATCCGGAATGGTCTTAAATCCCCAAGTTCCTATGGCATTCTCAATGGTATTTATGACAGCATTAGCTTCAATAATCATTGTCCCTTTATTATGACCACAAAATATTTTTCCATCTATATTGGCTAATGTCCATACTTGACCGTTAGTTCCTTCCATAAACTGAAATTCTTCAAGCGAACTTCTTTTTTTATAGAACAAACCTTGGTTAGTTCCTAAATAGAGGGTGTCATCCATAGCTAAAGAAGCATAGACAGTACCTAATTTTCCGCTATCATCTTTATAAATACGGTAGGGAGATGTAACATCTATAAGGCTGATTCCATTATCGAGACCTAACCATATATTCAGATCTAAATCTTGAAAGACAGATAGAACCGTATTGTTAATTAATCCGTTGTTTTGATTTATTGTGTAACTAATTTCACCATCAGAGGTCATGAAAATTACACCATTTGAAATTGTACCAAGCGCAAAAGAACCATCCATTAATTCCAGGCTACTAAATACGTTAGCCTTAAATAAAACTTCATTTGCTGGAATATCCCATTGTTTTACACCATTAGAATCTAACACAAAGAACCCTCTATCTTGCGTCTGAATTAAAAACTTATCATTGTGACGAAATGCATTAATAATTTTATTTGATTTCAAAATAATATCATCAGAAACCATTTCAGATTTACCGTTAATAATTTTAAATAATCCAATACCTTTTTTCTGAAAGTAAAAAATATCATCTGATATAATCATATTAGATAATTCAGTTTCAGAATCTATAAATTTAACTGATAAATCTGACGAATTGACTATGTATATTCGATTCAAAGATTGAAAAAGAACCCAACCATCTAAAGAATAAATATTCCAGATTTGTTCATCTTCAATTAAGTTGATTTCAAGTTTTTGAGATAATGAAGTGTATACAAGTAAACCAAGATTATTTCGCTCCCAATACCCGAATTCCATGTAACCACCAGAGTATATTCGATCATTAACAACCTCTAAAGATCTAAGAACTGTTTTATTTGGAGATTCATAAAACTGCCATTTTGCTCCATTATATTCTAAAAGTCCAAGATTATTGGCAACGTATATATACTTATCAGTGCCTTGAGAAATAGACCAGTTTTGATTTTCTGCGTTATACATTTCTGGAGTAAAACTTTGTATAGGTGGTAATTCTTGAGCATATAGCATGCAAGAACACAGAAAAATAACGATATGTTGGATTAACTTTTTAATAGTCATTGTTAACACAAATATAAGTCTATTAACTATACTTACTGACCTTGTACCAAACTATAAACCATACAATACCTATACAATATTGTATATTATCACTACAAACTAACTAATTGAACATTCTTGGAGCTAAGGTGTTGTCTAATACAAAAGGATTACTATTTCCTTGGTAAGTTTCAATATTGGTATTTCTATCAATCTCTAATTGATCAACGGGATCATTTATATGCCATGAAAGCAATACAGTTTTCATGTAATTAAAAAAATCTTCGTTTGCATAAGACACATAAGAATTAATATTTGTTGAATTATAAATAGAATAAAAATAAAACACAACTCTAGCAATATCACCTTTCTTACTTTCTTGAGGTTCTATTGAACATTGTTGTGTTCCAGAAAGCAGTGGGTAGGATTCATCCTGATCCTTTTCTGTATAAAGATCTATATTAGAAGTAGGAATAATATTTAATTGCTGATTCAAATAAAACCACGATTCGGAATCGCTATCTACTATCTCATTAAACGGACAATTTCCTCTTGCCGAGTTTACTTCTACTCTCGAAGGAAACAGATTGAACATATCACTTCTAGATGGCTCATCGCCTGCTCCCATACTTTGAGGATAAATATGCTCAGCATTAATACCTAAATTAAAAGCATGACTTGAGGGATCTGGATCTGTTGAATAATCCATTAAAATCGTGAAATTGGAATAAATCCCTTTTAGTTCTTGAGTTGACATGTCAATATCAACTGCACTATATAAGACGTCTCTAGCTGTGCTATAACCTAAGGTTTGACTAGGTGTATAATTAGTTTGCAAACATGTTAAAAACTCGGTCAATGTCGTGGCATTATTGCAAATCAGTTCTTCTTGTGTGTCAACAATAGCATGCCAGTTAACACCATCAAAAATATTGAGCACATTAGAATCTGTATTAAAAATGATAAGACCTTTTGAAGCACTTGTTACTACAATGGCATCACGTTGTTCTGAAGTCATCCTTGGCGGAAGAAACCCTAAAGTTGAACTTTCTATATCTAGAGCAGCAGACTCATCTGGTGTTTCTGTACCAACTCCTACTTGGCTAAAAACCGAGTTAGATATTAAAAATATTAGTAATAAATAACTAACGTTTTTCATAAACTGTTTTCTGAACCTTTGCTATTAGAATTTGTACTAACGCTCCAGACTCCAGCTACAGATCTTTCTATAGCTCCATTTGCGTCACCGTTGCCATTTTCAAAAACGCCTACATTAACACTTAATACTCCAGAAGCAATTCCATTGCTAGCAGTAAAAGTTCCTTCATAACTTACAAACTCTACAAGTCCAGAAGGACTACTAAGCGCTATACCATCTGGAGCTCCATTTTGTATCGCAATAGAATCCAATACATAATAGCAATTGGATGCATCACAAGTTTGGGTAAGGCTATCTAGAGTTACAGTTAAATAAAAAGATTGATCAGAACCATTGTAAAGAGAAACCATATACTGAGATAAATCAGCTGGCTGACTTCCTAAATTTCCAGATATTCTAATTTCTACAAACTCGTTTACATCTGTACCTGCATTATCATAATGAAATTCGTTAATTCTTGCAGTCGCATTACTTACAACACCTACAGCGCCAACATAATTACTTTTTACTTCCAAACCTGTTAAAGCTCCAGTCACGGCAATTGGTGTTACTCCGAAACTTAAATACTTACCGTCATCAGAAACAGATACTGTATAATTTAAACTCGTGGCTCCTGTAATAGCAATTTCATTTGTTCCTGAAGCATCATCAGAACGATACCATTGATATAATGAAACATCTTCAATATCTGATTCTGCGTCCTGATAGGCATAAGTCGCTGTGATTATCTCACTAACATTTAAAGTTCCACTAACGGAAACATTTGTTGCACTTGGAACTGTATTAGTAGTTGGACAATAAATATTTTCCCAACTACTTCCATTATATACTTGCAAGCACTGTTGATTCCCTTCTATAAAATAAATAAGTAATCCTATTGCTGGGTTTGAAATACCATCGCGTTCTACCTCATTCATTCGTGGCAAAAGAAGTCCTCCAGTTGTGGAAGAAACATCTAATATTGCAGATTGATCTGGTGTTGTTGTACCTATACCTACCTGAGATATAGCACTATAAGGACACAAGATCAATGCAAAAATAAATAGGTATTTGTTCAAATTATATTAGGTCAAATGCCTCCAAATATAATTCTTATAACTTATTTGTTATAGTAAGAATTCTATACTAATTATTAATAAGCTGTTTCAATTTTCCGATACAGAAAGTAATTATTCCCCATTAACAATGATTTTATAGGTGTCGGCACAAATACGGCACAAAAAAAGAATCCAATACAACTAGATTATGTTAGTCGTATTGGATCTTTTAATAATTTTAAAATAGGAATTAAAACACACCTAATTTATAAATCAAATCCTCTATTTCAAGATTACTTTTTGGGTTAATTGTTGGCTCCCATTTTGCAACTGAACAAGATATACACCCGAACTTAATTTATCTGCATTCATGATCTGTTTAGTGACCGCTGGATCTAATTCTTGTTGTAATACGGTTCTACCCAGTAAATCATATACTGAAGCTTTAGTTTCTCCCAATAAAACACCTTCAATAACAATCGTTCGATCGGTTTGATTGGTGTACATGTTTACGGTATTAAGATTGATCTCTCCTAGTGTCAAGGTGCCTGTTGTAAAGTTTAAAAAGAAACGTCCTGTTCCACTAATAGCTTCATTTGATGTAAAGGTATAATTAGACGAGTTTAATAAGGTAAACGTATTCGTTGCGTTATCTTCTAGATACACGTCTACGGAAGGATCTAAAATATAATCCTCTAAACTAATGGTGACTTGCTCGCCTTGATTCACATGTACTCCTAACGGAATAGTCACATCAGTAATAGCACTCGTATATAATGTTTGAATAGCCATAGGAATTCCTACGTTATCTTGAACCAAATGTGAATACAATCCAAATTCTGGAACCTGACCACCAAAAACAGCTGCATCATATCCTAAATCTAATCCTGAACTTGCATTATCATGAAAGTAAATAGATGTTGAAACGTTATTAGAAGCTGTATCCATTCGTAATTTTATAAAATCATTAGGTTGTGCTTGTCGTCCTAGTATAAAATCATCTGCATTACCAACAACTTGCATGTCTGGTGAAAACTCAAGCGTTGCGGTTGCTAAGTTAGAAGACACAAAAAAGCCTTGACCTGGAGGTAACAGCGTTGTACCAGTTGCTAAATTTGCAATCGTCCAAATATTTCCAGTACCTGCTGTACTAGCGTTATAGCCGTAAATGGCAGCGGTTGGTACATTCAGTAAACTCAAATTAGATACTCCCGAAACAGAACCAACATGGTTTAAAAATGTACTGACATCTAAATATGCAGGATATGGATTTCCTATTAAATTCCATTCTGGTTCGTGTCCTGTAAATTCATTGGTGATTACAGCATTCACAGGACCTGTTTCAATGGTTCCTGTAAAAATTAGTGCTTCTCCATTTGCTGTGTTTGTTGCTGTTCTATAGCCTTTTCCTGAAACTAATTGTGCATCGCTGTTATCATTATATAACACATAATCATCGGTATTCTCTTTTTCATAAGGACCAAATAAATACGTCGTTAGCGGTTGTACGCCATTATTAAAAATAAGACCTTCATTATAGTTGGCATCATTGGTTAAAAAAGAAGACCAGCTTTGACCTGATAATGGTGGCGCGATTAAATCGTTACCATTAGATTGTGCATTGGTATAGCGATGATATTTTGCCTCTCCTCCTATGGCTATCGTCCCATCTACAACCAATCCTGAATACGAATTTGACACGGAATACATGTTTACATCACCACTTACATTTAGTGTCGCACCAACAGGCACTGTCATACTCGAACCACTACTAATATTTATATCTTTTACAGTTTTTATACCTGTAATTAATGGTGGATTTGCAGTTATTGGTATGGTAATTTCTGCACACTCTGATGGTATTGCATTTGGTGTCCAGTTGTCTGAATCTTCCCAATCTGTAGATACTGAACCATTCCATGAGAGTTGTTGAGTGGCAATCGTGACATTTACGGTCACATCAAAACTGCAAGTTGTTGTATTGCCAGCACCATCAATAGCTACAAAGGTATTTGTTGTTGTACCTACAGGGAAAATTTCGCCTGAAGCCAGACCTGTTGTTTGGCTAAGCTCTAAGGTAAAAATAGCAGGTGTTGTCCAGCTTATAGTGACAAAACCATAACCTGCATGAACCCCAGAACTAGTTGATGCATTGGTAAGACCATCGATATATGACGAACCGCCACCACCACCAAAACTTTGTTGATAAAGATCAGCATCAGAAGCTCGAGCATTACCACCACCACCACCATAATAACCACCACCACCACTACCTCCACCATGTGCAGAAGCTGAATATAAAGCTATACCATCTCCACCCACTCCAAAAGTTCCATGTGGATTGTAAAGCAAGTCATTCGTATTATCTTTACCACCCATACCCCCAGCCCAATCTAAACCACCTTTACCAGCAAACAATACATCACTATAAATTCCGCCAGAGTTAGGATAGCCATCCTGGCCATGCGTCCCGCCTCCATCACCGCCATAACTATAAATTCCGCCGCCGCCGCCGCCGCCAGCTACAATTACTCTATCGTAAAGGCTTGTACCGCCTTGACGTACATCTGATGCACCGCCACCTGCACCAGAATTACGCTCATAATCATTATTATCAGGATACTGTCCAGCAATTCCTCCACCATTAAATGCCCTAGGAAAACCTTGACCATTGTTATTACTATTTGCAATAAATTCTCCAACATAAACATACAAAGTCTCTCCTGGTGTAACGGTTAAAATTCCAGTAGCACGACCTCCAAGTCCTCCCCAATTAGGCGCAACCACGGGGCTGCCTCCCTCTGCTCCAAAAGCGTCTATAATAACTTCGGTAACTCCTGCTGGCACTATAAATGTTTCAGCAGCACCAGTGAAAATAAATTGGCTTACAAAAGTGTTTGCTGTTGTGGAGCAATTATCTGTAGCAACGGGTAAGTCATAAATGACCACAGCACCACATTCTTCTAGTGTATTATTAACAGTAATATCTGTTGGACATATAATCGTTGGAGTTACAGTATCCTCTATAATTATAGCTTGTGTTTGTGTTACTGCATCACAATTTGGAGAATCATAGCTCCAAGTTACCACAGTAGTACCTTGTGATGTAATTGGTAAAGTAACATCTGCTGTAGCAGTGATAGCGCCATTATTTGCTGTAGGAGCTGTTAGACTATTCACTTCACATTGCGCAGTGATATCTGGCAAATTTGCTAAATCAGGTATCGGCATTTCATTGTCTTCAACCGTAACCGTTACATCACAAGTAGCTGTATTCCCTTGTGCATCTGTGGCTGTCCATGTTACTGTTGTGTCACCAACTGGATACAATCCAGAAGCATCAGAGGTATTTGTAATAGTATTTGTTAAGGCTATGGACGATACTGGTGCTTGAGAGCTTATCCAAGTTGGACCACCAAAAGTCACTAACCCTAATGCACCTGTATAGCCATTAGCAGAACTGTCTGTGGTTATAGTGCTTGGGCTACCATCTTCCATTTTATAATAAGCCAATAATCCAGGTTCTGTGCCTACTAAGGCTCTATTATATGAACTTGCTATTTCTGTTGCTGGCAGTGCTCTGTCCCAAATACGGACTTCATCCATCTGGCCTACATAAGCGCCATCTGTACTTGTAAATGATGATGGTTGACCTAGAATTAAATCTTGACCACCATTGGTTGGATTTAATGTAAAAACAGTACTATCGAGTAGTGCTCCATTCCAATAAATCATTACTTCTTTGGTCACACTATCAAAAGAAGCTGCCATGTGATTCCATGTGCCTGTTGGATTACTAGGAAGAATCGCCTCGAAATTTTGAATGGTAGATCCATTTCTAATCGTAAAAAATAGTCTTATTTCATTGGATACAGTTCTGTTTCTAAAACCAAAAGCATAATTGGTATTATTCTCAAATACAGCACCACGACTAATGACCGATTTATAACCATCTGCTGCAGATATTATAGGATTCACCCAGGCTTCTAGTGTGAAATTTAATTGAAATGGGAAATTTGGCACACTTACTCTACTAAGAAAACCACCAGCAAAAGATAAACCAGTAGATACTGTACTACAACTCTCACTGATTGTTGGTGGCGCTATAAAAAGATCTGCTTCACATAAACCTGGATCATTGGGTGTTGTTATGTTTGTACAACTTAATGATGACAGTCTATCTAATATTATATTTTGGGTTTGTGTTGTGGTATTACCATTACCATCATCATAAGTCCAATTTACAATTGTTGTGCCTTCGATTGTAATTGGTAAAACGGCATCGCTAGTCACAATTACACTACCTCCACAATTATCTGTAGCTGTTGGTGGTGTTAAATTTGTTACTTCACAAACTCCAGTAACATCTGGTAAAGTTGCAAGGTCTGGAATTGGTGCTGAAATATCATCAATAATCAGGTTCTGTGTTTGAGTATGATAACCACTACCATAGGCCCAAGTCATGACCGTAGTTCCTTGCACATTGAAAGGAAACGATACATCCGCAATCCCTATAATCGAACCGTTATTAGCCGTTGGCGCGTTAGGGCTTGTGTCTACTTCGCAATCCTGATTAATATCTGGTAAAGTGGCTAGATCTGGAGTTATGTCCATCTCAAAAAAAGCAATCGACCCAGTATTAAAATCACCAATGTTAGATAGGATAATACTTGTATTTGAGATACCAACATCTCCTATTCCAAAACTAAAATCAACCAGAGAACTGGAAAGCACAATTGACTGTGACCAAGTTGTTCCATCTCTCTGATAAACATATCTTGATTTATTACTAAGACCGGTTCCAACAACGGCTATGTCACCAGAAATGTCCACATAGCAGCCAAATTGCGAAGGATTGATAGCAACAAGCTCTGCTTCCTGAAGCCAAGTCGTACCATTATTCTTATAAATATATGTAGCACCATCTACTTGAAAATTAGCTGGAGCTCCAATAATAATAGTACTCCCTGAAATGGCTACAGAACTTCCAAATTGATTCTGATTAGTTCCGTTTGGGCGTGATAGTGTAGTATCTATTGCCCAAACTCCTCCAGTTCGTTTAAGCACATAAGCAGTTCCTGAACTCGCTCCGTTTGGCGCAATATCTTTATGGGAGCCAATAACTGCAATATCTCCATCTATAGCTACTGAATTACCAGTTTCTGCATTAATGGTACCAGTCTGATTTTCTAAACTAAATACTTCTACCCAGACATTTGATATTCTTTCAAAAATATAGGCAGCACCAGCATTTACAGCGGCTTGATCATCATAGCGTGCACCTACTACAATGGTATTACCAGAAATGGCTACACTGTTACCAAAATAAAGATTCCCTGGAGCCGAAACCTGCTGTTCCACTGCCCAATTAGTGCCATCAAAAGCATAAATATAGGCGCGATCAAGAGTTCCAACTACTGCAGTATTACCATCAATAGCAACGGCACTACAATCACTAAAAATTGGATGAGGAAGCTTAACTTCTTCCACCCAAGTTAAACCCACGCGTTTAAAAATATATGATCCATTAGGAAAACACTTTCCTACAATGGCACGATCTCCATCTATAGCAACTGAAAAACCGAAATCATCACCAACTACACCATCAGAAGCATAGGTATTAATAATTTCACTCCAATTTTGGGCAAAACTATTTATTGAACAGAAAAAAGAAACTAAAAGAGTTGTAAGTAAAAGGTGAATTTTACGCATATTGGTTGGTATTATATTAAAAAATAATAAAACAAGTACGTGTGGAGCGTAGAATTGTTAGCTTGAATACTGATAAAATAGCTAGAAAGGACATGAAAAAACGAAGTTGTCATTGTGCTTCGCTCCCAAAGAAGGGCACTTTATAGACTTTTTTTAGAACCTAAAAGCCGAATCTACTGTTTAGTGTTAAAGACAAATAAAACTTAACTGATCGTTAGCCTATTTGTAGGGATCTTTACACTATAAGATTCAAAAGTTTAATCAATTAATTAATAGCGAGTTAAAAATAAATAAAATTCTTAAAACCAACAAGGCTAAGACTAAAATAAAGTAAGATTTTTCAGTAATTTATTAAAAACGACTTAAAGATTGGTTTTAGGTTGTTATAAAAGATGTAGATGAAACTACGACACTTTAATAGTCTTTGATTAATTATAATGACTAGGCAATATTTATTTGAAGTTATACTTTAACAATTAAACATAAGTTATTCATTAACAAATAGTTGCTATTTACCAATACAAAAGTGATTTATTAGTGTTTATAACTTTTCACCTCTAGGCAGTACAACTGTGGGGCAAAAATTATCTAAATATATCAAAACAAATCAAAGCCCACTCCTAATTATTGTTACGACAAAAAAAGAATAAAAAATTTAATGGCTCAATTCCCTTTGACTCCGCAATTAGCCTTTGTATTTACTGTAAATACAAGAGCTTTGTTTTTTGGTTGACAAATAGTATTTTAAACCAACAAACGTTATAAAACAGCGTGTATAGTTAGTAGCTGACTGTCCTATGTACTTGAAAAACCCTTAGGATTTCCCTGAGGTTCGCTCTCTTTTGCTAAAATAGTTGCCTAAACAACATAACTTATCTTATACCAAACGATAAAAACAATATATTTCAGCAAGAAGAACCAATAAAAAAGTAAAATTATTTTCTATTTTTAATAGAAACAGATCACCAACTAATCCATAAGAAAATGTTTATCTTCAATACCTAGGTGCAACAATTCAAATGGCAAATCTACGCCTTGGTCTTTGATGGTATTTATTCTGTGTAAATAGGCAGCACCCTCTAACAAATGACTTGCAACATCCGCTACTTTTCTGTTTTTTGTTTGGCTTAAATAGGAGTTTTTGGTCCATTCGTTAAAGGCTCCCATTGCTGGTCCACACCAAATTTGATAATCCATCACTCTATCTGGAGTACCTGCATTGGCCCAATTGGACGAAAGACCTAAATACCAGCGAAATATCAAAGCCATTTTACGCTTTGGGTTTCCCTTAGCTTTTTCTATTTGCTCTGGGTCCCTTTCCTCAAAGAAGCTTACACAACCTTCCCATACCTGTTCTAAAGGCATTTTGAAGGTTAGTTTTTCTAACTTTAATCTTTCTTCAGCAGGAATAGCATCAATACCTTCGTAGCGGTTGTAAATTTCATATAATTTCTTGGCTCTGGCACCAAATAAAGTACCACGCTTTAAGACTTGCAATTCTACACCCAATTCAAACATATCGGAAGCAGGAGCCATCGTAATATCGGTAGAGGCTATTTTGGCGAGTAAGTCTTTCACCGCGTCTGAAGTTCCAGATTCTACACAAGCTTGATTGATGGAACCGGTCACCAAATAGGCCGCACCCATAGCAAACGCAGCTAAGGCAGAGGCGGGAGTTCCTATTCCTCCGGCAGCGCCTACTCTAATTTGTTTCTTATACTGGTATTTTTTCTGAATTTCATCTCTCAACTGTAAAATAATAGGCAATACAACAACCAACGGACGATTGTCTGTATGTCCTCCAGAATCAGCTTCCACAGTGATATCATCTGCCATTGGTACTTTTTGAGCCAATTCATAGTGTTGCTGAGTAATCTTTCCTGCAGCCAATAACTTATCTAAAAATTGGATTGGTGCAGGCGACATAAATCGTTCGGCTACTTCCTTTCTAGAGATCTTACCTATCACTTTATTCGCAATAACAATTTCACCTTGAGCATCTAAACTCAATCCCACGGCTCTGTATTTTACAATTTGCTCTGATAAGTTCATATAAGCTGAAGCTTCTACCACTTTTACGCCGTGTTCTATGTATAAATTTACAGCACCTTCCTCGAGAGCCTTTTCAATTGGACTATGTATCAGGTTACAAGCATATGCTTGTGTAGGTAAGGCTTTCTGAATTTCAACGATGGCCTCTTTAACCCTTAACGGAATCATCCCTGCAGCACCGAAAGAACCCATCATTTTGTTTTTTCCTAGAGCAATCACTAAATCTGTAGATGCAATTCCATTGGCCATGGCACCAGCTTTATAGGCATATTTCAATTTATAGTCTTCTTTAAACGAAGCATCCCCCAAATCTTCTGCAGTAAATGCTGGTACGATTGCTTTTAAAAACAATCCCTTTCCGTCCGACTGAATGGTTCCTGTATTTGTAATTCCAGTGCGCCCTGATAAATCTTTTACTACATAACAAGGTATGGCAGTGTTTTTTAATTTGTCGGACATTCCTTGAATATCAAATGAAATTTCTCTGGGAGAACCTATCCATTTTAAGTTAATCATTTTCTTATGTTTTAATTTCTGCTATCTCTAATTGATATTTTCGAATTACAGAATGTTTGTTTTAATAATTTGACACTGGAAATATAACGCCGCTCTTTTAATGAAGAACCTGCCTTGTTTCCTATTTCTTAATTAAGCTTCTTGAATTCCCAAAGCTAAATCTGTAACTTGGTAAATTCTTGTACCTTCGTTCCAGAGATAGGCATCCGCAATGATGATCAAGGTATCTCCTCGGTTTTCAATGGTTTTAAAATGCACCTCCAAATGCATGTTATCGACATTTATTTTTATCTGTCCACGGTATTTCCACTCCGTTTTATTATTCGCTACTTGAACAAATCGTGGATTATTAAAGTCTTTCCCTAGATCTTGTTGCAACGCAAACAGCTGCATCGCCTGCGAAATAGCTTCTACTCCCAAAGAACCAGGCATTACGGGGTCAGAATAGAAATGACAAGTGAAGAACCAATCGTAAGTATGAATTGCTTTGGAACAATGGATGTATCCTTTGCCGAATTCGCCTCCGTCTTTTACCACTAAACCGCTGTCTAATAAATTTAGTTGGTCTTCTGCCAAACGATACGTATTCGCTTTGTCATTTTCTTTATACAATTTCATTTTTGCGTATAAAGAATTTAGCTTTATTTGGAAATAATCTTTGGTTGTCAAGTTGTTTTGCACATACCAAGCTGCGACATCTTCACCTTTATCCAAACCTACTTGTTGTGCTAAGGCTTCCTTCGGGAAAAATCCAAAAGATGAAAACCCTTTATAGAATATATGCCCATCTACAGATACTTCAAACAAGTATTTCTGAATTACAAAACCTCCCAACGAAGTAGAAGAAGTTAAGGTTGATTTGTTTTTAATCACCTTCCCTCTAAAATCTGTACCTGTGGGTAAGTCCAAAAGTTCACCGTCACCATCTAGATTTCTAAAGTATAAATCTTTATCGGGAAACTGAAGCGTACTCCCTAAATAAGCACCTAAAAGTCCACAAGGTTGTAGGGCAATTTCCATCAATACCGCATAAGGCATTGTCATTGAAGTATTTTGTTTGTAATACCAAACATCTTGAGGCACGTCGTATTCTGTCCAAATGTTTGTTGGTTTTGAGAAATCAAAACGTTCTCCGTCAATTTTAATCACACGACTTACTACTTGTAAATCGGTATTAGGTTGACGCGACAAAGCTCTATTGTCATAAATCGCATATTCTGGTCCAAAACAATCTGCTAATCGACCTAAGGCAAATGTTTCGATATCCATTTCATTTAATAACACATTCTCGGTTATTTTCTTTGGCTGCTCTAAGTATCTCGGATTGTCTTTTTCTCTTATTTGCAATCCTAAATTGGCAAAATGTACAGTAATGACACCATTTACAATAATTTCTAAATCACCAATTACATAAGGGTCAGGTAATAATCCGATATCTTTAATCACTAAGCGATACACTAATGTTTTATCATTAGGTGTAACTTCTTTTCTACATCTTACTTTTTGCGGGAGCCCGTAAATTGGTTGGAAACGCGCATCCTTTTTAAGGCGTTGCAATCCGAGCATCATCATAAAGAAACGTAGTAAGTTTCCGCCACCTTCTGCTTGTAAAGAACCAGCCAACACTTGGTCATCCCTAAAGTGACAAGGAAAATACCAATCGTCTGGACTCAGGTCTTTTTCGGCGATAATTTCTCCCAAACCATAAGCACCACCATGGACATCTGCCTTGGTAATACGGTCTAACATTAGCATTTTTTCTGGAGCTAGTCGGATCGATTTATTTCTTTCATTGGGGAAATAAGAAATATCATCAAAACATTTATGAGCATCTCCATTGATTAAATGCCTTAAATCTTCAATATCAAAAGCTGTCTTTTTTGTAGTTAAAAAAGGGATAAATTTTTTCTTTTCTACCCCTGCCAAAATTTTCTTTTCACTGTCCGTATAAACCACTCCGTTTCCTTTACTCAATTCTTCATCGGTAAAGAAACCAGCCACTCCATTGGTCATTTTTAAAACCATACGGTCTTCTACAAAACATTCGTAGCTAAAGAAAAACAATAAATTACGTCCATTTCTAACAAATGAATTGATAGAAATATCGTAACGCAACGTTTGTCCTTCAAAAGGTAAATCATCCATAAAATTTAGGGTGCAATCCAATAAACGGTATACATAATCTCCTTTGTTTTCTAAATCGATTCCCAAATAAGAGATCAACATTAAATCGCATTGTCCAGATTCTACAGACACTGCCCAAGGAATTTGAGTATCGGTTGAATAACCAGAATTGTACGGAATATCGTATTCGGTTTGCATGGTAGAAGGTTTGTATTCCCCTAATTTAGCATTTAAACCGGTGACTCTACTCACCAATAAATAAGGATCCATTGGTAACATTACCCTGCGTTTATATTGATCAATGACATTGTATTCCGCACCAAAAACATTACCAATTTTTCCTTCAGAAAATTCGATTAAATTCTCTTTGGTGAAAATGATGTTTTTATCTTTTAAATGATTTGGGTCATTAAAATCTTGTAATTTTAAACCATTTTCTGCAAACTTGACAGTGGCTTTAGTAGCTGTTTTTGGTATTGAAGTATCTATCATATTAGATTTTTTTTCTAATGTATGTTTTGTTGTGGTGGGCTGGCTAGAGCCTGTATTTTCTATTGTATTTACTGCTTTTTCTTTTTTTCTGATAGTGGCAAACTGATTTTTCATATCCTCAGACAATAACACATCATACACAGGTCTTCCTCCGGTTTTTACTTTTTTAGTAAAGCGTTTTTTGATTTGTTTCTGATTTTTATTAGGATATAATAAGCTTAAATCAATTTCGATTCCGTTAGAAATTAATTGCGCTAAACACTCATATAGGGACTGTATAGAACTCGTTCCTTTTTTATCAATAGCACAAGCAGCATGTTTCTTTTGGTCCAAGGTATCTTTTATCCAATTTGTACAAGTACAATTTGGACCTAGCTCTACGAAAGTGCTAAATCCGTTTGTTGACATTTTTTTAGCAAAAGCAGGGAAATCAACTGTTTTACAGCAAACTTCTGTGGAGTTTTCGGCTATTGTCAAGGAATCCATTGGGATTTTTTCACCCGTTAAACTAGAGTAAAAATCAATCTCTGGTTGGTTTTCTAATTGAAAATTATGCATTTCAATCAATCCATCATATTCTTTATTACAGAACTCATTATGGATGATATTTTGAAAAGGCACCAATACAGAAGCACAATTAAGTTCAGCAATTAACGCCTCACATTGGCTTTTATCTCCAGAAATTATCAACTCTTTATTAGAGTTTATAAAAGTGATTGACACTTTATCAAACTTAGATATATGGGCTTCTACTTTTCCTTTACTTTCTAATAAAATCCAGCTTTGCCATCTAGCTTTCGCTTCTTCTGAACTAATATTCCATTCTTCGGCTAATAATTCTAAATTACCAGAAAACCTATTTTTGAAAATAGGAGAATTGCGGAATACTTTTGTTCCCTCACTCGGGTTCCAAAGACCGAGTGCATACCACATAGAGCTACATTCACCCATAGAATATCCCATAGCTGCTTTTGGCTTTACGCCGAAATATTCTCTCAATATATGAGTGTACAAGGTTGCATAAAGCACTCCTGCCGACATCATAGAAATAGCATCACTTTGAATGTTTAGAGAAGGTGCTGAACTGTCTTGCTTTTTAGGGAATAAATAGTCTAAGCCAAAAAAATCTTTAAGGTTTGGAATTTGATTTTCAAAATCACTTAAAAGATTTGGGAAAAACTGAAATAAATCCTGTCCTAATCCTTCATAACTCGTTGCAGAACCAGGATACACAAAAGCTAAATCTCCTTTATCTCCACTTGGATTTGGGCTAAAGAAAGAACCGCTTGGTAATTTTATATCTGTATTATTTACAAATGCTTCTTCTAGTTTTCTTTCAATAAAACTGATGTCCTGCTGTATTGATTTGTTACTAGAAGCAATTAAAACAATGCTGAATGCTGCTTTGATTTTTGATGCTTTGTCAAAATAAGCCTGTGCTATAAAGTCTAAATCGTCAACAAGAATATCTTTTCTAATTAAGTTTAAGTTTTCTATAAGTTCCTTTTGGGTATTTCCTTTTAAAACAAACAAATGCTTTTTTAAGAAGTTGTCAATTTTCTGGTTTTTAGGATTAGAATATTCTGAAAGTTTTACTCGTGAATTTAAACTCAAGTTTACCAATGCCTGTCTAGGAAATCCCCCTTCATTTACCCAAGGTCTCGACTGGCTTGGGAAATAGTAATTACTGTTTTTTAATGTCTCGTTTTTTAAAGAGTTCCAATTCGGGATACCTGGAATAAATTGGTGATATACACATAGTGCCGTTTTAACAATAGAAGCTAATCCAGACGCAGCAAACGTATGCCCTATATGTGTTTTTGCAGATCCTAATGCAATTTTTGTGTCTAATTTAGTAGCCAATAATTGCTCTTGTTCTAATTGATCTTCCTGCTTAAATCCAGAAGCGACTAATTCCTGCAAAGCAATTTTTTTATCTGTTACTAAGTCTCCAATTGCTTCAATTTTAGCGTAAACTGTATCTTTCTTATTAACTGTATCACTAGCTTTTAAAACAATAGCAGATGCTCCTTCTCCTATTAACCAACCGTAATCATCTGCATTAAAAGACAAACTTGGTTTTTGGTTTTGATTAATTGTATCAACCAAATTACGTAAAAGAACAGCTTCCATACTCGCCGAAAATTCTACAGCTCCCACAACAACAGCATCAACTTCACCTAAAGACAGCATGTTTTGCGCCACTTCTAACGCTCTTGTTGTACCGTTATCTCCATTGGTAATGGTAAATGATGGGCCGTTAAAATCCCATAATGCAGAAATACGACTCGACATAATATTACCAACAAAACTGGTGTGCTGGCTTGGGGTTTGTACGTTTCCTATTTGATATAATATATTTCGACACTCAGCTAAAAGTGTTGCTTTTTGTGTTTCCTCTAAATCAACTCCTGCACTATCTAGCGCCTTCTCTAATTGCCATTCGCTATCCCAACGGGCTAAATAATGATGTATTGCGAGTTCTGGATTCATAGCAATTAAAATAGCTACATTCCCTCCTCTTTTTAAGTTTGATTTTTGGATAGCTTCATCAGCAACTTTTAAAATTAGAGCCTGCTGAGGTTCCATAGTACTAATTTCGTTTGGTTGAATTTTATAGCGCATTAAATCCATATCAAACTCCTTAATAAAGTTTCCTTTAAGTGAGGTTTTAGGATCCAAGCTAAAATCAATTAATAACTCATTGTTCTTCTCAAAACCCTTCCATCTGTCTTGTGGCATTTCAGAAAAATGCTGCCTTCCTTCAAAAATAGATTGATAATACGTTTCTAGATTAACGCAGTCACCAAAATGAACTTCCATACTTGTGATGGCCATTTCCTTAAGCGAAACATCTTTGTGTTTTTTACTCTCTCCCTTATAATGATTCTCTACAACTAAATGGGCATTAGTACCTCCAAATCCAAAAGAATTTACAGCTGCTTGCTTATACTTTGTTTCCCATTTTAAAGGCTCTTCTATAATTTGTTCTCTCTTAAACCATCCTTTTTCAGACTGAATTGCCGTAGACATATTGATTCCTGGGGGAATAACATTATGTTCCATAGAAAGTAACACTTTCATTAAACTAGGCATTCCTGCTGCTGTTAACATATGCCCCATATTAGATTTTACTGAACCTAAACGCAACTTATTTGGATTGTCCCCAAAAAAGGTTTCGAGTGAGTTTATTTCTGTAACATCACCAAGTGGAGTACCCGTTGCATGGCATTCTATATAAGAGGTGTTTTCTTTTGAAATGCTCCCGTTATACGCTCTTTCATAAGCCAATGTTTGTCCTTTTGGATTGGGGCTTAATAAAAACTTGCCCGCTCCATCGTTAGACAAACCAATTCCCGAAATAACACCAATAATATTGTCACCATCTTTTTCTGCGTCTGACAACCTTTTTAGAAGAATCATTCCAGCACCTTCAGAAGACACTAATCCAGCAGAGTCTTTATCTAATGGCGAGTATTTTTTATCGTGTGCAGCATAGGCGTGGAAAATAGAAAAGCCCATATGGATAAATAATTGATCTGAAGAACAAACTGCTCCAGCCAACATCATATCTGCTTTACCCGTTAACAGTTCATCACAAGCCATTTTTATAGCATACAATGATGAAGCGCAAGCTGCATCTAAATCAAAATTTGTTCCTTTTAAGCCTATGGTTTTTTTAACCAATTCCGACACATCTCCTTCTATCGGGTTGTTATTCGGAATGTCAAATTCTGTTGATGGTATTTTGAAACTGTCATCTTTCAATAGACTTTTTATTCCTTTTTCAAGCGTTTCAGTATAAATAGGCGCAAGAACTTTATGGGAAGATTTCGTCGGAAATGATAAGTTTCCGAAAATTACGCCACAATTTTCTAAAGCTTGGGCTTTATCCCAATATCCCCCGTGTATTAAAGCGTCTTTAGTCACCTGTAAACCCCACTTATACATTTGATCTAAATCACTTAAATCTTTAGAGCCAAAGTCTGAGCTATTAAAATTATAATCTCTAATATATCCTCCACGCAATGAGTAACAACGGTCTATTACACCCTTGTCTTTTTGGTAAAAGAGTTCAGGATCTGCACCAAAATCATCTTTTGTTGCCATACCAGTCAAATCTTTTTTATCCATAAGATTATTCCAAAACTCTTGTAAGGTTTTAGACCCAGGAAAAAGGGATGACATACCGATGATTGCTATTTTTTCTTTCATTTTTTGTTTTGATGTAAGCTTACAGTAATCGCTATATTATTACCAGTTTAAACCTTCAGAAACAGTTAATCCTGCTCCTTCTGTAAATAAAAAGACATCTCCATTCTCATCGAATACTGTACAATTTGCAATCATTTTTGTGGCTGAATTTTCTTGTATTTTTATATGTACATAGAAACTTTTATCCGCAGGAATCTCTCCATAAACCAATCCTTTTAAAGTCTGTAAAGGCAAACTATTAGCTCCATTATGAAACTTTTGCACCCATACCACCATTCCTTGATATTGACTATCTAAGAAGAAGGCATTTAAACTCGTGCTAGGAAACTGCCCTTGGTCTTCAAAAGAAACTGCTGGCGCTTTGCATTTCAATAATACTTGTTCCTCGTCCATAGCTACAACCTCTTCTATTCCTTGGTAAAAGGCACCGTGAAATAGTGAACCGTCTTTATAAAAAGTTGCTCCATCAATCTTGTTCTCTTGAATTTTAGGTGTTTGAAATTTTGGCTTATCTCTTCTTTTTCTCTCTAAAGTAACCGTAGATCGATAGTGATTTAATGGTAGTTTTCCTCCTTTACTATAAATAGTAACAGCGCAAACGATACTTTCATCGGTTTTGCTTTGTTCTTTAATTTCTGTGAAATATTGCTCCTTTTCAGTTCCATCGAAAACGATTCCTTTAAATAGCTTTACGTTTTCAATACGTGCCAATTTGTAATCTGGAAACATTTTAACACAAGAATCTGCCATCCACGCCGTAGCATTCACCATTGGTAAAACCGGACTTCCTTGAATTACGTGATGATTTAAAAACTCATTGTCTTTTAAACTCAAATTTCGTTGTACAGTATACGCCTTAAGATCTCCCGAAATATCTGAAATTCCTGCCGGTAAGGTTCCTCCAATAATTACTTGAGGTTGGTTGTGGTAGGCTCCGTTTAACTCTTGAACAAAACGGGCTGCTCCTCCAGGGTGATTCACTAAAGAAACTCCTGCTTCTTCAAACATTTTTTGTAATTCAGGGCTCACCATTCCGCCTTCCCAAGCTCCCCAGTTAATGGCAGTAACTTTAGTGTTTGGATGATTTGTACTGAACAAATGTGCAGCTGTACTCAATATTTCATTTGCCATCGCATAGTCTGATTGCCCCACATTTCCGTAGAAACCGGCGACAGATGAAAACATAATTAAATGTTTCAATTCATTGATGTTAACCATTTTTAAAAGGCCTAATAAACCGTCTAATTTTACCGAAGTAACATTATCAAAAATCTCTTCTGTTTTATCTTGAATAAGTTTATCAGCCAAGCGACCTGCACCGTGAATAATTCCAGTTATTTCTCCCCATTGCTTTTCAATTTTAAGCAACTCAGGTTTGATGGTCAAGTTTGTTACATCTCCGGCAACATAAACAGCATCTCCTCCGTTTTCTTTAATGTTAGCAATAGTTTCTTCAATTTCCTTTTTAGCAACATACTTGTTGAATGTGCTATTTAAGCCTTTGATTGAAACTTTCTCGCCTCTATCTTTTATCTCCTGCATAATAGCTTTTTTAAGTGCCGCAGGATCGTCTTCAGTTAAAGCATAGGCTGGTAATTCAAAATCTAAAGAAGATCTACCTAATAAGATGAATTTAGATTTAAAAGAAACATTCATTTCTTTAATACAAGTGGCTGTAACTCCTCTACCACCTCCAGCAACTAAAAACACATCTTTGTCTGTAACCGTTTGTTTGTAATTATCTGAAGCACCTACTTCGTTAGAAACAACATCATACGTCATACGTCCATTATCATTGATGGCAACATCTACGTAACGAACATCAGCGTCGTGTAATTCTAGAAATAAGTTGTTCGCTATTTCATTAGTAGATAATTCTGGCTTTACATCCACAGCTCTACAAAATACAGGAGACCATTCTAGATTCATACATTTAGTTAAACCCGATAATCCACCCGCAATGATAGAAATATCAGGTCGTTTGTCCATCCCGAATTTCCCATCTAAACGGGAAACCGTCATAAAAGCAGTTCGTTGTGTTTTACTCGTAGTGTTTAATGGTGCTTGTAGGTATTTTGCTAGTAAGAAAGTTGCCTTTAATAAAGAACGTTCTACTGCAAAATGTTCCGTAAAATTATGACCCGAAAAGATGAAATGTGGGTGTAAATAAATAAAAGCACCTATTTCATTTTTAGTTAAGATAGTATCTATAGCTGTCTTAATGTTTTGGTCGTTTATTTCTGAAATAGCAACTCCATCTTTAATAGAGTTATTCTTTTTAAAAGTATCGAATTGAAGAACGATAACTTTATGACCTTCACTTTCTAGCTTAGCTTTTACAGCTAAGGTTAAATCACTTCCTTCATCTGTAATAATAACAGGTTTTAAAGCCGAAATATTCTGTATTAATACATCAACTGCAGGAATGAACTTTAATCCAATTGACTTTCTTGGTACACCGTGAAAATTAGTAGGTAAGGAGAATTCCTGTTTTAGAGTATTCTCCTTATCTACTGTATTATTTTGATCCTTATTTATGCTAGGTTCAAACTTTTTTTTTTACTTGAAATTCCTGCTTTGCTTGAAATGTAATCTACAATTTCTTGTAAGGTTCTAAGTTCAGTTAGGTCTGTAGGGTTGATGTCTGTTAATTTATCCGATTGTTCAGTGATAGCTCCAAAAATCTCAACACGTTTGATAGAATCAATTCCTAAATCGGCTTCCATATCCATACTCAATTCTAACATTTCAGCAGGATAACCTGTCTTGTCTGCAACTACACTCAACATTAAATCTAACATCTCTGAATTTCCTTCAGAAGAAGTAACTGTCTCAACAACTGGTGCAGAAAACAAATCATTGCTCACAACTTCAGTAACTGCTGCAACTGGTATAGCAACAGAAGTAGTTGCACTAATTCCTGCCTTACTAGAAATGTAATCTACAATCTCTTGTAATGTTCTTAATTCAGTTAAATCGGTAGGATTAATATCTGTTAATTTATCCGATTGCTCAGTGATAGCTCCAAAAATCTCAACACGCTTAATAGAATCGATTCCTAAATCGGCTTCCATATCCATACTTAATTCTAACATTTCAGCAGGATAACCCGTTTTGTCAGCGACTACACTTAACATAAATTCTAGCATTTCTGAATTCCCTTCAGAAGAAGTAACTGTCTCAACAACTGTTGCTGCTACTGGAGCAATTGCGCTTATTCCAGCTTTGCTAGAAATGTAATCTACAATTTCTTGTAATGTTCTAAGTTCGGTTAAGTCGGTAGGATTAATGTCTGTTAATTTATTTGATTGCTCAGTGATAGCCCCAAAAATCTCCACTCTCTTAATAGAATCGATTCCTAAATCGGCTTCCATATCCATACTTAATTCTAACATTTCAGCAGGATAACCCGTTTTGTCAGCGACTACGCTTAACATCAAATCTAGCATTTCTGAATTCCCAACGGCTGGAGCAATTGTTTCAACAACAGGAGCAGTAGAAACTACAGTCTGTGCTACAGGTGTAGCAATAGGTGTTACTATGGTTTCAGAAACAGACGCTTCAGGTGCAGGAGTTTCAATAGTTAAAGGAGCTGTTGGCGCTTCTAGAATATTTTGCTCTGCAGCAAAATTTCCTGATAAAAGGCCTAATAACTGCGCTGTTTGTTTGTTTTGTTCCATCAAAATTGTTTGGAACATATCTAATGTTTTAGATTGGTTTTCTTTAATGCCGTCAATGGCACTTTTAATAACATCTACCATCATATCTTCTTCTGTTTCTTTATCTATAGTATCTTCACTTGTATATGTAGGAACTGCGTTTATCACTTCCGAGATAACTTCTATTTCATTAATTTCTTCTTCGATTTTAATAACCTCTGTTGCTCCGCTTACTTTAAATCCATTATTCAACACGTCTTTATACGCTTTTTGTGTTGCTGGGCTTACGTAATTGTTTCCTGCTATTTTAACCGCCATTTTAGGCTGCGCTAAAGGGATTTTTTCTTGTCGAGCATTGCAATCAATTGCCCCTAGTTTACACCCTAAAACTTGCAATTGTATAGCTGCTTCTCTAATTTGTAAATCACTGTTTTTAGTGGCCTTTGCATTTGTAGCTATTACAAAATGTTCTTTGTCTTTTAATATATCTTTTACCAAGTTTGTTAGAATAGACTTTGGTCCAAACTCAACAAAAACTCTAGCTCCAGCAGCATACATATTTTCGATTTCACTTTTAAAATCAACAGAGTTTAAAATATGTTGTTCAAGAATTTTTTTAATTTTAGTAGACTCCGTCGGGTAAGTATTTCCTGTAGAATTTGAATAAACAGGGATTACTGGGCTTGAAAATCTAATAGTTTTTATACTTTTCTCAAAAGGCTTTTGCGCGTGTCCTACACAGTCTGTATGGAAAGCAGCAGAAACGGGTAATAAAATAGAGCGGAATTTTTTAGTGTCTAAAAGCGCTTTTACTTTCGTTATACCTTCTGTTGTTCCGCCTAAAACTATTTGGCTTGAAGAGTTGATATTTGCAACTGAAACACCTTTAATACTAGCAATTAATGGTTCAATTTCTGAAGCCGCTGCTTTTACAGCTAACATAGTGCCAGCATCACCACTTGCATTTTTACCTGCCATAGCTTTACCACGAGCAATAGCAAGTGTCATATAATCGCTTTCACTAAGCACGCCTGATGCGCAAAGTGCGGTAAGCTCACCAAAACTATGTCCAGCAGCCATATCACTTACAAAACCAGCATTTTTAAACACGTTATAATATCCTAAACTTATAGCACCAATTGCAGGTTGTGCAAACTCGGTATTTGTAATGCTTTGTTCTTGTAGTGCTTTATCCGCTTCTGTAAATACGGGTTTTGGATATATTTTATTTGCTAAGTCATATTCTTTTTTAGCATCAAAAGCGGCAATAGTTTGTTGGATAGTTTCAAAACTACTGGTTGCCTCCTTTGCCATGTTAGCATATTGAGAACCTTGACCAGAGAATAATGAAGCAACTTTCGTGCTACTCGAAATTCCATTTGGTCTGTAGAAAACACCCTTCGGATGCGACCAAGCCTCCTTCTTATTTTCTAATTGTTTTATTGCGATTTCTAATTTCGAAATACAATCAACTAAAGATTCTGCTACAAAACCTAAACGAGCTTCGCTTTGTTTTGCAGTACCTTCCTTTGACTTTTCTTTTAAATTGTAAAATACGGTTGCTGCATCCTTTGAATTTAAACCAGCTATAGTGTTTTTAATATTCGCAAATAAGACAGTCGCATTCGTTTCTTTTATATAAATACTGTGGAATGTTTGATGCATTCTATCTTTAAAGGAAGTCTTGTTTTCATACTCTTCCATTGCAAAATGCACGTTGACACCTCCAAATCCAAAAGCAGATAAACCAGCTCTTCGCGGTACTCCATTTTTAAACCAAGGTCTAGTTTCAGCATTTACGTAAAAAGGAGATTCTTCAATCCCGAATTTTTCGTGGGGTTTCGTTACATTTATTGTACCTGGTAATACTTTATGGTATAATGCTAAAGCCGCTTTTATCATTCCAGCAGCACCTGCAGCTGCTTTTGTATGACCAATTTGTGATTTCACAGAACCGATAGCAATATGATTTTTTGTAGCATCACTTTTGCCAAAAACCATAGACATCGACTCAAACTCAGCAGCATCACCTGCTCCAGTAGCAGTCCCGTGACCTTCAATTAATTTTACCGTAGATGCATCGTAGCCTGCCTCGTCATAAGCGCGCTGCATTGCCAAAGCTTGTCCATGAGGGCGCGGTGCATATACAGATTTATAACGACCATCACTAGAAGAACCAACTCCTGTCAATAAACCGTAAATTCTATCTCCATCTCTTTCTGCGTCTTCCAATCTTTTTAATACTAACATACCAACTCCTTCACCTATCAACATTCCGTCGGAGTCCGTATCAAAAGGACGAATACTTCCTTTTTGTGAAAATGCGGGAGTTTTAGAGAAGGACATATACATAAATGGAGAGTTATCTGTATCGACACCTCCAGTTAACATCATGTCACATCTACCTTCAATCAATTCAGAAACTGCCATTTTAATAGCAGAAAGTGACGCAGCACAAGCTGCATCTACTACAGAGTTAATGCCTCCTAAATCAAAACGATTGGTAATTCTACCAGAGATAACATTACCCAACATACCGGGAAAAGAATTTTCATTCCATCCTATATATGCTTTCTTCATTTTTTCAATAATATGTGGAATATCAGCTTCACTAATTCCACTACTTTTTAAAGCTGCTTCCCAGATAGGAGCTTGCAGTCTAGAGGTAAGCGGAGTAATTAATTTTTGCCCACCTCCAACACCTAAAATCACACCTGTTCTTTCTTTTAAAAGCGCTGTAAACTTTTCTGATTCTCTACCATAACCGGCATCTTCAAAAGCGTCTCTAGCTCCTATTAAGGATAAAAGCTGAGAGGCGTCTGTAACTTCCAAAATATTTGGTGGTAGCCCAAATTCCATTGGATTAAAATCCACATCAGGAATAAACCCACCTTTTTTACAGTAGGTTTTATCTGCTACCCTAGGATCAGCATCATAATAATCTTCTATTTTCCAACGCGATTCTGGAACATCTACAATACTATCTTTTTGGTCGATAATATTATTCCAAAATTGGTCTACATTGCTTGCATCGGCAAACATAGCAGATAAACCAATAATTGCTACTGGTGTTTTTTTAAGCGAACTGTTAATGTTGTCCATAATATATTTAGTCTATATTAAGTATAAATGTTTCTGTTTTTCAACTTCTAAAAGACCTTTTTCGGTACACAATCCTCTTAAATACGTAACCATAACACCTTCAGTCAATCTGGCTTTAGAAAATTGTTCTGTTGGAAATATTTTTGAATTATTACATAATTTTAAAAGTGTTTGAACGGCAGCCATGGTAACTTCTGGGTCTAAATCTTTTCTAAACACACCTTCTTTAACACCCCATTTTGATAAATAAAGTAATTCTCGAAAGGCAAATTCTGAATTCTTTGAATGAGAGTCTTTCAATATACTAGGATAATATTTTAGTATGTCTTTATAAAAATTAGTATTGCTGTAATCTGCTCTTTTTAAAATTTGCTGATGAATCATTCCCATCGCTTCAATAGCAGAGTTGCAGGTGTTAATAATTTCATCATTATTACTTCTAATGCCTGCCAGATATTGTTCTATACAAGCTTGCATTAAATCAGTTTTATCTAAAAAATGATTGTAAATAGTACGCTTCGAGGTGCTTAATTCTTTACTAATATCTGCGATAGTCACAGTTTTTACACCATTTTTCAAGTAAAGTTGTGTTGTAATCTCTATGATATATTCCTTAGTAATCATATAATTCTCCTACATTTGTTCAATTGGTACCAATTTATAATATTTGGTACCGCAAAAAAAAGAATTATTAATGAGAATACTAGATATTTTATCATAAATGTTTAATAAAAAACCTGAGATGCAAAAAATATGGATCGTTAAAGTCTCTGAACACACTGATAACTTCACAAAAGAAATGTTACTCAAAAAGCTCCCTGAATCTTATAGAAAAAGGGCTAATAGATATTTAAACAAAGAGGATTCAATGAGTTACATTATAGGTCGTTTATTACTAAAAAAAGCATTGATTCAACACAGAGTTTCAACTTCTTTATTAGAAGAAATACGCTATTCTGAACATGGGAAACCTAGTTTTATAGATCATAATTTTTCGATTTCTCATAGTAATTGGTACGTTTCATTAATATTTAGTACCGCATTCTCTGTTGGAATTGATATCGAGAAGAAGAAAGAGATAGATTTAAAACTATTCAACTATTTATTCACAGATTCTGAATGGAAGTATATTACCAACGCTGAAAATTCTTTGGAGCGATTTTATTGGCTATGGGTGCGTAAAGAAGCGCTATTAAAAGCAGCTGGCTGTACTTTGAAAGACTTGAAACAAATAGAGATATTTGAGCATTATGGAACGTATAAGGGTAAACACTATTATTTCGAGTCCTTTGATTTTGATCCTGATTTTAATGGAATAATCGCGATGGAGACTAAGACTGCTATTGATGTGGAATTTGTTGAAATAAAGGATTTATTGGAGGAATAATTATTCTCATATAGCAATGAGCTCTTTTCTATATGTTCCTAACTTTTGAATGAATAAGTTTGCTGCTTTACTCATTGAAATAATTTCTTCAGAAGCTTACTTATCCCTTTTTAAATATAACAATATGTAAACTGCATAGAAAAACGCCGTTTACACCGAACGTTCAGCTTTTACTAATTCGTATGTAATCACTCAAATTGATTTTCTCTATTGCGTAAAAAGGTTTGGTTTTTTGCGTTTTCTAATTGTTACATTCATGTGACAAAATTTTGTACCGCGAATAAAAAAAGGTACAAATACGAAACAAAAATAGTTAAAAAAAAGACAAGCAAACAAAAAGTATAGTTTCAATAATTAATTTATATTATTGATTTACAGATAGTTATATTGATATAGTTTGATGTAGTTTGTGTTAGTTGCTATTTGCCTATACAGAAATTAGCAAAAATATTACCTAACAAATCATCATTAGTAATTTCTCCCGTAATTTCTCCAAAATGGTATAATGCCTGACGAATATCAATCGCCAATAAATCTCCTGAAAGCCCAGTTTCAAGTCCGTTTTTAACGTTTTGAACTTCTTCAAAAGCTTTTAGCAACGCATCATAATGACGTGAGTTGGTCACAATGGTTTCGTTATTTCTGAGTGAACCAGTATTAATTAATTCTAGAAGGGAATTGGTTAACTGCTCTACACCAAAACCTGTCTTAGCTGACAACAACTTTATTTCGGGTATTTCAGTTTGTATTTTAGAGATTAATATATCATCTACCTTATCAATCTTATTCGCAATAACCAGGAGTGGCTTTTGTGGATATTTATTCTTTATTTTTTCTAACTCAACTTTCAAAACCGAACGCTGGTCTTTAAAATCATCTGCATCAAACAAGTAAATGACTACTTGCGCCTGATCAATTTTTTCAAAGGTTTTTTTGATCCCAATCGTTTCTACAACGTCTTCGGTTTCTCTGATTCCTGCAGTATCAATAAAACGGAAGCCTATTCCTCCTATTGAAATTTCATCTTCTATGGCATCTCGTGTTGTTCCTGCTATTTCAGAAACAATAGCACGCTCTTCATTTAACAAAGCATTTAACAATGTAGATTTACCAACATTAGGTTCACCAACAATTGCCACAGGAATTCCGTTTTTAATCACATTTCCAACAGCAAATGAATCAATTAAACGTTTCAAAACAAAAGTGATTCTTACTACAAGTTCTTTGAACTGTGAACGATCTGCAAACTCTACATCTTCTTCAGCAAAATCCAATTCCAATTCAATTAATGAAGCAAAATTGAGTAGCTCTTCTCTAAGTTTTGCTATTTCCGAAGAAAAACCACCACGCATTTGTTGCATAGCAATTTGATGTGATGCCTCATTATCACTAGCAATTAAATCTGCAACAGCTTCTGCTTGTGATAAATCTAATTTACCATTTAAAAAAGCTCGCAATGTAAATTCTCCTGCATTAGCCATGCGACAACCATTGCGAAGAAAAAGTTGTATAATTTCCTGCTGAATATAATTTGAGCCATGACAAGATATCTCAATGACATTTTCTCCTGTATAAGAGTTTGGATTTTTAAATACAGAAACCAAAACTTCATCTATAACTCTAGTCTTATCAACGATATGACCTAAATGTATTGTATGCGTAGGTTGATTGATTAGAGACTTCGAATTTACAACCGATTTAAAATGAGCGTCAACAATAGAAATAGCCTCAGTTCCAGAGAGTCTTATCACAGCAATAGCACCACTTCCAGCTGCAGTCGCTAAGGCAACAATTGTATCTTGATGAATCATTATTAATGCATTTTTCACAAAAGTATTGCAATTTTAACTTTATAAAGCATTTTATAAAAGTTCTTTAAGTTTTTATTATCAATTGACTTGTTATATTTGTATTAGCTAAAAAAATAAAATCATGAAGCATATTATTTCTATTCTTGTATTGTGTTTACTTGTATCGTCTTGTAAAACTGAAGAAAAGCAAACTGTAAAAAGAGATGGATATTACATTACTGGGACTGCTCCTGGTGTTTATAATGGGGTAAGAGCATATTTAGAAACAACAGATAAAAGCGGTAGAAAAACGGCCATGGATACAGCTATTGTAATGAATGAAAAATTCGTATTTGAAGGCAAGATAGATTATCCAGAAATGCTGTATTTAAAAATCAATAGTGTTAAAGGTTCTGCACCTCTTATTATCGAGAACGAAGAAATGACAGTGTCTGTTGATATTGAAAATCTGACAAGTTCTAAATTTCAAGGTACATCAGCCAATTCTGCATTAAACTTGTATAATGAAAAGACTGGCGAATTAAAAGCAAAACGCTTTGAAATAGGTAGACAAATACGTTCTACTCAGCAAAAGGATATGACTACAAATATAGATGGCCTTCATGCTGAAATGGCTGACATTACTAAAAAAATGGAAGACTTTCCTTTTGAATTTATTGCCGAAAATAAAGGCAATTCTTTTTCTTTAATTCTTCTTCAAAAATTAGCAGAAACTAAAACTGCCAATTACCCAAGAATAGAATCTACTTTGAGTAGTTTAAGTGACATGCAGCAAAAATCAATTACTGCAACTATGCTTAAAACTCAAATTCAAATTAAAAAGGTTGAAAAAGCTGCTGTTAGCGCTACTGAAATAGGACAAGTTGCACCTTCTTTTACTGCTCCAACTCCTGATGGAAAGGCATTAGCTTTAAATGATATAAAAGGTAAACTTACCCTTATTGATTTTTGGGCATCTTGGTGTAAGCCTTGTAGAAGGGAAAATCCAAATGTTGTAAAAGTGTATCAAAAATATCACAATAAAGGTCTTGAAATTATTAGTGTTTCACTTGACGGAAGTAGAAGTCAGAAGGATCCAAAAGCGGCATGGATCAAAGCTATTAAAGATGACAACCTAACTTGGAGTCATGTTTCTAACTTAGATTATTTTAATGATCCTGTAGCCAAAGCTTACAATATTCGTTCTATTCCAGCTACATTCTTATTAGACCAAGATGGTAAAATAATTGCTAAAAATCTTAGAGGCGAAGCTCTTGATAGAAAGGTAGCAGAATACCTTAACTAATAATAGTTATGAAGCCACCTCTTTTCTTCGTTCTTGCATGCTTACTTGTTTTTTCTTGTAAAGAAGAGACTAAGACAGCACCTGTTCCATTAGAACCTGATGCGTATATTATTTCTGGAACAGCTCCAGGATTAGTTAATGGCTTACGAGCGTATTTAAAATCTACTAACGAAAAGGGGTTTTTAAAAGTTCGTGATACAGCCATTATTATGAATGAATTCTTTGTTTTTGACGGTAAAGTTGAACTAGCAGAAGCTTGGTTCTTAGAGGTTAATAGTTTAGATGGTTCTTTCCCATTTGTAATTGATAATAGTGCTTTAGTCATTGAAGTCAATAAAGAAGATATTCAGAAATCTAAAATTGAAGGCAACGCCATCAATAATTCTATCTCTAACTTCAATACCCAACTAAAAAAATTAAATGATTCTCTGAATAATACAAGTGAACGTTACAGAGAAAGGATAATCAAAAAAGAGAGTGTTGCTGGCATGTCTAATCAAGTACGCGATTTGAAGGATGTCATTTTACGTTTTCCACATGAGTTTATTAAAAACAATACAGATAGTCCCTATGGTCTAGTGTTATTAAACACAATGATTAGGAGAAATTCATCTGACAAGGGAATGATCGTTGCATCTTTTGATCGTATAGATGAGAGTCTGAAAAATTCATACTTAGGTCAACGTGTATCTAAAAGCATTCCAGAAATTAGAAATCAATACGACATCATTGCTGCTACTCATATTGGTAAAATAGCACCAAATTTCTCTGCTCCTAGTCCAAATGGTAAAACCATTGAATTAAATGATGTTAAAGGAAAGGCTACACTTATTCATTTCTGGTCGTCTTGGTACAAAGCATCCAGAAGAGATAACGTGAGATTAGTTAAATTGTATGAGAAGTATCATGATAAAGGTTTAGAGATGATAGGTATTTCTTTAGATGGCAATGCAACTCAAAAAAACCCAAAATCTGATTGGAAAAAAGCAATTAAAGAAGACCAACTTATTTGGGATCAAATTTCTAACCTGAACTACTTTAACGATACCATTTCTAAAACATACAGCGTTAGATCATTACCAGCATCATTTATATTAAATAGTGAAGGTGTTATTGTCGCTAAGAATCTTACCGGAAATTCTCTAGATGCAAAACTAAAAGAGCTATTAGAATAAAATCAATCTGATTTAAATCTTGCCCATTTTGTGCATGACAAACAAAATGATGATTGGAATAATAAGTAAGCCTATCATTAGCAAGTCTGTTCGAAAAAGTGAAGGTACCATTATTAATGTCACTACTAAACCTCCAATAGCTCCACCAAAATGAGCATCGTGTCCAATATTACCGACTCTATTTTTCATACCATAAATTGAATATAGCAAATACCCTATTCCAAATACGTAAGCTGGAATTGGGATTGGGATAAAAAACATATAAAGACTCATACTTGGATCTAATAATATGGCAGCATATAAAATTCCAGTAACTGCTCCACTTGCTCCTATGGCACTATATTGGTATTCATTTTGATGAAAATATAATGATAGTAAACTACCTAAAACTAAACTAACCACATAAATCACTACGAAGTTAAACTCACCTACAGAAAAAATCACACCATCAGCAAAGAAGTATAAGGTCAACATATTCATGAATAAATGCTGCTGATCTGCATGTAAAAACCCAGAACTAAACATTCTAAATTGCTCACCTCGTCTTACGCTACCAATATTAAATTTATAGCGTTCAAAAAATCCATAATCATTAAATCCTTTGAAAGATATCAACGCAGTTGCTGCAATTATTACAATGGTTACCAAACTTAAGTTACCCATAGACTTTAAACATTAAATTATACATATATTTGCTTCTGCAAATCTAAGATTAATAAATGCAATTTCTAGTTTACATTTTAATTTATCCCTTTTTATGGATAGTTTCTATTCTACCATTTAGACTTTTATATGCAGTTTCTGATGGACTCTTTTTTTTATTGTATTACGTATTTGGTTACAGAAGAAAAGTTGTCAAAGAAAACCTAAATCTCGTTTTTCCTGAAAAATCTGAAAAGGAAATCAAAACCATTACCAAAACATTTTACCGTCATCTTAGTGATATGGTTCTTGAATCGATTAAATCGATAAGTATTACGGAAGAAGAAATGAAAAAACGTTTCGTATTTACCAATATTGAAGAAGTTCACAAAATAGAAGATGCAAATAAAAGCATGGTTATGATGTGTGCACATTATGGTAGTTGGGAATGGATTTTTATTTTACAACAGCACGTTAAATCTATGGGTTATGGGATTTACAAACGTATTGAAAACAAATATTTCGACAGACTAGTTAAAAGAATTAGAGCGAAATACAACAGTTACCTTATAACTAATAAAGAAGCTATAGCAACGCTTACTGAGGCAAAAGAAAATGGAGAGTTGACTATCAACGGATTCATTTCAGATCAATCACCAAGACGCAGTAAAGCTTATCATTGGAACGAATTTATGAATATCAAGGTACCAATTCATACTGGTGCCGAAATGCTAGCTAAAAGATTAGATATGCCTGTTATCTTTTTTAGTGTTAAAAAAGTGGGAAGAGGTTACTACGAAACCACATTTGAAACCATTACAATGACACCTAACGAATATAAAGATTACGAGATTACAGATATCTTTATGAAGTTAGTTGAAAAGCAAATTTATGATGCTCCCGAATACTATTTATGGACTCATAAACGTTGGAAATACAGAAACGACGTTCCGCCAGAATTTCAATAACTCTTATAAGTTAAACCAAGATTTTACTGTAGCATCTTGAGATACATCATTTTTTACAGCATGATGTACAAATTCATTGTTCGATCCTATATATTCATAATCTTTAGCCCATTCTTTATGATGCTTGGCTAACGACTTAATACCTTCACAAACAAAATTCATTTCTTCATTTGTAGTTGTTGGGTGAATCGACATTCGAATCCAACCTGGTTTTCTGACCAAATCACCAATAGAAATTTCCTTGGTAAGTTCATGACTTGTTTTTTGATCTACATGTAAGAGGAAATGCCCATAAGTTCCAGCACAACTGCAACCACCACGTGTTTGAATTCCGAAGCGATCATTTAATAACTTCACTCCTAAGTTGAAATGTAAATCATCTATATAAAATGAAATCACACCTAAACGATCCTGATGCTGACCAGCTAAAATTTTGATGTTCTCTTTATTAGAAAGATGTTTGAAAATAATACCTGTAAGCTCATGCTCGCGCTTAAGAATATTATCAACACCCATATCTTCTTTAAGTTTTACTGCAAGTGCTGTTTTAATCGTTTGAAGAAAACCTGGTGTTCCACCATCTTCACGATCTTCGATATTATCAATATACTTATGTTCTCCCCAAGGATTGGTCCAACTTACGGTTCCTCCTCCAGGACAATCTGGAATCATATTGTGATATAACTTCTTATTAAAAACTAAAACACCTGAAGTTCCTGGTCCTCCCAAAAATTTATGAGGTGAAAAAAAAATGGCATCCAAAGCCTGATCTTCATTTTCAGGATGCATATTAATATCTACATAAGGTGCAGAGCATGCAAAATCCACAAAACAAACGCCTCCATGTTTATGCATCAATTCGGCAACATCATGATGTGGTGTTTGAATACCTGTAACATTTGATCCTCCTACAATTGAAGCTATTTTTAATGTACAATCTTTGTATTGCTCAAGAAGTACTTCAAGATTTTTTAAACTGAATAATCCATCGTCATCTGGTGGAATTACTTCTACTTTAGCAATTGTTTCTAACCATGAGGTCTGATTAGAATGATGCTCCATATGTGAAATAAAAACTACTGGACGAATTTCATTTGGAATCTCTGTATACTTTCTTAAGTTTTCAGGAATTTTAAGTCCGAGAATACGTTGAAACTTATTTACCACACCTGTCATTCCGTTACCTGAAACAATTAAGACATCATCTTCATTACAATTGACATGCGTTTTGATGATATGTTTCGCTTCATGATACGCTTTTGTCATTGCAGTACCAGACACTGTAGTTTCAGTATGTGTGTTGGCCACAAAAGGACCAAATTCATTACTAATTTTTTCTTCGATTGGTCGATATAAACGACCTGAAGCTGTCCAATCTGTATAAATGATTTTTTTCTTTCCGAAAGGTGATTCAAATTCTTGATCTACACCAATAATATGCTTTCTGAACCTCTGAAAATGCTGTTCAAGTTTTGAAGCTGTTTGGTCTTTAGTTTCAGTAGACATCATATTAGGTTAATTGTTTTAAAGATACTAAATATTTGCAATAGCTTTTATTTCAGAAATTATTCTGTCAGCAAGCGTATCGGCTTCATTTTGCGAAGGTGCTTCTGTATAAATACGAATAATTGGTTCTGTATTACTTTTTCTCAGGTGCACCCAAGAATTAGAAAAATCGATTTTCACACCATCAATAGTTGTCAAGTTTTCATGAGCATAATTTGCTTCCATCGTTTTTAAAATTCCATCAACATCCAATCCTGGAGTTAATTGAATTTTCTTCTTACTCATAAAATAACTTGGATACGATGCTCTCAAATCGCTTACATTCATTTTCTTTTCGGCCAATAGACTTAAAAACAAAGCTACACCAACTAAGGCATCACGACCATAATGGGATTCAGGATAGATTATTCCTCCATTTCCTTCGCCACCAATCACAGCATTATTCTTTTTCATAAGAGCAACCACATTTACTTCACCAACAGCACTTGCTTCATAAGTTCCGCCATGTTTTTCTGTAACATCTCTTAAAGCTCTTGTAGAGCTCATATTACTTACCGTATTTCCTTTCGTTTTGCTCAATACGTAGTCTGCACAGGCAACTAAGGTATATTCTTCACCAAACATCTCTCCTGTTTCGTCCATAAATGCCAAACGATCAACATCTGGATCTACTACAATTCCGAAATCGGCATGTTCTTTTACAACTGCTTCAGATAAGTCTGTTAAATGTTCTTTTAATGGTTCTGGATTATGAGGAAAATGTCCGTTAGGCTCACAAAACAGTTTTACTGGATGTACACCTAAACGTTCTAATAATAAAGGAATAGCAATTCCGCCTGTAGAATTTACACCATCAACAACAACTTTAAAATTAGCTTTCTTTATGGCGTCAACATCTACCAAATCCATATCTAATACTTCATCAATATGCATATCGATATACGCACTATTGACTGTGATTTTTCCTAAACTATCAACATCTGCAAAGGTCATATCTGTTCCTTCAGCAATTTTTAGAATCTTCGCACCTTCTTCTCCATTCAAAAATTCACCTTTAGCATCTAACAATTTCAAAGCATTCCATTGTTTCGGATTATGGCTCGCAGTTAATATAATTCCACCATCTGCATGTTCCATAGGCACAGCAATTTCAACTGTTGGTGTTGTAGATAACCCTAAATCAATAACATGAATTCCTAGACCAACTAACGTGTTCATCACTAGATTTTGAATCATTTCTCCAGAAATTCTAGCATCACGACCAACCACAACTTTGTAATTGTCTTTATCACGTTGTTGCTTGATCCATGTGCCATAAGCAGATGCAAATTTCACAGCATCAATTGGTGTTAAGTTGTCACCAACTTCGCCTCCAATAGTTCCTCTAATTCCTGAAATTGATTTTATAAGTGTCATATGTTGTTAATATTTTCAGCAAATATACTATTTCAAAACCGTAAATCTTAACTCACAATTCGTAAATTACACCTATGAATTTTCTAGCCCATATTTACCTTTCAGGAGATAACGAAATGATTACCATTGGTAATTTTGTAGCAGATGCCATTAGAGGTAACAAATACAAATTACTATCTCCAGAATTTCAAGTTGGTGTAAAGCTACATCGACATATAGATACGTTTACAGATGCTCATCCTATTGTGCGACAAAGTACCAAACGTTTACACAAGAATTACAGCCATTATAGTGGTGTAATTGTAGATATTTTATACGATCATTTTTTAGCTAAAAACTGGCATAAGTATTCAGACGTACCATTAGAAACCTATATCGATGATTTTTATGAATGTTTAAAAGAAAACTTTGACATCTTACCAGAACGTTTTCAGAAGCTCATGCCATTTATGCTTGCAGATAATTGGTTGCTTAGTTATGCTGAAGTTGATGGTATTCAGCGTGTATTAAACGGCATGAATAAACGCACGGAATACAAGTCAAGAATGAACTTGGCTACCCATGAATTAAAGGAATTCTATTCTGAATTTGAAGATGAGTTTACACAATTTTTTGAAGAACTTATTGCCACTTCTAATGCAAAACGAATAGAGCTCACGAAAGCTTATAATTTATGAGAAAACACTTTGCATTACTCTTATTAATCCTATGTGTCTTTTCTTGTAAAAAGCAACAGACACAAATTCTCCCTGTAAAAGAAAAAATAGGTGTCATTGCAGAACATGCCATGGTTGTTACAGCAAGAAAAGAAGCGTCTCAAATAGGAAGTGCAATCATGGAAAAAGGCGGAAATGCTTTTGATGCTATGTTTGCTACAGAAATGGCATTAGCCGTTGTATATCCTTACGCAGGGAATTTAGGAGGAGGCGGATTTATGGTTTATAGACTAGCAGATGGCGAAACTGGAGCCTTAGATTACAGAGAAAAAGCGCCTTTAGCTTCACATAAAGACATGTATTTAGATGACGACGGAAATGTGATAAAAGGCATAAGTTCTGTTGGTGTGCATTCGGTTGGAGTTCCTGGAACTATTGCTGGCATTTTTGCTGCTCATGAAAAATTTGGAACGCTTCCAATAAAAGAACTTATGCAACCTGTTATTGATCTCGCTCAAAACGGTTTTGCTGTTACTGAAAAACAATATCTGAAACTCGAACATTACGATAGCATTATGAGAGTTGTAAACGGAAAAGATATTCTGTTTACGAAACACATAAAAGCTCATGATACTATTAAGAATATGCAACTTGCAGAAACGCTCAAACGTATTGTTCAAAATGGTAAAAACGAGTTTTACAAAGGTGAAACAGCCCAACAACTTATTGCATTTTTAAATACAAAAGAAAGCATCATGACGCTTGAAGATTTAGAACGTTATGAAGCAAAATGGCGAGATCCAGTAGAATTTAAGTATAAGAATTTGAACGTAATTTCAATGTCTCCTCCATCTAGTGGTGGCTTATGTTTGGCTCAAATTATGAAAATGATAGAACCTTTCGATTTAAAATCTTATGGTCATAATTCGGTAAAAAGCATACAAGTTATGGTGGAAGCTGAGCGTCGTGCTTATGCTGATCGAAGTTTTTTTTTAGGTGATCCTGACTTTGTAGATATTCCGACGAAAGACTTATTAAGTGATGCGTATTTAAGTAAGCGCATGGCAGACTTTTCTTTTGACCAACCAACCTCTTCAGATTCGATTAGTTATGGTGAGATTTTAGGATATGAAAGTGAAGAAACAACGCACTATTCTATTGTAGACCCTTTTGGAAATGCGGTTTCTGTGACGACAACTTTAAATAGTGGTTATGGTTCTAAATTATATGTTGATGAACTCGGTTTCTTTTTAAATAATGAAATGGACGATTTTAGCAGTAAACCAGGTGAACCAAATATTTACGGATTGATTGGCGGAAAAGCCAATAGCATAGTTTCAGAAAAGCGCATGTTAAGTGCTATGACACCAACTATTGTAGAAAAAAACGGCGAACTTTTTATGGTATTAGGAACTCCTGGAGGTTCTACGATTATTACGTCGGTATTACAAACCATTTTAAATGTCGTAGAATTTGATATGAGTATGCAAGACGCTGTTGATGCACCTCGTTTACATCACCAATGGTTACCAGATCGAATTCGGATGGAAGTCGATTTATTTTCTGAAGACTTAAAACAACAGCTCGAAGCCAAAGGTTATGATATTAATGAAGCCTCTGCTCCTATTACAGCGAGAGTTGAAGCTATTTTGGTATTAGATGACGGTAGATTAGAAGGTGGAGCCGATTATAGAGCAGACGATACAGCGATTGGATTTTGATATGTAGATTATTTTCTATATTTTTCCGTTTTCAATATTATGAAAACAACAACTAAAACATATAAAGCAGATCGACAATTAAACGCTCAACAAAAAACACTACTCAATAACTTTTATAAATATTTAAGAGGTAAGCGTTACAGTAGTAGTACTGTAAAAAATTACACGTTACAAATCGCAGATTTCATTAATTATCATCATTCAAAGCCTATTACGGAATTAAACAATAGAGATATTGAATTGTTTATTGAAGACGTTTTTATAAAGAGAAAACTAAGCATAAGTGTACAGCGACAATTTATAAGTGCGTTAAAGTTATTTATTGTTTTTGAAACTTCAACACAAATTGAGGATATACAATTAACACGACCAAAGCGTTCTAAGAAACTACCTACTGTATTGTCTCAAAATGAAATTATAGATTTAATATCGAAAACTAAAAATCTAAAACATAGAACTATCATTGCACTTTTGTATTCGGCAGGAATGCGAATTGGTGAACTTTTAAACTTAAAAACTGATGATATAAATGTGAATAGAAAGCAAATCTTCATTAAAAACGGTAAAGGCCGGAAAGACAGATATGCACCATTGGCTGAACATTTATTACCATTATTAAGAAATTATATGATTACCTATGAACCGAAGACTTACCTTATTGAAGGAAAAAATGGGTTACAATATAGTTCGAGTAGTGTTCGGAAATTTTTGCATAAGTCGGCTTTACAATGTCAAATAAAAGTTTTGGTTACACCACACATTTTGCGTCATAGTTATGCGACGCATTTATTAGAAAATGGTGTTGGCATACGACATATACAAGAACTTTTAGGTCATAGTAAACCAGAAACAACAATGATTTACACACATGTTGCTAGGAAAGATTTATTAGAAATTCGAAGTCCGTTAGACATTGCCATAGAGAGTTATAAAAAAAGGGATAGTTTGGAACAAAAGTTCCGGATATCCAGAAAATAGCTCTGGATAATGTGTATATTTATCCGGATATAACCAGTTGTGTACAATTTGAAAATGACTACGGAAATAACAAATACAGATTGGTTTCTTGATAAAGAAAATTATGAAGGAACTGTTTCCTTTAAAGGAAAATATGGTGGAATAATTCAAGCATTTTCATATGGAACTGAATTTAATATTGGAGAAAAAATAAAACTTGAATTAGATTCATTAAGTGCTGAATTGGAATGGAAAATTATCTTCTCTGAAAATCGTGAAAAAGAAATAAAACTTGAACGAAAAGGAGATTGGGAGTATGAGGCTTATGGAAAAATTTTGGACATAAATCCAGTGGTTGTTGATTTTGGAGAATTTGAATTAGATACTGGGAATTGGACGAATGACAAAAAAGTAATCGGAGAATACATTTATTGGAAAATTGACCGATTGGATATTTAAAAAAACTGTACACAACAACGTGTATAATTCATTGCTTGGTTAGTTTTGTACTTGGAAAATCCTGCGGATTTTCAGCCAGTTCCGTGCAATTTTATTAATTTAGTTGCTGAAACACGCAACGAAATCATACACGAACACGTTGTACAACATTTTGACCCGTCCTGA
>NZ_JSWG01000058.1 GCF_000797465.1 Psychroserpens jangbogonensis | reverse complement strand
CTATTAGTAATAATATTAAAGTTAATAACCCTCCTCCCCATAATACAAAAGACCATCTGATTCCCTTTCTTTTTTTAACATCTTGAATTCTCCTTAACAATTTGGTTTATCTGATATTTATTGACCTCATTTTCTTAGAACAAAATGATTATTCAGCTTTTAACAACACATTCAGTAAAAAATGCTTAAAAATTGGAATATGCGCCTTTAGACACTGATATAC
>NZ_JSWG01000057.1 GCF_000797465.1 Psychroserpens jangbogonensis | reverse complement strand
CCCGAGTGCCCCGCGTGGCCGGGCGAGGCCATGCCGTCGATCTGCGCCCCGGGCTGCTGCCCGAACCTGCGCGCCGCCAAGCCCGCTCTGTGCGGTCGCGACTGAGGTCGTACCGTCAAAGCGCACCTTTGCGAAGGAGAACCCGATGGAACGCGACACCGACGCACCGCTCGCCCTGCCCGAGTGGCTGGACGCCGAGGAGCTCACTCGTCTGCGCGATCTCGCGA
>NZ_JSWG01000056.1 GCF_000797465.1 Psychroserpens jangbogonensis | reverse complement strand
CACCGACATCAAGATCGCCACCGAGGACCTCGGCACCAACGTCGCCATCGCTCTGGCCAAGGGAGAGATGGTCGTCGGCCTGGGGGCGCAGCTGCCCTACAGCCAGGGCGTCGCCGAGGTGGACCTCGCGGCGCTCAGCGCCCTCGGCGAGCAGGTGCCGCCGTACGTGGCGCTGAGCTCCCTGCCCGTCGACCACGAGAACGTCCTCGACGCCTGGAAGCAGGTCTACAG
>NZ_JSWG01000055.1 GCF_000797465.1 Psychroserpens jangbogonensis | reverse complement strand
TCGCTGTACCGCTCTCGTCAAATTCGACAACGCCATAGGCGGTCGGGTTGGTCACGTGGTAGGCGAAGATGAGGCCCCCCTCGGAGGGGATACGGCGCTGGAGCGCCGTCCCCATTCCCGCACCGTGGAAAATGTTGTCGCCGAGCACGAGGCCGGCACTGTCACCGTCGAGAAATTCCTCGCCGAGGATGAATGCCTGCGCCAGCCCGTCCGGCGAAGGCTGCACCGTGTACTGGATGTTCATTCCCCAGGTGGTTCCGTCACCCAGGAGCCGCTGGAAC
>NZ_JSWG01000054.1 GCF_000797465.1 Psychroserpens jangbogonensis | reverse complement strand
GCTTTAGCCTGTTCGTATTGTTTTGCGATCTTGACGGGCTCAAAATCCTCCTGAATCACGCCTTTTGACGGAGAAGCTTTTTTCACCTCCGCAATTAAAGCGACAAACCGGTTCGGAGAAAGGAGCGCTTTTTTAAATGACCGCTTTGGCAGTTTTAAATCTTCCGGCAGCTTGATCTTTAGGATGTCTTCTCGTTTTCTATCAATAATTTGATTAAGCATACAACTCTTCCTCTTTCTGTTTTAATCGCTCCAGCTGATTGAGCGCTTCACCGCCAGCAACAGCTTCTAAAGCGAGCGCAACGCCCTC
>NZ_JSWG01000053.1 GCF_000797465.1 Psychroserpens jangbogonensis | reverse complement strand
CTGCTCCGCGCCCCAGAGTCGACGGTGAGGTATTGGCGCCACATCGGCACGGGGCCGCCGAGCGCCAAGGTCGGCCGGCGGGTCCTCTACCGCCGGGAAGCGGTGCTCGCCTGGCTCCTTGTTCAAGAGGAGGTGGCGAGCCCACCGGGGCGTCTGGAACGGACACCGCTCGGCCTCTCAGTCGCACCTCGCAGAGGTGCTCGTGGCCGCCCTGCAGGCGGTCTGCACAC
>NZ_JSWG01000052.1 GCF_000797465.1 Psychroserpens jangbogonensis | reverse complement strand
GGTATGCTTGACGAAGGACATTCTGAACCATTTGTGTCCTGGGCGGTCGGCCTTTGGAAATCGTATTGTGCCAAAAAAGCACCGGTCATCAAAAAAACAGAAGCCTTTGCAGCTGCTTTGGAGTATTTTATCAATACGATCTCCAAATCGGAAAAATCGATATCCCAAGCAAAGCTTGCAAAAAAATACGGCGTCAGCGCTTCGACCGTATCGAATCGTTTTAAAGATATTGAAGCCGTCCTGCAGGAT
>NZ_JSWG01000051.1 GCF_000797465.1 Psychroserpens jangbogonensis | reverse complement strand
GAAGAACGAAGCATCAATAGGCTTATGCTCATAGGTTAAAATTTTGCCTTGCGTACTGGCTACAGCTTCGGTCACCTTTTTGATTTTCCAATCGTAATCCTTCTTCCACAGCCTGCGGAGCTCCTCTTTGTTTTTATACACCTGGAACATCTGCGTATCATCGACCAGCGAGCCTTTCGGCGACTGTACAGCTTGCTCTGACAC
>NZ_JSWG01000050.1 GCF_000797465.1 Psychroserpens jangbogonensis | reverse complement strand
CAAATGATCCGCTGTTCCAACCTTGACAATAAAAACACTTTAATGCTTCACCATTTTGAAAATGAAACATGGCTTTTCCATATGATTGACCGCGATATCATCCATGAATTTGCGTATGTCGACGAGCAGGAAATTGCCCAGCTGATGAAAGACTATTACCACTTTTCAACTGATGAGGAACATATTCCTTTAAAATTTCGTCTTTCAGATAAATGCTTTGAC
>NZ_JSWG01000049.1 GCF_000797465.1 Psychroserpens jangbogonensis | reverse complement strand
GCCCCGATGTACATCAGGGCGGAGCAGACGAAGGCGGCCAGCCTCGGCGTGCTCCTGGTCGTGTACGGCTACTTCGCGTACACCCACGCCCGCTACCCGCAGGCCCGCAAGGTCAGCGGCACCGGCCTGGTGACGCCGACGTTCACCGGCGTCTGAGTTCCCCTGCGAGAGCCCGCCTCCACTCCGGAGGCGGGCTCTCGTGGTCCACCCCTCTCACCCTCCCGGGAGCGAAGCAATGACCGAAGCACCCAAGT
>NZ_JSWG01000005.1 GCF_000797465.1 Psychroserpens jangbogonensis | reverse complement strand
TATTTCAGGACGGGTCATAATTAATGCCAACGTGTTTGTGTATGGTTAGTTATGTTGGCTAGGTCTAAATTAGTAAAAGAGAACTAACCAGAGGGAAATCCGCAGGATTTTCCGAGTACACACAAACTGAGCAATTGATTATACACGTTGTTAGCGGTTGGCTATAGTTTTATTTTTTCAATCGTAATTTTTTTATTATCAATCAAAAAAACAAAAACGGATTCATTATTATCGACAATCTGAACATTCCCATAATGTAATTGTCTATGGTGATTTGGACAAACAGTAATTAAATTCATAACACCTAAAGAACCTTCCTTCAATTCCGAAACAGGAATAACATGATGTGTTTCAATATAATATTCCCCTTTTCTTTTTTTAAATACTTTTGACGGCTGGTTTAATGATTTGCATATTTGACATTCATAATTATTGACTCTTTTTATTTCTTTTGATATACTACCTCGCTCAATCTTCCTACTAATAATTTCCTTTATTCTTGGAGGTGCTTGCCTATATTTATTCTCTAATTTTCGAATGTCATCAAGTGAATAATAAGATTCTGATTTAGCCTCATTAATGGATTCGATATTTGTATTTGATAAATTAATAATTTCATTAAAAGCTTTTTCGCTTATTGGCCAAGTTGAAGCTTCTTGACCTTTTATTAAGCTTGTTTCGTTTTTTAGTATGTCATTAGATTTTAGAGTATCCATTAAAATTGGATTGTCTAAAAAGTTCTTTAATATTTTGATTTTAACCCTTGGTTTTTCTATTTCCACTTTTTTCGGATTAAGCCAAAAGGCGGAATCAATTTCAGGCATTTGAGATGCTTCGCTTAGAATTTCGACAATTGCATAAATTCCAGATTCCAATCTTGGCTTACCATCTAACTCTGTTAAATTTCTTTTGTCAAGCCCAACTCTCATAAATCCTAACTGTTTTGGCTTAAAATGTTTTTTTTGCCAACTTGTAATTTTCCAAGTTTTGAAAACTTCTTTTGTTTCAAGGAATTCATCGATTTGCCAAGTCTTTGGGTTACAAATCAACATCCAATATCCTGTCATTTTTGTTTTTGCCATTTTATGAAAGTTTATTTGCTTGCAATGTTCTTCAGCTTGCCGCTAACGTGTTCGTGTATGGTTTGTGTTGTCTGAGAACTAAGTTAGCAAAAAAGGAGGGAAGCGTAGGAATTTCGGCAGAAATTCTTGAACCATCTTTAAACAACATAAATTATACACGTTGTTGGCGATAGTTTTTTTATCAGTTACTTTTAGAATAACCAATTCTAACGGTCCATATTTTTTATTTTTTCTCCAAATTACAGAAAATACAACATAAAACAAACTCAAGAATTAAGCATAATCCACTGAAATCTCAACAGAGTAATTTTCCATTTTAGCAAGACTGTTTTGACTTTTTTTGTTAGTTGTTGAGTAGGGAAATAAATAAAACACTAATATTTTAATAAACCACCATAAACAAAAAATCCTCATCCAAACGGTTGAGGATTTAATATTTTTAAGAATTATAGCCCCCAAAGTATAACCATGGAGTCTTAAACTATTATTGCCATGCTATGATCTCCCAAACAGCTGTGGGCGCTCCAGCCCAAACCCTTATTCTATTTATACCACTGTCATAATACATATCACCTAATTGCGGATTTGCAGGAGCACTAGCCCTAGGTTTTAGGTTCAGCATATCTTGTACTTTTAATACTCCAGGAACAACCACGTGGTCTACGTCTCTTCCCAATCTAATTTGATTATCCTCATCAGGTGTAGCATTATATCCAATTGCAGTAGTGTAGTTTAGCGTTCCAGAAAACTCGGCAACACCTGCTTGAGCTCCAATAGCGGTATTTCCTGTACCTGAATTAGTGTATAAGCTTGCCTGGTGACCTATTGCTACATTTTCTTCAGCCTCATTACTAGCACTATTAATAGAATTTAAATTTTTTAACGCTTCAACACCAAAAGCTACGTTATTATTGTCATCTTCATCAGCAGCAAGACCAGCGTCTGTGCCAATATAATAACTACTGCCGTCTCCCGAAATATTCGCCCTAACATCCGCTAAAGAACTTATTAAACTTCTTGTATCTAGGATACTTATGAAATCTAAAGGCCCAGTTCCCGTAAAAGCATATAATGTACCAGCACCTCCTTGTACATTCCAAAAGATTCTCCCGGGACCTTTATTAATAGTGCTCCAGACAGCTGGAGTTAACAAAGGGAGTTGTAATGTTTTGTTGATTGAGTTTAAATCTAACAAAACATCTGTCTTAGCCGTTGGAGTAGCTATGTCTGAAATAATGACTTGGCTAGCATTTGTAACCGTTAGAGTTTCTGTATTGCTGGAGGTTATTACTTCAAAATTCCCATTAGTGCCAAGCGTGTTTTTAATATCTTGGGCATATATACTACTTCCAAAAGTAATAAGGATAATAAGCATGTACGTTTTTTTCATAATGATGTTTTTAAATTAATGGATTTATAATTTTTAGAAACTAAATTGAGACAGATATTCTCAAAAATTGAGAGTCAAGTCATTGATTATTTTTTAATAATTTTATATGTGTTGGATTTATTCGATTCAATATCGATCACTTTTAGCAAGTAGATTCCATTTGAAAACGTAGATATATCAATGTTTTTTAAATTGGATTCTTTTATTTTCTGCCCCAACGAATTGTAGATTTCAAATTGTAAGTCATTGTCACTACTAATTCTAATTTCCGAAGTTGCAGGATTCGGGTAAATAGCAAATTTATCTAATTCAAATTCGTCAATTTGTAAAGTTGCATCTGAAGCAGAAGCTGTTACTCTATCTATTGCAACACTGCTTAAATTTGCATCAAGAGTAATAGTATTTAGGACGTCATTCACTGTTGAAGCATATTCTGTCCATGTACTATTATCTTCAATTTCTATGTTTAAGAGCATTTCGGTTCCACTGTTTATTTCAGCATCTTCATAATTCAAAATTAAGGAACCACTGTAGCTTGCTAAAGGATTTGCCATTTCATAGACTCTAAGAATCGATTCTTTTCCGCCAGAAACATATACCAGGGAGCTTGATAGATTAATTTCGTTATCTGCAATTTCATAATCAACACTTGGACTCATTTCCAAACCAAATGCATTTAAAGAAGCCCCAGCACCAATAACAATACTAGAAGTACTAGAAACTGATATTTGCTGAGCGAACGCAGTTAAACCAATAAAAAAAGCAAGTAAGGTAATTTTTTTCATAGAGTATATTTTAAAGATATTAAATTAAATAAATTTAATTTTTTGATACGACTTAGTATAAATTTTACCGTAGGTATTAATAAATTTATACTTTAAAAAGGCCTTGGACATATTTAATCCAAGGTTGTATTTTTGTTTTATAAGATCAACTATTGCTCTGCTACAAAATAACTTAATTCTGAAGAATTTTCATTAGTTAGTGTTGCTAAGGCAATAATTAGTATCGAATTGTTTCCGTGAGAAGTGTTATCACTTAATCTTAATAAATTGGTATCTAAATGTGGAGCTATACCCATCGGAGTCACAACAACTAAACTTGAAATATCATTATGATTAACTTCAATATACGAGCTTAACTGTCCGAAATTTAAATTAGAAACAACTTTCTTGTCAGAGGTTTCACCTCCAATATAAATATCTACTGCACCTATATTCTGGTTTGCGTTAAAATATTTAACTCTTACATTACCTGTTTCTGGAATGGTTTCATCTAATTCTGAAAAAACCATTGTTTTATTAGCTGAACTTCCAATCATACTTGCGTAATATAACTTGCCGTTACTTACTGTATGCGAAGAAGAAATTAAATGACTATTGTTAGAGTCTGTTACATCAAAAAGCACAGAAGACTTGGTCGTTTCCCATTCAAACTCAACTTTATTTCCAAAGGCATAATTTTGATTATCAATTAATTCAATCTCCTCTATTTCCCAATTTAGCAATGTGTTCTCTGTATAATAATTCTGCATAAATACATTTGCTTTATGAAATTCTGTAGGTGGTGTAATAGGTTCCTCATTACTATCACTTCCGCTACAAGAAGAAAGAATTAATAGCACAAAAAATAGAAGTGTAGGTTTAATTATTAGCGTTTGCATAAATTTAATTGTCGGTATTCTTTTTCAAAATTATAAATTATTCACCCTAATGTAGTAGGTTAGGTTGTTTATTTTTGATAATATTAGATCTATTCTTAACATAACTGTATTAAATGAAACAGATATTGTATTTTTTAGTGTTTTTATTTTTTCTTATAACAGCTGAGGCTCAGGACACAATTTTCGTCAAATCTTTAAATGTGTCTAATGCAAAAAACGTTACTACAGACAATAAAGACCTTTATTTTAGAATGGATAATAAGCTCTATTATTTTAATCTAGAAAAAGATAAACCTATTGAGCAAGCAAAAGGCAACTTAAAATATAGTTGGCTGGAATTCAATTCGGATAGTCAAGAATATGTAGTGATGAACTCAAATTACATACCGTTAAATAGACAGATAAATTGTAAATACTATGAAAATATAATCCCAGGATTTTGCAATAAACAAGCTACAGTGGCAAGAGTAAACAATAATCTCTTTATATGTTTAAACGGGAAAATACTGCAATATCGAATTGATACTAATTATAAAATAGAACATAAAGGACGTTCCATTCGACATGTTTTTTCTGAACCTGGTAGAAGAATAATCTCAACATATAGTGGCGTATTTTCTGACTCATTATGGACTCAATTTTCTAATATCAAGATTAAGGGTGATTTAGAATATTCGAATGGTGAATTATCTAAAATTAATGGTAATTACTATTTATGTCAAGACGATCTACTAAAATTAAATATCAATAATTCAACATTTGAAAATGTTTTAGCGACCGAGAATGGCCCAAGAACAAGAAAGTTAGTAGATTTCAAAGGAGTTTTCTATGCGATGTATAATTCAGCACTTGGAATTATTGATTTAGATAATTCAATTAATAACAAAATATTAATTAATGATGATTTTACAGATATTCAAATTCATCAAAACAAACTCTATGCATGTTCAACAAATGGTAATTTATATATTATAGATTCAAAAGGTAGCATAGATGTTTACACTTTCGATTATTCTTTTAATGATATTAATATTGATGGTTCTGAAATATATCTGGGAACTAAAACCAATCTGGTCAGATTAAATGAGAACTTAGGCCTAGATGTAGTTTTCAAAAATGAGGAAGTAATTCAGTTAATGTTTTTGGATGACTCATTATTATTTACAAACAATAGAGGGTTTCATATATTTTTAGATGGACAGATTAATACAATAATTGATAATATTGAATTTAATAAATTTGCTTTAAATTTTGATGACAATTATATTTACGCAGGGTCTGTAAATGGTTTGTACATCATAGAAACCTCAACTATGCGAGAGGTTATAATCCCAAATTTATTAGATAAGATTTATATCAAGAATGATAGCTCTTTGCCGAAATATGCTTATTCAATTATAACTTTTTCACTCTCCATTATTATTATTATTTTATCATTTTGGTTTGTTCTTAAAAGGGGAAAAGAAAAAAACCTAAAACAAACAATTAGCTCTGAAATTATAACACAGATTATTGAGGAAAAACCAAAAGTGAAATCTGTAGATAATTTGGCAGAATATCTTAACACCTCCGTTGTCCAAATTAATAGAAATCTTAAAAAAGAAAATACTACGGCTTTAAAAATTTTAATAATTGCTAAGAAAAAAATTGCGCGTGATATGCTTAAGCAAGGGGCTTCAATTAAAGATATTTCAAAAAGAGTTGGTTATTCAGAAAGATATGTAAAGGAAAAGTTAATTATTGATTGAGCCATAGATTAAAGTATTTCCTTTTACTATTAGTTGAGTATAAGAATCATAATTATTGCCAACGAGTTTGTGTATGGTTAGTTGCGTTGGCTAGAACTAAGTTAGCAAAAGAAACCGAACCAGTAGGGAAATCCGCAGGATTTTCCGAGTACACAAATAACGAGCAATTGATTATACACGTTGTTGTGTGTAGTGTTTTGTTATAAAATATAAAACTTATCTGGAGTTATGGGTTCAGGTACATTTTCAATACCCAATTGCTGCTTGATATTAATTTCTATTGTTCTAGAGATACTTGTCATTGGAGTGTCTGTAGGCTTGTTTTCAAATGGATTTTGAATATTGTATGCGATTTTTTGGACTAAAAAAAATGGAATAGAAATGAAAACCATAATTGGTATTTCGACTAGACTATGCATTTCCGTTAAGGCTAATGAAAGTGAGACCAAAAAAATATAGATAAAAAGGTGTAAAGTCATTCTATATGTTTTTGGGAAAGCAGTGTTTTTTATTCGTTCTGCTTTACCCATAGAAGCACAAAGTTTTACAAGAGTATTATCTATTTGGATTTGTTGGTAGTCATTGATTCGCTTTTCTTCGTGTAAAATAGATAAATCTTGTGACTGGTAATTTAATAAAGCTAAGGGAATATTATTTTGATTTCTAATAGATTTTAATTCTTGTTGAGATATAAATTCATTTATATTTATAGAAGCATTTTCATTTCTTAAATTCTGTGAAAAAGAATAGCACCAGGCAATTTGTCTATAGGCCATCCTGTCTGTGATTTCTTTACTTCCACTTTTTGTAAATCCTTTAAGTTGAAGGACAAAGGTTCTAGAATCATTAACAATCAATCCCCAAATTTTTCTAGCTTCCCACCATCTATCATAAGAATGACTTAATTTAAAAGATAGTAACAAGGCTATGGCTGTTCCTAAAAATGCTCCTACTGAAATAGGAATATTAATATCAATAAAATATTCTGATATAAAATAGACTATCGCTGAAAAAACCGAGACTATTAGTATGTTCCATTTAATAGTATTGAACCAATATGTAATAGGTATTCTTTTTTCTAAAATCATAATTTTATTTTGGTTGCTTTACATTACACACAACGTTGTTTAATTTGTTATTATCAATTATAATACATAGGGTAGCATACCATATGCGATTACCTTTTCATGTTTTCCTCGTAGGTCTAATCCGCCTAATTCTATCAATTTATAGGTCTCTGGATTTACAAAAAGATTGTATATAGTATTTGATACAATTAATGAATAACCCTTTTCATTACATAAACCTTCCAATCTAGCAGTTGTATTTAATACATCTCCATGAAAAGCAATCTCTCTTTTTAATTCTCCAACTTCAGTCATAACAACTTTTCCTTTATGAACAGCAGCTTTAAACTCAGGGACAACATCATAGTTTTTAGTATAATATTCAGATTTGTTTTTGAGTGTATCTCTAAACACCTCGAACGTATTAACAATGTCCTCAATATTTGATTCATCTATATTTTTCCAACTAATAATAATTTCATCTCCAACGTATTGATATACTGATCCTTTGTGTTTTAAAAGGGCTTTAGTAACATCGATAAAACAATCTTGAATTAATTTGCTATAGGTAAGGTGCCCTAATTTCTCAGCTATAGTTGTTGAAGATTTTAAATCCATAAACATAAATACACGATTCTCTTCTTTTGCATTATTATACTTTCCCAACAATAAATTCATAGTAGCACCTTGCCCTAGGAAAGAATCGATTTCAATTAGAAACAGAGCTACGATAACTGCTGACATATGGACTCCCAAACTATAAAATATTCCTCTAGAAGTAAGAATACCCAAATAGTCTTTACTATAGGTACTTATGAATTCAGCCGATTCAGAGGAAACATAAAAATATGAAGAACCAAATTTGGTCAAATAAATAACAATGCCGTAGATAATAGTTTTTAACCCAATTCTTATAATAGACTTGGATTTCCTAAAGTGCTTTTTAAATATATAGGTTTCAAGTAATACAACTACAAGCCCAGAAATAACACCTTCTATTAAACTAACTTCTAACTCCGCAGTAAAATCAAAAAATTCAGAAGCTTTTGCATTAAAGTATCCTAAGAATAGATAGATGGAAATTGTAAAAAATAATGGAAACAATATAGATGTTAACATTATAGTTTTCAATCGAAACCAATCAATCCTGTTTAATTTTAAAAAAAAAGGTATATTTTTATTCATATTCTTTTCATTGCTCACAACGTGTTCTTTTATGCTTAGTAGCGTTTGTAATCACTAAATTAATAAAAGAAAACGAATAGACACAAAACCAGAAGTGAGCTATAAAAGTTTTTGGGCACAGTTATTATTGATATCATAATTCATTATTAATTCAAACTAAAATACTTTTTATCGTTTATATATAGGTGTCCGTTTGGCAAGAAATGCTAATGTAATTTTATAAGCATCTTGAGTTTGCCAAAAAGAAGCGTGTTCTTTGGTATAAACGTTGTCACCTTTGTCACTAAAAACATTCATAGTAATATTTGTTGAATAATTTTGTGTGGCAGTACTATAACTGCTACTGTTGCTGGTTTTTTTGTTGTTACCCGTGTTATTCCAAATATCACCTACAATATTTCCTTTGCTATCTATATAAGCTCTTTTGTTTTTGTTTTTAGATGTCGTTGTGGTATTGCTATATTGGGTCATTGTAGATTTTTCGATAGAAACCAATCCTTGAACAACATATTCTACATTTAAGATATTACATATTTCACCCATTGTATAGCCTTCAACATTGTTATTATTGACTCCAGCTTTTGCTAGTAAAGCATTTGTTGTCGTAGGGTCTTGAAACTGCAGAATTATCGCTTTTTTTTTGAAAATTGTATATGTCTCTTGTTGAATTTTCTTAGTCATTATTGCGTTACTAGTTTCTTGGTCTTTAATATATCCAAAGGGTAAAATTGCTACTTTATTGTGATGTTCTTTTAGATTTGAATTTGAGGTAGTAGCTTTTTTATTGAAGAATTCAATTCTACCAGAGCTGAATGTGATTTTTATAATTTCTGACTTATTAACAGTATATTCTATGGTCTCATTTTTGTAAATAAATTGAAGGTCTTCTTTATTTATTTTTAAGATTTTACCATGCATTTCATCTCCATCACTTTTAAGAATAACATCATCTTGGGCGTTCATTGAAAGCGAGAAAATTATCGCCAGTATAAAAAGGAAATTTTTTTGAAAAGTTTTTTTTGTCATAATTCTATTCTTTTTGTGATAATTACACACAATGCTCCCTGTGTATAGCGTAGTGAGGCGCGCCTCACGAAGAGCTATGTTCGCGCCTCATTCGCTATACATTATGTTGTGTGTAGTTTCTTGAGGAGCTCACAAGGAACTGCATAAATATACATTAATTAGTCGAGGTGCGATCAACAGGGAGCATTGTGGGTAATTAGTAGAAAAGGAGCGTTTGCAAAACGCGGTTTCTATGTGCCGCAGGCAATTACCCACAACGTGTTCGTGTATGATTTGTGCGACTTATAATCCGCAGGATTTTCAGTAGAAGCAAATCGTATGTTTAAATATATAAATTTTAATTGAAGTTTGAGTAAAGCATTTATTATACACGTTGTTAAGTATTGTTGCGAAACATATGAGTAAACAGGTATTGCCATAAGGACGCTAGAGATAGGCGAGAAGGAGTAATCACATAAAACCGTAAACTAGCTCACATAATGAGTTTTGAGTAAGCAGGCTTCGCCTAAAGAAGCTAACACAAAGAGAGAATGAGTAAGGTTTTATACTTGAGTGAGAATGAGCAATTGTACGTAACAATTGGATATAGTTATTACCTATATCCGCCTTATACCTACACCTGCAATTCTAAAGAAATGTTCAGTTTTGTTAATACTTAGTTCTAATTACTTGATCATTAATAAAGAACAAATTTAAATCATTGGATGAGAGTATTTTATGATATAAATCATAATTCAAAACTATTACAATTATAAGTTTGTGCGTTACGGGATTCCTTAATGATTGAAATCATACTAGAGATACTCACATTAGTATAATTAAGAATAATCTTCAAGTTCCAATAATAAAAGGCTTACTATTTATAGCTCCAATAATAACTAAGACTATACATTTATATTAGACTGTTAGACTTTTTCTTTAATTGCGTATATAATATATTGATATATGAGTAGTTACATTGAATTTCAATGTTAAACTTTTGATTAGACTTTGATTAGACTGGTTAGACTTTTTCACAACCTAAGTATCGTGATTAATTACGTCTGTTTTTTATTGGAACTATATTAAAGGTGATGCAATTAAAAAGTGAGTATTAGTATAATTATAGTAGTTAAATGATTGAAACGTTATAGAAAACGTATAAGTATCAAACTAAAAAAAAGGCTAACTACTTATTAATTAAGTAATTAACCTTCTTTCACTGTACTGAAGACGGGACTTGAACCCGTACGTCCCAAGGGACATTGGATTTTAAGTCCAACGTGTCTACCAATTCCACCACTTCAGCGTTTTAGTCTCGACGGACTAAATTGGTATATTTTTAAGCGTAGAGCGAAAGACGGGATTTGAACCCGCGACCCCCACCTTGGCAAGGTGATGCTCTACCCCTGAGCTACTTTCGCATTATAGCAATTATTTTAATGAACGTTTGTTGTAATTGCGAGGGCAAATTTAAGACTTTTATCAGAAAAGCAAAGCCTTTTAAATAAAAAAAAATAACTTTTTTTATGCACGCTTCTTTTTCAATAACATACGCTTAATTTCATTGAGTTTCATAAGCGCTTCTACAGGTGTCAAAGTATCAATATCTATATTAACAATCTCTTCTTTTATCTGCTCTAACAAAGGATCATCCAAATTAAAGAAACTCAATTGCATTTCATTGTTTAATGTCTTCACCTTATCAGTTAATTCTTCACTTGAATGTGATTTCTCCAATTGCTTTAGTATTTTATTGGCACGATGTATAACTTGCTGAGGCATTCCTGCCATCTTAGCTACATGAATACCAAAGCTATGTTCACTTCCACCTTCAACAAGTTTTCTTAAGAATAACACATTATCTTTTAATTCTTTTACCGAAACATTAAAGTTTTTAATACGATCAAACGTTTCAGACATTTCATTCAACTCATGGTAATGGGTCGCAAACAATGTTTTAGCTCTACTTGGATGTTCATGTAAATATTCACTAATAGCCCATGCGATAGAAATACCATCATAAGTACTTGTTCCACGTCCTATTTCATCGAGTAAAACTAAACTTCTATCTGAAATATTATTCAAAATTGAAGCAGTCTCATTCATCTCAACCATAAATGTTGATTCTCCCATAGAGATATTATCACTAGCACCAACTCTGGTAAAAATCTTATCGGTTAATCCAATGGTTGCTCTTTCAGCAGGTACAAAGCTTCCCATTTGGGCTAATAATACAATCAATGCTGTTTGACGTAAAATGGCCGATTTACCAGACATGTTTGGACCAGTAATCATAATAATCTGTTGCTTCTCACGATCTAGATAGACATCATTAGCAATATAAGGCTCACCATGTGGTAATTGCTTTTCTATGACTGGATGCCTCCCGTTTATGATATCTAACTCGTAAGTTTCGGTTAGATTAGGTCTTGAATAATTATGCTCTATAGCTAATTTTGAAAAACCACAAAGGCAATCTAATTGCGCTATTAAAGCTGAATTTTTCTGAACTGGTTTTATATAAGCAATCATCCAGTTGATTAATTCTGAAAATAATTGTTGCTCAATAGCTAAAATACGCTCTTCGGCTCCTAATATTTTTGTTTCGTATTCCTTTAATTCTTCAGTTATATATCTTTCTGCATTAACTAAGGTTTGCTTTCTTATCCATTCTTCAGGAACTTTATCTCTATGAGTATGACGAACTTCTATATAATACCCAAATACATTATTTGACGCAATTTTAAGAGACGTAATTCCGGTTCGTTCACTTTCGCGCTCTAGCATTTTATCTAGATACTCTTTTCCAGAAGCCGAAAGCCCTCTAAGCTCTTTTAATTCTTCTGAAAAATCAGAAGATATTGTATGTCCTTTTAATATGTTTACTGGAGCCTCTTCATTTAACGTCGCTTTTATGCGTTCACGAAGTGTATCACAAGCATCCATCTGTTCTCCTAAATATTGCAATGCTTTATTTTTAGATTGACCAGCTAAAGCTTTTACAGGCACAATGGCTTCTAAAGCATTTTTAAGCTGAACAACTTCTCTCGGACTAATTTTAGCTGTAGCAACCTTAGAAATTAATCGTTCAATATCGCCAATCTGCTTTAGTTGATTTTGAAACTTACTTAACAATGTTACATCTTCCTTAAGGAACTCGACGACATCATGACGCTTATTAATAGCTTCTAAATTCACTAATGGAAAAGCCAACCATCGTTTAAGCAAACGTCCTCCCATTGGTGAAATGGTTTTATCAATCACATCTACTAAAGTCACCGCATTTTGATTGGTAGATTGATACAACTCTAAATTTTTAATCGTAAAACGATCCATCCAAACATGCTCTCCTTTTGTTAAGCGCTGAATAGACGTTATATGTTGTAATTTATGGTGTTGTGTTTCGCTCAAGTAATGCAAAATTGAACCAGAAGCCACAATACCTTCATACAAATCTTCAATACCAAAACCTTTCAATGATTTAGTCTTGAAATGTTTAAGCAATGTCTCATTTGCATAATCATCTTGAAACACCCAATCTTCTAAATAAAAGGCATGAAAATCATTGCCAAAAGCAGCATTGTATTTTAACTTACTCGGTTTTGAAACCAATACTTCACTTGGTTTAAAATTCTGAAGTAGTTTATCTATGTATTCTTCATCGCCTTGAGATATAAAGAATTCACCAGTAGAAACATCTAAAAAAGACACACCAACTGAATGTGAGCTAAAATAAACAGAAGCTAAAAAATTATTCGTTTTAGAATGTAAAATGTCATCATTTAATGCAACACCTGGAGTGACTAATTCAGTGACACCTCGTTTTACAATCGTCTTAGTTTGCTTTGGGTCTTCAAGTTGATCGCAAATAGCAACACGACAACCTGCTTTTACCAATTTAGGCAAATAGGTATTTAAAGAATGATATGGAAAACCTGCTAATTCGGTTTCAGTTTCACTACCTGCACCTCTTTTGGTTAAAATAATATCTAATATTTTAGATGCCTTTACAGCGTCACTTCCAAAGGTTTCATAAAAATCCCCTACTCTAAACAATAACAATGCATCTGGATACCTTACCTTAATGGCATTGTACTGTTTCATTAATGGTGTAACTTTTTTTACTTTTTTAGCCAATGGTTTTACGTATTTTTGTGAAAATTGTAAGACTGCTAATGTACTTATAATTTGAAGTTTTATAAAGCTCAAAAACCATAAGTTATCTACAAAACGTGTAAGATTTTAACATGCGAAAACTAAAAAACAGTGAACTTGACCGATTAAATGTAGATGAATTTAAATCTGCAGAAAAAACACCTCTTATTATTATTCTTGATAACATAAGAAGTCTTAACAATATTGGCTCGGTATTTAGAACAAGTGATGCTTTTTTAGTTGAAAAAATTTACCTCTGTGGAATCACTGCAAAACCTCCTCATAATGACATTAGAAAAACGGCTTTAGGGAGTACTGAGACTGTGGATTGGGAATATGCCGAACACACGTTAGATGTTGTTGAAAAACTGAAAGCTGAAGGCTTAAAAATAATAAGCATAGAACAAGCTGAACGTGCCACAATGCTCGACAGTTTTCAGCCTGAAACCAATCTGACTTATGCTTTAGTCTTTGGAAACGAAGTTAAAGGTGTTGCTCAAGATGTTGTTGATGCTAGTGATCTAGTTATTGAAATTCCGCAATTTGGAACCAAACATTCTCTAAATATTTCGGTGAGTTGTGGTGTTGTGGTTTGGGATGTGTTTAGTAAAATGAACTCTATTTCTTCTTAACTGGAATCCAAATATCTTCTTCAATATTTTGAAGATCTTTACTGTAGTCTTCACTTAAAATTTCGAAATGTGCTTTTTTATCTAATTGATAATCTGAATTTGGTAACCATTCTTGAAAGATAAAAGCTCTTTGTCTTGGAAACTCTAAAACAGAACCTTTAAAACTAAAAACCACATAGATTCCAGATTTAATAATAAATGATTCCATTCCTTCTGGCACGTTATTAAGTTCTTTAACCTCAATAGCAACCCATTTATCAAATTCTGAATTTGGATTTGTCGGCAAATAATCCTTGCCATAATCTTGAATAGAAAATACATGTTTACCTATTCTAGAAGTAATCTCATGTCGTCTTGGCATAAACGATTTTGCCAATTCTCTTGTCTTTTCATTTATTGTCAAAACAGATGTTTTAGTTGTCACACCAACAACATATCGATCTTCAATAACTTCTATACGATGCCCCATTATGCATTACAAATTTCTTTCAGCAACCATAAATAATCGGTTCGATTTTTCACAAAGTCTCTCTCAGAAATATCAATTATTTTAACATTGAGTTCCGTTTGGTTTTTTAAGAATTCTAAATACCCTGAATTGATTTTTTCTAAGTATTCGCTATCAATATTCTGTTCGTAATCACGACCACGTTTTTTGATATTCTCTTGTAAACGTTCTGTATTTTGGTAGAGATACACATACAAATCTGGTTTAGCAATATCTTTATACATCAAGTAAAACAACTTTCTGTAAAGTTTAAATTCATCTTCAGGCAAGGTGATTTTTGAAAAAATGAGCGACTTATAAATGTCGTAATCGCTTACCATGAAGTCTTTAAACAAATCTAATTGCGATAAATCATCACTTATTTGTTGATAACGATCAGCAAGAAATGACATTTCTAAAGTAAAGGCATAACGCTGTGGCTCTTCATAAAATTTTGGCAAAAACGGATTATCAGCAAAGCGTTCTAAAATTAGTTTTGCATTAAAATCACGAGCAATCTTGTTAGCCAAACTTGTTTTCCCAGCTCCAATATTCCCTTCAATTGCAATATAATTCTGATTTGAAAAATTAAACTTCTTGGTAGGATTCTTAAGCCAAATTTTTATAGGCTCTATATCACTTTTGTCATCACAAGCTTCTTTTAAATCAGCTACGGTCTGTTCTAAAATTGGATGCTTAAACTTTGAAGCAATATCATGCAAAGGATATAATACAAACTTTCGTTTTTGCAATTCAGGATGTGGAACCTTAAGTGTTTTAGTGTCAATAACCTCATCATTGTAAAACAAAACATCTAAATCGATCGTTCTGGCTTCATAAGATTCTGAAGTTGTTCTAGAACGTCCTAATTTTGTTTCAATCTTTAATAATTTGTCTAAAACATCTTCCGAAGAAAAATCAGTTTCAGCATAGAGACATGTATTTAAAAAATCAGCTCCTTTAAATCCAAATGCAGGAGTATTATAAACCTTAGCAATGATATTAATTTTCCCAATTTCTTTGAAAATTAAATCAACGGCGTCCTGCAGGTTCTTTAGCCTGTCGCCTTTATTACTACCAAGAGCTATGTAAACGTGATTAGGTGGATTCATAATGAATGCCAAAATAATGAAAAGAAAATCACTTTGACGTATATTTACGGTAAGTATTTATTCACAATTTATGACCATAAAAGACAAACTTGCTGCTCAAAAAATTTATTTGTTCTTAGCTGCCCTTTTTATCACCTCATTAGTTGTGTCGAATCTTATATTTCAAAAATTTTTTTATTGGTATCCGTTTGATGTAGAAATTTTTGGCGCGAAGTTATTTGAGATATCTGTTGGGATTTTACCTTATCCAATTACATTTTTAATCACAGATTTGATTAGTGAAATCTATGGAAAGAAACGCGCAAACCAAGTTGTGATTGCTGGCATTTTCGCTTCGGTGTTTTCATTATTAATTATTTTGGTATCTGATAGTGTTCCTGCTATAAATAGTTCTCCTGTTCAAGATGACCTGTTTTCAACAGTGTTTGGAAATTCAGCAATTGCTGTTTTTGCAAGTATGACAGCTTATTTATTTGCACAGTTTATTGACATTCAAATTTATCACTTTTGGAAGCGTCTGACCAAAGGAAAACATTTATGGTTACGTAATAATTTTTCAACTTGGTTCTCACAATTTATCGACACCTTTTCTATTGTCTTTTTATTGTGCACTTTTAAAATTCTGCCATGGAGTAGTTTTAAGGGCTTACTCATTAGTGGTTTCCTTTTCAAAGTATTAGTTGCAGCTCTAGACACTCCATTTTTGTATTTGGGCGTTTATTTGTTTAGAAAACGTTTTAATTTAAAAGTTAATGAAGAGATTGAGCTTGTCTAAGCTATTCATTGCTTTATAAATAGGGTTAAAATTTTACTAAACTTTACTATAGATTGGTCTAAAGTGAAACAAGCTTCGTATATATTTACACACGAATTAGAATAGACATCATTTTATGAAAAAAGCACTCAAAATTGTAGGTATCTCTATACTCATAATATTCTTTCTTTTATTAGCCATTCCTTTTGCATTTCAATCGCAAATTAAGGATATGGTTAAGCGTTTTATAAATGAAAACCTAAATGCTCAAGTTGAATTTAGTGATGTGAGTTTAAGCTTAATTCGTAGTTTTCCGCAGGCACATGTAAAAGTAGAAGATTTAGTGATTACCAACTTCAAACCATTTGAAGGCGAAACTTTAGTCACAGCCAAAAACATAGCTTTTACAATGTCGGTAAACGAGCTTTTTAAGACTTCAAGTGAAGAACCGATTGTGGTTAATTCAATTAATATTGATGAAGCTTTAGTCACCTTAAAAACAGATGTGCTAGGTAATAATAATTACGATATCACAAAGGAAAAGGAAAAGGAAAACGCTACAGCATCTACAGAAGAAAGCAGTGGTTTCTCTTTTGATATTGAAGATTACAATATCAACAATAGTGCAATCACTTATTTGGATGCTATTTCGAAAACAGAATTGTATCTCTCAGAATTGAATCATTCTGGTCATGGTACGTTCGGTGCAGAAAACTCAGAACTTGATACTGAAACCTCGACCAATGTGAGTATGAGTATTGACAGCACTAAATACCTTAATAATAATAGTATAAAGTTAGATGCATTGATTGGTTTAGACCTTAACAATCAGAAATATACTTTCAAAGACAACAAAGCATTTATTAATCAACTGCCACTAGAATTTAAAGGCTATGTGCAGCTTTTAGAAAATGGTCAAGACATTGATATCACATTTGAGAATCCAGAATCATCATTTAAAGATTTCTTAGCTGTGATCCCAGAAGCCTATTCTAAAAACATTGAGGACGTAGAAGCCACAGGAGATTTCAAAGTAAATGGAGTTATTAAAGGTAAAGTAACTGAAGAAACCATTCCAACTTTAGACATTCGTATCACGTCCGACAATGCCTCTTTTAAGTATCCTGATTTACCAAAGCGCGTTAGTAATATTACAATTGATACAGCTATCAAAAACAAAACAGGACAAGCAGACGATACTTATGTAGACATTAAAACGCTCAATTTTAAAATTGATGATGATGTGTTTAAGGCATCTGCAAAAGTAAAGAATCTTACAAAAAACATGTTTGTAAATGCTGATATTGATGGCACGCTTAATCTTGGAAACCTAACCAAAGCGTATCCAATAGATTTTGATAAGGAATTAAGCGGAATTTTAAAAACAAAACTCAATACTCAGTTTGATATGAATGCTATTGAAACAAATGCATTTAATCGTATTAAGAATAGTGGAAGCATGAGCGTCACTGACTTTGTGTTCTCATCTCAAGACATTGTAAATCCTATTCAAATTAGTAAGGCTGATATGACTTTTAAACCTGGCTCTGTAAAACTGAATAGTTTTGATGCCAGAACCGGAACAAGTGATTTTACAGCTACTGGAAATATTAAAAATCTTCTCGGTTTTTTATTAAGCGATAAAAAGTTACAGGGCAATTTTGATGTAAATTCTAACAACTTTGTGGTTAGTGATTTTATGATTGAAGACGAAACAACATCAGGATCCTCAAACAAAACTACATCAGAATCACAATCGCTTAAAATTCCAGATTTCTTAGACTGTACAATTAATGCCAATGCAAAAACTGTTGTTTATGATAATCTAAATCTAAAGAATGTAAAAGGTACACTGTCAATAAAAGACCAAGAAGCGAATCTTCAAAATATGACTAGTAATTTGTTTGATGGTGTTTTAGCGATTACAGGAAAAGTGTCAACAAAAACAGATACACCTGTTTTTAATCTGAATCTTGGTGCAGATGGATTTGATATTTCAAAATCGTTTAAAGGCTTAGATTTACTTCAGAATTTAGCACCAATAGCAAAGGCCATACAAGGAAAACTAAACACATCAATAAATCTTCAAGGAACATTAGATAGCGAATTTTCTCCTAATCTGAATACCGTTACAGGTGATGCCTTTGCAGAATTATTAAGTACTAACATTGATCCTAAACAAGGTTCAGTATTGAGCAAATTAGAAGGCGCTATAAACTTTGTGGACTTTAGTAAGTTAGATTTGAAAGATGTGAAAGCTAATCTCGATTTTTCAGATGGAAAAGTAACAGTAAAACCCTTCAATCTTAAGTATGAAGATATTGACATTCAAGTTTCAGGGTCTCATGGGTTTGACAAAACATTAGATTATAATGCTGTTTTTGATGTGCCAGCAAAATATTTAGGAAGTGATGTAAATCGTTTGATTGGAAAAATAAATGACAATGAGACCAATAATATTACTATCCCTGTTACGGCAAACATTACTGGAAGTTATACAAACCCTAATGTAAAAACAGATTTATCAAGTGGAGTTTCTAACCTTACGAAACAACTTATCGAAATTGAAAAACAAAAACTAATAGACAAAGGCACTGATCAAGTAAAGGATCTATTAGGTGGACTTTTAGGAGGTAATAAAAATGACACTTCTAAAGACTCTTCTTCTACAAAAACAGATAGTACAAAAACCAAAGACCCAATTGAAGAAGGTGTAAAAGGAATTCTTGGAAACCTGCTTGTAGGCAAGAAGAAAAAGAAGGATTCCACTAAAAACAAGTGATTTTCAGACATCAAAACCTAAAAAAAAGTTAAAATCAACTGTTTTTGACTATTTTTTATAAAGAATTGCTCAATTATTTGCTTTTGTCAAATTAAAAGTTAGATTGAGCTCTTGCGAACTTTTAAAATAAGACAGAATATATGAGGCAATTAAAAATTACCAAACAAGTTACCAACCGCGAATCTAAATCACTAGACAAATATTTACAAGATATCAGCAAGTTACCTATGATTACTGCTGAGGAAGAAGTTGAACTCGCTCAGCGTATTAGAGAAGGAGATCAAGCTGCTTTAGATAAGCTTACAACGGCTAACTTACGTTTCGTAGTATCTGTTGCTAAACAGTATCAAAATCAAGGACTTACACTTCCCGATTTAATTAACGAAGGAAATGCTGGTTTAGTTAAAGCTGCAAAGCGTTTTGATGAAACTAGGGGATTTAAATTTATCTCTTATGCTGTTTGGTGGATTAGACAAGCAATTTTACAAGCTTTAGCAGAACAATCTCGAATAGTTAGATTACCTTTGAACAAAATTGGTTCAATAAATAAAATCAATAAAGCGTTTTCATTTCTAGAGCAATCACATCAAAGAGCACCTAGTGCTGAAGAAATTGCTCATGAATTAGACATGACTGTTTCAGAAGTGAAACAATCTTTAAAAAATTCAGGTCGTCATTTATCAATGGATGCACCTTTAAAAGAAGGAGAAACGTCAAGCTTATATGATGTTGTAAAATCTGGTGAGTCACCAAATCCAGATAACAATTTAATGAAAGAATCATTAAATATGGAAATCAACAGAGCTTTAGATACGTTATCACAAAAAGAAAGTGATGTGATACGTTTAAATTTTGGTTTAAGTAATGAGCCACCAATGACTCTTGATGAAATTGGAGTAACATTTGATTTAACAAGAGAACGTGTTAGACAAATACGTGAAAAAGGAATTAGACGTTTGCGTCAAGATTCAAAAAGTAAAATATTGAAGACATATTTAGGATAAATTATAAACAATAAACCAAGTAAATGATTAAGATATTAGTAAAAGAAGGAGAAAGTATCGAACGTGCTTTAAAGCGTTACAAAAGAAAACACCGTAACGTAAAAACGATGCAAAATATTCGTGAGAATCAGTTTTTCACAAAGCCTTCAGTAAAAAGAAGAAGAGAAATACAAAAAGCTGGATATATCCAAAACTTAAGAGATCAAGAGGATATCTAGTCGTTTTTTGTTACTATAAAAAAAGCATACTTTTCATAAAGTATGCTTTTTTTATGTTCAGTTTGTAAGTTTTCTAAAACCTTCCCTACAAACTTTACATGATTATTCTATATTTTCTTATCGGAATTTTAGCAAGTGTAATTGGAGCATTGCCATTAGGCGCTTCAAACATTGCAGTCATTAATACGACCATAAAGCAAAATGCAAAACAAGCATTCAAAATTGCTGTGGCTGCTGGTATTGCAGAGGTTGTATTATCATACTACGCTTTACATTGTAACCTTGTCATTCGTGAGTTTTTCGAACAAAATATGTGGATTCAAATTGTAATCGTTGTTATTTTAATGGCTGTAGGCAGTTTCCTCTTGTTTAAAAAGAGCAAACAAAACGTTTCAAAGAAGAAAAAAATCACATCTTCTAAATATGTTACTGGTTTTCTTTTAGGCATATTAAATCCACCCGTTTTAATCTATTGGATTCTTGCTTTCGGAATTATCAATAATAACAACTTGATGCTATCATTAGGATCTCCATTACAAGTACTGTTTTTATTTTTTGCTGGAGTTTATATTGGCAAACTAATTACCTTATACTTATATAGTAGATTTAGCATTTCCATTAAAAATAAAGTGAAAAATATTACGCTGGTCATTAATAAAATCACTGGAATTTTATTAATAATTATTGGAATAGCACAAGCAATAAAACTAAGCTTCTAAAACTGTTTCCCGTTAATTCCTAATTTGAGATTGAATGAGTTTTGGTGAATATAGATACTATTAGGCAATTGTGAACTTTACAACTAACCCTTCATTACTCCTTATATTAAAAACTGTATCATCATCAAAAATGAGATATTGACCTTTAACACCTACTAATTTACCTGTATAACTTTGCTCCTTTTCAATATTGAGACTTTTCGGCTTTTCAGGATAGCTTAATACAGGGAAATCTAATTTAGTTTCAGTATTAGAAGCAATATAATAGTCTTGAGCTTCCTCTGGAATGTAAGTTTTAAGTCGTTCACGCCACTCGACTAAGCTTTCGTCTTCAACATCATTTTTCAACATCTTTCTCCAATTGGTTTTATCGGCAACATGATCTTTTAGCGCCACTTCTGTAATTCCAGCGAGATATCTATTAGGCACTTCTACTATTTCTATTGCTTCATGAGCACCTTGATCAATCCAACGTGTTGGTACTTGACTTTTTCTAGTCACACCAACCTTAACATTACTTGAATTCGCTAAGTATACAATATGCGGTTGTAATTGCGCCCTCTTTTCATAGTCCAAATCACGATCTTCTTTTCCTAAATGAGCTGTACTTAATTCTGGCCTCATAATCCAATCACCTGCTTGAGGAATATCGAAAAAATCTTGTTTACAATAGCCTTGTCGGTAAATTGGTTTGTCTAATCCACATTTTAAACACTGGTGTTTTACAAATTGCATTGTAATGGTTTTACCTAGTAACTGATTCATATTCAAGAAATCAATCCCAAGTATCAAATAATATTGAATAGGTTCAGCAAACTCTGTTTTCATCTTTGTTAAAACACCTTGATAAAACATATAAAAAAAAGTATTATTTTTAAAAAATAAAGATACTATAAAAATGCCGATTCCCTTAGTTAATTCAATTGCATCATGGTTCTTAAAAAAGCGATTTCATCAGATTGAACTTTTTTTAAAATACCCTAATGAAGTACAAAATGAATTACTTTTTCAGCTTATCTCTAAAGCAAAAGAGACTGAAATTGGGAAACAATATGACTTTGATTCCATAACGAATTACAACACATTTTCTGAACGCATTCCCATCTCCTCATATGAAGATTATCAAAATGTAATAGAACGATCTCGTAGAGGCGAAAACAATATATTTTGGCCTACTTCTATAAAATGGTATGCAAAATCTAGCGGAACCACAAATGCAAAAAGTAAATTTATTCCGGTAAGTCAAGAATCGCTGGAAGATTGTCATTATGCAGCAAGTAAAGATTTGCTTTGTATGTATCTTAACAATAATGAAGATTCACAATTATTTACGGGAAAGAGTTTACGTCTAGGTGGTAGTAAAGAACTTTACAAAGAAAATGGTACTGTATTTGGAGATTTGTCTGCTATCCTTATTGACAACATGCCATTTTGGGCAGAGTTTAGCAGTACACCTAGTAGTCGTGTATCATTAATGAGCGATTGGGAAACTAAAATGCAAGCTATTGTAGAAGAGACCATAAACGAAAATGTCACCAGTTTAGCTGGAGTTCCTTCGTGGATGTTGGTCTTATTGAATAATGTTTTAGATGCGACTAGTAAAGACAGTTTATTTGATATTTGGCCAAACCTTGAAGTCTATTTTCATGGTGGTGTAAGTTTTGTGCCTTATGTAGATCAGTACAAAGCCATTTTACCAAAAACCGCTTTTAAATACTATGAAATCTATAATGCTTCGGAAGGCTTTTTCGCCATTCAAGATCACAATAATAGTAGCGAATTATTGCTCATGTTAGACTACGGTATTTTTTATGAGTTTATACCTATGTCAACTTATGGCACTTCAAACATAAAAGTAATTCCATTGAGTGAAGTAGAAGTTGGTATTAATTATGCCGTTATTATAACTACTAATGCTGGACTTTGGCGTTATAAGATTGGAGATACAATTCGATTTACTTCAACAAACCCTTACAGAATAAAAGTATCAGGGAGAACAAAGCATCATATTAATGTGTTTGGCGAAGAACTAATTATTGAAAATGCAGAGGATGCTTTACGACAGGTTTGCAAAACTACTAATGCCGAAATTGTTGATTACACGGCTGCACCTGTTTTTATGAAAGGTAAAGAAAAAGGATCTCATGAATGGTTGATAGAATTTAAAACACCTCCAAACAACGTAAGTGAATTTAAACAACTTCTTGACAGTACTCTTCAATCACTCAATTCCGATTACGAAGCCAAACGTTTTAATGACATGACACTCAATATGCCTATAGTTCATATTGCCAGAGAACGTTTATTTTATGATTGGCTAAAGCAACATAATAAACTTGGTGGTCAACATAAAATTCCGCGATTATCGAATAATCGTGAATATATGGATGAATTACTAGAGCTAAATGCTAGTGAAAACTCTCTAAGTTGATTAAAAAATTAATTTAGTTTATCGATGACTGGAAACGGATTTCAAATTTATCCGACAAAGAACATTGGGACACACCACATAACGAGTATTTAATTCGGTTTGTCCAAAACAACCAAAAGTCGTTTTTAATCTCAATTAATTGCCATTATATTTACAAAGTAATAAAGAGAAATATATTCGCAATTATCAATTTATCCCTTATAAATACATTGTGAAAATTTATAAATATTGTTTTAGCAATGTTAGTTTTTAAATCCAAATAAATAAAAACCACTCCAAAAGAGTGGTTTTATTTTTTTTAAAAAAAATTGAAATTTAAGACACTGCCTTCAACTTCTTTAAAGTTGTTTTTTCTAATTTACCTTCTGCATAAGATTTATTAACATTAAGCTTTTTCTCATCACCACTTGGCAATTCAAACATAGCGTCAGTTAAAATCTCTTCACATAACGAACGCAAGCCTCTAGCTCCTAATCTATACTCGACAGCCTTATCTACAATAAAGTCTAATGCACCATCTGTAATTGAGAAATCAATATCATCCATCTCGAACAATTTCTTGTATTGTTTGATAATGGCATTCTTAGGCTCTGTTAAAATAGCTCTTAGTGTTTTAGCATCTAAAGGATCCATGTATGTTAATACAGGAAGACGACCAATAATTTCAGGAATCAATCCGAAATCTTTTAAATCCTTAGGGTTTATATATTGCAATAAATTATTGCTATCTAATGAATCTCCTTCGTGAGCAGCCTTATAGCCTATTGCAGCTAAGTTAAGACGTTTAGATATTTTTCGTTCAATACCATCAAAAGCACCACCTGCTATAAACAAAATGTTTTCTGTATTGACTTCAATGAATTTTTGATCTGGATGCTTTCTTCCTCCTTTTGGTGGAACGTTTACTACTGTACCTTCTAATAATTTAAGTAAAGCTTGTTGTACACCTTCACCAGAGACATCTCTAGTTATAGATGGGTTATCACTTTTACGAGCGATTTTATCAATCTCATCAATAAAAACGATTCCCTTCTCAGCTTTTTCTAAACTATAATCGGCAGCTTGTAATAAGCGTGTTAAAATACTTTCAACATCTTCTCCTACATAACCAGCTTCAGTTAAAACTGTAGCATCAACAATTGCTAAAGGTACATTAAGCATTTTGGCAATTGTTTTCGCCATAAGTGTTTTACCTGTACCTGTTTGACCAACCATAATGATATTACTCTTTTGTATTTCAATATCATCATCTGTAGTTGGTTGAAGTAATCGCTTGTAGTGATTATAAACAGCAACAGACATTACTTTTTTGGTATATTCTTGACCAATAATATATTCGTCAAGAAAGGCTTTAATTTGACGCGGTTTTCTAAGCATCAACTCAGACGACAACTCTGCATTATCTGACTGTTTAGATTCTTCTAAAACAATACCATGTGCTTGCTCGATACAACGATCACAAATATGTGCATCTAATCCAGCAATTAACAAACTTGTTTCTGGCTTCTTTCTACCACAAAACGAACATTCTAAATCTTCCTTTGCCATGTTTTAAATTAAAAGTAAAAAGTATAGTTTAGGCTTAAAAGCTTCAACCAGTACTTAACTTACTATTTATATATATTTATTTTCTAGATAGTACTTCGTCTATCATCCCGTATTCTTTAGCTTTATCTGCTTTCATCCAGTAATCACGATCACTATCTTCATAGATTTTGTCGTAATCTTGACCCGAATGCTTACTAATGATGTTATATAATTCTTCTTTAAGGGTTACAATTTCACGCGCTGTAATTTCAATATCACTAGCTTGACCTTGCGCTCCACCTAAAGGTTGGTGAATCATTACACGTGAATGTGTTAATCCACTACGTTTACCTTTTGCACCTGCACATAACAATACAGCTCCCATTGAAGCTGCCATACCTGTACAAATAGTTGCTACATCTGGTTTAATTAATTGCATCGTATCATAAATCCCTAAACCTGCATAAACGCTTCCTCCTGGAGAATTGATGTAGATTTGAATATCTTTAGAAGCATCTGTACTTTCTAAAAATAATAATTGTGCTTGTATGATATTTGCAACCTGATCATTAATACCTGTTCCCATAAAAATAATACGATCCATCATCAAACGCGAGAACACATCAAAAATAGCGATATTCATTTGACGCTCTTCTATAATATTAGGCGTTAAAGCTGTTGGATACATACTACTAATTATTTTGTTGTAGTACGTACTGCTTATTCCTTGATCTTTAATTGCGAATTTTTCAAATTCTTTTCCGTAATCCATATACTGTTATTGTAATAATTTATTGTGAAACAAAAAAGCGTAAAACCATTCAGTTTTACGCTCAAATATACTAATTTATAATGTATTTATTAGCTGTAAAACTCTTTTACAAAATCGTCATAAGTTATCTCTTTTGCCTTTAAGTTAGCTTCAGATTTGTAAAGGTCTAACAATTTAGTGCTCATCAATTGCTCAGACAAACGTTTCACCTCATCCTTATTTGATAAAATTCGAGTTGCAATACCATCTAACTCCTCATCAGAAGGATTCATTTGACCAAATTGTGCCATTTGAACTTTTATCATTTCTCTTGAATGTTCTTTAAGATCATCAAATGTTACTTGAAGATTATGTTTTTCAATTAACTTTCCTTCTATTAATTGGTAACGCATACTCTTCTCAGACTTTTCATATTCATCTTTAGCCTGTTCTGCATCCATAACATCCTCACCTGCTGTTTGCATCCATTTTTGTAAAAATGAAGCTGGTAAATCAAATTTTGTGTTTTCAACTAAATTCTCAGTCACATCATTCAATAATTTTTGATCACCTTGTTGTGCGAATTGTTTTTCTGAATCTTCCTTGATTTTATCTTTCAATTCAGTTACAGAAGCTACAGTATCTTTACCAAACATTTTATCAAATAACTCTTGGTCTAAGTCTGCTAATTCTCTCGAATTGATTTCATTTATTGTGAAATTTACTTCAATATTCAAACCATGTGCATCATCATGAGACACTTTTAAAAAGGTCATTAAATCATGATCATCGTTAAATAATCCTTTAGTTTTTAAAGTAACAACATCACCAACTTTAGCACCAATGAATTGTTTCTCAGTTGACTTTCCTTTAAATTTATCTAAAGAAATAGTTACGGAGTTATTGATTTCTTTTTCTTCATTTTCAAAAACACCAGTAATTTCAGAATCTTTAGCAACGATTTTTTTAGATACAATTTTACCATATTGCTTTCTGATATTCTCTACTTGATCATCAAGCATTTTCTTATCTGCGACAATATTGTAATGTGTAATTGCTTTTTTGCTTTTTAAGTTTACTTCAAACTCAGGCGCTAAACCTAATTCAAACTCAAATGAAAACGCATCAGAATCCCAATCTAAATCATCTTGAGGCTTTGGTAACGGATTACCAAGTACATCTAATTTTTCTTCAGTTAAGTATTTATTAAGTGCGTCTTGCAATAACTTATTAACCTCATCAACCAATACGGCTTTACCATATTGCTTTTTTACCATTCCCATTGGCACATGTCCTTTTCTAAAACCAGGAATGTTAGCCGATTTACGGTAATCGATTAATATTTGCTCAACTTTATCGCTATAGTCTTCTTTTGCGATATCTACTTTTACCACTGCATTTAATGCATCGATGTTTTCTCTTGTAATATTCATTTTAAATCATATCAAAATTGGGCTGCAAAAATACGATATTTTTTGCAACCCAACAATATGTTACTCAATATCTATAATACTAAATACATTCAGAATATAATTTCGGTTTGATGCCTATGTAACAACAAGAGTTTTATAAGTTATATTAATATATTTCTATTGGATTTTTTTTATTAATTCAATGACATCCTCTTGATTATATTCTCCTGCTTTTTTAATATAATTTCCATCATTATCAATGACTAAAATCCCATAACATGTCTTATCATTAACAAAGAAATTATTCAGAAAAAAAGAATTAATGTCTGAATAATGACTTTTTGAGTCTATTATCTTTTTTGCTCTTTTTTCCTCAGCGTAAACAAAAACATTCCTAACATTATTCAATTTAATTTTAGAATAAAAATCTGTCCACCATTTTAAAGAATTTTTCAAGTTACTATAATTATCATAATGACAGCTGTTAATTGGCTGTCTGAAATTGACAATTATAAATTCCTCAGAACTCCAAGCGTAGTTTTCTTTTACAAGCTTTAATTGAGCTTCACTGAGTTTTTCATTATGACTATTGTTTTCAACTTTATGAAAACCAAATAATCCGACGGCTAGAATTAATAATAAAAATGCTCTTTTCATATCTAAAATAGTTTAAATTAAATTTTCTTGTGTCAACAAAATCGATTTAATCCGTCTTTAAGACTTTTTCTTCTCTTTTAAAAATGAATAGGCAATAGATTGCGAAATAGACAATAAGATACTAAATAGCAATGCTGTCCAAAAACCGTTAACACCAAAACCGTCAATAAACTTGTCTGCCAGAAGAATAATGCATGCATTAATAACTAACAAAAACAGACCTAAAGTCAGAATGGTAATTGGGATTGTTAAAATGATAAAAATTGGTTTTACAATAGCATTAAGCAATGCCAAAACAACTGCTACAATAATAGCTGCTGTAAATCCGCTCACAGCAACACCTGGTAAAAAATGTGCTAATAGCAACACAATACCTGCAGTAACTAAAAGTCTAAGAATAAGGTTCATAATAAAATAGTTTATGAACTAAATGTAACAAATTTTATGACAGCATCATAGAATTCCGTTGGATTTTCAGCATGTAACCAATGTCCTGCATTACTTATGGTTTCTATTTCGGCTAATGGAAAATGTTGCTTGATTAAAGCTTCATCATTAGACATGACATATTCACTTTTATCACCACGAAGAAACAGTGTTGGGTTTTCAAATTTAGAATGTATTGGTAATGCTTCACCTACTTCATGAACATTATCTTTTAAAACTTCTAGATTGATTCGTAAGGCCAACTGTCCTTTTTCAATCCAATATAAATTCTTTAATAAAAATAGACGTGTTCCAATTTCTGAAACATATTGAGATAACACTTTGTCAGCTTCGCCTCTACTTTTTAGTTCAGAAAAATCTAAAGCACTTAACCCATTTAAAATTGCATCGTGATGCACAGGATAAAAACGCGGACTAATATCTGCAACCAATAATTTAGACACCAATTCTGGGTAAAGAGTTGAAAACAACATCGCTGTTTTCCCACCCATCGAATGACCTAAAAGAATAATATTCTCCAACTGATGCTCTTCGCAATAGTGTTTTAAGTCTTCAGATAATACCTCATAATCAAATTCGTTGTCATAAAAACTACGTCCATGATTACGCTGATCTACCAAATGCACTTGAAAACCAGCTTGGCTAAATTTTGTACCTAAAGTTTTCCAGTTATCACTCATCCCAAGAAACCCATGAAGAATTACAAAAGGTTGACCTTCGCCTAAAATTTTAGAGTGTAATTTCATTTATTTTAACTTGTGAAGATACATTTGCACTACATTTTCAATCCCTAAATAGAGACTTTCAGAAATCAAAGCATGACCTATAGAGACTTCAAGTAAACCAGGAATATGATCTTTGAAAAATTTAATATTATCTAAAGACAAATCATGTCCAGCATTAATCCCTAATCCAATGGTGTTAGATAATTCTGCTGCTTTAGTAAAAGGGTCAATAGCTTCCATATTTCCTAATCCATATTGATGAGCAAAACTTTCGGTATAGAGTTCAATTCTATCAGCTCCAGTAGTTTTTGCGCCTTCAATCATTTTAAGCACAGGATCTACAAATATAGATGTGCGAATTCCGTTTGATCTAAATTCCGAAATGACTTCAGTCAAAAAGCTTTTATGTGTTATGGTATCCCAACCTGCATTAGAGGTTAAAGCATCAACGGCATCAGGAACAAGAGTTACCTGTGTAGGTTTCACTTCTAATACTAAATCCATAAAAGACTTTATAGGATTCCCTTCTACATTGAACTCCGTATAAACTTCTGACTTTAAATCTCGAGTATCTTGATATTTAATATGACGTTCATCTGGTCTTGGATGAACGGTTACACCTTGAGCTCCAAAACGCTGAACATCTTTTGCAAATTGAACAACATTAGGTGTGTTACCACCACGAGAATTACGCAAGGTGGCAATCTTGTTAATATTTACACTTAACTTAGTCATTTGTTCATATTTTAGGTGCAAAAATACAAAGTACTTACTGCTTTTTATGGTTATTTTTAATTAATTTGCGGTAGAATATAAATCCGATTATGCCATTACAAGAATACATTATTAATGATATCAAACCGTTAAGCATTACTGACAAGGTTAGTGACCTACAAATGCTATTTAATGAACTAACATATTCTCATATTCCTGTTGAAAACAATGGCACTTACATAGGCTGTGTTTCTGAGACTGATGCACATTGTTTTGAAGGAAAAAAAACGATTGCGGAATGTAATTACGCAATCGAAGGTTTCTTTGTAAGAACGCATACTAATTGGCTAGATGTGCTAGAAACTTTTGCTCAAAACTCTTGCAATATTATGCCTGTTTTGAGTGATAAAAATAATTATTTAGGATATTATGAGCTTAATGACATTATTGGATTATTTAATCAAACACCTTTCTTTAGAGAACCTGGAGGCATAATAGTTATTGAAAAGGGATTGGTAGATTATTCCTTTAGTGAAGTCAGTCAGATTGTAGAATCTAATGATGCAAAAATATTGGGTGCTTTTGTTTCTAAATTAGAAAGTGATGTTGTTCAAATCACTTTAAAAATTGGTAATGCAGGACTAAATGATGTTATTCAAACCTTTAGAAGGTACAGTTATAATATAGTTTCTGGACATGAGGAAGACACCTATGTTGAAAACTTAAAGGACCGTTCTGAGTACCTTAGAAAATACCTAGATATATAATGAAAATTGCTATATACGGACAATATTATCATAACAGTACTCAAGCAAGTATTGAAGTACTTTTAAATGCTTTATCAAGAAAGAATGTCTCTGTTTTTATTGAAAATGATTTTTTCAATATTATTAAACACGAAAGTAAACAACCTTCAAGATTAGATGGATTTGAAACTTTTGAATCTTTAGATGATTCTTACACATTGCTAATTAGCATTGGTGGTGATGGTACCATTTTAAGAGCTATTACTTATGTGAGAGATTTATCAATTCCTATTGTTGGTATAAATACTGGTAGACTTGGATTTTTGGCGACAATTCAAACCAATCAAATTGAATCTGCTATTGATGATATTATAAAAGGTAATTATAAAATTTCGCAACGCACCCTTTTGTGTGTTGAAACACAACCAGAAAATGACGAACTAATAGAGACCAATTTTGCGTTGAATGAAATCGCGGTCAGCAGAAAGAATACAACGTCAATGATTACTGTTGAGACGCATTTAAATTCAGAATACCTCACGTCATACTGGGCAGATGGACTTATTATTTCTACACCTACAGGTTCTACAGGATATTCTTTAAGTTGTGGTGGACCTGTAATCACACCTGAAACGGATAGCTTTGTTTTAACACCTATTGCACCACATAACCTTAATGCAAGACCACTTGTAATTCCCGACAATACCGAAATACAACTTAAAGTAAATGGTCGTGAAGAACACTATTTAATATCTCTAGATTCTCGAATTGCCACTTTACACAATTCAACCGTAGTCACCATTAAAAAAGCAGATTTCGAAATAAAAATGGTTGAGTTACTACAAGAAAGCTTTATTGATACGTTAAGAAAAAAAATGCTTTGGGGAGAAGACAAAAGAAACTAAACAATAAAAAACAACAAAAACTGTTAATCTGTAAGACTATTTGCCTCAAATTGTTATAGGCAAATCATAATTGTTATATTTGCAAACTTTTAAAAATTTATGAGATATTTAATCTTATTTTTATTGAGTGTGTTTTTCGCCCAAACTAGTCATTCTCAAATTTATGAAGTTGGCGTGTATGCAGGTGGAAGCAATTTTATTGGAGATGTTGGAGCTACAGATTATATTGCGCCAAATACCGCTGCTTTAGGTTTGATTTTAAAATGGAATCGTAGCCCAAGACATTCTTGGAGAGTGTCTCTAATATATGCTGATTTGGTAGGTAAAGATAGAGAGTCAGATGATCCAAGACGAATAGCTAGAAATTACGAATTTGATAGTAATTTATTAGAAATTTCGGCTGGTATGGAATTTACCTTTTGGGATTTTGATCTTCATACCTCAGGATTGAAGGTTACGCCTTATCTCTATTCTGGAATTACTGCAGCAAAGCATGATAATTTCTATTATGGACAAGATGGAGAAATCATAAATGAAGAAACAAGTAGTTGGGCATTTGGAATTCCTATGACCTTAGGTATTAAATCAAATATTACCAACCATTTTATCCTAGGGTTTGAAATTGGTGCGAGATATACCTTTTCAGATGAGTTAGATGGAAGTGTTCCTGATGGCGATTTTGAGGATCAAGTTAGTATTGGAAATATAAATAGTAATGATTGGTACGTATTTACCGGTTTTACTTTAACATACACATTTGGACAAAGACCTTGTTATTGCAATTTTTAAATGAATCTAAAAGACCAAATATTAAAAGATAAATTACCAGCTCATGTTGCAATAATCATGGATGGCAATGGTCGTTGGGCTAAGAAAAAAGGAATGCTAAGAGTCATTGGTCACGAAAATGGCACTAAATCTGTTAGAGAAGTAGTTGAAACAAGCGCTGATATAGGTATAAAGCACTTAACACTATATGCCTTTTCAACAGAGAATTGGAAACGTCCTAAACTAGAAGTACAGACTTTAATGAAGCTTTTAGTAAAGTCCTTAAAAAAAGAAATTAAAACATTACAAGATAATAACATCAAGCTTTCCGCTATTGGAAACCTAAATGATTTGCCAAAAAAAGCACATACAGAATTACTAGAAGTTATTGATAAAACTAAAAGCAATACTCATATGACTTTAACTTTAGCGCTTAGCTATGGTTCGAGAGAAGAAATGGTTAATGCCGTTAAAGAGATAGCTACGAACGTTAAAAATAATATAATTTCTGCTGAAAGTATTGACGAATCAATTATTAATAAGCATCTTTACACGCAAAATTTACCAGATGTAGATTTGTTAATTAGGACCAGTGGTGAACACAGAATAAGTAATTTCCTTTTATGGCAAATTGCTTATGCCGAATTATATTTTACAGATATTTTATGGCCGGATTTCACAAAGGAGAACCTATATGAGGCTTTGATTAATTATCAAAACAGAGAACGACGATTTGGAAAAACTAGTGAACAACTTAGCTAATAATTTACTTTTGAAAACTTACATAAAGCAACTATTTACAGTATTAATCTTCATTATTTCGAGCATAGTTGTTGCACAACAAACCGGCTTTAATAACGGGAAAAGTTACATCTTAGAAGAAGTAACAGTTACTGGAAGCACAAACTTTAGTGAAACAACAATTGTTACTTTTTCGGGATTACGTAAAGGACAAGATATTATCATACCTGGAGAACAAGTTAGTAATGCATTAAAGAAACTTTGGGCAAGTAAACTATTTAGTAGTATTGATATTTATTTAGTTAAAACAGAAAACAATAAAGCATATTTAGAAATTAACCTTACTGATTTACCTGAACTTAATAAGGTTGAAGTAAAAGGCCTTAAAAGGAAGAAGAAAGAAGCTGTTATAAAAGATAACAATCTTATTAAAGGTGTAAAAGTAACAGAAAACTTAATTACTACTACACGTAACTACCTTACTAACAAATACAAAAAAGACGGTTTCCTAAACACTAAGACAACTGTCAACACCAATGAAGTTACTGGTGATTCTATTCCAAAAAGTCGTGTAGATATGCTTATCTACATTGATAAAGGAGAAAAAGTTAAAATAGATAAAATCGTATTTAATGGAAATGATAAGCTTTCAGATAAAAAGCTTAGAAAGACCATGAAAAATACTAAGAAAAAGAACTTCATCCGTTTTCTAAAGCGCTCAAAATATATTGAAGAAGACTATAAACAAGATCTTGTTAGCATCATTGATAAGTATAAAGAAAACGGTTATAGAGATGCTAGAATCATTTCAGACTCTATTATATTTAAAGACAAAAAAACAATAAGTTTAGAAATTACACTAGAAGAAGGTGAGCAGTATAAATTTGGTAAAATTACATTTGTTGGAAATAGTGTTTATACAGACGATCAATTACAGTCTGTATTGAGAATTAGAGAAGGTGAAACCTATAATGGAGTAGAATTACGTAAGCGTATTGCTGACGACACTAAGCCAGACGCTTTAGACTTAACTAACCTTTATCAAAACAATGGATATTTATTTTCAAGTATAAATCCAGTAGAAGTTAGTGCAGAAGGAAACGTGATAGATATGGAAATTCGTATCTCTGAAGGTAAACCTGCTTATTTCAATAATGTTTCGGTTACAGGTAATGACAGAACAAATGACCATGTTATTTATAGAGAATTAAGAACAAAACCTGGTCAGTTATATAGTAAGGCTAATGTAATTAGAACTATTAGAGAACTTGGTCAGTTAGGCTTTTTTGATGCACAACTCTTAACTCCCGACTTCAAAAACATGAACCCAAATGAAGGAACTGTAGACTTAGAGTATACTGTTGTTGAAAGAGGTTCTAGTCAAATAGAATTGCAAGGTGGTTATGGTGGAGGTGGTTTCATTGGTACACTTGGTTTATCATTCAATAACTTCTCTATTAAAGATATATTTAAAAAAGAAGCCTATAAACCTGTCCCAATGGGAGATGGTCAAACCTTAGCGTTGCGTTTGCAAGCCTCAAGGTTTTTCCAAACATATAGTTTCTCATTTTCAGAACCATGGTTAGGTGGTAAACGTCCAGTTCAATTATCTACATCTATATCTCACACAAAACAATTTCTTTATGATCCTTCAACTGGAGGAGCAGATAAAGACAAACGTTTTAACATTACGGGTGTTTCTGTTGGAATAGCTAAACGATTGAAAGTTCCAGATGATTATTTCACATTGTCTCAATCCGTAAGTTTTCAGCATTATAACTTAAAAAATTACAACACTGGTTTATTCACATTTGGTGATGGATATTCAAATAACTTATCATACACAATCGGTTTAAGCCGAAATAATCTGTTTACAGATCCAATTTATCCTGAAGGCGGATCAAGCTTTTCTATCAGTGCAAAAATGTCTTTACCATACTCATTATTTAATAGTGTAGATTACAAGGCTTTAAAAGATGAAAGAGATGCTCTTGATCCAGCAAATCCTGATGATTTAGTAAGACTTGGAGAAATTGACCAAGAACGTTACAATTGGTTGGAGTTCTACAAAGTTAAGTTTAAAGGAGACTGGTATACACGAATTGTAAAGAAGTTAATAATTAAGTCTGGTTTTGAATTTGGATTCCTTGGTGCCTATAATGGTGATAGAGGTGTTATTCCTTTTGAACGCTTCTTTTTAGGTGGTGATGGTTTAGGAAACTATTCATTAGACGGTAGAGAAGTTATTCAACTTCGTGGTTACCCAAATCAATCGTTATCTTCTCAAGATGGTGGAACCATTTATAATAAATTCTCATTAGAATTAAGATATCCTATAACACTTGGTGCACAGGCTAAAATATATGCTTTAATGTTTGCAGAAGGTGGTGCTTCATATGACAATTATAGAGATTATAATCCTTTTGATCTTAATCGTTCAGCAGGTTTCGGACTAAGAATATTCATGCCTGCCTTTGGATTATTAGGTATTGATTTTGGTCATGGATTTGACGCCACTCCTGGCACAACTGTCAAAAATGGATGGGAAACTCACTTTATTATTGGACAGCAATTTTAATTTTGGCACGATATTTTCTATAAGCAATATGACGATTTAATGAATGTGTTAAAATTTTTCAGAATATATTTCGTTTATTTGAAAAGCAAAACAATGATGGAATCGTTATATTTATCTGTCATTTTAATATTAATAGAAAATATTAGTAAATCATAAAATAAAACAGATGAAGTATAAAGTTCTTTTTTTAGTGGCAGTTATAGGTCTAACGAGCTTTGTTTCCAATGCACAACAACGTGGTGTTAGAATAGGTTATATTGATACCGAATATATTTTACAGAATATACCTGAATATCAACAAGCGACAACACAATTAGAACAAAAAGTTCAGCAATGGAAAACAGAAATTGAACAACGTTTAAGCTCTGTTGAACAAAAGAAAAATCAGCTAGAAAATGAAAGTGTTCTTTTAACTAAGGAATTGTATGATGAGCGCTTAGAAGATATTTCTTATGAAGAAGCAGATATTTTAGATTATCAACAAAAACGTTTTGGTCCTAGTGGTGATTTAATGATTCAGAAGAAACAGTTGATTCAACCTATTCAAGATCAAATTTTTGCTGCAGTTCAAGAAATTGCAGGTAACAAAAAATATGATTTCATATTCGACAAATCAGCAGACGTTGTGATGTTATACTCAGCAGAGCGTTTTGATATAAGCGAATTAATTATTAGAAGTATCACAAGATCTTCTAAACGAACACAGGCTAAGTCTCGTTCTGAACGTAAAAAAGCTGGTGAAGAAGATGTGGTTCCAGTGATTAATAAAGAACTTGATGAACGTCAAAAAGTTTTAGAAGATAAAAAATCTGAACGTGAAGCAGCAATTGCAAAACGACAGGAAGATCAGCTAAAAAGAAGAGATTCATTAAAAAATGCAGCTGCAGACCGTCGTCAAAAAATACTTGATGATAGAGCTGAAGCGAAAGCAGAACGTGACAGTGTAAATGGAGCTAAAAGAGCTGGCACTAAAGATACCACTACGGTAGAAAAGACTGAAACTAAGTCCGAAGCAAAAAAGGCTGGTGATACTGCTGAAAAAACACCAGCACAAATAGCTGAAGAAAAGAAACAGCAAAAATTAAAAGATAGAGAAGCAAGACAAAAAGCTCTCGATGAAAAAAGAAAGAAAATATTAGAGGACAGAAAAAAGGCAAAAGAAGAACGAGAAGCTCAGAAAAAAAGCAATGACTCTATCCCTAATGACAATAACTAAAAACAATAATTATAACACGTAACAAATTTTAAAATGAAACAATTTAGAACCCTTTTATTTGCAAGCTTACTTTTTGTTGGAGCAACAAGCTTTACAACGGCACAAACTAAAATTGCACATATTAACACAACGCAGTTGGTTGAAGCTATGCCAGAGATGAAAACTGCACAGGCTGAGATTGAAAGGTTAACAAAGACCTATGAAGCTGAAATCAAAACGATGGCTACAGAACTTCAAAATAAAGTAAAACAATATCAAGCTGAAGTAGATACTAAAACTGAAGAAGAAAACACGGCAAGAGCTCAAGAAGTTCAAACTATGGAACAAAGTATTCGTCAGTATCAAGGTCAAGCTCAACAAGACTTACAGAAAAAAGAAGCTGATTTATTAAAGCCTATTTTTGAAAAAGCAAAAGCGGCTATTGATAAAGTTTCTAAAGCTCAAGGTTTCCAGTATGTATTAGATTCTACTCAAGGAAGTGGTGTTCTAGTTGCTGATGGTAAAGATTTATTAGCAGATGTGAAGACAGAATTAGGATTCTAAATCACTACACTAAAAATAAATTAATAGAAAAGCCACTTTACGAAGTGGCTTTTCTATTTTTGTAAAACAAATGAATACACAACCTATTGGCATATTTGACTCCGGTATTGGTGGCACATCAATTTTTAAAGAAATTCATGCGTTTTTACCAAATGAAAATTCAATATACCTTGCCGATAGTAAACATGCTCCTTATGGTAATAAGAGCAAACAAGAGATCCTTGCCCTTAGCATAAAAAATACAGAATATCTTTTATCAAAAAATTGCAAACTGATTGTTGTGGCTTGTAATACCGCGACCACAAACGCTATCTCATATTTACGCTCAACATACGATGTACCATTTATTGGTATTGAACCTGCAATAAAACCTGCAGCTCTCAACACACAAACCAAAACTATTGGAATTTTAGCTACAAAAGGCACGCTTGCGAGTGATTTGTTTCATAAAACAACTGATTTATATAGTAATGGGATTGAAGTTATAGAACAAATTGGAGAAGGTATTGTTACTTTAATTGAAGAAGGAAAAGTGTCATCCAATGAAATGAAAGCATTACTGATTGAGTATCTACAACCTATGATTAACGCTAATATTGATTACTTGGTGCTAGGTTGTACACACTATTCATACCTAATGCCTTTGCTACTAGATATCCTTCCTAAACATGTTAAAATAATCGATTCTGGATTAGCAGTTGCTAAACAAATCAAGGAGATCCTTGATCAAAACCAGCTTGAGAATTCTATAAGTAAAACACCTGAAAATTTGTTTTACACAAATACAAATACCATTGTTTTAAATGACATTCTTGATGGTAAGTTTAAAGTAGAATTATTAGATTTTTAATCTACTTAAACCAACTCGAATACGTCACATAATTGTCTGCAATTCTATCAATTTCACCAGAGATTAATTCTTGGCTAATATCTTTTATTTTTTTTGCAGGAACACCAGCATAAATACTTCCTGATTCTACTCTTGTATTGGCAGTAACAACAGCTCCTGCTGCAATAATACAATTGCTTTCTACAACACAATCATCCATAATAATACTTCCCATTCCAATGAGAACATTATCATGAATAGTGCAACCATGTACGATGGCATTGTGACCAATAGACACATTATTACCTATTGTAGTTGGCGATTTCTGATACGTAGCATGTATGATTGCGCCATCTTGAACATTCACTTTGTTACCCATTTTTATGAAATGCACATCACCGCGAATGACAGCATTAAACCAAACACTACATTCATTTCCCATTATTACCTCTCCAACTATAGTTGCGTTTTCAGCAATGTAACAGTCGTCTGGTATTTTAGGATGGATTCCTTTTACTGGTTTTATGATTGGCATAATATGTTTATTTAAAATAAGATAATAAATCGGCTTTTTTAGAGGCAGACACTATAATCTGTTTTCCATTACTTAAAACCACGCTTCCTCCTTTTCCTTTTAGATATTTAGTCACTTCATTTACATTTACTAAATAACTTTTATGAACCCTTGCAAAATTACTTCCACTGAGGGCTTCCTCAAAATATTTCAAGGTTTTACTCACAAGTTTCTTCTTGTTGTTATTTAAGTGAATTTCGGTATAGTTATCATCAGCTTTGCAATACATAATATCTGCAGTTTCTATAACTTCAAATCCATTTTGTTGCGGAATGGTTATTTTCCCGTTGACACTATTGGTCTTAGGCACCAAAACTTGATTTTGTAGTGCGTCTTCCTTCATTTTAATTTCAGAAACATAATCAACAGATTTTATTAACTCATCAATTGAGATTGGCTTCATTAAATAATACGATGCATGTGCGTTTAAAGCTTCAATTGCATAGTGATTATAAGCCGTAACAAAAATGGTTTCAAAATCTACATCTCCTACTTTATCCAATAAGTCAAAAGCATTTCCGTAGGGCATTTCTACATCAAGAAACACCAAATCCAAATCATGATTTCTAATAAGAATTAAAGCTTCATCAACATTTTCAGCTTCACCTAAAACTTCAACATTTGGACAGTACTTATTGAGATAATTTTTTAAAATCTCTCTACTCGTTTCTTCGTCTTCTACAATTATGGATTTCAAATTCATTTAATCTTTTTTTAAGGTAACTACGACTTTGGTTCCTGCATCTTCTTCATCTTGATAATCATCAATGAATACGTCTACCTTGTCTTTATACATTTCGTTTAATATGGCCACACGTTTTTTGATATTACCCATTCCTTTTGAGTTTTGTTTTTTCTGATTCTCTGTTTTTAAAGTTTTAGAACGTTCTCTTCCAATCCCATCATCAGAAACACTTATCGTTATTTCATTACTGCTTTTTTTATCGATAGAAATATATAAATGTCCTTTTTCAGTTTTATAACGCAATCCATGCCATACCGCATTTTCAATATAAGGTTGCAATAGCATTGGTGGAATTTGATATTCAGAAACATCAACAGCATCATCAACAATTATACTATAATCAAACTTGTCTTTAAATCTAAAATGCTCTAATTTAGTATACAAATCGAGTAATTCAATTTCTTTCTGTAAAGGGATAAAATCCTCTTCACTATTCTCTAAAACCGATCGCATCAAATGTGAAAAATCAGAAAGGTATTTATTGGCAGTACGCTCGTCATTACTAGCAATAAAACTATTGACAGAATTAAGTGCATTAAAAATAAAATGCGGATTCATCTGACTTCTTAACGACTTTAAAGCCAGTAAATTATTCGCTAATCGCTGTTGTTTTATATACTTATACATTACAAAAGCCATAATGGTTAGCAGCAACATACCAGCTATTAAAGCATAAATAACGATTTGTTGGTTTTTATTACGTGATTCTACAAGGCTTTCGTTTAGCTCTCTATCACTTTCAAGGCTGGTGATTCGATTTTGTTGCTCACTAATATTTCGTCTTAATCGGTCAGCTTGTGAAAGTTCTTGCTCTCTTTTAACATACAACTCGTCTACAACTTGGGTATAAGCCGTAAAAGTCTCAAGAGCCTTTTGATAGTTTCCTGCATCTACATAAACATCGGAAAGCTTCTTAGTGGCATCTTTTTTAACAATCAAATCTTCCTTAACATCAGCTTCTTCAATACTTCTTTCCAGGTAAGGAATAGCATTTATATAATCCTTTTGTAATGCATAAGCATTCCCAATTTTATAGTTTTGTTTTTGAAGGGTTAAAGCGCTTTCATTATCAATAATTGAATCTTTTTCTACAGCTTCAACATCTTCAACAATTTGTTTTCTTAACTCTATTTCTTTATCGTAATTGCGATTTGTATTTTGAAAATCGGCCACTGTAACCTTTTCTTCAAGAGCACGTTTTTTAGTTTCCTTTTTTGCAAGATCCATCGAGTTATCAAAGTACCCTTCTGCTTCCTCAACCTTTCCGTCGGCATTATAAGTCTGTGCTATTTTTGAATTTAGATCAACTACTTTGGGTGAAATCAAATGATCCCTGGCTACTGTAAGTCCTTTTTGATAAGCATTAAGGGATTTATCATATTTTCTAATACTGAAATAAGTATCACCTAAACCTTCATATAGCGTCACTAGTTGGTAATTCCCAAGTTCCTTTTTATTAATAGCATTATACGTATCAATGCTTTCTTGATAATTTTTATTAAGCTCATACGCTTTAGCTAATCCCAACTTAGAATCATTAGTTTCTACATTTTGAAGACTAATCCTATAATTATTAACTGCAAGATCATACTGTTTCCAAAACATATATACTTCAGCTAAAATCTGATATGCTTCTGCATTTTGAGTTACAGAATTACTATGAGTCAAGGCTTCACCAACAAATTTTATACTCTTAGCAACATCTTTTTTCTTATGTACTGCAACGGAATCAATTAAAGAATTAAAACCCTTAATGTCACGTCTAAATTTGGAGTTTATATTTTTACTAACTACAGGTTCAACTTCTATGGTAATACGATCTTCATTAGTAATAGTATAGTAAACGGTTTCAAAATCTTTATGTCTTACAATAAGTTCATCTCCTTTTTTGGCCTTTATTGTAAATCGCCCTTGCCAATCGGTAATTGTGTAAGCGCCTCCATTAATCTCAATATTAACTTTTGAAATTGGCTCATAAGTATCACTCTCACGTACCGATCCTCTAATATGTAATAAGGGCCCTTCTTGTTGCGCAGCCAAATTATAAACAGGCATACACAATAAGAAAATAAGACTGTATTTTAAGATTTCTTTCATTTGATAAATTTCAACAGAATAAACTTACACACTTTAATTCATTAAATAAAATTGAAAAAAGCCAAAATAGGACTTAAAACAGTTAAAAAGGAAGGCTTCCCTCATTTAAAAACCATCCTTACTCACTTAAGAACTGGCTTTACTCATTATCGTTTTTTATTAAAGAAAGATGCTCATAATTTTATCCCATCAATCTTAAAACATACATAATGAAAACATTTTTTAAATCGATAGTATTAAGCGTCTTTATGATTACTTGTCTATCCTGTAACGCCAACAACAAATCAGACAAAACCAAAGTCGCTTTAGTGGAAACAGTAATTCATGAAGCAAATAATCAGTTTATAAAAGTTGCGCTTTTGTTAGATACTAGTAATAGTATGGATGGACTAATAGATCAAGCTAAATCACAACTTTGGGACATTGTTAATGAATTATCTTATGCAAAATGTGGTGATGAAAAACCAAATTTAGAGATTGCTCTGTACGAATATGGAAATGATAACCTAAACGGAAGAGAAGGTTATATTCGTCAAGTATTAGCTTTTAGTGGTGATTTAGATGAAATTTCAAAACAACTATTTTCGTTAACTACAAACGGAGGAAATGAGTATTGCGGTCAAGTCATAGAAACATCTTTAAATCAATTAAATTGGGGTAAAAACCAAGATGATTTAAAATTAATATTTATAGCAGGCAATGAACCATTCACTCAAGGTCATGTGAGTTATAAAGAAGCTGCAAAGCATGCTCATAAAAACGATGTAACAATAAACACCATTTTTTGCGGAGATTATAATCAGGGTATTTCATCCTATTGGAAAGATGGTGCAGATTTGGCGCATGGTGACTATATGGCCATTAACCAAAATAAAGCTACTACTTACGTCGCAACACCTTATGATGATCAAATTCTAAAACTAAATCAAAAACTAAACAAAACATATGTTGCCTATGGTTATGTTGGAGAAGTAAGAATAATGCAACAAGTACAAGAGGACACTAATGCAATGGGTTATAGCAGTGCAAATGCAGTGAGTAGAACGGTAAGTAAAAGTTCTCATTTATATCAAAACTCAAATTGGGATTTAGTCGACGCTGAAAAGGAAAAAGATTTCAACTATGAAGAACTTAAGGAAGATGATTTACCTAAAGAATTAAAAGGTAAAAGCAAATCTGAAATTAAGACGTATTTAGCTAAAAAACGTGAAGCAAGAGAATCTATTCAAGGCGACATACAGACCTTAAACGAAAAAAGGCGTAAGTTCATAACAGAACAACAAAAAGATGATGAAAACAAGTTAGAAAACGCTATGATACGTGCAATAAAAACACAAGCTAAAGAAAAGAAATATAAATGGTAATAGTTTTGAGCGTTTCCAAGGTAATTCCTTGGTCGTGCTCTCAGCAGTCGCTTCCAAATTTAATAAAACTTTGGAGAGCTTCAACAAAGCTTCCATCACTAACGCAAAAAGTCTCGAAAATTTCGAGACTTTTTATTTATATATGTTTGGAATTAGTTAATTGCAGGGCAATTACACTCATACTTTTCTCTTCTACAATTAAAGTTATAACCCAGTGTTATTTGGTGAAAACCTCCATTATTAAATACTACAGAATTTGCTTGATAAGAATAGGTATAAGCAAATACAAAATTATTATAATCTACACCAAAGAAAGGTGTGAAGTATTGTAGTTTCTGACTACTAACTCCCGATCCTTCTTGAAATTCAGCTCCGTCAAAACTTCTTCTATAAGATATTCCTCCCCAAATTTTTCCGAAATCCATTTCTCTATAAACTTTTGCATTTACGTCAATTGAAGACTCTTCAGTCGCATCTCTGTACATATACATCACTGATGGCTCATAACTCCAAGGACTATTGTATTTGCTAAATGTATTTCCGGCAGATATCAAATATGTTCTTAAGTTGTCATAAGTCAAACCCTGTTCATTAAAATTAATTCCTTCATTGTTCAGTACATTTTTAACTGTAGCATGAGCATAGAAGTTTATTAAATGGTATGAAAATCCAAAATCAACATTAAAATTAGTTGCACTTTGTTCTACACCAGCAATAATTGGATCGAAACCATCTGCCAAAAACTCTGTTTCATCAAGTTTATATTGAATTAAACCAGCACTTAAACCAAACGACAGCATATTCAAGTCAATTTCATTACGAGAAAACATTAAATGATGCGCATAAGTCAAATATCCACCAGTTTGAGAATGGTATCCGTTTTTATCATTGTAAAAGATTGCACCAACTGCAGACTGAGAATCTCCAATTCTACCATTGATACTAAGCGTTTGTAGATTAGGCGCTTCCTCTTGTCCAAACCATTGTTGACGTGCTGTTAATCTTACTTTAGCACAATTTGCAACACCAGCCATAGACGGGTGGATTAAATAATAGTTATCAGTTAAATAATCTGAATAAATCGGTAACCCTTCTTGAGCAGTACCAATTTGGGTAAATAAGGCTAAACTTGCTATTAAACAATATTTCTTAAAATTCATATCTAATTTTATCTTTTCAGGGTGAAATGGGCTTTAAATTCTTTACGTTCTCCGGTATTTGGTTCATTGTACTCTACTACAAACCAGTAGTCACTCGTTGGCATTGGGTTTCCATTATAGGTACCATTCCAACCTTCACTCGAGGGACTTATCTGTTTTATTAGTTTTCCGTACCTGTCAAATATATAAATTTTTGCGCTTGGTTGGTCCGCAATACCTTTAATGTTCCATGTGTCATTATAACTATCTCCATTTGGTGTGAAAAACTTCGGGTAATCCATTACCGTTACCTTATCACTCACAAATCCACAGCCTATCTTATCTCGTACATCTATATCATGCTCGCCTGCTGATACATCTGTAAAGGTATTACTATCCTGCCATGCTCCATCATCTAATCGATACTCATAATCGCCAGATCCTGTAACTGTAACAACTATAATATGCAACTCTGAAAAGGCATCTGTTGTTACATCTACTAACACTATTGTTGGTGGTGAACTCTCTATAACTTCTGTTGTAACACTACTTGTACAACCTGTCAATGCATCCGTTACTATAACACTATAAATCCCACCTTCACTTGGCGCATAA
>NZ_JSWG01000048.1 GCF_000797465.1 Psychroserpens jangbogonensis | reverse complement strand
GCCCAGGCGTGCCCATGTTTCAATGCCGCCTTCGTCATCCCCGTAACCGTCGTGATCGAGAATGCGCAGCACCCAGCGCCGCCGCGTTTCCCGATCGGGACAGTTCGACATGACCGCCGCGTCCTTCAGAGGGATGTTGATCTGGTAGTAAAACCGGTTCGCCACCCAGCCGCGAATCTGTTCGCGCGAGCAACCACCTTCGTTCATCTTCACGTTAAACGGATGATGAATGTGGTACGCCGTGCCCTTCGCGCGAAGTT
>NZ_JSWG01000047.1 GCF_000797465.1 Psychroserpens jangbogonensis | reverse complement strand
CGTCGGGGCTGCAGTAGTTTGGGCCGGCGCCGACGTTTTGCGCGCGTGTGCCTTGGTCGGAGTTGAGTGCGCTGGCGGGCCACGAACTTCTAACATCGGGCGGTAGGTCTGCCGCGCTGCTCTTCAGATCGCAAGTGGGAAATGGCCTGCCATGATTGAGCGCATCCCAAAGCTTTTCTATGGGGGGTTTGCATTCCGACTCAGTCTCCGGTCCACGGGGGTCAGCGAGGCACAACAG
>NZ_JSWG01000046.1 GCF_000797465.1 Psychroserpens jangbogonensis | reverse complement strand
ATTAGATCGTGCTAATGAACGTCATATTTTTGGTACTAAAATGCGTTCAAACATTTTAGAATTAAACGAACAAGGTATCAAAGATGTTGTTGAACAACAATTTGAATTCGCTAAAAAAATTATTGCAAAAGGTTTAGTACCAATTATTGAACCTGAAGTAAATATCAATGCTAAAGATAAAGCTGAAATTGAAAATGTCTTAAAAGA
>NZ_JSWG01000045.1 GCF_000797465.1 Psychroserpens jangbogonensis | reverse complement strand
GAATGAGGGTGTTCGGCTTCTTCTGAAGACTTTGTATGATGCGGGCCGACTCCTCCACAGAGCGGAGGCGGCTTGTCGCGATCTCCGCCTTCGTTTTTTCATTCCAACGGCCGAAAAGCGATTTTCCGGCTAAATTGATCCAAACATCGATATCGGTCAGATCTTTTTCAGGACGGGCGCCGTTTTTTTGCCAGAGAACGAAAGAAGTGTTTTTTTGTTCGGTTTCGGCCGGTTTTCTTG
>NZ_JSWG01000044.1 GCF_000797465.1 Psychroserpens jangbogonensis | reverse complement strand
CCCTTTGACTGCGTTCCTGAACCGATCATTAAAAAAGCCGACCGCCGGAACTTTTCCGGCATTTTGCAATGTTGCTTTTTGCCCGCTGTCAAGCGGGGTATTTAAATCCCAGCCCTCTCCGAACAGAAGCACGCCCGGCTTTACATTCTCGGCAAGCGTACTGATTTGGCGGACGGTTTCAATATCAAGAATGCCCATTAAATCAAAACGGATGCCGTCGACATCATATTCTTCCAGCCAATAGCGGACAGAATCGAGAATATATTTTCGCACCATCAGCCGCTCAGAAG
>NZ_JSWG01000043.1 GCF_000797465.1 Psychroserpens jangbogonensis | reverse complement strand
GTCTCCGGCTTGTGCTCGACGACGAGCACCGTGTTGCCCTTGTCGCGCAGGCGACGCAGCAGGTCGTTCATGTTCTCGATGTCGTGCGGGTGCAGGCCGACCGTCGGCTCGTCGAAGACGTACGTGACGTCGGTGAGCGAGCTGCCGAGGTGCCGGATCATCTTGACGCGCTGCGACTCGCCACCCGAGAGCGTTCCGGAGGGCCGCTCGAGTGAGAGGTAGCCG
>NZ_JSWG01000042.1 GCF_000797465.1 Psychroserpens jangbogonensis | reverse complement strand
GTCCAGTGACCCGCATCTGAACACATAGGGTGCGTGGAGGGAACGTGGGGAAGTGAAACATCTCAGTACCCACAGGAAGAGAAAGCAACCGCGATTCCGTGAGTAGTGGCGAGCGAAAGCGGAAGAGGCTAAACCGGTCATGTGTGATAGCTGCTAGGCGTTGCATGGTCGGGGTCGTGGGACTCATCGGATCGGGCTAGCACTCGGTCAAGG
>NZ_JSWG01000041.1 GCF_000797465.1 Psychroserpens jangbogonensis | reverse complement strand
GAATTACCATGGACGATAACTCCGCCCAGGTCATCCAGGTCACCCACCCGGGCGACCTCGCCCTGCTGGCAGCCCACACCCTCGGCTTCTGGCCGAGCGAGTCCATCACCCTGATCAGCCTGCGCGGGCCCCGCCGCCGCAGCGGCCTCATCGCCCGCCTCGACCTCGACGACGCCACCACCCACCCCGAGGCCACCGACGTCCTCATCGACGCCATGCACCAGGAC
>NZ_JSWG01000040.1 GCF_000797465.1 Psychroserpens jangbogonensis | reverse complement strand
GGGATGTGCGGCATGTGCAGGGCTCCGACGCCGAGCACGAGGGCGCGGGCCGTGACGACGGAGACGGAGCCGTCGCTTCCCATCGAGGTGACCTGCCACGTGCCGGAGGCGTCGTCGTAGGCCGCGGCCTGCATCCACGAGTCGAACCGCACGTGCTCACGCAGGCCGTGCTTCTCGACGACCGAAAGCAGGTAGTCCTGGATT